>NC_012669.1:2400000-3600000 GCF_000023105.1 Beutenbergia cavernae DSM 12333
CGTTCTTCCTCCACTCCCCCGTCGAGATCCCGCGCTCGACGATCCTGCAGCGAGCGGCGCGGCGCGTAGCGCCCGGTGGCCGCCTCCTCGTCGTGACGCACGCGGCGGCGCCGTCGTGGTCGGACGCGCACGACCACCACGGGTACCGGTTCCTGTCGCCGGACGAGGAGGTCGCCGCGCTCGACCTCGACCCGGAGGCGTGGGACGTCGTCGTCAGCGAGCTGCGCCGCCGCGACACGACCGGTCCCGACGGCCGGCCGGCGACGCTCGACGACGGCGTGGTCCTGGCGCGGCGCCGCGCAGTCGCTGACTGAAGCCCGCCCGCGAGGTCAGCCCACCGAGTCCCAGAAGGCGCAGCGGTGCTCCTGCGCGAACGGCGTCGGAGCGATCGCGGCGGCCGAGAGCCCGAGCACCGCGTCCGATCCCCCGTGCAGCCGCTGCCAGCGCGGCGCCCCGCGGTGGTTGGGGTCGCCGTCGTGGGCGAAGGACGACCAGTAGCCGATCATCTCGTCGGCGAGGTCCTGCTGAGCCGGCGACAGCTCCGGGTACACGCTGCCGGGGATCGAGGTGTCCCAGAGGAACGGCAGGTCCCAGCCGTGGTACGCGCCGTAGGGAACGCCGGCCGGCGACGACGCCGGCGCCTCCTCGCGGAGCTCGTACGCGTAGACGGGCGCGTGCCGGCTCGCCGTGCGCGCGGTCTCCAGGACGGGGCATGCGCCGATCCCGCGCCCCCAGTCCGTGAGCACGGTGGCGAGCGCCAGAGAAGGGTGCGCGTGGTCAGCTGCCGGGTAACGCGCGAGGATGGCGTCCCCGTCCGCCCCGAACGCCTCACGCACATCCTCCGCGTACAGCTCCGGCGTCAGGGCGTCGTACCAGCCCACGACGAAGCTGCGCATCTCGTCGCGGGTGCTGCCGACGAGCAGCGGCACGCCGGCCGCGGAGCCACGGGCGATCGCCTCGATCGGCTGTCGCGGGAGGAAGTCGGTGCCGGCGACAGGGCCCCACTGGTCGTCGCGCCGCTCGCCGAACACCGTCGGCTGGGCATCGGAGAAGTCCCGCAGCAGGCTCGCCACCGGCGTCGCGCGCAGGCACGCGGCGACGTCGGCCGCGTCCGCACACCCGATCCGCTCGATCGCCCGCGCGCCGTTGCGGTCGGCGTCGGCCCTCGTCATGACGGGGTTGGCGCAGGCGCCGCTCTGCACGATCGCGCGGTCGAACAGGCCGCGTGATCCCGGCGACGCGAGGTGCGCGCAGACCGAGCGCGCACCCGCGGACTGCCCGGCGAGCGTCACGCGCCGCGGGTCGCCGCCGAACGCGTCGATGTTGCGCTGCACCCAGCGCAGGGCCTCCGCCTGGTCGAGGAGTCCGAACTGCCCGGACGCCGTGCGCGGCGAGTCGAGCTCGGGCGAGGACAGGAAGCCCAGCGCGCCGGTGCGGTAGTTGAGCGTGACGACGACGACGTCCCCGCCGGCGGCGAGCCGGGCGCCGTCGTACTGGCTCGCTCCCCCGGTGCTGAGGTTGCCGCCGTACAGCCACACCAGCACGGGCAGCCGCCCCCGCGTTCCGGGACCGACCGGACGCACGACGTCCAGCGTGAGGCAGTCCTCCTGGCCGACCGCCACCGGGTTCTCCCAGTCGGTGTAGTCGAGCTGGGGACACAGTGGCCCCGGCTGGGTGGCGTCCCGGACGCCGCGCCACGGGAGCGGGGCGCGGGGCGCCGTCCAGCGCGCCTCACCGACGGGCGGGGCCGCGTACGGGATGCCCGTGAATCGGGCGACCCCGTCGGCAGCCTCACCGCGAAGCCAGCCGGAGTCGACACGGGCGAACGGCCGGTGCGCACCGGCGGGCTCCGCCTGCGCGGCAGGTCTGGGCGGCTCCTCCGACGGCGGAGCGGCGGACGCGGCCGAAGCGGTGAGGGCGACGAGGGCGGTTGCGACGACCGCAACCCAGCTCAGACGTGGCATCCCCACAGCCTCGCCGGATCACGGCGCCGGCACATACGACCGTCGTCGGAAGTCGCCTACGTCATCGGGAGTACGGCGGGAAGGTCACTCCGCGGCGGGCGGTGCCGCTTCGTCCTGCTGCGGCGCCTGCTGGCCGGCGTCGGGCTGGGCGTCAGGCTGGGCGGGCGTCTCCTCGCGCTCGACCCCGAGCGTGACCTGCGTGAGGAGCGCGGCGATCGCGCCGACCGCCACGAGCACCGGCGCGACGACGGCGGTGATCGCCGTGATCGCGACACCAGCGGTCAGCGGGATCTCCAGCAGGGTGCGGCCGTCGCTGTTCTTGATGAACACGCGTCGCACGTTGCCCTCGTGGAGGAGGCCCTTGACCTTCTCGAGCAGCTCGGAGCCCGAGACGGTGAACTCCTCGTACCAGGTCTTGCCATCCTCGTGCTTCTCGGTCATCGTGCCGTTCCTCTCGCGCGGATGTCCTCCGCGGCCGGATGTGCCGCGGACACGATCCAGTCTTCCCGACCACCGCCCGCCGGTCGTCCCCATCCAGGCGGATCCGGCCTCAGGGACCACCCGGAGGAGACACCCTTATCATCGCCCGATGCAGGACGATCCCTACGTCTTCCGTCAGTCGGCGCCGTCGATCGCCGAGTACGTCCGCCTGCGCTCGACCTCCGGGCTGAGTCCCCGGACGCCCGAGCAGGCCGCCGGCGCTGTGGCGAACAGCTGGGCGTTCTGTCACGTCCGGCACGCGCCGACCGACACCGCTGTCGCGATGGGGCGCATCATCGGCGACGGCGGCTGGTACTTCCACATCGCGGACATGGCGACGCTGCCGGACCATCAGCGCCGCGGCCTGGGGCGCCGCATCCTGACCTGGCTGCTCGACGAGATCGCCACCCGCGCCCCGGCGAACCCCTACGTGACCCTCATGGCGGACGCACCCGGTCGCCCGCTGTACCGGAGCATGGGCTTCGTGCCGACCGAGCCGCACAGCATCGGCATGCGGCTCGGCTGACCCACGGGCGCAGCCGATCCAGGCCGCGACCTGAACCGACGGGCCGGCCGGCCTGCGTACCGTGGCGTCCGTGCCATCCCCGCGCCTGCACCGTGTCGCCGTCCTCGTGCTCGAAGGTGCGAAACCGCTCGACGTCGGCATCCCCGCGCAGGTGTTCACGACCCGGGCGAGCGTGCCGTACGAGGTGCGGGTGTGCGGCGCTGCCCCCGGTCTCGTCACGGGCGGCGACGGGCTGTCCTACCACGTGGCGGACGGCCTCGACGCGCTGGGGTGGGCCGACGTCGTCTTCGTCCCGGGCTACCGGTTCCCGGACCGTGACGACCCGCCGCCCGCCGTCGTCGACGCTCTCGTCGAGGCGCACGGCCGCGGCACCCGGCTCGCTGCCATCTCCACGGGGGCGTTCGCGCTCGCCGCGACCGGCCTGCTCGACGGCAAGCGCGCCACGACGCACTGGCACTACACGCGGGCGCTCGCGGCGAAGCATCCCAGCGTCAGGGTCGACGAGAACGTGCTGTTCGTCGACGAGGGCTCCGTGCTGACGTCAGCCGGCGCGGCGTCGGGCATCGACCTGTGCCTGCACATCCTGCGTGGCGACGTCGGGGTAGCCGCGTCGAACCACGCCGCCCGACGTCTGGTCGCGGCGCCGTACCGGAGCGGCGGCCAGGCCCAGTACGTGCCACGGAGCGTGCCCGAGCCGCTCGGCGAACGCTTCGCGGCGACCCGGGAGTGGGCGTTGCGCCGGCTCGACGAGCCGCTCACGCTCGAGTCGCTCGCCCGGCACGCCAGGGTGTCGCCGCGCACGTTCTCCCGTCGCTTCGTCGAGGACACGGGGTACACGCCGATGCAGTGGGTCATGCGGGCGCGCATCGACGTGGCGCGCGAGCTGCTCGAGCTGTCGGAGCGAAGCGTCGAGCAGATCGCCGACGACGTCGGCCTCGGCACGGGTGCGAACCTGCGGCAGCACTTCCGGCGCATCCTCGGCACCACCCCGATCGAGTACCGGCGCACGTTCGCGCGAGGCGAGTAGCTCGCTCGGATCCTGGCGCGATCCTTTCGAACCGTGTCGCTGACGCCGCTGTCACCGGCCGACGGCGCCCGCCAACCTGGGAGCGAGGAGAACGACCAGGAGAGGGAATCGCTCATGACTCGCATCGCCATCAACGGGTTCGGCCGCATCGGACGCAACGTGCTCCGCGTGATGCTCGAACGCGGCACGGACCTCGACGTCGTCGCCGTCAACGACCTCACGGAGCCGGCCGCCCTTGCCCGGCTGCTGGCCTTCGACTCGACGTCGGGCCGGCTGGGTCGGCCGGTGACTGTCGACGGCGACGCTCTCGTCGTCGACGGGCGCCGGATCACCGTGCTCGCCGAGCGGGAGCCGGCGCAGCTGCCGTGGGCGGAGCTCGGCGTCGACCTCGTGCTCGAGGCGACTGGCCGCTTCACGTCCGCGTCCGCGGCACGTGCTCACCTCGACGCCGGCGCCTCGCGGGTGCTCGTCAGCGCGCCGTCGGACGGCGCCGACGTCACGCTCGCGTTCGGCGTGAACACCGACGCGTACGACCCCGCGGCGCACACGATCGTCTCGAACGCCTCGTGCACCACGAACGCGCTCGCGCCGCTGGCCGCGGTGCTCGACGAGCTCGCCGGCATCGAGCACGGGTTCATGACGACGGTGCACGCCTACACGCAGGAGCAGAACCTGCAGGACGGTCCCCATCGGGACGCGCGCCGCGCTCGCGCCGCGGCCGTCAACATCGCGCCGACGACGACCGGTGCGGCGAAGGCGATCGGCCGCGTGCTGCCGGGTCTCGACGGCAAGCTCTCCGGCGACTCGATCCGCGTGCCTGTGCCGGTGGGCTCGATCGTCGAGCTCAACACGACCGTCACGCGCGACGTCTCGCTCGACGACGTGCTGGCCGCGTACCGCGCTGCCGCCGACGGGCCGCTGCAGGGGATCCTCGAGTACTCCGACGACGCGCTCGTGTCTTCGGACATCACAGGCAACCCGGCGTCGGCGATCTTCGACTCGGAGCTGACCCGCGTCGAGGGGCGGCACATCAAGGTCGTCGCCTGGTACGACAACGAGTGGGGCTTCTCGAACCGCGTCCTCGACACGCTCGAGCTGCTCGCCGCCGGGTGAGGCGGGCGACCGGGTGGCCGCGGCCCCGCTCGCTCACCCGCCGGCCTCGTGACGGCGTCGGAGCATCTGTTCGCCCGCCTCGACGTACGCCTCGAACAGGTCCGTGAGATCCACCAGGCGGGTCGCCACCCGATCGTCGTCGGCCAGGGCCTGACCGCTGCGCAGGGTCCGGATGAACGCCCTGGACCGCTCATGGCTGGCGGCGAGCAGCTGCTCGAACCCTCCGGCGGCCTCGACGAGCAGTCGCCGGCTGCCCGGCTGCGGGATCGTGCGGGCGAGTCCCCAGGCGACGAGCTCGCGGACCGAGGTGCTGACGGCGCCCGGGCTGAGCCCGAGGTCCGCCCCGATCTCCTGGAAGGAGGTGGCCTCGGACTGGAGCAGCAGGTATCCGTAGGTGCGGCCCGTGGCGCGCGGCAGCTGCCAGGTGGCCAGCATGTCGCCCATCGCCTGAGAGAACGTCAGCTGTTCCTCGGTCACGCGCGCGACCTCCCCGACTCCGTGCGGTCGGCCCATCCCCCGGAGAGGAGGTCGACCAGCGTGTCCGAGACCGCCGTCGGGGCGTCCAGCGTGACGACGTGCCCAGCCCTGGGTATCACGTGCTCCGGGACCCCCTCGGCCCCGGCCCATCGCGGCATGGCTGCCCCGATGTTTCCCGTGCGGTCCTGCTCTCCGCGCAGGAGCGCCAGCGGCACCGGCGTCCGATAGCCCGGTTCCGGCCGTACGAGCGAGGCAGTCGCGCGCCACACGTCCAGGAACGTCGTCTTCGGCATGCGCGCGAAGGTCGCCTCGATCGCGGCGATGGCGGCGGGAGTGACAGATGAGGCGCGGGCCATGATCCCGGGAAGGCGCGCGGCTGGGACGGTGCGGAGCATCGGTGCGGCCGCGCGCAGCAGCCACCGTTCGACGGCGCTGAGCGGCCCGGCGTTCCAGGTGGAGTCGACGACGACGAGGCCGCCGAGCCGGCCGGGGTCGCGGCGCACGAGCGCCTGAGCCAGGTTGCCCCCGAGGGAGTGGCCCACGATCACGGGCTTCCGCAGGCCGAGGAGGTCGAGCAGGGCGGCGACGTCGCCCAGCGCGGCTTCTGCCGTGAAGCGTTCACCGGCGTCGAGCGCCGACGCACCGTGCGCACGCAGGTCCAGTACGACGACGCGGTGGCCCTTCGCATGCAACGCCAGCCCCTGCTCCGCAAACATCTCGTGGTCCAGGCCCGCGCCGTGGACGAGGACGACGGCGCGCCGCTCCCCCGGCAGGTCGGCGAAGTGGATGAGAGTGCCGGGTCGCGGCATCGTCCCGTCGAGATTTAGCATTCTCTAAATATAGATCACGAGGAGGCCGGTGCGGTGCTCGCCGCGGAGACGGCGGGCCGCGCTGACCCGGTGCGGACCAGGTCAGTCCTGGGGCGGTCGCCGCATCTGCTTGATCCCGGACCGACGCTTCTTCGCGTCGATGCGCCGTGCCACCGACCCACGCGTCGGCCGCGTGGCCCGACGGCGCGGTCCGGGCGGGGCGAGCGCGTCGGCGACGAGGGCGGCGAGCCGGGAGCGGGCGGCGTCGCGATTGCGCAGCTGGGCGCGGTGCTCGGACGCCACGACGGTCAGCACTCCCCCGGCCATGCGCCGTCCCAGTCGTTCGACGATCCGGTCACGCTGCACTTCGGTGAGGACATGCGAGGCCGTGACGTCCCATGACAGCTCGACGCGCGAGTCCGCCGTGTTCACGCCCTGACCGCCCGGACCCGACGAACGCGAGAACCGCCAGGACAGCTCCGCCTCCGGGATGGCCAGGGCGTTCGTCACCCGCAGGCCGGGTCGAGCGTGTGCGGGCATTCGCCCATCATCCGGCAGATGCCGCCGGCGCCGGGTCAGCGCTCCACGGGCCACGACCTTCCGGAGCTGGTCGATGTCACATCCGACGGGGCTACGGCGTCACACGGGTGAAGGCGAGAGGAGACAGAGGAGACGATGACGAGGATCCTGATCGTGGGCGGCGGCTATGCAGGCCTCTACACGGCGTGGACGCTCGAGAGATTGCTGAGGAGGGGCGAGGCGAAGGTCACCGTCCTCGACCCGCGCCCCTACATGACGTATCAGCCGTTCCTGCCCGAGGTGGCGTCGGGAGCGATCGAGGCGCGGCACGCCGTCGTCCCGCTCCGCCGGCACCTGCGCCGCACCCGCGTGGTGGCCGGTGCGGCGCGGCGGATCGACCACGCGCACCGCACGGTGCACGCCGTCGGCCCGGACGGTCAGGCGCTCACGTTCCCGTACGACGTCGTCGTGGTGACGGCCGGCGCCGTCACGCGCACGTTCCCGATCCCCGGCCTGCTGGACGAGGCGATCGGCCTGAAGAACGTGGAGGAAGCGGTGGCGATCCGGGACCGGCTCCTCACCGCCTTCGATAGGGCGGCGGCGCTGCCGGACGGCCCGGAGCGGGCGCGGCTGCTCACGGTGACGTTCGTCGGCGGCGGGTTCTCGGGCGTCGAGGGCTTCGCGGAGACGCTGTCGCTCGCGACCGAGCTGCTGGCCTACTACCCGGAGCTACGCCGCGAGGAGCTGGCGTTCCACCTCGTCGAGGCGCAGGGCCGCATCCTGCCGGAGGTGACCGAGCGTCCCGGGCGGTGGGTGGTGAAGCACCTGCGTTCGCGGGGCGGCATCGTCCACCTGGGCGCGAAGCTGGTCTCGGCCGTCGGCGGTCATGTCGAGCTGTCGACCGGCGAGGAGTTCGACTCCGAGCTCATCGTGTGGACGGCGGGCAACGCCGCGAACCCGGTGGTCGCGAAGCACACGGACCTGCCGGTGGACACGCGCGGCTACCTCCTCACGCGGCCGGACCTGCGTCTGGGCTCGGTGGACGAGCCGGTGCCGGACGCGTGGGCGGCCGGCGACGACGCCGCGATCCCCGACCTGGCTCTCGGCGGCGCGTCGTTCACCGTGCCGAACGCGCAGCACGCCGTGCGGCAGGCGCGTCTGCTCGCGGCGAACGTGGTCGCGACGCTGCGCGGGCTGCCGACCCGCGACTACGAGCACCCGTCGCTCGGCGTCGTCGCGACGCTCGGGCGCGGCCACGGGATCTTCCAGTTCAAGCGGCTGGTGATCACCGGCTGGCCGGCGTGGGCGCTGCACCGCGGGTACCACGTGCTGGCGGTCCCGACGTGGGAGCGCAAGCTGCGGGTGCTGCTCGACTGGCTGCCGGCGCTCGCCGGACGGCGTGACCCGGCGTCGCTCGCCGCGGTCAGCAGGCCGCGGGAGGCGTTCAGGCGGGGCGGCACCCCGCCGCCGGAGCGGTCGGACGCGCCGACGTCGCTCGTGGCCTGACGGGTCGGCGCCACCGTGGGCGTCTCTGCGGGTCGCGAGTCCGAGCGGTGGACGGGCACCTGCACGACTCCCGCGGAGGGAGCTCGCACGTCGGCCGTGTTCGTGTGAACGAGTGGCGAGCGCCGCTGTCGCACGTCAGGCCTGACCGCGTGTTTCCTGCAGCCCCGATACGGATGGGGGACGGCGAGGGCGAGTCCGGACTGACCTACGGCGGCGTCTACGTCGCCGCCGAACACGCCCGCCTGCTGCTCGAGCTCGGCGACCTGCGGTTCACCGGGTACGTCGGGCCTCAGGAGGGCTCCTGGGTGCTCGCGATCGCTGGCAACCCGCTCGGACCTGTGGCGCGCGGGAAGCGCCACGTCGCCGACCTCGCCCGTGACCTCGGCGCCAGGCCCCGCCACCGCCCGGCGTCTGCCGCGTTCCGTCTCCTCGGCCTCGATCTGCGCGACCGCATCGCCCTTGGCGCCCGGACTCAGGCTCGGGTCAAGGTCCGCAATCCGGAGCTCGATCCGCTCCGGCACGGACTTGTAGGGGGGGAACGCATGACCGAGCGGGTTGCCGGTGATCGGGTCGCGGCTCATTCCCATCAGGAGCTGGAGCTGGGCCTCCGATGCCCGATCACCGACCGCGAGTTGGCCCTTGCCAAGCGAGACGACTCCGGAACCGAGCCATTGGCCCGGTGGTCTTCCCGCTTCGTAGTAGCGCGTCAGCGGAGTAGGGAGGGTTCCGTCCCCGTCTGCGGCCGCGGCGGTGCGCAGCAGGTACTTGTAGCCATCGCCCGCACTCATCACGCGCATCGAACCGTCACAACGCCTAGGTGCGAGGCACGCAGCCCAGCCGTCTGCGATGCTGGGCATATGACCCAGGGGCCACGCGTCAGCTTGAACGATGTCACAGATGCGCAGCGTCTGGCTCTACGTCGGGCTGCGCGTAACGGCGAGTATCACTTACTGCTCGGCGCCGGGGCAAGCATGGACTCGACATCACACACTGGGGTTTCGCTTCCGGGTAGCAAAAAGCTGATTCAACAGCTATGCGATGCGTTCGACGTGCCCAATGAGCAGGGGGATCTACTCTGGCGGATCTACGATCGCGCTGTCGAGGCTGCCGGCGAATCACGCGTGTACTCGTGGTTTAGGGAGCGCTTCTGGGGTGTCAAGCACCCATACTGGATGGAGTACTACGCGAGAAGCCCGTGGGCAACCGTCTGGACCCTCAACGTCGACGACACATTCGAATCTGCGCACACCGCGGTTGCGAAGGAAACAAGTCGGCAAGTTCAGGTCTTGAACTGGGATGACAGCTTCCGTCAGGGTCGAAGTCTCAATGTCGTCCATCTTCACGGTGTGGTCGATACCGAGGACCCCAGGAAGCTCGTGTTCTCCCTGAGTGAGTACGCAGTCTCGGCGGCGTCTAGGGCGGCTTGGCCGGTCAACTTCCACGACTCGTATGGAAACTCACCATTCGTGATTCTCGGCGCGCGGCTAAGAGATGAACCTGACATCGAGAGCGTCGTATCGCGCCGTCATCCGACCCACGCTGCCCCCAGTTTCTACGTCGCCAGAACGATCTCGCGTGCGATGCACGCGGACTTGACGCGGTGGGGCCTCATCCCGGTTGAGATGACCGCTGAGGACTTTGTTCTTGAATGGGGTGAGCTTACGGGCCTTGACCTCGAACATGACCTGGGCGCAGAGCTTGAACTCGGCATTCGTATCGGCCAGCAGTTCACTGAACTCAAGTCAACCTCATCGCCCGTACCAGCAGGACACGATTTCCTTGGCGGCGACGAACCCCACTGGACCGATATTCAGAACGGCCTAGCAGCCGAGCTTGAATGGGTTACCAAGGCGACACTCGACTGCAATCAGATTGGTCGGTCCCTTCAGAAATCAACGGTCATCGCGTATACCGGAAGGCGCCTAACGGGTCGCTCTACGGGCCTACTTCAGCTCGGCGAGCATCTTAGGAAGGCTTCTTGGAGGACATTTCGGTTCCGCCATGAGGGGCGTATCGACGTCGAGGCACTCCTCGCCTTCGCTGCGGACGGGAAGGCATTGGCTCTCCTCTTCGACGGCGCGGCCGACATCGCGGACGACTTGGATCGACTTGCGACGGAGGCACGTCTCTCCGGAGCAAGCGTCGCCTGCGTGGTCGTCGACGATTCCGCTCGCGAATCCAACATCCTCGGACGGATCAGCGGCTCCAATCTTGCTCACGCACGGGTCGCCGGGATCAACGGCCGCCTGTCAAGGACCGATGCGGCTCGACTAGTTGACACGCTAGAACGGGTGGGCAGACTCGGGATACTCGAAGGACGCCCGGACCCCGCGCGCTTGGCGCACTTTAAGGGCCACGACCTGTTTGATGCGATGGCTCAACTCGAGAACGCACCAGGATTCGGGCGGCGGGTCGAACATCTTGTCCAAGAGCTGAAGGACACCCAGGCGCTCAGAGCCACTCTTGTCGCGTCATATGCGTCTCTCGTGAATCGTCGCCTATTGGTCATTGACGCCAGCAGAATGATCGGGATCAACAGCGACGAGCTAGTTAGGCGGATTCAAGACGATCCGCGCCTTGCGTCTCTTGTCTCGACCGACGGCACCGACGTACGAACTCGCCATCGCTGGCTGGCGCTACAGCCCACAGTCGAACGCATGGGTATCGATAGCGCCGCCGAGATGCTGCGAAATGCGGTTCGAAGCGTTTCATCCAGGCTAAACCAGAAGAGTCTGCGGGAGCGCAATCCAACCGCCCTTCTAGTTGGCAGTTTCATGTCACATCGAAACCTGAACGAAGCTTTTCCTGGCGCAGATCTCGATTCTTGGTACACATCGCTCGTTGACGTGTTCGGGTCCTGGAGCGCGAGGTACTGGGAACAGCGAGCGATCCTCGCACGACGAAACTCTCGATCCGACGCAAATTTGCTCGCCAAGGCGGAGTCTTTTTCACTCCGCGCAACTGAGCTTGTCGCCGATACATACAGCTTTACAACCCTAGGCACGGTTCTTCTGGAGAAGGCTTCACGCGTCCCGTTCGATGTCCATACCTACTACGAGCGCGGGTTGAGCGCTTTTGAGCGTGCCGCATCGCTGGACGCGTCGAGCAGCAACGTTGTTACGTGGATCGCCTTCCTCCGATATGCGACAAAAGTGCTCGAACGTATCTCCTCTGATCACTCCAAGGGCGTCGGTGCGCCGGATCTTGAAGACCTCTGGGGCACCGTGCGCGGCGACTGGAGGCGCACGTATGCGCAGCTGGCCCTTCTTGGGACAGCGAGTGATCACGTCAAGCGCGACCTGCAGAAGCTTCGACAGGACTTCGAGTCGCTTCCGTTGCCACCCGACCCCGACGACGGTTCTTCTCCGGATAGCGCCGGCGGGTAGGTAGCCCGCGCTTCAACCTCGACCTGCAAGGGCGTGATCGCTCCGAGGGCGGGCGGGCGTGACGCAGATCGGCCCTGGCCTGACTACTGGCAGCGGGTGCACCCTGACATGCCGTCAGCGGGACATCGGCGCCGGCTGTGCGAGGTCGTGCACCTGGCAGGTGATCAGCCCGGCGATGGGCTCCATGAGGGGCTCGGGTCCGGGGGCACCGAACCGCCGGAGCCCTCATGCACAACTCCCCGGACCGCGACGACGGTCCACTCCGGGTCGGACCGCTGTTCTCCGGCCGCGGCGGGCTCGACCTCGCCGTCGAGCACGTCTTTAGCGCCGAGACCATCTGGTTCTCCGAACTCAACGAAACCGTCGCCCGCATCTTCGGCCGTCACTGGCCCGACGCGCCGAACCTTGGCGACATCACCGCCATGGACAGGCGCGCAGCGGCACCCGTGGACATTCTCACCGGCGTGTTCCCCTGCCAATTCGTCCTCACAGTCGGACAGCGCGCCGGTCTCACACCCTGCGCCGCGTCCGGACTCTGGTCCAACATGGCCGCCGCATTCGCGGCACTACAACCCAAGCTCGTGGTGATCGAGAACGTCCGCGGGCTGCTGTCCACCACCGCCGCCCAGCGCGCCACACTGGAAGGCACAGGACATGAACGACGCAACCCCGACAATGCGACCTCCGCAACCGATGCGGCCTCGACCCTTCGCGACGTGGAACCCGACCCGTGGCATGTGGGGGACGACGCAACCCGACCTCTCAGGGCGGCGGGCGCCGTTCTCGGCGATCTGGCCGACCTGAGGCGAGACACACGATGGATCGGCCTACCGGCTTCGCTTGTCGGCGCTTCTCACCACCGCTTCCGCATCTTCATCCTCGCCCACCCGCAAGGCCCTGTTCCGAACCCCGCTGGCCTTCGCCTCCTCCCGAGCCGGCGAGTCTCTAGAACAGGTGCGGGCCAGCCGGGGCACGATCGCGCTGTCGCACCAGATCATCGACCTTGCCCTGCACGGACCCGATGGCTCACCGAACAAGCGCAACGAGTCAGAGGCCCTGTGGACGCTGATCAAGGACATCTTCGACGCTGGGGACGCTACGCCGACGCCATCGGCCGATGGGAACCCAGGACCTCACCCGGCACGGTCTGCACCCATCGGAGCCACCTGGATGGCTGACGCCGGCATCGTGCTCCACGTGCTCCAGGGCATCCTCGGCCACCAGTCCATCGAGACCACCAAGGGCTACCTGCACTCCGACCACCGCCACCTAGCCGCAGCCGCGAAACAGGCCAACCGGTCCCTCTCCACGCCCGCACCGAGAAGGGAGCCACGACGCCACGACGGGCCCCACCTGTGACGCCTTGCACCAGCCCGCTCCGGCCGCCCGACACCGGCCGGAGCACCCCTGCCCGCAGATTGGTCCATCTCACAGGCACCATTTGGTCCAATTCATCACCCAGCAGGCCTCACCGAGCGATTGGGGGCGCGGGCCTCGCCAAGACGTCGCAGGACCGACTCGCACGGGCACCGGAAACCGACCCCGGACACGAGGAAGCCCTGGCGAAGAACATGCTCTCACCAGGGCTTTTGCGTCGGGCTGACAGGATTTGAACCTGCGACCCCCTGACCCCCAGTCAGGTGCGCTACCAAGCTGCGCCACAGCCCGCCGGCCCACCGTGGTGGGCCCGGATGAGCCTACCGCAGCCGGGGCCTCGATCAGGACCCTGGACCAGCCCCCGGAGCCGGCATCGCCACGCCGTCGGACGCCGCCACTATCCCCAGCGATCCGCGCCAGGACGCCACCAGTACGAGGACCCCGGTGAGCACGAGCCACGCCACGATCGGGTACACGGTCAGGCGCTGCACCGCGCCCGGCCCGAGACCGACGTCCAGCCCGAGCACGTCCACCGCCACGCCGGCGCACCCCACCGCCAGCAGCGCCGCGCTGGCCCCGACGTAGCCCGCCCGGCGGCCCCACGAGGCGACGATCACGAGCAGTATCGTGACCAGCCCGCCCACGACAGCGGCGACGGACGCCGTCGTGTGCAAAGCCATGCGCACGACGTCGCCGTCGAGCGCCTCGACCACCGACCCCGGGAACACGCCGAGTCCCACGACGCCGAGCGCGAGCACACCAGCCGCCACCAGCACCGGCCCCCGCCAGCGCGTCCGCACGAGCGAGCGCAGCAGCGCAGCCCCGGCGCCCACGAGCAGCCCGAGCGTCACGAACCCCGCGTTCATCACCGCGTGCCGCGGCGAGCAGATCACCCGGTCCGTCACCACGCACTGCGGGACGCCGAGGTCGCTCAGGTAGTTCGCTGACCAGTCGTAGCCCGGCGGCGCCCACCCTGCCGCGACCACGGACTCCAGCACGGGGAACAGTCCTGCGGCGAGCACCACCACACCGCCGGCCAGGTGACCGACGCGCGCTCCGCCGTCGTCGGCCCGACCGGAACGCCCCAAACGCTCACAACGAACGCCTTCGCGGGAAGAACTATCCCCCGCCCCCGGCGCCGGCCCGCCCACCACGCACCCGCCTCACCAGACGGTGTAGCCGCCGTCGATCACCAGGTCGGTGCCGGTGCAGAAGCTCGACGCGTCGGACGCCAGGAACACCACCGCCGGCGCCAGCTCGGCAGGCTCCCCGACCCGCCCCAGCGGCGTCCCGCCGATCCACGTCTTGCCCCACTCCGGCTGCAGCTCGAGCCCCCGGCGAGTCAGCTCGGTCCCGATGTACCCCGGCGAGATCGAGTTCACCCGCACACCGCGCGAGGCCCACTCCCCCGCCAGCGACTTCGTCAGGTGGATGACGCCGGCCTTCGCCGCGTTGTACGACGACTGCGGCTGCGGGTGGTTCGAGATGTGTCCGCTCATGGAACCCGTGTTGATGATGGTCCCGCGGCCCGCGGCGAGCATCGCCCGGCCCTCGGCACGGCAGCAGTAGAAGACGCCGTCGAGGTCGACGGCGAGCACCCGCCGCCACTCGTCGTCGCCCATCTCCTCGGCCGGCGTGTTCGTCACGATCCCGGCGTTGTTCACGGCCACGTCGATCGACCCGAACTCCGAGACGACGTGCCCGACGGCGGCGTCCACGCTCGCAGAGTCCGTCACGTCGAGCTGCACGAAGTCGACGCCGAGCCGCTCCGCCGTCGCCTCCCCGATCTCAGCGTTGAGGTCGCCGATCACCACGCGCGCCCCGGCGTCGCGCAGACCGACGGACACCGCCTCGCCGATCCCCTGGGCACCTCCGGTGACAAAGGCCACGCGGCCTGACAGGTCGAACGGGTTCGTCATCGTCCTCGGACCTCCTCGAGCGGGCGCGACGGCCCTCGCCGCCACCGACCGAAACGCTACCGCCCGCGGCTCCCCGCCTCAGACCGCGACCGCCGACGGCGCCCCCTCCGGCCAGGACAGCGCGCCCCCGAGCGCGTCCGGGTGGTCCAGCCGCACCAGACCCGCGCGCACCTCCGGCAGCGGCGCGTACCGCTCGAGGTCCCGTCGGATCGCCACGACCTCGGCCGCGTCCGGCCCGACGAGCGGCAGCCGCACCCGCGCGCACGGCAGCAGCCCCAGACCGCGCAGCACCACCTTCGTCGCGACGGCCGGCGGCACGTGCCGGTTCAGCGCCCGGACGAGGGGTTCGAGGCGGTGGTGCGCGAGGGCGGCAGCCCGCAGATCTCCCGCCGAGACAGCGTCGAGCAACTGCCGGTACTCCTCGGGCGCCACGTTCGCGGCCACGCCCACCAGCCCTGTCCCCCCGAGCGCGAGCGTCGGGAGCGCGGCGACGTCCGAGCCGGCGAAGTACGCCAGCTCGAGCATCCCGAGGATGTCGGCGGCCCGGGACAGGTCGTCGGTGGCGTCCTTGATCGCGCAGACGTTGGGGTGCGCGGCAGCCCGCTCGAGCGTCGCCAGCTCCAGTCCGACGCCGGAGCGGCGCGGGTTGTCGTAGAGCATCACGGGCACGTCGGCGGCGTCGGCGACGGCCCGCAGGTGCGCGAGCACGCCCGCCTGGCTCGGCCGCACGTACGCCGGGGTCGGCGCGAGCACCGCATCCGCTCCCGCGCGGACGCCGGCCCGGGCGGCCTCGATCGCGCTCGTCGTGTCGTGCTCACCGGTCCCGGACACCACGCGTGCCCGGCCCGCGGCCACGCTCGTGGCGACCCGGACGACGTCGCTCCTCTCGTCGGCGCCCAGCGCGGCGCTCTCGCCGGTCGTGCCCGCGACCACGAGCCCGTCCACGCCGGCGGAGACCAGTCGGTCGACGTGACGCTCCAGGGCGCCGAGATCCAGGTGGCCGTCGGGCGTGAACGGGGTGACGACGGCGGCGAGCAGCCGCCCGAAGGGTGTGTCAGCCATGCCGGCCACGCTAGGCCGAGCGCCGCCGTCGGCGCCGTACGAGAACCGTCAACACCGCCGTCGACGGCGTACGAGTTCCGTCAGGACCCGGGTCGCCGACCGCCCGGCCGACGTAGAACGTAGCCATGACCTTGACCGCGATCATGCCGACCCTGCGCGCCACCATCCCGGACCCGATCGCCCCGGACCAGTGGCCGCTCGGCACCCACGCCACCACCACCGACCTCGTGGTGGGCGGCGTCTCGCTGCACGACCTCGCCGTCCTCTGCCGCACCCCGTGCGTGCACACGGTGGACGCCGTCCCGGCCGGCCCTCGCGGCACCACCCGCGCCCGCCCCGCCGAGACGATCGTGCTGATGTCCGTGCGCGGCGTCGCCCTCGGGGCCGACGGCGTCCCGCACCTCGCGGTCGACGCCGACCTCTCCCGCGTCCGCGTCGCGTGGCCCGAGCTCCGCCTCATCGGGCGTGTCTCCCGGGCGCGCATGGTCCTCGCGACCGTACGGCAGGGCGACGGCGCCGCTCCCGCGGAGACCGAGATCCACGTCCCCCGGGACGTGCGTGCCGGCGACCTCCTCGCCGTCCCCTGCGGCGGCACCCTCCGCCGGCGTGACGTGTGCAGCCGGGACGCCCGGTGAGCCTCCTCCACACCGTCCTGACGAGCCACCTCGCCACGATGCGCGCACCGGTCGGCGGCCCGTGGCCCGACGGGGCGGTCCTCACGCCGGACGACGTGCTCGTGGACGGCGTCTCGCTCGCGGCCACCGCGCAGGTCGCCGCCACCCCGGTGGTGCTGCTCGGACGCCGCGCCGTGCCCGCCGCCGGTCACCACACGACGTCGACGCTCCTGCGCTCGGTGCTCGTGGTCCGGGTCGACGCCACCGTCCCGCGCCTGCGCGGCCTGCCCCGGCAGGTCTGGGTCGACGCGGACCTCTCGGGCTGCTCGCCGATCCTCTCGGAGGTGCGCCTGGTGGGGCGGGCATCCCAGGCCCGGCGCGTGCGCTTCGTCGTCCGCCCGGAGCACGCCGACGCGCACCACGACCTCGCCCGGCTCCCGGAGGACGTGCACGAACGGGACGTTCTCGTGATCCCGTGCCTCGGGGCGATCAGCCCTGCCGACATCGCGCTCTGAGCGACCAGGGCCGAGCCGACGGCGACGCCGGCCGTCAGCCCCGCCTGGCCTCGCCTGGTTCGAACGCCAGCCGGTGCCGTTCCGCCCACACGACGCCGAGCACGAGCAGGTCGGCGAGCACGATCGCCGTCGCGAACCACGGGCTGAACCGGTACAGCGCGAACTGCGTGAGGAGCAGGTTGACGACGACGGCGAGCCGCACCGCCCCGAACGCCGCCGCCCGATCCGTGCGCAGCCGCCAGAACGCCCACCCGAGCGCGGCGGCGCTCACCAGGATCGAGGCGAACGCCAGGTACGCGAGCCAGGCGACGCCGTCGTCCACCGCGCGCGACGCGTCCCGGATCGAGAGCACGAGGGACGCGCCGAGCACCACGCCGACCCCGCCGACCGCCGCCGGCCACGCCCACCGCCGCACGACCACGGCGCGCAGGAGCTCGCTCAGGCGGTGCCCGACGGCACGCACCGGATCGGCCAGCTCGGCGTCGTCGTCCGGGACGGCGTCGAGCAGCGCCCGCACCTCGCCGGCCCCGGGCGCCGACGCGCCGGACTCGGCGAGCCGCACCGCGCTCGCCCGCTGCCACGCGCTGAACCCGCCGACCAGGCCGGACACGGCGTGGTCGGTGGCCCCCGCCAGGTACTCCGCCGCGGCGAACCGGCGTCGCGAGTGCACGGCGTCGGCCCCGAGCACGAGCACCACGCACGTCGCGTACATGACCACGAACGCCGGCTCGTAGAAGTAGTCGTTGTCCGAGGTGAGGAACTTGCCCACCTCGTCGATGAACAGCCCGAACCCGATGCCGCCCACCACGGCCGCCGCGGGCCGCACCACCGGCCCCGCGAACGAGAGCAGGAGCAGCACGGAGAGCGCCATCGCCAGCCCGCCCCACAGCACGTGCGCGACGTGCAGCCCGCCGCCCCCGAGCTGCGGGTAGCCGGCCGCCGCGAGGAACGCCCGTGTCACGGCCACCGTCGCGACCGTCACCACGAGGAACGCGGCCACGTGCCGCATCGCGTCCGGGTCGCGCGGCAGACCCCACCGCAGCAGCGGTGCCCTGCCCGACGGCGCTCGGCGGCCGTCCGCACCCGCGGGCGGCGGGTGCGGCTCGGCCGGGCCGGGCGACGTCACCGGCGGGGCCGCTTCTCCCGCACCCGCACGCTGAGCTGGATCGGCGTCCCGGCGAAGCCGAACGTCTCCCGCAGGCGCCGCTCGATGTAACGCCGGTAGCCGGGCTCCAGGAACCCGGTCGCGAACAGGACGAACCGCGGCGGGCGCGTGTCGGCCTGCGTCGCGAACAGCACGCGCGGCTGCTTCCCGCTCCGCACCGGGTGCGGGTGCGCCGCGGCGAGCTCCCCGAGGAACGCGTTGAGGCGCCCGGTCGGGACGCGGGAGTCCCACGACTCGAGCGCCGTGTCGAGGTGCTTCGCCACCCGGTCCACGTGCCAGCGCGTCTTCGCCGAGATGTTCACCCGCGGCGCCCACTGGACCTGCACGAGGTCGAGCTCGATCTCCCGCTCGAGGAACGGCCGCCGCTCGGGATCCATGAGGTCCCACTTGTTGTAGGCGATCACGAGGGCGCGGCCGGCGTCGATGACCTCCTGCACCACCCGGATGTCCTGCTCCGTCAGGGGCACGCTCGCGTCGACGACGACGACCGCCACCTCCGCCTTCTCGATCGCCGCCTGCGTGCGCAGTGATGCGTAGAAGTCGGCGCCCTGGGCCTGGTGCACGCGGCGCCGGATCCCGGCCGTGTCGACGAACACCCACGGCCGCCCGCCGAGCTCGATCAGCTCGTCGACCGGGTCGCGCGTCGTGCCGGCGACGTCGTCGACGACGACGCGCTCGCTCCCCGTGAGCGAGTTCAGCAGGCTGGACTTGCCGACGTTGGGCTTCCCCACGAGCGCCACCCGCCGCGGGCCGCCGCGCCCGGACGGACGCGCGACGGCGGACCGCTCGGGCAGGATGGCCAGCGCGGCGTCGAGCAGGTCACCGCTCCCCCGGCCGTGCAGCGCCGACGTGGCGAACGGCTCGCCGAGCCCGAGGTTCCACAGCGCAGCGGCGTCGGCCTCACCACGCGCGTCGTCGACCTTGTTCGCCACCAGCAGCACCGGCTTGCCGGACTTCCGCAGGATGCGCACGACGCGCTCGTCCGTGTCCGTGGCGCCGACCGCCGCGTCGACGACGAACATCACGGCGTCAGCCAGCTCGACGGCGATCTCCGCCTGCTCCGCGACCCGCGCGTGGAGGCCACGCGCGTCGTGCTCCCAGCCGCCGGTGTCGACCAGCACGAACGGCCGGCCCGCCCACTCCGCGGTGTACCGCACGCGGTCGCGAGTTACGCCGGGGACGTCCTGGACCACCGCCTCGCGGCGACCCAGGATCCGGTTCACGAGGGTCGACTTGCCCACGTTCGGGCGCCCGATGACGGCGAGGACCGGCAGCGAGGCGTCGTCGGCGTCGTCGTCGCCGAAGCCCCCAGCGCCCTCGAGGAGGGCGCGGTCCTCGTCGTCGAGCTCGTAGTCGTCGAGGCCGGCGCGCAACGCCTCGGCCCGCTGGAGGTCCTCAGCGGCGTCGGCCTCGGGCGCAGAGTCAGGTCGCTCGTCGGTGGTCACCGGCTCATTCTCTCGTGCCTGGCGACCCTTCCGCGCCTCGGGCCTCCCCGGCCACCGGATCGTCGGCGGGCAGGCCCACGCCGGTGCGCGCCGTCGCGTCGGCGATCGTGGCGAGCATCGCGCCGCGGATGACGTCCATGGCGCCCGCGATGGCCCGGCGGCCCGTGGTCGCGCCCGGCTCGGCCGCCTGCACCGGCTCCCCGAACGCGACGTACAGCCGGGACCGCGGACCAGGCACGTGCCCCCGCGAGTCGCCGCTGCGGCGCGTGCCGAGGACCGCGACCGGCACCACCGGCGCGCCGCTGCGGACCGCGAGCCACGCGATCCCGTGCCGCGCCGTCGTCACGTCGCCGCGCCCACGCGTGCCCTCCGGGAACACGCCCACGCACCGGTCCTCCTCGAGCAGCGCGAGCGCCGTCGTCAGCGCCGCCCGCCCGTTCGTGCGATCCACCGGGATCTGGCCCGCCCACCGCATGAGGAACCCCAGCCGGGACGTGAAGAACTCCTCCTTGACGAGGAAGTGCGACTCGCGCGGCACCGCACCGTGCACCACCGGGCCGTCGACGACGCCCGTGTGGTTCGGCGCGAGCAGCACCCGGCCGGTCGGAGGCACGCGATCGGCGTCGAGCACGCTCGTGCTCCACCACACGTGATCGAGGAACCAGCCGACCCGGCGGGACCACGTCGGTCCCCAGCGCCGGATGTCCTCGGGTGTCACGCCGCGGCCCGGACCGGGCGGCGTCGCCCGCTGGCCGGGACCGGTCACGACGGCGTCCGCGCCGCGAGTCGCTCGGCCACCACCTGTTCCACGGCGGCGATCGCCTGCTGGAGGTCGAGGTCGGACGTGTCGACGGTGACGACGCCGTCGGCGGCCACCGTGAAGGTCGAGACGGTGGAGTCGTCGGCGTCGCGACGCAGCACCTGGTCGCGGGTGGCGGCGATCGCGTCGTCGTCGTCCGACCCGTGCACCTCCCGCGCACGCCGGGCGAGCCGCGCGTCCTCGCGGGCCAGGAGCAGGATCCGCACGTCCGCGTCCGGCGCCACGACGGTCGTGATGTCGCGACCCTCGGCGACGATGCCGCGCCCCTCGAACGAGCCTTCGACGCGGAGCGCGTCGGCGATCTCGCTGCGCTGCCGGACCCGCATCCACGCCCGCACGCCGAGATTCGTCGCGACCTTGCTGACGATGGTCGTGATCTGGGTGGTGCGGATCGCGTCCGTGACGTCCGCATCGCCGACGACGACGCGCGCCTGCGCCGGGTCCGTGCGCATCTCCAGGGGCATGACCGCCACTGCACGGCGCACGGCATCCTCGTCGTCGAGGTCCACGCCCTCCTCGCGGCACCACCACGTCGCCGCGCGGTACATGGCCCCGGTGTCGAGGTACGCCAGGCCGCGCGTCGCCGCCAGGTGCCGCCCGATCGTCGACTTGCCGGACCCGGACGGCCCGTCGATCGCGACGACGACGCCGCGTCGTCCGTGCTCCTGGGATGCCGCGCTCATGCGCTCACCACCCGCCAACCCCGTTCCTGCAGCGCCTCCTCGAGCGGCGTGACGGACGCCGGCAGCACCGACAGCACCGCCATGCCGACCCTCTGCCGGGGCGCGTGCTCCATCTGGAAGTCCTCGATGTTCACGCCGATCTCGCCGACCTCGCCGAACAGGCGGCCGAGCTCGCCCGGGCGGTCCGGCACGAGCACCGTGACCTCGCCGTACGTGCGTCGAGCGCCGCCGTGCTTGCCCGGGATCCGAGCCACGCCGGCGTTCCCGCGCGCGACGACGCCGGACGCCGCGGCCATCGACCCTGGCGTCAGCGGGCCGTGCACCGCCGCCTCGTCGAGCGCCGACACCAACGCGGCGAGGTCGTCGCGGACCGCCGCCAGCGTGGCGGCCACCGGGCCGGCGTTCCCCACGAGGATCGCCGCCCAGAGCTGCGGGTCGCTGGCCGCGATCCGGGTCACGTCGCGCAGCCCCTGACCGGCGAGCGCGAGCGCCGACTCCGGGGCGCCCTGCAGCCGCGACGCGACGAGCGAGGCGATGACCTGCGGCAGGTGCGAGACGAGCGCGACCGCCTCGTCGTGCTCGCGTGCGCTCAGCTGCACGGGGCTCGCGCCGACGTCGACGGCGAGGTGCCGAACCGCCATGAGCGCGTCCGGCGACGACGACCCGTGGTCGACGATCACCCACGGGCGTCCGGCGAACAGGTCGGCGTCGGCGGCCGCCGCCCCGGACCGCTCCCGCCCGGCCATGGGGTGCGAGCCGACGTACCGGGCCAGGTCCTCCGCGGCGAGGTCCGCGTCGGCCAGCTCCTCCAGCACGATGCCCTTGACGCTCGCGACGTCGGTCACCACGGCACCCGGATGGGCGCGCAGCTCGCGTGCGACGACGTCGGCCGTCACGTCCGGCGGCACGGCCACCACCACGAGGCGCACGTCGCCGCCGTCGTCGGCGTCCGCGGACGGCTGGCCCGCCCCGACGTCGCGCGCCAGCGCGAGAGCCGACGGCGAGGCGTCGCTCAGCCGCACCGGGACGCCGTGCGTGGCGAGGGCCAGGCCGATGCTCGCGCCGATCAGCCCCGAACCGACGATCAGGACCGGGCCACGGGTCGCCAGGCTCGGCGTCGTCGTCCTCGCCGGCGCGGCGTCCTCCTGACTCACGATGGGCACTGTAGCGGGGCCGGACGGCGCCGCCCGTACGCGCGGCGGGTCGCCGTCACCGGGTGGCGGGGGGCGCGTACCGCAGGTCGAGCACCGGGCCGAGACCCGCCACGCTCGTGCCCTCGGTCAGCGTGAACTCCCCGCCGGCCAGCGTGAGCGATCCGCCCAGGCGGGGCAGCGCGCCGCGCGCGAGCTCCTCGGCGAGCGCCTGGCGCAGGTCCTCGAAGAGGCGGGCGGGCTCCGCCGTCGCCACGAGCTGCACGTCGCGGCCGCCGAGGGCGGCAAGACCGCGCGTGAACGCGAACGACATGCCCTGCTGCGCGTCGAGCACCCCGGCGTGGACCCGTGTCCAGGTGAGCGCCGGGTGCTGCGCCGCCTCGCCCTGGAACAGCACGTCGGTGGTGACCATCGCCTGCTCGGGGATCCACACGCCGCCCGCGTCCGGCCGGTCGAGCACGTTCGCCACCACGTTGGTGAACGTCGCCATCGCGCCGGTCCAGTCGGCGTCGAGCACCACGCCCACGGTGATCGCGCCGCGGTGGCCCTCGACGACCGGGGTGAGCCTGGAGCGCATCGGGCTCACGGCCAGGTCGCCGCCGAGCTGCCGGTCCTCGACCGGGCTCGTGAGCCCGCCGACCACGAACTGGTGCGAGTTGATCGTGATGTCGAGACGGGGCAGCACCGGGGCGTCCATCAGCGGGTCACCCATGCTCGGGCTGATCGCCGAGACGATCTCGCCCAGGCTGCGGGGCGCCTCCGCCAGGAGGACGACGGCGGTGAGAGCCGGTTCGAGGGCGGCTGCGGGCTCCGAGGCGGGGGTCGCCGCTGGGACCGGGGCGCCGACCGCCTCCGCCGGAGCGGGCGCTGCGGGCGCTGCGGCCGCCTCGGCCGCCCGGTACTCGGCGGCGGTGGCGAACCGCTGCTCGCCCGGCAGGATCACGACGGACGCGCTGGGGTGAGCGGCGATCCCGCCGAGGATCGTCCGCAGGAGGGACGCGGCCCCGGCCGGGTCGGCCCCCTCGACCGTCACGCCGAACAGCCCCGTGTGCGCCTTGTACGCCTCGACGATCCCGGCGGCGTCGGGGTGCGCGGCGATCATCGGCCCGAACGCCTGGTTGTACGCGAGCGGCGCCGGCTCCGGGGTAACGGTAGCCGTGCCGGCGGCCTGCCGCACCCGGAAGACCGTCCCCTCCCTCGCCGCCGGAGCTCCGGCGGCCGCCATGCCCGCGACGACGGCGTCGACCTCGGCGTCGAACGAGGAACCCGCGGGGCTGCGCAGGAGCACGATCCCGAGCGCTGTGCTCGGCGGTGGCTGGGACATCGAGGTCCTCTCGGTGGTGGAGGCGGGGCGGGGACTACAGGCCGACGGAGGACATCAGACGGCCGAGCTCCTCGCCGTCGATCACGCGCGTGGCACCCGGTCGCAGCTGGCCGAGCAGCACCGGCCCGACCCGCGTCCGGGTCAGGCGCTGCACGGGGTGCCCGGCGGCGTCCAGGAGTCGGCGCACGATGCGGTTGCGGCCCTCGTGCAGCACGAGCTCGACGACCGCGCTGTCCGGCCCCTGCTCGAGGATGGTGAAGCGGTCGACGCGCGCGGGGCCGTCGTCGAGCTCGATCCCGTCCTTGAGACGCCGCCCGAGCCCGCGGGCCACGCGGCCGGTCACGCGCGCGACGTACGTCTTCGGCACCTCGTACGAGGGGTGCGCGAGGCGGTGCGCCAGCTCGCCGTCGTTCGTCAGCAGGAGGAGGCCCTCCGTGTCGGCGTCGAGCCGGCCGACGTGGAACAGCCGCTCCGGGCGGTCGGCCACGAGCTCCGCCAGCGCGGGCCGCCCGCGGTCGTCGTGCATCGTCGAGTGGACGCCCCGCGGCTTGTTCAGCGCGAGCGTGACGACGCCCGGGTCGAGCTGCAGGCGCAGCCCGTCGACGTGGATGACGGCGGCGGTCGGGTCGACCCTCGTGCCCAGCTCGCGGACGACCTCGCCGTCCACGCTCACCCGGCCCGCCGAGATGAGGTCCTCGCAGGCGCGCCTCGACCCGAGACCGGCGCCGGCCAGGACCTTCTGCAGTCGCACGCCCTCCGCGGGTGCGCTCATCGGGCCGTCCCGTCGACGTCGTCGAGCGCCTCGATGTCCGGCAGGTACGGCGCGAGCGGCGGGAGCTCCTCGAGCGACGCGAGCCCCATCCTCTCGAGGAAGTAGCCGGACGTGCGGTACAGGGTCGCCCCGCTGTCTCCGTCCTGCCCCGCCTCCTCGATGAGCCCACGGGCGAGCAGGGTCCGCACCACGCCGTCGACGTTGACGCCGCGGATCGCCGAGATGCGGCCGCGCGAGACGGGCTGCCGGTAGGCGACGACGGCGAGCGTCTCCAGCGAGGCCTGCGTGAGCCGGGCGGTCTGCCCGTCGAGCACGAGCCGCTCCACGGCCGGGGCGAACGCCGCGGCGGAGTACAGGCGCCAGCCGCCCCCCACCTCCCGCAGCTCGAACCCGCGGGGCCGGACGCCGTCGGCCTCCCCGCGATACTCGGCTGCGAGCTGCGCGAGGAGCTCGCGGACCCGCGGCTCCGGCACGTCCAGGACCGTGGCGAGCCGTGCGGCGGCCACCGGTTCGTCGATCACCATGAGCACCGCCTCGAGCGCGGCCGCCTCGCCGCCGGGGAGCTCCGACCAGGTGGGCAGGGCCGCGGCCGGCGGAGTCGGGCCCTCAGGCTCCGGCGCCTCGTCGGCGTCGGGGATCGGCTCGGGCGTCTCACTCACCCGGCGAGCGTACCGGCGGGCGCGTCCGCGCCAGACGCACCGTCGGCGTCGCCGTCCGGCGCGGGAGACACCTCGTCGAAGTCCTCGCCCACCTCGACGTCGCCCTCCTCGCTGCCCGTCCACCGGATGGTGAGCTCGCCGAGCGCCTCCGCCTGATCGAACGCGACGGCACCCTCGCGGAACAGGTCGAGCAGGGCGAGGAAGCGGGCGACGACGACGTTCGCCGCCTCCGCGTCGTCCGTCAGCGCCCGGAACGACGTCGCCCGCACGTGCCGCAGCCGCGATACCAGGAGCGCCGCCTGCTCCCGCACGCTCACCGTCGGAGCGTGCAGGTGGCCGAGGCCGACCTGCGGCACGGGCTTGGGGACGAGGGCGAGCGCGGCCAGCGCGGCGAGCTGCTCCGGGCCGACCCGCAGCACGAGCTCCGGCAGCAGCGCGGCGAACCGCGGCTCGAGGCGCACGCTCCGGGGCACCGAGCGCCCCGCCGTCTCCCATCGCGCGGCGAGGTGACTGGCCACGTCCTTGAAGGCCCGGTACTGCAGGAGCCGCGCGAACAGCAGGTCGCGGGCCTCGAGCAGCTCGAGGTCCTCGCTGTCCTCCAGGTTCGCCCCCGGCAGCAGCCGCGCGGCCTTGAGGTCGAGCAGCGTCGCGCCGATCACGAGGAACTCGCTCGCCTGCGAGAGGTCCCAGTCCTTCTGGGCGCGGAGGTAGGCGACGAACTCGTCGGTCACCTCGGCGAGCGCGACCTCCGTGACGTCCATCTGGTGCTTCGCGATGAGCGAGAGCAGGAGGTCGAACGGGCCGGTGAAGTTGTCGAGCGTGACCTCGAACGTGCCGCGCCGGGAGCGGCCGGCTGCTGCCTCGACGGGCGCGCCGAGGGTGCCGGCGCCGTCGTCAGGCGACGTCACCGCGGGCGATGAGCTCACGCGCCAGCGACCGGTACGCCTCCGCGCCGGAGTGGCTCGGCGCGTACGTGGTGATGGGCTCGGTCGCCACCGAGGCGTCCGGGAACTTCACCGTGCGCCCGATCACCGTGGAGAAGACCTCGTCGCCGAACGCCTCGCGGACGCGCGCGAGCACCTCCCGCGAGTGGAGCGTGCGGCCGTCGTACATCGTGGCGAGGATGCCGTCGGTGCGCAGCCGCGGGTTCAGTCGGTCGCGGACCTTCTCGATCGTCTCGAGCAGGAGCGCGACGCCGCGCAGTGCGAAGAACTCGGTCTCGAGCGGGACGACGACGCCGTGGGCGGCGGTCAGCGCGTTGACGGTGAGCAGGCCGAGCGAGGGCTGGCAGTCGATGAGGACGACGTCGTAGTCGTCCAGCACGGGACGCAGCACGCGGGTCAGAGCCTGCTCGCGCGCGACCTCGTTGACGAGCTGCACCTCCGCCGCCGACAGGTCGATGTTCGCCGGCACCAGGTCCAGGCCGGCGACGGCGGTCGGCGTGACGATCGTCCGCACGTCGAACTTCGGGTCCATGAGGGCCGTGTAGATCGTGTCGTCGAGCTCGTGGGCGGAGACGCCGAGCCCGGCGGACGCCGCCCCCTGCGGGTCGAAGTCGACGAGCAGGACCCGACGGCCGTACTCCGCGAGCGCCGCCCCCAGGTTGATCGTGGTCGTCGTCTTGCCGACGCCGCCCTTCTGGTTGCACATCGCGACGATCCTCGCGGGGCCGTGCGAGGCGAGGGGCTGCGGCTCGGGGAAGTCCGGGATGGGCACGGAACCTGCGGGCGGGAGCCCGTCGTGGGCGTCGGCGTGCTGGTCGGTCGATGGTGCGCCTGGCGCCTCGGCGGCTGGCGCCTCTGCGGCCGGCGTCTCCGGACGTCCGCCGGGGGCCGCCGTCGGGACGTCGGTACCGACGACACCCTGGGTGTACGTCGGCACGTCGAGTGCAGGCTGCTCCTCGCTCACACGGCCACGCTAGCCTCCGGGCCCGCCTGCGATCTACCGCCCGCGCCGGACGGCACGCGATCAGCGGTGTCTGCGCCGGTACGCTCCAGCAGTGGACCTCAGCCTCGAACTGACGCCTGACCTCCTCGTCGCCTTCCTCACGCTGTTCGTGCTGGAGATCGTTCTCGGCGTCGACAACGTGATCTTCATCTCGATCCTCGCGAGCAAGCTGCCGCCCGATCAGCAGGCGAAGGCGCGCAATCTGGGGCTGACCCTCGCGATGGTGAGCCGGATCGGCCTCCTGTTCGCGGCGTCGTGGATGATCACGCTGACCGAGCCGCTGGTGACCGTCATCGGGCACGACTTCTCGGGCCGTGACCTCATCCTCCTGCTCGGCGGCGCGTTCCTCATCTACAAGGCCGTGAGGGAGATCCACGAGAAGCTCGAGGGGGTCGAGCACGGCCACGGCGGCGGCGGCGCGGCTCGGGCGACGTTCGGCGCGATCATCGCGCAGATCCTCGTGCTGGACGTCGTGTTCTCGTTCGACTCGGTGATCACCGCCGTGGGGATGGTGGACAACCTCGTGGTCATCATCGCGGCAGTGGTGCTCTCGTTCGGGATCATGCTGGTCGCGGCGAAGTACATCTTCGGGTTCGTCAACAAGCACCCGTCGGTGAAGATCCTGGCGCTGTCGTTCCTGCTCCTCATCGGCACGTTCCTCGTGGTCGACGGGTTCGGCGTCCACGTGGAGAAGGCGCTCATCTACGGCCCGATGGCGTTCGCGGTGCTCGTCGAAGCGCTCAACCTCACGTACCGCCGCAAGCAGTACGAGCGGGCGCAGGCCGCCACCCCGGTGGAGCTGCGCAGCCGCCCTCGCCTCGCCGACGACGGCGACGCGCTCGCCGCGGCGGAACGCGACTCCGACGGCGCGATCGGGCTGTCGCGCAAGCCCGTCGCCGTCGCCGTGGCCCCTTCCGACGCCCCCGTCGAGCGGGAGTAGGTCCGCCACGGCGAGCGCCACTCCGGGAGCCCGAGGCGCCACGCCCAGGCGAGTGTGGGGCGTGCGTCCGAGTGCGGTGCGTGCCGCTCCGCACTCGGGCGCACTCCCCGCACTCGCTCTCAGCACCGATCCGGACACGGTTCGCGGCTACAGCGCAACGCGACGGCCTCGGGCCACCTGCTGCGCCATCGCGTGACGGATGCGGGCGACGATCCGCGCCGGGTCACCGAGCTGCTCCCACGTGACGTGCACGAGGCGCCACTCGTGCTCGTCGAGGGCATCGTTGCGTCGCTTCTCGGCGAGGAGCCGGGCTTGCACCTCCGCAGGCTTCCGGCCGTACTTCCCGTCGCCGTCGAACTCGACCGCGACGCGCAGGTCCGGCCAGGCGATGTCGAGCCACAGCAGACCCAGAGCGGTCCGCACCGGGTGCGAGAGATCGGGTCTCGGCAGCCCTGCCTCGTGGGCGATGAGGCGCACGAGCGTCTCCCCGGGAGAACCGGAGCGAGCATCCATCAGCCGAAGCACGCGTTCCGCACGGAGGATGCCCCGAGCACCCCTCATCGACGCCGCGCGGTCCCTGACTTCCTCCGCGCTCGTCCCGATCCGTAGGCCCGAGTCAGCGATCACGAGAGCGGATGCGATCGGGAGCGTGCGCGCACAGTCGATGATCGTCCGCGGGAGGGCTGTCACCGGCACGCCGGCGATCTCCGCTCGATCGCTCGCGGGCAGTCGGCCGACGTGGCGCATCACGGGGTCACCCGGACGCCGACTCACGCCAGGACGTGTGCCCTGCACGAGGTGAACCTCCTCGGCGAGCCGCCACGTCCAGCATCCCCAGAGCAGGGCAGCGCTCGTGTGGCTGAACCAGTGCGGCGTGCGCAGCCGGGCCTCGAGCGCGGCAACCTGCGCCAGGATGCGCTGTTCGCGTTCGGTCCCGAGGGCGCCGGGCTCGTCGGTGCCGTGCCCGGTGACGCGGTAGCAGCCACGCCGAACGCTCTGGAGCTCGCCGCGGCGGAGACGGTGCTCGATCTCGCGCCTGTCATCGACGGAGTACCAGACGAGAGAGGGCGGGACCCGCGGCTCGACCGAGGCGCCCGGGATGAGTTCAGCCATTCCCGGATCCTGCCCGTCGTTTCAGCCGGCCCGGGTTCGTCCTGTGGACGACGACGGTGCCGAGCGCCGTCCACAGGCGTGGGTGGCGCATCGATGACGCGCGTTCTGCTCCGGCGCCCGACCCGCTCCGGCGCGTTCCGCTCCAGTGCGGGGTGAGGGTCCGAGTGCGGTGCGTGCCGCTCCGCACTCGCGCGCTCACCCCGCACTCGCGCGCTCACGACGCTCGCGGGCGCACCACCCGCACCCGGCGGAGGGACCCGCAGCGGGATCGCGCGTCAGCCGCGCGCCCGCGGGTGCGCCGCCGCGTACACCTCACGCAGCGTCTGCGCGGTGACGAGCGTGTACAGCTGCGTCGTCGTCACCGACGCATGGCCCAGCAGCTCCTGCACCACGCGCACGTCCGCGCCGCCCGCGAGCAGGTGCGTCGCGTAGGAGTGGCGCAGCGTGTGCGGCGAGACGTGCTCCTCCAGGTCCGCCCGCCGGGCCGCCGACTGCAGGATCGCCCACGCGCTCTGCCGGCTCAGCGGCCGCCCCCGCATGCCGAGGAACAGCGCCGGCGTGCCGGTCCCCGCCTGAGCCAGCACCGGCCGGGCGCGCACCAGGTAGGCGTCGACGGCGTCGCGCGCGAACCGCCCGAGCGGCACCACGCGCTCCCGGCGCCCCTTCCCGAACAAGCGGACGGAACCGGCGTCGTCGTCGAGATCGATGTCGTCGACGGCGAGCGACGTCGCCTCCGTGATCCGCGCCCCCGTGCCGTACAGCAGCTCCAGCAGCGCACGGTCGCGCAGCGGGCCGGGTCCGTCGCCGGCCGACGCCGCCACGAGCAGCCGCTCGACATCCTCCACGGCGATCGCCTTCGGCAGGCGCTTCGTGGTCGACGGCGGCCGCACGTCGACCGCCGGGTCGCTCGGCGCGATGCCCTCGAGCATGGCGAACCGGTGCCAGCCCCGGACCGCCACCACGGCGCGTGACGCCGACGACGCCGACAAGGCGCTCCCGCCGTCGCTCCCCGTCCGGAGCGCCTCGACGTACGCGTCGACGTCGGCGGGCCGGACGTCGGACAACCGGGCACGACCGAGCGCCCCCAGGTACGCCGCATACCGCGACAGGTCACGCCGGTACGCGGCCAGCGTGTGCGGGCTCAGACCCCGTTCGACGCCGAGGTGCGCGAGGTAGTCCTCGAGGTCGCGCGCGGGCCCGACGGCGTCCATGCGCTCAGAACGGCAGGAACGGATCGACCGCGATCGCCACGAACACCAGCGTGAGGTACGTGATCGAGGCGTGGAACACCTTCATCGCGTGAAGCTTCCCGGGCGCGCGCCCGACGGCACGCCGGTACAGCCCGATGCACGCCCACATGAACCACGCACCGGCGGCCACCGCCGTCGCCGTGTACAGCCAGCCCATCCCGGCCACCGGGATCAGCACCAGCGTGCACGCCACCATCGCCACGCCGTACGCCACCATCTCGCGGGCGACCTTCGTGTCCGCCGCGACGACCGGGAGCATCGGCACGTTCGCGCTCGCGTAGTCGCGCTTGAACTTCATCGACAGCGGCCAGTAGTGCGGCGGCGTCCAGAAGAAGATCACCCCGAACAGCACGAGAGCGGCCCAGTCGAGGCCGCCGGTGACGGCGGACCAGCCGATGAGCACGGGCATGCACCCGGCGGAACCGCCCCACACGATGTTCTGGGACGTCCGACGCTTGAGGATCAGCGTGTAGCCGACCACGTAGAGCAGGATCGCCGTGAGCGTCAGCGCCGCCGCGACGACGTTCACGAACACCGCGAACCAAGCGATCGCGACGACGCCGAGCACGAGGCCGAACACGAGCGCCTCGCGAGGCGTCACAGCACCCGTGACGAGCGGACGCTTCCGCGTCCGCGCCATCACCTGGTCGATGTCGCGGTCGATGTAGCAGTTGAGCGTGTTCGCGGAGCCGGCGGCGAACGCACCACCCACGAGGGTCGCGATCGCGAGCCACCAACCTGGCCAGCCGCCCGCCGCGAGGATCATCGTGGGCAGCGTCGTGACGAGCAGCAGCTCGATGATCCGCGGCTTCGTCAACGCGACGTACGCGCCGACCTTCGCCCGCAACCGCCCACCGCGTGACGACGGGACCGGCGGACGCAGCGATGCCGACGCCGTCTCGCCCGATCCTGCGGCCCCCGGAGTCGTCGCGGGTTCGGCGGTGCGCACTCGTGCCCTCGCTCCCCATCCCCGCAGCGCGGGATCGTGGTGCCGCGCGCCCAGAGGCCGGTGCGGCCGTTCATCGGTCGCGATCCTCCTGCGCTCGCTAGCGCTCGCTGTCGGAGTCTCGCACTGCATTCTCGGTCGCGATCCTCCTGCGCTCGCTAGCGCTCGCTGTCGGAGTCTCGCTCGGATCCGTCTCATCCTATGGCAGCCGCCCGCGTTCCGGACGCCGCGCGCGAGGCCCCGGCCACCGGCAGTACTGTCGTGTGGAACACAGCGAGCGCCCGGTGCGAAGCCCCGGTGCGCCGCCACCAGACGCTTGGATGCGTGCGGCGCAGCGCCCACGCGAGAGTGACGAGAGAGGTCGGACGTGAACGCACCTGCCCCCACGGCACAACAGGTCGGTTGGGACTCGGTGGACGTCGAGGCGGTGAACACGGTCCGCACCCTCGCGGCCGACGCCGTCGAGAAGGTCGGGAACGGCCACCCCGGGACCGCGATCAGCCTGGCCCCGCTCGCGTACCTCCTGTACCAGAACACCATGCAGGTCGACCCGGCCGACCCGCACTGGCTGGGTCGCGACCGGTTCGTCCTCTCCGCCGGGCACTCCAGCCTGACGCAGTACATCCAGCTCTACCTGGGCGGGTTCGGGCTCGAGCTCGAGGACCTCCAGTCGCTGCGGACGTGGGGCTCGAAGACGCCGGGGCACCCGGAGTACCGGCACACCGAGGGCGTGGAGATCACCACCGGACCGCTCGGTCAGGGCCTCGCGAGCGCCGTCGGGATGGCGATGGCCGCCCGCCGCGAGCGCACGCTCTTCGACCCGGACGCGCCGGACGGCACCAGCCCGTTCGACCACACCGTCTGGGTGATCGCGTCCGACGGCGACCTCCAGGAGGGCGTGACGAGCGAGGCCAGCTCGCTCGCCGGCACCCAGGAGCTCGGCAACCTCGTGGTCGTCTGGGACAACAACGAGATCTCGATCGAGGGGCACACGTCCATCGCGTTCACCGAGGACGTCCTCGCACGGTACGAGGCGTACGGGTGGCACACCCAGCGCGTGGACTGGACGAACGGCGGGACGGAGTACCGCGAGGACGTCGACGCGCTCGCCGCGGCGCTCGCCGCCGCGAAGGCCGAGACGTCGCGCCCGTCGATCATCGACCTGCGCACGATCATCGCGTGGCCGGCGCCCACGAAGCAGAACACCGGCGGTGCCCACGGCTCCAAGCTGGGCACCGACGAGGTGCGAGGCCTCAAGGAGGCCCTCGGCGTCGACCCCGACGCCTCGTTCGCCGTCTCCCCCGCCGTGCTCGAGCGCACCCGGTCGCTCGCCGACCGCGTCCGCACGGTGCGGGCCGAGTGGCAGGCCGGGTTCGACAGCTGGCGCGCGGCCCAGCCCGACCGCGCCGCGCTGCTCGACCGGCTCCTCGCGCACGAGCTGCCGGACGGCTGGACCGACGCGCTCCCCACCTGGGGCACCGAGAAGGACGTGGCGACGCGCTCGGCGTCCGGCGAGGTGCTGACGGCGCTCGCCGACGTGCTCCCGGAGCTCTGGGGCGGCAGCGCCGACCTCGCCGGCTCGAACAACACCACGATGAAGGGCGCGCAGTCGTTCATCCCGGCGGAGCACGCCACCAAGGAGTTCCCGGGCGACATCGACGGGCGCACGCTGCATTTCGGCATCCGCGAGCACGCGATGGGGGCGATCCTGTCCGGCATCGCCCTGCACGGACCCACGCGCCCCTACGGCGGCACGTTCCTCACGTTCAGCGACTACATGCGCGGCGCCGTCCGGCTCGCCTCGCTCATGGGCGTCCCGGCGACGTACGTGTGGACGCACGACTCGATCGGGCTCGGCGAGGACGGTCCGACGCACCAGCCGATCGAGCACCTCGCGGCTCTGCGCGCCATCCCCGGCCTCACGATCGTGCGGCCCGCGGACGCCAACGAGACGGCCGTGGCCTGGCGGGAGATCCTGTCCCGCCGTGAGCCGACCGGCCTCGTCCTCACGCGGCAGAACGTGCCGGTCTTCCCGCGCGGTAGGGACGGGTTCGCGGCGGCCGACGGCGTCGCGCGCGGCGCCTACGTGCTGGTGGAGGCATCACGCCCGACGCCGGACGTCGTCCTCGTCGCCACTGGCTCCGAGGTGCAGCTCGCCGTCGCCGCCCGCGAGACGCTCGAGGCCGACGGCGTGGCGACGCGGGTCGTGTCCGCCCCAAGCCTCGAGTGGTTCGCCCAGCAGGACGCCGACTACCGCGAGCAGGTGCTGCCCGCCGCTGTCCGCGCCCGCGTCAGCGTCGAGGCGGGAGTCGCCCTGAGCTGGCACGCGATCGTCGGCGACGCCGGGCGCTCCGTCTCGATCGAGCACTACGGCGCCTCGGCCGACCACGTCACGCTGTTCCGCGAGTTCGGCTTCACCCCGGAGGCTGTCGTCTCCGCGGCGCGCGAGTCCCTCGCCGCCGCGAACGGCGACCCGGCTCCGGCAGGCCGCGTCGCGGCCGGAGCGAGCGCGACGGGCGACCAGGTGGTCTGAGGCCACGCCCCAGGCATGATCCGGGACCTTCCAGACGACGGAGGATCAGATGCAGTCGAACGACCGACTCGAGCGGATCAGCGCCTCGGGCGTCTCGATCTGGCTCGACGACCTCTCCCGGGACCGGCTCGACACCGGTGAGCTCGCGGAGCTCGTGAGCACGAGCCACGTCGTGGGGGTGACGACGAACCCGACGATCTTCGCCGCAGCGCTGCAGGACGGCGACGCGTACGCCGACCAGGTCGGCGACCTCGCCGCCCGCGGGATCGGCGCGGAGGAGGCGGCGATCGCGCTCACGAGCGACGACGTGCGCTCGGCCACGGCCGTGCTCGCCCCCCTCTACACCGCGTCCGGGTTCCAGGACGGGCGCGTGTCGATCGAGGTCGACCCACGTCTGGCCCGCGACACGGAGGAGACGATCGCCCAGGCTCGGCGGCTGTGGGCCCTCGTCGACCGCCCGAACGTGTACGTGAAGATCCCGGCCACCGAGCAGGGCCTCCCCGCGATCACTGCGGCCATCTCCGAGGGGATCAGCGTCAACGTGACGCTGATCTTCTCGCTCGACCGCTACCGCGCCGTCGCGCAGGCCTACCTCGACGGTCTCGAGAAGGCGCAGCTCGCCGGGCTCGACCTGTCTCGGATCGCCTCGGTGGCCTCGGTGTTCCTGTCGAGGATCGACGCCAAGATCGACCCGGTGCTCGACGAGATCGGCGGGGACGAGGCCGCCACGCTCCGCGGCGGTGCCGCGATCGCCGGCGCGCGGCTCGCGTACGAGGCGTTCGAGGAGATCTTCTCGTCGCCGCGCTGGGCCGACCTCTCCTCGGCCGGGGCACGCGTGCAGCGTCCGCTCTGGGCGTCGACGGGGGTCAAGGACCCCTCCTACCCGGACACCCGGTACGTCGACGAGCTGATCGCCCCGCACGTCGTCAACACGATGCCGGAGAAGACGCTGCAGGCGGTGGCGGATCACGCGCGGCTGCCCGACGGCGACGGCCCGGTCGACACCGTGCACGGGACGGCGGTCGCGGCGCGCGAGCACCTCGACGCCGTCGTCCGGCTCGGCGTGCCGTACGAGCGGTTGCTCACCGAGCTCGAGGAGGAAGGCGTCGAGAAGTTCGTCGCCAGCCAGAACGAGCTGCTCGGCACGGTGCAGAGCGAGCTCGACAAGGCCGCCTCTCGCACCAACGGGGCCACGGCGTGAGCCCCGCGAAGGTGTCCGCCGGTCAGAACCCGTTGCACAACCCGCTCGACCGCCGGCTCCCCCGCATCGCCGGCCCGTCGGGGCTCGTCATCTTCGGCGTCACCGGGGACCTGGCCCGCAAGAAGCTGCTCCCCGCCGTCTACGACCTCACGAACCGCGGCCTGCTCCCGCCGGGCTTCGGCCTCACGGGCTTCGCGCGCCGCGACTGGAACGCCGACCACTTCGCCCAGGTCACGAAGGAGGCGGTGCAGGCGCACGCCCGCACGCCGTTCCGGGAACGCGTCTGGAAGCAGCTGGAGGCCGGGATCCGGTTCGTCCCCGGCGAGTTCGACGACGACGCGGCGTTCGAGCGCCTCGCCGACACCGTGGCCGAGCTGGACCGGGAGCGGGGTACCGGCGGCAACCACGCCTTCTACCTGTCGGTGCCCCCGAGCTCGTTCCCGCTCGTGTGCCAGCAGCTCGCGGAGTCCGGCCTGTCCCAGTCGAAGCCGGGGGCGTGGCGGCGGGTCGTCATCGAGAAGCCGTTCGGGCACGACCTGGCCTCCGCGCGCGAGCTCAACGACGTCGTTTCCCAGGTGTTCCCGAGCGACTCGGTGTTCCGCATCGACCACTACCTCGGCAAGGAGACGGTCCAGAACCTCCTCGCCATGCGGTTCGCGAACCAGCTGTTCGAGCCGGTGTGGAATGCGAACTACGTCGACCACGTCCAGATCACGATGGCCGAGGACATCGGCATCGGCTCGCGCGCCGGGTACTACGACGGCATCGGAGCGGCCCGCGACGTCATCCAGAACCACCTCCTCCAGCTGCTCGCCCTCACCGCGATGGAGGAGCCGGTCTCGTTCGACGCCGCCTCGCTGCGGGCCGAGAAGGAGAAGGTCCTCTCCGCCGTCGTCCGCCCCCGCGACCTCGGGCGGCACACCGCCCGCGGGCAGTACGCGGCGGGCTGGCAGGCGGGCGAGAAGGTCCTGGGGTACCACGACGAGGACGGCATCCCGGCGTCCTCCACCACGGAGACCTACGCGGCGATCCGTCTCGACGTCGACACGCGCCGCTGGGCCGGAGTCCCGTTCTACCTCCGCGCCGGCAAGCGGCTCGGGCGCCGGGTGACGGAGATCGCCGTCGTGTTCAAGCGTGCGCCGCACCTCCCGTTCGCCCTGTCCGCGACGCAGGAGCTCGGGCAGAACGCGATAGTGATCCGCGTGCAGCCCGACGAGGGCGTGACGCTCCGGTTCGGCGCCAAGGTGCCGGGCACCGCGATGGAGGTGCGCGACGTCACGATGGACTTCGGGTACGGGCACGCGTTCACGGAGTCCTCCCCCGAGGCGTACGAACGGCTCATCCTCGACGTGCTGCTCGGCGACCCGCCGCTGTTCCCCCACCACCGCGAGGTCGAGCTCTCCTGGGAGATCCTCGACCCGATCATCGACTACTGGGAGCGCCACGGCCGTCCCGACGCGTACCGTCCGGGCACCTGGGGGCCGGAGAGCGCCGACGCCATGCTCGCCCGCGACGGACGGATCTGGAGGCGACCGTGATCATCCGGCTCGAGGAGACGACGACGTCGAAGGTCGCCGCCCGGCTCGTCGCGTTGCGGGAGGAGGGTGGTGCCGTCGCGCTCGGGCGCGTGCTCACGCTCATCGTCGTCGTCAACGGCGGGGACCTCGAGGAAGCCGTCGACGCGGCGAACGACGCCAGCCGCGAGCACCCCTGCCGCGTGATCGTCATCGTGGCGGGCGCGGCCGGCGAGGCGGACGGCCTCGACGCGGAGATCCGCGTCGGCGGCGACGCCGGTGCGAGCGAGGTCATCGTGCTGCGGCCGCACGGCGCCGTCCGCGAGACTCTCGACACGCTCGTCATGCCGCTCCTGCTCCCGGACGCGCCGATCGTCACGTGGTGGACGCACGAGGTGCCCGTCTCCCCCGCCGAGTCCCCGCTCGGCGTGATGGCGCAGCGGCGTATCACCGACGTGCTGCAGTGCCCCGACCCCAGGGCGGAGCTGACGAGGCTGGCGGCGCACCACAGCCCCGGCGACACCGACCTCGCCTGGGCCCGCGCGACGCTCTGGCGGGGTCTCATCTCCGCGGCGCTCGACGAGCCGCCGTTCGAGACCGTGCGCTCCGTGACGATCACGGGGAACAGTGCGCATCCCTCGGTCACGATGCTCGCGGCCTGGCTCGGGCTCGCCCTGCGCACGGCCATCACCGTGGAGCACGAGGCGGACGCGGTCGCGCTCACCGGCGTCCGTCTGACGCGCGCCGGTGGCGACATCGCGATGGTGCGACCCGAGGGCTCGTCCGTCCTGCACATCACCCGCCCCGACGGGATCAAGCAGAAGGTCTCGTTGCCGCTGCGCACGCTGTCGGACTGCCTCGTCGAGGAGCTCCGGCGGCTCGACCCGGACGAGGTGTACGGGACGGTGCTGACGAAGGGACTGGCGCGCCTCGCGAAGGAGGAGAAGCGATGAGCGCACGGGCCGTCGTCGTCCATCCCGACGCCGAGACGCTCGCCGAGGCGGTGGCCGCCCGGCTCGCGCTCGCGATCGCCGACGCCCAGGCGGTGGCGAGCCCGGTGCACGTGGTCCTCACCGGCGGCACCGCGGGCACCGCGTCGCTCGCCGCGCTCGGCCGCAGCCCGCTCCTCGGGCTGGTCGACCGGACGAGCCTGCACGTGTGGTGGGGCGACGAGCGTTTCCTCCCCGCCGGCGACCCGGACCGCAACGAGACGCAGGCGCGTGCCGCCCTGCTCGACGTGCTCGACCTGCCCGCCGGGAACGTGCATGCGGTGCCGGGACCCGACGTCGTCGGCTCGCCGGAGGATGCGGCGGCCGCGTACGCCGCCGAGCTCGCCGCGCACGCTCCCGACGGCGCTACGGTTCCGGGCTTCGCCGTCCTGCTGCTCGGCGTCGGCCCGGACGCGCACGTGGCATCGCTCTTCCCCGGGCAGCCGGCCCTCGACGTGACCGGGGTGGCCGCCGTCGGCGTCCAGGGTGCGCCGAAGCCGCCACCGGAACGGGTCTCCCTCACGTTCGAGGCGATCGCGGCGGCGCACCAGGTGTGGTTCGTCGTCGCCGGGGCGGACAAGGCCGACGCCGTCCGGGCGGGCCTCGGCGGCGTCGACGTCCACGAGGCGCCGGTGAGCGGGGCGCACGGGCACGACGTCACGCTGTGGCTGCTGGACGTGGCCGCGGCCGGATCCGAGGAGGACGACGGATGAGCGACGACTCAGCGCGCCAGGTGTGGGCCGAGGTCGACGACTGGGCGGCGCAGGCGCTGCTGCCCGCGGACCCGGTGCTCGAGGCGACGCTGGAGGCGAGCACGGCGGCCGGCCTGCCGGCGATCGCCGTGTCGCCGCTGCAGGGAGCCTTCCTCCAGGTGCTGGCACGCACGGTCGACGCCCGGCTGGTGGTGGAGGTGGGCACGCTCGGTGGCTACTCGACGACGTGGCTGGCGCGGGGCGTGGCCGGCGACGGCCGGGTCGTGACGATCGAGTACTCGCCGCGGCACGCCGACGTCGCCCGCGTGAACCTGGCTCGGGCCGGCCTGCTCGAGAAGGTGGACGTCCGCCTCGGTGACGCGACGGAGGCGTTGCCCGCCCTCGCCGACGAGCTGGGCGACGAGCGCGCGGACCTCGTGTTCCTCGATGCGGACAAGGCGAACCTGCCGACGTACGTCGAGTGGGCGATCAGGCTGGTGCGCCGCGGAGGGCTCGTGGTCGTCGACAACGTCGTCCGGGGCGGAGGCGTGGTGGACCCCTCCCGCGACGACGCCGACGTGCAGGGCGTGCGGGCGATGCTCGAGGCGCTCCGCGACGAGCCGCGCCTCGATGCGACGGTCCTGCAGACGGTGGGCGCCAAGGGCTACGACGGCGTGCTGGTGGGGATCCGTACGGACGTGCGCGACCCCGACTGACCGTCGCGCCGGGGATCGCGCCTGGAGTGGGGTAGATCGGGGACCCATGCGCTCCCGAGACGACCCCAGTCACGCGGAATCCGCGTCTGAGCACTGTCAAGCCCTGAGCTGGTGCCCACCGACGAAGGCGAGATCACCAACGAGCGGCGACGGAAGGATGATCCGGCCCGGAGTGGCTGGGCGTGGGGCGCGACGAAGGAGCGCCCGGGCAGGCTGGATCATCCTTGCGGCGACGCGATCGCACCCACAGACGCGGACGCACCCGCAGACGCGACCTCAGCCGCCCCGACGAGCGCGAAGCGCGGCGAGCGCCTCTTCGAGGAGCTCGGCACCCTCGGCGTCGCTCCGACGCTCCTTCACGTACGCGAGGTGCGTCTTGTACGGCTCGTTCTTGGGAGCCGCTGGCGGGTTCTCCTGGTCCTGGCCGGCAGGGAGCCCGCAGCGGGGGCAGTCCCACGTCTCGGGGACGACCATCCCCGGCTCCTCGGCGAAGCTGGGACGCGTCTCGTGGCCGGCGGCGCACCAGTAGGACACCCACACCCGCGGCGCGGCCTCCCCACGTTCCGCCTCGCCCATCGGGCCTGCGCCGACGCGCGACCCCCGGATTGCGCTACCACCAGCCACGTGCGTCCCTTCTCAGACCGTGAACTTCTGGATCAGACCCAGCAGCACCACGACGACGCCCCAGATGAGGGCGGTGCCGATGGTGATGCGGTTGAGGTTGCGTTCGGCGACGCCCGACGACGCGACGCTGGTCGACAGTCCGCCCCCGAACATGTCGGAGAGGCCCCCGCCCTTGCCCTTGTGCATGAGGATCGTCAGGATCAGGATCCCGCTCGTGAGCACGAGCAGGACCTGCAGGGAGATGCGTAGAGCGTCCACGTGGTTCCGTTCTTCACGTCGCGGGTCGTACCCACCGTACGCTGCGGCAGCGGCGGGCCCGGTCAAGGATAGGCGATCGGGCCCGCCGCCTGCCACGAACGACCGGCTAGAGGCCGACGGCGTGCTGCTGGTAGCGGACGATGGCCGCGAACTCGTCGGCGTCGAGGCTCGCCCCGCCGACGAGCGCGCCGTCGACGTCGGGCTTGGCCATGATGGCCGCGACGTTCCCGGACTTCACGGAGCCGCCGTAGAGGACGCGGACGGCGCCTGCCACCTCCGGTGAGTACAACTCGCTGAGGCGGACGCGGATCGCCGCGCAGACCTCCTGCGCGTCCTCGGGTGTCGCGACCTCGCCGGTCCCGATGGCCCAGACGGGCTCGTACGCGACGACGATCGTCGCGGCGTCGTCGGCGGAGATCCCGTCGAACGCGCCGTCGACCTGAGCGAGCGTGTACGGCACCTGCTCGCCGGCCTGCCGCACGTCGAGCCCTTCGCCGACGCACACCAGCGGGACGATGCCCTCGCCGAGCGCCGCCTTCGACTTCGCGTTGACGACGGCGTCGTCCTCCGCGTGGAACTGGCGCCGCTCGGAGTGCCCGATGATCGCGTAGGTGACGCCGAGCTTCGCCAGCTGGGAGGCCGACACCTCACCGGTGTACGCGCCGGAGGCGTGCGCCGAGACGTCCTGGGAGGCGTAACGGATGCCCAGCCGGTCGGCGTCGACGAGCGTCTGCACGGACCGCAGGTTCGTGAACGACGGCGCGACGACGACCTCCACGCCGGTGTAGTCGTGCTTGGCGTCCCCGAGCGTCCACGCGAGCTTCTGCACGAGGTGCGTCGCCTGGTGGTGGTCGAGGTTCATCTTCCAGTTGCCCGCCATCAGCGGGGTACGGGTGCTGGCCATGATCAGTCCTCCAGGACGGCGAGGCCGGGGAGCGTCTTGCCCTCGAGGAACTCGAGGCTCGCGCCACCTCCGGTCGAGATGTGGCTGAACCCGGCCTCGTCGAAGCCGAGCGAACGGACGGCCGCCGCGGAGTCTCCGCCGCCGACGATGGTGAAGGCGCCGGCTGCGGTGGCGTCGGTGAGCCCCTGGGCGACGGCGCGCGTGCCGGCGGCGAAGGCGTCGAACTCGAAGACCCCCATGGGGCCGTTCCAGACGACGGTCTTCGCCCCGCGGATGACGGCGGCGAACGCCTCGCCGGACTCGGGTCCGATGTCGAGGCCGATCGAGTCCGCCGGGATCGCGTCAGCGGCGACGACCTGGTGCGGAGCGTCAGCGGCGAACGCCTCGGCCGCGACGATGTCCGTCGGGAGCACGATCGTGACGCCGGACTGCTCGGCCTGGTCGAGGTAGCCCTTGACCGTGTCGATCTGGTCCTCCTCCAGCAGGGACTTGCCCACCTGGTGGCCCTGCGCCGCGAGGAACGTGAAGACCATCCCGCCGCCGATGAGGAGCGTGTCGGCCTTCGTGAGCAGGTTCGCGATGACGCCGAGCTTGTCGGAGACCTTCGAACCGCCGAGGACGACGGCGTACGGCCGCTCGGGATCGTCCGTCGCCTTCCGCAGCGCCGTCACCTCCGCGAGCACGAGGTCGCCCGCCGCGTGCGGGAGCAGGGTGGCGACGTCGTACACGCTGGCCTGCTTGCGGTGCACGACGCCGAAACCGTCGGAGACGAACGCGTCGGCCAACTCGGCGAACGCGCGCGCCAGCTCGAGGCGCTCGGCGTCGTCCTTGCTCGACTCGCGCGGGTCGAACCGCACGTTCTCGAGCAGCGCGACGTCGCCGTCGGAGAGCGCAGCGACCGTCTCGTGCGCGGACGGGCCGACGACGTCGGCCGCGAGCGCGACGGGCGTGCCGAGGAGCGCTCCGAGGCGCTGCGCGACGGGCGCGAGCGAGAACGCCGGGTCCGGCGCGCCCTTCGGCCGCCCGAGGTGCGCCGTCACGACGACCTTGGCCCCGGCGTCGACGAGCCGCTTCAGCGTGGGCAGCGCCGCGCGGATCCGGCCGTCGTCGGTGATGGTGGTGCCGTCGAGCGGCACGTTGAAGTCCGAGCGGACGAGCACGGTCTTCCCGCGCAGCTCGCCCAGGTCGTCGATGGTCCTCATCGTCTCTCCTCAGGTCGGGTCGTGAGGCCGGTCGAGCGCCTCGGTGACGTCAGTGGCCGGACAGACCTCCGCGCCCGTCCTGGCGGAGCGGGCGCGGAGGCATGAGCCGGGATGCGGACTACGTCAGAGCCGCTCGCCCACGTACTTCGTGAGCGCGACGAGGCTGTTGGAGTAGCCCCACTCGTTGTCGTACCAGGCCACGACCTTGACCTGGTTGCCGATCACCTTCGTGAGCTTCGCATCGAAGATGCTCTGGTGCGGGTTGGTGACGATGTCGGACGACACGATCTCGTCGTCGACGTACTCGAGCACGCCCTTGAGGTCGCCGTCGGCAGCGGCCTTGACCGCCGCGTTGACGTCGTCGACGGTCAGGTCCTCGCGACCCACGTTGACCGTGAGGTCGGTGGCGGAGCCGGTGATGACCGGCACGCGCAGGGCGTAGCCGTCGAGCTTGCCCTTGAGCGCCGGCAGCACGAGGCCGATGGCCTTCGCGGCGCCGGTCGACGTCGGCACGATGTTCTGCGCGGCTGCGCGGGCGCGGCGGAGGTCCTTGTGCGGACCGTCCTGCAGGTTCTGGTCGCCGGTGTACGCGTGGATCGTCGTCATGAGGCCGTGCTGGATGCCGAACGCGTCGTTGATCGCCTTCGCGAGCGGCGCGAGGCAGTTCGTGGTGCAGGACGCGTTCGAGATGACGTGCTGCGTGGCCGGGTCGTACTCCGTGTGGTTCACGCCGACGACGAACGTGCCGTCGTCGTTCTTGCCGGGCGCGGAGATGATGACCTTCTTGGCGCCCGCGTCGATGTGCGCCTTGGCCTTGGTGGCATCGGTGAAGAAGCCCGTGGACTCGATGACGACGTCCGCGCCGAGCTCCGCCCACGGCAGGTTCGCCGGGTCGCGCTCCTCGAGCGCGCGGATCTTCGTGCCGCCGACGATGATGTTGCCCTCGTCGTAGGACACCTCGGCCGGGAAGCGGCCGAGCACGGTGTCGTACTTGAGCAGGTGCGCGAGCGTCTTGTTGTCCGTCAGGTCGTTGACGCCCACGACCTCGATGTCCGCCCCCGACGCGACGATCGCTCGGTAGTAGTTCCGTCCGATGCGGCCGAAGCCGTTGATACCGACGCGGATGGTCACCATGTCCTCCTCGTGCGCGGAGCGCGCAGGTCGTTGCGATGGAGCTCGCCCACGTCGACCGGATCAGTACCCCGTCGGGCGCAGGCGGCGGGGCGGACCCTTGGGGCCGCCCTCCATCTTGCGACCCTACACCGGCTCCGGAGGGGTCACCTGGGTAGGAGGTCCCGCCCAGGGGGGCGTCTCAGAGGTCGAGCATCTCCGGTGTGAGGATGCTCTCGGTGTCGGGGATCCCGAGGTCCGACGCCTTCTTGTCGGCCATCGCGAGAAGGCGCCGGATGCGGCCGGCGACGGCGTCCTTCGTCAGCGGCGGGTCGGACAGCTGGCCCAGCTCCTCCAGCGAGGCCTGCTTGTTCTCGAGGCGCAGCCGGCCGGCCTCGACCAGGTGGTCGGGCACGTCCTCGGCGAGGATCTCGAACGCCCGCTCCACGCGTGCGCTCGCCGCGACCGCCGCCCGTGCCGACCGCCGCAGGTTCGCGTCGTCGAAGTTCGCCAGGCGGTTCGCCGTGCCGCGCACCTCCCGACGCATCCGGCGCTCCTCCCAGGCGAGGACGGCGTCGTGCGCGCCCATCCGGGTGAGGATCGCGGAGATCGCGTCGCCGTCCCGGATCACGACCCGGTCCACCCCGCGCACCTCGCGCGCCTTCGACGTGATGCCGAGCCGGCGGGCGGCACCCACGAGCGCCAGCGCCGCCTCCGGCCCGGGGCACGTGACCTCCAGGGCCGAGGACCGGCCGGGCTCCGTGAGGGATCCGTGCGCGAGAAAGGCACCCCGCCAGGCGGCGACCGTGTCGCCGATGCTCGCGGAGACCACCTGGGGCGGGAGCCCGCGCACGGGCCGCCCGCGGCTGTCCAGCAGCCCGGTCTGCCGAGCGAGCGCCTCGCCGTCGCGCACGACGCGGACGACGTACCGGTTGCCCTTCCGCAGCGCGCCACCGGAGACGACGATGATGTCGCTCACGTGGCCGTACACCTCGGCGATCGCGACGCGGAGCCGGCGGGCAGCGATCGCCGCGTCCAGCTCCGCCTCGATCACGATGCGGCCCGAGATGATGTGGAGTCCCCCCGCGAACCTCAGCGTCGCCGACACCTCGGCCTTGCGGCTGGAGATCTTGTCGACCCGGACTCTGGCCAGCTCGTCCTTCACGGCAGCGGTCAGCGACATGGCGGCCATCCTGCCACTCATCGGACCGCTCCCACGTCGCCCCAGGTGCCCGCGAACGCGTCCCGGTACGCGGCGGCGAGGCGCAGCGGGTCGTGCCGCGGCGTCCCGTCGTCGGCCCGGACCTGGCGCAGGACGAGCTCTCCCCCGAGCCTCCGCACGCTGGCCTCCAGCTCCCTGACGTCGTCCACCCACGTCGGATCGGCGACCACGACGTCGAGGCGCAGGTCCGGGTCGTAGCGCGACAGCGCGACCACGTGGTCGGCGGCGGAGAAGCCCTCGGTCTCCCCCGGCTGCGCCTGCAGGTTGAGCGTCAGGGCCACGCGGGCGCCGCCGTCGTGCACCGCGTCCCGCAGCTCGGGCACGAGCAGATGGGGCATGACGGACGTGTACCAGGATCCGGGGCCGAGCACCACCCAGTCGGCCGCGCGGACGGCTGCGACCGCCTCCGGGCACGCCGGTGGCCCCTCCGGGACCAGGCGCACGCGCGCGACCCGCCCGCTCGTCACGGCGACCCGGCTCTGGCCGCGGACGACGACGTCGAGGCCACCGTCGCGCGTGACGTCCGCCTCGATCTGGAGCGGCACCGCCGCCATGGGGAGCACCCTGCCGCGCGCGCCGATCAGCTCGGCGAGCCCGTCCAGGCCGGAGACCGGGTCGCCGGCGACCGCCCACGCCGCGGCGATGACGAGGTTGCCGGCCGCGTGCGCGTCGAGCGGGCCGTCGGTGTCGAAGCGGTGCTGCAGCAGGTCGTGCCACCGCCGGCCCCGGGGCGTGTCGTCGCACAGGGCCGCCAACGCCATCCGCAGGTCACCCGGCGGGAGGATGCCGAGCTCGGAACGCAGCCGACCGGACGAGCCGCCGTCGTCGGCCACCGTCACGACGGCGGTGAGGTCCGGGGTGAGGTGCCGCAACGCCATGAGCGTGGACGAGAGCCCGTGACCGCCGCCGAGGGCGACGATGCGGGGCGGCGCCGACGGCGTCGGGCCGAGCGGGTCGAGATGCACGGTCACTCGCGACCCAGGTCACGGTGCAGGGTGCGGACCGAGTTGCCGTCCTCGCGGAGCCGCTCCGCCATCGCCTCGGCGATCGCGACCGACCTGTGCTTGCCGCCGGTGCAGCCCACCGCGATCGTGACGTACGGCTTCTGCTCGCGGAGGTAGCCGTCGAGCACGGGCTCGACGGCGGACACGTACGCGTCGACGAAGTCCTGCGCACCGGGCAGCGCCAGCACGTAGTCGCGCACGGCGTCGTCACGGCCCGTGAGATGGCGCAGCTCCGTGACCCAGTACGGGTTGGAGAGGAACCGCACGTCCACCACGTGGTCGGCGTCCAGCGGCAGCCCGTACTTGAAGCCGAACGAGACGAGCGTGAGTCGCAGCGGCCGGTCGGCCTCGCCGGCCACCACGTCCCGCACCTGCGCCGCCAGCTCATGGACGGTGAGGTCGGTGGTGTCGAGGACGACGTCGGACCGCTCCCGCAGGTGCGCGAGCACCCGGCGCTCCTCGGCGATCCCGTCGAGGATCCGCCCGTCGCCCTGCAGCGGGTGCGGGCGACGGACCTGCTCGAAGCGCCGCACGAGCACCTCGTCCGAGGCGTCCAGGAACACGATCCGGTACTCGAGGTCCTGCGCCCGGATGTCGTCGATCACCCGGGCCAGATCGGCGAAGAACTCGCCGCCGCGCACGTCGACGACCACGGCGAGCCGCCGCACCCCGGCCCCGCTCGCCGTCATCATCCCCGCCAGCGGCAGCAGCATCGTCGGCGGCAGGTTGTCGACGACGTACCAGTCGAGGTCCTCCAGGACCGCCGCGGCACGGGTGCGCCCGGCGCCCGACATCCCCGTGATGATGAGCAGCTCCGCGCGCTCGTCCTCAGGCCGTGGCGTGTGCGCCTCGAGCATCGGGATCCCCTCGGGGACCGTGGGCGGACCGGACGGTTCGGGGCTCGGCGCGCTCATCCCCCCAGGATGCCAGGCGAGCGGGTGCTCAGCCCTCGGGGACGACGACGGCGTCCCGACCGTCCGGGTCCGCGGCGGCCCCGTCCGCCGTGCCCGGCTCGCCGACGGCGCCCGGCTCCGTCGTCGCGTCGTCGGGTGACGGCGCCAGGGCGGCCAGCACCTGCTCGGCCGTGCGCCTGCCGAAGCCGGGGACCGCCGCGATCTCCTCCGGCGTCGCCGCGCGGATCCTTCGCACCGAGCCGAAGGCCTGGAGCAGCGCGGCCTGCCGCGACGGCCCGAGCCCCGGGACGTCGTCGAGCGTGGACCGCGTCATCGACTTGCCCCGGCGCTTGCGGTGGTGCGTGATCGCGAACCGGTGCGCCTCGTCCCGCACGCGCTGCAGGAGGTACAGGCCCTCGCTGGCGCGCGGGAGCACGAGCGGGTACTCCTCGCCCGGCAGCCACACCTCCTCGAGCCGCTTCGCCAGGCCGACGAGGGCCACATCGCTCACGCCGAGCTCGTCGAGCGCGCGCTGGGCGGCCGCCACCTGCGGTGGCCCGCCGTCGACGACGACGAGGTTCGGCGGGTACGCGAACCTCGCCGGCCGGCCCGTCTCCGGATCCACCGGGCCGGCGATCGCGACGCCGTCGTCGTCCTCCGCCGGCACCTCACCGCTCCCGCCGCCGGCCACGCCGACGTCGCGCTGCGCGAGGTAGCGGCGGAAGCGCCGCGTGATGACCTCGTGCATGGCCTCGGTGTCGTCGCGGGCGCCCTGCCCGTCGGCACCTCGGACCACGAACTGGCGGTACTCGGACTTGCGCGCCAGCCCGTCCTCGAACACCACCATCGACCCGACCTGGTGCGTGCCCTGCAGGGTCGAGATGTCGTAGCACTCGATGCGCAGCGGTGACTCGGCCAGGCCGAGCTCCTCCTGAAGCTCGGACAGCGCACGCGACCGGGACGTCAGGTCACCGGCTCGGCGCGTCTTGTGCAGCGCGAGCGCCTGCTGCGCATTCGTCCGGACAGTCTCGGCGAGGGCGCGCTTCTCGCCGCGCTGCGGGATCCGCAGCGAGACCCGGGAACCGCGCAGCGTGCTGAGCCACTCCGCGAGCTCGACGGCGTCGTCCGGCAGCGCCGGCACGAGCACCTCGCGCGGCACGCCGGTCGCGCCGCCGTCCGGGCCCTTCTCCGTGGCGTACGGCCCGTACACCTGCTGGAGCAGCCGCTCGACGAGCGCTCCGTCGTCGAGGTCCTCCACCCGCTCGGTGACCCAGCCGCGCTGCCCGCGAACCCGCCCGCCGCGCACATGGAACACCTGGACCGACACCTCGAGCTCGTCGGCGGCGAGCGCGAACACGTCGGCGTCGGTGCCGTCCGCGAGGACCACGGCGTTCTTCTCGACCACGCGGCGCAGCGCGTTGATGTCGTCCCGCACGCGCGCGGCGCGCTCGAAGTCCAGCTCGGCGGACGCGGCCGCCATCTCGGACTCGAGCCGGCGCAGGAAGACGCCCGACTCCCCCGCCATGAACGAGCAGAAGTCCTCGGCCAGATCGCGGTGATCCTCGACGCTGATGCGGCCGACGCACGGGGCCGAGCACTTGTCGATGTACCCGAGGAGGCACGGGCGACCGCTCGCCGCCGCTCGCTTGTAGACACCGGACGAGCACGTCCGGACGGGGAACACGCGCAGCAGCAGATCGACGGTCTCCCGGATCGCCCACGCGTGGCCGTAGGGCCCGAAGTACCGCGTGCCCTTCCGCTTGGCGCCGCGCATCACCTGGACGCGTGGGACCTCCTCACCCATGGTGACGGCGAGGTAGGGGTACGACTTGTCGTCCCGGTACTTGACGTTGAACCTCGGGTCGAACTCCTTGATCCACGAGTACTCGAGCTGGAGCGCCTCGACCTCGGTCCCGACCACCGTCCACTCGACGGAGCTCGCCGTCGTGACCATCTGCTGCGTGCGTGGGTGCAGCGCGCTGAGGTCCTGGAAGTAGCTCGAGAGACGGGACCGGAGGCTCTTCGCCTTCCCGACGTAGACGACGCGGCCGTGCGGGTCCCGGAACCGGTACACCCCCGGCGCGTCCGGGATCTCCCCGGGACGCGGTCGGTACGTCGTCGGGTCAGCCATGCCTCCACCTTAGAACGTGTGTCCCACGGTCCGCGTGCACCAGGATGGTGGCTGTGGCCGGACACCAGGGGACGCCGCTGCGCGTCATGACGTTCAACATCAAGTACGACGACGCCGCCAGCCCCGTCGCCGCGTGGGCGCCGCGCCGGGCCGCCGTCGCCGCCACGATCCGGGCGGCTGCTCCCGACGTGGTCGGGCTGCAGGAGGTCCAGTCCCACCAGCTCGCGGACCTGCGCGCGGACCTGCCGGAGTACGAGGCCGTGGGCGTGGGCCGCGACGACGGCGCCGCGGGCGGCGAGCACGTGCCTCTCCTCGTGCGCCGGGCCGCGTGGCGCATCGCGGAGTGGGGCACGTTCTGGCTGTCCGAGACGCCGGCGGTGCCGAGCCGGTTCGCCGGGACGACGTTCCCGCGGACCTGCACGTGGGCGGTGCTGGAGCCTGTCGACGGCGCCGGCCGGGCCGGATCGATCGGCGTGTGGAACGTGCACCTCGACCACGAGAGCACCGACGCCCAGGCATTCGGGCTGCGGGTCGTGCTCGACGCCGTCCGGGAGCGCGGCGACGTCCCCGCCGTCGTCCTCGGCGACCTCAACGCCGGCCCCCGCACCGAGCCCTTGGCCGTGGTCGCCGGCGCGCTCCACGACGCGCGCACCCGGAGCCGCACCGCTCCCACCGGCCCCGGCGGGACGTTCCACGACTGGGTCCCGGACGCCGTCGCGGACACAGCCGGCGACGACGACTCCCGCATCGACCACGTGCTCGTGTCCGACGCCGTCGGCGTCGTCGCGTACGACGTGCCGGTGCCCGGACCGGGTGTCGTGCCGAGCGACCACCTGCCCGTCGTCGTCGACCTCACCGTCTGAGCCGCAACTCGACGGACAGACGCGGCGGCCCGCGCTACCGTGTGCCGATGGGAGGACTCCACTCGTACACGGTGAGCGTCGACTGGACCGGCGCGCGCGAGGGCGGCACGATCGGCTACCGCGCCTACTCCCGCGAGCACGAGGTCCTCATCACCGGGAAGCCGCCCCTGCCCGGGTCGGCCGATCCCGCGTTCCGCGGCGACCCTGAGCGCTACACGCCGGAGGAGCTGCTGGTCGCCGCCCTCGCCCAGTGCCACATGCTGTGGTTCCTGCACCTGGCGTCGACGTCCGGCGTCGTCGTGACCTCCTACTCCGACCGCGCCCTCGGGACGATGCGCGTCGAGACCGGCGGCGCCGGCCAGTTCGTCGAGGTCGTGCTGCACCCTCGGGTCGAGCTCGCGCGCCGCGACGCGTCCGACGGCGCGGAGCCCGTCGACGACGCCGCCCTCGCCGTGCTCCACGAGCGCGCCCACGACCACTGCTTCATCGCCCGCTCGGTCAACTTCCCGGTGCTGCTGGACCCGGCGCCGCTCGGGGCCGGCGCACCCGCCTGAGCTCGCGCACGGGCTCGCCGGTCAGGCGCTGACCGGTTCCCGCTCGGCCGGCACAAGATCCGACAGGAAGGCCCCGGTGTGGCTCTCCGCCGCGCGGGCGATCACCTCGGGCGTCCCCTCCGCCACGACCGTCCCGCCCCCGTTGCCACCCTCCGGGCCGAGGTCGACCACCCAGTCGGCGTTCCGGATCACGTCGAGGTTGTGCTCGATGACGATGACGGTGTTGCCCTTGTCGACCAGGCCCTGCAGCACCTCGAGCAGCTTCCGGATGTCCTCGAAGTGGAGCCCCGTGGTCGGCTCGTCGAGCACGTACACCGTGCGGCCGCTCGACCGCTTCTGCAGCTCGCTGGCGAGCTTCACCCGCTGGGCCTCGCCCCCGGACAGCGTGGGCGCCGGCTGCCCGAGCCGCACGTAACCGAGACCGACGTCGACGAGGGTGCGCAGGTGACGCGAGATCGCCGGAACGGCGGCGAAGAAGTCGGCGGCCTCCGAGATCGGCATCGCCAGCACGTCGGCGACGGTCTTGCCCTTGAAGTGCACCTCGAGCGTCTCGCGGTTGTACCGGGCGCCGTGGCACACCTCGCACGGCACGTACACGTCCGGGAGGAAGTTCATCTCGATCTTCAGCGTCCCGTCGCCCGAGCACGCCTCGCACCGGCCGCCCTTGACGTTGAACGAGAACCGCCCCGGGGTGTACCCGCGGACCTTCGCCTCGGTGGTCTCGGCGAACAGCCGGCGCACGTGGTCCCAGACCCCCGTGTACGTGGCGGGGTTCGACCGCGGCGTCCGCCCGATCGGACCTTGGTCGACGTGCACCGTCTTGTCGAGCCCGTCCATGCCCGTGACCCGGGTGTGCCGGCCGGGCACGTGCCGCGCACCGTTGAGCTCGTTCGCGAGCACGTTGTACAGGATCCCGTTGACGAGCGTCGACTTGCCGGAACCCGACACCCCCGTCACGGCGACGAACAGGCCGAGCGGGAACGACACCGTGACGCCGCGCAGGTTGTTCTCCCGCGCGCCGACCACCGTGAGCTGTCGCTTCGCGTCCCGCGGCCGGCGCACCGGCGGCACCGGGATCTCGCGGCGACCGTCGAGGTACGCACCGGTGAGCGACTCCTCCGCCTCGAGGAGCCCGGCGAAGTCCCCGGAGTGCACGATCCGCCCGCCGTGCTCCCCCGCCCCCGGCCCGATGTCCACGATCCAGTCGGCGGCCCGGATCGTGTCCTCGTCGTGCTCGACGACGATCAGCGTGTTCCCGAGGTCGCGCAGACGCGTGAGCGTGTCGATGAGCCGCCGGTTGTCCCGCTGGTGCAGCCCGATGCTCGGCTCGTCCAGGACGTACAGCACGCCGACGAGGCCCGAGCCGATCTGCGTCGCGAGGCGGATCCGCTGCGCCTCGCCGCCGGACAGCGTGCCCGACGGGCGGGACAGCGTCAGGTAGTCGAGCCCGACGTCGAGCAGGAACCCGAGGCGGGCGTGGATCTCCTTGAGCACCTGCCCGGCGATCGCGCGCTCCCGCACCCCCAGGTCGAGCGTGTCGAGGAAAACCTTCGCCTCGTCGATCGGCAGCGCGCACACCTCGGCGATGGAGCGGCCGCCGATGCGCACCGCGAGGACCTCCGGCTTGAGGCGGGTGCCCTGGCACACCGGGCAGGGCACCTCGCGCATGAAGCCCTCGTACTTCTCCCGGGACCACTCGGACTCCGTCTCCGAGTGCCGGCGCTGGATGAACGTGACGGCGCCCTCGAAGCCCGAGGAGTACTGCCGCTCGCGCCCCCAGCGGTTCTTGTACCGCACGTGGACCTCGTGGTCCTTGCCGTACAGGACCGCCTCCTTCGCGCGCTTCGGGAGGGCGCGCCACGGGACGTCGACGGAGAACCCGAGCTCCTCGCCGAGCGCGGCCAGGAGCCGGCCGTAGTACTCCGACGAGGCCTGCGCCCATGGGGCGATGGCGCCCTGCGCGAGCGTCAGCTCCTCGTCCGGTACGAGCAGCTCCGGGTCGACCTCGAGCCGCGACCCGAGGCCCGTGCACTCGGGGCACGCCCCGTACGGCGCGTTGAACGAGAACGTGCGCGGCTCGATCTCGTCGAGCGCGAGCGGGTGGTCGTTCGGGCACGCCCGCTTCTCGGAGAAGCGCCGTTCCCGATCGGGTGCGTCGGCCGGAAGGTCCACGAGCTCGACGACGAGCAGGCCCTCCGCGAGGCGCAGCGCCGTCTCGACGGAGTCGGTGATCCGCTGCCGCGAGCCCGCCCGGGCCACGAGGCGGTCGACGACCACCTCGATCGAGTGCTTGAGCTTCTTCTCCAGCGTCGGCGGCTCGGCGAGCGGCACGACCTCGCCGTCCACCCGGGCGCGGGCGAAGCCCTGCTGCTGCAGCTCGCGGAACAGGTCGGCGTACTCGCCCTTGCGCCCACGGACCACCGGAGCCAGCACCTGGAACCGGGTGCCCTCGTCCAGCTCGAGGAGCCGGTCGACGATCTGCTGCGGCGTCTGCGCCGTCACGCGCTCGCCGCAGACCGGGCAGAACTGCGTGCCGGCACGAGCGAACAGCAGCCGGAGGTAGTCGTACACCTCGGTGATCGTGCCGACCGTCGAGCGCGGGTTCCGGTTCGTCGACTTCTGGTCGATCGACACCGCCGGGGACAGCCCCTCGATGAAGTCGACGTCCGGCTTGTCCATCTGACCGAGGAACTGACGGGCGTACGAGGACAGCGACTCCACGTAGCGCCGCTGGCCCTCCGCGAAGATCGTGTCGAACGCCAGGGAGGACTTCCCGGAGCCGGACAGGCCCGTGAAGACGATGAGGCGGTCGCGCGGAAGATCGATCGAGACGTTCTGCAGGTTGTGCTCGCGCGCGCCGGAGACGACGAGGTGTTCACTCACCGTGCCATGGTAGGCGCGCCCACCGACATCGCACACCTGTTCGACGGCGTGTCGGCGCGGCGGGTCGCGGGATGCCTCGGCCCAGCGCGCTCCGGCCGCGTATTCACACGGGTTCGAGGCGCTCGTGCGGTTCGGGCGGGAGCTCGACGACGATCGCGTCGCCGCCGGCGATCTCGCCGCCGGTGAGCGCCACCGTCATGATCCCCGCTTTGCGCACCGTCCCGCCGTCGTCGTCCCGGAACACGACGCGCCGCAGCAACCCGGGGGCGAAGTCGTTGATCTGCTGGCACGGGTTGCGCAGGCCGGTCACCTCGAGGACGACGTCGGGCCCGATCCGCAGGATCGTCCCCCGCGGCAGGTCGAGCAGGTCCACGCCCCGCGTCGTGACGTTCTCGCCGAGGTCACCGGGGTCGACGGTGAACCCCGCTGCGGCGAGCTCGTCGAACAGCTCCGCGTGCATGAGGTGCACCTGACGCAGGTTCGGCCGTGTCGGGTCGGCGCGGACCCGCGAGCGGTGCTTGACCGTCACGCCGGCGTGCACGTCGTCCTCGACGCCGATCCCGGCGATCACCCGGATGCGCTCCCGGGCGGGCTTGCTGAACGAGTAGCTCGCGTTGCTGTGCACGGACACGGCCGTGGCCGTGGGCGAGAGGGTCACGCTCGCGACCCTACCCGGACCCTGCGCCGCACCTGCTCGGCGGCGGGCGTGACCAGGCGATCAGTCGCGCGTGGGGCCGCGACCAGGCGATGAGTCGCGTCGGCGAGGCCCCGAACGCGACCGATCGCCTGGTCGGGCATCCCGGCAGGTGTGTACGACGCCCGTCTCGTCTGCCGCGTCGTCCCACGGCGGCGTCGAGTCCTCGCTCCGTTGCCCTCGGTCGCGATCCTCCTGCGCTCGTCCCCCGCTCCGGAGTCCTCGCTCCGTTGCCCTCGGTCGCGATCCTCCTGCGCTCGTCCCTCGCTCCGGAGACCTCGCTCCGTTGCCCTCGGTCCCGATCCCCCTGGGTACGCTTCGGGACATGCCCGTCTACGCCGTCGAGTACACGTACGCCCACACGCCGGACGCCGTCGCCGTCCGCGACGAGGTCCGCCCGGCGCACCGCGACTTCCTGCGCGGCCTGGAGCGCGACGGCCGCCTCCTGGCGTCCGGCCCGTTCACGGGCTCGCCCGGCGCCCTCCTGCTCGTCCGCGGCGACGACGCGGACGAGGCGCTGCGTGCTCTCGACGCCGACCCGTTCGCCGCGGCGGGCATCATCGCGGACCGGGAGGCTCGTGCGTGGGAGCCCGTGATCGGCCCCTGGGCGTCCGCGCTGTGACACCGCTGACGACGCGATGAAGGCACTGCGGGCCTGGGTCGACCCGTTCGTCCTCGCGCTCGTCGCGACCCTCCTGATCGGGCTGTTCGTCCCGACGACGGCGCAGGTGCGGTCCGTCGTCGACGTCACCGGCGACATCGCCGTCACCGTCCTGTTCCTCGTCTACGGCATGCGCCTCGCGACGAGGGAGGTCGTCGCCGGGCTGCGCGACGCCCGGCTCCAGGGGGCGATGCTCGCGGCGACGTTCGTCCTGTTCCCGGCCCTCGGTCTCCTGCTCTCGAGCGTGGCGGAGCCGCTCCTGGGCACCGTCCTCGCGACCGGGATGCTCTTCCTCACGCTGCTGCCCTCCACCGTGCAGTCCTCGGTGGCGTTCGTCTCGGTGGCCCGCGGCGACGTCGCCGGCGCGATCTGCGGGGCCACGCTCTCGAACGTCCTCGGCATGCTCCTCACGCCGGCGCTGGTCCTGCTGATCATGGGCCGGACGTCCGGGGCCGCGGGTCTCGGCGGCCTCCCGACGGTGCTCCTGCACCTGCTGCTCCCGTTCGTCGTGGGGCAGCTGCTCTCCCGGTGGACGGGGCCGTGGATCCGGGCACGGCGGTGGCTGACCGTGGGCGTGGACCGCACCACGATCCTGCTCGTCGTCCTCGGGGCCGTGGCGACGGCGACGGCGAACGGCACGTGGTCCCTCGTCCGCCCGTCGATGCTCGTGTGGCTCATCCTGCTGAGCGGTGTGCTGCTCACCGTCGTCCTGCTCGCCGCGTGGTTCGGCGCGCCGCTGCTACGGCTCGGCGGCGCGCGTCGCTCGGCCCTGCTCATGGTCGGCTCGACGAAGTCCCTGGCGACCGGACTCCCCATGGCGGCGGTCCTGTTCTCACCGGCGCTGGCCGCCCAGGTGGCCGTGCCGGTGATCGTGTTCCACCAGCTGCAGCTCATCACGTGCGCCGTGCTGGCGCGCCGGATCGCGCGCCGGCCGGACGCCGTCGCCTGATCCGGCCGGGCCTCAGGCGGGTTCGATCCGGTTCGAGCGGGCCGTCTTCGCGAGGCTGGCGACAGTCGTGACGCCGAGCGTCCCCACGATGACGACGAGCGACAGCCAGATCGGGATCTCGGGTGCCCACTCGACGGGCGCGCCGTGGTTGACGAACGGCACGGAGTTCGTGTGCAGGGCGTGCAGCACGAGCTTGACCCCGATGAAGCCGAGGATGATCGCGAGCCCGTACGTCAGGTACACGAGTCGCTCCAGCAGGCCGCCGAGCAGGAAGTACAGCTGCCGCAGACCCATGAGGGCGAACAGGTTCGTCGCGAACACGATGAACGGATCCTGGGTCAGCCCGAAGATCGCGGGGATCGAGTCGAACGCGAACAGCAGGTCGGTGGTGCCCAGGGCGAGCAGCACGATGAGCATCGGTGTGAGCATCCAGCGCGCGTCCACACGTGTCGACAGGCGTGTCGAGTCGTAGTGGTCGGAGATGGGGAGCACCTTCCGCAGACCGCGGATGAGCGCGTTCTCCTTGTACTCCTCGTCGTCGTCCTGCCCGCGCGCCATCTTCAGCGCCGTGACGAGGAGGATCACTCCGAACAGGTAGAACACCCAGGTGTACCGCTCGATGACCGCCGCGCCCAGCAGGATGAACACCGCACGCAGGACGAGCGCGATGACGATCCCGATCATCAGCGTCCGCTGCTGCAGTTCTCGGGGCACGGCGAACGCCGCCATGATCACCGTGAACACGAACAGGTTGTCGAGCGACAACGAGTACTCGGTGAGCCAACCGGCGTAGAACTCGCCCGCCGCCGTCCCGCCGGAGACCACCAGGACGGCGACGCCGAAGAGCAGGGCCAGCCCGATGTAGACGCTGACCCAGATCGCGCTCTCCCGGAAGGAAGGGACGTGAGGGCGGCGCCCGATGATGAGCAGGTCGGCGAGCAGGATGCCCGCGAGCAGGGTGAGCGCCGTGATCTCGAACCACGCGGGGATCTCATGCATCGGTCGAGCGGCTCCCTGCGTCGGACCGGCTCTTGATCAGGCTCGCCACCGTCGTGATGGCGAGCGTCACGACGATGAAGACGAGCGAGAGTGCGGTGGGGATCTCCGGGATGACCTCGATGTGCTCGCCACCGTTGATGAACGGGAGCTCGTTCTCGTGCATGGCGTGGATGACCAGCTTGGCGCCGATGAACGCGAGGATCGCGGCGAGCCCGTAGTTGAGGTAGACGAGCCGGTCGAGCAACCCGTCGATGAGGAAGAACAGCTGACGCAGGCCGAGGAGCGAGAACGCGTTGGCCGCGAAGATCAGGTAGACCTCCTGCGTCAGCCCGAAGATGGCGGGGATCGAGTCGACGGCGAAGAGGATGTCGGCGCTGCCGATCGCCACCATGACGACGAGCATCGGTGTGATGTGCCAGCGGTGGTCGTGGCGCACGAAGATCCGGTCGCCGACGTAGTCCTCCGTGGTCGGCAGCAGCCTTCGCACCACGCGGACCAGCGCGTTCTCGCGTTGCTCGTCACCCTCGTGGCCGGTGTGCCGCGCCTGTGCGACGGCCGTCCAGATGAGGAACGCCCCGAACACGTAGAAGATCCACGAGAAGTTGTTGACGAGCTCGGCGCCGAGCAGGATGAAGACCGTCCGCAGCACGAGCGCGATGATGATGCCGACGAACAGCACCTTCTGCTGATACTCCCGCGGGACGGCGAAGCTGCCCATGATGAGGACGAACACGAACAGGTTGTCGACCGAGAGGCTCTTCTCGGTGAGGTAGCCCGCGTAGTACTCCCCGGCGAAGCCCGCCCCCCAGCCGATCCACACCAGCAGGCCGAACGCGAGGGCGATCGCGATGTACGCGACCGACCACCACGCCGACTCGCGCAGCGTCGGGGCGTGCGGCTTGCGCACGTGCCCGATCAGGTCGACGGCCAGCATCGCGACGATGCCGCCGATCGTGATCAGCCAGACCCAGACAGGAACGTCCACCGAGCTACCTCCGGTACCGATGACAGGGGACCGGAGGTCTCCTCCGCCCGCGTCACCGGTCCCGGACCGAATGACGTCGGACCCGATGGCACCGAGCCGTCAACCATGACGGCCGTGATGACGATGCCACGGCGACGGGAGTACTCCCCTCCAACCAGGCGAGCATACGGGACGCGGCGCCCCGGACGGGCCGGACGCGACGTTCGTCACATCCCGAGCCGGCGATCGGCGGTGCCACCGCCGGACGCTGGGCGCCGCACGCTCGGGCTCAGGCAGAGGCCGCGCTCATCTGGCGCAGCTCCTTCTTGAGGTCGGAGATCTCGTCCCGGAGCCGGGCCGCGACCTCGAACTGCAGCTCGCCCGCGGCGACGTGCATCTGGTCCGTGAGCTCCTGGATGAGCTCGGCCAGGTCGGCCGTGGCCGCGCCGGCGAGCCGCTCCCGCATCGAGCCGTCGCCCCCGGCCTTGCGCGGTACGGGAGCCTTGGACCCGGCCTGCCGGTACCCACCGGCGAGCAGCTCCTTCGTGTCGATGTCCTCCCGCGCGAGCAGCTCGGTGATGTCGCCGATGCGCTTGCGGAGCGGCTCCGGGTCGATCCCGCGCTCGGTGTTGTACGCGACCTGCTTCTCGCGCCGGCGGTTCGTCTCCTCGATCGCCAGCGCCATCGACGGCGTCACGGAGTCGGCGTACATGTGCACCTGACCCGAGACGTTCCGCGCCGCTCGGCCGATGGTCTGGATGAGGGACGTGCCGGAGCGCAGGAAGCCCTCCTTGTCGGCGTCCAGGATCGCCACGAGCGACACCTCCGGGAGGTCGAGACCCTCCCGGAGCAGGTTGATCCCGACCAGCACGTCGAAGACGCCGGTGCGCAGCTCCCGCAGCAGCTCCACGCGCCGGAGCGTGTCGACCTCCGAGTGCAGGTACCGCACCCGCACGCCACGCTCGAGCAGGTAGTCCGTGAGGTCCTCGGACATCTTCTTCGTCAGTGTCGTGACGAGCACGCGCTCGTCCCGCTCGGCGCGGGCGTTGATCTCGGCCAGGAGGTCGTCGATCTGACCCTTGGTCGGCTTGACCACGATCTCCGGGTCCACGAGCCCTGTCGGGCGGATGACCTGCTCGACGACGCCGTCCGACTGGCCCAGCTCGTACGGCCCCGGGGTCGCGGACAGGTACACCGTCTGCCCGATCCGCTCGAGGAACTCCTCCCAGCGCAGCGGCCGGTTGTCCATGGCGCTGGGGAGCCGGAACCCGTGCTCCACGAGCGTGCGCTTCCGGGACGAGTCGCCCTCGTACATCGCCCCGATCTGCGGGACGGTCTGGTGCGACTCGTCGATGACGAGCATGAAGTCCTCGGGGAAGTAGTCGAGCAGCGTGTGCGGAGGCGACCCCGGCTCGCGGCCGTCGATGTGCCGCGAGTAGTTCTCGATGCCGGAGCATGTGCCGATCTGCCGCATCATCTCGATGTCGTACGTGGTCCTCATCCGCAGCCGCTGCGCCTCGAGTAGACGGCCGCCGCCCTCGAGCTCCGCGAGCCGGTCCTCGAGCTCGACCTCGATCCCCGCGATGGCGCGCTCCATGCGCTCCGGCCCCGCGACGTAGTGCGTGGCGGGGAACAGGTACATCTCCTCCTCGGCGCGCACGACGTCGCCGGTCAGCGGGTGCAGCGTGTGGATCGCCTCGACCTCGTCGCCGAAGAACTCGATCCGCAGCGCGAGCTCCTCGTACACCGGGATGATCTCGACGGTGTCGCCGCGCACCCGGAACGTGCCCCGCTGGAACGACAGGTCGTTCCGCGTGTACTGCATCCCGACGAACTGCCGCAGCAGGTCGTCCCGCTCGATCTGCATCCCGACCCGCAGCCGGACCATGCGGTCGACGTACTCCTGCGGCGTCCCCAGGCCGTAGATGCAGGAGACGGAGGCGACGACGACGACGTCGCGCCGCGTCAGCAGGGAGTTCGTGGCGGAGTGGCGCAGCCGCTCGACCTCGTCGTTGATCGACGAGTCCTTCTCGATGTACGTGTCCGAGCTCGGCACGTACGCCTCGGGCTGGTAGTAGTCGTAGTACGAGACGAAGTACTCGACGGCGTTGTTCGGCAGCAGCTCACGGAACTCCGTGGCGAGCTGCGCGGCGAGCGTCTTGTTCGGTGCCATGACGAGCGTCGGACGCTGCACCTGCTCGATGAGCCACGCCGTGGTCGCCGACTTGCCGGTTCCGGTGGCGCCCAGGAGCACGATGTCCTTCTCACCGGCCTGCAGGCGTGCGGTCAGCTGCGCAATCGCGTCCGGCTGGTCGCCGGACGGCGTGAAGTCGGAGATCACCTCGAACGGGAAGACGCGGCGCTGGAGGTCGGTCACGGGACGCATGGGTCAACGGTACGTCCAGCCACCGACACTCACTCGAGGCCGGGGTGCCGTCGCCGTCCCGGCGTGGACGCACGCTGCACGACCACCGGCGGCACGGCAGGATGGTGGCATCGTCCGGGAGTCGCCCGGACGCCGCGAGGAGGGATCGACCATGCCGACACCCGTCGTCAGCACCGCCAGCACGGTCTGGACCGGCGACCTGTTCCACGGCGCCGGGCGGACGAGCCTCGACAGCTCCGGCCTCGCGACGTTCGACGTCGGCTGGAAGTCGCGCTCCGAGGGCCACGAGGGCCAGACGACGCCGGAGGAGCTGATCGCCGCGGCGCACGCGTCGTGCTACGCGATGGCCTTCTCGAACGAGCTCGCGTCGAACGGCACGCCGCCGACGCAGCTGGACACGAAGGCCGCTGTCACGTTCGTCGCCGGTGAGGGCATCACGGGCATCGCGCTGTCGGTGCGCGGCCAGGTGCCCGGGATCTCCGCCGAGGACTTCGCCCGCATCGCCGACGCGGCGAAGGCCGGCTGCCCGGTGAGCAAGGCGCTGGCCGCGGTGCCGATCACGTTGGACGCCGCGCTCGCCTGACGCGCGTGTGGTGCCGGGCGCGCCGGCTCAGGTCAGCCGTTCCACCTGCGGCCGGTCCGGGTCGGTGTGCTCGACCACGATCGAGGCGCGCCGGCGCGGATCCTGCTCGTCGAGGTAGATGCGGCACGCCGCGGCGTACCGGGACTCGTAGGCCGCGCGGGCGGACTCCTCGCCACCCAGCGCCGTCATGTCCCGGGCGAGCGCGCGGGCCAGGGCCGCGTCCTCGTCCGCGTGGAGATAGACGACGGCGTCCCACAGGTCGCGCAGCTCGTCACGTTGCAGGAAGGTCGCGTCGAAGATGACGACGGCGTCTCCGCTCGCGTGGGCGGTCTCGTCGGCGATCACGGCGTCCGACGCGAAGTCGAGCACGCGCACGGCATAGGTGCGGGTGCCGCCAGGTCCGAGCGGTCGGAGCACACGGTCGGCGAGGGCGTCGAAGTCGTAGGCGTCCTCGTAGTAGCCACGACCCGAGAGGTGACCCTGGCGCCGTCGTCGCTCGCGCACGTGGTGGAACGCGTCGGAGTCGAGGTGCACGACCGGGCGATCGGTCTGGCCCATCGCCGCGGCGAGATCACGGGCGAAGGTCGACTTGCCGACGCCGCACACGCCGTCGACCCCCACGCGGAGCGGGTGACCGGGCCGCATCGCGCCCAGGTGGTCGGCGATGCGGCGGAGCACGTCGGCCCGCTGCGGCGTCATGACCGCACCGCCCGCCCGTCGACGCCGTCGCGCATCGAGTCGCGGCGCGACAGCGCGTCGCGCCATCCCGGCGACCCGGCGACTCGCACGTGGACGTCGACGGCGCGCCCGGGGTCGGCGTTCGCGTGGAGACGCTCGCCACCCTGGGCCGGGTCGGGGTCGTCCGGCGTCGAGGTGTCCTGCGAGCGCCCGGGCACGGGTGGGAACCCGGCGCGTGCCAGGGAGCCGGCCAGCGCGTCGGCGTCCTCGAGCGTCTCCACTCCGAGCTGCAGGTCGAGCACGTCCGTCGCCGCCAGTCCCGGCACCGCCGTCGAGCCGATGTGCTCGGCGTCGACGACGCTCGATCCGCCCGCCCGTCGCAGCCGCGCGAGGATCCGCCCCGCCTGGGCTGCCCACGGGTCACCGGCCGGCGGGTCGACGACGGCGGCCGGCCCGCGCTCCGCCGGCCGTGACTCCCGCACGTTCTCCTCGAACGGCAGGACCCGGTCCCGCCACAGGCGACGGACGGCGTCGAGCGTGTCCGCCAGCGGGCGGTCGTTGCCCAGCAGCACGTCGGCGGCGGCCCGCCGTGCGCCGTCGTCCGCCTGCGCGGCGATCCGAGCTCGGGCCTCGTCAGCGGTCAGCCCTCGCTCGGTGACGAGCCGCCGCTCCCGCTCGTGCGCCGGGACGTCGACGACGACGACGAGGTGGTAGCGGTCGCCCAGTCCGTTCTCGACGAGCAGCGGCACGTCGTGGACGACGACGGCGTCCCGTGGCGCCTGCTCGACGAACCGGGCGAACCGCTCCCCCACGGCCGGGTGCACGATCGCCTCGAGGCGCCGGCGGGCGCCGTCGTCGGCGAACACGAGCTGCGCGAGCGCCGAGCGATCCAGCGAACCATCGCCGGCCAGCACGCCGTCGCCGAACTCCGCCACAACGGACGCCAGGCCGGGAGTGCCCGGCTCGACGACCTCCCGCGCGAGCACGTCGGCGTCAACGACCAGCGCGCCGAGCCGGCTCATCTCACGTGCCACGGTGGACTTGCCGGACGCGATGCCTCCGGTGAGGCCGACGAGGAGCACTCGGCCACCCTAGGCGAGCGAACCGTGTGACGGGCTCGACGGGTCGTGCGCGCGCTGCGCGCGCACGAGCTGTGTCGCCTCGACCCGGTCCGTCGCTCCGAGCTTGCCGAGGATCACGGAGACGTTGTTCGCGACGGTCTTGCCCGAGAGCCCCAAGCGCTCCGCGATCGCGCGGTTGGTGAGGCCCTTCACCAGCAGGTCGAGGACCTGACGTTCCCGCGGGGTGAGACCCCAGACGTCCTCGGCGGGCCGGGCCGCGACGGCGGCCGCGCCGAGCACCGCCCCGGCGAGGTGGGCACCGAGGACCATGGCACCGGTCTCGACGGCCCGGACTGCGGCGAGGATCTCGTCCGGATCCGCGTCCTTGACGACATACCCGGCCGCGCCCGCCGCCAGGGCACGCTGGACCGAGCCGTCATCGTCGAACAGGGTGACGACCACCACCCGGGTCCCGGGGTTCGCCGCGACGATCCGCGAGGTCGCGTCGACGCCGCTGCCGTCGGGCAGCCCGAGGTCCATGATGACCACGCTGGGCCGGAGCCGGAGCGCGAGCTGCTCCGCCTCTCGGACACCCGCTGCCTCGCCGACGACGTCGTAGCCGCCGGCAGCGAGGAGATGGGCGATGCCCCGCCGGTACACGGGGTGGTCGTCGACCACGAGCACTGTCGTCATCCGCCACCGCTCTTCCGAGGTTCCGCACGCTCCGGTGCCTCCCGGTACGGGAGCTGCACCGCGATGCTCGTGCCCTGCCCGGGAGCTCCGGCGATCACGAGTGATCCGCCGAGCTCGTACACCCGCTCGCGAATCGACCGTAGCCCCAGACCCTCACGTCGCGGAACGGGCAGACCGCGGCCGTCATCGGCGACGGTGACGTGGAGCGTCGTGCGTTCGAGCGAGATCCGGATCCTGCACACCTCGGCGGCAGCGTGACGTCGGACGTTCATGACCGCCTCCTGGACGATCCGCAGCGCAGCCGACTCGAGGGCGGCCGAGAGCACGATCCGCTCCTCCGGGGCGTCGATGACGATCCGTGGGGCGCCGCTGGTCGACGCGACGCGATCGCGGACGGCGGCCACCAGGCCGTGGTCGTCGAGGACCGGAGGGCGGAGGTCGTACGCGATCTCCCGGATCTGCCGCGTCGAGTCGCGGATGCCCTGCGCCAGGGTCGCGGCGACACGCGCGATCGCGTCGTCCCGCCCGCGCAACAGCTCGGTGATCGCGGCCGCGTCGAGCCCCAGCCCGGCGAGGGTCGGGACCAGGTCGTCGTGAAGGTCACGCCGGAGGCGGCGCCGTTCCTCCTCGCGGGCGGTGACGACTCGCGACCGTGCCGCGACCAGCTCCGTGATCGCCCGCGTGCCGTCCAACGCCGCTCCTGCCTGCCGGGCGAGTGCGTCGACCACCCGACGGTCGTGCTCCGTCAGGGTGGTCTCACCGGGCCGCGGCGCGACCTCGAAGGTTGCCAGCTCCTCCCCACGGAACCGGATGCCGAATCGCCCGGCGACGCGCGGCAGCTCGCCGTGCTCGGCCGCGAACACCTGGTCACCCGAGAGCCGCGCTCCCTCCAGGCCGAGAGAGTCGCACAGCGTCCGGAGCACGGTCACCGGAACCGCCCGCGGGTCGAGGCTCCGGTCGAGCAGCTGGCCAAGCGCGGCGAGGGTCGTGAGCGGGTCTGGACGACCTCCGTACACGACCCGATGGGCGACCTTGGCACCGCACCACGCCAGCGGCAGCGTCACGAGCGCGACCACCGCGGCAGCTGCCCAGGACGTCGCCCGCCCGTTCCCTCCCTCAGGCAGGAGCGCCGTCGTCAGGACCACGCATCCGGTCACCCCGAGACCCACGACCGACACCTGGATGCCGACGTGGAGGGCCCTGTCGACCGGCACGATCCGGGGCGCGAGGAGTCCGACCGCCAGGCCGGTAGGACCCAGGAGGTTGAGGATCATCGCGAGCGACGACCCCAGCGCGCCGTCGGGCGTGCCGGTCAGCCCGACGAGCACGGCGGTCATCACCACGAAGAGGGTGATCTGAGCGAGGAAGCCGAGCACCGCCCACCTCGTGCGTTCCCGCTCGTCGACCCCCGAGCGGCGCACGTAGCGGTACACCTGCCCGCCGAGGAGGAGCACGAGCCAGGTGACGAGGATGTGCCAGGGCCACCAGGCGGACTGATCGTCCCACCGGAAGCCTGAGGCGACGTTGCCCATCTGGACGGCGACGGCGAGCGCCACCGGCCAGAGCGTCCAGCGCGGCACGAACCGTCCGTCGGGGAACGTGGCGAGCAGCACAGCCGCCGCGCTGAGCGTGATCGCGTTGACCAGCCCGTTCCAGGTCGTCGACGTCCCGCCCGGGTCGACGACCGCGACGGTGCCTGCGGCGAGCAGGATCGTCGCGGTCGCCTCGCGCGGCAGGACCCGGTCGCGCCGGAGGGCGCCGTGCACCAGTGCCACGACGAGCGGTGCGGTGACGGCGACGACCACGATCTGCGCCCAGACCATCGGCACCGCCCCATCATGGCCGAACGGCGACCGGCGGTGCGGGACTCACGACCTCCGTGCGGCGGGCGCGTCGCACGAGCAGGACCCCGACGATGCCGACCCAGAGCATCAGGACGAGCACGCCGACCGGGAACCCGACCACGACGTCCGCGGTGAGCGCCACGACAGCCAGCGACGTCGCGACGACGACGTGACCCGCGCCGAGCACCGCCGCGCGCCGGGCGACGACGGCCAACCCGACCAGCCACGTCGCCAGGAGCACGTTGGCCGCGAAGACCGCACCGTTGACCGGCACGTAGAGGCTGTCGACGACCGCGCGGAGCGTGTCGGGTGGCACGTCACCACCGGAGCCGATGGCCTCGGCGGCGCCGCCGTGCAGGCCGAGGCCCATCGCCGCCCCGAGAACGCCCGCTCCGACGGACAGGAAGCCGGCAGCGGCCGCTGCCCGGCCGGCGGTCGTCCGAACGGCCCAGGGAAGCTGGGTGGCGGACGCCACGGCGACGAGGACCGCGAGGTACCAGGCGACGTTGATGACGTAGAGCAGGCTCGACGACCAGCGCAGCTCGGGGAGATCGGACGGAAGCATGTGCTCCGGGATCGCGAGCAGCGCGGAGGTCGTCTGGTTGAACACGACGTGCATCACGTACAGCAGTGCGGCCGCGATCAGGGCGCGACCGGTGGTGCGAAGAGGTGGACGCGCGGGCTGCAGAGCAACCGGCACGTCTGAGGACATCTGCATGGTTCTGCGCTCCTTCGGTGATACCGACGTGTGTCGGTGTCACCATCGGAGCGCCGGACGTTCCCGGGTCACCAGGGTGCGTGGTTCCCGGCCGACCCTTCAGGCGAGAGTGCCCCCCGGCACGGCGAGGTCGTGCTCCACCGCCACGCACGCCCGCAGGATCACCGTGAGGCACCGCGCGGTGGCGTCGACGGGCAGCGACGGCCCTGGTCCGTCCGCAGGCGTCGCCGGCACGTGCACGAAGCCTGCGCGCATCCGTCCACCGGACGCCTCGGCGAGACCCACGCCCAGATAGAGCGCGGCGTTGCACACGAACGTCCCGGCCGAGGTCGAGAGCTCGACCGGGAGCCCGGCGTCCCGCGCCGCGACGAGCGCCGCCTTCACCGGGAGCGACGTGAACCGAGCCGGCGGGCCGTCCGGATCGACGGGCTCGTCGATCGGCTGCCGGCCCTCGTTGTCGGGGATGCGCGCGTCGACGAGATTGAGCCCCACACGTTCGAGCGACACCCGCCGCCGTCCCGTGGCCACGCCTGTCGCGACGAGCAGGTCCGGCTGGTGCCGTGCCACGAGGTCCGCGAGGGCCGGGCCGACGGCGGCGAACGTGCACGGCAGCTCGGCCGGCACGAGTCGCGCCCCTTCCCGCTCCGCGTCCCAGTGGTGCGCCACGTGCCGGACCGCGTCCCAGGACGCGTTCGCGCTCGCACCGCCGAACGGCTCGAACCCGGTGAGCAGGATCGTGGTCACGGGAACCTCCCGAGCTCGAGAGCGGCGAACGTCAGCGCGGTGACGGTGGAGGCGTCGGTGATCCCACCCTCCCGCACGAGGCGCAGGGCCTCGGCGAGGGGGACGCGGCGGGTCCCGCGGATCCCCTCCTCCGCGGCGCCGACCGCGGGGCCGCCGAGCGTGAGCTCCCTGGCGAGGAACACGTGCTCGCGCGCTCGCGCGACGCCGTTCAGCGCCCACACCGCACCCAGAGGCGACCACGAGCCGGCGAGGAGGCCCGTCTCCTCGAGCAGCTCACGCTGAGCCGCCACGAGCAGCTCCTCGCCGTCGCTCCCGCCCGCCGGCACCTCCAGCGAGAGGACTCCGGTCGTGTAGCGCTCCAGCTCGACGAGAACCACGCTGTCCTCGTCGTCCACGGCGACGACGAACACGGCGGGCGCGACATCCACCACCCCGTAGATCCCGGGCGAGCCGTCCGGGCGCGTCACGGCGTCCTCACGCACACGGATCCAGGGGTTCGTGTAGACGTCGCGGGTCGAGTGCGTCGTCCAGGTCACGGACCCACGGTAGTCGCGCGAAGCCCCGCAACGACGACGGCGCCCCTCACCGCGAAGGTGAGGGGCGCCGTCGTTCACGCTGCTGGAGCGATCAGGCTCCGGTGAGCTTCTCGCGGAGCGCCGCGAGTGCCTCGTCCGAGGCCAGCGTGCCCACGGCCTCGGCCGGTGCGGAGCCGAAGCTCTTCGGGCCGTCGACCGGCGCGTCGGCCGAACCCGACTCGGCGTCGGCCTCGATGGCGGCCGCCACCTGGCGCTTGTGCGCCTCCCAGCGCGTCTGCGCCTCGGCGTACTGCGCCTCCCAGGCCTCGCGCTGCGTGTCGAAGCCCTCGAGCCACTCGTTCGTCTCGGGGTCGAAGCCCTCGGGGTACTTGTAGTTCCCCGCCTCGTCGTACTCGGCCGCCATGCCGTACAGCGACGGGTCGAAGTCGTCACCGGCCGGGTCGACGCCCTCGTTCGCCTGCTTGAGCGACAGCGAGATGCGGCGACGCTCGAGGTCGATGTCGATGACCTTGACGAAGACCTCCTCGCCGACCTTCGCGACCTGCTCCGGCACCTCGACGTGGCGCACGGCCAGCTCCGAGATGTGCACGAGGCCCTCGATGCCGTCCTCGACGCGCACGAACGCGCCGAACGGCACGAGCTTCGTGACCTTGCCCGGCACGACCTGGCCGATCGCGTGCGTCCGGGCGAACTGCTGCCACGGGTCTTCCTGCGTCGCCTTCAGCGACAGGGAGACGCGCTCGCGGTCGAGCTCCACGTCGAGCACCTCGACGGTGACCTCCTGGCCGACCTCGACGACCTCGGACGGGTGGTCGATGTGCTTCCAGGACAGCTCGGACACGTGGACGAGACCGTCGACGCCGCCGAGGTCCACGAACGCACCGAAGTTGACGATCGAGGAGACGACGCCGTTGCGGATCTGGCCCTTCTGCAGCGTGGCCAGGAACGTCGAGCGCACCTCGGACTGCGTCTGCTCGAGCCAGGCGCGGCGCGAGAGCACGACGTTGTTCCGGTTCTTGTCGAGCTCGATGATCTTCGCCTCGAGCTCCTTGCCGACGTACGGCTGGAGGTCGCGCACGCGGCGCATCTCGACGAGCGACGCCGGGAGGAAGCCGCGGAGCCCGATGTCCAGGATCAGACCACCCTTGACGACCTCGATCACCGTTCCGGTGACGACGCCGTCCTCCTCCTTGATCTTCTCGATCGTGCCCCAGGCGCGCTCGTACTGGGCGCGCTTCTTCGAGAGCAGCAGCCGGCCTTCCTTGTCCTCCTTCTGGAGGACGAGGGCCTCGACGCGCTCACCGACGGAGACGACCTCCTCGGGGTCCACGTCGTGCTTGATGGAGAGCTCACGCGAGAGGATGACGCCCTCGGTCTTGTAACCGATGTCGAGGAGAACCTCGTCACGGTCCACCTTGACGATGGTGCCCTCGACGATGTCGCCGTCGTTGAAGTACTTGATGGTCTCGTCGATGGCGGCGAGGAAGTCCTCGGCCGACCCGATGTCGTTGATGGCGACCTGCGGTGTCGTGGCCGGGGCTGGGGTAGAGATGGTCATGGAAGAAGGGACTCCGTTGCGGACTTCGGATCGTGCGGACAGGACAGTTCAGCCGTACATCTGCTGAGGATGCGGCGCCAGGCGCTGCAAGGTGGGGACGTGCCCGCGCTCCGGGCGAGGGCAGGCACACCACGCCGTCGAACATCTTAGGCGCCGGGGGAAGGCCCGGTCAAAGCAGGCGTCACGAGAGCGGGGGCGGCGCGAGCCGCAGATCGAGCGATGCGCCCGGGATCGCGGCGAGCAGCCGCCGTGTGTACGCGTCCTGCGGGTCGTCGAACACGCGATCGGTCGGGCCGGCTTCGACGACCCTCCCGTGCTCCATCACGCAGACCTCGTCGGCGATCTGCCGGATGACGGCGAGGTCGTGGGAGATGAAGAGGTAGCTGAGCCCGAGCCGGGACTGCAGGTCCGCGAGCAGGTGCAGGATCTGGGACTGGACGATCACGTCGAGCGCCGACACCGCCTCGTCGCAGACGAGGATCTCAGGGGCCGGAGCGAGCGCCCGGGCGATCGCGACACGCTGGCGCTGACCGCCGGAGAGCTCCGCCGGGTATCTGTTGAGGATGTCCGCCGGGAGGGCGACGGCGTCGAGCAGCTCGAGCACACGTGCCCGCCGCGCGTCGGCGTCACCCAGGCGGTGCGCGCGCAGGGGCTCCTCGATCGTCCGGTAGATCGTGTACAGCGGGTCGAGCGACGAGTACGGGTCCTGGAAGATCGGCTGGACCCGGAGCCGGAACGCGACCTCCTCGGCGCGGGACCGGACGCCGACCTGCTCGCCGTCGATCTCGATCGTGCCGGACGTCGGCGGCAGCAGGTCGAGGAGCATCCGCGCGACCGTCGACTTCCCGGACCCGGACTCCCCCACGATCCCGAGGGTCCGCCCTCGCTGGATCGTGAACGACACGTCGTCGACGGCGACGACGTCCGGGTGACGGCCGACGAGTCCCTTGCGTGCCCCGGGGAACACCTTGCGCAGGTTCCGTGCTCGCACCACGGGGATCGCGGCCCCGGCCGCGTCGTCGGTGGCCACGGCGTCGGCGGACTCGTCCCGAGCCGCGGCGGCCAGCAGGTCGGCGCCCTCGACGACGTCGTCGGCCCCGACGTCCTTCGCGATCTGGATGCGTCGGGACGCCAGCGACGGCGCCGCGCCGAGCAGCCGCTTCGTGTACTCGTGCTGGGGGTCGACGAGGATCTGCCGCGCCGGCCCCAGCTCGACCACCCGCCCGCGGTGCATGACGACGACGTGCGACGCCCGCTCGGCAGCGAGGCCGAGGTCGTGCGTGATGAGCAGCACCGCGGCGCCGAGCGACGACGTCAGGTCCTCGAGGCGGTCGAGGATCACCCGCTGCACGGTGACGTCGAGGGCCGACGTCGGCTCGTCCGCCACGAGCAGCCGCGGGGATCCGGCGAGGCCGATCGCGATGAGCGCACGCTGGCGCATACCGCCGGAGAACTCGTGGGGGTACGCGCCCATCCGGTCCTCGGCATCCGGGAGGCCGGCCTCCGCGAGCAGCTCCGCGGCACGGGTGCGGGCCGCCGCACCGCGCGCGACGCCGGTGTCCTCCAGCGTCTCGACGAGCTGCCGACCCACCCGGGCGACCGGGTTGAGGTTCGACATCGGGTCCTGGGGCACGAGCCCGAGCACCCGGCCGCGCATCTGCTGCAGCTGCGCCGGGCGCAGCCGCGCGACGTCGCGCCCGTCGACCAGCACCTGACCGGCAGTGACGCTGCCGTTCGAGGGCAGCAGCCCGAGCACCGCCGACGCGACGGTCGTCTTGCCCGACCCCGACTCGCCGACGATCGCGAGCGTCTGACCCGCGGCGATGTCGAACGTCACGTCGCTCGCGGCGACGAGGGGTCCCTGCTCGGTCCGGAAGGTGACCTCCAGGCCGCGCACGCTCACCAGCGGCGCCGTCGGGTCGGCGCCCGGCCGGGCGACGTCGTCGTCGGTCACCTCGTCGTCGATCGGGAGGTCGGTCGTCATGTCACCGCCTCCGGGACCGGGGATCGAGGGCCTCCCGCAGCGACTCGCCGAGGAGGGTGAACCCCAGAGCCGTGATGGAGATGCACAGCCCGGGCAGGAACGCCAGCCTCGGCGCGATCGCCAGCTCGTTCTGCGCCTGCGTCAGCATGCGGCCCCACTCCGCGGTGGTCGGCCGGCCGCCACCGAGCCCGAGGAACGACAGCGCCGCTGCCTCGATCACGGCCGTCGCGAGGACGAGAGTCGCCTGGACGATCACCGGCCCGAGGCTGTTCGGCAGGATGTGCGACATCGTCACGGTCCCGCGGGAGAGCCCGAGAGACCGCGCCGCGAGCACGTACTCCTGGCTCCGCTGCTGCAGCATCGACCCGCGCAGCAGCCGCGCGAAGATCGGGATCTGCACGACGCCGATCGCGAGGATGACGGCGAACGGTCGCTGGCCGGCGATCGCGGCGATCGACACGGCGAGCAGGAGCGACGGGATGGCCAGCATGAGGTCGACGAACCGCATCGTCGCCGTGTCGACCGACCCCGCGAAGGCACCCGCGAGCAGGCCGAGCAGCATGCCGCCGACGAGCCCGATCAGGGTGGACGCGACACCGATGACGAGCGACGCCCGCGCGCCCCAGATGAGCTTGCTGTAGACGTCGCCACCGAACCGGTCCAGCCCGAGCGGGAACTCGTCGGAGGGACCGGGGATGTACGTGGGCCGGATGAGGTCCCGGCCGGGTGTCTCCTCCCCGCCGTACGGGGCGATCCACGGAGCGAACAGGGCGACGAGCACGAACACGACCACGATGACGGCACCGATGATCGCGATCGGGTTGCGACGCAGCCGGCGGAACGCCAACCGCCAGATGCTGGCACCGGCGTCGTCGGTCGACGTCCGAGGCGGCGGGGTGTCCGACGGCGCAGGCTGCGCGGGCGGCAAGGTCGCGGTCATCGGGCACGCATCCTCGGGTCGATGACGCCGTACGACACGTCGACGGCGAGGTTGACGAGTGCGTAGATCACCGCGATGACGAGGATGAATCCCTGCAGGACCGGGTAGTCGCTCGCCGTGATCGACTCGTACAGAAAGCTTCCGATGCCCGGGAACGCGAACACCGTCTCGGTCAGCACCGCCCCGGACAGCAGCAGGCCGACCTGCAGCCCGATGGTCGTCACGACCGGGAGCATCGCGTTGCGCAGCACGACGCGGTTGCGCAGCCGGGTCGATCGCAACCCCTTGGCGCGCGCCGTCCGCACGTAGTCGGCGCCCTGCACCTCGATCACCGAGGCCCGCGTCATGCGGGTGATGATCGCGAGCGGGATCGTGCCGAGCGCGATCGCCGGCAGCACGAGGTGCATGAACGCGTCCCAGGCGGCGTCCCACTCGCCGGTGATGACGCCGTCGAGCACGTACAGCCCGGTGTAGTGCGTCGCGTCGAGCCCCTGGGACTGCCGCCCCGTCGTGTAGAACCAGCCGAGCTGGACAGCGAACACGTACTTGAGCATGAACGCCAGGAAGAAGACCGGCACCGTCACGCCGAGCAGCGACACGACGACCGACGCGTGATCGACCACCTTGCCGTGGTGCCGGGCGGCGACGTACCCGAGCGCCAGCCCGATGACGACGGCGAACACCAGCGCGAAGATGGTGAGCTCCAGCGTCGCCGGGAACCGGGAGGCGAACTCCTCGATGACCGGCCGACGCGTGCGGATCGAGACCCCGAAGTCGCCGGAGATCATCCTCGACACGTACGTGAGGTACTGCTCGGGGAGCGGACGGTCGAAGCCGTAGACGCGGTTGAGCTCCGCGATCGACTCCGGGGTCGCCCGCTCCCCGAGGAGAGCCACAGCAGGGCCTCCGGGCAGTGCCCGCACCCACAGGAACAGCAGGATCGACAGCCCGAACAGCGTCGGCACGAGCAGCGCCAGACGCCGGACGATGAGCCGGGTCATGCGCGGACCTCGTCATCCGTTCCAGCGGGAGGCGTCACTCCTCGATCGACACGACGTTGTAGACCTCGTCCTGCACCGGCGACGCCGGGTAGTCCCGCACCTCCGGCCGGAACGCCAGCGAGGGCACCGGGTGGGCGATCGGGACGCCGGGGAGGAACTCCATGATCTGCGCGTTCACGTCCTCGTACAGGGCCGTCTGCTCCTCGACCGTCGGGGCGACCCGCGCGGACGACAGCGCATCGAACAGCTCGGGGTTGTCGAAGCCCCACTCGCTCGACGGTCCGCCGAAGAAGACGCCGACGAAGTTGTACGTGTCGTTGTAGTCGCCGGTCCATCCGAGCAGGTGCAGCCCGTGGTCGGCGCCGCCCTGGATCCGGTCGAGGTAGTCCGGCGACCACGGGAGCGGGGTGGATTCGACGGTGATGCCGACCTCCTCGAGATCCGCCGCGACGCGCTCGAACACCTGCTCCGGCGTCGGCATGTACGGCCGCGACACGTCCGTGGGGTACGTGAAGTTGATCGTCAGGTCGCTGACGCCGGCCTGCGCGAGCAGGTCGCGGGCGAGGTCCGGGTCGTAGTCGTACGTCGTGACCTCGTCGTTGTAGCCGAGCACGGACGGCGGCACGAAGTTCGTCGCGACCTCCGTGCCCTCCGGCAGCGTGGCGGCCACGAGCGCCTCCTTGTCGACCGCGTGCGCGATGGCCTGCCGGACACGGATGTCCGCCAGCTCGGGGATCGCCTGGTTCATACCCAGGTAGAGGACGTTGAACGCGTCGCGGTCGACGATCTGGAACCCGTCCGCCGCGAGCGCCTCGACGTCCGCGGGCCCGACGAGGTCGTACCCGTCGATCTCCCCTGCCTCGAGCGCCTGTCGGCGCGCTGTCGGGTCGGAGATGATCGGGAACACGACCTCGGTGATCTGGCCCTGCTCGCCCCAGTAGTCGGGGTTCGCGGACAGGACGACCTGCTCGCCCGGCGACCACGACGTGAACACGAACGGTCCGGTGCCGGTGGGGTGCTCGGTGGCGTAGGTGGGAAGGACCGGCGCCTCGGCGGACCCCGTGACGTCGTCGGCGCCGTACTCCTGCAGCGCCGTCGGCGACTGCATCGAGAACGCGGGCAGGGACAGCGCCGACACGAGCTCAGGGAGCGGGGAGGACAGCGTGATGACGGCCGTCAGCTCGTCGGGTGCTTCGCACGAGGAGTACTTGCCCGTGCCGTCCATCGCGGCGTTCTCGCTCGACGCGAAGCCGCCGTTCACCTTCCCCCAGTAGTAGGACAGGCTCTCGGACTGCGCGATGCCTTCGAAGTTGTTCCACCGCTCGAAGTTGAAGCACACGGCCTCGGCGTTGAACGGGGTGTCGTCGTGGAACGTGACGCCCTCGCGGAGCGAGAACGTGTACTCGAGGCCGTCGTCGCTCACCTCCCACTCCTCCGCGAGGAGCGGCGCCGGGTCGGCCGTGCCGGGCACCGTGCCGACGAGGCCCTCGAACATCTGCCGCGCGACCCGGAACGTCTCGCCGTCGCTGGCGAAGGCCGGGTCGAGCGAGGCCGGGTCCGACGACGCCGCGAACGTGAACGTCTGCTCGGCGGCCGAGGTCCCGCCGTCGGTCGGGTCCTCGCCACCGCGCTGCGAGGCGCATCCCGACAGCACCAGCGCGAGCCCTGCCGCGCCTACGACGCCCGCCTTGATCCCCTGGCGCATGAGTGCCACCTTTCGTGCAGAGGGGTTCCTCGTCGAACCCGACAGATGACCGACCCTAGACGACGGATGTCACGAACAGATGACGAAACGAGCACAAACTTCTCCATGACCGCACCTGAGCGCGAGCATCTGGCGGACGCCGGGTACCGCCGACTCGACCCTCGCGGATCCGCCCAGGCGGGGGGTGCGTCCCGCGCGTGGTGGGACGCGAACGCGCGGGAGTACGAGTCCGAGCACGGTGCGTTCCTCGGCGACGCCGACCTGTGCTGGGGGCCGGAGGGGCTCCGCGAGCAGGACGCTCGGCTGCTGGGCCCCGCCGGCGCCCTGCGCGGCGCCCGGGTGCTGGAGATCGGGTGCGGCGCCGCGCAGGGGGCGCGGTGGGCGGCCGGCGCCGGGGCGTCGGCCGTCGGCACGGACGTGTCGGCGGGGATGCTCGACGCCGCGCGCCGGGCGGACGACCGCACGGGCACGAGCGTGCCGCTCGTCCAGGCCGACGCGCGGGCGCTCCCGTTCGCCGCCGGCTCGTTCGACGTCGCGTTCACGGCGTACGGCGCCATCCCGTTCGTCCCGGACGCCGACGCGATCCATCGCGAGGTGGCGCGCGTCCTGCGCGACGGCGGTCGCTGGGTCTTCTCCGTCACCCATCCGGTCCGTTGGGCCTTCCCCGACGATCCCGGGCCGGGCGGTCTCACCGTCACCCGCTCGTACTTCGATCGCCGGCCCTACGTCGAGCTCGGCGACTCCGGGGACGTGCTGTACGCCGAGTTCCACCGGACGCTCGGGGACCACGTGCGGGACGTCGTCGGCGCGGGCTTCCGGCTGCTGGACCTGGTGGAACCGGAGTGGCCCGACGGTCACGACGAGGTGTGGGGCGGGTGGAGCGCGGAGCGCGGTGCGGTGCTGCCCGGGACGGCGATCTTCGTCTGCGAGCTCCGCTAGCTCGTCAGCCGCAGACGCGACGGCGCGGTGGACAGCGGCGTCGGGAGCCGGAGCGGTCCTGCGCCGGGTGTCACGGACCCGAGGACCCGGGCACCGGAGGCCCCCGTGGCGCTGGGCACCGAGGCGGGGAGGCCGTGGGCGGTGAACCAGCCGAGGAGCGCGAACGCGACGGCCTCCTTGTGGTCCACCGACACCCCGAACGCATCGGAGGGAACCACCTCGACGCCGGGCACGGCAGCCGTCAGCGCGCCGAGCAGCACCGGGTTGCGCACGCCCCCGCCCGAGACCACGAGGCGCGCCACGTCGAGCCGCCGGACGTCCTGGGCGACGACCCGAGCCGTGAGCTCGGTGAGCGTCGACACCAGGTCCTCGAGCGACAGGTCGGCGGCGGCGGCACCGCCCGCCCCGCGCCGGACGCGGTCGACGTACCCCGGGTCGAACAGCTCCTTCCCGGTGCTCTTCGGCGGCCGGCGCGCGTAGTACGGCTCCGTCAGCAGCGCGTCGAGCAGGGGTGCGTGCACGCGTCCGGCCGCGGCGAGAGCCCCGTCGGCGTCGTAGGCTCCCCGGCCCGCCGCGGCGACCGCCGCGTCGATGAGCGCGTTCGCCGGGCCGACGTCGTACGCGACCGGGTCGGCACCGTCACCGACCACCGTGACGTTCGCGATCCCGCCGAGGTTGAGGACGGCGGTCCGGCCGCTCGCGCCCGCCAGCAGCAGCTCGTCGAGCAGCGGGACGAGCGGCGCGCCCTGCCCGCCCGCGGTGACGTCCCGGATGCGCACGTCCGCGACGACCGGCACGCCGAGCCGCTCCGCGATCCACGCGGGCGACCCGAGCTGGAGCGTGCCGAGCGCGCTGCCCTCGGCCACCCAGTGGTACATCGTCTGGCCGTGCGAGCACACGAGATCGGGCGGCTCCGGGACGTCCGGTGCGGCTGCCGCCTCCGCGGCGGCGTCGGCGAACGCGTGGCCCAGGTCCGCGTCCAGGGCGCACACCTCGGCCATCCCGACCTGCGCCGGGGGCAGTGCTCCGGCCACCCGGGCGCGCAGCGCCGTCGGGTACGGCACGGTCGTCGCGTGCTCGACGACGCCGCGCAGCTGGGCGCCGCCCGCGTCGAGCGTGAATCGCACCACCGCGACGTCGATCCCGTCGTGCGAGGTCCCGGAGATCATGCCGAGCACCCGCATCGGTGCCGCGGGCGACGCCGCCGCGGAGGCGCCCGCGCCGGCCCCCACGTCGCCGCCGGGGCCACCGACCGGATCCGTCAATGCCCCGCCTCGCGCCAGCTGCGACCCGTCCCGACCGAGACGTCGAGCGGGACCGAGAGCTCGGCGGCCGCCCCCATCTGTGCGCGGACGAGCTCCTCCAGTGCCTCCCGCTCCCCCGGCGCCACCTCGAGCACGAGCTCGTCGTGCACCTGGAGAAGCAGCCGGGAGGACATCCCGGCCTCCCCCATCTGCCGGTGCACCCCGAGCATCGCCACCTTGATGAGGTCGGCCGCGCTGCCCTGGATCGGCGCGTTGAGCGCCATCCGCTCCGCCATCTCGCGGCGTTGCCGGTTGTCGCTCGTGAGATCGGGCAGGTACCGGCGCCGGCCCATGAGGGTCTCGGTGTACCCCACCTGGCGCGCCTGGGCGACGACGCCGGACAGGTAGTCGCGGACGCCGCCGAACCTGTCGAAGTAGTCGTCCATCAGGGTGCGCGCCTCGGCCACGTCGATGCTCAGCTGCTTCGACAGGCCGAACGCGGAGAGCCCGTACGCCAGTCCGTACGACATCGCCTTGATCTTCGAACGCATCGCCGACGTCACCTCGTCGGTCGGCACCCCGAACACGCGTGACCCGACGTAGCTGTGCAGGTCCTCGCCGGAGCGGAACGCCTCGATGAGGCCCTCGTCGCCCGACAGGTGCGCCATGATCCGCATCTCGATCTGCGAGTAGTCGGCCGTGAGCAGCGTCTCGTAGCCCTCGCCGACGACGAAGCCCTCCCGGATCCGGTACCCCTCCTCGGTACGGATCGGGATGTTCTGCAGGTTCGGGTCGGCGGAGGACAGGCGCCCGGTCGCGGCGATCGTCTGCTGGAACGTCGTGTGGATGCGTCCGTCCGGCGCGACCGAGCGCAACAGGCCCTCGACGGTCTGCCGCAGCCGGATCGCCTCGCGGTGGGCGAGGAGGTGCTCGAGAAACGGGTGCTCCGTCTTCACGTACAGGTCCGCGAGCGCGTCGGCGTCGGTGGTGTAGCCCGTCTTCGTGCGCCGGGTCTTCGGCATCCCGAGGTCGTCGAAGAGCACCTCCTGCAGCTGCTTCGGGGAGCCGAGGTTGACCTGGCGCCCGATCGCCTCGTAGGCGCCCAGCGCCGCGCGCTCGACGACGGCGTCGAACTCCCGCTCGATGCCCCGCAGGTACTCGACATCGGCGCCGATCCCGTCGTGCTCCATCTCGGCGAGCGTGCGCAGCAGCGGCAGCTCGACGTCCTCGAGCAGCGCCTGCGCGCCGCGGTCGGCGACCTCCTCCGCGAGAGGTCCGGCGAGCTCGACGACGGCGACGGCCCGCGCTCCGGCGCTCTTCGCCCCGGAGTCCGCGTCGAGGTCGAGCATCCCCTGACCGGTCTCGTCCAGATCCGTGCGCGGGAGCTCGCGGTGCAGGTACCGCACCACGAGATCCGCGAGGTCGTACGAACGCTGGTCGGGGTGGCACAGGTAGGCCGCGAGCGCTGTGTCCATGACGACGCCGCGCACCTCGAGCCCGCGGCCGGTGAGCGCGTGCCAGGCGGGCTTCGCGTCGTGCACGGCCTTCGGCGCCTCCGGGTCCGCGAGCCACTGTGCGAGGACCTTCTCGTCCGCGGGATCGATCTCGGCGAGGTCGATCCCCAGGGCGGCGCCGTCGGCGTCGGCGATCGCCAGCGCCCACGCGTCGCCGCTCCCCTGCTGCACCGACCCCCTGACCTCCAGCCCGAGCAGCGCCCCGGACCGACCTGCCAGCCAGGCCTCGAGGCCGCCGGGCGCCAGCACCTCCACCTCCGCGGCGAGCTCGGCCACGTCGGTCGGCGCCGTCGCGTCGGGGAGGTACTCGAACAGGCGGTCGCGCAGCACACGGAACTGCAGCGCGTCGAACACCTCGTGCGTCGCCTCGCGGTCGATCTCCGACCGGGCGAGGTCGTCGACGGCGATCGGCAGCTCGACGTCGGTGAGGAGCCGGTTCAGCCGCCGGTTGAGGATCACCTGGTCGAGGTGCGCGCGGAGGTTCTCCCCCGCCTTGCCGGTGATCTGGTCCGCCGCCGCGATGACGCCGTCGAGTCCGCCGTGCGCGAGGATCCACTTCGCGGCGGTCTTCGGCCCCACGCCCGGCACGCCGGGCAGGTTGTCGCTCGTCTCGCCGACCAGCGCCGCGAGGTCCGGGTAGAGGGCGGGCGCCAGACCGTACTTCTCCTCCACCGCGGCCGGTGACATCCGGACGAGGTCCGAGACTCCCTTGCGCGGGTAGAGGACGGTGACGGCGTCGGACACGAGCTGGAACGTGTCCCGGTCCCCGGAGCACACGAGCACGTCGAGCCCGGCCTGCTCGGCCTGCCCGGCGAGCGTGGCGATGACGTCGTCGGCCTCGACGTCGTCCTTGGACATCGACGGGATCCGGAGCGCCGTGAGCACCTCCTGGATGAGCGGCACCTGGCCCCGGAACGGCTCGGGCGTCGCGTCGCGCGTGCCCTTGTACTCCGCGTAGACCTCGGTGCGGAACGTGGTGCGCGCGACGTCCCACGCGACCGCCACATGTGTCGGGTCCTCGTCCCGCAGGAGGTTGATGAGCATCGACGTGAAGCCGTACACGGCGTTCGTCGGCTGCCCGGACGTCGTCGAGAAGTTCTCCACGGGCAGCGCGAAGAACGCCCGGTACGCCATCGAATGACCGTCGATCAGCAGGAGGCGGCCTCTGGGCACCGAGGCGTTCGTGGTCGCGGAGGTTGGCGCGTCGTCGGTCACGGGTGCCAGCCTAGGGGCCATGTCCGACAAGCCATCGAGCGAGACTCCGACAGCGAGGAACGAGCGCAGGAGGATCGCGACCGACGAGCAGAGTCGTGAGACTCCGGCGGCCCCCACACCCGAGGAGATGCTCGCGGGGGTGCGCGCCCAGACCGCCGGCACGCTCATCGAACGGCTCGGCATCGAGATCGTCGAGGCGACGCCGGACCGCGTCGTCGGGACGATGCCCGTGGCCGGCAACACGCAGCCGTACGGGCTGCTGCACGGCGGGGCGACGGCGGCGCTCGCCGAGACCCTCGGCTCGTTCGCGGCCACGCTGCACGCGGGAGCCGGACGCGCCGCCGTCGGGCTCGAGCTCAACGCGACCCATCACCGGGGCGCCCGGGACGGCGTCGTCACCGGTGTTGCTCGTGCGCTCCACCGCGGGCGGTCGACGGCGAGCTACGGGATCGAGGTCACCGACGAGCTCGGCAGGCTGGTCTGCTCAGCGCGACTCACCTGCATGCTCCTCGCGGGCGTCCCCGGAGCCTGACGCGAACCCGCCAGCGCCAACCCGCTCGCCGGTGTCGGGTCCAGCCCCCGGCTGCGCCGACGACGCGCGATGAGCGTCTCGAGACCGCGCCGGTCACGGCGCGGGCCGTCCGGCTCGAGCCGGCGCAGCAGGACCTGCGTGTCGGCGACGCGTCGGCTGCCCGCCGCGGCGAACCCGAGCTGCGCCAGGAACCGCTGCTCGCTGCGGGCACCGCTCACCGGAAGCGTGACGATCCGCTCGGCGCCCTCGGCGAGCGCGAGCGCCGCGAGGAAGCTGAGCAGGACCCGGCCCACGCCGTGGCGGCGGTGCTCGCGCAGCACGTAGAGCATCTCCACCTGGACCCACGTGAGATCGGCGAAGAGCCCTGGCCGCAGCACCTGGGCGATGGCGGCCGCGACGACCTCGCCGTCACGCTCCGCGACCGCGACGTGCGCGTCCGGGGACCCGAGCATCGCCCGCAGCTGCTCTCCGAGCACCTGGGACGACTGCGGCACGCACAGATGAGCACTCAATGGCGACTCGTCGCGCGCCTGAAGACAGATCGACGCCAGGTCGTCGAGATCCTCGACACCCGCCGCACGCACGGTCGCTCCCGTTCGAGACACCGAACCAACCCTCCACATCGGTCGTGGACCAGCTCGTGCCCCCGGCCTCCCGCCGTCGCGCAGCCGCGCACCCCAGCGGCGGAGAGGTCCCTGCGGGTCGCCACACTACGCCCCCTGGTGCCTCCGCGACGAGACCTCCGTGTTACCGAACCGATACATCTCGGCCCTACGTTGACGGGACCTAGGCATCCCGGAGAGCCTAGGTTGGCCTGCACCACCCGGCCGACGCGGCCCGGGACCGGCGGAACAGGAGCACCAGTGCACCCACGCGTCCTGCGGCCCGAGGGTCGACGCGCCGTCGGGCGACGTGTCGCCCTGGGCCCTCCCCGGCGGTGGCACGGCCCCCTCGTGGTCGCCGTCACGCTCGCGCTGGCCGTCCTCGCGCTGCTGAACGTGTCCGCGGGGCCGGCTGCGGCCCAGCCGGCGGGCTGCGTGCCGGACGCCGAGACGGCCTGCATCACGGGGACGATCCGTACCGAGGCCGGCGAGGGCGCAGCCGGGATCGTCATCACGGTGACCGGCGGTCCGGAGGAGCTCACGGCGACGACCGGTGACGACGGCCGCTGGGCCGTGGCCATCACCGAGGCGGGCGAGTACGTCGTCGAGCTCGACACCGCGACCCTCCCCGCCGGCGAGACCCTGCGCGACCCCGGCGCGAACCCGCGGACGGTCACGGCGAACCTCGGGTCGACCGTCGCCGCGGCGTTCCCGCTCGGGCCCCCGACCGGCGGGGGCGAGCCCACCGAGGCGGCCACCGACGAGGGCGAGGACGACCAGACGACGGCGCCGCCCGCCGGCTCCGGCGACGAGGGCGGCGTCACCGAGAGCGCGGAGACCGCGGCGAGCGGCGGCGACCTCGGGACCCGCGTGCTGCAGCTGACGCTGAGCGGCCTCGTCTTCGGTCTGCTCCTGGCGCTCGCCTCCGTCGGCCTGTCCCTCATCTACGGGACGACGGGGCTCTCGAACTTCTCGCACGGCGAGCTCGTCACGCTCGGGGGCATCGTCGCGTACATCGCCGCCCAGTGGTGGGGGCTCTCCCTCTTCCTCGCGGGCCTCGTCGCCGTCGTGGTCGGCGCGATCATGGGGTACGCCCAGAACGCGGTGCTGTGGGCGCCGCTGCGCCGCCGCGGCGTCGGGATCACGCAGCAGATGATCGTGACCATCGGTCTCGCCGTCGCCCTGCAGTACGCCCTGCACCTCATCGTCGGCGGCAACCCGCTGCGCATCAGCACGGCGAACCCGCCGATCATCGACCTCGGACCCGTCCGCATCACCCAGACGTCGGCGATCTCGGTGGGGATCGCCGTCGTCGTCCTGGCGGCGATGGCGTACGTGCTGCTCGCCACCCGCGTCGGGCGGGCCACCCGCGCCGTCTCGGACAACCCCGCCCTCGCCTCGGCGTCGGGGATCGACGTGGAGTCCATCGTGCGCGGCGTCTGGGTGACGGGCGCGGCACTCGCCGCCCTCGGCGGCACCCTGCTCGGGCTCTACCTCAACGCGACGCGGTGGAACACCGGGACCACCCTGCTGCTGCTCATGTTCGCCGCCGTCACGCTCGGCGGGCTCGGCGCCGCCATGGGAGCGCTCGTGGGGTCCATCGCCATCGGGCTCGTCGTCGAGCTCTCCACCCTCGTCCTCCCGAGCGACATGCGCTACGCGAGCGCGCTCGTCATCCTCATCCTCGTCCTGCTGTTCCGTCCGCAGGGCATCCTCGGCCGCGCGGAACGCGTGGGGTAGCGGAGGCATCCATGGACTTCTCGGCTCTCGCCACCTCGATCGTCGCGGAGATGATCTCGCCGACCGCGGCGGCCTACGCGCTCGCCGCCATCGGCCTGAACATCCACTTCGGGCTGACCGGCCTCATCAACATGGGCCAGGCGGGGTTCATGCTGGTCGGCGCGTACGGGTTCGGCATCTCGACGATCGCCGGCTGGCCGCTGTGGGCGGCCGTGCTCGTGGCCATCGGGTCCGGTGTGGTGTTCGCGCTGATCCTCGGCCTGCCGACGCTCAAGCTCCGCGGCGACTACCTCGCCATCGTCACGATCGCGGCCGCCGAGATCGTGCGCCTCGTGGGCCGGTCGACGGCGCTCGAGGACATCACCGGAGCGTCGAACGGCCTGCTCGGCAACTCGTTCAAGCACACGTTCCAGGGGGCGTCGCCGTTCCCGGACGAACGGTGGACGTTCCTGTTCCTCACCCTGCCCGTCAACGCGTCGAACAGCTGGTGGCTGCGCATCGTCGGATGGACGCTCGTGGCCCTCGCGTGCTTCCTCGTGTACCTGCTGATCCGCAGCCCGTGGGGCCGCGTGCTCAAGGGCATCCGGGAGGACGAGGACGCCGTCCGCTCGCTCGGGAAGAACGTGTACAGCTACAAGATGCAGGCCCTCGTGCTCGGCGGTGGCCTCGGAGCGCTCGCCGGGATCATCTTCGTGCTGCCGGGCGCGATCCAACCGGACTCCCTCGGCCGACCGGTGACGTTCTACACGTGGACGATCCTGCTGCTCGGAGGCGCCGCGACGGTGTTCGGACCCGTGCTGGGGTCGATGCTGTTCTGGGGGACGCTCGTGTTCGTGCGCGGCCTCATGCGAGGTGTCATCCCGGAACAGGTGATGTCGGTGATCGAGATCGAGCAGTTCGGGTGGGTGCTCGTGGGCATCACGCTCATGCTGCTCGTGATCTTCAGACCACAGGGCATCCTCGGCGACAAGAAGGAGCTCGCGATCCATGACCGCTGAGTCCCCCGCCCACGCCGGCCAGGGTTTCGCCGGCGTCCCCCGGGTGCCCGGGTCCGCGAAGCCGGACCCGATCCTCGTGGCCGACGGCGTCACGCGCCAGTTCGGTGGCGTGCTCGCCGTCGACGTGGCCCACCTCGAGGTGCAGCGACACGCGATCACCGCGCTCATCGGGCCGAACGGCGCCGGGAAGACGACGTTCTTCAATCTCATGACGGGGTTCGACAAGGCCAACCACGGGACGTGGTCCTTCGAGGGACGCACGCTCGCCGGCACCCCAGCGGCGCAGGTCGCGCGGCGCGGCATGGTGCGCACGTTCCAGCTCACCAAGGCGCTGAGCAGGATGACGGTGCTCGACAACATGCGGCTCGGGGCGCGCGAGCAGCCGGGTGAGAACCTCTTCGTCTCGCTCGTGCGGCCCGCCTGGCGCTCGCGCGAGAGCGAGATCACCGACAAGGCGATGACGCTGCTCGAACGGTTCCGGCTCGAGGAGAAGGCGCAGGACTTCGCCGGCTCGCTCTCGGGTGGCCAGCGCAAGCTTCTCGAGATGGCGCGGGCCCTCATGAGCGATCCCGTCATGGTGATGCTCGACGAGCCGATGGCCGGGGTGAACCCGGCGCTGACCCAGTCGCTGCTCGGTCACATCACCGCGCTGCGCGACGACGGCATGACCGTCCTGTTCGTCGAGCACGACATGCACATGGTGCGGCACATCTCCGACTGGGTGGTGGTCATGGCGCAGGGCGAGATCGTCGCGGAGGGCCCACCGGCCGAGGTCATGGGCGACCGGGCGGTCGTCGACGCGTACCTCGGGGCGCACCACGACACCGACCTCGGCGACGACGCCCTGCTGGAGGAGGACTCCCGCATCACGCGGGAGGCCGAGGCGGAGGCCGACGTCGGCCCCGGGGAGGACCGCTCATGACCACCGTCACCCGCACCACCGACCCGCACCGCGGCGCCCCGGCGGGTGAACCGCTCCTGTTCGCCGACGACCTCACGGCCGGGTACCTGACCGGCGTCGACATCCTTCGCGGGTGCTCGTTGGTGCTGCACCCCGGCGAGCTCGTCGGCATCATCGGACCCAACGGTGCCGGCAAGTCCACGCTGCTCAAGGCCCTGTTCGGGCTCGTCTCCGTGCGGTCCGGACGCGTGACGCTCGCCGGAGCGGACATCACCAACGCGCGCGCCGACGACCTCGTCCGACGCGGCATCGGGTACGTGCCCCAGACGAACAACGTCTTCCCCTCGCTCACCATCGAGGAGAACCTGCAGATGGGGCTGTACCAGGCTCCGGCACGGTTCGCCGCCCGGCTCGAGGTGGTCCTCGGCCTGTTCCCCGAGCTGGGGCCCCGACGCCGGCTGCGTGCCGGCTCGCTGTCCGGCGGGGAGCGGCAGATGGTCGCCATGGCGCGCGCGCTCATGATGGAGCCGTCGGTGATCCTGCTCGACGAGCCGTCCGCGGGGCTGTCACCCGTGCGGCAGGACGAGACGTTCCTCCGCACCCGGCGCATCAACAAGGCCGGCGTGTCGGTGGTCATCGTCGAGCAGAACGCCCGGCGCTGCCTGCAGATCTGCGACCGGGCCTACGTGCTCGACCAGGGCACCAACGCCTACTCGGGCCCGGGCCGGCAGCTCATGCACGACCCGAAGGTCGTGGAGCTCTATCTCGGCACGCTCGCCACCGACGTCGAGCGTGACTCCCCCACCGCCCACGACGACACCGCCGACGACTGACCCGCACGAACGTCGCACCCCACGACGCGGCCCCCGGCGGATGATCCGCCGGGGGCCGCGTCTCGTGCGTGCCGTGAGCCGTTACTCGGTGGGCACCTCGCCGAACTCCGCCCGCTGGAACGAGTACATGTTCTCCGCGTCGAAGAGGTAGATGCCGATGTTGGCGGAGGACGGGTCGTTGTTCTCGTTGAACGGACCCGCGCCGGACACCGCCTGGTACGCGATGTCCTCGCCGTCGTCGAGCAGGCCGGCGCACTCCTCGAAGCCGGTGCACTCGGTGCCGCCGTCGGCCCCGGAGACGGCCGCCATGTTCTCCTGGATCGTCGGGCCGTCGGTGCCGCCGCCGCGCACCGCCGCGAGAGCGGCGAGCATCGTGGCGTCGTAGGCCTCGGCGGCGTACGAGAAGTCGGTGAGCCCGTCATCGATCTCGAGCAGACGGGCCTGGAAGTCCTCGGTCGGGAACGCGCCGGGCAGCGTGCCCTGTGCGCCCTCGAGCGTGCCCGGCTCGAACTCGGTGCCGAACTGCGTGAGGTTGCCGTCGACGAAGTACGTGTTCGCCATGTCCCAGCCGGCGTTGACGAGCTCAGCGATGATGAGCGGCGTCTGCGTCGTGAACGCGAGGATCGTGATGGCGTCCGGGTTCGTCGCGAGCACCTCGCCGACGATGGCCGCGTAGTTCTGCTCGGTCGGCGAGAACTCCTGACCCGCCGTCCCGTACGTCACGGTTCCGCCGCCCTCCTCCACCACGCCCTGCACGACGTCGCGCAGGCCGGTCCCGTACGCCTCGTTGAACACGAGGATGCCGAGGTTGAGGTGCCCGTCACCGAGGATGAGGTTCCCCAGGGCGCTGCCCTGGACCGAGTCCGGCGGAGCGGTCCGGAAGAAGAACTCGCTGTACCCGGACAGGTCGGTCGCCGTGTTCGCCGGCGAGATCTGCACGACCTCCGCGCCGACGACGTCGTCGATGACGTTCAGCGTGACCTGGGAGGACGCCGCGCCGATGATGACCGGCACGTTCGCCCCGAGCAGCGTCTGCACCGACTGCGTGGCAACGGCAGCGTTGTCCGCGTCGGAGGAGTCGGTGTGCTCCACGCTCACGTCCGCACCGAGCACGCCGCCGGCGCCGTTGATCTCCTCGACCGCCAGGTCGACGCCGGCGATCTCCGGCGGGCCAAGCTGGGACAGGGACCCGGTCTGCGGCAGGAGCGTGCCGACGACCAGGGCCTCGGCGCTACCTTCGCCGTCGCCGTCGCCGGCCGTCTCCTCCCCGCCGCCGTCGCCACCGCCGCCGCACGCGGCCAGCACAAGTGCAACGGCGCCGGCCATGGCCGCCGTCTGCACGATCCGCAAGGATCGACTCATCGCAGGTCTCCTTCGTTCCGGCGCACCACCCTCGTGGTGCGGCGTGCCGGGAAACCTAGTCTCCGCGTGTGTCGCCCATGTGACAACCGACACGTCCGGGCGAGATGTTGCGAAGTTGTGACCTGCGACCAGCGGGATCAGCTGGGTGAGCCGCCCGCACCCACCTGCTCGATGACGGCGTCCGCCACCTCACGCATCGTCAGCCGGCGGTCCATCGACGTCTTCTGGATCCACCGGAACGACTCGGGCTCCGTGAGGCCCATCTTCGTCATGAGGAGCCCCTTCGCGCGGTCCACCCGCTTGCGGGTCTCGAACCGCTCGGCGAGGTCGGCGACCTCGGACTCGAGCGCCACGATCTCGGAGTGCCGGTGCAGGGCGATCTCGATCGCGGGCAGCAGGTCGGCCTGCGTGAAGGGCTTGACGACGTACGCCATCGCGCCGGCGTCGCGCGCCCTCTCGACCAGCTCGGTCTGGGAGAACGCCGTCAGGAGCACCACCGGGGCGATGCGGTCCTTGCCGATGCGCTCGGCGGCGGAGATCCCGTCGAGGACGGGCATCTTCACGTCCATCACGACGAGGTCGGGCTTGAGGTCGGTGGCCAGCTGGACGGCGGTCTCGCCGTCGCCCGCCTCGCCGACGACGTCGAACCCGGCCTCGGTCAGGGTCTCGACGACATCGAGGCGGATCAGAGCCTCGTCCTCGGCGACGACGACGCGCCGGCCGCGGCCGATGCCGTCGGCCTGGGTCCCACCTGAGGTCTCGCTGTCTTCTGCGGGGGTCTGCGTCTCGTCCGTGCTCACGGCGTTAGCCTAGTGCTTCGTCCGCCCCGATAGCCCAACTGGCAGAGGCAGTCGGCTCAAACCCGGCACAGTGTGGGTTCGAATCCCACTCGGGGCACCGCGCGCGCTCAGGACCGTCGCGCCGTCATGTGACCGAACGCACGCCGGCCGCCGCCGCCCGGGCACGCAGGTAGCGCTGTTGCGCCGGGTGCATCGCCCGACCGGCCGCCACCTCGTACGCGGACCTCGCGGCGTCGAGGTCGCCGAGCTGCTCGAGCAGGTGCGCGCGCACCGCGAGCGGCCGGTGGTCCTGGGGCAGGGAGCCGGCCGCCTCGGCGAGGTCCAGCTGCGCGAGCCCCGCCGCCGGACCGTCGACCATGGCCACCGCGACGACGTGGCCGAGCGCTGCGACGGGGCTCGGCTCCATCTCCACCAGCACCTCGTACAGCGCGAGGATCTGCGGCCAGTCGGTGCTGTCCGCGTCCCGCGCCTCGTCGTGCAGGGCGGCGATCGCCGCCTGCACCTGGTAGGGACCGACCGGGCCTCGAGGCAGCGTCAGCGCCACGAGCGCGACGCCTTCCGCGATCATCTCGGCGTCCCATCGCGACCGGTCCTGCTCGGCCATCGGGACGAGCCGCCCGACGTCGTCCGTGCGCGCCGCCCGCCGGGCGTGGGTGAGGAGCAGCAGGGCGAGCAGTCCCGCCGCCTCCGCGTGGTCGGGGACGGACCGGCGCACCAGCCGCGCCAACCGGATCGCCTCGGCCGCGAGCTCGGTGCGCTGCAGCGCCGGGCCTGTCGTCGCCGCGTAGCCCTCGCGGAAGACCAGGTAGACGACGTGGAGGACGGCGTCGAGCCGCCCGGGGAGCTCGTCCGGACCCGGCAGCGCGAACCGCGCCCCCCTGTCGCGGACCTGGGTCTTCGCCCGGCTGATCCGCCGCGTCATCGTCGCCTCGGGCACGAGGAACGCCCGGGCGATCTCCGCCGTCGTGAGCCCGCCGACGGCGCGCAGCGTGAGGGCGATCTGCGACGCCGGCGTCAGGGCGGGATGGCAGCACATGAGCAGGAGAACGAGCGAGTCGTCCTCGTCCCCCGACGGTGCACCGCCGTCCGAGGGCGGGCCGGACTCCCCCGGCGCGGCCACGGTCCACGACGCCACGCGCTCCTCCCGGCGTCGACGCGCCTGGTCGCTCCTGAGCAGGTCGGTGAGCCGGCGCGAGGCGACCCGCACGAGCCAGGCGCTGGGATCCTCCGGCACCCCGTCGACCGGCCAGCGCGTCGCCGCGACGAGGAGCGCCTCCTGCACCGCGTCCTCGGCCGTGGCGAAGTTGCCGTACCGGCGCACGAGCGCGCCGAGAACCCGCGGCGTGAGGTCGCGCAGCAGGTCCTCGGCCTCGGGCATCAGAGGTCCAGCTCGTCCGCACCCTCGGCGACCGGGCGGACGTCGACGTACTCGCCGTCGGCGTCGGGGTTGACGAACCTCGCGGCGATCTCGCACGCGCGGTCGAAGCTCGTGCAGTCCACGACGGTGAACCCGGCGAGCACCTCCTCCGTCTCCGCGTAGGGACCGTCGGTGACGACCGGCGCACCGGCCCGCACCCGCACGCGCCGCGCGTGCACCGGGGCCGTCAGACCTCGGCCGTCGACGAGCTCGCCGGACGCCGCGAGCTCCTCGTGCAGGCGCCCCATGTAGGCGTGCATCGCGGCGACCTCCTCCTCGGACATCGCGGGCTTCTCCGTCGGCCTCCCACCGAGGACGTCGTAGTCCTGCTGCGAGCCGTACAGCATGATCATGTACTTCACGGTTCTCTCCTCCCGAGGGGCACCCGGCGGGCGCCGTTCACCGGGATGTCGGTGCCGGCGACGCCGACCGGACACGCGGGAGAGCCTACGCAGTGTTCGCCCTGGGCGAACGCCCCTGGCCCGGCCCCAGGTGCCCTAGGGTGGGGCGGGCACAGGCCCGGACTGGCGGAGGTGGGATGAACGGCTCCACGCCCGCGGTCGGCGACTCCACCCCCGCCCCGCGCATTCCCGGCTTCGAGTTCATCCGCCTCGTCGGCACGGGCGGGTTCTCCGACGTCTACCTCTACCGGCAGGACCTCCCGCGCCGAGAGGTGGCCATCAAGGTGCTCCGCACGGAGTCCCTCACGGAGTCCACGCGCCGCCAGTTCACCGCCGAGGTGAACCTCATGGCGCGCCTGTCGAGCCACCCCACGATCGCCTCGATCCACTCCGCCGGCGTCACCGCAGACGGGCAGCCGTTCCTGGTCCTCGAGTACTACCCCGGGGGCAGCCTCGGGGCTGTCTACCGCAAGAACCCGCTCGACGTCCCACGCGTGCTCCAGATCGGCGTCAAGCTCGCCACCGCGCTGGAGACGGCGCACCGCGCGGGCATCGTGCACCGCGACATCAAGCCGGCCAACGTGCTCATCAGCGAATACGGGTCGGCGGTCCTCACGGACTTCGGCATCTCCGCCGTGGACGAGGAGTTCCCCGAGGCGACGATGGCGAAGGCGAGCGTCTACGCCACGGCGTCGTCCCTCGAGGACATGGGCTCGGAGATCGGGCTGAGCCTGCCCTGGGCCGCGCCCGAGACGCTGCACACGCCACCGACGTCGGACTCCCGCAGCGACCGCTACGCGCTGGCCGCCACGCTGTACAGCCTGCTCCACGGGCGGTCCCCCCACGAGATGCCCGGGGAGCCGTCCCACGGCGTGGCGATGGTGCAGCGGATCCTCGCCGGCCGGATCGCTCCGTTCACCCGTCCCGACCTCCCGCCGCCGCTGGTCCGGGTGCTGCGCCAGGGCATGGCCATTGAGCGGACCCAGCGCTTCTCGTCGACGCTCGCGATGGCGCGGGCGCTGCAGTCGGTCGAGGTCGAGCTCGGACTCCCCCCGACGTCGATCGAGGTCGCGCCCGGACCGTCCGCCGAGGAAGTTTCCGCGGCGAAGCTGCGGCAGGACGCCCACCACCCGGCGCAGGCGGCCGCCGCGCGGGCGCTGCACACGACGCCGGCCGGGCCCCCTCCCGCCGTCGAGCACCGCACGCCCTCGCGCGGCCACTACACCCCGCCGCCCGGCCACCACTCGCCGCCGCCCGGTCGTGCCGCTCCCCGGCCGGCGAGCCCCGGCCCCCAGGTCGGTCCTGGCACCCAGGTCGGCCCCGGCACCCAGGCGCAGCCCGCGCCCGCCCGACCGGCCGCGGCGGCGCAGCAGTGGGCACCGGCACGACGTTCCTGGACGTCGGAGCAGCCCTGGTGGGTGCTCACGCTCATCGGGCTCGTCGCGCTGCTCGTCGTCGTCATCATCGCCGGCCTCGTGGTCAACGCCGTCGCCGCGCCGCTCGACGCCTCCGCGCTGCCGAGCACGACCGCGCGGCTGATCGGTGCGGCGCTCAGCCGAACCTGATGCTCGCGACGAGGTCCACGCACGCGGCTTCGACGCGATCGCGGTGGTCCGTCCACTGGCACACGACCTGCATCATCTGGTCCCGCCCGAAGATCCAGTAGGTCCGCCACGAGTAGTCGGGCAGCTCCAGGACCTCCATGACGGCCGGGAGCCCGGCGACCTCGGTCCGGTCGGGGCCCTCCAGCACCGTCGACGGCGCGATCTCGTGGTACTGCGCCAGGCGCGCATCGATGGCCTCGTCGCTGATCCTGCTGCACGCGTCCATGAGGGGACCGAGCTCGAGCTGCGGGTAGACGACGATCCCGAGCGCGTTGAGCGTGTCGATCCCGTCGTCGGGTCCCGCGTACAGACCGATGTAGTCGCCCTCGAGCGGGAACTCCTCCGAGTACGCGCTCGAGGAGACGAACCCCGACGGCACTGTCCACTGCACGTCGGCGAAGTCGACCTCGGGCAGATCGTGCTCGCCCTTGTCCGCGGTGTCGCACAGCTGGTTGGGCTTCGGCGTGCGGTGCTGCCCGTCCGAGGACGACGACGCCGACCCGGGACCGCCCGACGTCGGGTCGCCGGTGGGGTCGTCCGGGACGCACGCCGTCAGCGCGAGCAGGGCGAGGAACGCGCCGACGACGGCGGCCGTGCGTCTCACGGCAACCGCACCGACGCGAGCAGGTCGTCGCACGCGTCCCGGATCAGGTCCTCGGAGTGCTCCCACTGGCACTCGAGGAGCAGCAGCTGGTCCCCGGACGGCACCCAGATCGCCTCGTACCGGTACCCGCCCGGCTGATCGAGGACCTCCCAGACGGCCGGCAGGCCGGCGACCTCGGTCTCGACGGGTCCCTCGAGCACCGTGGCGTCCAGCGCGGCGTGGATCTCGTCCAGCGTCGGCGCCGCCTGCTCGGCGCACGTGATGCGGTCGGGCTGCTTCGCCGTCGGCTCCTGCGTGGGCACGTCCCCGTAGACGACGACGGCGAGCACGTCGAGCGTGAGCTCGGACGCGTCGGGCACGGCCGTGCCGTACACCTGCTCGGTGCCGAGCGGCACGACCTGGCTGTATGCCGTCGACTCGGTGAATCCCGCGGGCCACTCCCACGCCACCTGGGTGAGGTCGACCCGTGGGTCGCCGCAGGGACCGGCGCCGGAAGCACCGGGCGGCTTGCCGGAGCTCGACGGCGCGCTGTCCGGCTCCGTGGACGCCGCGTCCGCGGGGTCGGGCGGCTCCGGGGTGTCCGGCACACACGCAGCGAGCAGCAGGGCGAGCGACGCGACGACGGCGGCGACGACGGCACCCGTGCGCGCTCTCATGACACGCGCAGGGACGCGATCAGGTCGTCGCAGCCGCGCTCGATCGTGGCCTGGTCGACCACCCACTGGCAGTACACGTGCGCGACCTGGCCGCGCCCGAAGATCCAGTAGCCACGGTAGGAGTAGCCGGAGTACCCGGAGTCCGGGAGGTGCACGACCTCGCGGACCGCCGGCAGCCCGGCCACCGTGACGAACTCCGACGACTCGATCACGTCGGCGCCGTTGATCTCGTGGTACTGCTCGATGCGTCGCTCGATCTCCGCCCGCGACACCTGGTCGCACGTGATCGTGAGCGGCCCGAGCTCCATCTGCGGATACACGACGATGTTGATGACGTCGAGGGTGTCCTGCTGCGTGGTGGGCACGAAGTAGAGGCCCGTCCACTCGCCCTCGACCGGGTTGTCCTCGTGGTAGCCGCCCGACTCCTCGAACCCGGGCGGCGGATCGGCCGTCATGTTGCGCAGGTCGACGTCGGCGACCAGCTCGCCGTCCTTCGGCTCCTCCTCGCCGCACTCCGCGAAGTTCGGCGGGATCGTGCGCTGCGGGCGGTCCGGATCAGGGGCGGCACCCGTCGGTGCGGGATCCTCCGGACCGCCGCCGAACGGGTTTCCGTCCGCTCCGCAGCCGGCGAGCACGAGCACGCCGAGGACGGCGGCAGCCAGCGCCGCCGCCGCACGACGGCCCGCCCCCGCGCGCCTCATCAGCGGCGCTCGGAGTCCTCGCCGATGGCGTGCACGCGGATCGAGTTCGTGGTGCCGGGCTTGCCGGGGGGCGCCCCGGACACGATCACGACCCGGTCGCCCTGCTGCGCGAGGCCACCCGCGGCCAGCGTCGTGTCGACCTGTTCGACCATGTCGTCCGTGTGCGCGACCTCGGGCACCAGGTAGGTCTGGACCCCCCAGCTGAGGGCGAGCTGGCGGCGGACCTCGGGCATCGGCGTGAACGCGAGCAGCGGCAGCGAGGACCGCAGGCGCGACATGCGGCGGGCCGAGTCGCCGGACTGCGTGAACGTCACGAGGTACTTGACCCCGAGCGTCTCGCCGATCTCGTTGGCGGCGCGGGTGATGACGCCGCCGCGGGTGTGCGGCGTCCAGGTCGCCTTCGCCATGCGCTCGAGGCCGTGGTCCTCGGTGTTCTCGATGATGCGCGCCATCGTGCGCACGCACTCGATCGGGTAGTCCCCCACGCTCGTCTCGCCGGACAGCATGACCGCGTCGGCGCCGTCGAGCACCGCGTTCGCGCAGTCCGACGTCTCGGCGCGCGTCGGGCGCGGCGAGCTGATCATGGAGTCCAGCACCTGCGTCGCGACGATGACCGGCTTCGCGTTGCGCCGAGCCAGGTCGATCGCGCTCTTCTGGACGAGCGGGACCTGCTCGAGCGGCAGCTCCACGCCGAGGTCGCCGCGCGCCACCATGATGCCGTCGAACGCGTCGACGATCTCCGTGAGGTTCTCGACCGCCTGCGGCTTCTCGATCTTGGCGATGACGGGGGCCCGGTAGCCCTCCTCGTCCATGATCCGGCTCACGTCGTCGTAGTCGGCGGCCGACCGCACGAACGAGAGCGCGATGAAGTCCGCCTTCAGGCGCAGGCCCCACCGCAGGTCCTCGATGTCCTTCTCGCTCATCGCCGGCACGCTCACGGCGACACCCGGCAGGTTGAGGCCCTTGTTGTTCGAGACCGGCCCCGGCACCTCGACGCGCGTGACGACGTCGGTCGCCGTCACCTCGACGACACGGACCGCGACGCGCCCGTCGTCGATGAGGATGACGTCGCCCGGCTTGCAGTCACCGGGCAGCCCCGGGTACGTCGTCGAGACGCGCTCCTTCGTACCGGGCACGTCGTCCGTGGTGATCGTGAACACGTCGCCCTCGGCGAGCTCGTGCTTCCCGTCCACGAAGCGGCCGAGGCGGATCTTCGGACCCTGGAGGTCGACGAGGATCGCGACGGCGCGGCCGGCGGCAGTGGCAGCGGCACGGACCCGCTCGATGACCCTGGCGTGCTCGTCGGCTTCCCCGTGACTCCGGTTGATGCGGGCCACGTCCATGCCCGCGTCGACGAGCGCCTGGACCATCTCGGGCGACTCCGTCGCTGGGCCGAGGGTGCAGACGATCTTGGCTCTACGCATGGGGCACAGCCTAGTTGCCGTGAGCAGCCGATCACGCCGCCGGCCACCAGGCGGGCAGCGGCGGACCGCGCCTCCCGGCGTCGGGCCTCAGACGGCGATCGGCTGCGACGACGGGCGCACCGGCGCCGGCAGCTCGGTGCTGCCCGTGAGGTACGCGTCGACCTCGGCCGCGACCGCCCGGCCCTCGGCGATCGCCCACACGATGAGCGACTGGCCGCGGCCGGCGTCGCCCGCCACGTACACCCCGGGGACCGTGGACCGGTACTGCTCGTCCCGCTCGAACGGCCCGCGCGGGGACACTCCGAGGCCGAGCTGCGCCGTCACGTCGGCCGTCTCCGGACCGGAGAACCCCATGGCGACGAGCACGAGGTCGGCGGGGATCTCCCGCTCGGTGCCCGGGCGGGGCACGCGCCGGCCGTCGTCGAGGTACTCGGTCTCGGCCACGCGCAGCATCGTCACGTGGCCGTCGGCGTCAGCGACGAGCTCCACCGTCGACGCGAGGAACTCACGCGTTCCGCCCTCCTCGTGCGAGGTCGAGACCTCGAACACGAGCGGCGTCGTCGGCCAGGGCTGGTGCGGCGGCCGCTCGTACGGCGGCTGCTTGCCGATCGCGAGGGTCGTGACCGATGCGGCACCGTGGCGCAGCGCGGTCCCCAGGCAGTCGGAGCCCGTGTCCCCGCCGCCGATGATGATGACGTGCTTGCCGCCGGCGTGGATCTGGTCCGGCACGTCCCGGCCGGCGACCACCGCGTTGGCCTGGTGGAGGTAGTCCATCGCGAGGACGACGCCGTCGAGCTCGCGGCCCGGCACGGGCAGCTCCCGCGCGAGGGACGCCCCGGTGGCCACGACGACGGCGTCGAAGCGGGTCCGCAGCTCGTCCCACGTGAGGTCCGAGCCGATCCGGGTGCCGGGGCGGAACCGCGTGCCCTCGGCCTCCATCTGCGCGACCCGGCGGTCGATGTGGTGCTTCTCCAGCTTGAAGTCCGGCACGCCGTACCGCAGCAGGCCGCCGATCGCGTCGTCCTTCTCGAACACCACGACCGTGTGGCCCGCGCGCGTGAGCTGCTGCGCGGCCGCCAGCCCGGCCGGTCCGGATCCGACGACGGCGACCGTGCTGCCCGTGAGCCGCTGCGGCACCTGCGGCGTCACGAGCCCGCGGGCGAACGCCTCGTCGATGATCGAGACCTCGATGTTCTTGATCGTCACGGCCGGCTGGTTGATGCCGAGCACGCACGCGTTCTCGCACGGCGCCGGGCAGATGCGACCCGTGAACTCCGGAAAGTTGTTCGTGGCGTGGAGGCGCTCGCTCGCGTCGGCCCACTGGCCGCGCCACACGAGGTCGTTCCAGTCCGGGATGAGGTTGCCGAGCGGGCAGCCCTGGTGGCAGAACGGGATGCCGCAGTCCATGCAGCGCCCGGCCTGCCGCGTGAGCATCGGCGAGTCCTCCGCGCGGTGCGCGTGGACCTCCTGCCAGTCCATCAGCCGGATCGGCACCGGACGCGAGAGGGGGAGCTCCCGGTCGCGGACCTTGAGGAAACCGCGGGGGTCAGCCATGGGACACCTCCAGGATCTGCTCCCACACGCCCGGCGACGTCGGGTCGAGGCCTTCTGCTGTGGCCCGGGCCATCGCGTCCCGGACGCGGGCGTACTCGGCGGGCAGGACGCGCGTGACCCGGGCGAGCGTGCCCTCGAGGTCCGAGAGCAAGGCGGCACCCACGGGCGACGACGTCTCCTCGACATGCCGCCGCAGCAGCGCCTCGATCCGCTCGGCGTCGTCGGCGTCGGGTGGCGAGAGCAGCAGCTCCCCCGTGGCGAGGGCGGCCGAGTTCATGCGGCGCTCGTCGAGGTCGACGACGTACGCCACGCCGCCCGACATGCCCGCTCCGAAGTTGCGGCCCGTGGGGCCGAGCACGAGCACCGTCCCACCGGTCATGTACTCGCAGCCGTGGTCGCCGACACCCTCCACGACGAGCGTCGCACCCGAGTTGCGGACGGCGAACCGCTCGCCCGCGAGCCCGGAGAGGAACACCTCGCCCGCGGTGGCCCCGTAGGCCACGACGTTGCCGGCGATGACGTGGTCGGCCGGCGCGAACCGGGCGGCACGGTCCGGTCGCACCACGATGCGGCCACCGGACAGGCCCTTGGCGACGTAGTCGTTCGCGTCGCCGTACAGCCGCAGCGTGAGGCCGCTCGGGATGAACGCGCCGAACGACTGCCCCGCCGACCCGGTGAGGGTGACGTCGATCGTGTCCGCGGCCAGGCCGGCGTCGCCGTGGCGCTTCGCGATCTCGTGACCGAGCATCGTGCCCACCGTGCGGTTGACGTTGCGCACGCCGAGCGCGATGCGCACGGGTTCACCGCGCTCCAGCGCGTCCTCGCTCATCGCGATCAGCTGGCGGTCGAGCGCCGCCTCGAGGCCGTGGTCCTGCTCGTGCGTGTGGCGCAGCGACGAGCCCGGGACGGGCTGCGGACGCTCGAGCACCGGCCCGAGATCGAGACCGCGGGCCTTCCAGTGGTCGACGGCACGGTCGGCGTCGAGCGCCTGGACCTGCCCGATCGCCTCCTCGAGCGTCCGGAACCCGAGCGCGGCCAGGTGCTCGCGCACCTCCTGCGCGATGTACTCGAAGAACGTGACGACGAACTCGGGCTTGCCGCTGAACCGCGCCCGGAGCTCCGGGTTCTGCGTGGCGACACCCACGGGGCACGTGTCGAGGTGGCAGACGCGCATCATGATGCAGCCCGAGACGACCATGGGCGCCGTCGCGAACCCGTACTCCTCCGCGCCGAGCAGTGCGGCGACGACGACGTCGCGGCCCGTCTTCATCTGGCCGTCGACCTGGACGACGATCCGGTCGCGCAGGTTGTTGAGCACGAGGGTCTGCTGCGTCTCCGCGAGCCCGATCTCCCACGGCGTGCCGGCGTGCTTGAGCGACGTGAGGGGACTCGCGCCCGTACCGCCGTCGTGCCCCGAGATGAGGACGACGTCGGCGTGCGCCTTCGAGACGCCGGCCGCGACGGTCCCGACGCCGAACTCGCTCACGAGCTTGACGTGCACCCGGGCGAGCGGGTTCGCGTTCTTCAGGTCGTGGATGAGCTGGGCCAGGTCCTCGATCGAGTAGATGTCGTGGTGCGGCGGCGGGGAGATGAGTCCCACCCCCGGCGTGGAGTGCCGGGTGCGCGCCACCCACGGGTACACCTTGTGCCCCGGCAGCTGGCCGCCCTCGCCCGGCTTCGCCCCCTGGGCGAGCTTGATCTGGATGTCGTCGGCGTGCGTGAGGTACTCGGCGGTCACGCCGAACCGGCCCGACGCCACCTGCTTGACGCGCGAGCGGCGTGCCGGGTCGTGGAGGCGCTCCGGGTCCTCGCCGCCCTCGCCCGTGTTGGAGCGTCCGCCGAGCGCGTTCATCGCCCGGGCGAGCGTCTCGTGCGCCTCCGCGGAGATCGAGCCGTACGACATCGCCCCGGTGTTGAACCGCTTGACGATCTCCGAGACGGGCTCGACCTCGTCCAGCGGCACCGGCTCGCGGTCGGGCGAGAAGCGGAGCAGGCCCCGCAGCGTCATGAGGCGCTCGGACTGGCCGTCCACCCGCTCCGTGTACTGCCGGAAGATGTCGAAGCGTCGCGCGCGCGTCGCGTGCTGGAGCCGGAACACGGTCTCCGGGTCGAAGAGGTGCTCCTCGGCGTCGCGCCGCCACTGGTACTCGCCTCCGACGTCGAGCCTGGTGTGCGCCTGGTGGTTGCCCGACGGCGGGTACGCGTCGGCGTGACGCGCCGCCACCTCGGCCGCGACCACGTCGAGCCCGATCCCGTCGAGGCGCGACGTCGTCCCGGTGAAGTAGGCGTCCACGAGCTCCTGGGACAGGCCGACGGCCTCGAACACCTGGGCGCCGCGGTACGAGGAGATCGTCGAGATCCCCATCTTGCTCATGACCTTCAGCACGCCCTTGCCGAGCGCCTTGATGAGGTTCGCCACCGCCGTCGCCGGCGTGACCTCGAGGTACCCGGACTGCGCGAGCTCCTCGACCGTCTCCATCGCCAGGTACGGGTTCACGGCCGCGGCGCCGTAGCCGATGAGCAGCGCGACGTGGTGCACCTCGCGCACGTCGCCCGCCTCGACGACGAGCGAGACCTGGGTGCGGGTGTGCCGCCGCAGCAGGTGGTGGTGGACGGCGCTGAGCAGCAGCAACGACGGGATCGGCGCGTGCTCGGCGTCGGAGTCGCGGTCCGACAGGATGATGAAGCTCGCGCCGTTGGCGACGGCGCGGTCCACCTGGGTGAAGATCGCCTCGAGGCGCGCGCGCAGCGCCTCGGCGCCGCCGTGCACGGCGTACGTGCCGCGCACCACGACCGACCGGAAGACGCCGATGAGCTCCGGGTCCCGGTCGATGCGGACGATCTTCGCGATCTGGTCGTTGTCGATCACCGGGAACGGCAGCACGAGCTTGCGAGCGTGCAGCGGCGTGTCGACGAGGAGGTTCGGCTCCGGACCGATCGCCCCGGCGATCGACGTCACGAGCTCCTCGCGGATCGCGTCGAGCGGGGGGTTCGTGACCTGCGCGAACATCTGCGTGAAGTAGTCGAACAGGATGCGCGGTCGCTGCGAGAGCACAGCGACGGGCGTGTCGGTGCCCATCGCGCCGAGCGCCTCACCGCCCGTGGCGGCCATCGGCCGGAGCAGGATCCGCAGCTCCTCCTCCGTGTACCCGAAGGTCCGCTGACGGCGCAGGACCGACGCCGGGGAGTGGCTGACGTGCTCGCGCTCCGGGAGCTGGTCGAGGTAGACCGAGTTCTCCTCGACCCAGCGGGCGTACGGCTTCGCCGCGGCGAGCGACGCCTTGATCTCGTGGTTGGGGACGATCCGGCCCGCACCCGTGTCGACGAGGAACATCTTCCCGGGCTCGAGGCGCCCCTTGCTGACGACCGTCGCCGGGTCGATGTCGAGCACGCCGGCCTCGCTCGCGAGAACCACCAGACCGTCCTCGGTCACCCAGTACCGGCCCGGACGCAGGCCGTTGCGGTCGAGCACGGCGCCGATGAGCTCGCCGTCGGTGAACGTGAGGCACGCCGGGCCGTCCCACGGCTCCATGAGCGTCGCGTGGTACTCGTAGAACGCGCGGACGTCCGGATCCATCGTCGCGTGGTTCTCCCACGCCTCCGGGATCATCATGAGGACGGCGTGCGGCAACGACCGGCCCGCGAGGTGCAGGAGCTCGACGACCTCGTCGAACGTCGCCGAGTCGGAGGCGCCGGGGGTGCACACGGGGAGCAGCGGGGCGAGGTCGCCCAGCACCGAGCTCCCGAGCGTCCCCTCGCGCGCGGCGATCCAGTTCCGGTTGCCGCGCACGGTGTTGATCTCGCCGTTGTGCGCCACCATGCGGAACGGCTGCGCCAGCGGCCACGACGGGAACGTGTTCGTGGAGAAGCGGGAGTGCACGAGAGCGAGCTCGCTCGCGTACCGCGGGTCCGACAGGTCGGGGAAGAACGGCTCCAGCTGCGCCGTCGTCAGCATGCCCTTGTACACGAGCGTGCGCGCCGACAGCGACGCGAAGTACACGTCGAGCTCGCGCTCGACACGCTTGCGCAGGCGGTACGCGCGCTGGTCCAGCTCCAGACCGGCGAGCTCGCGGTCCGGGTCGGCCACCACGAGCTGGCGGAACGTCGGCATGCACGCCAGTGCTGTCGGCCCGACGAGCGAGCTCGTGACCGGCACGTCGCGCCAGGCGAGCACGTCGAGCAGCTCCTCGGCGGCGATCTCGCCGATCCGACGCTGCACGTCGGCCGCCGCGGCGTCGTCGGCCGGGAGGAACGCGAGGCCGACGGCGTACCGTCCGGCCGCCGGCAGCTCGGCGTCGACGACGTCCCGCAGGAACGCGTCGGGGATCTGCGTGAGGATGCCCGCGCCGTCGCCGCTGTTCGGCTCGGCGCCCACCGCACCGCGGTGGTCGAGGTTGAGGAGCGCCGTCAGGCCGGCGTCGACGATGTCGCGTCCGGGCGTGCCGCGCAGCGTCGCCACAAAGGCGACACCACAGGCGTCATGCTCCGCCGCCGGGTCGTACAGGCCCGTGGCGGGCGGCGCGGTGACACGTTCGTGCTGCATCCAGCGACCGTCCTACTCGTGGGTGATCGGGACGCCGTCGGCCCTTCGTGTGGTGATGAGGATACTCGTCGTTCACCCGCCCTTGGTCAGGTGCGGGGGGTCGAGTCCTGCTCGTCGGCGTCGGGGCCCAGGGTGGCGGGCGTCTCACGCTCTGTGCGTACGCGGTTCGTATCGCGAGACGAGTCTACAGCGACGTCGTCCGCCGGTTCGTCGTCCTCGACGCCGTCCGTCGGATCCTCGCCGTCGTGCCCTCGGTCGCGATCCTCCTCCGCTCGTTCCTCGCTGTCCGCGTCTCCCTGGTCCTCCGGCTCTCGCCCGGGCAGCCAGACGCTCTCCTCGCGGCCCGGGTACCGCCGTCCGAGGACGACGAAGATCACCAGCGCCACCAGGAGCACGAGGATCGACGTCCACACGTTGAGCCGGAGCCCGAGCACCTGCTCGGCCTCGTCGATGCGCAGCATCTCGATCCACGTCCGGCCGAGCGTGTAGAACACGACGTACAGCCAGAACACGCGCCCGTGGCCCAGGCGGAACCGCCGGTCCAGGTACACGAGGAGCGCTGCCGCGGCCAGGTTCCACACGAGCTCGTACAGGAACGTCGGGTGGAACAGCGTGCCCTCGGGGTAGTCCATGCCGAGCTCGCGCAACCGCTCGCCGGAGATCTGCAGGCCCCACGGCAGCGTCGTCGGCGTCCCGAACAGCTCCTGGTTGAACCAGTTCCCGAGCCGGCCGATCGCCTGGGCGACGAGCAGGCCCGGCGCGAGCGCGTCGGCGAACGGAGCGAGGCGCAGCCCGGCGCGCCGCAGCCCGATCCAGGCACCGACGGCGCCGAGCGCGATCGCGCCCCAGATCCCCAGCCCGCCGTTCCAGATGTACAGGGCCGCCACGGGGTTGCCGCCGGGACCGAAGTACGCGTCGGGCGAGGAGAACACGTGGTAGAGCCGCGCACCGACGATCCCGAAGGGGACCGCCCAGAACACGATGTCCAACACCTTGTCGCCCGGTCCGCCGCGTGCGACGTACCGCTTCGTCAGGATGATCGCCGCGACGACCCCGCCGAGCAGGATCGCGAGCGCGTACGCGCGCAGCGGCAGCGGCCCCAGGTACCAGACACCCTGGGGTGGGCTCGGGATCCCCGCCGCCCCGATCATGCGCGCACCCCCGCGGCGAGCTCGCGAGTGAGGTCGGTCAACCGGGTGAGGTCGGGGTCGGCAGGATCGACACCGTCGAGCGCCCGGACGAGCGCGGAGCCGACGATGACGCCGTCGGCGTAGGCGGCGATCTCGGCGGCCTGCGCCCCGTTGGACACGCCGAGCCCGACGCACACGCGTTCGGCTCCGGCTGCGCGCGTGTCGGCGACGAGCTGCTCGGCGCGCTCCCCCACCCTCGCGCGGGTCCCGGTGATCCCCATCGTCGACGCGGCGTACACGAAGCCACGGCTCGCGGCCGCCGTGATCGCCAGGCGTTCGGTGGACGAGCTCGGCGCCACGAGGAAGACGCGGTCCAGGTCATGGGCGTCGGACGCGGCGATCCACTCGTCCGCCTCGTCCGGGATGAGGTCCGGCGTGATGAGCCCGGCTCCCCCGGCGGCCGCGAGATCCGCGGCGAAGGCCTCGACGCCGTAGTGCAGCACCGGGTTCCAGTACGTCATGACCAGCACCTGAGCCCCGGTGTCGGCGATCGCCTCGACAGCGCCGAACAGGTCGCGCACCCGCACGCCGGCGCGCAGAGCAGCGTCGACGGCGTCGGCCACGACCGGGCCGTCGATCACCGGATCCGTGTACGGCAGGCCGAGCTCGACGATGTCGACGCCGGCTCCCACCATGGCCCGGACGGCGTCCACGGACGCGTCGAGAGTCGGGTAGCCCAGCGGCAGGTACCCGACGAGCGCCGCACGCCCCTCGGCGCGCACCTCGTCGATCCGTGCCCCGACGCGGGCCGACACGCGAGTGCTCATCGCTCGCCCTCCTCGGCGTCGGCGGAGCCGCCGGCTCCTGACCCGTTCTCGTCCAGCAGCCCGAACCACCGGGCAGCTGTGTCCATGTCCTTGTCCCCGCGCCCCGAGAGGTTGACGAGGAGCACGGGTGCCTCGGCACCGGCGGGACGAGCCTCCGCGAGCCGCCGGCCCACGCGCAGCGCGCCAGCGAGCGCATGCGCGCTCTCGAGGGCAGGGATGATGCCCTCGGTGCGGCTGAGCAGGAGGAACGCCTCCATCGCCTCGTCGTCGGTGACGGGCTCGTACGTCGCTCGACCGATGTCGTGCAGCCACGCGTGCTCCGGCCCGACGCTCGGGTAGTCCAGGCCGGCCGAGACGGAGTGGCTGGGCAGGGTCTGGCCGTCGTCGTCCTGGAGGAGGTACGAGCGTGCGCCGTGGAGCACGCCCGGCGACCCACCGCTGAAGCGCGCGGCGTGCCGGCCCGACGAGACCCCCGCACCGCCGGCCTCGAACCCGAACAGCGCCACGCCGTCGTCGTCCAGGAACGCGTTGAAGATCCCCATGGCGTTCGACCCGCCGCCCACGCACGCGGCGATCGCGTCCGGCAGGCGGCCCACGCGCTCGAGGATCTGCTCGCGTGCTTCCGCACCGATGATCCTGTGGAAGTCGCGCACCATCTCCGGGAACGGGTGCGGCCCGGTGACGGTGCCGAGCAGGTAGTGCGTGCTGTCGACGTTCGTCACCCAGTCGCGCAGCGCCTCGTTGATCGCGTCCTTGAGCGTGCGCGTGCCGTGCGTGACCGGAACCACCTCGGCCCCGAGGATCCGCATCCGGGCGACGTTGAGAGCCTGCCGCCGGGTGTCCTCCTCGCCCATGTACACGACGCACTCGAGCCCCATCAGCGCCGCGGCTGTCGCCGTCGCCACCCCGTGCTGGCCCGCGCCGGTCTCCGCGATCACGCGCGTCTTGCCCATCCGCTTCACGAGCAGCGCCTGGCCCAGCACGTTGTTGATCTTGTGGGACCCCGTGTGGTTGAGGTCCTCGCGCTTGAGGAAGATCCGGGCCTCGCCCGGCGTGCCCGTGACGTGCTCGGCGAACCGGGGCACCTCCGTCAGCGGGGAGGGACGGCCCGTGTACTCCCGGTGGAGGCGCGTGAGCTCCGCCTCGAACGTCGGGTCGGTGCGTGCCTTGTCGTACGCCGTCGACAGCTCGTCGAGCGCCGCGATCAGCGCCTCCGGGACGAACCGCCCGCCGAACGCACCGAAGTACGGGCCGGTGACGTTCTCCAGCCGATCGGTACCGGCCTCGGGCATCGACGTTCCTCCTCGTTGTGCCGGCACCGCCGGCTCGACCTCCTCGGCCACCGCGGCTAGTGCCGCACCGCGCGCAGAGCGGGATGCGCACCGGCCGCGACGAGGTCGGCGACGGCGCCGCGCGGGTTGCCCTGCGTGACGAGCGACTCGCCGACGAGCACGGCGTCGGCTCCGGCGCGGGCGTACTCGAGCACGTCGTGCGGGCCACGGACCCCCGACTCGGCGACCTTGACGACGCCGTCGGGCACGACGCCCACGACCTCGGCGAACGTCGCGCGGTCCACCTCGAGCGTGTGCAGGTTGCGCGCATTGATGCCGAGCACGCGCGCGCCGGCGTCGATCGCCCGATGCGCCTCGCCGACGTCGTGCGCCTCGACGAGCGCCGTCATCCCGAGCGAGTGGACCCGCTCGACGAGTGACGTGAGCACCGTCTGCTCGAGCGCAGCGACGATGAGGAGCACGAGGTCGGCGCCGTGGGCGCGCGCCTCCCACACCTGGTACGGGCTGACCACGAAGTCCTTGCGCAGCACCGGGACGTCGACGGCGGCCCGGACGGCGTCGAGGTCGGCGAGGCTGCCGCCGAACCTGCGCTGCTCCGTGAGGACGCTGACGACGCTGGCACCCCCCGCCTCGTAGTCGGCGGCCAGGCCGGCCGGGTCGGCGATGTCGGCCAGCGCACCCTTGCTCGGGCTCGACCGCTTGACCTCGGCGATCACCGCGATGGCGTCCTCACGGCGCAGGACGTCGACGGCGCTCTTCGCGCCCGCACGGGCCAGCGCCTGCTCCTTCACGACGGCGAGCGGCGTCGCCGCCTCGCGGGTCGCGAGATCCTCGCGCACGCCGGCGACGATGTCCTCCAGGACTGTCACGGCTCCCGGTCCCTCCACTTGACGACCACCACATCGTAGATGCGTCGCCCCGGTGGTCGTGACCGCCGCCACATCCGGGCCGACCGTCGGGACGGGCGGGCGGGAGCGGGCCTCAGCCGACGGCCGCGGGGCCGAGATAGGACGCGAGGACCGGCACGTTGCGGAGCACCCAGAATGTGACGACCAGGACGGCCAGACCGACGATCGTCCGTGGCCCGGGCTGCCACGCGGCGCGTCGCCGGGCGACCCGCCACAGCCACACGAGCCAGAGCGCGATGGTGATCGGCACGAACACGACGACGAGCGGGTTCATCGCCCACGCCGCGGCGAGATCCAGGTGCACGAGGTCATGGACGGCCCGCAGGCCGCCGCAGCCCGGGCACGCGAACCCGGTGAGCGTGAGGAACGGGCAGGAGAGGTAGCTGCCCGGTTGGTGCGGGTCGTGCAGGGCGACGAGCAGCGTCGCTGCTGCCACCACGGCACCCGTCCCCAGCACCCCGCGCCAGCGCGGCCGCGGCTCCGGCGTCGACGTCGCGCCGGAGGAGAGGACGGGTGCCGTGGTCACCGGTCAGAAGATGTTGTCGAAGCCGCCGGTGCTGGCGTTGTAGATGACGCCGATGATCCAGAGCACCATGGTCACGATCGAGACGATGAACGCCGCCTGGGCGAGCCCGCGGTTGTTCGCCTCGCCCCGGTCGGCGGCCGCCATGCCCTGACGGCCCAGCACGATGCCGACGATCGAGAGCGGCCCGCAGCACAGGCCGAGGATCCCGCAGACGAGCGCCCAGATGCCGAGGGAGTTCTTCTGCGTCCCGCCGCCGTAGCCGGCCGGGCCGCCCATGCCGCCACCGCCGTACGGGGGAACGCCGCCACCGCCGGAGTAGGGCGGGACGCCGCCGCCGCTGCCGCCGTAGGGCGGCACGCCACCACCGGGCGGCGGTGCGCTCGGCGGCTGGGCGGGCGGGTTCGCACCGTAGGGCGGAGGGGCGCTCGGCGGCTGGGCCGGAGGGTTCGCGCCGTACGGCGGAACCCCGCCCTGCGAACCACCGGACGTCGGGTCGTTGGGTCCGGGAGGCGGGGGTGGCGTGTACGACATCAGTACTCCTGTCGGTTCGGGTTGACTGGCGCGGCCCGCGCGGCGGCGGCCCTGGCCGGAAACCCTATCGACTCCGGCCGCGCGGCACCCGGCGTGACCATGGGGAGGACTCCCCGCCGGCGTCAGCCGTCAGCGGGCTCCGCGGCCGGCGTGCGCCGCGGCTGGCCACGGCCGACCGCCTTGAGCAACGCCCCGATCAGGAGCGCGAGGACGATCACACCGCCCCCGACGTACACGAGGGTCATGGTCGGAAGGATCATGCCGACGCCGACGATCACGGCTCCGACGATGAGGAGCCAGTTCGTGGTCCAGCCGGCCACGGTCTTGCCCTCGTTGTGGTGCGCCGGCGCGGGCGGCAGGCGGTCCCCGCCGGGGCTCACGAGCCGCAGGTCGCGGTCCGTCATGTCGTCTCCTGGGTGCGCGGGGCGTCGTTCGGCCATGCCGGCGAGCCTATCGGTCGGCGGTCGGGTCCTCGCCCCGGCTGAGCGCGTCCCAGTCGTCCATCGCCTCTTCGCGGTCGCTCCGCGGGCGGTCGGCCTCCGGCTGCGGCGGGGTCGACGGCGCAGCCCCGGCACGCTCGTAGCGCCGGCTGCTCGTCCCCCACGACCGACGTGACGACAGCAGGGCGACGCCCAGTGCCGCCGTCGCCAGGCCGGCGACGGCGCACACCCACCCCCACGCCGTCGTCGTGACCGCGCCGGCGAGCTCCGGCACGCCCGTGAGCTCCGCCGCCGCAGACCGCAGCGCGGGCCCGGGGTCGCGCATCACCCCGACGGCGAGCACGACGACCGCGAGCCCGGCGGCGGCGAGGACGATGGCGACGACACGGCGCAGCACGGGACCCGCGAGCGCCAGGGCGAGGGCGGAGGCGAGGGCGATGATCCCGAGCGCGGGGACCGCCGGCGCGGCGTCCGCACCGGACACGGTGACCCGGTCGTCGCCGACGAGCGACGCGACGGCCGCCGAGGCCCACGGCGTCGCGCTCGTCGCGAGCAGCACGCCGCCGGCGAGGCCCGACGCCAGCGCCGCACGGCCCCGGGACAGGACAGCGGTCACGGCGTACCCGCCGGGCGCAGCCGGGCCGCGAGCTGGACGGCGCGGATCGCCGCTGCCGCCTTGTTGCGCGACTCCTCGTACTCGGACGTCGGCACCGAGTCCGCCACGATCCCCCCACCGGCCTGCACGCTCGCGGTCCGGCCGCGGATCAGCGCCGTCCGGATCGCGATCGCCATGTCCATGTTGCCGTCGAAGTCGAAGTACCCGACGGTCCCCCCGTAGATCCCGCGCCGGGCGGGTTCGAGCTCGTCGATGAGCTGCACCGCGCGCGGCTTCGGCGCCCCGGACAGCGTGCCGGCGGGGAACGTGGCGGTGAGCGTCTCCAGCGCCGTCGCGTCCGGTCGCAGCTCACCGGTCACCGTCGAGCAGATGTGCATGATGTGGCTGAACCGCCGCACGTCCATGAACTCCACCACGCGCACCGTCGCCGGGTCCGACACCTTCGCGAGGTCGTTCCTGGCGAGGTCGACGAGCATGAGGTGCTCCGCCAGCTCCTTCGGGTCGGCGAGCAGCTCCGCCGTCAGCTCGGCGTCCTGGACGGCGTCCTTCCCCCGCGGACGCGACCCGGCGATCGGGAAGCTCATGACCCGCCGGCCCTCGACCTTCACCAGCGTCTCCGGGCTGGATCCGACCACGGAGAACGCGCCGTCGGGCGCCTCGAGCGTCACGCAGTACATGTACGGGCTCGGGTTGAGCGTGCGCAGGACGCGGTAGACGTCGATCGGGTCCGCCGGGCAGTCCAGGTCGAACCGCTGCGACAGCACGACCTGGAACACCTCGCCGTCGCGGATCTCCCGCTTGCCCTGCTCGACGATCGCCTCGTACTCCTCCTGGGTGCTGCGGTGGTCGACCGCCGGTTCCGGCGCGTCGCCGAGCGTGAGGGGCGCGCCGGCGCGGGCAGCTGCGAGGCCGCGCTCCAGGGTGTCGAGCCTCGCGACGGCGTCGGCGTGCGCTTCGTCCACCCGGGCATCCGTGTCGTCGAAGTTGATCGCGTTCGCGATCAGCCACACGGCGCCCTCGTGGTGGTCGACGACGATGAGGTCGCTCGCGAGGCACAGCGCCAGCTCGGGGATGCCGAGCTCGTCCGGCGACGTCGGCACGAGAGTCGGCTCCCAGTACCGGATCACGTCCCAGCCGAGCGCGCCGACGAGCCCGCCGGTGAACGGCGGCAGGCCCGGGATCGCCGTCGTGCGCAGCGCCTCGAGCGTGGCGCCGAGGACCTCGATCGGATCGCCCTCGGTCGGGACGCCCACGGGGACGTCGCCGAGCCAGACCGCGCGACCGTCACGAGCCGTGAGGGTCGCCCGGGACCTGACCCCGACGAACGAGTACCGGTCCCACGAGCCGTCTGCTGCCGCGGACTCGAGGATGAACGTGCCGGGGCGGCCGCCGGCGAGCGCGCGGTACACGCCGACCGGCGTCAGCTCGTCGGCGAGCAGCCGCCGGACGACGGGGATCACGCGGCGCGCGGTCGCCAGGTCGCGGAACTCCCCGAGGCGCGGCCACGTCTGCCCCCAACCGACCTCCACCGCCGTCGGAGCGTCCGGAGCCGCGGTCACGGGGCGCTCCCGACGACCGCGGGCAGCGGTCCGCCGGCGTCGAAGCACGAGTGCGTGCCGGTGTGGCACGCGGGACCGACCTGCTCGACCTCGACCAGCAGCGCGTCGCCGTCGCAGTCGAGCGACACTCCCCGGACGTACTGGGCGTGACCCGAGGTGTCCCCCTTGCGCCAGTACTCACCGCGGGACCGGCTCCAGAACCAGACGCGACCTGTGGTCAGCGTGCGGTGCAGCGCCTCGTCGTCCATCCAGCCGACCATGAGCACGTCACGCGTGGACGCCTCCTGGACGACGGCGCACACGAGGCCGTCGGCGTCGCGGCGCAGCCGCTCGCCGATCGCGGGATCGAGGTGGGACTCACGGGGCACCGGTCCATCCTTCCATCGCCGCGACCCTGCCCGGCGTCGGAGCCGCGAGACAGGACCGCAGGGGTCAGGTCGGAGGTCCGGACTCCTTCCTCGTCCGCGCGGCCCTCCCTCGGCGACGCTGCTGCGAGGATGGCGCCATGCCGACGCCGCGCGAGACCCTCGCTGACGCCCTGCTCGCTGCCGGACCCGACGCGCCCACGCTGTGCGAGGGCTGGCGCACGCGGCACCTTGCCGCGCACATCGTGCTGCGGGAACGGCGGCCCTGGACGATGGCCGGGGCGAGCGGAGGCCCGCTCGCGGACTGGACGGAGCGGCAGGTGCAGACGACCGGCGACGACGCTGCGCTGCCCGACGCGTACGCCGAGCTGGTCGGGCGGGTGGCCGCCGGGCCGGGCGCGATCCTGACCCGGCTGACGGACGGCGGGAACGTCCTGGAGTTCCTCGTGCACGCCGAGGACGTGCTGCGCGGGGAGCGCGTACCCGATGCGCCGCGCCTCCTCGACGACGAGCTCGAGTCACGCCTGTTCCGGTCCGTCAGCCGGTTCGGCCGCTTCACGTACCGACGGCGCGGGGTCGGCGTCATCATGCGAGTCCCCGACGGCCCCCGAGCGGTGGTGGTGCGCGGCGCCGAGAGCGTCGTGCTGACCGGGACGCCCGTCGAGCTCGCGCTGCACGCCACCGGCCGCGAACGCGCCGCCCTCGTCGACGTCGACGGACCCGCCGACGCCGTCGCCCGCTTCACCTCGCCCGCTGACGCCTGACGCCCTACGTACGTGCTCGGTGGGTGCGCTCAGGACGCGCTCTGCGCGACCCAGGAGGCGAACATCCGGGAGTAGACGCCGTCGGCGGCCAGCAGCTCGGCGTGCGGGCCCACACCGACGATGCGCCCGCCGTCGACGACCACCACGAGGTCGGCAGCCTGCGCCGTCGAGAGCCGGTGCGCGATCGTCACGGAGGTCCGCTGCCGCGTGAGCTCGGCGAACGCGCGGCTGATCCGCAGCTCCGTGGCCGGGTCGACGGCGGAGGTCGCCTCGTCGAGGACCAGCAGGTCGGCACCGGCGAGGTGGGCGCGTGCCAGCGCGACGAGCTGCCGTTCCCCGGCCGAGAGGGACTCCCCCCGCTGGCCCGCCGGGGTGTCGAGCCCCGCGTCGAACGCCGCGACCCAGTCGACCAGACCCAGGTCGACGACCGCCTGCTCGACCTCGGCGCGCGAGTGCGGCACCCGCCCGTAGGCGATGTTGTCGGCGAGCGTCGCGTCGAACAGGAACCCCTCCTGCGGGACGACGACGACGCGCGTCCGCAGGTCGGCCGGCGCGATCTCCCGCACGTCGACGCCGCCGAGCCGCACGGCCCCGGCGTCGGGGTCGGCGAGGCGCGCGACGAGCCGCGCGATCGTCGTCTTGCCGGATCCGGTGCGCCCGACGACGGCGACCCGCGCCCCCGCGGGCAGGCGCAGGTCGACGTCGTGGAGCACCCGCGGACCGCCGGGGTAGGAGAACGAGACGCCGTCGAGCTGCACGTCGAGGGCGCGCCGCTGTCCGAGATCGACCGGGTCGGCCGGTGGGGCCACCTCGATCGGCGTCTCGACGAGGGAGAGCACCCGGCGCCAGCCGGCGACGGCGTTCTGCAGCTCGTTGAGCACCTCCGTCGCGCTCTGCACGGGTCCGGTGAACAGCTGGACGAGGAACAGGAAGGCGAGCAGGGTGCCGACCGTGATCTCGCCGGCGATCCCGAGGAACGTGCCGGCGACGACGACGGCGGCCAGCGCGACGCCGGAGCTCAGCACCCCGGCGGAGAACGCGACCGAGGCCAGCGTCTGCGCCCGCACGGCGGCGTCGCGGTGGTCGCGGACGGCGCCCTCGATGCGCGAGCCGGTCCGCGCGCCGGCGCCGTAGGCGCGGATCGTGTGCGCTCCGACGACCGCCTCGGACACGCTCGCGAGCATGCTCCCGACCTTGTGCCGCACGAGCGCGTACGCCACGTTCAGCGCGCGCTGAGCACGCGGCGCCAGGATGAGCATCGGGACGAACGTCACCCAGACGACGAGCGTCAGCTGCCACGAGTAGATCGCCATGGCGACGGTCGCCGCCGCGATCTGCAGCGTCGACAGGACGAGCATCAGCCCGCCCCACTGCACGAACATCGAGATCGTGTCGACGTCGCTCGTCACGCGTGACACGAGCGAGCCGCGCCGCTCCGTGTGCTGGGTGAGGACGGCGAGGTCGTGCACGTGCCGGAACGCGCCCACCCGCAGCTGCGCCAGCCCAGCCTCGGTGGCGCTGAACAGCCGGACGTTGACCCAGGCGCTGCACGCGGTGGCCACGAGCAGCACGCCGAGGGCGGCCGCGGCGATGGTCGTGACGACCTCGACGTCGACGCCGCCCGGCGCGAGGATCCCGCGGTCGGTGGCCTGCTGGACGGCGACCGGGACGACGAGCCGCCCGGCGGTCGCGACGAGGGCGAGCACGAACGTCACGCCGAGCCCGCGCCGCATCGCCGGGGACATCGCGAGCCCCCGGCGCACCGTCGCGAAGACGCCGAGGTCGGACGCCGGGGCGATCGAGGCGCTCATCGGCCGACCTCCGCGCGGTGCCGCTCGTACGCCGTCACGAGGTCGACGAAGCCCGGGTCGGTGGCTCGGAGCTCGGCTGCGGTGCCGTGGGCGACGACCCGGCCTCGCTCGAGGTGCAGCACCTCGTCGGCGAGGGCGATCGTCGCCGGTCGGTAGGCGACGACGACGACCGTCACGTCGCGGCCCGCGGACCGCAGGCCCGCCAGGATCTCGCGTTCGACGACGGGGTCGAGCGCCGACGTGGCGTCGTCCAGCAGCAGCAGCCTGGGCCGGCGCACGAGGGCGCGGGCGATGGCGATCCGTTGCCGCTGGCCGCCCGACAGGCTCGTGCCGCGCTCCCCGATCACCGTGTCGAGGCCGTCGGGCAGCGCGTCCACGATCTCGTCCGCGCGGGCGAGCCGGAGCGCCTCCCACACCCGGTCGTCGTCGCCGCCGTCGGGGTCGCCGTCGTCGAGCAGCACGTTGCCGCGCACCGTGTCCTCGAAGACGAACGCCTCCTGCGCCACGTACGCGACCTCGTGGGTGCGCTGCAGTGCGGGGACGTCGCGCGCGTCAGTCCCGTCGAACGAGACGGTGCCGGCGGCCGCGGGGGTCAGCTGAGCGATGACGTCCACGAGGGTCGACTTCCCGGAGCCCGTGCGGCCGACGACGGCGAGCGTGCGGCCGGCTCGCAGGGTGAGCGACACGTCGTGGAGGAGCGGGACGTCGTCCTCGCCGCCCGGCGGCGGGGGGACGCGTACCGCGACACCGTCCAGGCGGACCTCGAGGGCGGCGCGCGGGGCGTCGAGCGCCGCACCGCCGGCGCCGCTCGGCGGCTCGTCACCGCCGGGCGCGTCGAGGACCCGGGAGATGCGGTCGTGCCCCACGAGCGAGCGCGGCAGGTCGCCGAGCACGAACCCGATCGCGCGGACCGGGAACGTCATCACCGTGAGCAGGTACGCGGCCGTGACGACGTCGCCCGGCCCTGCCGCACCGCTCGCCACCTGCGACGCACCGACGACGAGGACGGCGAGCGTCGCCGCCGACGGCAGGAAGTCGATCACGGGGTCGAAGACGGACCGGATCCGCCCGACCCCGACGTTCGCGGCACGCAGCCGGTCGGTGACCCGCGCGAACGTCTCTTCCTCGCGGTCGGCGGTGCCGAGCGACTTCACGAGGAGCGCCGCCTCGAAGCTCTCGTGGGCGGCGTCGGCGACCCGCGCCCGCTGTTCCTGCGCGTGGGTGATCGCCGGGGACATCCACCGCCGGTACACGGCGTTCACGACGAGCACGAGCGGCAGCACCGTGAGCCCGATGAGGCCGAGCAACGGGTCTGCGGCGAACATGGCGGCGCACGCGACGACGATCATCACGACGACGCCGAGCGCGAACGGCAGCGGCACGAACACCATGCCGGCGGCCTCGGCGTCCGAGCTGGCGTTGGACAGGAGCTGCCCCGCGGGGTGGCGGCGGTGCCAGGACAACGGGAGGCGCAGGTACTGGCGCGTCACCGCGCGCCGGTGGCCGGCCTGGACGTCGAGCGCGGCGATCCCGGCGAACACCCGCCGGAACGCCACGGCGACGGCGGTCACGGCGCCGATGAGCACGAGGGCGGCGCCCGCCCACCAGATGGCTGACGGCTCCACCCCGTCTCCGCCGAGCGCCGGCGCCACGACCCGGTCGGTGACCTGGCCGAGCGCCCACCCGGAGGCCACGACGCCGACGCCGTACAGAGCGGATGCACCGATCGCGACGGCGAACGCGCGGGGCTCGGCCCGCAGGCCGCGCACGACGAGGTCCCAGGACCGCCGCGCGGGCCCACCGGTGAGAGCGTGGGGCGGCACGGCTCCAGGACTCCTTCACGAGGGGGAAGGCCGCGAGACGGCGGCCCTGGGCATCCTCGCACATGGCCCCGTCTGGCTACACCTCGGACCCCACCGGGTCGACGGCGGCCGCCAGTCTCGCCGTGACGGTGATCTCCGCGACGCCGGCGAGCGCCCGAGAGACCGCGCAGCCCTCCTTCGCGGTGTCCGCGAGCTCCTGCAGCCGTGCGCCGTCGAGCCCCTCCGCCACGACAGCCGTGCTGAGGTCGATGCGGGCGATCGTCGGCGTGCCGGACACCATGCGCAGTGCGACGTGTGCGCTCGTGGAGACCTCCTGCGGAGTGACGCCGGCGGCTTCGAGCACGTGAGTGAGCGCCATCGTGAAGCAGCCCGCGTGGGCGGTCGCGAGCAGCTCCTCGGGGTTGGTGCCGGGTCCGTCGGCGAAGCGTGAGCCGAACGAGTACGGACTCGTCCACGCACGCTCACCTACCGTGACAGTGCCGCTGCCCTCGCGCAGCGCTCCGCGCCAGCTCGCTCGTCCGATGCGTGGTGCCATGGTGGTGGGGTTCCTCTCCGTCTCGGCGCGCTCATCCGAGCGCGATCACGACCTTGCCGAACGGTTGCTCGGTCTCGTAGTGGCGGTACGCGGCGATCGCGTCGACGAACGCGAAGACGGCCTCGACGACGGGTTCGATCGCGCGCGCCTCGATCAGGCGGTTCATCGCCGCGAACTGGGCTCGGCTGCCGACGGCGAGAGTCCGCACGACGGCGCCGGAGGCGAACAGTCGGCGCGCGTCGATCGCTGGCGCGTCGCCGACGTCGGACAGTGTGCCGACGAACGCGATCTCGCCCTCGATCGCCACAGCGCTCAGCTCCTGCTCGCCGATGCCGGCGACGGCGACGACGTGGTCGGCGCCGCGGCCCCCGGTCAGCGCCCGCACGCGCTCGCCCCAGGCTGGCTCGGCGCTGCGGTCGATGGTCTCGACGGCGCCGAGCTCGCGAAGCCGCGCCGCCTTCGCGGCGCTGCCGGCGACGGCGATCACGCTCGCGCCCGCGGCTTCAGCCAGCCGTGCGGCGAGCAACGAGACGCCGCCGGACCCGACCGTCACGACCGTCTCGCCCGCGCGCAGTCCCCGGCCACCGGTCAGCGCGTTCCATGCGGTGACGCCCGCGCACGGCAGGCAGGCCGCCTGCTCGAAGGAGAGTCCGGCGGGGACGGGCAGGAGCGCCCCCGCGGGCAGCAGCGCGTACTCGGTCAGCATGCCGTCGAGCGAGCCGCCGAGCTGATCGGCGACGTCGCGCGTGAACGGACCGTCGAGCCAACGCGGGAAGATCGCGGCCGTGACGCGGTCACCGACGGCGACACGCCCGACGTCGTCGCCGACAGCGACCACCTCGCCGGCTCCGTCGGACACGGGGATCAGGTCGTCCTTGACCGGCAGCGGGTAAGCGCCACGCAGGATCATCAGCTCCCGGAAACCGAGCGAGACGGCGCGCACGCGCACCAGCACCTCCCGCGGCCCTGGTTCGGGCGTCGGCTCGGTGCGTGCCGTCAGGCCGTCGATCCCGGCGCCGAGATGGGCGCGATACGTCGTCGTCAGGGCTGGGATGGCGGGGCGGTGCACGGCGGGTGCGGTCGTCGTCATGCCCGTCAGGGTGGGCGCGCCGGAACAGGCGGGCAATACCCGGGAGGGAATGGGACCGACGTCGCGCAACGGATACGCTCCCCGCACATGAGCGCCGTCTCTACGCCGACCCCGTTCGCGCGCGAGCTGCGCCGCTGGCGCGGGATGCGCCACGTCAGCCAGCTGGAGCTGTCCCTGCGCGCCGGCACGACCCAACGCCACGTCAGCTTCATCGAGCAGGGCCGTTCGCGGCCGGGCCGCACCATGGTCGTGCGGCTCGCGGAGTCGCTCGAGCTACCGCTGCGCGAGCGGAACGCCCTGCTGCTGGCAGCCGGCTACGCACCGCTGTTCACGGAGTCGCCGCTCCACGACGAGTCGCTCGCGCCGGCGCGTGCCGCGCTCGACGTCATTCTCGCCGGCCACCTCCCCTACCCGGCCGCCGTCGTCGGCCCGGCGGGTGAGCTCGTCGCCTCCAACGCCGCGCTGGACCTGCTGCTCGAGGACGCCGCGCCCGAGCTGCTCGTGCCGCCGGTGAACCTGCTGCGGCTGGCTGTCAGTCCCGACGGGTTGGGCGGACGCGTCATCAACCTCGCGGCGTGGGGTCACCACGTGCTCGACAGCCTGCGAGCACGCACCGCGCGCGCGCCGGACGCCCGCCTCGACGCGCTCCTGGTCGAGCTCGAGCAGCTGGTGCCCCCGTTCGTGCCGGACCCGGACCACGTCGGCTTCGCGGTCCCGATGCGGCTGCGCAGCGCCGACGGGGAGGTGCGACTCATGACCACGCTGACGTCGTTCGCGACCGCCACCGACGTGACGCTCGCGGAGCTGCACCTGGAGGCGTTCCTGCCCGCCGACGCCGAGAGTGCGGCGATCCTGCGCGCGCGGGCCGCGTCCCGCGGGCACGTGGCCGGGAGCGACGGTGCCACCACCTGGGCCGACGGCGCCTGGGGCTGACGCGGCGCGTCGCCGACCGAGGAGTCTGACGCGCGGCGCCTCAGCGCACCTCGAAGCCGGCGTCCCGCAGAGCGGCCTTGACCTCGCTGATCGTGAGCGTTCCGTAGTGGAACACGCTCGCGGCGAGCACGGCGTCGGCACCCGCCCGGGCCGCCGCCACGAAGTCCTCCACCGTGCCCGCGCCGCCGCTCGCGACGAGCGGCGTGTCGACGACGGCGCGCACCGCCTCGATCATCTCGACGTCGAACCCGGCGGTGGTGCCGTCGGCGTCGATCGAGTTGAGCAGGACCTCGCCGGCGCCGCGGCTCGTGGCCTCCGCCGCCCACTCGACGGCGTCGATCCCGGTCCCGGTGCGCCCGCCGTGCGTGGTGACCTCGAAGCCGGAGTCGGTGACCACGCCGTCCGGGCAGCGCCGCGCGTCCACCGACAGCACGAGCACCTGGTTCCCGTAGTGCTGCGCGATCTCGGTGAGAAGCTCCGGACGCGCGATCGCGGCGGTGTTCACGCCGACCTTGTCGGCACCCGCGCGCAGGAGCGCCTCCACGTCGGCGACGGCGCGCACCCCGCCGCCCACCGTCAGCGGGACGAAGACCTGCTCGGCCGTCGCCGAGACCATCTCCAGCGTCGTCGCCCGGCCCTGGGTGGACGCGCTCACGTCCAGGAACGTGATCTCGTCGGCGCCGTCGGCGTCGTAGCGACGGGCGAGCTCCACCGGGTCCCCCGCGTCGCGCAGGTCGAGGAAGTTCACGCCCTTCACGACCCGACCGCCGTCGACGTCGAGGCATGGCACGACCCGCAGAGCGACAGGCATGGGAGCAGGCTAGCGCTCGTCAGCCCGACGGGGAGTCGGTGGGCGTCGGGGTGGGTTCGGGCGACTCGCCGCCGCCGCCGGCATCGGTCCCGGACAGGTCCGGCGGGACGTCGTCCGCCACCGCGAGGATGTCGACCACGTACACGAGGGTGTCGACGCCGTTGCCGAGCTCCGGCGGGATGACCATCAGCACCTGCGACCCCACCGTCTGGTCCACGATGCCCGTGCGCCACCCGGGCAGCGCGTCGTCCAGGCGCTTGGCCTGCGGCGGCCCCCCGGACTCCCACGTGGAGTCGAAGACGGAGCCGTCGCTCCAGCGCACCGCCGTGAACTGCACGGACACCGACTGGCCGGTGGCGACCTGGGGACCGGACCCCCGGATGAGCGTCGCCGTCGTCAGGGACGACGGCGGCGTGGCGCCGTCCGGGATGGTGATCGTGGGTGCGCCGACGTCGTCGAGGGCCACGGTCGGCAGGCCGGCGGGCGGCTCGACCGGCTCCCCGACGGCACGGGTCGGGAGGATGTCGACCACGAGCACGACGGGGTCGGGCTTCCCGACCGTCCCGACCTCCTGACGTAGCACCCGCGACCCCTCACGGACGCCGACGATCGTGTCGTACAGGTCCGCCCCCAGCTCGTCCTCCGTCGCCAGGCGGGCGTCCGGGAGCGTGCTGTAGGAATCGGCCAGGGTCTCGCCGGTGGTCGCGTCGAGGCCGAGATACGAGAAGAGGACGCCGCGCCCGTCCTCCACCTGCGCGCCGTCACCCATGACGATCGTCTCGGTGGTCGTCTCGGTCACCGGGTGCGGCACGTCGAAGTGCACCTGGGGGCGCTGGCCCACGTCGCCGCCGACCTCGACCTGCGGCGCCTCGGGCTCCGGCGCGCACGCCGCCCCGGCCGCGAGCACGACCGCGGCGAGCACAGCACCGAGCACATGACGACGCATCTCAGCCGTCCATCGACGCGATCAGCCGCGTCACGCGCTCGTCGCTGCTGCGGAACGGGTCCTTGCACAGCACCGTCCGCTGCGCCTGGTCGTTGAGCTTGAGGTGCACCCAGTCCACCGTGTAGTCGCGCCGGTGCTCCTGCGCCGCCCGCACGAAGTCCCCCCGCAGCTTCGCCCGGGTCGTCGCCGGCGGGCGGGACGTCGCCTCGAACACCTCCACGTCGGTGCTGACCCGCGCGGCGAGTCCCCGTTCCGTCAACCGGTGGAAGAGCCCGTCCGTGCGCGAGATGTCGTGGTACGCCAACGTCAGTCGCTGGATCCGGGCGTCGCCCAGCGGGACGTCGTGCGTCGCCCGGTAGCGGTCGACGAGACGCTCCTTGATCGCCCAGTCCAGCTCGCGGTCGACCAGGCCGTGGTCCCCGGTCGCGACGGCGTGCAGCCCGCGCTCCCACAGCTCGAGCACGCGCGCCGTCGTCGGGCGGTCGTCGTCGGCCGCGGCCGCCTTGGCGCGGGTGAGGAACTCCTCCTGCACGTCCAGCGCCGTCACGGTCGTCCCCCGCGCCGTCGTCACCTTCGCGCGGCCGGTGATGTCGTGCGAGATGTCGCGGATCGCGCGGACCGGGTTCTCCAGGGCGAGGTCGCGGAACGTCTCCCCGTCCTCGAGCATGCGCAGCACGAGGTCGGTCATGCCGACCTTGAGCATCGTCGTGGTCTCCGACATCGACGAGTCGCCGACGATGACGTGGAGACGGCGGAACGCGTCGGCGTCGGCGTGCGGCTCGTCCCGCGTGTTGATGATCGGCCGGGACCGCGTCGTCGCCGACGACACCGCCTCCCAGATGTGGTCCGCGCGCTGCGAGAAGCAGTACAGCGGGCCGCGCGGTGTCGTCAGCACGTGGCCGGCGCCGGTGAGGATCTGCCGCGTGATGAAGAACGGCACGAGCACGTCGGCCATGCGAGAGAAGTCCCCACGGCGCCGGATGAGGTAGTTCTCGTGGCAGCCGTAGGAGTTGCCGGCGGAGTCGACGTTGTTCTTGAAGAGGTGGATGCGGCCGGGCAGACCCTCGGAGGAGAGCCGCCGCTGCGCGTCGTCGACGAGTCCCTCGAGGATGTGCATGCCCGCGGCGTCCTGCACCACGAGCTCACGCACGTCGTCGCACTCGGCCGTCGCGTACTCCGGGTGCGACCCGACGTCGAGATACAGCCGGGCACCGTTGCGCAGGAAGACGTTGCTCGACCGACCCCACGCGACGACCTTGCGGAACAGGTAGCGCGCCACCTCGTCGGCGGAGAGCCCGCGGCCGTCCGGCGTCGCGCACGTGACGCCGTACTCGGTCTCGATCCCGAAGATCCGGCGCCGCTGCTCGGTCACGTCGCGTTCGCCCCGCCCACGAGACCGGCGAAGTCGTCCGGTGCGAGCCGGCGGAACGCGCGACGGGGCCGGGTGCGGTCGAGGACGGCGACCTCGAGGCTCCCGGGGTCGAGCGTCGCGGCCGGCTCGTCGCCGCGGTTCGCGAGCGCGTCGAAGGCGATCCGGAGCGCGTCGGCCAGGCCGAGGCCCGGACGCCACTGCTGCGCGACGAGGTCGGAGAGGTGCTCGGCGGCGCCGCCCCATGACGACGTGGCCGACCTCCTCGACGACCGAGCCGTCGTAGCTGAGCCGGTAGATCTGGTCGGTGTCCTGCGACGTCCCGATCTCCGCCACGGCGATCTCCACCTCGAGCGGCTTCTGCTCGGTGGTGAACACGGAGCCCAGCGTCTGGGCGTAGGCGTTGGCGAGGCCCCGGACGGTGACGTCGGTCCGGTCGTAGGAGTACCCGCGCAGGTCGGCGTACCGGATCCCGGCGACCCGCAGCGACTCGAACTCGTTGTACTTCCCGACGGCGGCGAACGCGATCCGGTCGTAGATCTCGCTGACCTTGTGCAGCGCGCGCGACCGGTTCTCCGTCGCGAACGCGACGCCGTCGTCGTAGCCGACGACGACGACGGACCGGCCGCGGGCGATGCCCTTGCGTGCGTAGTCGGCCCGGTCCTTCATGACCTGCTCGGGCGAGACGTAGAACGGCATGCTCATCGCGTGTCCCCCTCCCGGGCCTGGGCCCGTGCGGCGTCGATCTCCGCGACGAGGCCGGCCAGCTCGCCCTCGGCGATCCGCCGGTAGCCCTCCGCGGTGACGGTGGCCACCACGGGGAATATCCCCCGGAGCGCGTCCGGGCCGCCCGTCGCGGAGTCGTCGTCCGCGGCGTCCACGAGCGCGGCGAGGGCGACGGCGATCGCGTCGCGGTCACCGAGGCCGGGGCGCCACAGCTTCTTGAGCGACCCGCGCGCGAACATGCCGCCCGAGCCGATGCTGTGGTGGTTGCGCTCCTCGTAGCGGCCGCCGGTGACGTCGTAGGAGAAGATCCGGCCCGCCGCGCGGTCGAGGTCGTACCCGCCGAACAGCGGGACCGCCGCGAGTCCCTGCAGCGCGAGCCCGAGGTTGCCCCTCAGGAGCGTGGTGAGGCGGTTCGCCTTGCCCTCGAGCGACAGCATCGCGCCCTCGATCTTCTCGAAGTGCTCGAGCTCCAGCTGGAACAGGCGCACGAGCTCGACACCGATCCCGGCGGTGCCCGCGATGCCGATCGCGGAGTACTCGTCGCCCGGGAAGACCTTCTCGATCTCGCGGTGCGCGATGAACGAGCCCATCGTGGCGCGCCGGTCGCCCGCCATGACGATGCCGCCGGCGAAGCTCAGCGCGACGATCGTGGTCGCGTGCACCACGTCGCCGGCGCCGGCAGGCCGCGCGTGCTCGGGGTGGGACTGCGGGGCGACCTCGCGCAGGAACTCGACGAACGACGAGCTCCCGGGCCGCAGGAACGCCTCGGGGAGCCGATCGCCCCCCGTGCTCACTGGCCGCCCTTCTGCACGAACCCGCGCACGAAGGACTCGGCGTTCGTCTCCAGCACGTCGTCGATCTCGCTGAGCAGCTCGTCCACGCCCTCGGTGCTCGCCCGGGCCGCGGGCGCGGCGGGCGGTGGTGGCTGCTCGTCGTCCCCACCCGGGTGGGTGGGGCGGACCTGGTCCTGTCCTGCCACGTCGACCTCCTGTCGTGGTGCCTGCTTCTCACTCGATCCTAAGTGGGCGCGAGCAGGGCTGCGAGGAGCGCCCCCGCGTCCGGGCTGGCGTCGAGCAGCGCACCGACGTGCGCGCGCGTCCCCCGTTCGGGTTCCAGCATGGGGACCCGGCGCAGTGCCGACTCGGAGGCGACGTCCAGGATCACGCAGTCCCAGTTCGCCGCCGCCACCTGGTCCGGGTAGCGCCGCACCACCTCGCCGCGGAAGTACGCGCGGGTGTCGGACGGCGGACGCACGGCCGCGCGGGCGACGTCGTCGTCCGTGACGAGGGTCTCGACCGCCCCGGACGCCCGCAGGCGCGCGTAGATCCCCCGCTCCGGGCGCACGTCCGACCACTGCAGGTCGAGCGCGGCGAGCTTGGGGTGGTCCCACGCGAGGTGGTCGCGCCGCCGCATCGCCTCCAGCACGCGCAGCTTCGCGAGCCACTCGACCTCGCGGGCGCACGTCGACGGGTCGTCGTCGAGCCGGGCCAGGAGCGAGCTCCACCTGGCGAGCACGTCCAGCGTCGCCTCGTCCGTCGCCTCCCCGCTCTCGCGGGCGGCGTCCGCGACGGCGGCGGCGATCCCGGCGCTGTACACCCGCTGGATCTCGAGCGCCGTGAGCTCGCGGCCGTCCGCCGTCGTCAGCCGGTGGGTCAGCGTCAGGTCGTGGCTGACGGCGTGGAACTCCGCCACCGGGTCGGCGAGCGCCAGCGCCTCCCACGCGAGGGGCACGCGCCCGGTCTCGAGCATCCACAGCACCAGCGCGCACGTCCCGAGCTTGAGGTACGTGGCCACCTCGAGGCAGTTCGCGTCGCCCACGATGACGTGCAGGCGGCGGTACTTCTCCGGGTCTGCGTGCGGCTCGTCGCGCGTGTTGACGATCGGCCGGCGCAGGGTCGTCTCGAGGCCGACCTCCGCCTCGATGTAGTCGGCCCGCTGGGAGAGCTGGAACCCGGGGACCTGGCCGGCGGGGCCGATGCCCACGCGTCCGGAGCCGGTGAAGACCTGGCGGGTGACGAGGAACGGCGTCAGGTAGCGCACCACGTCGCCGAACGGCACGGACCGGTCCATGAGGTAGTTCTCGTGGGTCCCGTACGTCGCGCCCTTGCCGTCGACGTTGTTCTTGTAGAGCGCGACGTCGGGCAGCGCCGGTGACGTGGTGAGCGAGCGGACGGCGTCGAGCATGACGCGTTCGCCGGCGCGGTCCCAGAGGACGCCGTCGAGCGGGTTCGTGACCTCGGGGCTCGAGTACTCGGGGTGCGCGTGGTCGACGTACAGCCGGGCGCCGTTGGTGAGGATGACGTTCGCGGCCGCCGGGTCCTCGCGCTCGCCGTCGCCCGGGCGGCGGCGGTGGGTGACGGCGTTCGGGCCGGACGGCGCCGCGACCGCCGGACGGTCGGTCAGCTGGCTGGGGTGCGCGCTGGCCCGGTCGAGGCGCCAGCCCCGCGCGTCGCGGAGCGGGTCCTCGTCCTCGTAGCTCCACCGGGTGCGTCCCGCACGCCGGGTGCGGTCGGCGTAGGCCGCGACGACGATCGCTGACAGCGCCATCGGACCCTGCCGGACGCCGTCGCCGCCGAGGATCCCGTACTCGGTCTCGATCCCCATGATCCGGCGCACGCTCACGCGGCCCACCCTACGGTCGGGACCGCGTGTCGAGGTCACGGCGGCCTCGACCCGGAGCTTCGGCGGCCGGTCGGGGACGGCTCTTGCGCCACGAGGTCGCCCCGGGGAAGACTGTGGTGCAGTGGCGTTCGCTCAGCGCCCAGTCGATGCGTCGGCCCCAGCCCGGTCGCATCAGAGGACGAAGGGGAGCACATCCTCGAGCCATCCGTCGTCATGAGTCGTTCCAGTCCTTCGCGGGTCGACCTGGTGCGCGCTGGGGTCGCAGCAGACCGGCCTTGAGGAGACTGCCATGACCGAAGACTCTGACTTCAAGCGCCTCGTCCGCCGCCGGATGGTCGAGACCGGGGAGAACTACACCGCGGCGCGGGCTGCGCTGCGGCCGCAGGCGGCTACCGCTCCGCCCGCCGCTGGTTCGACGGATGCAGCCCCGAACCGGGCGTCCGGGGTGGCGGCCTACCGAGCCGTCGACCCCTCGCTCACCTCCGACGACCTCCTCATGCTGGCCACGATGGGCCTCACGCCCGCCGCGTTCGCGGCGCTGCGCGGCGTGCTTCCGGACGAGGAGATCGACACGCTGGTGGGTGCCCACGTGATGGAGCTGTCTGCCGACACGATCCGGGCCTGGCGCGCGATCGACCACCAGATGGACCTGGACACGATGCTCGGGTCCCACACCATGGAGCTGACGCCGGAGCGTTACCGGGAGTACCTCGCGAGCTCTCCCGGCGTCACCGTGGAGCAAGCCTGGGAGTGGGTCTCAGCCGGCCTCGAGCCCTGATCCGTGCTCACGCGTCGAGGTGGCGGGACCTGTCGGGGCGGCAGGTCGCGCCGCCTAAGCCCGCGCCCGGCCTCGACCGTGTCATCGGGGTCCAGATCCGGCGAGTGAGGACCCTCATGACACGGTCGGGGTGCGAGCCGCCGCGCGCCGCTCGAGGCCAGCGACTAGAGGTACTGCCCCGGCGTCGCGACGTTCTCGACCGCCCGCGCCACCGAGCCCACGGTCTCGCCCGACTTCTTCTGGACGATCGTCCGGATGAAGACGATGCGCTCGCCCTTCTTGCCGGAGATCCGCGCCCAGTCGTCCGGGTTCGTGGTGTTGGGCAGGTCCTCGTTCTCCTTGAACTCCGTGACGCACGCCTCGAGCACGTGGTCGACCCGGATGCCGCGCCTGCCGCCGGCGAGCAGGTCCTTGATCGCGTGCTTCTTGGCCCGGTCGACGATGTTCTGGATCATCGCGCCGGAGTTGAAGTCCTTGAAGTACAGGACCTCCTTGTCCCCGGACGCATAGGTCACCTCGAGGAACTCGTTCTCGGGCGCCGTCGAGTACATGCGCCCGACGGCGCGGTCGATCATCGCGGCGACGGTCGTGGCCGCGTCGTTCCCGTACTCCGCGAGGTCGTCCGGGTGGATCGGCAGGTCGGCCACGAGGTACTTGGAGAAGATGTCGCGCGCCGCCTCGGCGTCGGGCCGCTCGACCTTGATCTTCACGTCGAGGCGCCCGGGCCGCAGGATGGCCGGGTCGATCATGTCCTCGCGGTTCGAGGCGCCGATGACGATCACGTTGTCGAGCCGTTCGACGCCGTCGATCTCGGCGAGCAGCTGCGGCACGATCGTCGTCTCGACGTCGCTGGACACGCCGGTGCCGCGGGTGCGGAACAGCGACTCCATCTCGTCGAAGAAGACGACGACGGGGATCCCCTGCGAGGCCCGTTCGCGGGCTCGCGCGAAGATCAGCCGGATGTGCCGCTCCGTCTCGCCGACGAACTTGTTGAGCAGCTCGGGGCCCTTGACGTTGAGGAAGTAGCTGCGCGCCGCGCCGTCCGGCAGCTCCGCGGGCTCGCCGTCGGCGTCCCGCCGTGCGGCGGTGTGCGCCAGCGACGTCGCGACCGCCTTCGCGATGAGCGTCTTGCCGCACCCGGGCGGCCCGTACAGCAGCAGGCCCTTCGGCGGCTTCAGGCCGTGCTCGCGGAACAGGTCGGGGTGCAGGAAGGGCAGCTCGACGGCGTCCCGGATCGCCTCGATCTGCGAGGAGAGGCCGCCGATGTCGGCGTACGCGACGTCGGGCACCTCCTCGAGCACGAGGTCCTCGACCTCGGAGCGCGGGATCCGCTCGAACACGAACCCGGTGCGGGGCTCGATGGTCAGCGCGTCGCCGACCCGGACGTTCTCACCGATGAGCCGGCCCGCGAGGCGCACGACGCGCTCCTCGTCGGCGCGGCCGACCACGAGCGCGCGGTCCGACCCGATGAGCTCCTTGACGGTGACGACCTCGCCGACCGGCTCGTACCCTCCGGCGGCCACGACCGTCATCGCCTCGTTGAGCTGGACCTCCTGGCCCGGACGCAGGCTCGCCAGCGGCACGCTGGGCGCGACACCGAGCCTGAGCTTGCGGCCGGCCGAGTACACGTCGGCCGTGCCGTCGGCGTGCGCGGCCGCGAAGTAGGCGTAGCTGCCCGGCGGCTTCGAGACCTCCTCGAGCTGCGCCTTCATCTCGACGAGCTGCGCGCGAGCGGCGGTCAGCGCCGCCGTCAGCCGCTCGTTCTTCTCCGCGAGCGAGGTGGCCTGCCGTGCCAGGTCGCGGTCCGCCGTGTCAGGCGGCCGGCGATCGTCGTGCTGCTGGCTCATCGACTCCTCCTGAGGCCGGGGTCTCCAGCGTAAGCCGGTCGGGCGATGCCGCTCGCGCGGGTCTCAGCCCGTGGCGGCGTCGCCCGCCTCACGCCTCGTCCTGCTCCGGACCTCGCACGCCGACGTCCCGACGAACCCGGCGCACCTTCTTGTCGGACACGGCACGCTCACCGAGATCCTCCGGCGTCCACTCCTGCTCGGCGTACGCGCCCTTCGCGGGCCGCCGGCGGCGCAGGGGCGGCGGGACACCGGGCGCCATCCGCCGGGCCTGCACGAGGAAGCCCGTGTGCCCGATCATCCGGTGCTGCGGACGCACCGCGAGACCCTCGAGGTGCCACCCGCGCACCATCGACTCCCACGCCGTCGGCTCGCTGAACCGGCCGTCGTCGCGCACGTCCTCGGCGAACCGGGACAGCTGCGTCGTCGTCGCCACGTACGCGATGAGCACGCCTCCCGGGACGAGCACCCGGGCGACGGCGTCCAGGTTCTCCCACGGGGCAAGCATGTCGAGCACGACCCTGTCGACCGACGCCGCGTCGACGCCGTCGAGCACGTCAGCGAGGTCACCCACCTCGAGCCGCCACGCCGGGTGCGGCCTGCCGAAGAACGACTCGACGTTGCCCCGGGCGATGTCGGCGAAGTCGGCGCGGCGCTCCACGGACAGGAGCGACCCGTGGTCGCCGACGGCGCGCAGCAGCGACATCGACAGGGCACCGGAGCCCGCTCCGGCCTCGACGACGCGCGCCCCCGGGTAGATGTCCGCCATCGCGACGATCTGCCCCGCGTCCTTCGGGTAGACGACGGCGGCGCCGCGCGGCATCGAGAGCACGTGGTCGGCGAGCAGGGGGCGCAGCGCGAGGTACGCGACGCCGTTGTTCGTCTCGACGACGCTGCCCTCCGGCAGCCCCAGCAGCTCGTCGTGGCCGACGTACCCGCGGTGCGTCTGGAACGACGCGCCGCGCCGCAACGTGATCGTGTGGAGCTTGCCCCGCGGGTCGGTGAGCTGGACGCGCTCCCCCTCGCGGAACGGCCCGCGGCGCAGGGCGGCACCCACGGGCAGGTCCTCAGCGGCTGGGTCGGGGGTCGGGGCGTCGGGGCGCTCGGGCTCGGTATCCATGTCGGGCGGCAGCCTACGCGGCCGGGCCGAGCCGACGGACGACGTCGTCCACCCGCACCAGGCCGGCCACGCCGCCCGGTCCGACCAGCACCACCACGGCCGAGGTCCGCGCCGCCCGCGCCACCTGGCCGAGCGCGCCGGCACCCGTCCACTCGGTGACGAGCGCCTCGACGGGCAGCGCCGTCGCGACGGCGCCCGCGGGCGTCGCGGCGCGTGCCTCCGTCGGGACCCGCGCGAGGGCGTCGGGCGAGACGACGGCCACGGGCCGGCCGGCGTCGTCGACGAGCACCACGTCCCCGCCGGGGAGCTCGGCGACGCTCGCGCCGACGCGAGCCTGCGTCACGGGCCGGACGAGTCCGCGCAGGTCGAACGAGGCGGCGGCACGCGAGCGCCGCGCCTGCCGGATGGACGCGCTCGCCCCCGACCAGACCAGGCCGGCGATGAGCAGCGCCCACACCGCCGTGGTGAGCGAGGGTGTGCCGCCGTCGAGCAGCGGACGCCCGAGGAACCAGACGACGATCCCGACGGCGACGACGCGACCGGTCCAGCCCGCTCCGATGGCGCCGGTGTCGCGGTCCCCGGAGATCCGCCACACGAGCGCCTCGAGGATGCGACCGCCGTCGAGCGGGTTGCCGGGCAGCAGGTTGAAGACGGCGACGATGCCGTTCGCGTACGTGGCCGCGGCGAGCAGCACGGCGCCCACGCCGCCGACTCCCCCGGTGGCCAGCGCCACCCACCCCGCGCCGGCGAGGACGGCGTTCGCCGCGGGGCCGGCGGCCGCGATCGCCGCCGAGGCCCCGGGGGTCCCCACCTCGCGGTCGAACTGCGTGTGCCCGCCCCAGAACGTGACGACGTACTCGCGGACGCCGACGCCGAACCTCCGCGCCGCCGCGCCGTGAGCCAGCTCGTGCAGCAGGACCGACACGAACAGCAGGATCGGGAAGCCCGCCGCGGCGAGCACCGATCCGACCACGCCGAGCCCCGGCGCCCCGCGTTGCACGACCGGCAGGAACAGCACCGTCAGGACGGCGGCGACGAGCAGCCACGACGGCGCGAGCATGACCGGCGCACCGCCGAAGCTCCCGATCCGCCACCCGGAGCCGGATCGCCGCGGCCGGGCGGCCGACGGGGTCATGGCCGGGCGGGATCGACGGCGGCGCGGGGTTCCGGGCCGACGGTGTCGATGACCTCGCCCGCGGCGACCCTCGCGAGGAGCGCCGGGCCGACGCCGTCGAGCGTGGCGAGCCGGCTCCGGCCGGGAGCCGCCGGCACCGCCACCTGCATCGGGACCGCGATGGTCCGGGCGCCGGCCGCCTCCGCCGACGCGACGCCGGGCACCGAGTCCTCGACGGCCACGGTGTCGGCCACGTCGACGCCCAGCAGGCGCGCGGCCGTGAGGTACGGCTCGGGGTGCGGCTTGCCGTGCGTGACGACGTCGCCCGTCACCACCGCGTCGAACGTGCCGTCCGGCAGGGCCGCCAGGACGACGTCGGCGAGCTCTCGGTAGGACATGGTCACCAGGGCCATGGGCACGCCGGCGGCCCGCAGCTCGGCGAGCAGCTCGCGGGCGCCGGGACGCCACGGCGCGCCCTCGTCGCGGACCCGGCCGACGACCCGCTCGAGCAGCGTCGTCACGATCTCCTCGTCGGTCCCGACCACGCCGCCCTTGCTGCGCAGCACGGCCGCGGACTCGACGAGCGGCTGCCCGACGATCGCGACGGCGTCCTCGTGCGTCCAGGTGCCGCCCGCCGCCGCCACCAGCTCGAACTCGGCGGACATCCAGTACGGCTCGGTGTCCACGAGCGTGCCGTCCATGTCCCACAGCACGGCCGCGGGCAGGGGCCGAGCCTCGGCGTCGGCGGCGTTCGGGAGCACGGCGGGTAGCGTCGGATTCAGGGGGTGTCTCCTCGCGTGGCGCGCGCCTCGTGGCGCGGGACGGCCAGCATCCAGGGTACCGGGCCGGCGAGCCTCGGCCACGACGCCACCGGAGGGTCGGGGCGGGGTGTGCGCCTAGGGTAGAGCCGTGGACATCGAGAACGAGGAGCACCCCGCGCTCCTTCTCGCAGCCTTCGAGGGCTGGAACGACGCCGGCAGCGCGGCGAGCGAGGCCGTGAGCGGCATCGCCACCGCGTGGGAGGCGCGCACCACCCACGAGCTCGATCCCGAGGACTACTACGACTTCCAGGTGAATCGCCCGGTCATCTCCGTGGAGGGGCCGGGCGCGCGCGGGCTGACGTGGCCGCGCACGAGCGTCTCCGTGGCGACGAGCCCGTCCGCGGGTCGCACCGTCGTCTTCGTGCAGGGCGTGGAACCGTCGATGCGCTGGCGGTCGTACTCCGAGGAGATCCTCGACGTCGCTCAGCGGCTCGGCGTCGGCACGGTCATCTGCGTCGGTGCGCTGCTCGCGGACGTGCCGCACACGCGCCCGATCCCGGTCCAGACGACGTCCGAGGACGCCCGGGTCCAGGCCCTGCTCGGCGTCGAGGGCAGCGACTACGAGGGCCCGGTCGGGATCGTCGGCGTGCTCGCGCACGAGGCGCAGCGCCGCGGCCTGCACGCGATGTCGCTGTGGGCGGCCGTGCCCCACTACGTCTCGCAGCCGCCGTCGCCGAAGGCGACCCTCGCGCTCCTCACGAGCCTCGAGGAGCTGGTCGGGGAGCCGGTCCCGCTGGGGGATCTCGCCGAGGACTCGCGGGCGTGGCAGCGCGGCGTCGACCAGCTCGCGGAGGAGGACCCCGAGATCGCCGAGTACGTGCGCCAGCTCGAGGAGGCGAAGGACACGGCCGAGCTGCCCGAGGCCAGCGGTGAGGCGATCGCCCGCGAGTTCGAGCGCTACCTGCGCCGCCGGGACACGGGCGGCTCCGCCGGCCGCTGAGAAGCCGCCCTCGCCGTCCCGTCGACGGTCAGAGAGCCACGCCGAGCAGGGCGTCCACGGCTCGCGCGACCGTCGCCCCGGCGGCGGCGTCGTCGCCCGACCCGGCGATCGCCGCAGCGGCCCAGTCGTCGACGACGGCGACGGCGCCGGGTGCGTCGAGATCGTTCGCCAGGGCGGCGCGGACGCCCGCCACGACGTCGGCGCCGCTCGGTCCGGACCCCTGGGCGAGAGCCGCCCGCCACGTCGCCAGCCGCTCCTCAGCGAGGCCGAGCGCGCCCGCCTCGTACTCCCAGTCCTCGGCGTAGTGGTGGGCGAGGATCACGAGGCGCACCGCCATCGGGTCGACGCCCGACGCGACGAGCTCGCTGACGAACACGAGGTTCCCGCGCGACTTGCTCATCTTGTGGCCCTGGTACGCCACCATGCCGCCGTGCACGTGGGCTCGGGCGGGGTGCGCCGTCGCCGTCAGCACCCGCAGGTGGCTCTCGCTCATCTCGTGGTGCGGGAACTCGAGGTCGGTCCCGCCGCCCTGCACGTCGAACGGCACGCCCAGGAACCGGGCCGCGATCGTCGCGCACTCGATGTGCCACCCCGGGCGACCCCGGCCGAGCGACTCCCCCGGCCAGCTGGGCTCCTCCTCGCGCTCGACACGCCACAGCAGGGGGTCGAGCGGCGCCTGCTTGCCGAGTCGGTCGGGGTCGCCGCCCCGCTCCCCGAACAGCTCGAGCATCTCGGCCTCGTCGAGGCTGCCCAGCGAGCCGAACCGCGGGTCGGCCGACAGCGCGGCGTAGACGTCGCCGTCACCGGCGCCGTCGGCGGCCGCACCCACCCGGTAGGCGGCCCGGTCCGCGAGCATCCGCTCGACCGCGCGCACGACGTCGGGCACCGACTCGACGGCGCCGATGTAGTGCTCGGGCGCCACGACCCGGAGCGCGACCATGTCGTGGTGGAACAGCTCGATCTGGTCGGCGGCGAGCTGCCGCCAGTCCACGCCCGTGGCCGCGGCGCGCTCGAGCAGCGGGTCGTCCACGTCGGTCACGTTCTGCACGTACGTGACGGCGAGCCCCGCGTCCCGCCACGCCCGCACCAGCAGGTCGAAGGACACGTAGGTGTTCGCGTGCCCCAGGTGCGTCGAGTCGTACGGCGTGATGCCGCACACGTACATCGACGCACGGCCGTCGTGGCCCGCCGGTGTCAGCTCGCCGGTCGCCGTGTCACGGACCCGGACCTCCCGCGGACACTCGCCCGGGTCGTCGAGGGAGGGGACGTCGGGTGAGGACCAGGCAAGCACCTGCGCAGCCTAGCGAGCAGAATGCCGAGCATGAGACACGCGTTCGCGCTGACGCCCGGGGGCGTCGACGCCGTCGACGGCGACGACTCCGCCGTGCCCGGCAACGGCGGCGCCGGCCGCTGGACCACCCTCGTCCTCCCGTCGGACCCGGAGCTGGCCCCGCGTGAGCTCACCGCCGCGCTCGAGGACGCCGGCCTCCCGGACGCCGCCGATCTCGCCGCACGGACGCTGGATCCGCGTCAGCACGCGACGTCCGGGACGAGCGACGTCATCGTCCTGCACGTCCCGATGCTGACGTACGACTCGAGTCACGACGAGATCCGCGCCGAGAAGGTCGTGGTGATCTGCTCGCGGGACGCCGTCGTGACGGCGAGCCGGTCCGCGGCGATCCTCGACGACGTCGTCGACCAGGTGTGTGACGCGCCGGCTCCGAACGGTGCGGGACCGTACTGGGTGCTGCGGCACGTCCTCGCGATCGCCGCTGACACCGCCTCGGGCGCCGAGGAGGACGTGGACGCCCGGACGGCGGCGCTCGAGCGGCTCGTGTTCTCCCAGGAGCACGCCGACCCGGTGGCGGCGCTCTACCGCGTCAAACGGGCGATCGCCACCGCGCGTCGATCGCTGGACCCCCTCGTCACCCGGATCGAGCTCGTGGTGGACGACGAGGACCTGGTCGATCGACTCCCCGAGGGTGCCGAACAGGGGCTGCGCCGCCTCGGCGCCGCCCTCGACCGCGTCAACCGCGCCCTCGAGAGCGACGACCGCCTGCTCGGCGACATGCTCACCGCGCACCTCACGCTGGTCCAGGTGCAGCAGAACGAGGACATGCGGAAGATCTCCGCGTACGCCGCGCTCATCACCGTGCCGACGCTCATCGCCGGCATCTACGGCATGAACTTCGACCACATGCCGGAGCTGACGTGGACCTTCGGCTACCCGCTCGCCGTCGCCCTCATGGTCGCCGTCGTGCTCGGACTGCGCCGCTGGTTCCGGCGGTCCGGCTGGCTCTAGGCGTCAGGAGATCGGCTCGAGGACCCCTGTCGCGAGCAGCACGAGGACCAGCGCCGCGAGCGCGAACCGGTAGACCACGAACACGCCGTAGCCCCGGGTCGTCACGTAGCGCAGGAACCAGACGATCACCGCGAAGCCGACGACGAACGCGACGGCCGTCGCGAGCACGATCGATCCCACGCCCACGGCCACCCCGCCCTGCTCGTGCCCGGCGGCGGCGCGGACCGCCTCGTACACACCGGAACCCAGCACCGCCGGGATCGCCAGCAGGAACGAGTACCGGGCCGCGGCCTCACGCGTGTAGCCCATCGCGAGCCCGGCGGTGATCGTGCCCCCGGACCGCGAGACGCCGGGGATCAGCGCCATCGCCTGGGCGAGGCCGAACGCCACGCCGTGGCGGGCCGTCAACCGGTCGAGCTCGCGCTCCTTGCGCCCGTACCGGTCGGCGAGGCCGAGCAGCACGGCGAAGATCACGAGCGTCGCCGCCGTCCACCGCAGGTCCCGGAGCGCTCCCTCGATCGCCTCGGTGAACAGCACGCCGAGCAGGACGATCGGCACGGAGCCCAGGATGATGAGCCACCCCATCCGCGCGTCCGGATCGGGGAGCGAGAACGGGTTGCGCCAACCGCCGTCCGGACGGCGCAGCGCCCGCAGCGAACGCCACCACGCCGCGATGATGCGCGCGATGTCGTGCCGGAAGTAGACGAGCACCGCGAGCTCGGTCCCGATCTGGATGACGGCGGTGAACATCGCGCCGACGTCCGCCCCGTCCAGCAGGAGCGAGCCGACGATGCGCACGTGCGCGCTCGAGGAGATCGGGAGGAACTCGGTGAGCGCCTGCACGAGGCCGAGGACTATCGCTTCCCACCAGGTCACGGTCGACCAGCCTAAGCGCGCCCGGGCGATAACCTGCCGCACATGCAGCTGCGTCGCCTCGGGTCCTCGGGCCTGCGCACCTCCGCCCTCGGTCTCGGCACGATGACGTGGGGTCGCGACACCGACGCGCTGGAGGCCGCCGACTCGCTCCGCGCGTTCGTCGAGGCCGGTGGAACGCTGCTGGACACGGCCGCCTCGTACGGCGACGGCGCCGCCGAGGAGGTCATCGGCGGACTGCTCCGCGACGTCGTCGCGCGCGACGAGGTCGTGCTGTGCACGAAGGCGGGAGCCCGCCGCGGGCCCGACGGCGTCCGCGTCGACGCCGGGCGCGGCGCGCTCCTCGACACGCTCGACGCGTCCCTGCGCCGGCTCGGCACCGACCACGTCGACCTGTGGCTCGTGCAGGCCCCCGACTCCGGCACGACGATGGCGGAGACCGTCTCAGCGCTCGACGTCGCCGTCCGGACGGGCCGCACGCGGTACGCGGGACTCGCGAACCATCCGGGCTGGAGCACCGCGCACGCCGCCACCCTGGCGGCCGCCGCGGGCGTCCCCCTGGCGGCGGCGCAGGTGGAGTACTCCCTGCTCGAGCGCGGGATCGAGCGGGAGCTCGTGCCCGCCGCGCACGAGCTCGGGCTGGGCGTCATGGCGTGGTCGCCGCTCGGGCGCGGCGTGCTCACCGGAAAGTACCGACGGTCCGTGCCCGCCGACTCCCGGGCCGCGTCGCCCCACCTGCGGGGCTTCGTCGAGCCGTATCTGACCGACGACGCACGGTCCGTGGTCGAGGCTCTCGTCACGGCCGCGGACGGCCTCGGGCGTGCCCCGCTGGAGGTGGCCCTGGCGTGGGTGCGCGACGCTCCCGGGGTGGGCTGCGCCGTCGTCGGCGCCCGGACGACAGCTCAGCTGCGCGGCTCCCTCGCCGCCGACGACCTCGAGCTGCCCGAGCAGATCCGTGCCGTCCTCGACGAGATCACGGCGCCCGAGCTCGGCTACCCCGAGCGGCGCTGAGGCGAGCTGGGCCGGTCAGGCCTCGTCGACGTCGTCGAACGACTCGAGGTCGTCGTCGTCCTCGTCCTCGTCGAGGTCGTCGTCCTCGTCGTCGTCCTCGTAGATGTCGAACGGCGTGTCGACGCCGTAGCTGCGGAAGAGGGCGTCGTCGTACGTGTCGAACGCGTCGGCGAGCGCGGCCTGCGCCGAGAGCACCACCGGCGCGTCCGCGTCCCGAGCGGCGCGCGCCGCGTCGAGGTGCGCCTCGAAGGCGGCGAACAGACGGTCGAGCGCGGCACGCGGGTCAGTCGCCATACCCCGAACCGTAGCGCGGCATGGGGCACAATGACACGGCAAAAGCAGCGCTCCGGCGCGGCGACGAACACCAGGAGGGAGCCCGATGCCGACGGCGACCGCTCACCGCCCCGCACAGTACGAGTTCCGTGTCCTGACCCTGCCGGGGACGGCGAGCCGAGGGTCCGTCCGCCAGATGCTCACCGACGAGGCCGAGTACGGCCGCTGGGAGCTTGCGCGGACCCGCGTGTACGTCGGCGGGCACCGCCGGGTCTGGTTGCGCCGCAAGGTCGTGAGGGTCACCAGCACTCTCTGAGCTGCGCCGGCCGGTCGCTCAGCAGGTCCGCAGAAGTCGGGAGAGCACGCGCACCCCGAACTGCAGCGCGTCCACGGGCACGCGCTCGTCCACGCCGTGGAACATGCCGGCGAAGTCCAGGTCGGCGGGCAGCCGCAGCGGCGCGAAGCCGTAGCCGGTGATGCCGAGCCGCGACAGCGACTTGTTGTCGGTGCCGCCGGAGAGCATGTACGGGAGGACGACGGCGCCGGGGTCCTCCGCGTCGAGCGAGGCCACCATCGCGTCGACGAGGCCTCCCGCGAAGGGCACCTCGAGGGCGACGTCGCGGTGGATGTCCTGAAGCCGGACGTGCGGCCCCGCGAGCTCCCGGACCGCGTCGAGCGTCGCCTGTTCCTGGCCGGGGAGGAACCGCACGTCGATCGCCGCGCTGGCGCTGCCCGGCACGACGTTCGCCTTGTACCCGGCGTCGAGCTGCGTGGGGTTCGCGTTCGCACCGAGCGTCGCCCCGACGAACTTGCGGACCGGGCCGAGCGCGTCCACGAGCGCCGTCACGCTCGCCGGGTCGTCCTCGCTCCACGACGTCCCCGTCAGGTCCGCCACGCCGTCGAGCAGGCCCCGCACCGTCGGCGTGAGGTGCCGTGGCCAGGCGTGCGCGCCGATGCGCGCGACGGCGCCAGCGAGCCGGGTGACGGCGTTGTCCGTGTTCACCTGAGAGCCGTGGCCGGCGGTGCCGTCGGCCACCAGCCGCAGCCACGCGATGCCCTTCTCCGCCGTCTGCAGCAGGTAGGCCCGGCGGCCGTCGACCTCCACGGAGAAGCCCCCGACCTCGCTGATCGCCTCCGTGGCCCCCTCGAACACCTCCGGCCGGTTGTCGACCACCCAGCGGGCCCCGAGCGCCCCGCCCGCCTCCTCGTCGGCGAAGAACGCGATGACGAGGTCCCGCGGCGGGCGCCAGCCGGTGCGCGCCATGTCCCGCAGGACGGCGAGGATCATCGCGTCCATGTCCTTCATGTCGACGGCGCCGCGGCCCCACACGAGACCGTCCATCTCGTCGCCGCCGAACGGGTCGACCTTCCAGTCGGACGCCTCGGCCGGGACGACGTCGGTGTGGCCGTGCACCACGAGGGCCGGACGGGTGGGATCCGTCCCCGGGATCCGCAGCAGCACGCTCGAGCGGCGCGGCGCCGACTCCACGATCTCCGGGTCGTAGCCGACCTCGGTGAGCTGCTCCATCACGTACTCGGCGGCGGCGCGCTCCCCCGGGCCGGAGTCGTCTCCGTAGTTCGACGTGTCGAACCGGATCAGCTCGCGGCAGATCCGGACGACCTCGTCCTCGGGCCTGGGGGCCGTGCTGGGCGTGGTCATCGTGTCCTCCTCCTCAGCCCGTGAGCCCGCGGCGGACGAGCAGCGGCGTGATGTCGGCGTCCCGGCCGCGCAGCTCGCGGTAGAAGCCGAGCGGGTCCCCCGCGTGCCCGCGGGACAGCAGCGCCTCCCGGAACCGCTGACCCCGTTCGCGTGTGAGGCCACCGTGCTCGCCCTCACGGAACCACTCCACGGTGTCGGCGTCGAGCACCTCCGACCAGATGTACGAGTAGTACCCGGCGTCGTACCCGCCGCCGAACGTGTGGTTGAAGTACGTCGAGCGGTACCGCGGCGGCACGAGCGGCACCGCGACGCCGAGGCGCTCCAGAGCGGCGTCCTCGAAGGTGACGACGTCGTCCGGTTCCGCGGGGACGTCGCCGACGGCGAGCTGGTGCCACGCCTGGTCGAGGAGGGCGGCACCGAGGTACTCGGTGGTCGCGAACCCCTCGCCGTACTGCTGCGACGCCCGCAGGCGCTCCACGAGGTCCGCGTCGAGAGGCTCCCCGGTCTCGTGGTGGCGGGCGTACCGCGCGAGGACCTCGGGGTGCCACGCCCACATCTCGTTGACCTGGGACGGGTACTCGACGAAGTCGCGCGGCACCGACGTGCCGGACAACGTGGGGTACCGCACGTCGGAGAACAGCCCGTGCAGGGCGTGCCCGAACTCGTGGAACGCGGTGATGACCTCGTCCCACGTCAGCAGCGCCGGCTCGCCCGCTGGCGGGCGCGTGACGTTGAGGTTGTTGAGCACCACGGGCTGCTCGCCGAGCAGGTGCGACTGCTCGACGAAGCTGTTCATCCATGCGCCGCCACGCTTGTGCTCCCGGGCGTAGTAGTCGCCGACGAACAGTCCGAGCCCGGTGCCGTCCTCCTCACGCACCTCCCACACGCGGACGCCGTCGGCGTACCCCGCCAGGTCGGGGCGCTCCGTGAACGTCAGCCCGTACAACCGGTTCGCCGCGAAGAACACGCCGTCGCGCAGCACGCGGTCGAGCTCGAGGTACGGGCGGAGCGTGGCCTGGTCGAACGCGAACTGCTCCGCCCGGACCCGGTCGGCCAGGAGCGGCCAGTCCGACGGCGCGAGCTCGGCACCGGGGTCCGTGGCCGCCAGGGCGGTGCGCAGCTCGTCCGCCTCCGCGCCGGCGTTGCGGACGGCGGGCGGGGCGAGCCGCCCGAGCATCGCCATGACCGCCTCGGTCGTCTTCGCCGTGCCGTCCTCGGCCACGTAGGCCGCGTGGTGCGGGTATCCGAGGAGGGCTGCGCGCTCCGCGCGGAGGCGCACGATCTCGAGGAGCGTCGCGCGCGTGTCGGAGTCGGCGTCACCGCCGGTGCCTCGTGCCGTCGACGCCGCGTGCACGCGCGCCCGCAGGTCGCGGTTCGTCGCGCTCGTGAGGATGGGCTGCGACGTGGGCAGGATCATCGTCACGAGGTAGCCGTCCCGGCCGCGGTCCGCGGCGGTCTGCGCGAGCGCCGCGATCTCGTCGGCCCCGAGGCCGGCGAGCTCGTCGGCGTCGGTCACCTCCACGGCGGCCGCCTGCATCCCGGCGACGACGCGCTGGCCGAAGTCCGTCTGCAGTGACGTGAGACGGGCGTTGAGCTCGCGCAGACGCTCCTGCTCCGCCTCCGGGAGCCGGACGCCGGCCCGGACGGCGTCGGTGCGCAGCCGCTGCAGCAGCCAGGCGGTCTCGTCGTCCAGCTCGACGCCGTCCGCTCCGCCCGCCGTCGCGCCGGCCTCGATCGTCTCGTACCGGGCGAACAGCCGGGCGTCGAGCACGAACGCGTCGTGGTGCGCGCTCAGCTCCGGTGCCACGTCGGCGGCGATGGCGTCGATCTCGTCGCCGCCGACAGCGCTGGCGTACGTGAAGAAGACGCGGAGCACGCGACCCAGGAGCCGGCCCGAACGCTCGAGCGGCTCGATCGTGTTCGCCGGCGTCGGCGCGTCGCCGCTCGCGTCGGTCGCCACCGCCTCCCACTCCGCCCGCTGCTGTGCGAGACCGGCGGCGATCGCGGGCCGGAAGTGCTCGATGCGGACAGCGGCGAGGTCCGGCAGCCCGTACGGCAGCGCGGAGGGTGCGGCGAACGGGTTGTCGGCGGGGAGGTCGACGGCGTCAGGGCCCGGGGTGGTGGCAGTCACAGTCCCCATTCATACCGCAGCGGGAAGCCTCGCCTGCTCCAGCTCACAGCCGGATATCGACGACGTGCGCCACACTCTGCGCATGGCCACGACGTTGGCGATCGAGCAGCACCTCGCAGCACTGGCGCGAGCCGGGTCCGCGCTCGTCGAGCACGTCGAACGTGCTGGTGACGGAGCCACGGTCCCGACGTGTCCGGCCTGGACGGCGCGACACCTGCTCGCGCACCAGGCCACCATCCATCGGTGGGCGACGTCACACGTGCGCGGCGACGACCCTGCAGAGCCGTCCGAGGAGTCGCTCGCCGCCGGGCAGACCGACCTGCCGGGCTACTACCGCTCCGGCCTCGACGCGCTGCTCGAGGCGCTCGAGGCCGCCCCGGTCGACCTGCAGGCCGTGACGTTCCTCAACGACGCTCCGCCCCCTCGGGCGTTCTGGGCCCGACGGCAGGCGCACGAGACGACCATCCACGCCGTCGACGCCGTCGCGGCGGTGCTCGGGCGCACTCCGAGCTCCGCGGAGGCGGCAGAGGCGGCCGGGATCGACGCCGAGCTCGCGCTGGACGGGATCGACGAGCTCCTCGCCGGGTTCCTCACCCGGAACCGCTATCCGCGGCTCGCCGCGCAGGATCGCCTGAGCCTCGCCGTGTCACCGACGGACGCCGCCGAGGTGTGGCTGGTCGACGCCGATGAGCACCTCGCCGCGGTCCGTGTGTCGTCCGCGACGGTTCCATCGCGCGCCGACGCCGAGATCTCCGGCACCGCGGTCCAGCTGTACCTCGGCCTGTGGAACCGCGGCACGGAGATCTCGGCCGGTGACCGTCCGGACGTCATCGACCTGTGGCGCGGCACGCAGAGGGTGCGATGACGACGCCGCGCCCGTCGTGTCGATTCCGGGCCCCGGCGGGCGTCATCCGCACGAAGCGACGCCGGCGGCTCGCACGAACACAGGAGGAACCCCATGCGGTACATGCTGTTCATCTGCACCGACCCCGACGGCGAGCCGTACTCCCCGGAGAAGGACGACATCGCCGAGTGGGTCGCCGAGAACACCCGTCGCGGGATCTCGCTGCACGGCGACCGCCTGCGCGACGTCGAGGACGCCACGACCGTGCGGGTGCGCCGCGGGGAGACGCTCGTGACCGACGGGCCGTTCGCCGAGACGCGGGAGCGCATCGCCGGCTACGACGTGATCGAGGTGCGTTCGCTCGACGAGGCGATCGAGGTCGCGTCACGACACCCGATGGCCCGCTTCGGGCGGGTCGAGGTCCGACCGGTGTGGCCGCTCGACCTGGACGCGCCGAGCTGACGTCGGCGAGCTGAGACTCCCGTCGTAGGCCTCGCCGCGCACGCCCTCACTCACGCATCTCGAGGAGGGCGTGCGCCGCGTGGTGACCACCGAGCCCGCTCACCGCTCCCCCTCGTCGCGCGCCGCTCCCGCACACGAGGACCCGTTCGTGGCCGGTCGCGACACCCCATCGCTGCGCCGGCGACCCGGCGCGCTCGCCGTCGTCGAGCCACGGCCAGGCGAGGTCGCCGTGGAAGATGTGCCCGCCCGGCATGCCGAGCTCGCGCTCCAGGTCGGACGGGAGCACGACCTCGACGCACGGACGGCCGTCGGCGTCCCTCGCGAGGAGGTCGTCGAGCGGCTCCGCGAGGTGCGCCTGGAGCGCGCTCGCAACCTCCCGCCACGCGCGCTCGTGCGCCCCGGCGTCGGTGAGCGTCTCCGGCGGCGCGTGCAGGCCGAAGTAGGTGAGGGTCTGGGCGCCGGAGTCCCGGAGCGGCGGCCCGAGGATGGTCCGGTCGGTGAGCGTGTGGCAGTACAGCTCGCCGACGGGCCAGGGCGCACCCGGTTCCCGGGCGGCCGCCGCTGCGTACGCCCCCTCGAGGCGGGACAGCTGCTCGTCGACGTGGAACGTCCCCGCGAACGCGACCGCCGGGTCCGCCCCCGAGGCCAGTCGCGGGAGGCGGTCCACGAGCAGGTTGATCTTGACCTGCGCCCCGCGCGGCGCGGGCGGGACGTCGCCCCTCGCGTCCCGCACGCCCAGCCGTGCCAGGACGGACGGCGCCACCCCGCTCAGCACGTGGGGTGCCTCGATGGCGCGGCCGTCCGCGAGGACGACGGCCACGCCGCCCCCGCCCGCGTCGACGGCGTGCACGTCGGCGCCCGTGACGAGGCGCGCACCCGCCTCGCGCGCGACCCGCTCGAGCTCGGCCGTCACCGCGCCCATGCCGCCGACCGGCACGCGCCACCGGCCCGTCCCGTTCCCGACGACGTGGTACAGAAAGCACCGGTTCGCGAGCAGCGAGGGGTCGAAGAGCGACGTGAACGTCCCGATCAGCGCGTCGGTCGCGACCACGCCGCGCACGAGGTCGTGGGCGAACCGGCGCTCGATCGCGGCACCGATCGGCCGCAGGACGACGTCCTCCCAGATGCCGGGGTCGACGGCGTCGCGCACGTCGGCGACGTCGGGCAGCGGCCCGAGCAGGGTCGGCGCGACGGCCGCGGCGAGCTCGCCCAGCCCGTCCGCGAGGCTGCGCCACGCCGCGTACTCGTCGTCGGCACCCGTGAGCGCGCGGAACGAGGCACGGGTGGCCTCGCCCTCCTCCGACTCGACGAGCAGACCACCGCCCGGGTACGGGGTGTACGACGCCGTAGCGCGGTCGCGGAGCTGCACCCGGAGCCCGAGGTCGGCGGCGAGCGCGTCCGGCAGCAGGCTCACGAGGTACGAGTACCGGGACAGCCGGGCGTCGAGTCCCGGCCACGGCCGCTCGCTGACCGCGGCGCCGCCGACGTGGTCGAGCCGTTCGAGGACGACGACGTCGAGCCCTTCCCGTGCGAGGTAGGCGGCGGCCACGAGGGCGTTGTGCCCACCGCCGAGGATGACGACGTCGGCCCGGGCGGGGAGCGTGAGCATCGCCCCATCATCGCGGCTCGTCCCGCGTCACGCCCCCGCCGGCCCCGGCCGCCCCGCGGGCTGCTCGGGCCGTGGTGCCGGCGGCGGCACGGCCACCGCGCCGACGACGGCGATGACCGCCACGACCACGAGCGCGAGCGCGCGCCCTCCGGTCGCCTCGGTCACGAGACCGGCTCCGACGGGTCCGAGCGCCGACCCGATGCCGCGCACGAGCGAGTAGGCGCCCAGCACCGTCCCGAGCATCGACGCCGTGACGATCTCGGCCGCGTAGATGCTCTCGAGCGTGGTGAGGGCGCCGACGGCCGTGCCCACGACGACGGCGAACGTGAGCGCGACCACGAGGTTGCCGGACGCGAGGAGGAGCAGGGAGCCGACCCCCATCGCGGCGATGCTCGCGCGGAACAGCGGCCGCGCCCCGACCCGGCGGACCGCCCACGGCAGCGGCAGCCGGCCGGCGAGCTGGAACAGGCCGCGCAGGCCGGCGAGCGCGGAGGCGGTGCCGAGCGCGAGCCCCGCCGTCACCATCGCCGGCACCTGGTACAGGAACATCACCGACGACGCCGCGCCGCCGCAGAGCGCGACCACGAGGAGCCGCCGCGTGAGCGGGGAACGGACGGCGTGCGCCAGGTCGCCCGCGAGGCTGCGGGGTGAGGGCGACGCCGGCGGCATCGGCGGGACCAGCGCGGCCGCCAGGGCGAACGCCGCGACGACCGTCGCTCCGACGATCGCGATGGCCGCACGCCAGCCGACCCCGAGCACGAGCCACGCCACGAGCGGCAGGAAGACCGGGCTCGCGAACGCGCCCCACAGCGTGTTCGTCGTGATCGCGCGCACCCGCGCGGCGGGGACCAGCCGCGAGATCGTCGCGTGCACGGCCGCGTAGTACCCGGCCCCGCCGACGCACGTCTGCGTGAGCACGGCTGCGACGACGAACACGGGCGCTGAGGGCGCCAGCGCGACGACGACCGTGCCGACGAGGGTCCCGGCGGCCCCGCCGAGGAACACGGGCCGCCCGCCCCACCGGTCGACCACCCGGCCGGCCACGACGGCGCCGACCCCGACGCCGAGCAACCCGATCCCGTACGCGGACGAGAGCGCGGACTCGCTCCATCCGGTCTCGCGCACGATGGGCTCGACGAGCACGCCGTACCCGTAGAACCACGACCCGAACGCGACGACCACGACGAGCCCGAACGCGACGGTGAGGCCGCGGGGCAGTCGCGCGGGACCACCCGGTGGACCCGGATCGTGACCGGCACCGCCGCCGCCCGCGCCGCCGTCGTCCACCCGCACGACGCACGAGCCTACGGGGCGGCGGGATCTCCGGCGCCGGGACCCGGGGCGGCGGACGGCGCCGGCGTGGGCTGCACCGCCTCGGTACGGCGAGCGAGGCTGAACTCCGAGAGCTCACGCTCCTTCTCGCGCCCGTACGGGAAGAACACCAGCGGCACGAGACCGAGCAGGCAGAACGCGATCGGCACGAGCGCCGTCGCGACCCGGATCCCGAGCACGGCCCCGGCTGACTGCTCGGGGGCCGTGCCGTCGTACCCGAACGCACCGATGATCGCCATGAAGATCGCGAGCTGAGCGCCCGCCACCGGCGCCGAGAGCAGCGCGCGGACCGAGGCGAACAGGCCGGTCTTGCGCGTGCCGGTCAGCATCTCGTTCTCGTCGATGAGAGCTGCCTCGAGCGGGGCGCCGGCGGTCGACATCGTGTACCGCCCGAACATGATGAGGAGGTAGCACAGGCCGACGTGCCACCACGCCGTCGCGAGCCAGAACAGCGCGGCGAACCCGGCGACGTACGGCACGGAACCGAGGAATATCGACCGCTTCCCGCCGATTCGCTTCACCGCGTTCGCGACGAACGGGAGCGCGGCCAGGACGAGGATCATCGGCGCCGTGTCGGCGATCGTCGCCTCGAACCCCTGGGAGCGCACGACGTGGTCCATGAAGTAGAGGAACGCCGTGAAGTACACGCCCATCGGCGCCTGGGCGAGCAGCCCGTACCCGAACCACGTCCAGAACGCGCGCATCCGCAGGATGCTCAGCACGTCGCGGCGCAGCTCGGGCCACGTCGGTCGGCCCTCCGCGTTGCCGCGCGCGTACAGCTCCGGCGGGTCCTTGAGGTTCGCGAGCGCGACGGCGTAGATCGCCCCGTTCACGAGCGCGACACCCATGAGCAGGAGCGCCATGGTCGTGTGCTCCGTCACCAGGTCGCCGACGAGCAGCTGGGTGGCGACGACCGTCGCGAGGAAGCTGAAGCCGTTGCTCAGCCAGGACCGCACGACGTCGACGTCGAGACGCTGCTCGCGCGTGGGCGCGGCGACGTAGCCGTAGCTCGTGGCGGAGATCGTGAAGAACGTCGCGGCGACGTCGAACAGGAACAGCTGGGCGAGGAAGACGACGAAGAGCGTCGCCTGCGACCAGGTCGGCTGCGCCCACGCCATCGCGACGAGGCCGAGCACCATGAACGGCGCCGTCACGCGCATGACGCGCAGGAACTTGCCCTTGCCCGTGCGGTACGACATCCGGTCGATGACGACGCCGAACACCGGGTCGTTGAGGACGTTCCAGATGTTGAACGCGAGGTACACCCAACCGACGTACTGCGGCTCGAGCCCGATGACGTCCGTGTAGAACTTCACGTACACGTTGTGGATGAGGACGCTGCTCATCATCGCCGCGGGCAGCGGCATGGCGATGAGCACCTTCTCCCGGAACGTCAGGCCGGGCGCGTCGAGCCGGTAGTGCCTCCGCCACGCCGCGAGGGCGCTCATCGCCGGCGGAGCAGCGCCCCGGCCTCGGTCTCGAAGAGGCCGGGCTCCCAGCACCAGTAGGCGTGGCTCCAGCCGTAGGAGGCGAACAGGTCGAGGAGGAACCTCCCGTGGGCGCGCACGCCCTCGTGCCTGCCGAACGCGCCCCACTCCCCCACGATCACCGGCACGCCGAGCCGCTCCTGGGTCTCGCGGTGCCGTTCGAAGATGACGGCGACGCGTTCGTCGCTGGCGAGCGGGACGGCGTCGGTGTCGACCACGAGGTCGTACCCGTGCGGCGCGTACGCGCCCGGGGCGACGTTCGCCGCGCACGGCACGCCCATGTTCGAGAAATAGCCGTTCCCCCGGAGGACGACGACGCCGGGCGCTGCTTCGGAGAGCGCCGCCGCGAGGCGTGCGTAGAACGGGTCGAGCACGTCCGTCTCGAACGGGGCCGCGATCGGGGCGGCGGCGTCGCCGAGGGCGCGGTACAGGTCGGCGTCCGTGAGGTGGTCGAGCGCCGCGAGCTTGCGGGCCGGGTCGGCGAACGCGGCCGCCATCTGCGTGGCGTCGCCGAGCCCGGTGAGCTCGCCGAACGTGCCGAGCAGGTACCCGAAGATCTCGGGTGCACCGGATCCTGGCACGGGCTCGTTGAGGACGTCGAAGCCGAGCACCGCCTCGCGCCCCCCGAGGCGCGCGCCGACCGTCCGCCACATGGCGACGAACCGGTCCTGGATCCCGACGCCGCCGGGTCCGGGCCGGTTCGCCCAGAACGCGTCCCACGCCTCGTGCACCGCCGGTGAGGTCAGGTAGGCGTCGCTCCACAGCTCGGTGGGCTCGAACGGCTGCTCCGTGAGCGTCGCCCACGCCGGGGCGCCGTCGCCGAACGCATCCGAGTAGAGGTCCTGATGAGCGTCCAGGATGACGTGGAAGCCGCGTGCCGCGAGCAGGTCGACCTGCTCTTCGAGCCACGCCAGGTAGGACTCGTCGTACCTGCCTGGCTCCGGCTCGACGGCGGCCCAGACGAACCCGAGCCGCGCCAGGTCGAACCCGGCGTCGGCGAGGTCGTCGAGGTCCGCAGGGGTCCACACGCCGCGATAGGTGCGCGTGCCGGAGCCGTCGTCGTGCCCCTTCTCGACGAGGTTGATGCCATGGAAGATGCGCTCGCGGCCGGCCTCGTCGACGAAGCTCGTGCCGCGCGCCACGATGCGGTGCGCCATCGTCGGAACGTAGCGCAGGGTCGTGGCGCGCACGGCGCGTTTCGGCCAGCGGTCGTGCCAGGCTGTCGGGATGGACGTGGTGGTGCGCGGCGCCGGCGTCGAGGATGCCGCGGACGTGGCGCGGATCTACGTCGAGTCCTGGAACGCCGGCTTCGGGCACCTGCTGCACACCCGCACCCTGGGCGACGACGACCGTGTGCGCTGGCGCCGAGCCCTCGCCGACGGGGTCGTGACGTGGCAGGTGGCGGAGCGGGGCGGCGTCGTCGTCGGCTTCGTCGGCACTGGACCGAGCCGTGACCCGGCCGATGGCGACCTCGGCGAGCTGGACACGATCGCCGTCGACCCGGGGCACTGGCGGAGCGGGGTCGGGTCGGCGCTGATGGCAGCCGCGCTCGCCGACCTGCGCGCCGCCGGGTACCCCCGCGCGGTGCTGTGGACAGTGGCCGGCTACGAGCGCGGCCTCGCCTTCTACACCCAGGCGGGATGGGTGCTCACGGGCGCCGTCCGAGACGACGGACACCAGGTCGCGCTCGCCCTGGATCTGGCGCCACAGATGTGATTCAGCCCCACCCCACGTGGTATGTTGACGGCCGTCGCCAGGCGCCTGAGAGGGGTCTGCGGCACACCCCGTCCGGGTGGCGGAATTGGCAGACGCGCTAGCTTGAGGTGCTAGTGCCCGTATAGGGCGTGGGGGTTCAAGTCCCCCCTCGGACACCACGCGAACGGCGGGACCCGGTCGGGTCCCGCCGTTCGTCGTCTCCGCACGAGCGGATGGAGGGTCGCGATGGCCGTGAGCATGAACGACGTGGCACGCCACGCCGGAGTCTCGCAACGGACGGTCTCGAACGTCGTCACCGGCAGCGTGAACGTCGCCCCTGCGACCCGGGAGAAGGTGCTCGCGAGCATCGAGGCGCTCGGCTACCGGCCGAACGTCGCGGCGCAGCGCCTTCGACGTGGCCGGACGGCGACCGTCACGCTCGCGGTGCCCAGCCTCCACGAGCGCTACTTCGCTGACCTCGCGGCCGCCGTCGTCGCGGAGGCCGACCGCCGTGATCTCAAGGTGCTGGTCGAGACGACGGACGGGGATCGCGAGAACGAGCTGGCGCTGCTGCGCGGCGGCGACCTCCTCACTGACGGCGTCATCATGAGCGCCGTCGCGCTGACGGCGCGGGACGAGGCGATCCGCCACCCGGACTACCCCCTCGTGCTGGTCGGTGACCGAGAGCTGTACAGCCAGCTCGACCACGTCGGCACGGACAACCGTGGGGCGGCGCACGCCGCGGTGACGCACCTCCTCGAGCTGGGCCGCCGGCGGATCGTGCTCCTCGGGGGCCGGACCGGCCCGTCCCGCACGCTCGAGCTGCGCATGGCCGGCTACCGAGACGCGCTCGCCGAGCATCAGGTGGCGTACGACCCCGACCTCGTCGTGGCGTGCTCCTGGTCGCACGCCGCGGGCGAGCAGGCCGTGCGGGCGCTCCTCGAGCAGCCCGGCATCGCGTTCGACGCGCTCTTCGCGATGAACGACTCGGCGGCGCTCGGCGCCATCCGTGCGCTGGTCCGCGCGGGTAGGACTGTGCCCGCGGACGTGGCCGTCATCGGGTTCGACGACATCAAGGAGGCCCAGTTCTCCGTGCCGTCGCTGACCTCCGTCGGACCGGCGGCCGACGACCTCGCGGCGGCGGCGCTCGATCTCCTGGCCGCCCAGCTCGACGGCTCGCAGCGCGTCCCGGCTCACCACCGCACGCCGTTCCACCTGCACGTCCGCGAGAGCACCGGCACGCCCGCGACCGCCTGACCTCTCCGCAACCGGCTCGACTCTCGATCACCCTCTTGTGCTACGTAGCAACGCTGTGCTTCCATACCGCTCGACAGTGAGTTGCTACGAAGCAATGACCACGAGGAGGTGGCATGGTGAAGCGAACAGGACCCCCGACGCTCGACCGGAGGACACTCCTGCGCGCCGGGCTCGCCGGGGGTGCGGGGCTCGGGATCGGTGCACTGGGCGCGTGCGCGGCACCCGGGTCGACGACGGCTGCGGAGCTCGCGTTCTGGCACCTGATGGGTGGCGGCGACGGCATCCGGATGGACGAGATCCTGCACGAGATGGCCGGTGAGCTCTCCGGTGCCCGGATCAAGCAGACGGTGCTCGCGTGGGGGACGCCGTACTACACGAAGCTCGCCATGGCCTCAGCCGGAGGGCGCGCCCCCGATCTCGCCGTCGTGCACCTCTCCCGGCTGGCCGGGTACGCGCCCGGCGGCCTGCTCGACGAGTGGGACATCGCCCGCTTCGAGCCGTACGGCGTCTCGGAGGAGACGTTCGCCGCGCCGATCTTCGAGCGTATGCAGGTCGACGGGAAGCTGTTCGCCATCTCGCTCGACTCCCACGCGTTCGTGAGGTTCTTCAACCCGGACGTGGCCGACGCCGCCGGGCTCCTGGACGCCGACGGCACGATCCCCGCGGCGTCCGACGTCGAGGAGTTCGTCGACCAGGCCCGGGCGATGGCCGACGTCACCGGCGACCTCGGCATCTGCTACGGCTGGCTCGGCGACTCCGCCCACATGTGGCGCCTGTTCTGGACGTTCTACACCCAGCAGGGCGCGACCATGGAGATGGCCGACGGCGTCTTCCAGTTCTCCGAGGACGCGTTCGTCGGAGCGCTCGACACGATCATCGCGATCATCTCCAGCGACGCCGCGAACCGGCGTTCCGACGGCGGCTTCGCGTTCTCGACGTTCACCTCCGGCGGCGCCGGCGAGTTCCTCTCCGGCGTGTGGGATGTCCCCGGGCTGCTCGACTCCGGTGTCCCTCTCGACGCCTCACCGATCCCGAACCTGTTCGGCACCGGGCTGGACGCCGTCTGGGGCGACTCCCACGCGTTCGTCCTGCCCCATCAGGACCGCCCCGACGAGGACCGGCGGGAGAAGGTCTACGAGGCCGTGTCGCTCATCCTCAAGCACTCCCTCACGTGGGCCACGGCCGGCCACACGCCGGCGTACACCCCGATCACGCTGGAGCCCGAGTTCGGCGGCCTCATGCCGAACACGCACTACGCCGAGACCGCCGAGTACCTGCACTTCGACCCCGCCGTGTCGTTCGCCGGTTCGGGCTCGAACTGGCAGGCCCAGTTCGGGCAGGCGGTCCAAGCCGCGCTGCTCGGCACCGCGTCCACGTCCGACGCACTCACGTCCTTCACCGAGATGACTGACGACTTCGTCCGTCAGGCAGTGATCTGAGGAGCCCGGATGTCTTCCGTCCCCACCACCGTCACGGCGCCGGGCGCGGCGAGAACGCGTCGCCCGCTGCGCCGTCATCCGCTCGGGCTGCTCTACGTCGCCCCGTTCGTCGTCCTGTTCGCGATGTTCCTCGTGTGGCCCACCATCTACGGGCTGTGGTTGAGCCTCACCGACCGCAACCTCGCCGGCGTCGACCCGGCCGCCTTCATCGGGCTCGCCAACTACGCCGAGGCGTTCGCCGACCCCGTCATGTGGCGTTCCCTCGGCAACACCGTCTGGTTCACGGTCCTCACCACCGTGCCTCTGGTGGTGCTGCCCCTGGCGTTCGCGCTGCTCGTCAACCTCAAGGTTCGAGGTCAGTGGCTGTGGCGCCTGGCGATCTTCATGCCGTTCCTGCTCGCGTCGACCGTGGTCAGCCAGATCTGCGTCTGGCTCCTCAACCCGGACCTCGGCCTGATCAACGCGACGCTCGCACGGATCGGCATCACGGGACCCGCCTGGCTGCAGGACCCGAGCACGGCGATGTACGCGGTCGTCATGGCCACCGTGTGGTGGACCGTCGGCTTCAACTTCCTGCTGTACCTGACGTCGGTGCAGGCCATCCCCGCCCAGATCTTCGAGGCGGCGGCCGTCGACGGCGCGTCCGGGTGGCGGCAGCTCGTCTCGATCACGCTCCCGCTGCTGCGGCGGACGACGGCGCTCGTCGTCGCGCTCCAGGTGCTGGCCTCGATCAAGGTGTTCGACCAGATCTATCAGATGACCGGTGGCGGCCCGGAGAACTCGACCCGGGCGATCCTCATGTACGTCTACGACACCGGATTCAGCAGCTATCGGCTGGGGTACGCCTCCGCGATCTCCTACATCTTCTTCGCGATCGTCGTCGTGCTCTCGCTCGCCCAGTTCCGCCTCTTCGCCCGGAGGTCCGCGTCATGACCACGCTCGCCGCCCCCCGCCGTACCGCTCCGCCGCCGCCGTCCACCCGGCCCCGCGGGCCGCAGCACAGCGTGCGCGCCGGTCTCGTCGCCGCGTACGCGACGCTCGCCGTCGTCGCCTTCGCCTGGCTCCTGCCGTTCCTGTGGGCGCTCAACACGTCGTTCAAGTCCGAGACCGACGCCTCGGCGCTCCCGGTGTCCGTGCTTCCCGAGGGCGGGTACACGACGAGCGCCTACCGGGCGATCGTCGACGCCGGCAACGTGCCCCTGTGGATGGGCAACAGCGCCCTGGTGGCGGTCGCCGTCACCGTGCTGAGCCTCGTCGTCTCGACGCTGACGGCGTACGCGTTCTCCCGGCTGGACTTCCCGGGCCGGAAGGCGCTGTATGTCTTGACGATCGCGTCGATCATGGTGCCGACGCAGATCTTCATCGTGCCCCTGTTCGACGAGATGCTGGCCCTCGGTCTCGTCGACACGTACTGGGGCATCATCCTGCCCCAGCTCATCCACCCGGCCATGATCTTCGTGCTCAAGCGGTTCTTCGACGAGGTCCCGCAGGAGCTGGAGGACGCGGCGCTGGTCGACGGCGCCAGCCGCCTCCGGATCTTCCTCGGGATCGTGCTCCCGCTGTCCCGACCGATCATCGCCGCCGTCGCGATCTTCATCTTCATCGGCGCGTGGAACAACTTCCTCTGGCCGTTCATCGTGACGAACAACCCCGCCCTCATGACCCTGCCCGTCGGCCTGCAGGCAGTGACTCCGGGCTACGGCGTGACGTTCGCGCTCAAGATGGCGCAGGCTGTGATCGCCGCCCTGCCGCTCATCGTCGTCTTCGTCTTCTTCCAACGTCAGATCATCCGGAGCATCTCCACCACGGGGATCGCCGGGACCTGACCCGCACCACCCCGACCGCCACACCCGAGAGGAACCACGTGACCATCTCCGAAGCACCGCGTCTCGTCGGAGACGAGCGCATCGACGTCGTGCCGATCTCCTACCCCGACCCGGGCGCCGGCCAGCTGCTGCTCCGCGTCCGCGCGAACGCCCTGTGCGGGAGCGACAGGGGTGCCTGGGCGCACGGCGCGGACGTGGTGCCCGGGCACGAGCTGGCCGGCGAGGTGGTGGCGGCCGGGCCGGAGACGCGGACCTCGGTCGGGACGCGCGGCGTCGTCTACCTCATGGTGTTCTGCGGACGGTGTCGCAACTGCCGCCGCGGCATGACGAACCTCTGCCTCGACAAGCAGGGCGACGTCGGTTTCAACCGCGACGGTGGCCTCGGGCCGTTCGTGCTCGTCGAGGAGAGGGTGTTCTTCGCCGTCGACGACGACGTCCCGTTCGCGCTCGCCACGATGCTCCTCGACGTCATGGGCACGAGCGGCCATGCGCTGGACCGCGCGGAACGGCTCCTCCCGGACGTCGGGTCGATCCACGTCGTCGGGGCGGGGCCGGTGGGGCTCGGGACGCTGGTGATGGCCCGGATCCGCTACGGCGACGACGTCCCGATCGCCGTGAGCGACGTGTCGCCGGAGCGGCTCGGGCTCGCCGCGTCCTTGGGCGCGACGGTCGCCGTCGCTCCCCACGAGGTCGGATCGCTGGAGCCGGTCGACCTCGCCGTCGACTCGTCCGGCCGGACGGAGGCGCGCGCGGCGGCGCTCGCCGGGCTCAGGAAGCCCGGCGTGCTCGTGTGCGTCGGGCACGGGCAGGAGCTGCACCTCGACGTCTCGCGGGACCTCATCGCGACGGAACGGGCAGTGATCGGGTCGGAGTACTTTCCGTACGGCGACCTCGAGCGCAACCTGGAGCTCCTCCGCGACCACCGGGACGCCGTCGCCCGCGTGATCACGCACACGTTCGACGTCGCGGAGCTCGCGGGAGCGTTCACCACGTTCCTCGGCGGCGGGAGCGGGAAGGTCGTCGTGACGCAGGACGGTGTCGCGCGATGACCGACGAGCGCCTGAGGGTCGCCGTCGTCGGGGCCGGCGGCTGGGGCCGCCAGCACGTGCGCGCCTTCTCGGCGCGCGAGGACGTCCGCGTGGTCGGCGTCGCGGCGCGCACGCTCGCGCACGCGGAGCAGCGCGCGGCGGGCGTCGGCGCGCGCGGGTACGACGACGTCGACCGCATGCTCGACGTCGAACGTCCCGACCTCGTCAGCGTGTGCCTGCCGAACACGGCGCACTACGCCCCGACGCTCCACCTTCTCGAGCGCGGGGTGCCGCTGCTCGTCGAGAAGCCGCTCGCGTTCGACCTCGACGAGGGCCGCCGGCTCGTGGCGGAGGCAGAGCGCCGCGGGACGTTCTTCGCCATCAATTTCAACCACCGGTTCGCGACGCCGGTGCGGATGGCGCGCGCCGCCGTCGACGCCGGGGAGCTCGGCCGGCTCTCGTTCGCGACATGGCGCTTCGGCGGAGAGGGCGGGACCGGCAGCGGCCCCGACGGCAACCTCATCGAGACCCAGTGCCACGGCTTCGACATGCTCGAGCACCTCGCCGGCCCGATCAGCTCCGTGAGCGCCGAGTTCACGCAGTTCCCGGACCGGGGGCACAGCACCGTCTCGATCGCGCTGGCGTTCGCGAGCGGCGCCGTCGGGTCGCTCGTCGGCAGCTACGACACCTCGTACGCCTACCCCGAGACGCACCGCCTCGAGCTCGACGGCGACGGCGGGCGCGCGCTCGTCGTCGACACAGTGCGCCGGTTCGAGCTGGCTCGAACCGGCGAGACCACCCGCCGGGTGTGGGAGGCCGGCTACTTCGACGACCGGGGCCGGGCGTTCGAGGCGACGTTCGACGACCACCTGGACGCCCTGATCCCGGCGCTGCGCGCGGGCGGAGAACCGCCGGTGCACGCGCGCGCGGGGCTCCGCGCCCTCGAGCTGGCACACGCGGCGATCCGCTCCTACGCGACCGGTCGGCGGGAGTCCGTCCCCTCCGAGTGATCGCCGCCCGCGGTCGGCGTGCGGGCCTCACCCGGCGTGCGCCGGCTCCCACCATGCGAGGTTCGCGGCCGCGGCGGAGCCTTGCTCCCACGGCGGTCAGGGACGGCCTCCGATATCATCGCCCCAGGGTGCCGCGCGCGCGGCGCCGCTGCAGGGCTAAGGGGCCAGGGATGAAGGTCTGCGGCAGAGCGAGAGCCGCTGCGGCATGCGCTCTCACAGCCACTGCGCTGCTGGCGTTCGCCGCGCCTTCTGCGTTGGCGGCACCGTCCGCGTTCGACACGCAGCTTCCCGGCAACGATGCGTGGTCGGAGGCCCCGACAGAACCCTTCGCGGCTTCACCCGTCATCAGCGTTCCCACGGACGCGGTGTTCCAGTTCTCGACCGCGCAGGTCACGTCAGCGCGGCCGGAGGTCGAGGACGAGCTCTGGGTGCACCCGCTGCCCACCAGCCACCTGACCTCCCAATATGGCCCGCGAGCGTCCGTCTTCGCGTTCGGCATCGGCACGTTCCACAACGGAATCGATCTGGCGGCACCTGCGGGATCCGAGATCCTCGCGGCCGGTGCCGGCACCGTCAGCTACGTCGGCCTCGGCAACCGTGTCCTGGGACTGTCCGGTTGGGTCATCGTCATCGAGCACACCGATGGCACCAGCACCTCGTACAACCACATGTACCACGACGGCGTGCTCGTCGAGATCGGCGACGACGTCGAGACAGGGGACGTCATCGCCTTGGTCGGAAGCGCGGGCCGCTCCACCGGGCCCCACCTGCACTTCTCTGCGTGGGTCGACGGCGCGGCCGTCAATCCTGTGGACTACTTGAACGCCCGCGGGGTCGACATCCCCGGGGGTCGCCCCTCGGGCGAGAAGTCGCTGACCGGAGACCCGGACAACCCCTACCGCTGGGACTGGAGCGACGCTCCTCAGGGCACTGGCGATCCTATCGATGAGGTGATCGGAGAACCCGAGCCGGAACCAGTCGACCAGAGCCCCGCGGCACCGACTCCTGAACCCGAGGCGGAGCCCACGCCCGCCCCCGACCCCACCGAACCAGAGCCCACTCCCGACCCCACCGAACCAGAGCCCACTCCCGACCCCACCGAACCAGAGCCCACTCCCGACCCCACCGAACCAGAGCCCACTCCCGACCCCACCGAACCGGAACCCGAGCCGACGCCGTCGAGCACACCTGATCCCGAACCCTGAGCCGGAGCGCGAACCCAGCCCGAGCGCACCACCCGCCGGATCGCTGGCGGTCAGCCGATCCGGCGCCCGACTTCGTCCACGGCGTTCTTGGCCTCCTTGAGCCCACCATCTCGACGACCCGCCCGCCGGGTCGGTCGAGCGTGACGTCGTGATCCCGATGCTTCTCCGTATCGACGGCCGAGAGCTGCGGATGTTCTCGACCCTCACGACGTTCGGGACGCCGATGGACGTCGCGTTGGACGAGGTCGTCATCGAGGCGTACTACCCGGCCGATGAGGAGAGCGCCGCGTTCTTCACCGCGTGATCGTGAAGCCTCCCGCGGCGACGCGGACGCGGTCGCCCGAGACCCGCCCGCGCCGGTCGCCGTCGGCGTCGTACGCCCAGCCGCGGCCGGCGGCGAGCGCGGGCGTCGTCGTCGCCCTCTCGGTCGAACCCGCGTACAGCACGGCGTCGCCCGACGTCGTCGCGTAGTGCGCCGTCGCGACGGCGGGTCGCAGCAGCAGCGCGTCGAGGCGGAGGTCGCCGTCGCTCGTGACGCGCACGGTCAGCGGCCCCGCGGGCAGCGGCCGCCCCAGGAGCTGCGGGACGAGACTCCCCTCCACCTCGGTGAGGCCGGCGTCGCCCGTGCCGCCGTTGAGCGTCTCCCCGAGCCGCCGACCGCCGACGATCTCCCAGCGCGCCGAGCCGGCGTCCTCGCGCGTGCGCCACACGATCGGCAGCGCCCACGTCCCGGCGGGCGCGTCGACGTCGAACTCCACCCACTCCCCCGCGGGCACGTGCACGTACCCGCCGCCCGTGAGGTTGCCCTCGCCGGTCCACGCGCCCGTCGCCGGCCGCACGATCGTGCACCCGGCGCTGAGCCGCGCACTCTCGGCGTCGACGGCGCTGACCCCGTCGTGCGCGACGAGACCGGTCACGGAGGTGGCCAGCTCGGCGACCTCGGGACGGTCGTCCAGCAGCATCATCGCCAGCAGCCCGTGGATGGTGGACTCCGCGCCGGAGTTCCGGTTCACGCGGCCGTCCGTCTCGACGCCGTCGAACGTGACGCCGGTGGCCGGGTCGTACACGCGGACGCCGGCGGTGTTGGCGCCGAAGAACCATCCGGCCGCCAGGCCCGCCAGGACGTCGAGACCCGGCCCTCCGCCCGCGTCGGCGGCCGCGAGCACACCGGCGACCCGGCCGTGCGCGCCGTACGCGATCTGCGCCTCGCCGGGCACCGGGGTCCACGCGTTGTGCGGTCCGCCCGAGGCGAGCACGAGCGGCGTGAACGTGCCGGCGTCGGCGATGGCCGCCCGTACCCAGTCGCGCCGCCGGCGTGTGCGGCCCGCGCTCGCGAGCGCCTCCGGCGCCGCGCCGCCCCACGCGTGCCAGAAACCCAGGGCGCCGGTCCACGGGAGCACGGCGCCGAACGGCCACGCGGCCCCGCTCGCGCCACCCATGGCAGCGACACCCTCGGCGTAGCGGTCGAGGGCGCGCGTGAACCGACGCTCGCGCGGCATCTCTCGGGCGACGGCGACGAGGCCGAGCATCGCCTCGGCGGTCGCGTCCGCGCCGCCCACGACGAGCCACGCGGGCAGGTCCACGCCGTCGCTGGTCACCCACTGGCCGTACCGCGACAGCGACTCGGCCTCGAGGGCGTCCAGGCACAGGTGCAGCCGCTCGAGCAGGAACCGCGCGAACTCGGCGTCGGCGCGGCGGAACGCGGCGTACCCCTCGCCGAACGCCCAGACCGTGCGCGCCAGCCAGTACGACTCCGCGGAGTCGGACGGGTCGGGCAGCTCGACGGGCTCGGCGCTCGGGTTGAGGCTTCCGTCCACCTGCTGCCACAGCACCACACGACCGGCGTCCGGGCCGCTGTCGTTCTGCAGGTACGCCAGGGCACGGAGCACCTCGTGGGCGCCGTCCCTGCTGCGCTCGTCGCCGCTCGCCCGCCAGTCGCGGAGGAGGACGACGGCGGCTCGCGCGATGTCGTCGGCGTTGAAGGCTCCCTGCGAGTAGTACCCGGTGGCCGGGTCCAGCGCGCCGCCGCCGATGCGGCGGAACGTCGCGCCGTCGGCGTCCGCGTACGTCCACGGTGCGAGCGCCGTCGGCTCCTCCTCGATGCGGTACGTGGTGTGCGTCCCGGACGGCACGAGGGGGACGTCGTCGAGCAGGAAGCGCAGGTGGTCCAGGTTCGTCAGGCGCGGCCTCCCAGGGTGGTCGCGCCCGCGCGGGACGGCGGTTGCGGGCGCCGCCGTGGTGGGCGCCGCCGTGGTCAGAGCGACGGCGCCCGCCGCCGCGCAGGTGCCGAGGAACGTCCGTCGAGTCGTCATCGTCTCGCCTCTCGTGGTGCCGGGTGGGGTTCAGGCGCGCAGGGTCGCGCCCCAGGGTCGGGCGGGGTCGTGGACGGCGACGGCGAGCGTGGTGTCGGCCTGCCCGTAGTACGCGAACCACTTCCCCCGGAAGGACACGAGCCCCTCGACGAACGTCACGTTCGACACGAGGCCGTGGAGGTCCTCGGCGGTCTGCGGGCGCAGCCACGGCACCTGGAGGCGCGCCAGCACCCGCGTCGGGTCGTCCGGGTCGATGGCGATCTGACCGCACCGGTAGTCGACGTCGACGCTCCCGGCCGGATGGACCGTCCGCGTCGCGCCGTTCGTCAGCATGACGAGCAGCCCGTTGTCGGTGAGCACCGGGGAGGTGCCGATCTCCACGAGGTCGGCATCGAACGACCCCGGCGTGGGCGAGTACATGGGTTCCGTGTCAGGTGTTCCGGGCGTCCAGTGGATGAGGTCGTCGCTGGTGGCCCAGTAGAGCGCCCCCTCGCCGAAGTACATCCACCACCGTCCCTGCATCCGGACGGGGACGATGACGCCCGCCTTCGACCAGCCGAAGCCCCGAGGGTCGACGGTGGCGAACGTGTCGAAGTCGGGGAACAACGGCCCGTGCCGGGTCCACGTGCGCAGGTCGGTCGACGTCGCGAGGCACAGCTGGGCGCTGCGCCGGTCCCAGCCCGTGTACGTGAGGTAGTAGGTGCCGTCGACGACGGCGATGCGCGGGTCCTCGCAGCCGTACCGCTCGTAGTCCTCGGCCGGCGAGAGGATCGGCTCGGCGTCGCGCTCGAAGTGGTAGCCGTCGCCGCTCCGGGCGAGCCCGATGTGGGACACGATGTCCTCCGCGTGCGCCCGGTACAGCAGCAGCACCTCGTCGCCGTCCACCAGCGCGGCCGGGTTGTACAGGTTCGCCGACTCCCAGCTGCCGCCGCGCGGGCGCAGGATCGGGTTCTGCTCGTACGGGACGAACGGCCCCAGCGGGAACGAGGCACCGGTGAACATGGGGTACTCCTCGGCAGCGGTCATGGTGTGGGTCAGCCCTTCACGGCGGCGCCGAGGTCGGAGGCGGTGAAGTACCGCTGGAACAGGCAGAACAGGATGACGACGGGGAACGCCAGGGCGGTCGCACCCGCGAGGATCGCGCCGTTGGCGTTGGACGTCGACTGCGCGACGTTGGAGATGTAGTTCGCCAGCGAGACCGCGAGCGGCTGCATCGAGGAGTCCTTCGTGATGAGGAACGGCCAGAGGAACTCGTTCCACGGGCCGATGAACGTCACGAGCACGACCGTCGCGATGGCCGGCCTCACCAGCGGCACGGCGATCGACCGGAGGATCCGCAGCTCGCTCGCGCCGTCGATGCGCGCCGCCTCGAACATCTCGCGCGGCAGCGCACGGAAGAACTGCGTGAAGATGAACACCGCCGTCGTGTTGATCGCGAACGGCAGGATCATCCCGAGGTACGTGTCGCCGAGCCCGTAGCTGCTGGTGATCTGCACGTACAGCGGGATCATGAGCAGCTGGAACGGCACCATCTGCACGAGCAGCATGAGCACCCAGGTCACGCCGCGACCGCGGAAGTCCAGCCGGCCCATGGCGTAGCCGGCGAGCAGCCCGAACACGACGGTCCCCAGCAGCACGCCCGCTGTGAACACGAGGGAGTTCACGAGCGAACCGGCAAGGTCGATCCGTGAGTCGATGTTCGTGAAGTTCTGGGTCGTCCATCCCGACTGCGGCACGAGCTGGTCGGGTGTGTTCGTCGGGTTCTCCTGGAAGGCGCCGACCACCATGAAGTAGAACGGGAACGCGAACATCAGCGCGGCGATCGTGAGCAGGACGTACCGCAGCCAGAGCAGGCTCGAGGTCTGGCGCATCAGGTCTCCCGGTTGACGCGGTTGGCGATGAGCGACAGCAGCCCGACGACGATGACGAGGATCATCCCGATCGCCGCGGCGACGTCCGGGTTCTGCTGCTGGATGCCCCGTTGGTAGATGAGGAGCACCGGCGTCACCGAGGCGCCGTCCGGGCCGCCCCCGTTCGTCAGCAGGTACGGCTCCGTGAACAGGTTCGCGCCGGTGATGATCGCGAGGATGAGCACGAGCGTCGTCGTCGCCCGGACGCCGGGGACCGTGACGTTGAGGAACCGCTGCCAGCCGTTCGCGCCGTCCGTCTCGGCGGACTCGTGCAGCTCACGCGGCACGTTCTGCAACGCCGCGAGGTACAGCAGGATGTAGAAGCCGAGCTGCTTCCACGTGACGTAGAGGGCGATCGTCGGCATGGCGAGCGCGGGGTTCACCAGCCATGACGGGTCCGGCGCCAGCGGGCCGAGCACCGCGTTCACGAGCCCGCCGGAGGAGAAGAGCAGCATCCACACCCCGACGAGGGACACGCTCGCCGTCAGGTACGGCACGAAGAACGCGATGCGGTACGCGGACGCCCATCGCACGCCCGCGTCGAGCGCTGTCGCCAGCACGAGGCCGAGCACCACCGTCAGCGGCACGTTGATGACGAGGAACACGGCCGTGTTCCGGAAGGACTCGAGCACCTGCGGGTCGGTGAGCGCCGTGACGAAGTTGTCGAACCCCACGAACGGTTTCGGCACCTCGACGCCGGGGGCCGTGAAGAAGTAGTCGTGGAACGCGATGTAGACGGCGAAGCCGAGCGGGTACGCGAAGATCACCGCCACGAACACGAGATAGGGCAGCGCGAACAGGGACCCGATCGGCTGCGCACCCCACCAGTTCCGGCGCGGGGTGCGCAGCGCGATCGAGGAGGAGGTCACGCCGTCACTCCGCCACGAGGCCGTCGATCGTGGTGGCGGCGTTCGCCAGGAACTCGTCCACGCCGATGCTCCCGAAGATCACGGCCGAGGAGTACTCGTCGCGGAACGCCTGCCACGCCTCGACGGAGTTCGGGACGCTCGGCACGTCGACGGCACGCTCGGCCTGGCCGGCGAAGACCTCGTAGGCGGGGTTGGCGGAGAAGTAGTCCGGGTACGTCGCCGCGAGGTCGAGGCGGAGGGGCATCTGGCCGGTCAGCTCGAGCAGCTGCCCGTCGCGCTCCTCGCTCGTCGAGAACTGGAGGAACTCCCACGCCGTGGCCTGGTTCTCGCACGACGTGAACATCGACACGTTCTTCGAGTCCGCGAACGTGTACACGTCCTCCTCGCCGCTCGACGTCGGCACGGGCATGAACCCGACGTCGACGCTCTCGGAGTACGAGGCGATCGCCCACGGGCCGGCCAGCTGCATCGCCGTCGTGCCGGTCGACATCGCGTCGTCGGTCGACGCCTCCTGCGGCGCCAGGCCCTCGGAGTAGATCGTGGCCCAGAACTCCGCGACCGCGAGACCGTTCTCGTCGTCGAACGTCGCCGCGCCGTCCTCGACGAGCTGCGTCCCGCCCGTCTCGGCGAGGTACAGCGGGTAGAAGTCGAACCACGGCTGGTAGAACTCGTTCGTCGGCGACGGCCAGATCGCGCTCTGCGACGTTCCGGAGTCGACGATCTGCCGCGCGCCGGCGAGGAAGTCGTCGTACGTCGCCATCCCGGGATCCTCCGGGTCCAGGCCGGCCTGCTCGAAGAGGGCCTTGTTGTACATGACCATCACGGGGTTCGACTTCCAGGGCAGCTGGTAGTAGCCGCCGTCCGTCTGATACGCCTCCGCCGCGTCCCCGCCCCGGTCGGTGATGTAGGCCGCGCCGCCGTCGAACTGGGCGAGGTCGACCAGCCCGCCCTGGCGCACCCAGCCGGAAACCGCCGCCGTCGCGATGTTGTACACCAGGCACGGTGCGGTGCCGGCGGTGATCGCGGCAGTGATCGCCTCCTCCGATGACGCGCCGGCCGGGATCTCCTGGGCCGTCACCTGTTCGTCGGGGTGCTCGGCGTTCCAGGCGTCGACCACGGCCTGGCCCCAGGCGAGCTCCTGCTCGTTGTTCGACAGCCAGATCTCGATGGGTCCGGTGCCGCTCGGGGCGGCGCCTTCGTCACCGGAGTCGTCGTCGCCGCCCCCGGACGAGCAGCCGGCGACGACGAGAGCGAGCGCCCCGGTGAGGGCTGCGATGCGGATGGATCTCATGAGGTCTCCTCGGGTTGGTGGCCACGTGCGGCGCGGGCCTCGGTGCTCGCGCGAAGGCGCAGGACTGTGCAGTCGACGGTGACCTGGCGCGGCGGCTCCCCCGCGAGGTCCGCGAGGAGGCGCTCGGCCGCGACGCGCCCTCGCTGGAGCGGGTCGGACGACACGCTCGTGAGGGCCGGCGTCAGGTAGGCGGAGAGGTGGTCGTCGTCGAAACCGGCGACGGCGAGGTCGTCCGGGACGGTGAGTCCGCGGCTGCGCGCGAGCGAGTATCCGGCGATGGCCATGGTGTCGTTGGCGTAGAGGATGGCCGTCGGACGGTCGGCCAGCTCGAGCAGCTCGGCCGTGAGGGCGCGGCCGCTGCCGGCGCCGAAGTCCCCCTCCCGGAGGAGCTCGGGCGTGCCCACCTCCTCGAGGTAGGCCTGCGCGCGGGCGTGCGAGTGCACGTAGTCCAGCGGCCCGGCGACGTGGGCGATGCGCTCGTGACCGAGTCCGCGCAGGTGCGCGACGAGCTCGCGCACGGGGGCGGCGTCGTCGGTGCGAACGCATGAGAACGAGGTGGGTCCGTCGAACGCGCCGAGGAGCACCGCCGGCAGGCGCAGCTGCTGCAGGAACGGCACCCGCCACTCCGTGCGGTGCAGGTCGAGCACGATGACGCCGTCGGCTCGCCCGTTCGCCATCGCGCGATAGGCGCGCTCCTCGGCGGTGCGGGACCCGACGACCTGCAGGACGAGCGCGACCTCGTGCTCCGCCAGGGCGGTCTCGACGCCGGAGATGAACGCCGGGAAGAACGTGTCGGACGCGAGGATCGCGGGCTCGCGCGCCAGCACGATGCCGATGGCGTTCGCCCGCCGCGTCGCGAGAGCGCGTGCGCTGGAGCTCGGCACCCACTGCAGCTCCTGGGCGGCCGCGAAGACGCGCGCCTTGGTCGCGGCGGAGATCGGGCGCTTGCCGCTGTAGGCGTGCGACACGGTCGCCTTCGTCACCCCGGCCACACGAGCGACGTCGCCGATCGTCGGTCTGCTCATCACACTCCCTCGTGGTTACGAGCGAGGGTAGAACCGGTTTGACGATGCAGTCAACCGGTTTGACGATCGTGCTCAGACCGGGACGCCGGAACCGTTGACCGCGCGTGCGCGGCTCGGCTCGGCGCGGCTCGGCCTCAGCCGACGGCGACGGGCAGGTGATCGGCGAGGAACGCCGTCGTCGCCCGCCACGCCTCCCGCGACGCGTCGGGGTGGTGGAACGCGGGGTGCGGGTTGTCGAACGCGTGCCCCGCCTCCGGGTACGTCAGGAACGCCCCGCCCGTCGCCGTCACCGCGGCGCGGATCGCCTCCTGAGCGTCCGGACCGATGAACATGTCCGCCTCGCCGAAGTGGTGCAGGCTGGGCGCGGCCACCTGCGGCGCGAGCTCGAGCAGGCCGGGCAGCGCCGAGCCGTAGTAGCTCACGAGCGCGTCGACGTCGTCGGTGGCCGCGACGGCGAACGCCACGCCGCCGCCGAAGCAGAAGCCCACGAGGCCGACGCCGCCGCTCACCTCGCGACGCTCGCGGAGCCCGGCGAGCGCCGCCCGGACGTCGGCCACGGTCGTCGTCCAGTCCAGGCGCTGCGCCAGGCCCATCCCCTCCTCGAGGAAGCCCGGTGCGCCGTCGTCCACGGCCGAGACCCCGAGCCGCCAGAACAGCTCCGGCGTCACCACCACGTAGCCGAGGCCCGCGAGGTCAGCGGCGCGGGTACGCACGTACTCGCCGACGCCGAAGATCTCCTGCACGAGCACGATGCCGGGGCCGGTGCCCGACGGCGGAAGGTCGAGCAGGGCGGGCATGTCGCCGTCGCCGGTGGGCACATTGATCCGCGTCGTCGCCATCCAGCGATTCTCTCGCAGCCCGGACGGTGACAGGCAGGTGTCACCGAGCCGACCGCAGCATGGGCCCATGGAGCTCACTGCCGAACCCACGCACCCCACCCAGGACGCCCGCCTGCGCCTCGTCGTCACGGGTGCCGACCCCGGCGAACCCGTGACCGTCGAGGCGGTGGAGGCGGGACGCTCCGCGAGCGCGACGTTCGTCGCCGACGCCGGCGGCCGCGTCGACCTCCAGGCCCAGGCCCCCGTGGACGGCACCTACCGCGGCGTCGACGCGATGGGCCTGTTCTGGTCGATGGACGGACCACCTGTCGCTGCGGACCCGCTCGCCCCGCTCTCGGTGCGCCTGACCGCCACGACGCAGGTCGGGAACCGGGCCGTGCTGGTGGTCGACCGGCTCCGCCGCCCGCCCGGCGTCACGCGGACCGAGATCCGCGACCGAGGCGTCGTCGGCACGCTGTTCACCCCGCCGGGGCGCGGTCCCCGGCCGGGCGTGGTGCTGCTCGGCGGCGCCGAGGGCGGCATGCACGAACGCGACGCGGCGCTCCTGGCCGGGCACGGGTTCGCCGCGCTCGCGCTCGCCTACTTCGGCCTCCCCGGGCTGCCGACCGGGCTCGTCGACGTGCCGCTGGAGTACTTCGGCACAGCGATCGAGCTCCTGCGCGGCATGCCCGACGTCGGTCCGGCGGTCGGCGTGATCGGTGCCTCGCGCGGCGGTGAGGCGGCACTGCTCGTCGGCGCGACGTTCCCGGAGGTGGCGGCCGTCGTGAGCACGGTGGGCAGCGGGCTGGTCACCCAGGGGATCCCACCGCACCCCTCGCTGCTGCAGATCCTCACGGACGCACGAGCGTCCTGGACGTTCGAGGGACGCCCGCTCCCCTACCTGCCCCACACCCTCACCCCTGAGTTCGTCAGCGACGTGGAGCGCGGCGCACCGGTGTCGCTCGCCGGCACGTACCGCCCGGACCTCGCCGACCCGGCGCTCGTGACGGAGGCGACGATCCCAGCGGAACGCGTGCGCGGCGCGGTCCTGTTCGTCACGGCCGGCCGCGACCAGGGATGGCCCTGCCTGGAGCTGAGTCGTTACGCCATGGACCGGATGAACGACTACGAGCACGCGCACTACGCCGACGCCGGTCACGCGATTGCGCCACCGCCGTACACCTCCTCGGTCGAGGCGCCGAGCCCCGGCCCGGGCGTGACGTTCGCCGCCGGGAGCGCGGACCCGCAGGCCAACGCAGCCGCGCGGGCTGACGCGTGGCGACGCACCCTGGCGTTCCTCGCCGAGCATCTCGGCGCCGCGACGCCGTCGCCCGTCTCGGCCGACGCGCTGGAGGGACACCGATGACCGATCGCGCTGCCCTGACCGGGGATCGGCCCCCTGACGACGACGCTGTGCGCATCGTGCCGGCCGACGCGCACCGCTGGCCGGAGGTGACGCAGCTCCTCGGAGCGGACGGCGGGTACGCCGGGTGCTGGTGCTCGTTCTGGAGGCTGACGAACGCGGAGCTCGCCGGACGCTCCGGAGAGCAGAACCGTGAGCTGCTGGAGGGACTCGTGACGTCCGGCGACGCACCAGGCTTGGTGCTCCGGCTCGACGGCGTCCCGGTCGGGTGGTGCCAGGTCGCCCCGCGTGCGGAGTTCCAGCGGCTGTTCCACACCCGCGGGCTCGAACTCACCGACCCCGCCGATCCTGACGTCTGGTCGATCGTGTGCGTGTACGTGGCCAAGACCGCTCGCGGTCGGGGCCTCGCCGGCGCGCTCGTCGCCGCCGCCGTGGACCGCGCCGCCGCCCGAGGAGCGACGGTGGTGGAGGCGTACCCCGTCACCGACCCCGGCACCGGCCGCCGCACACAGCTCTCCTCCGGGACCGTGAGCATGTTCGAGCAGGCGGGGTTCGAGCCCGCCGCGCCGGCGACTGGGCGGCGCGTGCTGATGCGGCGGGTGCTCTGAGCGCTAGCCGTGAGGGGCGACGTGGGCGCGCAGGAACGCGGCGTAGTGGCCCCAGTCCTCGGCCGTGAGCGCGTGCGCACCAGGGCGCAGGTGGTAGCCGAGCGCGCTCCCGCCGCCCTCCCGGTAGAACGGCCGCGCCGCGAGGACCGCGGCGTGCTCGCCGGCGGGGTCCGCCCACAGGTCGTCGGCCGCGCTGCCGACGTGCACGGGGCGCGGAGCGAGGGCCGCGAGGAGCAGGTGCTGGTCCACGGGCAGCTCGTGCTCGCGTCCCGCGTACGTCGCGAACGCGGGCGTGAACCAGTGCGGGAAGCGCGTGGTGATCGCCGCGATGTTCTCGCCGAAGCGCCGCCGGGTGAGCGCCGCTCCCCCGCAGCCCGACTGGTTGCTGACGACGGCGTCGAACACCTCGTCCTGCGCGGCCGCCCACAACGCGGCCTTCCCGAGCCGCGAGTGCCCGAGCGCGACGACCGGGACGCCGTCGAACATCCCGTGGACGTGCCGGGCCACGGCCCGCATCCCCCACGCCCACGCGCCGATCGTGCCCATCGGCGCTCCCGACGTCGGGAGGTCCAGCGTCGCCGTCAGCGACCGGGCGCCGAGGCCGGCGTCGTCCGGCGCGAGGTCGCCCGCGTAGACGGTCACGAGGGCGATGCCGGCGTCCGCGAGCAGGGAGAGCGGCCAGCTCGCGGCGAGCGCTCCACGGCCCTCGTCCGACGCCGTGGTGCCTCGGGTGGGGACGCCCGCGCGGTCGGGGACCCAGGTCGCGGGCAGCCGGACCGCGGGATCGGCGCTCACGGTGTGGTTGCCGTCGAAGTTGAGCGCGACCACCACCACCCGCACGCGCGGAGGCGCCAGCGCCAGGAGGTCCACGCCGTGCTCGCGGCCGGCCCGCGACATCACGAGGCGGGACTGCCGCACCGCGATGCCGTCACCGGACGACGCCGCGACGTCCCGCTCCGCCAGCTCGACGTCGAGCGGCGGGCTCACGCCGTAGACGTGGTCACCGAACAGCTCGAGGATGCGCGCCCGGCGCTCGCCCCAGGTGGCGCCGTCAGGGACCGGCAGGAGGTCCACGCGGCCCACGGCCGCCTCGTCGAGGTTCACCCCGAACGCGTCGGTGAGCTCGGCCGTCATCCGCCCATCCTGGCAGGATCAGGGAAACCACTGTGGGCGGCCGGGCGCGACGCTCCTAGACTTCTCACCCGGAGGTGCGGCGTGAGCGACGAGGTCCCCAGCGGTCCGGCACCTGCGCCCGTGCCCCTGAGCGGACTCACCGAGATCCGCATCCACGGGGTCGGCGGGACACCGCCGGAGTCGTTGCTCGGGACGCTGACGCCGGAGCACGTCGCCGGCGATCGCGTGGCCGGGTTCTACCGGACGGGTGACACCCGCGGCCGGCACCGTGAGGCCTACTCGTGGGGCGGCCTGACCTCGCGCAGCCGCACCCGCGCGCTCTGGCTCCTCCTGCTGCCGAGCATGCTCGCGAACATGGGCGGCTGGATGGCGCGCCGCCGGCTGACGTCCGGCCCGGAGGAAGAGAGCCGGGCGCCGACGACGGTGATGTTCCGGTGGGCGGCGCGCGTCGCCGCTCTCGCGTTGACCGTCAGCACGCTGCTGATGGTGTGCCTGCTGGCGCTCGACGTCGTCGCGTACCAGTGCGGTGGGGATGCCGCCTGTGCCGGACGGGTTCCGTGGGACCCCGCGATCCTGGGCCTGGCGGACCGTCCCGGCCGCCGGCTCGTCGTCGGTGCCGTCGGAGTCCTCCTCGTCATCGCGGTGTTCGCGTATCTGTCCTACCGCTCGCGCATCGCCTACGAGAGCGTCCCGCCGCCCATCCGCGTGACGCCGCAGGCGACGGCCGAGGTGGCCGGGCAGGTCCGCTCCGTCGGCATGGCCGAGGCCGCGCCGTCGCGGCGCTGCGCCGCGGCGCTCGACGGCGGCCTGCGGCACCCCGACTTCTGGAACGGCCAGCTGTGGCACCGGCACCTGTCCCGGCTGCACCTCGCGGTGTGTCTGGCGGGACTCGCGGCCGTGCTCGCGGCGTGCGTCCGGGAGGTGGCTGCCCAGGCCGGCGCCGAGCCCTCCCGGACGGCGGCCGGCATCGTCGCCGGGCTGGCGTGCGTCGTCATCGCGCTCGTCGTCGCGCTGCTCGGCGAGGACGAGGCCGACCGGCGCTGGTCGACCGGGCTCTACGGGGCCGGGGCGGCCGTGCTCCTGGGTGCCGCCGTCGTCGCGTGGACCCTCCCCGCCGCCCCCACGGACCCGGGGATGCTGCCCGGGATGCGCGGCATCGTGAACGTCGGCTGGATCCTGACGTTCGCGCTCTGGGTCCCGCTCGCCGGCCAGCAGATCGCGGCGTGGCTCACCCGCCGACCGGGCCAGTGGTGGCGACCGGCCACCTGGTGGCGACGCTGGACGGTCGAGCGGAAGGAGAGGCCGGCGACGTTCCCGTGGGGCGCCCCGTTCGTGCTCAACGCCGTCGCGCTCATGCTGGCGAACGCCGTCATCCTCTCCGTCATCACGCTCGTCGCACGCTCGCTGGGCCAGATCACGTGGGGCTTCGCCCCGGGCGACGTGCCGGCCGACGACGGCGCCGGCCCTCCGGGCACCGGCGTCACCGTCTACCTCCCGCCCGCGGTCGGCGCCACGGCGTCCGCGCTGACCCTCGGACTGCTCGCCGCCGTCCTGCTGTTCGCCGGCGGGATCGGGGTCGGTGCCCTCGTCGTCCGCTCCCCCGGCCGCCTCGCGGCGTTCACGGCCCGGCTGCGGCGCGACTACGGCCTGCCCGCGACGCCCGAGCCCGCCCCGACCCCGGAGCCGCGCTCGGAGTCCGCGTGGTGGTTCTCCGCCTTCCGCCACCCGCCCAGGAAGGCGACCCGGTGGCGCGGAGCCGACGGCGCCGCGGACCGCGACGGGGCGAGCACACCGCCGTCCGACCGCCCCACGGCGTGGGTGTCGAAGGTCGCGCTCATGCGCTACCTCGCCCGCACCACGACGCGGGCCTGGATCCTCTTCGTGGGGATCGTCGTCGTCGGCATGGTGTGGATGCTCGTCGTCGAGTACACCGTCTGGATCCTCGAACGCCCCTTCCCGACGGTCGCGCTCACGCTCGGCGTGACGATCGCCGTCGCCGTGCCGCCGCTCCTCGTCGCCCTGCTCGCCCTCACGTTCCGCGATGCGAGCAAGCGTCGGGTGCTCGGCACGCTCTTCGACGTCGGCACGTTCTTCCCGCGCTCGTTCCACCCGTTCGCGCCGCCGGCGTACGCCGAACGCGCCGTGCCCGAGCTCGTCCGGCGCATCTGGCGGCTCCACGACAACGAGGGCCGCGTGGTCCTGACTGCGCACAGCCAGGGGTCGGTGGTGGCGGCCGCCGCGCTCGTCCAGCGTTCCGAGCGGCGGGACGGCGAACCGCGTGTCGGGTTCCTGAGCGTCGGGTCGCCGCTCGCGAAGCTCTACCGCTGGGCGTTCCCGGCCCTGTTCAGCGACGGGCTCCTGGCCGGGCTCGACGGCGATGCGGGGATCGGGCCGGTGCACTGGCGCAACCTGTACTACGTCACCGACTACATCGGCGGACCGGTCAGCGGACCGGGCTCGGCCGTCCCCGCGGCCGTCGACGAGGTGCTGCACGACCCGCCGACGTACTGGTACGTGTTCGGCCAGCCGCTGCCGCCCGTGCTCACCCACACCGGGTACTGGGTCGACGCGCACCTGTGGACGCGCGTCGACGCCATGTGCGACGAGCTCGTCGCGCCCCTCCCGGCCCCCGCGCCGGCACCCGCGGCGGAGGTCGACGGAGCGCTGCTGTCGGAGGATCCGGATACCGTCGCCCGGTGATCGAGACGCTGGCCGTCGAGGGGTACCGGTCCCTGCGCGACGTCGTCGTGCCGCTCGGCCGGCTCACCGTCGTCACCGGCGCCAACGGGACGGGCAAGTCGAGCCTGTATCGCGCGATGCGACTCCTCGCGGACGCCGGGAGCGGCGACCTCATCGCCTCGCTCGCCCGGTCCGGCGGGCTGGACTCCGTGCGGTGGGCGGGGCCGGAGGTCGTGTCCCGCGCGATGCGGGCCGGCGAGGTACCCGTGCAGGGCACCGTGAGATCGGGGCCGGTCCGGCTGCGGCTCGGCGTGAGCGGCGACTCCTTCGGGTACGCCGTGGACCTGGGCCTGCCGACGCACTCGGAATCGGGCCGGTTCCCGCTGGACCCGCGCATCAAGGCCGAGGCGGTGTGGTCCGGGTCGGTGCTCCGGCCGGCCACGTCGCTGGTCGAGCGCGCCGGAGCGGCGGTGCGGATCCGCGACGGCCGCACGTGGGCACAGACGCGCACCATCGCCGGGTCGGACTCGATCCTGACCGAGCTCGCAGGGTCCGACCAGGCGCACGAGGTGCGGGAGGTGCGGGAGCGCCTTCGCGGCTGGCGCTTCTACGACCACCTGCGCACCGATCCGGAGGCTCCGGCCCGCGAGGCGCGCCTCGCCACACGGACCCCGGTGCTGGCGCACGACGGTGCCGACGTCGCGGCCGCGCTCGCGACCATCGAGGAGATCGGGCGCGAGGACCTGCTCGCCGACGCCGTGGCGGCAGCGTTCGACGGCTCCCGCGTGGAGTTCGTGGAGGACGGGCCTCGGCTCGGCCTCGCCCTGCGCCAGGCCGGGATGCTCCGGCCGTTGGCCGCCGCCGAGCTCTCGGACGGCACCGTGCGCTATCTCATGCTCGTCGCCGCGCTCCTCACGCCGCGGCCACCGGAGCTGCTCGTGCTCAACGAGCCGGAGACCAGTCTGCACCCCGACCTGCTGCCCAGCCTCGCGCAGCTGGTCGTGGCCGCCGCCGAGGAGGCGCAGGTCGTCCTCCTCACGCACGCGGCCCACCTCGTCGACCTCGTCGGCAGGGCAGCCGCCGGCGCCGTCGACCTGGCCAGGGTGGAGCTCGCGAAGGACCTCGGCGAGACGGTCGTCGTCGGGCAGGGGCGCCTCGAGGCTCCTCCCTGGCAGTGGCCGAAGCGCTGACGGCGCGGCCGTGAACGGCTCGCGGCTACGATCGCGGCGATGACCAGCCCGATCGCCCACCTCATCTTTCACACACCGCGCATCCCCGGGAACACGGGGGCGGCGATCCGGCTTGCGGCGCTCACGGGCGCGACCCTGCACCTGGTCGAGCCGCTCGGCTTCGACATGTCCGAGGCGAAGCTGCGCCGCGCCGGCCTCGACTACCACGACCTCGCCCACGTCGTCGTGCACCCTGACCTGGACGCCGCGCTCGACGCCGTCGGGTCCGGCACCCGCGTGTACGCGTTCACCGGGCACGCCGAGCGTTCGTTCGAGGACGTCCGGTACGCCGTCGGCGATGCCCTGCTGTTCGGCGCGGAACCGACCGGCCTACCCCCCGAGGTGCTCGCCGACCCTCGCCTCACCGACCGCGTCCGTATCCCCATGCTCCCGGGACTGCGCTCGCTCAACCTCGCCAACGCCGCAGCGGTAGCGGTGTACGAGGTGTGGCGTCAGCATGGGTACCCCGGAGCCGCAGCGCCGGGATCCAGTCCGACGGAGTGAGGTACAGCCCGCCATGCGTGACGAGCACCTGCTCGAGGTCCTGCTCCGCGAGGAGCACCGTGGCTGGGAAGCACTGCGGCGCGGTGAGGGCGGGGCGTACTACCGGAACGTGATGACTCCGGACGGCGTCATGGTCGTGCCGGGGATCGTGCTGGACCGGGCGAGCACACCTGCCGCGATCGACTCCGCGGCGCCGTGGGACTCCTACGAGATCACCGAGCCGCGGGTCGTCAGCCTCGGTCGGGACGCGGCCCAGCTCGTCTACCGGGTCGCGGCCGTCCGGGGCGAGGACACGTACGAGGCGCTGCTGTCCACGACGTTCCGGCGTTCGGAGGGCTCCTGGCGCGTCGCCGCCCATCAGCACACGCCGCTCCCGACGTGAGCGGTGGCGGCGTCATGCCGGCCGCGTTCCCTATTCTCGGGCTGTGACGACTCCCGCCTGCGTGCTCTTCGACCTCGACGGAACCCTCACCGACTCCGCCCCGGGCGTGACAGGATCGATGGCGCACACCCTCGGGCGGCTCGGGTACCCCGTCCCGCCGGTCCATGAGCTATGGACGCTCGTCGGCCCCCCGCTCGAGTCAAACTTCCGCAGGCTCACCGGCCAGGACGGCGCCGAGCTCCAGCACGCGATCGACACCTACCGCGAGCACTACGGCACGACCGGCCTCCTCGGTTCGGAGCCGTTCGCGGGGATCGGCGACCTGCTCGACGACCTGCGCGCGGACGGGCGCGCGCTCGCCGTCGCGTCCTCGAAGTCCGTCGAGTTCGTCGAGCGGATCCTCGCGAACACGGGCCTGCTCCCCTTCTTCGACGTCGTCGCCGGCGCCCGGGAGAACGGGCGGCTCAGCGACAAGGCGGTCGTCGTGACGGAGGCGCTCGACCGGCTCGCCACGCTCGGGCACGACGTCACCGGAGCCGTCCTCGTCGGCGACCGCGAGCACGACGTCATCGGGGCACGCGCGCGCGGGATCGGCTGCATCTTCGTCACCTGGGGATACGGCGACGCGGCGGAGGCGACCGGCGCCGATGCGGTCGCGACGTCGCCGGAGCAGCTCGCCGGCCTCCTCGGGGTGCGCCCGCGGAGCCGTGCCTGACGCTGGCGAGCCGGCTGGCGTCGTCGTCCCGCCCGCGCTCGACCACCTGCGCGACAAGCCCGACGGCGCCGCCTGGCTCGCGGACCTGCCGCGCCTCGTCGAGAGCGCGCGCCGGCGGTGGTCGCTGCGCCTCGGAGATCCGTTCCGCTCCGGCCAGGCCGGGTGGACGGCACCGGCACGGACGGCGGACGGCGACGACGTCGTGCTCAAGATCGTCTTCCCGCACGACGAGGCGCAGGGCGAGGCAGCCGCGCTGCACCACTGGGCCAGCCGTGGGGCGGTGCGGCTCCTCGCCTCGGACGCGACCGACTGGGCGCTTCTCCTGGACCGAGTCCACCCCGGGACCACCCTGGCCGACGACGTGCGAACCAGCGACGCGACGCGGCTGCACGCGGGCGCCGTCGTCATCCGGGACCTGCACGCCCAGGCCGCGCCGCCGTCGGGCTACCCCGCTCTCGCGGACGTGACGGCCACCTGGGCGGACCAGGTGGAGGACCGGCACGCTCGGCACGCGCACTGGTTCGACCCCGACCCGATGCTGGTCCGCGAGGGCGTCCGCCTGCTCCGCGACCTCGTCACCGACGACGTGCGCCAGGTGCTGCTGCACGGCGACGCGAACCCCGGGAACATGCTCCTGGACACCGCTGCCGGAGGCCGCGAGTGGCGGGCGATCGACCCGAAGCCGATGATCGGCGACCCGGCGTACGACCCGTGGCCGCTGCTCGAGCAGATCGGGAAGCCGTTCGCGGCCGGCGACCCCGCCGGAGAGCTCGCGCAGCGGGCACGGCTCGTGGGCGGCGCCGCAGGGATCCCCGCCGGGCGCATCACCGCCTGGTCGCTCGCGCGCAGCATCGAGTCGGTGTGGTGGCAGGTGGACCGTGTGCCCGCCGCCGAACGCGCCGCCCGGGTCCCCGACCTGCAACGTCAGGTCGCCGAAGCGCGCGTGTGGGCAGGTGCATCGCGAGCTGCTGAGGCACACTGAACGGGCCGGTCGAGAGGAGTCATGATGAGGTTGCCGCGCCTGTCGGCGCGACGGGAGCCCCCGCCCCCCGAGCCGGCGTCCGTCCGCTCCTCCTCCGCGCGATCCCTCCACTCGACACGCAGCTCCCACGCGCACGTGCGCAAGCTCCCCGAGCGGTCCGCCCGGGCGACGGAAGTCGGCGACGGGACGCCGATGTGGGTGCGGAAGGCTGGCGGGTACTCCTGGCGGTTCCTCGTCGTCATCGCCGCGATCGCGATCGTCGTGTACGGGCTGCTGCAGGTCCAGATCGTCTTCATCGCCGTGTTCCTCGCGCTGGTCGTGACGTCGGTGCTCGAACCGTTCGTCAGCTGGCTCTCACGCTGGATGCCGCGAGCGATTGCCACCGTCGTCGCGATGCTGTCCGCGATCGTGTTCTTCGCGGGGCTGCTGACGTACGTCGTCTACTCCGTCGCCGGGCAGTGGACGGACCTCGCGAAACAGTTCAACGACGGCATCGGGCAGATCTTCGATCTGCTCGAGAACAGCAACCTGCCGATCACCATCACCGCGGACGACATCAACGACTGGATCGAGACCGGCCGTCAGTGGCTCGTCGACCACTCCGGTGAGCTCGCCGGTCAGGTGTTCGCGAACGCCGGCGGGGTGTTCGAGGCGTTCACGATCCTGGCACTCGGCACGTTCGTCACGATCTTCTTCCTCGTCTCCGGCGCGCGGATGTGGCGCTGGTTCCTCAACGAGCTGCCGTCCCGCTCGCGCCTGACGGTGCACGGCGCGGCCGGTGCGGGCTGGTACACGTTCTCCGGGTACGCCCGCGGCACGGTCATCATCGCCGTGATCGACGGGGTGCTCGCCTACATCCTGCTGGTGATCGTCGGTGTCCCGCTCGCCGCACCGCTCGCCGTGCTCGTCTTCATCGGTGCGTTCATCCCGCTCATCGGCGCGCCAGCCGCCATGATCATTGCGGCGATCGTCGCGCTGGCCGCGAACGGCTTCTGGCCGGCCGTCATCGTGACGATCGGCATCGCGGGTATCGGGCAGGTCGAGGGCCACATCCTGCAGCCGCTGGTCATGGGCAAGCAGGTGTCGCTGCACCCGGTCGTGGTGGCGCTCGGCGTCACGGCCGGCACGTTCCTCGGTGGCCTGCTCGGCGCCGTCATCGCGATTCCGCTCATCGCCGTCATCTGGACCGTGTACTCGAAGCTGCACGTCAAGGATCCGCCGCTCGACGGCGCCCTGCCGTCCGCGCGGGAGCTCGCCACCAGGGACTCCACCGGCGACTGAACCCTGCCGACAGGTGTCAGTGGAAGTCGCGCGACTGCGTCGGGATCCTGAGCTCGAGCGACCGCATGCCGTCGGCCATGAGGTTGACGACGCCGTCGGCCCGCTCCACCGTTCCGCGCACGACGAGCGCGGGGCTGCGCAGCGCGGTCTGTCGGTAGCGCGCCCACAGACCCGGCGAGCAGATGACGTTGAGCAGGCCGGTCTCGTCCTCGAGCGACAGGAACGTGACCCCGCCCGCCGTCCCGGGGCGCTGCCGGTGCGTGACGACGCCGCCGACCTCGACCCGGGCACCGTTCTCGATCCCGCCCAGCGTCGCCACCGGCCGCACGCCCGCGGCGTCGAGACCGGGGCGCACGAACTCGGTCGGGTAGCGATCCGGTGACAGGCCGGTCGCCCAGACGTCCGCAGACGCGACCTCGAACGCGTCCATGCCGGGCAACGCCGGCGCGGCTACCCCCGACGCGGTGCCGCCCAGCACGTCCTGCACCACGGTTCCCTGACTCGTGAGGTGCACGCGGCCGCTCTCCCCCGCGAGCGCGCCGGCCGACCACAGCGCCTCCCGGCGTGACGTCCCGAAGCACCGCAGCGCGCCCGCCGTCGCGAGCGCCTCGAGCTGCGCCGCGGTGAGCCTGACCCGGCGTGCCAGGTCCTGCGCATCGGCGAACGGCGCCCGGTCGCGCTCGGTCACGATGCGCTCGGCGGTCTTCTCCCCGATGCCGCGGATCGGGGCGAGCCCGAGCCGCACGGCGAACCTCCGCCCCGAGGGGCCGCCGTCGGCGTCCTCGGCGTCCGCCGCCGGGTCGAGAGGGAGGGCGGGGTCGACGGCGGCCGCCCCGCGCGCGTCCGCCTTCCCCGCGTCGACGAGCCAGGTCTCGCTCGACTGCGTCGCACGTGGCACGAGGCCCACCGCGCCGTGGTCCGCCGCACCGTGCTCGACCAGCGCGTGCACCGCCGAGTCGGCGATGCTCGCCCGACGCACCACGACGCCGTGCCGCCGGGCGTCCGCCACCAGCGAGGCCGGCGAGTAGAACCCCATCGGCTGCGCGCCGAGGAGCCCGGCGAAGAACGCCTCCGGGTGGTGGATCTTGAGCCACGCGCTGGCGTAGACGAGGTAGGCGAACGAGAACGCGTGCGACTCCGGGAAGCCGAAGTCGGAGAACGCCTTGAGCTTGTCGTAGATCTGCTCCCCGACGTCCCGGGGGACGCCTCGGTCGGCCATCCCGGCGAGCAGGCGTTCGTGCAGGGCCTCCATCTTCTCGAGCGACCGTTTCGACCCCATCGCTCGGCGCAGCTGATCCGCCTCGGACCCGCTGAACCCGGCGACGTCGATCGCGATCTGCATGAGCTGCTCCTGGAACAGCGGGATCCCGAGCGTCTTCGACAACGCGCCCTCGAGTAGCGGGTGCAGGTACGTCACCTTCTCCTTCCCGTTGCGACGCCGGATGAACGGGTGCACGGAGTTGCCCTGGATCGGGCCGGGCCGGATGAGGGCGACCTCGACGACGATGTCGTAGAAGTTCCGTGGCTTCAGCCGAGGCAGCGTGGAGATCTGCGCGCGGGACTCGACCTGGAACACCCCGACCGTGTCGGCGGCGCACAGCAGCTCGTACACCTTCGGGTCCTCCTGCGGCAGCGAGTGCAGCGCCAGTCGCTCCCCGCTCGTCGCCTCCACCTGCTCGAACGCGAGCCGGAGGGCGGTGAGCATCCCCAGGCCGAGAAGGTCGAACTTCACCAGCCCGGCGTCGGCGCAGTCGTCCTTGTCCCACTGCAGCACGGTGCGGCCCGGCATGGTCGCCCACTCCACCGGGCACACCTCGATGACCGGCCGGTGGCACAGCACCATGCCGCCCGAGTGGATGCCGAGGTGCCGCGGGAGTCGAAGCATCTGCTCCGCGACGTCGAGCACGTGGTTCGGGATCTCGCCCATCTCACGGGCCGACGCCGGGGCGTGCCGAGGAGGCGCCGGGTCATGGGTGTCGACGCCCTTCTCGCGGATCTTCGGACCGGCGGCCGTGCCCGTGGCCCGCGAGGGGCTGCTCGAAGTGCTCGAGGTGCTCGTGGCGTTCGCCTTCACGGCCGGGTCGGGGTTGCCGGGATCCGGGCCGCGCAGCGTGCCCCAGCGCTCGATGCCCTTCGACCAGGCGTCCTGCTGACCGACGTCGTACCCGAACGCGCGCGCGGCGTCGCGCACGGCCGACCGCGGCCGGTAGGAGATGACGTTCGCGACCTGGGCGGCGTGCTCGCGCCCGTACCGGGTGTAGACGAACTGGATGACCTCCTCGCGCCGGCCCGACTCGATGTCGACGTCGATGTCCGGCGGGCCGGACCGCCCGTCGGAGAGGAACCGCTCGAACAGGAGCTTGTGCTGGACGGCGTCGACGGCGGTGATCCCGAGCGCGTAGCAGACGGCCGAGTTGGCCGCCGACCCCCGGCCCTGGCAGAGGATGCCCTGCTGCACGCAGAAGTCGACGATCTCGTGGACGATGAGGAAGTAGCCCGGGAAGCCGAGCCGCACGATGATGTCGAGCTCGCGATCGATGATCGCGTACGCGTCGGGCCGCTCGTCCCTGGTTCCGTAGCGGGTGCGCGCGCACCGCATCGTGAGCTCCCGCAACCAGGACGCCTCGTCGTACCCGGGAGGCACCGGGTGCGGCGGCAGCCGCGGGGCCACGAGGGTGAGGTCGAAGGCGCACTCCAGTCCGAGCTCGGCGGCCGTGCGGACGGCCTGCGGGTGCCGGGCGTGCCGGGCGAGCATCTCGTCCGCGCTGCGCAGGTGTGCCGGCGCCGGCGGCAGCCACCCGTCGATCTCCTCGAGCGAGCGCCGCGCCCGGACCGCGGCCAGGACGTCGACGAGCCGCCCCTCCCGCGGATGCGCGCAGTGCACGCCGCCGGTCGCGACCACGGGTAGTCCCGCTCGGGCGGCGAGGTCCGCGAGGGTGTCGCACCGCGCGGAGTCCGCTGGGGCGCCGAGGTCGGTGAGCTCGACCGCGACGTTGTCCCGCCCGAACAGCGCCACGAGCCGGTCGAGCTCCCGGGCTGCGGCCCGTTCGCCGTGCTCCGCGCCGGCGATGCTGCCTGCTCCGCCTGCTCCCCCGGCGCCGTCGGCTCCATCCGCTCCCCCGTCAAGGGCACGCCGGACGGCGCCCTTGCGGCAGCCGGTGAGCACGAGCCAGTCGCCCGCCGCCTGCTCCGCCAGCACCTCGAGCGGGTCCAGGCCCACGGCGTGCCCGTAGTCGCGCTCGCCCTTCTTCCCGGTGGCGAGGTGCGCTGTCGCGATCGCGCGCGAGAGCCGGTGGTACCCGGCCGGTCCGCGGGCGAGGACGACGAGGTGGGTCGCGTCCGGGTCCGGGACGCCGGTGGCGGGCGTGCGCTGGTCGAGGCTCAGCTCGGCGCCGAACACCGACCGCATCCCGAGCGCCCGGGCGGCCTCCGCGAAGCGGACGACGCCGTACAGGCCGTCGTGGTCTGTGATCGCCACGGCGTCCAGCTCGAGCCGCGCGGCCTCCGCCACGAGCGCCTCGGGTTGGCTCGCGCCGTCGAGGAAGCTGAACGCCGAGTGGGCGTGCAGCTCCGCGTACCGGGCACCGTCAGTCGTAGACACCCTCGACCCACCACCGACCGTCCCGGACGACCACGAGGACCCCCGGGGCGCCGTCGAGCAGGAGCTGCACGTACGCCCCCGACCGGGCGCCCGTCGTCTGCCACCAGCGTTCCCCGATCGGCCACGGTCCCGCCCACCCGGTGATCCGGTAGCTGCCCGACCGCATCCGCCGGCTCTGCCCCCGGCCAGAGGTGCGGGCGGCGTCCTCGCCGTCCTCGGGAAGGATCCGGAGCAGGGCGGGGACGACGCCGGCCGGCACCAGGGTGCCGCGCCCGCCGACCGTGACCGGGCCGCCGTCGGCCGCCGTCAGCTCGGCCCGCCACGGCACATCAGGCACCGTCGCGGGAAGCGGTCGCGGGATCCGGCCCGGCCACGGCGCCTCCGGCGGGCGCAGCCCCACCGCCTCGTCCCCCCAGGCGACGAGGCGGACCTGGTCGCGCGGCGAGCGCCCGCCCTCGAGCACCGGGGTGAGCACCTGCGACGAGCCGAGGAGACCCTGGACGCGCAGCGCGGCGCGACCCGCCTGCTGCTCCCCCCGGCTACGCCGCCCCCAGAGGCCGTCCTGCGCCGTCCCGGCCGGGGTCACCTCCTCGGCCACGAGCTCGAGCCGCACCAGCGGGGCGCTCGGCGCCTGGCCGCTGCGCCCGTTGAGCCACCCCTCGAGCTGCCACCGGACCCGGTCGGTGAGCTCTGTCGCCGTCGCCGCGCCGTCGATCCGCCACGTGCGGACGAGCTCGGAACCGCCCTCCGTACGCGCCAGGACCCGGAGCCGGGCGCAGACCGCACCCCGGCGCAGCAACCGGTTCTGCAGGTCCTCCGCGAGACGGCGGGCCGCGAACGCGGCCGTGTCCAACCGGGCCGCGGGCGGGTCGAGGTCGGCCCGCACGGTGACGTCCGGCTCCGGCCGGCGGACCGACACCGGCCGGGCGTCCAGCCCGCGGGCGAGGCGATAGCCCTGGGTCCCGACGTCGCCGAAGCGCGCGAGGACATCACCAGCACGCAGCCGGGCGAACGCCCCGAGCGTGCCGATGCCGAGGCGGCGCAGGAGGTCGGACAGGTCCGCGAGGCGGGCGTGGGACTCGCGCGTGGTCGCCACGTGCAGCAGATCGCGGACCGGACGGCCCGCCAGGTACTCGGCGGAGGTGCCCGGCGGGACGATCAGACCGTCCCGGGCTGCGAGCAGGGCGGCGAGGAGACCGTCGGCCACGCCCACCTGGCACTCGGTACCGGCCTCGTCGGCCACCGTGCCGACGAGCAGCTCGGCCAGTGCCTCCTCGGTGCCGACGTACCGGCTCGGACCGCCGGCGGCGAGCACGACCAGCCCGGGGCGGCTGACCTCCACCCCAGCGACCACTCCCTCGACGGCCTGGACCACCGGCTCGAACGCCCGCACGTCACGACCCTCGTCCATCGCGACGAGCTCGAGATCGGGACACAGCCCCTGCGCGGTCCGTCGGCGCATCCCCCGACGGACACCCTGGCTGCGCGCACGGGCGTCCACGGCCGTGAGGACCCGGGAGTCGTGCACAGCGATCGGCGCGTGTGCCGGCGCGGCGCCGGAGAGCACCGCCGCCGCGACGGGCCAGTCCGGGACCCACAGCACCGCCAGGCGGGGGGCCAGCTCAGCTGTTCGCGCCGCCGTCCTCCGGCGCTCCGTCAGGGCGCTCATCGTCATCCCGCCCGCTCCAGCAGCGCGGCATCGCCGACGACGCCGTCCCGCACGTCCTCGAGCCGGCGTGGGGTGAGGTGGTGGGGACGCAGGGACGTCGTCGCCCCGGCGGCGCGCATCTCCACCTCGACCACCCGCCGAGCACCGACACCACGGCCGGTGGCCTCGACGACGAGGCGCTCGGTGTGGAGCACCCCGTGCCCCGACCCGATCCCCGACCAGGAGCTCTCGCTGACCTCGAGGGTCAGCTCCGCCCCCGGCCACGGCGCGGAGCTGAGCAGCACCCCGCCCCGATGGCGGACCCGGGCGGACAGCGACCGGCGGTCGGCGCTGCTCAGTGCCCGGCACGGACCGACGCACACCACGTCGAACCCGTCCACGAGCGCACCGAGCACCCCCGGCGCGTCGGGACCGGGGCGCGGGACCACCGCCACGCGATCCAGGGCGATGCCCGCCTCCGCGGCCGCCGCGAGACCGAGGTCGCCGCGGGCGACGAACGCACACCAGGCGCCGTCGGCCATGAGAGCCGCGGCGAGGTGCAGCTCGAGCGAGGACGACCCCGTCAGCACGGTCGTGGTGCCCCGCCGCATCGCGCCGAACGGGAAGAGGCCGGTCAGCGCGTCGGGGACGTCGAGGAACCGGTCGTCGGTGGGGGCGACCGCCGGCGGCGCGCTCCGGGCCGGAGACGGGGTGGGGCTCCGCGGTGCCTCCGGCTCGAGTGCCGCCTGCCCGACGACGCCGGTCGAGGCAGGCGCTGACGTGGCAGGCACCGGGGCGACGGCGAGCCGTGGCGCGGGCGCAGACGTCCCGTTCTCGCGCACGGCCATCGCGGTGCGGACCGACCATGCCCCACCGCGAACTCCCGCGGCGGTCTCGGCCGCCATGAGGGCGTTCCTGGCGCGAGCGATCCGGCCCTCGGCGTCGCCACGCGCCGGGCGATCGATCGTGGTGGACATGCCTCTCCTTCCCACCGACGCGCTGCTGGAACGTCGGTCGAACAGTTGTTCGACCTCATGTCTAGTAGACGCCTCCGACATCGCGGTGTCAACGCCGGATGCCGCACGCCGCCTCGCCACGCCGGGCGACGCCGTCGCGCCCAGCGCCCGCCCGTCGTAGGTTGAGCGAGCCACACCCGTGAACCCGACGGACCGGAGCACCATGAACTTCGACCGCCCGCTAGCCCCCGCCCCCTACGACCTCCTCCCGCCGGTCCCCGCCTTCACGCTCGAGAGCGACGACATCGCGGACGGCCAGCCGCTCGCCGACACCTTCGCAGCGGGCGGCGACAACGAGTCCCCTCACCTGCGCTGGTCGGGCTTCCCGGCCACCACGCAGAGCTTCGTCCTCAGCTGCTTCGACCCGGACGCCCCGACGCCGGCGGGCTACTGGCACTGGACGGTGGTCGACCTCGGCGCGGAGACCACGGAGCTCGAGCGCGGCGCCGGTGCGAGTGACCTCATGCTGCCCGGCGCGGCCTTCCACGTCCGCAACGACGGCGGCGGTCACGAGTACGCCGGCGCGGCACCGCCGACGGGCGACCGTGCCCACCGGTACGTCTTCGCCGTGCACGCGCTCGACGTCGACACCCTCGACCTCGAGCCGGAGCACACGCCGACGGCGGTGGCGTTCCACGCCGTCTTCCACACGGTCGGCCGCGCCCTCCTGACGGCCACCTACCAGCGGTAGTCCCGAGGTGAACGCGGCGAGGACGCCACCGCCGCTCGGCACGCTCGCCTGGGAACCCGCCCTGGGGCGCGCGGACCTGCTCGCGGTGCCGGTCCGCGACGCGCTCGAGCAGTGGGCGACCACCGAGGCGGGCGTTGCCGACGCCGTGCTCGTGGCACCGATCGATCCGGTCCATGCGGACACGGCGGCGATGACCGCTGCCTACGGGCTCGAGCTCGAGGCGTCCGGGAACTGCGTGCTCGTGGCCGGACGCCGTGGCGGGGACGAGCGCCTCGCGGCCGCGATCGTGCGCGCGACGACCCGCGCGGACGTCAACAACGTGATCCGCCGGCTCCTCGACGTCCGCAAGGCGTCGTTCCTGGCGACCGAGCGCGCGGTGGCGGACTCCGGCATGGAGTACGGCGGGATCACCCCGCTCGGCCTGCCGGAGAGCTACCGCGTCCTGCTCGACGCGCGGGTCGCCGTCGGCCCCGTCATCGTCGGCAGCGGGTTGCGCACGTCGAAGCTCCTGCTGCCCGGCGAGCTGCTCGCTGCCTGGTCGCGCGCGGAGGTCGTCGACGGGCTCGCGCTCCCCTGAGGCGCGTGTTCCCCGAGGTACGAGGTGAGGTCCGCCCGTGAGACTCAGCCCTCGGCGCGGCCGATCCGCCAGTAGCCCATGAACGCCACCTGCGACTTGTCCACCCCGAGGACGCGGACCAGGTGGCGGCGCAGCGTCTTGATCGCTCCGGCCTCACCGGCGAGCCACGCGTAGAGACCCGCACCGGCGGCGTCGCCGTCGGACACCGGCACCTCCCACAGGATCTCGGCGTCGACGTCGACGTCGGCCGGCTCGCTCGCATCCGCGAGCGAGGGCGACGGCGTGGTCGCCAGGAGCGCGGCTGCCGCGGCCTGCACCGCCGCCACGAGGCGCTCGCCATGGGGCGCCGACTCGCGCACCACCCAGGTGACGCGGACGCCGTCGGGCGCCACGAGGTCGAGCACGTCACCGGCCGAGGGCACCTCGAGGACGGCGTCGCCGACGCTCCCCGGGTCGGTCAGCGTGAGGTCCTCGAGGATGCGCGCGACGGCCGGCAGCGCCGTCTCGTCGCCAGCGACGAGGAACGACGTCGCCCCCGCGTGCGGTGCGAACTCGAGCCCGTGGTACGGCCCGGGGTGGTCGGCGTTCGGCCCGAGCAGCACCACCTCGTCGCCGACGCTCGCCTGGGTCGCCCACGCCGAGGCGGGCCCGCCGTCGCCGTGCAGCACGAAGTCAATGTCCACCTCGCCCACCTCCGGGCGGACGAGACGCGTGGTGTACGTGCGGATCGGGTTCCTCTGCGACTCCTCGAGCGTGCGCCACGTCGCGTACCAGTCGGACGACCGGTCGAGGTGCACGAACCGGGAGTCGGGCAGCGGGAGGATCACCTTGATCCGGGTGTCGAGGCCGGGGTCGGCGAACCGGTCGAGGTCGACGCCCGCGAAGGTCACGCGGAGCAGGCTGTGCCCGAGCCGCTCGAGACGGCGCACACGGACGTCGAACATCCGGTACGGGCTGGCCACGGCGGTCGTCGTCATGCGCCCAGCGTAGGGCAGCCTAACCTCAGGTGGCATCCCCCTGTGGTGCGGATCACGTCGCCTCCCGGCCGCGTGCCCGCCACAGCAGCCACACGAAGTACGGCGCACCGAGGAGCGCGACGAGCAGGCCTGCCGGCACCTGCGCCGGGGCGATCACCGTCCGCCCCGCGGTGTCCGCGAGACTCACCAGCACGGCGCCCAGCAGGGCGGCGATCCCGATGACCCTCACGTGCCGGGCGCCGACGAGCGCCCGCGCCGCGTGCGGGGCGACCAGGCCGACGAAGCCGATCGGGCCGACGGCGGTCACCGCCGCCGCCGTCAGCAGCGCGGCCGCGGTGAGGAAGACGAGCCGGACACGGGACAGCCGCAGGCCGAGCACCCGTGGGGCGTCGTCGTCGAGCGTCACCAGGTCGAGCTCGCGCCGGCCCGCGAACGCGAGAGGCACGACGAGCACGAGAGCGATGACGACGACCCACACGTTCGCCGTCGTGCGCCCGTACGTGGTCCCGGACATCCAGGTCAGCGCGTACGCGACGTTGTACGGGCTCGTCGCGATGATGACGAGCGTGGTCAGCGCCGTCGCCCCCGCGCTGACCCCGACGCCGACCAGCACCACCCGGTCGGAGTGGAGCCCGCCGCGCGCCGAGAGTGCGTACACGAGCCCGAACGCCACCAGGGCACCGAGCCCGGCGCCGACCGACACGAACCAGGTCGCGGCGACCGGCACGAGGGAGAGCACGATGACGGCCCCGAAGCTCGCCCCGCCCGTGATCCCGAGCAGTCCGGGATCCGCGAGCGGGTTGCGCGCGACCGCCTGGACCATGGTGCCGGCGACGGCGAGCGCGGCGCCGCCCAGGAGCGCCACGAGAACACGGGGGACGCGTTCCGTCATCACCGCCGTGACCACGCGGCCGGACTGCCCGGAGAGCCAGTTCGCGACGTCGCCGAGCAGGAGCTTGTGGTCGCCCAGGAGCACGCCCGCGACCGCTGCGGCGACGACGCACACGAGAAGGACGCCGGCCACGCCCCAGGCCCAGCGCACCGTCCGCAGGCGCGCCCCGATCCCCGCAGCGACCGGGGATCCCGAGTCCCGCAGGCGCCGGGCGAGGACGACGAGGATGATCGCCCCGAGGATCGACGTGACGACGCCGGTCGGCACGAGGACGCCGCCCTGGCCACCCATCGGGATGCGGATGAGGACGTCGGCGCCGATGACGACGCCGACGCCGGTCAGCGCCGCGAGCGGGATGAGCGCCGCGTGGTGGTGCATCCCCGGCACGAGCCGCGCCAGGAGACGGGCGATGACGGGCGCCGCGAGGCCCACGAAGCCGATCGGCCCGGCGACGCTCACGGCCGACGCGGCCAGCAGCACGGCGACCACGATCACTCCGGCCCGCGTCCGGCGCACGTCCACGCCCAGGACGCGAGCGGCGTCGTCCCCGAGCGCGAGCAGGTCGAGCCGCCGGCTGTACAGCAGGAGGAGCGCGACGCCGACGAGCGCGACCGGCGCGATCCGCAGCACGTTCTCCGCGCCGGACTGCACGATCGAGCCCGCTCCCCACGCGAAGAGCCCGGTCGTCTCCTGCGCCCGCAGGATGAGCAGCAGCGACGTGACCGAGGACAGCGCCAGCGTGATCGCCGACCCCGCCAGCACCAGGCGCGTGGGACCGGCGGCCCCGGCGCGCGAGAGCGTCAGCACGAGCGCCGCGGCGGCGAGCCCGCCGAGGAACGCCAGCGTCCACGCGACCGGCAGCGGAACCACGAGGCCGAACGCGGCGACGGCGACGACGGCGAAGTAGCCGCCGGCGTTGACGCCGAGCGTGTCGGGTGACGCCAGCGGGTTGCGGGCCACGGACTGCAGCGCCGAGCCCGCCGCGCCGAGCACGACGCCGACGATGACGCCGGCGCCGAGCCTCGGGAGTCGCGACGCGACGAGGACGGCGGCGTCCGTGTCGTCCAGCCCCGTGAACAACGCCATGAGCAGGTCGAACGCACCGAGGTCGGAGGTTCCCTGCGTGACGTGCACGGCGCAGAGCAGGGCGACGAGCGCGCCGGTCAGCGTGTACACGCCGACCATCCCGAGGGAACGCCGCACGCGGTGCGGCTGGCCCGTCGGGTCCGGGAGCGCGATCGCTGCCGGGTCGTCGACGTCGGACGACGACCCGGCCGCGGATGCGGACATCGATGACACGGCCGGGCTCACGCCCGGGAGGTCGTGCTCACGACGTGAGCGCGGTCACGGTGGCGTCGATGAACGCCTCTGCGGACGCGGTCCCGCCGAACTGCCAGATCCCGTCGGGCAGCCGGTAGACCTGACCGGACTCGACGAACGGCAGTCCCGTCCACACCGGGTTCGTCCCGAGGCCGTCGACGAACGGGTCGCCCCCGTCCGTGTCGTTCGCGAGGTAGACGAAGTGCGTGTCGTCCGGCAGCGCGAGGAGACCCTCGACGTCGGTCGCGGCGAGCCCGTAGTCGGGATCGCCTTCGCCTTCCCAGCCGTTGACGAGGCCGAGCTCGCCCGCGACGGCGCCGAGCATCGAGCCGGTCGTGAACATGCGGACCGAGACCACGCCGGCGTCGTTCCAGCCGTCGGCCATGGTGAACGTCGCGCCGTCGAGGCCAGCGTCCGCGAGTGCGGCGGCGCCGTCCTCGAGGGCAGTCTGGAAGCCGGACCACAGCTCGTCGGCCTGCTCCTGGGTGCCCGTTGCCTGACCCAGGAGGTCAAGCGTCCGCTCCATGTGGCCGAGCGGGTCCTCGGCGTTCGACCCGCGCAGCGCGAGGACGGGGACGCTCGTGGCGATCTGGTCGATGACCGTCTCGGGGAGGTCGGTCGTGGTCACGACGAGGTCGGCGTCGAGGCCGACGATCGAGTCCACGCTCGGCTCGCCGCGGCCGCCGACGTCGGTGACGCCCTCGGGAAGCGGCACGATCGTGTCCCAGGCCTCGTAGCCGGCGTTGTCGGCGTTCCCGACGGGCGTGACGCCGAGGGACAGCAGGTGCTCCGTCAGCCCCCACTCGAGGGAGACGACGTCGACCGCCGGTGCGTCGAGCGTGATCTCCTCCCCGCGGTCGTCGACGATCGTGACGGGACCCGACGCCGCGGCGTCCGTCTCGGGCGTGGTGGCGTCGTCGGCGGGTGCCTCGGTCGTCCCGCAGGCCGCGAGCAGCAGAACGGCGGCGGCCGCGGGCAGGGCGAAGAGTCGTCGGTTCATGTCGGGTGTGCTTTCGGTGAGGGTGCCGGGCCGTGGCCCGAGGGGGTCAGACGGTGGCGAGCGCCGGGCGCGCACGGTGCGTGTGCCGGCCGACCGGCCGGGTCCGCAGGCGCCCGCTGACGTGGTCGACCTCGACCTCCACCTGGATGCCGTAGCAGGTGCTGAGGGCGTCCGCCGTGAAGACGTCGCCCGGTGCGCCGTGCGCGACGATCCGGCCGGAGGCCAGCAGCGCGACGTCGTCGGCGACCGCGGCAGCCTGGTCGAGGTCGTGCAGGACGACGCCGACCGCCACGTCGTGGGCGTCGGCGAGATCCCGCACGATGTCGAGGATCTCGACCTGGTAGCGCAGGTCGAGGTACGTGGTCGGCTCGTCGAGGAGCAGGACGTCGGTGCGCTGCGCGAGGCACGAGGCCAACCACACGCGCTGACGCTCGCCGCCGGAGAGCTCGTCGACGGGGCGCCCGGCCATCGCGTCGACGCCCGTCGTGGACATCGCCCAGGTGACGACGTCGTCGCCCTCGGTGTCCGTGTTCCGCCACCGGCCGCGGTAAGGGTGCCGGCCGTACGCGACGACCTCGCGCACGCTCACGCCACCCGGGGTCGAACGCGACTGGGACAGCAGGGTCACGCGTCGCGCGAACTCCTTGGGCGTGAGGGCGAACGCGTCCTCGTCGCCGAGCGTGACGGTCCCGCCGGAGGCGGGATGGAGCCGGGCGAGCGACCGCAGCAGCGTCGACTTCCCGCTACCGTTCGGTCCGACGAGCGCGAGCACGCGACCGCGCTGCAGGTCGAGCGTCGCACCCCGCACCACGCACCGGTCGTCGTAGCACAGCTCGAGGTTCGCCCCGCAGAGGGTCGCCCGTGGGGGCGTCGTCGCGGGCACGCTCTCGGTCGTCACACCGTGAGGATAGCCTCACCTTTCCCGTACGCGGAATCCCCCGGCACGAGACGCGCGTCACACGCGGGCGTCCGGCGGCGTCGGGTGAGCCGTGGCGCGGCGCGGCACGGTGCGGCTGCGAAGATGGACGACGGCAGCTACCGCGCGCCGCTGATCCCGACCCAGGGCTGAGCCGGCGACGAACCCGAGGAGCGTGACGTGACGGCATCACGCTCGGCTGTCTGGACCGTGCCGAACCTGCTGTCGTTCGCCCGGCTCGCCCTCCTGCCGGTCTTCGCCTGGCTGCTGCTGACCGACCGTACCGGTGCGGCGATCGTCGTTCTCGCCGTCCTCGGCTCCACGGACTGGCTCGACGGCTACCTCGCGCGGCGGCTCGGGCAGGTGACGCTGCTCGGCGAGCGGCTCGATCCGCTCGCCGACCGCATCAGCGTCATCGTCGTCGGCCTCACCCTCGCGTGGGCGGGGTTGCTGCCGTGGCTCGTGCTCGCCGTCATCGTGGCCGTCGACGCCACTCTCCTCGTGCTCGCGTGGGCGTGGTTCCGCGGCTCACCCGATCTCCCCGTGACCCGCGTCGGCAAGCTGCGCACGCTGTTGCTGCTGCTCGCGCTGCCGATGCTCCTGCTCGCCGACGCCGTCGCTGCGTTGGCCTGGTTGCGCCCGGTCGGCCTGGTGCTGGCCGTGCTCGGCGCCCTCGGGCACGTGCTGGCCGGTGTGGGGTACGCCCGCGGGATGGCCCGGTCGCGCCGCCTCTGACCGGGCCAGGGGTTCTCACATCATGGGACCCGGCACGACGTCCCGAGCGCGGCACCCGCCCCTGAATAGGGTCGGCGTCGTTCCCGCCCCGTCACGAGGAGCCGTCCCATGGCCACGTCGCACCTCCACGCCGCTCTCCAGCTCGGCCGCGCGGGGTCCCTGTGTCCGACGAAGGCCCGGCTCCGACCCCTCGGCTTCGAGCCGGTCGAGTGACCGCCGAGATCGTTCGACCGGACACGGCACGGTCGAACGGGAGCGAGCACGACGCCGTCGACGCTGCGGCGTTCAAGGCCCTCTTCCGCCGGCACCCCGCGGGCGTCGCCGTCGTCACGTTCGCCGACTCCACCGCCGGCGGCTCTCGCCCGGTCGGGTTCACGGCGACGTCGGTCATCTCCGTCTCGGCGTCGCCGGCGGTGCTCGCGTTCGTCGTCGCCTCCGCCTCGTCGTCCTGGCCGGGCCTGTCCCGCGCGGGGACCGCCGTCGTCAACCTCCTCGCCCACAGCCACTCGGACCTGTCCACCAGGTTCGCGACACCGGGCATCGACCGGTTCGCCGGCGTCGACTGGGAGGACCTGCCGTCGGGCGAGCCGCACCTCCTCGGGGCGGCGTCGTGGGCGCGGGTCGCTATCGCGGAGCGGCACCCCGCCGGCGACAGCTTCCTCGTCGTCGCGCCGGTGATCGAGGTTCACGCCTCTTCCGACCACGACCCGCTCGTCTTCCTCGACCGCAGGTACCACCGGCTCGGCGAGCACGGCCACCCCTGACGCGAGACGCGCCGCTGCGGGGCCACCCTCAGCCGACGGCGATGGCCTCGATCTCCACGAGTAGCGCGGGGTCCGCGAGCTGCGCGACGACGAGGAGCGTCGCGGCGGGACGCTCGGCGGGGAGCGACGCGGCAGTCGCCTCGATGAACGGCTCGATGTGGGCCGGATCGGTCAGGTAGACCGTGTACTTCGCGATCGCGTCGATGCCGAGGCCGCCCTCTGCCAGCACGGCCGCGAGGTTCGCGATCGCGAGCCTCGCCTGCTCCGCGACGCCGTCGCCCGGCGCGCCGTCGGGGCCGACGCCGACCTGCCCCGACACGTACACCGTGCGCTGCGCGTCGGTCACGAGCGCACCCTGGCTGTAGAACGGCGATCTGGCGAGACCTTCGGGGTCGAGCGTGGTGATCATCGTGCCTCCTCGTTCGGTGTGAGGCGCCCACCGTGTCACCCGGCGCCGACAACGGCCGTCGGCCGCCGCGCGCTGCGCACCGTCACCGTCGCAGGGCGACCCGCGCGAGCGTGTTCCCCAGCCACTGGGCCAGCTGCACGACGACGACCATGACGACGACGACGATCGCCGTCACGCCCCAGTCGTACTGCCGGTATCCGTACACGATCGCGAAGTCGCCCAGACCCCCGCCGCCGACGTACCCGGCCATCGCCGACATGTCGAGCACGCCCACGAACAGGAACGTGTAGCCCAGGATGAGCGGGGCGAGCGCCTCGGGGATCAGGATCGTGCGGATGATGCGCCACGGCGACGCGCCCATCGCGCGGGCGGCCTCGACGACCCCCGGATCGATCGCCACCAGGTTCTGCTCCACGAGGCGCGCGAACACGAAGCCCGCCATGAGACTCATCGCGAACGTCGCCGGCTCCGTGCCGATCGTCGTCCCGACGACGTTCAGCGTGAGCGGCCCGATCGCCACCAGGAAGATGAGGAACGGGATCGGCCGCACGATGTTGACGGCGAGGTTGAGGACGGCGAAGACCCCGCGGTTGGACAGGAGGTTCCCGCGCCGCGTGACGTACAGCCCGATCCCGATCGCGAGCCCGAGGATCCCGCCGGCGAGCATCGTCCAGCCGACCATGTACAGCGTCTGCTGGACGGCCAGGAGGAAGGTGTCGCCGAGACGATTCCAGTCCATCAGGGCACCTCACGGGGTCCAGGTCGAGAAGGAGGCGCTCGTGGCGTCCGGCGGCTCCATCCGTGGGCCGTCCACAGGGCGTGTGTCCTCGCGGTCGGCGTCTGCGACGTCGAGCGTCGGCGGATCGAGCGGGGCGGCGGCCGTGCCGAGGTCGACGACCGTCGTCGTGCGGGCGAGCGCGGCGAGGAACGCCGCGACGGCGCCGTCGGCACCTGTCAGCTCGAGCGTGAGCGACCCGAACGGCCGCTCCGCGACCTCCGAGATGCCGCCGAAGATGATCGTGCCCGCGACGTCGTGCTCCCGGAGCAGCCGCGTGATCTCGGTGGTGACCCCGCCGTCCTCGCGCACGCCGACGGTGACGAGCCGCCCCGGGTGCCGGTGGCGCAGGCGCGCGAGGATCTCCGGCGTCGGCCGGTCGCGCAGCGACGCGCCGACGAAGCGCCGGGTGGCGGGGTGCTCGGGCGCGGCGAACACGCGGTACACGTCGCCCACCTCGACCACCCGGCCGTGCTCCATGACGGCGACGCGCGAGCAGATCGAGCGGACGACGTCCATCTCGTGCGTGATGACGACGATCGTGATCCCCAGCTCCGCGTTGACCCGACGCAGCAGCGCGAGCACCTCCGCCGTCGTCTCCGGGTCCAGGGCGCTCGTGGCCTCGTCCGCGAGCAGGATCGCCGGCGACGTCGCGAGCGCCCGAGCGATCCCGACCCGCTGCTTCTGACCGCCCGAGAGCTTCGCGGGATAGGTCCTGGCCTTGTCCGCGATGCCGACGAACTCGAGCAGCTCCCGCACGCGGGCGGCGCGCTTCTCGCGCGGCCACCCGGCCACCTTGAGCGGGTACGCGACGTTGCCCGCCACGGTCCGGGAGCTCAGCAGGTTGAACTGCTGGAACACCATGCCGATGCGCTCCCGGACGGCGCGGAGGCGTCGCTCCGGCAGGGCGGTGACCTCCTCGCCGGCGACGACGATCCGCCCCGTCGTCGCCGTCTCCAGCGCGTTCACGAGCCTCACCAGCGTGCTCTTGCCGGCGCCCGAGTAGCCGATGACGCCGAAGATCTCCCCCGCGCCGACGCTCAGCGACACGTCGTCGACGGCGCGCACGTCGCCGTCACGCGCGGGGAAGACCTTCGTGACGCCGTCGAACGTGATGATGGGCGCCCCAGGCGCCGACGCCTCCGCCGTCATCGCTCAGCCCTGCGCGCGGAGGTTCTCCTCGATGCCGGCGAGGATCTCCTGCAGCTCGCTCGCCGGGCGGTCGACGAACACGGCCGTGCCGCCGGACTCCTCCTGGTGCGCGGCCTCGACCTCCGGGTCGTGGAACAGCTCCACGAGCTGCGCGATCGTCTCGTCATCGGCGTCCTCCGCCTGCACCGCCCACACGTTGATGTAGGGCTCCGAGGCCGCGCTGGCCGGGTCGTCCTCGAAGATCGAGTCCTCGGGCGTCAGGTCGGCCTCGCCCACGTAGTCGTTGTTGATGATCGCAGCGTCGACGCTCTGCAGCGAGATGGCGGTCTGCCCCGCGTCCACCGGGGTGACGGTGACGCGCGAGTCCTCGATGTCCGCCGGCGTCGACAAGGAGCTCCCGCCGTCGGTCAGCGTGACCAGTCCCGCCTCCTGCAGGACGAGCAGCGCCCGCGCCTGGTTCGTGGGGTCGTTCGGGATGGCGACCTCGCCGCCGTCCGGGATCTCCTCGACGCTCGCGTGCGCCGTCGAGTACAGCCCGAGCGGGTACACGGCCGTCGCCCCGACGGGCACGAGGTCGCTGTCCGTGTTGACGTTGAACTCCGCCAGGAACTGCAGGTGCTGGAACTGGTTGGCGTCGAGCTCGCCCTGCGAGAGCGCCTGGTTCGGCAGCTGGTAGTCGCTGAAGTTCTGCAGCTCCAGGGTGATCCCCGCCTCGGCGGCCTTGTCCACGAGGACGTCCCAGTGGGCGTCGCCCGCGCCGACGACGCCGACGGTGACGGTGGTCCCGCCGTCGCCGGAGGCGTCGTCGGAGGATCCGCCGCCGCCGGTCGAGCCCGGCGCCGCGCAGGCACCGAGCGCCAGGACGGCGCCCAGCGCTGTGGTCAGGACGGCGAGTCGGCGCGTGGTCATAGGAGGTCCTCCGGAGTCTGGGTTTCGGTCGCGTGCCCGGCCTCGTGGGCGGGCGGACGCGGCATCGTGCCCAGGTCGCGACGGCGAAGACGAACCGACGTCGCATGTCCCACGATGCGAGACACTCGGCCTGGGAAAGGGCTCTCCCGCGTGGCAGGATGCCGCACCATGACCTCCTCGAGAGTGCTCAACGACAACGGCGCGTGGTGCTGGTACCAGGACGAACGGGCGCTCGTGGACCCGGTGGCGAACACCCTGCTCGTGGGGTCGGTCGCCGCCCCGGAGGGCCCGGACGGCGCGCGCCGGGCGGGCAACATCGAGCTGAGCGTGACGGACCTCGCGACCGGGGCGAGCGACGTCGCCGTCCTGCACGCGAACCTGGAGGCCGACGACCACGACACGGCCGCGCTGCTCATCCGGCCCGACGGCCGCTACCTCGCCATGTACACCAGGCACAAGAGCGACGACCTCACGCGGTGGCGCATCTCGACCCGCCCGCACGACGCGTCCGCGTGGGAGCCGGAGCGCACGTTCGACTGGTCGGAGCTCACCGGCGGGCGCGGCGTGACGTACTCCAACGTGCACCGGCTCGCGGCCGAGGGGCGCACGTATGCGTTCGCGCGGGCGATCAACGACGACCCGTCGATCCTCGTCTCCGACGACGACGGCGACACCTGGTCGTACGGCGGCAAGCTGTTCACGCGGCCGAAGGTCGGCTACGTCAACGGATACACGCGCTACGCGAGCAACGGCGTCGACCGCATCGACGTGATCACGACAGACCATCATCCGCGCGACTACGACAACTCGATCTACCACGGCTACGTCTCCGGCGGCCGGCTGCACGACTCGAGCGGCGCCGTCGTCGGCCCGCCGGTGCGCTCCCCCGACGCCGTCTCGCAGGTGGAGCTGACCACAGTGCTCGCGACCGGGACCGAGGTGGGCGGAGCACGCCTCACGCACTGCTGGACCACTGACCTGCGGCGCGACGACGCGAGCGGGCGGATCGCCGCCGTCCTGTCCGCGCGCGCTGACGACTCACCGCTCGACGACCGGCGCCTCGTGTACGCGGCGTTCGACGGCGAGACGTGGCGGGTGCACCCCCTCGCTCGCGCCGGGCGCGCCCTCCTCGACCACGAGCAGGACTACACCGGGCTCGCCGCCGTCGACCCGTACGACCTCGACTCCGTGTACGTCTCGACGCCGATCGACCCGTCGTCCGGCGACGCGCTCGCGCACCACGAGATCTTCCACGGGCGCACCGCCGACGGCGGAGCCTCCTGGGCGTGGGAGGCGGTCACCTCGGGGTCCTCGGTCGACAACCTCCGGCCGATCGTGGCTCCCGGCGACCCGGGCACGCTGGCGCTGCTCTGGTTCCGGGGCACGATGACGGCGTCGCAGCACTACGACTGCGAGGTCGTCGCGCGCGTCACCCCCCGCTGACCCCTTCGCGAGAGGATCTGTGCGCCACCGCGAGAGGTTCTGTGCGCCACCGCGAGAGGTTCTGTGCGCCACCGCGAGAGGATCTCTGCGGCCCGCCACGCCTCGCCTCAGCCGCGCGCCGGCACCAACGACAGGAACGCGTTGCGAGTCCGCTCGTGCCGCGTCATGGCGGTGCGGAGCATGGTGCGGGCCGCCGTCCGCAGGACCTGGGGCCGTACGAGCCGCTCCCTCTCGTAGCGGCGCAGCGCCTCCGGGAGGGGGTGCTCATGAAGGGCGCGGGCGAGCGCATGGGCGTCCTGGATGGACTCGCAGGCACCACGTCCCAGATTGGGCGACATGGCGTGGGCCGAGTCACCGACCAGCACGGCCCGGCCCCGAACGAGCCGGCGCGGCCAGCGTGACTCCCAGAGGTCGTTGACGAGCGTGTCGTCGGGGCGCGCGAGATCCAGGACCGTGCGGACTGGCCCGGGATGGCTCGAGAACCGTGACCGCAGGGCGTTCAGCGCCTCGTCGCGAGACGCGAAGCGCCGAGCCGGGACGGTCGCGAACCAGTTGGTGCCGTCCGGGTGCGGGGTCATGCCGAACAGGGCGCCGGGCGCCCAGAACTCCGACAGGGCGCCGTCGGCCACCGGCTCGGCGATGACGCCGCGGATCGCCGTCACGCCCAGGCGCTGCGGAGCCCGCGCTGCCGGCCACAGGGCGCTGCGGACGACGCTGTGCACGCCGTCCGCCCCGACGACGAGGTCCCCGGGCAGACCCCCGGGGTCGGTGACGGCGTGCTCATGGACCTTCACGTGCGGGGGCAGGGCGGACCAGAGCTGGTCGAGCAGCGCGGTGCGGCCGATGAGCCACACGTCCTGATCGGTCACGCCGATCAGGACACGTCCCGCGCGATCGTGCATGCGAGCCCGATCGAGGTGCGTCGCCTGCCGGCGGACGTCTGGGCCGACGCCGATCGTGTCCAGGGCCGCCATGGCTTCCGGCCAGATACCCAGCGCCGTCGGGACCGTCCGCATACTCCTCGCGCGTTCGTGCAGGTGAATGTCCCACGAACGCGGCAGCATCCCGGCCAGCGCGAGCCCGGCGACACCGCCGCCCACGACGTCGACCCGCGGCGTGGTCTGCGTCATACGGCGACCTGTCGAGCGAGGTCGGCGAGAGCGGGAGCGGCGGAGTCCGCCCGGACGACGATCTCGGTGCCGACGGCGGTCCGCAGGCCCAGGGCGTGCAGGCCCGCGGGTCCGTCGACGAGGCGCAGCGGCAGGGCGCCGAACGTCTCGACGCCGATGTGCTCGACGAGCTCGTCTTCCCGGGCCCCAATCTCGAGCCATGCGACCTCGGTCACCGGCGGCTCGTGCTCGACCCGCGCGCGGGCGGGGTGATCGGGGGCGTCCTCGTGGAAGTAGAAGTTGGGCAGCCCGCGTGCCCAGGTCGTGGCGGCGTTGCCGGGCGCCATGATCGTGGTGGCGTGAGTGCCGTCGGGCCGGTTCGCACCGCGAGCGACGACCACGTCGCCGCCGAGCCGGCGGGCCACCTCCTCGAGGTCGGCTCGGCTGCGGGCGCGGAGGTTCCACGTCATCCAGTGGTCGCCGGTCGCGGTGACGCCCTCGAACCAGCCTGCGAACAGCCGCACCGGAGGTGGCAGATCCGCCGGGCGGGCGATCACCGACTCGACGTTGATGTACGCCCCACCGGGCAGGGGCACGACCCGGTGCGCCGTCGGCATCTCGGTCAGCCATCCGCCCTCGACGCTGCGCAGGCCGGTGGTCCGGCGCAGCCGCTCGGCGCCCTCGTACAGGTGCGACACTCCGAGCGTGACGTGGTCCAGGTCGTAGACGGGCATGCGTCCTCCGCTAGGATCAGGTTGTCCTCAACCTAGATTTGCTTACAAACCTACTCTGGGAGATGTGCGGTGTCAACGCCACTGACCGTCGATCAGGGGGTGCGGGAGATGATCCTGCTCATGCCCCGCCTGATGGCCCGCTCCAAGCGGATGCCGATCCCCGAGGAGCTCAAGGACTTCGCCCTCACCCCACGCCACCTCTCGCTGCTCGCGCTGCTCGTCTACGACGAGGAGGCGACGGTCAAGGAGCTCGCAGCCGGCCTTCAGGTCGCCTCCACGACGGTGAGCCTCGTGGTGGGCGACCTCAGCCGACAGGGCATCCTCGAACGCCGCGAGGACGAGGCTGACCGGCGCCGAACGATCGTCACGATCGCCGTCGAGCATCGCGCCGCCGTCGAGAGCTGGCTCGCCGCGGGCGCCGACTCCTGGCACACGGTCTTGCAACCCCTGACCCCGGAGGAGCGCGGCGTGGTCGTCGGCGCCCTGCTCGCCTACGAACGCGAGTCCATGGCCGCCACGGGCCAACCCGACTGATGGCCGCCGACCTCACGCGGGCCCGGCTTGCTCACGCAGGTGCCGCGAACCACCGAGGAATGTTCGCGGCGTCCGCTCGAGCACACGGCGGTCGGGTGCGGCAGCGCTTCGGCGCTCCGCTCGCCCTCACCCCGGATGTCGACGTCCAGGTCGGCTTTCCGGAGGTGCCACCCGCGGCACAGTCCGCGTTCGCCGCCGAGGTCGTCGCGTACGCACGCGAGCAGGGTCCGCTCGACGAGGTGGGCTGGTGGTCGATGGATGAACCGGGGGCCGGCCTGCTGGGATCACGGCTGCTCGCGCGCGGGTTCAGCTGGGGTTGGCGACCGAACTGGATGGCCCTGGACCTCGACGACCTGGTGGACGATCAGACCGTGCCCGCCGATCTCGCTATCGCCGAGGTCAGCCCGACGGACGGCGACCGGCTCAGTGAGCTGCCGTACCGCCCGCCGGCAGGGGCAGCCGACGAGCCGTCGCTGACGTACTTCGCGGCCTGGCGAGGCAGGACCGGCGTCGGCGTCGGCGTCGTGACGCTGCACTGCGCCGAGCTCGACGGCGAACCGGTGGGTGGGATCTACTCCACGAGCGTGCTGCCGTCAGCTCGGCGGCAGGGCGTGGGCACGGCGCTGACGGTGGCGGCGTGCCGGCGTGCGCGCGACCTTGGCTGCCGCTACGTCGTGCTGAACGCGACCAGCATGGGCGAACCGGTCTATCGCCGAACGGGCTTCGCCTCGCTGGGCGAGACCGGGCAGACCTGGTGGATGACCGGACGCGCGCTCCGCGCTCCGGCGCCGCCACCCGCCGTCGTCGAGCTCGTGGAGCTGATCGGCGACGGAGACCGCACCGCCGTCGAACGGTCGCTCCGCTCGGCTCAGGTCGACCTCGGCGAACCGCTCCTGTGCGGCCTCTCGCCGCACGAGATAGCCACAGCGGTCGGGCAGCCCGACATCGCCGAGCGGCTGAAGGCCGGCATCGGCGACTGACCGGGGTCCACCGGCGACAGCGCGTCGCCGCGCCCGGGGAGCGAGACGCGTGTCCTGGCAGTCAGACGCGGGTCGCCCAGAAGGCGACGGCGGACGCCGCTGCCACGTTGAGCGAGTCCACTCCCCCGGTCATCGGGATCCGCACGACGACGTCGGCCGCCGCCACGGTCGTCGGCGCCAGCCCGTGGCCCTCCGTCCCGAGGACGAGGGCGAGCCGCTCGGGAGGCGACGACGCGAGCTCGTCGAGCGTGACGGCGTCGTCGGCCAGTGCGAGCGCCGCCACGGTGAACCCGGCGCCACGCAGCTCGTCCATGCCCGCGGGCCACTCCTCGATCCGCGTCCACGGCACCTGGAAGACGGTGCCCATCGAGACGCGCACGCTCCGTCGGTACAGCGGATCGGCGCAGCGCGGCGTCACGAGCACGGCGTCGACGCCGAGCCCCGCCGCGGAGCGGAACATCGCCCCGACGTTCGTGTGGTCGACGACGTCCTCGAGCACCGCCACCCGGCGCGCGCCGGCCAGCAGGTCCCGGGCCGCGGGCAGCGGCGGACGGTGCATCGCCGCCAGCGCCCCGCGGTGCAGGTGGAAGCCGGTCACCTGCTCCAGGAGCGCCTCGTCGGCGACGAACACCGGGGCCTCCGGGAACGCCGTCGTCACCTCCGTCATGTCCGCCAGCCAGCGCGGCGCCATGAGGAACGACCTCGGGCGATGGCCGGCCGCCACCGCCCGCCTGATCACCGTCGACGACTCCGCCATGTAGAGCCCGTGCTCCGGCTCGTAGCGCGTCCGCAGTCGGACGTCGGTCAGTCGGGTGTACTCCTCGACGCGCGGGTCAGCGGCGTCGTGGATCTCGATCGTGGGCACGACGGCGATTCTTCCCGACCCGAGGCCTCAGCCCGTGCCGTACGCGGCGAGGAACGCCGTCACCCCGGAGTCGGCGATCGCAGCGACCTCGGCGTCGTCGAGCTCCCGCGCGTCGCCGAGCAGCGCCCGGTCCAGCGAACTGCCGAGCACGAGGAACGCGAAGTGCTCCGCCGCCCGCTCCGGGTCCTCGACCCGGAGCCGTCCCGCCGCCGTCAGCTGCTCGAACGCCGCCGCCAACGCGGCGACGACGCGCCCCGGGACCCGCTCCGCATACTCCCGCGCCAGGTCGGGGAACCGGCTCACCTCGCCGATGAGCAGACGCCGCAACCGGACGAGCCGCGTGCTCGTCGCCGCCCGCAGCTGCCGTCGGGCGAGGTCGCGCATCGCCTCCTCGAGGTCGTCGGGCTCCTCGAGCGCCGACACGATCTCGGCGACGAAGGCCGAGGTCGTGCCGGTCGCGGTGAGGACGACGGCGCGGAAGAGCTCCTCCTTGTCCGCGTAGTTGTTGTAGACGCTGCGCTTCGCGACGCCCGCACGAGCCGCCACCTCGTCCAGGCTCGTCCCCACGTAACCGCGCTCGAGGAAGAGGTCGGTGCCCGCCGCCACGATCGCGAACCGGGTGCGGACGACGCGCGGGTCCATCCTGGGCAGCAGTCTCGACACGTTGCTCACCCTAGGCGCCGATCTGGACTCTTGCACTCATCAGTGCATAAACTCGATCCGGCACCGACGCCACCGAGGAGCAGCCATGTCCGACGACGCCACGTCCCCCGCCCGCGAGTCGTCCGGCGTGCCGGCCGAGCCTCCCGCCGTCGCCCGCGACCCCGCCGGCGGCTTCGACACAGGCGCCGCGATCACACGCTCCCTGCTGGGCTGGGGCGTCGTCGTCGGGCCGTTCTACGTGGTCGTCTCGCTCGCGCAGGCGCTCACGCGCGACGGCTTCGACCTGTCCCGCCACGCGCTCAGCCAGCTCGCGCTCGGGCCGGGCGGCTGGGTCCAGACCGTCAACCTCGCGCTTTCGGGCCTCATGGTGGTCGCGGCAGGCATCGGCATCGCCCGCGCGCTCGTGCCCGGACGGCGCGTGCGGCTCGCGGGCGGCCTCGTCGCGGCGTTCGGCGTCGGGATGCTCGGCGCCGCCCTCTTCCCGACCGACCCGATCAACGGCTTCCCGCCGGGCACCGAGGAGACGATGACGGCGTCCGGGATGCTGCACCTCGTGCTCAGCGGTCTGGGCTTCCTGGCCCTCGGCGTCGGCGCGATCCTGACCGGCGGCGCGCTCGCCCGGCGCGCCGAGGCCCTCGCGGGTATCGCCCGCGCCTCACGAGTGTGCGGGATCGTGGTCCTCGTGGCGTTCGTCGCGGGCGCCGCGTTCGGCGGCACGGCGCTCGGGATCGCACTCCTGTGGCTCGCAGTCCTCACCGGCTGGGCGTGGCTGCTCGCCGTGTGCGTGACGTGCTACCGCCGCGTCGTGCCCCACCCGGACGCGGCCCGGCGCGCCCGCGGTGCCGCGTAGAGCGACGCCACGGATCCGCTGCCCGGCTCAGTGCACGGACGCCTCGTCCGGCTCCTCCTCCACGGGCGCGGCGAACTGGCTCTGGTACAGCCGCCGGTACGCCCCGTCCCGTTCGAGCAGCTCGGCGTGGGAGCCCTGCTCGACGATCCGTCCGTGCTCCATGACCACGATGACGTCGGCCCCCGTGATCGTGGAGAGCCGGTGCGCGATGACGAAGCTCGTCCGGCCCACGCGCAGCGCGTTCATCGCCTTCTGCACGAGCACCTCGGTACGGGTGTCGACGGAGCTCGTCGCCTCGTCGAGGATGAGGATCGGCGGGTCCGCGACGAACGCCCGCGCGATCGTCAGCAGCTGGCGCTCGCCGGCCGACAGGCTGCCGCCCTCCTCCGTCACCACCGTGTCGAAGCCGTCCGGGAGGCTGTGCACGAACGCGTCGACGTGCGTCGCCTCGGCGGCCCGCATCATGCGCGCGGAGATCTCCGGCGTGAGCTCTCCCCCGTGCCGCGTCGCCTCGATCGGGTACACGATGTTCTGCGCGATGGTGCCCTCGAACAGCCACGTGTCCTGGAGCACCATCCCGACGCTGCGCCGCAGGTCGTCCCGCGTCATCTCCCGCGTGTCGACGCCGTCGAGCGTGATGCGGCCAGCGTCCACGTCGTAGAAGCGCATGATGAGGTTGACCAGCGTGGTCTTCCCGGCGCCGGTCGGGCCGACGATCGCCACCGTCTGCCCGGGCTCCGCCACCAGCGACAGGTCCTCGATGAGCGGCGCGTCCGGCGAGTACGAGAACGAGACGTCCTCGAACGCCACCCGGCCCGACACGCGCTCGAGCCGCTCCGGTGCCGCCGGGTCCGGCGTCTGCTCCTCCGCGTCCAGCAGTGCGTAGACGCGCTCCGCCGACGCCGCCCCGGACTGCAGCATGTTCATCATCGCCGCGATCTGCGTGATCGGCTGCGTGAACTGCCGGGAGTACTGGATGAACGCCTGCACGTCGCCGAGCGTCATCGTACCCGACGCGACCCGCAGACCGCCGATCACGGCCACGATCACGTAGTTGAGGTTGGCGATGAAGCCCATCGCCGGCTGGATCGTGCCCGAGATGAACTGGGCCTTGAACGATGCGTCGTACAGCTCGCCGTTCTTGTCGTCGAACGTGCGCTGCGCCGCCGGCTGCTGACCGAACACCTTGACGAGAGCGTGACCGGTGTACATCTCCTCGATGTGTCCGTTCAGCTCACCCGTGGTGCGCCACTGCCGGATGAACTGCGGCTGCGAGCGCTTCGCGATGAGCGCCGTCACGAGGGCCGAGAGCGGCACGGTCACGAGCGCGATGAGCGCGAGCAGCGGCGAGATCACGAACATCATGACGAGCACGCCGATCACGGTGAGCACCGACGTGATGAGCTGAGCCAGGGTCTGCGACATCGTCTGGGCGATGTTGTCGATGTCGTTGGTGACCCGCGACAGCACCTCGCCGCGCGGCTGGCCGTCGAAGTACTTGAGCGGCACGCGGCCGAGCTTGGCCTCGACGCGCTGGCGCAGCCGGTACATCGACGTCTGCACGACGATCGCCGTGATGCGCGCCTGCAGCCAGCCGAACAGGAACGACCCGAGGTACACCACGAGCACCCAGGCGAGGATGATCGCGAGCGCCCGGAAGTCGACGCCGGCGCCCGGCACGAAGTTGAGCGGCTCCAGCAGGTCGGCGAGCTGGTCGTTCCCCGACGCCCGCAGCCCTTCGAGCGCCTGCTCGCGCGTGATCCCGTCGGGCAGGTTCCGCGAGAGGAACCCGGCGAACACGATGTTGGTCGCGTTCCCGAGGAGCTTGGGCCCGATCACCGCCAGCGCCACGGACAGGACACCGAGCACGATGATCCCCACGAGCGCCACTCTGTGGTCGCGCAGGTCGCCGAGCAGGCGGCTCAGAGTCCCCCGCATGTCGAGCGCCTTCTCCGCCGGCATGCCCATGCCGCCCCAGGGCCCGCCGCTGCGTCCGCCCGCACGAGCGCTCCGCGTGACGGCGGCGTCGTCGGTCTTCGCCGGGGTGCTGTCGTCGCCCGCGGCCGACGACGTCGCGCCGTTCGGAGCCTGCTGAGGCCGTTGCTCGTCGCTCATGCCGCCTCCTCCAGGCTCAGCTGCGAGGAGACGATCTCGCGATACGTCTCCGAGGTCTCGAGCAGCCCGTCGTGCGTGCCCTGGCCGACCACGCGGCCGTCGTCGAGCACGATGATCCGGTCGGCGTCGCGGATCGTCGCCACGCGTTGTGCGACCACGAGGACGACGGCGTCCCTCGTCCGGGGAACGAGCGCGCGTCTCAGTGCGGCGTCGGTCGCGTAGTCGAGCGCCGAGAACGAGTCGTCGAACAGGTAGATGTGCGGGCGGTGCACGAGCGCTCTGGCGATGGACAGCCGCTGCCGCTGGCCGCCGGACACGTTCGTGCCGCCCTGCGCGATCTCGGCGTCGAGGCCGCCGTCCATCTCGCGGACGAAGTCCGCGCCCTGCGCGACACCCAGCGCGTCCCAGAGCGCCTCGTCCGTCGCGCCCGCGTCCCCGTAGCGCAGGTTCGAGCCGACGGTGCCGCTGAACAGGTACGCCTTCTGCGGGACCAGACCGATCTCGGCGGTCACGACGGCGGGGTCGAGGTCGCGCACGTCGACGTCGTCGATGAGGACCTGCCCGGACGTCGCGTCGAAGAGCCGGGGCACGAGGCCCACCAGCGTGGACTTCCCGGAGCCCGTGGCGCCGATGATCGCCGTCGTCTGCCCGGGCTCGGCCACGAACGAGACGCCGTGCAGCACCGGCGAGTCGGCTCCGGGGTAGCCGAACGTCACGTCGCGGAACTCCAGACGCCCGGTGAGCTGCTCCGGGCGCTGGGGCCGTTCCGGGTCGAGGATGGTGGGCTCGGAGTCGAGGACCTCGTTGATGCGGCCGGCGGACACCTCGGCCCGGGGGGCGAGCATGACCATCATCGACGACATCATCACCGCCATGAGGATGTACATGATGTAGGTGAGGAACGCCGTCAGCGCCCCCAGCTCCATGGCGCCGGAGTCGATCCGCTGCCCACCGAACCACAGCACCGCCACGCTCGTGACGTTCATGACGAGCATGACCGTGGGGAACATCAGGGCCATGAGCTTGCCCACCCGCACGGAGACGTCCCGCAGCGCCTCGTTCGCGTCCGAGTAGCGCTCCTCCTCGTACCCCTCCCGCACGAACGCGCGGATGACGCGGATGCCGGTGATCTGCTCGCGCATCACGCCGTTGATCGCGTCGATGCGCTTCTGCATCTTCTGGAACAGCGGGACCATCCGCGACACGATCGCGAGGACCACCAGCACCAGGACGGGGACGACGACGAGGAGGATCGCCGACAGCGCCACATTCTCCTGGAGCGCCATGATCACGCCGCCGACCAGCATGATCGGCGCCATCACGATGAGCGTCAGCGTGAACATGACGAGCATCTGCACCTGCTGCACGTCGTTCGTCGTGCGCGTGATCAGCGACGGCGCCCCGAACCGGCCCATCTCCTGGGCAGAGAACGCCTGGACGCGGGCGAAGAGGGAGCCGCGCACGTCGCGCCCCACCGCCATCGCTGTGCGGGCGCCGTAGTAGACCGCGACGACCGACGCGACGACCTGGGCGAGGCTGACGACGAGCATGACGGCGCCGAGCCGCCAGATCTCCGCCGTGTCACCGACGGCGACCCCGTCGTCGATGATCCGGGCGTTGAGGCTCGGCAGGTAGAGCGAGGCCAGGGTCTGGACGAGCTGCAGGACCAGGACCAGCGCTATCGGTCGACGGTACGGAGCGAGATATGTCCCCAGAAGGCGCAGAAGCACCCGGCGAGAGTATGCCGGAGGCAACTATCCTCGCCAGACGTTTCGCCCTCGGCGTGACGCCGGCGCGCCTCGTCATGGCTGACGAGGCGCGCCGCGCGGCGAGGCGGACCGGGTGCTCTACTGCTGCTGCTCCGGCGGCCGCGGCGGAGCCTGCGACGGCGTGGGCGGCGGTACCTGGGGCGGCGACGGCGGCACCGGCGGCTCGCCCTGCGGACGCTGGCCCGCCTCCGCCTGGTGGCTGAACGGGATCCCGGAGGAGACCCCGGCGGCGTTCGCCTCGCTCGTCGCCTGGTTCGCCTGGCTGCGCGCCTCGGCCAACGCCTCGGACGGGTCCTGCAGCGACGTCTCCTCGAGTTCCGCGTCGATGCCGGGCACCTCCTCACGCTCGCGAGGCTCGCCGCCGCCGCCGTCGGGTGCGGTCGGCCCAGCGCCTCGACCGCCGCCGAACCCGTCGGCGATGGCACCCAGCGCCGCGGTGAACTCCGTCGGCACGATCCACATCTTGCTCGAGGTGCCGTTCGCGATCTGCGGGAGCATCTGCAGGTACTGGTACGCGAGCAGCTTGGGGTCGGCGTCGCCGCGGTGGATGGCGTCGAACACCTGGAGGATCGCGCGCGACTCACCCTGGGCACGAAGGATCGCGGCCTGCGCCTGACCCTCGGCCCTCAGGATCGCCGACTGCTTCTCGCCCTCCGCCGTGAGGATCTGGGACTGCTTGACACCCTCAGCCGTGAGGATCGCCGCACGGCGGTCACGCTCGGCGCGCATCTGCTGCTCCATCGAGCCCTGCACGCTCGCGGGCGGGTCGATCGCCTTGAGCTCCACGCGGTTGACGCGGATGCCCCAGCGGCCGGTCGCCTCGTCCAGCACCCCGCGCAGCTGCCCGTTGATCTGGTCGCGGCTCGTGAGCGTCTGCTCGAGGTCCATCGAGCCGATGACGTTACGGAGCGTCGTCACCGTGAGCTGCTCGATACCGGTGATGTAGTTCGCGATCTCGTACGTCGCTGCCTTCGGGTCCGTGACCTGGAAGTAGATGACCGTGTCGATGCTGACCACGAGGTTGTCGGACGTGATCACGGGCTGGGGCGGGAAGGAGACGACCTGCTCGCGCAGGTCGACGCCGGCGCGCACGCGGTCCACGAACGGGATGAGGAAGTGCAGGCCCGCGTACATCGTGTCGTTGTAGCGCCCGAGGCGCTCCACGATGAGAGCCACCGCCTGGGGCACGATCCGCACGGCCCGTGCGACGGCGACGATGATGAAAATGGCGAGCAGGATCAGGACGATCCCGCCGATGACTTCTCCGGGCTCCACGTGGCTCCTTCGGGTCGGTGGGCGGTGCGGCGGTGGCCGGCGCCCGGCTGTCGGACCGGCGATCCGTCAGGTCGTCGGTGATCCCGGCGGTGGGACCGGTCCAGGCTGGTGGTACGGGCCGGTGGGCGGCGGACCGTACGGCGCGCCGGGCGCGGCGCCCGGCCCCGCCTGCTGCGGGACCTCCCGGACGACGACGGCCGTCGCCCCGTCGATCCGGATCACCCGGACGAGGCTGCCGACGGGCAGGACACCTGACTCCTCGGTGCGCGCCGTCCACACCTCCCCGGCAAGCTTGACCCGCCCCGCCATCGTCGAGACGTCGGCGACGACGACGGCCGGGCGGCCCACGTGGGCGGCGATGTTGGTCGCCGTCTCCGGCGTCGTGTTCTTGAACTTCCGCAGCGCCCACGGCCGCACGGCGACCACGAGCAGGGCGGAGACGACGCCGAACGTGGTGATCTGCAGCCAGAGCGGGGCACCGAGCGCCGCGACGATCGTCGCGGCCAGCGCGCCGCCGGCGAACATGAGGAACAGCAGGTCGACGACGAGCATCTCGATGACGCCGAGGAGCAGCGTGGCACCGAGCCACCAGATCCAGCCGGAGTTGTCCATGGCCTGCTCCTTCCGCTCACGTCGAGTGGTGCCGCACCCGCAGTCTATGGCAAAGAAACGACAAAGATCATGTGACGGCGGCGCCCCGGCGTCCGGAGGTGCCCCGCGCTGCAGCGCGCGCCGACCATCGGTCGCCGTGCCGCTCGACGTCCAGGACGACGCCGAACGTGCGCGAGAGGTGCTCGTCGGTGAGGACCTCGTCGATCGGGCCGGCGGCCTCCACCCCACCGGCGCGCAGCAGGAGCGCGTGGGTGAAGTGCGGCGGGATCTCCTCGACGTGGTGGGTGACCAGCACGAGCACCGGCGAGAGCGGGTCGGCCGCGAGCTCCCCGAGTGCCGCGACGAGCTCCTCCCGACCGCCGAGGTCGAGCCCGGCCGCGGGCTCGTCGAGCAGCAGGATCTCGGGATCGGTCATGAGCGCCCGGGCGATCTGCGTCCGCTTGCGCTCGCCCTCGCTGAGCGTGCCGTAGAGCCGGTCGGTGAAGTCCGCCATGCCGAACGCGGCGAGCAGGTCGAGGGCGCGTCCGGTGTCCACGTCCTCGTACCCCTCCCGCCAGCGCCCGGTGACGCCGTAGGACGCCGTCAGGACGACGTCGAGCACGCGTTCAGAACCGGGGATGCGCTCCGCGAGCGCCGCGCTCGCGAGGCCGACGCGCGGGCGCAGCTCGAAGACGTCGACGCGGCCGAGTCGCTCCCCGAGGACGTCGACGGTGCCGACCGTGGGGTGCATGCGGGCCGCGGCCAGCTGGATCACCGTGGTCTTCCCCGCGCCGTTCGGCCCGAGGACCACCCAGCGCTCGCCGTCGGCCACGCGCCAGCTGATCTCATCGAGGATCTGGGTCGTCCCCCGTCGCACGGACACCTGGTCGAGGTCGAGCACGTCACCCATGGCCCCTGACCCTACGCGAGCCGTCGCCCTCGGTTGTGCCGTGCCCAGCCGGGCGCCGCCGCCGTCGTAGGTTGGGCGCGTGAAGCTGCCGCGCGCCGTCCGCCTCGCCCTGTGGCTGCCCACCGCCACCGACCTCCCGGCCGCGCGGCGGGCGGCTCTCGGCGTCGACGGCGACGACGAGCCGCACACCGTGGACGGCGAACCGCTCGCGGCCGAGCTGGCGAGGATCGCCGCGGAGCCGGGCGACGTCGTCGCTCTCCTCCCGACCCCCGGTGACGTGCTCGGCGTGCCCGCGGCGGCGTCCGGCGCGGCGCTCGACGCCGGCGAGTGCGTGCTCGTGCGGACCGGCGCCGGCGCCCGCGTGCTCGTGCCCGAGGTCCACGCGTTCGGCAGCGCGCTCGAGCCCGGTGCGCACGTCGACTGGCACGTGGTGCCGGCGGGGCCGGAGGCGGTGGGCCCGGCGCCGCTGTCCCTCGGCGAGGCGCGCGCCGGGCTCCTGGAGGCGATGCTCACCGCGACCCAGGCGCTGGCCGCGATCGACGTCGCCCGCTGGCGGGACGAGGCCGCGGACCTCGTGCGGGAGGCCGCCTCCCCTCACCCGCCGGACGGCTGGGACCTGCCGGCGGAGCTGGACCAGCGGCGCGTGGACGTGCTGCTGCGGGCGGCGCGGCTGCTCGCGATCGCCGAGCTCGCGACGTCCGACGACGGCGCCGCCATCACGTCGTGGCAGGCGGACCGACGCCTCGGAGCGCTGCTCGACGTGCGGGCGGCGGCGCGGCACGCCGTGGCCGCGGCGACGGCGCAGCGTCTCGGCAGGGTGTGAGCGGCCCCTCTCAGGCGCGCGCCAGCACCCGTTCGTAGACCTCGACGGTGCGGGCGGCGACGGCGTCCCAGGAGAAGTGCTCCTCGACCCGGGTGCGCGCCGCGCGGCCCATCGCCGCGGCCCGTGCCCGGTCGGTCGCGAGCGCCGTCAGCGCCGCGGCGAGGTCCGCCTCGAACCGCTCGGGGTCGAGCGGGGTGCCGGTCCCGTCCTGCTCCTGGGCGAGCGGCACGAGCAGCCCCGTGACGCCGTCGTCGACGACCTCCGGGATCCCCCCGGTGGCCGAGCCGACGACCGGCAGGCCCACCGCCATTGCCTCGAGGTTCACGATGCCGAGCGGCTCGTAGATCGAGGGGCAGACGAACACGGTGGACGCCGCGAGCACGGCCACGAGCTCCTCGCGCGGCAGCATCCGCTCGATCCAGACGACGCCCGAGCGCTCCCGCGCGAGCTCCGCGACGAGCCCGCTCACCTCGGCTGCGATCTCCGGGGTGTCGGGCGCGCCGGCGCACAGCACGAGCTGGACGTCGGGCGGCAGGGCGCGGGCGGCGCGCAGCAGGTAGGGCAGCCCCTTCTGCCGCGTGATCCGGCCGACGAACACCACCGCCGGCGCGTCGGGGTCGACGCCGTGAGCGACGGCGGCGGCCCGCGCCTCGGGCGTGAGCGCGCCGTCCGCGTCGACCGGCCGGCGCCACCCGTCGAGGTCGATCCCGTTGTGCACCACGTGCACCCGGTCGGGGTCGACGTCCGGGTAGCTGCGCAGGATGTCGGCACGCATCCCGGCGCTGACGGCGATGACGCCGGCCGCGCCGAGGTACGCCGTGCGCTCCGCCCACGACGAGAGCGCGTACCCGCCGCCGAGCTGCTCGGCCTTCCACGGCCGCAGCGGCTCGAGGCTGTGCGCCGTGACGACGTGCGGGACGCCGTGCAGCAGCGACGCCAGATGCCCGGCGAGGTTCGCGTACCAGGTGTGGGAGTGCACGAGGTCGGCGCCCGCCACGTCGGCGGCCATCGCCAGGTCGACGCCGAACGTGCCGAGGGCGGCGTTCGCACCGGCCAGCTCCGGAAGGGGCGCGTAACCCGTGACCTGCGGGCCGCCGTCGTCCGCCTCGCGCGGTCCGTCGAAGGCGCGCACGCGCACGTCCAGCAGCGGCGCGAGCACCCGGGCGAGCTCCGCGACGTGCACCCCAGCGCCGCCGTAGACGTGCGGCGGGTACTCCCTGGTGAGCAAGTCGACTCGCATCGGCCGCGCCCTTCCGTCCGTCGTACGTGCGGTGTCATCTCATCCGACGCCGAAGCGATGGCAACCGGACGTGGGGCACCCTAGGGTTCGCATCATGGCAGCACCTCGGGTCCTCGCGATCGTCCTGGCCGGTGGCGAGGGCAAGCGGCTCATGCCTCTGACGGCGGATCGTGCCAAGCCCGCCGTCCCGTTCGGCGGGATCTACCGCCTCATCGACTTCGCGCTCTCGAACATCGTGAACTCGCGGTACCTGCGCATCGTCGTGCTCACGCAGTACAAGTCGCACAGCCTCGACCGCCACATCGCGAAGACGTGGCGGATGTCGCACCTGCTCGGCAACTACGTCGCGCCGGTCCCCGCGCAGCAGCGGGTCGGGAAGAACTGGTACCTCGGCAGCGCCGACGCGATCTACCAGAGCCTCAACCTGCTCGACGACGAGAAGCCGGACATCGTCGTCGTCGTCGGCGCCGACCACGTGTACCGCATGGACTTCTCGCAGATGGTGGACGCGCACATCGCGTCCGGGGCGCCGCTCACCGTCGCCGGGATCCGGCAGCCGATCGAGCTCGCCGACCAGTTCGGGGTGATCGAGGCGGATCCCGACGACCCGCGCCGCATCAAGGCCTTCCTCGAGAAGCCGACCGACCCGGTGGGCCTGGCCGACTCCCCGCGCGAGGTGCTCGCCTCGATGGGCAACTACGTGTTCGACGCCGAGGCGCTCGTGGAGGCGGTGCGGACCGACTCGCAGGACCCGGCCTCGCGGCACGACATGGGCGGCGACATCGTGCCGTCGTTCGTCGAGCGCGGGCAGGCGGCCCTGTACGACTTCATCGAGAACGACGTCCCCGGCTCCAGCGAGCGCGACCGCGACTACTGGCGCGACGTCGGGACGCTCGACGCGTACTACGACGCGAACCGGGACCTCATCGCCGTCGTGCCCGTGTTCAACCTGTACAACGACGACTGGCCGGTCTTCACGGGGTACACCGGGCTGCCGCCGGCGAAGTTCGTGCACTCCTCGCCGGAGCGGATCGGGCTCGCCGTCGACTCGATCATCTCGCCCGGGGTGGTCGTCTCCGGCGGTGAGGTCCACGGCTCGATCCTGTCGCCCGGCACGCGCGTCAACTCGTGGTCGAGCGTGCGCGACTCCGTGCTGCTCGACAGCGTGACGATCGCCAGGCGGGCCCAGGTGAACCGCGCGATCCTCGACAAGTTCGTGGTCATCGAGGAGGGCGCGACGGTGGGGCTCAACCGGGAGCTCGACCTCGAACGCGGGTTCACGGTGACGCCGTCGGGCATCACCGTGGTGCCGAAGGGGACGCGGATCGGCGTCGACGCCGTGACGCCGTACTCTCTCGGGGTGTGAGCCACCCCCGCCGCCTTCTCGTCCTCGACGTCGACTCGACGCTCGTCACGTGCGAGGTCGTCGAGCTGCTCGCGGCGCGCGCCGGCTCCCTGGCCGAGGTCGCCGCGGTGACGGCGGCGGCGATGCGCGGCGAGCTCGACTTCGCGGCCTCGCTGCACGCACGCGTCGCGACGCTGGCCGGGCTGCCCGACTCCGTGTTCGACGAGGTGCTGGCCGAGGTGCGGCTGTCCCCCGGCGCCGCCGACCTCGTGGCCGAGTGCGGCCGCCGCGGGTGGCCGGTGGCGCTCGTCTCGGGCGGCTTCCGCGAGGTGGTGGAGCCCCTCGCGGCGCAGCTCGGCATCACGCGGACGCTCGCCAACGCGCTCGAGGTGGACGACGCCGGTCGGCTCACCGGGAAGGTGAGCGGCGGCGTCGTCGACCGCGCGGCGAAGGAACGCGAGCTGCGCGCGTTCGCCGCCGAGTGCGGCGTACCGATGGCGGACACGGTGGCGATCGGCGACGGCGCCAACGACCTCGACATGCTGGCCGCCGCCGGGCTCGGGATCGCCGTCCACGCGAAGCCGCTGGTGGCGGCGCAGGCGGACCTCGCGCTCGACTCCCTCGCCGACGTCATCCCGGCGATCGACGCACGGAGCTAGGCAGGCCCGTCGCCGGGCTCCGGCGTCGGGGAGCCGGATCTCGCGTCAGTCCTCGACGGCGCGGACGACCTCGGCGAGCGTGGCACCGGCGCGGTCGAGCGCCGCCCACTCCCCCGGGACGTCGAGCACGCACGTGGCCGCCGTCGGGATCCCCGACCGCACCTGTGCCACGGCGTCGTCGTCCGATCCGGGGCCGGCCAGGAGCGCGGCGAGGGACGACATGACCGGCTCGTGGCCGACGACGAGCACCGTGCGCGCGTCGGCGGGTGTCCGTGACAGCAGGTCCAGGACGTCGCGCGCACCCGCGTCGTACAGATCCTCCGTCACGAGGACGGCGCCGGCCGGCTCGCTCAGCCGGGCCGCGAGCAGCTCCCACGTCTGGACGGTGCGCAGCGCGGACGACACGTAGGCCACGTCGACGGCGACGCCGGCGCTGCCGCCGAGCCACTCGCCCACGGCCGCTGACTGACGCCGACCGCGCAGGGCGAGCGGCCGGGTGTGGTCCTCGTAACCGGGCGCCGAGGCCGGCTCCGCCTTCGCGTGCCGCAGGAGCAGCAGACGGCGGGGCGCGGCGTCGTCGAGCCTGGCGGCCACCTACTGCCCCATCGCGTGCACGCCGCCGTCGACGTGCAGCATCTCGCCCGTCGTCGCCGGGAACCAGTCGGAGCACAGTGCGACGACGGCGCGCGCGGCAGGCTCCGGGTCGGCGGAGTCCCAGCCGAGCGGCGCGCGATCGTCCCAGCCGCCCTCCATCGTCTCGAAGCCGGGGATCGAGCGCGCCGCCGTCGTCTTCAGCGGCCCCGCCGACACGACGTTGACGCGGATCTTGTCCGGCCCGAGGTCGCGGGCGAGGTAGCGGGAGGTGGCCTCGAACGCGGCCTTCGCGACGCCCATCCAGTCGTAGACCGGCCACGCGAAGCGCGCGTCGAACGTGAGCCCGACCACGGACCCCCCGCTCGGCATGAGCGGCCGCGCCGCGACGGCGAGGGACTTGAGCGAGAACGCGGAGACCTCGAGCGCCGTCGCGACGTCGGACCACTCACCGGCGAGGAAGTTCCCGCCCATGACCGACTGCGGCGCGAACCCGATCGAGTGCACGACGCCGTCGAGGGAGTCGGTGTGCTCGCGCACCCGCTCGGGCAGTGCGGCCAGGTCCTCGTCGTTCGTGACGTCGAGCTGCACCACCGGCGCCAGCTGCGGCAGACGCTTCGCCGTCAGCTCCGTGAGCCGGTGCTGGCGCCCGAAGGACGACAGGACGACGCGCGCCCCCTCCTCCTGCGCGAGGCGTGCGGCGTGGAACGCGATCGAGGCGTCGGTGAGGACGCCGGTGACGAGCAGCGACTTGCCGTCGAGAAGACCCATGGTGCTTTCCTCCGGGGAAGGGACGTGAGATCAGTGGCCCATGCCGAGGCCGCCGTCGACGGGGATCACTGCCCCGGAGACGTACGACGCGGCGGGCGACGCGAGGAACTCGACGACGCCCGCGACGTCATGCGTGCTCCCAAACCTACCGGCGGGGATGGCGCCGAGGTACTGCTCCTGCTGTGCCTCGGGCAGCGCGTCGGTCATGGCGGTCGTGATGAACCCGGGGGCGACGACGTTCGCCGTGATCCCTCGCCCGCCGAGCTCGCGGGTGATCGAACGGGCGACGCCGACCAGGCCGGCCTTGCTCGCCGCGTAGTTGACCTGGCCGGGACCGCCGTAGAGCCCGATGACGGACGAGATGAAGATCATGCGGCCGCGGCGCAGGCGGATCATGCCCTTGCTGGCGCGGCGGGCGCAGCGGAACGCCCCCGTGAGGTTGACGTCCAGGACGGCGGCGAAGTCGTCGTCGCTCATCCGCATGAGCAGCGTGTCGCGGGTGATGCCCGCGTTCGCGACGAGGACCTCGACCGGGCCGAGGTCCGCCTCGATGGTGGAGAACGCGGCGTCCACGGCCGCCGAGTCGGTCACGTCGCCTGGGACGCCGACGACGCCGTCGGGCAGGTCGGTCGCGGACGCGCGGGTCAGCGTCGCGACCCGGTCCCCCGCTGCGACGAACCGCTCGGCGATCGTGCGACCGATGCCACGGGTCGCTCCGGTGACGAGGACGGTGCGGGGCTGGGCGTCGGCAGTCGGCGTGGACACCCGAGCACGGTAGCGGATCGACCCCACGCCCCGGTCCGCCCGCCCTGGTGCCCGACGCCGAGCCCGCGCGCGAGGAGTAACCTCAAGTAGTGAGCCGCGTTCCCTCGATCACGTCCGCGCCGCGCTCGCAGACAGACGAGCAGCACGGCCGACTCGGGCGCTACATGCTGTCGATGGGGATCCGCACGGCCTGCTTCCTGCTGGCGATCGTCACCGAGGGCTGGCTGCGCTGGACGTTCGCGGCCGCGGCGATCGTGCTCCCGTACATCGCCGTCGTGTTCGCGAACGCGGGTCGGGAGCGCGGGACGGGCGGTGTCGACGACGCCGTCGACCACCCCGAGCTCACGGCGGGACCGGAGCCCCGGCCACTCACGCCGCCGACCGAGGAGGGACCACGGTGACCGTCCAGCTCGACGACCTGGTCTGCAGCGCGAAACGCTGCCGGAACACCGCCGTGTGGGCGCTGCTGTGGAACAACCCGAAGATCCATGACGCCCCGCGGCGCAAGACGTGGCTGGCGTGCGACGACCACCTCGACCACCTGTCGACGTTCCTCGGTGCCCGCTCGTTCCTCAAGGAGACGGTTCCGGTGAGCGATCTCCCACGCTCCGGCGGCGGCGGCGAGGCGCCGCGCACGGCCACGTGAGCGCCACCGCCCCCGACCGCACCGCGTCACGCACGCTGGGCATGGCCCTGCTGGTGGTGTGCGTCTCCGTGGCGTGCGTCGCCCTCGGCTACTGGCAGTGGACCCGGCACCAGGACCGGGCCGCCGCCGTCGCCGTCGTGGAGCGCAACTACGACGCCGACCCCGTGGCCCTCGCGGACGTCGTGCCGCCCGGTTCGCTGGAGCGCGACGGCGAGCAGCTCGACGCGGCGGACGCGTGGACCCCGGTGAGCGTGCGCGGCGAGTTCGTCCCCGGCTCCGACGTCCTGCTCCGCAACCGCCCCGTCGACGGCGTCGCGGCGATGCACGGCCTGGCGCTGTTCCGCACCGACGATGCCGCCCCTCGGCTCCTGCTCGTCGACCGCGGCTGGGTGCCGGCGGGCGAGGAAGACTCCGACCGGGCGCTCGAGGCCCTGGCGCTCCCGGACGGACCGGTCGAGCTCGTGGTCCGGCTGCGTCCCGCGGAGCCCGACGCCGACCGCCCAGCCCCCGAGGGCTACGTGTACACCGCCACCCCGGCCCTCGTGGCGGACGTCACCGGCATCCTGGCGGGGAGCGACTCGGACGGCGCGACCGAGGCCGCCTTCGACACGACGCTCATCCAGGGGACGTACGGGGCGCTCGCCTCCCAGGAGCCGGCGCCGGAGCACGCGCTCGGGCGTCTTGCGGCGGCGGACACCGACCTCGGGTCGCACCTGTCGTACGCATTCCAGTGGTGGGTGTTCGCGCTCGGGGCGCCGGTCGCCGCGCTCGTGCTCGCCCGCCGGAACCGCACCCTGGCGGCCGAGGACGCCGACGGCCGCTCCGCCGTCGCCCCCGATCCCCGACGGCGCCGCACCCTCGAGGAGGAGGAGGACGCGCTCCTCGACGCGCAGGAGCGCAGCAGCCGTCGCTGAGGCGTCCCGCTGCGCCGAGGTAGTACCAGGCGGACGAGGACGGTGTTCCGGACTACTTCCTCGTCCGCCTGGCGCTACCTCGGCGTCGTCGCCGACCGTCAGGCGAGGGCCACGAGCTCCTGGTACTCCGGGCTCCACAGGTCCTCGTCGCCGTCGGGCAGGAGGAGCACGCGCTCCGGCTCGAGCGCCTCGACCGCGCCCTCGTCGTGCGTCACGAGGACGACGGCGCCCGTGAACGTGCGCAGCGCGCCGAGGATCTCCGCGCGGCTGGCCGGGTCGAGGTTGTTCGTCGGCTCGTCGAGCAGCAGCACGTTCGCGCTCGAGACGACGAGGACGGCGAGCGCGAGCCGCGTCTTCTCACCGCCGGACAGCACGCGGGCGGGCTTGTCGGCGTCGTCCCCGGAGAACAGGAACGAGCCGAGCACGCTGCGGACCTGCGTGTCCGTGAGGTCCGGGGCGGCCCGGCGAAGGTTCTCGACGACCGTCGCGGCGACGTCGAGCGTCTCGTGCTCCTGGGCGTAGTAGCCGACCTTCAGCCCGTGCCCGGGCACCACCATGCCGGTGTCCGGCGCCTCGACACCGCCGAGGATGCGCAGCAGCGTGGTCTTGCCCGCGCCGTTGAGGCCGAGGACGACGACCTTGCTCCCGCGGTCGATGGCGAGGTCGACGCCGGTGAAGACCTCCTGGGAGCCGTAGCTCTTCGAGAGGTCGCGCGCCGTCAGCGGCGTGCGCCCGCACGGCGCCGGGTCCGGGAACCGCAGCTTCGCGACCCGGTCCGAGCGGCGGACCTCGTCGAGGCCCGCGAGCATGCGCTCCGCGCGCCGGGCCATGTTCTGTGCCGCCACGGCCTTGGTGGCCTTGGCGCGCATCTTGTCGGCCTGGGCGATGAGCGCGGACGCCTTCTTCTCGGCATTCGCACGTTCCCGGCGACGGCGCTTCTCGTCCGTCTCACGTTGCAGCAGGTAGGCGTCCCAGCCGAGGTTGTACACGTCGAGCTGCGCCCGGTTCGCGTCGAGGTGGAACACCTTGTTCACGCTCGCGCGCAGCAGGTCGACGTCGTGGGAGATGACCACGAACCCACCGGCGTAGGCCATGAGGTAGTCCCGCAGCCACACGATCGAGTCGGCGTCGAGGTGGTTCGTCGGCTCGTCGAGCAGGAGCGTCTGCGCGCCGGAGAACAGGATGCGCGCGAGCTCCACGCGTCGCCGCTGACCGCCGGAGAGCGTACGCAGCTGCTGGTCGAGCACCCGCGTCGGGAGCCCGAGGTTGCTCGTGATCCGCGCAGCCTCGCTCTCCGCCGCCCAGCCGCCCTTCGCGAGGAAGTCGGCCTCGATGCGGCCGTAGCGCTCCATGGCGCGCTCGCGCGCGTCGGCGTCGCCGGTCGCCATCGTCTCCTCGGCGCGGCGCATCCGGCGCATCACCTCGTCGAGACCGCGTGCCGACAGCACGCGGTCGCGGGCGAGGACCTCGAGGTCGCCGGTGCGCGGGTCCTGCGGGAGGTAGCCGACGTCGCCGCCGCGGCTGATCGTGCCGGCCGTCGGTTGGCCCTCTCCGGCGAGGATCTTCGTCAGCGTCGTCTTGCCGGCGCCGTTGCGTCCGACGAGACCGATCCGGTCACCGCCGTCGATGCGGAAGCTCGCGTCCGCGAGCAGCGTGCGCGCGCCGATGCGGATCTCGAGGGAGGAGGCGGTGATCACGTGGATCGAGTCTACGTTCGCCGCGCCAGGTCTTTGACGGGCCGGGGGTGTCGTGGCCGCCACATCGACGCCGCCCGCCCGGAGGCGCCGTCACTCGGCGACGGCGTCACTCGGCGACGGCGTCGATGAGCCGCTCGAGCACGGCCCACGCCGCCTCCAGGTCGCCGCCCGCCGTGGCGGCCCACACGGCTGCCTCGTTCATCGCCCCGGACAGGAGCACGGCCGCGGCTGCCGGATCGAGCCCGCGGAGCCGGTCCGCGTCGGCGAGCTGCCCCAGCACGTGGGTGAGCGTGCGCCCGCCGTGCCGCGCGTCGTGCTCGCGCCACACGTCCCAGCCGAGGACGGCGACGGCGTCGACCAGCAGGATCCGGCGGTTCGCGTCCGCGAGACACGCCTCGAGGAACGCGCGGCTGCCGATCTCGAGCGATCGGCGCGGGTCGCTCACGTCCGCCGTCGCCGCGACGATGCGCTCGGCCACCGACGCCTGGACGCCGTCGAGCACGGCGGCGAACAGCGCCTCCTTGTCCGCGAAGTGGTGGTAGACGGCGCCGCGTGTCACGCCCGCGTCCCTGGCGATCCGCTCGAGCCCGACGCCCTGGTAGCCGTGAGCGGTGAACGCGGTGCGCGCGACGTCGACGATCCGCGCGCGCGTCCGCTCGCTCTCCGCCCTGCTCGCCCGTGGCATCCGTCCTCCCCGACCCCTTGGTTACCGACAGCGTGTATGTATATCATGGTCACCGATACGTACACACTGTATGTAACCCGAGGAGACGCCATGAAGCTCACGAGCAGCTACCCCGTCCTCATGAGTGCGGACGTGCCCGCCGCCGCCACGTTCTTCCGCGACACGTTCGGCTTCACCGACAGGTTCACGTCCGACTGGTACGTGAGCCTGGCCCACGGGAGCTTCGAGCTCGCCGTGCTGGACCACCGCCACGCCACGATCCCCGAGGGGTACCGGGACGCCCCGGCCGCGGGCGTGCTGCTCAACCTCGAGGTCGAGGACGTCGACGCGCTGTACGCGGAGCTCGCCGGGCGCGAGGGGATCGACGTCGTCCTCCCCCTGCGCTCCGAGGACTTCGGGCAGCGTCACTTCATCGTGGCGGGGCCGGACCGGGTGCTCGTCGACGTCATCACACCGATCCCGTTCGCGGGCGAGTTCGCCGAGGCCCCCGCGTGACCTAGCCTGACCGGCATGGCCAGGTCTCCAGCGGGGACGACGACGCAGCGCGTCTCCAGTCGCAACGCCACCTTCCAGCAGTGGCAGGCGCTGCTCACGAACCGCACGAAACGGCACCGCGCGGGCGCGCTCCTCGTGTCCGGCGTCCGGCCGCTGACGGTCGCCGTCGAGAGCGGGCACGTGGTGCGGGAGTGGCTGCACGGCGAGACCGGCTCGCTCTCGGCGTGGGCGCGCGACCTCGTGGCGCACGCGCCGGCGCAGCGGTTCGTCGTCGCCGACGAGCTGCGGCACGAGCTGGGCGGCAAGGAGCAGGGCACGCCGGAGCTGCTCGCCGTCGTCGAGATGGCCGACGGCGACATCCGTCGGCTCGACGCGGCGGCGGACTTCCTCGGGGTGCTGCTGGACCGGCCGTCGTCGCCCGGGAACGTCGGCACGATCATCCGCTCCGTCGACGCGCTCGGCGGCCACGCCGTCGTCGTCACGGGGCACGCGACGGATCCGTACGACCCGCAGGCCGTCCGGGCGAGCACCGGCTCGGTGTTCGGTGTGCCGATCGTGTCGGCCGCGGCGCCGCGCGAGGTGCTGGAGTGGGTCGACGGCGTCCGCCGGGCCGGTGTCCCGCTGCGCCTGGTCGCCACGGACGAACGTGCCGAGCGCGACGTGTGGGACCACGACCTCACCGGACCCGTGCTGCTCCTTACGGGCAACGAGACCACGGGGCTCTCGCAGGCGTGGCGCGACGCGGCCGACGACGTCGTCCGGATCCCGATGGCGGGGTCGGCGAGCTCGCTGAACGCGGCCTCGGCGACCACGGCGATCCTGTACGAGGCGGCGCGGCAGCGCCTCCGCGGTCGGGGCTGAGGGTCAGCCTCGGCGTACGCGGCTGACGACGGCCCAGGTGCCGGGCAGCACGACGGCGGCCAGCACGGACTTGATCGCGTCTCCGGCGAGGAACGGCACGACGCCGAGGCGCAGCGCCTCGGGCAGGTCCACGCCGAGGAAGGCCATGAGCCACGGCACGCCGCACGCGTACACGACCACCGAGCCGAGCAGCATGGCGCCGATCGTGGCGAGCGGCTTCCTGTCGGCTCCCGCGCGCGCGAGCCGGCCCACGAGGACGCCCGCGAGGAGGAAGCCCAGGACGTAGCCGAACGACGCGAACTGCCAGCCGCTCGCACCGCCGGCGAACCAGCCGACGCCGGCGACCCCGGCCAGCATGTACAGGGCGAGCGAGGCCGCCGCACGGGCAGGGCCGAGCGCCGCGCCGACGACGAGTGCGCCGAACGTGCCGAGCGTCAGCGGCACCGGCGTGAACGGCAGCGGGATCGCCACCTGCGCGAGCGCGGCGACGACGCCAGTCCCGGCGAGCACCAGGGCGGCGTCGCGGACGCGGCTCGCCGGGAGCAGGTCCCCGAGCACGAGGCGCTGGGGCTGGGCGAAGTTCTCGGTGGTCACGTGTGCTCCTCCACGGGCGACGACGGCGGACGTCGCCACCGTAGGGCCGTTCGGGTCGCGCGAGCACGCGCAGCGCTCACCGATTCGGGCCGCGATGTTCGTGGAGACCCTCCAACGCCTGGCACGCGCGGCCGCGCCGCCGGGCGCACGCGCGCGAGGGTTCCTACGATGAGAGCCGGCCCACCACCTGGAGCGCGATGACCTTCAACGAGAACGCGAACGTCTCCGGCTCGCGCGTGCGCCGGGGCGGGCGCGGGCGCGGAGCGGCCATCGGCGGCGGGGTCGGCGGCCTCCTCGTCGTGGTGCTCGGGCTCGTGTTCGGGTTCGACCTGGGCGGCCTCGCTCCCGGCGACGGCGGCGAGCCCGTGGCCGGCGACGAGCCGACGTCCCTGGAGGACTGCCGAACGGGCGCCGACGCGAACGAGAACGTGGAGTGCCGGATGCAGGCGACGGCGTTGTCGCTGGACGCCTACTGGGAGGCGCAGCTGCCCACCCAGGGCGGCGTGGCCTACGACCAGCCGCCCTTCGAGCTGTTCACCGCGCAGACGACGACGGCGTGCGGCGCGGCGTCGAGCGCCACCGGTCCGTTCTACTGCCCGCCCGATGCGACCGTGTACCTCGACGTGGCGTTCTTCGACCAGCTGACGTCCCGGTTCGGGGCGAGCAACGGGTCGCTCGCGCAGATGTACGTCGTCGCGCACGAGTTCGGTCACCACATCCAGAACCGGCTCGGCACGATGGACTCGATCGACCGCTCCGGCACCGGCCCGACGTCCGACGGCGTCCGCCTGGAGCTGCAGGCCGACTGCTACGCCGGGATGTGGGTGCGCGGAGCGGCGACCACCCGGGACGACTCCGGCGTCACGTTCCTCGAGCCTCCCACCCGCCAGCAGATCGCCGACGCGCTCTCCGCGGCGGCCGCCGTCGGCGACGATCGCATCCAGTCGGCGGCGGGCGGCGCGGTGAACCCGGAGGCGTGGACGCACGGGTCGAGCGAGTCGCGGCAGCGGTGGTTCGGTGTGGGGTACGACCAGGGGTCGTTGGCGGCGTGCGACACGTTCGCCGTGTCGGGCTCGCAGCTCTGAGTCGCTGAGCCCGGCGGGCCCTCCTGGGGTCTCCTGGGTGGCTCGTCCATGCTCGGGTTCTGGCGCATCGCCGTTGTCCACAGGCGGCGGCTGCCCTCGGCGGGATGTCGGAGGCTCCACCTATTATGGCAACAGATGTTCGAACCGGTCGACGGGCGAGGAGGTGGCAGCAGATGAGTGCAGAGGTGGTGCCGGATGTGCTGCGTACCGCTGCCTCCCCGGCGAACGGGCCGCGTTCCTCGCGCGCCCTGCACGCTGTCGCTCCGGCGCGGATGACGTCACCGCGCGGCTCGGGCGTTCTTCGTTCCTCGGGCTCCCCGAGCTCCGCCGACCCGTCCGGTTCGGCGGCGTCGGCGTCGGCGTCGACGTCGACGGGCGATCCGGACGTCGTGTCGAACGCCCGCGCGGTGCTCCTCGCCGTCGAGGCGCTCGGCGTCGCGGTCAGCGACGTCCGCTCCGGCCGAGAAGTCGCCGAGGAAGCTGCTCTCCGCGAGGCGGTCGCGGTGCTCGACCGCGCAGAGGCTCTCATCCGCGTGAACCGTGGCCACGTGCTGGGCGTCATCCGCGAGGAAGGGCGGTGGGCGGTCGACGGCGACCGTGACTTCGCCGGCTGGCGGGCCCGCACGTCCGGGCAGGGGCGCGGTGCGGCGCGTCGGGAGGCGACGCTCGCCGACGGGCTTGACGCCCTGCCCGGGACGGCGGAGGCCGTTGCCACGGGTGAGGTGAGTCTCGGGCACGCGGACGTCCTGACGTCCCTCCTCGCGGAGGCGTCGCCTGCTGTGAAGGAACGGCTGGCGTCGGGCGGGGAGAGCGAGCTCCTGCCGACGGCGGTGCAGACCGACGTGCCGACGTTCCGGAAGAAGGCACAAGCGTGGGCGGGGCGGATCGACGCCGATCAGGCGGACCGCGACGCGGAGAGCGTGCGTGCCCGCCGGTTCCTCCGGATCACGGGCGGGAACCGGGGCACCCGGATCGAAGGCCTCCTGGACCCGCTTGCCGGCGCGACACTGCGAACCGCTCTCGAAGCACTGACGCCCGCACCCGCAGCGTCGGACCTGCGCACCCCGGATCAGCGGCGCGCGGACGCCCTTGTCGACCTCGCCGGGCGGGTCCTGGCGTCCGGGACCGAGAAGCCGGGGGCGCAGGTTCGGCCTCACCTCAACCTGCTCGTCCCGTATGACACGTGGCTGCTCTTGCGCCGCCGTCCGACGTCCACCTGCGCAGGCGAGGCCGCGGGCGATCCGACCGTGGGCGACGTTGCCATGGGCGGCGAGGCCGTGGGCGGCGAGGCCGTGGGCGGCGAGGCCGTGGGCGACGTCGCCGTGGGCGACGTCGCCGTGGGCGCGGCACCTGGCGTGCGATCCGGCTCCCGCGGCTCCGGCTCAGCGGACGAGGTCCCGCTCGCCGAGCTGGAGGACGGCACACTCGTCCCGTTCGGCGTCCTGGAGACGCTCGCGTGCGACTGCGAGATGACCCGGATCGTGCTCGACGCGGACGGCGTCCCTCTCGACGTCGGGCAGACACAACGCTCGTACACCAGGGAGCTGCGGCGAGCGGCCCTGGCGCGGGACCGGCACTGCCGCTGGCCCGGTTGCTCGATCCGTGCCTCCTGGTGCGAGGTGCACCACCGGATCTGGTACTCGCACGGAGGCGCGACCTCGCTCGAGAACGCGATCACGCTGTGCGTCTTCCACCACCACGAGGTCCACCGACGTCACCTCGGCATCGACGTCATACCCGGCGGCCACCACTTTCGACGGCGCGACGGCTCCACCCTAGGCACCAGCACCCGCCTCCAGGACGACCTCCTCGTGCCCGCGATGCGACCTACGGTGGCGGCGCCTTCCGCCGTGGTCGAGAACGTTGTGCCGGAACGGCAGGATCGGTCAGCTTCTGGTTCGGCGGAGCCACTCGGATCGGATCCACCGCGGAGACCAGAAGCCGACTTGTCCGGGGCTTCTCCGCCGGGCGGACTCACGTCACCTCCGGCGGCGGCACCAGGGCTGTGGAACTCGGACGAGCCGCCGCCGTGGTGACGCACTGCGGCACTCGAGGCCAAGCCTCTGGAGACGTTGGGCCACGTCGCGTTCATGGGTGGCGAGCGACGACGACCGCGGGTCGGCGTCGTCGCGCGAGCTCGGGACGACGAGCTGCGCTGACCAATGTGCGGTCGCCGGGCGAGGCCGAGCTAGAACTACCGACCCCCGGCCACCTGAGCGACGGGAAGACTCGAGCGACGACCGACGCGTGCGAGCGCCAGACGTTGAGCCGATCGCGCGAGCTCCAGACGTTGAAGCGGATCAGCCCGAAGGGGCAGACGTTGAAGCAGATCACCCCGAAGGGTCAGACGTTGAAGCAGATCACCCCGAAGGGTCAGACGTTGAAGCCGATCGCCCGAAGGGTCAGACGTTGAGCCGATCGCGCGAGCGCTAGACGTTTGAGCCGATCGCCCGAATGGTCAGACGTTGAAGCCGATCGCCCGGAGCTGCTCGCGGCCGGAGGCGGTGATCTTGTCCGGTCCCCACGGTGGCATCCAGACCCAGTTGATGCGCTGCCCGGCGACGAGGCCCTCGAGCGCCTGGGCGGCCTGGTCCTCGATGACGTCGGTCAGCGGGCAGGCCGCCGACGTGAGCGTCATGTCGATGACCGCCTCGTTGTTGCCGTCGATGACGACTCCGTAGACCAATCCGAGGTCGACGACGTTGATACCGAGCTCGGGGTCGATGACGTCGCGCAGCGCTTCCTCGACGTCGGCGACGTTCGGCGCCGCGCCGACGGTCGTCCCGGCGTCCGCGGCGGGTGCGCCGGTGGACTCCGCAGCGCCCGCCGCCGAGGCGGACGGGGCCGAGGTGGGCGTCTCTGCGACCTGATCCGTGACCTGATCCGTCATGACTCCTCCTTCACGAGTGCGTGCGCGAGAGCGTCGCGCAGGGCCATCCAGCCGAGCAGCGCGCACTTCACACGCGCTGGGTACTTCGCTACGCCGACGAACGCCGCCGCATCGCCGAGCTCCTCGTCGCGGGAGTCGCCGAGCGGCTCGCCGCGGTGGTGCATCAGCGCGCGGAACGATTCGGCGAACGCGTCCGCCGTCAGGACGTCGGTGCCCGTGACGAGGTCCGACATCACCGAGATCGACGCCTGCGAGATCGAACAGCCGTGGCCCTCCCAGCTCACGCCGGAGATCCGAGGTCGGGCGCTCACCTCACGGCCGCTGGCCCCCGCACCGGTGAGGACACCACTGCCGACGTCGCCGCCACCAGCACCGCCGAAGCTGTCAGCTCCGCCGATGCCACCGTCGCCCGCCGACCCGAAGTCGATGTGCACCCGCAGGCGAACCTCGTCGCCGCATGTCGGGTTGACCTGGAACGACTCCCCCGCCGCCCCCTCGCGCAGACCGTACGCATGCCGCTCGCGGGCGTGGTCGAGGATCACCTGCTGGTACAGCTGCTCGAGCGAACTCATGACGGCACTCCCACCTCGAAGAACGAGCGTACGCCGCGCAGCGCCTCGAGGAACGCGTCGACCTCGTCTTGAGTGGTGTAGACGCTCGCCGAGGCCCGGGCGGACGCGACCACCCCGAGTCGGCGATGGATCGGTTGCGCGCAGTGGTGACCCACCCGCACGGCGATCCCGGCGTCGTCGAGCACCTGACCGACGTCGTGCGGGTGCACGCCGTCGACGGCGAACGACACCACGGCGAGCCGATCCGCGGCGTCCGTCGGACCGAGCACCCGCACACCGTCGATGCCAGCGATCCCGCTCAGGAGCCGCTGGGTCAGAGCGCGCTCGTGCTCGGCGACCTGCGCCATGCCCAGGTCCGCCAGGTACTGGGCGGCGGCCCGGAGACCCACAGCCTCGGCCACCATCTGCGTGCCCGCCTCGAACCTCTGCGGCGGCGGCAGGTACGTGGTCTCGGTCATCGTCACGACCTCGACCATCGAACCCCCGGTGAGGAACGGCGGCATCGCCTCGAGCAGCTCACGCCGCCCGTACAGCGCACCGATCCCCGTGGGGCCGAGCATCTTGTGGCCCGAGAAGACGGCGAAGTCCACGCCGAGGGCGCGCAGGTCGACCGGCAGGTGCGGCACGCTCTGGCACGCGTCGAGCAGGACGAGTGCGCCGACGTCGTGCGCCCGCGCGACCACCGGCGCCACCGGCGAGACGGCCCCCGTGACGTTCGACGCATGAGTCAACGCCACGAGACGGGTCCGAGTCGTCACGACCTCGTCGAGCGTGCTCAGGTCGAGCCGCCCGTCGTTTGTCGCCGGCAACCAGCGCAGCACCGCCCCGGTGCGAGCGGCCAGCTCCTGCCACGGGACGAGGTTCGCGTGGTGCTCGAGCTCCGTGACGACGATCTCGTCGCCCGGCGCCAGACCGAACCGCTGCGCGGGTGCGCCACCCCGACCGAGCGTCGCGTTCGACAAGGCGTACGCGACGAGGTTGATGCCCTCCGTCGCGTTCTTCGTCCACACGATCTCGCCCGCGTCGACACCCACGAGCGCGGCGACCTGCGTCCGGGCCGCCTCGAACGCGACCGTCGCCTCCTCGGCGAGCGCGTGCGCACCGCGGTGCACGGCAGCGTTCGTGGTGAGGTAGAAGTCCTGCTCGGCGTCGATGACGCACTCTGGCTTCTGCGACGTCGCCGCGGAGTCCAGGTACACGAGCGGCTTCCCGCCACGCACCGTGCGCTCCAGGAGCGGGAAGTCCGCGCGGACGCGCGCGAGCTCCGCCGCGCTCAGCGCGGGGGTCGCAGCGGGGGCGGACACCGGGGAGCTCCGATCAGGCGCGAGCGGTGAGGTAGCGGTCGTAGCCGGACTCCTCGAGCCGCTCGGCCAGCTCGGGGCCACCCTGCTCGGCGACCCGCCCGTCGATGAACACGTGCACGTGGTCCGGGTGGATGTACCGCAGGATCCGCGTGTAGTGCGTGATGAGGAGCACACCGATGTCGCTGTTCCCCTTGACGCGGTTCACGCCCTCGGACACGACGCGGAGCGCGTCGACGTCGAGGCCGGAGTCCGTCTCGTCGAGGACGGCGAACTTCGGCTTCAGCAGCTCCATCTGGAGGATCTCGTGGCGCTTCTTCTCGCCGCCGGAGAAGCCCTCGTTGACGTTGCGCTCGGCGAACTCCGGATCCATCCGGAGGTCCTCCATCGCGGTTTTGACGTCGCCCACCCACTGCCGCAGCGCGGGCGCCTTGCCGTCGATCGCCGTCTTCGCGGTCCGCAGGAAGTTCGACACCGTCACGCCGGGCACCTCGACGGGGTACTGCATCGCGAGGAACAGGCCGGCGCGGGCGCGCTCGTCGACGCTCATCGCGAGGACGTCCTCGCCGTCGAGCGTCACGCTGCCGGAGGTGACCTCGTACTTCGGGTGACCGGCGATCGAGTACGCCAGCGTGGACTTGCCGGAGCCGTTCGGGCCCATGATCGCGTGCGTCTCACCGCTGTTCACGGTGAGGTCGACGCCGCGCAGGATCGGCTTGGGGCCGTCGTTCGTCTCCACGGAGACGTGCAGGTCGCGGATCTCGAGGGTGGACATCAGTTCTCTCCTTGGTTGTCGACGTCCACGAGGATCTCCTCGCCGTCGATGGTCACGGGGTAGACAGGGACGGGACGCGTGGCGGGCAGGCCGAGCGGCTGACCGGTGCGCAGGTCGAAGACCGACCCGTGCAGCCAGCACTCGACGGTGCACCCTTCGATCTCGCCCTCCGAGAGCGAGACCTGGCCGTGCGAGCACACGTCCGAGATGGCGTGGATCGACCCGTCGTCGGCACACACGACAGCGACCTCGACGAGCGACCCGTCGGCGGCGTCGAGCTCGACGCGCACGGCGGTGCCGGGTGGCACGTCCGCGACACGTGCCGCGGCCTGGTGGGTCATGCGCAGGGCCTCACTCGCCGGTGTGGGAGAGCTCGACCTCGATCGCCGCGATCAGCCGCTCCTCGATGCTCGGCACACCGATCTGCTGGATGAGCTCGGCGAAGAAGCCGCGGACGACCAGACGGCGTGCCGTGGCCTCCGGGATCCCGCGCGACTTGAGGTAGAACAGCTGCTCGTCGTCGAAGCGACCGGTCGCGCTCGCGTGCCCGGCCCCCTCGATCTCGCCGGTCTCGATCTCGAGGTTCGGCACCGAGTCCGCCCGCGCGCCGTCCGTGAGGACGAGGTTGCGGTTGAGCTCGTACGTGTCGGTGCCCTCGGCCTCCTTGCGGATGAGGACGTCGCCCACCCAGACGCTGCGCGCGCCGTCGCCCTGGAGGGCGCCCTTGTACGTGACGCGACTCGTGCAGTGCGGCTGGGCGTGGTCGACGAAGAGGCGGTGCTCCTGGTGCTGGCCGGCGTCCGCGTAGTACAGCCCGAGCATCTCGACGTTGCCGCCGGTGCCCGTGAACGCGGCGTCCGGGGTGAGGCGCACGACGTCGCCGCCGAGCGTCACCACGATGTGCTTGAGCGAGGCGTCACGGCCGACGCTCGCCCGGTGGCTCGCGACGTGCACGGCTCCCGCGTCCCAGTCCTGCACCGAGACCAGGGTGAGCTTCGCGCCGTCGTGCACGACGATCTCGACCGTCTGCGCGAGCTCGGCCCCGCCGGTGTGGTCCAGCACGACGACCGCCTCGCTGAACGTCTCGGCGATCACCGTGACGTGGGCCGCTGACGGCGACACGTCCTCGCGCGAGGACGCGCCGCGCAGCGCGATGGTCGTCTCGGTCTCCGCGACGTGGTTGGCCGGCACCGTGACGACGGTCGCCTCGCGGAACCCCTCCCACGCCGCTGCGGCGATGCGGTCGCCCGGGGCGCCCGCGACACCCAGCCGGGAGTCGTGGTGGTCGACGATCTCGACGCCGACGCCCGGCGCCGCGCTCACCTCGACGCGCGGTCCGGTGCCTGTGAGCTCGCCGGCGAACAGGCGCTGCAGCCGCTGGACCGGGGAGAACCGCCACTCCTCCTCGCGCCCGTTCGGCAGCGGGAAGTCCGCCAAGGCGAACGACGACGCGCGGTCGGCTCGCGACGACTCGGGGTGCGTGCCTCCGCCGTGCGTGTGCGCGGCATCCGCCTGCGCCCGGGAGTGATCGGTGGTCATCGCCTGAGCCATCAACCCACGGCCCCTTCCATCTGAAGCTCGATGAGGCGGTTGAGCTCGAGGGCGTACTCCATGGGCAGCTCGCGCGCGATGGGCTCGACGAACCCGCGCACGATCATGGCCATCGCCTCGGTCTCGGGCATGCCTCGGGACATGAGGTAGAACAGCTGGTCCTCGCTCACCTTCGAGACCGTCGCCTCGTGACCCATCTCGACGTCGTCCTCGCGGACGTCGACGTACGGGTACGTGTCGGAGCGGGAGACGGTGTCGACGAGCAGCGCGTCGCACAGCACGTTGGACTTGCTCGCCTCGGCGCCGTCGAGCACCTGGACGAGACCGCGGTAGGACGCCCGGCCGCCGCCGCGGGCCACCGACTTCGACACGATCGAGCTCGACGTGTGCGGCGCCATGTGGACCATCTTCGAGCCGGTGTCCTGGTGCTGGTCGGCACCCGCGAACGCGATGGACAGCGTCTCACCGCGCGCGTGCTCGCCCATGAGGTAGACGGCCGGGTACTTCATCGTGACCTTCGACCCGATGTTGCCGTCGATCCACTCCATGGTGGCGCCCTGCGCGGCCGTGGCGCGCTTCGTCACGAGGTTGTACACGTTGTTCGACCAGTTCTGGATCGTCGTGTACCGGACGCGGGCGTCCTTCTTCACGATGATCTCGACGACCGCCGAGTGGAGGGAGTCGCTCGAGTAGATCGGCGCGGTGCAGCCCTCGACGTAGTGCACGTACGAGCCCTCGTCCGCGATGATCAGCGTCCGCTCGAACTGGCCCATGTTCTCCGTGTTGATCCGGAAGTAGGCCTGCAGCGGGATCTCGACGTGGACACCCTTCGGGACGTACACGAAGGACCCGCCGGACCACACGGCCGTGTTGAGCGCCGCGAACTTGTTGTCACCGGAGGGGATGACCGAGCCGAAGTACTCCTCGAAGATCTCCGGGTGCTCGCGCAGCCCGGTGTCCGTGTCGAGGAAGAGCACGCCCTGCCGCTCGAGCTCCTCGTTGATCTGGTGGTACACGACCTCGGACTCGTACTGCGCCGCGACGCCCGCCACGAGGCGCTGCTTCTCGGCCTCGGGGATGCCGAGCCGGTCGTACGTGTTCTTGATGTCCTCGGGCAGGTCCTCCCACGAGGCGGCCTGCTTCTCCGTGGACCGCACGAAGTACTTGATGTTGTCGAAGTCGATGTCCGACAGGTCGGCGCCCCAGGTGGGCATCGGCTTGCGGTCGAACAACCGCAGCGCCTTGAGCCGCCGCTGCAGCATCCACTCGGGCTCGTTCTTGAGCGCGGAGATGTTCCGGACGACGTCCTCGGACAGGCCGCGCTGCGCGGTCGCGCCCGCGACGTCCGTGTCGTGCCACCCGAAGGTGTAGTTGCCGATGGACGCGATGGTCTCGTCCTGCGTCATCGGCTCGGTCGCCGGAGTGGCTTCGGTGGTCATGCGGTTCCTTCCCTGACGGGGTCGGGCGGCCTGCGGCTGCTGACGGTTCTGCCCGGAGCGTCCGGGACGTGCGGGAGGACGGCGGGCGGTGCGGTGGTCGCGGGCACGTGCGTGGTGCACGCGTGGTGCCCCGAGGCGATCGTCGCCAGGCGCTGCACGTGCGTGCCGAGCAGGCGGGCGAACGCCCGCGTCTCGGCCTCGCACAGCTGCGGGAACTGGGCGGCGACCTGCTGCACCGGGCAGTGGCCCTGGCACAGCTGGAGCGCGAGGAGCGACGGTAGCGGACGACTGGACGCCGCGTACCCGTCGTCCGTGAGCGCGGCCGCGAGGGCACGGGTACGGGCGTCGACGTCGTGCCCCGCCGCCTCGACGATCGGTGCGTAGCGCCGTTCCAGCTCGGCCTCGCGCTGGTCGGCGAAGCGGTCGAGCGCGTCCGGGCCGGCGACGACGGTGAGGTAGCGCAGCAGGTCGGCCGCGAGGTCGGACGAGGCGTCCGGGCGGGCGTCGTGCGCAGCGAGCGCGGCGACGTACCGCTTCGGCGGACGCCCGCGCCCTCGGTGCGCGCTCGCGGGCGGCGCCTGCACGGCGATCTGCCCCGACGCCTCGAGCGCGCCGAGGTGCCGGCGCACGCCGGCCGGCGTGAGGTCGAGCAGGTCGGCGAGCCGGGCGGCCTCGATCGGGCCACGCTGGAGGACGAGATCGCGAACGCGCTCGCGCGTGGAGGCGTCGTGGTCGTGCTCGAGGTGCGTGGGGGCGGCGGCCGGCATCGGCTGCGGCGCGGAGACGTGCGCGGTGGCCGGTGTGGGCATGGTGCCTCCCCTCACGATCGACGGTGGGTCCGGCCGGGAGACCGGCCGTAGTTTTGACAACATTGTCGTTGCTAATATCGATTCCTTCAAGCAAGGCGACCCTCAGCGGGAGGTGAGGAACCTCACGCGCGGCCGCCGTCGTCGGCGCAGCACGTCCACGGTGAGGCCCCACCTAGACTTGGCGCTCGTGCCAGTCGACGCCGTACGCGTGCGAGGTCTCGTCAAGTCCTACGCCGGTCGCGCCGTCGTCGACCGCCTGGACCTCACGGCACCCAGGGGCGCCGTCACCGCCGTCCTCGGGCCGAACGGCGCCGGCAAGACGACGACGATCGAGTGCTGCGAGGGCCTGCGGCGGCAGGATGCCGGGACGATCGAGGTGCTCGGGCTCAATCCGCTCAGGGACGCCGCGCAGCTCCACGCCCGGGTCGGCGTGATGCTGCAGGACGGCGGTCTGCCGAACTCGGCTCGCGCGCAGCAGGTGCTCGCGCTCGCCGCGGCGATGCACGCCGCCCCGGCCGACGTCGTCGCGGTGTCGGCCCGGCTCGGGATCGACGCGTTCGCCCGAACTCCCGTCCGGCGACTCTCCGGCGGCCAGCGCCAACGCCTCGCGCTGGCCGTGGCGATCATCGGCCGACCCGAGCTCGTGTTCCTCGACGAACCCAGCGCCGGACTCGATCCCCAGTCGCGGCACGCGGTGTGGGAGCTCGTGCGCGAGCTGCGCGACGGCGGCACGTCGGTCGTGCTCACGACGCACCTCATGGACGAGGCCGAGCAGCTCGCCGACCTCGTGCACGTCGTCGACTCCGGCAGCGTGATCGCGTCCGGCGCTCCCGACGAGCTCATCACGGCGCACGGCGGTCCGGACTCCCTCGCCGTGACGATCGACCGGAGCCTCGGCGACGACGAGCTCGCCGCACTCGCGGCGTACCTGAGTGCGGCGAGCGGGACGCTCGTGGAGCTCGGCGTCGGTCGCGCGACTCACGATCCGGCGTCGACGGTCCTCGTGCATGCCGAGTCGAGTCCGGCACTCGTCGCGGAGCTGGCCGCGTGGTGCCGTGCCGAGGGCGTGCTCATCACCTCGCTGCGGCGTGGAGCACGCTCCCTCGAGGACACGTTCCTCGAGCTGACGGGCCGGGAGATGCGATGAGCGAGGACTCCGGAGCGAGGAACGAGCGAGACTCCGACAGCGAGCGCCAGCGAGCGCAGGAGGATCGCGACCGAGGATACGAGCGCAGGAGGATCGCGACCGACAAGCACCAGAGCGAGGGCTCTGGGCACCAGGGCGGGGGCTCGGCCACGGTGGCCGCGGGCGGTCCGGCACCGTCGTGGCGACGTGTCGCCGCCTACGCCGCCTTCGAGACCCGGGCGGTGCTCCGCAACGGCGAGCAGCTGCTCGTCACGATCATCCTGCCGGCGCTGGTCCTCCTCGCGCTGTCGAGGACGAGCGTCATCGACGTCCCGACGGGCGGGGCGGAGCGGATCGACGTCGTCGCGCCCGGCGTGCTCGCCCTCGCCATCATGAGCTCGGCGTTCACGTCGCAGTCGATCGCGACGGCGTTCGACCGACGCTGGGGCGTGCTGCGGCTGCTGGGGACGACGCCGCTCGGGCGCGGCGGGCTCCTGACCGGGAAGATCCTCGCGGTGCTTGCGGTCGAGCTCGTGCAGGTCGCCGTCCTCGGCACGCTGGCCGTGCTCCTCGGCTGGCGACCGGACGCCTCCGGCGTCCCGGCCGCGATCGGGCTCGCCGTGCTCGGCACCGCCGCGTTCACGTCGCTCGCGCTGCTCCTTGCGGGCACGCTGCGCCCCGAGGCCGTGCTCGCCGTGGCGAACCTCGTCTGGGTCCTGCTGCTCGCCGGCGGCGCGGTCGTGCTCCCCGCGGACCAGCTCCCGGCGGGCCTCGCGGCCGTCGCGCCGTGGCTGCCCTCGGGCGCCCTGGGCGAGGGACTACGCGCGGCGTTCGCGGGGTCGACGTCCGATGTCGCCTTCCCCGCGCTGGTCCTGCTCGGCTGGACGGTCGTGGCCGGTCTCGGAGCCGCCCGCACGTTCAGGTGGGACTGACCGGACCCGCCGCCGGAACGCCGTCGGGCTCTCTCCACGGGCGCGGGAGAACGCCGCACTGAGCGAGAACGCGCTGGAGTAGCCGACGCGCCGGCCGATCGCCTCGAGCGTGAGCGTCGAGGTGCGCAGGTCCTCGGCGGCGAGGTCGAGGCGCCATCGCGTGAGGTATGCCATCGGCGGCTCGCCGACCAGCTCCGTGAAGCGGCGCGCGAACGTCGCCCTCGACGATCGGGTCACGGCCGCGAGCGACGCGACCGTCCAGGGCCGCGCCGGCTCGTGCTGCAGGTGCCGCAGCGCGGGGCCGACGACGGGATCGCCGAACGCCGCGTACCACGCCGGCGGATGCGCCTGCGGCGACGAGAACCAGGCCCGCAGGAGCGTCACGGTGAGCAGGTCCACGAGGCGGTCGAGCACGACCTCCTGACCGGGGTCCTCGCGGGCGAGCTCCCCGCGGATCAGCCCGACCACACCGTCGACGCCGGCCGTCCGCGGGACGACGACGACGTGCGGCAGGTGCGTGAGCAGATGGGCGCCGACCTCGGCCGGCGACTCGTACGCGCCGGTGAGCACCTCGGTGGTGCCGGCGTCCGCGTCGGTCCCGGAGTCGGTTCCGGAACCGTCCGCCGTGATCCCCCAGATGCTCCCCCGGGCGCGGACGTGCGTGCTCCCCCAGGTGTTTCCCCAGGTCCGGACGCCGACGTCGCGGTAGCCCGGGCCGGGCGCGCCGGGCACCGGATGGCAGACCTGCCCGGGGCCGATCCGCACCTGGGCGGGCGTGCCGGGGGCGTCCGCCAGGGTCCAGTGACCCGGACCGCGCACGAGCGCCGCGTCGCCCTCCTCGAGCAGCCGGGGCTCGCCGTCGTCGGCGACGAGCCATGCCGTGCCCCGGGCGAGCACGACCACGGAGAGCGGGGAGTCGTCCTCGAGCCGGATCGACCAGGGCTCCTCGAGCACCGACCGCAGCACGTACGCACCCTCCGCGCGGTGGGCGGTGAGCACGGCAGTGAGAGCGTCCATCGCGCAGAGCCTACCTGAGACGATCGCGTATGCATCCGCGACGAGACACTATGGTCCGTCCATACCGGCGCCTGGTGTGATCGAGTCATGCCAGAGACCACGCACCGCACCAGCCCCTCTCCTGCCTCCGCCGCAGACCCGTCCGCCGTCGGCGAGACCGGCGGCCCGGCCGACCCCAGGCCCGTGCTCGTCACGGCCGCCTCGGGGCGCACCGGCACGCGCGTCGCCGACCGGCTCCGCGCCGCCGGTCTGCCCGTTCGCGCCGTCTCCCGGAGCACGACCCCCAGGTTCGACTGGGAGGAGCCCGCCACGTGGGCGGACGTGCTCGACGGCGCGCGCAGCGCCTATGTCGCCTTCAGCCCCGACCTCAGCGTGCCCGGCGCCGCCGACACGCTGCGCGCGTTCGCCGCCGCGGCCCGCAGCGCTGGTCTCGATCGACTCTCGCTGCTGTCCGGGCGCGGCGAGGCCGCATCGCTCGTCGCGGAGGACGCCGTGCTCGAGGAGTTCCCGGCCGCGAGCGTCGTCCGCTCCTCATGGTTCGCCCAGAACTTCACCGAGGGTGAGTTCGCGGCGATGCTGACGGGCGGCGTCCTGGCGCTCCCCGTCGGGGACGTGCCCGAGCCGTTCGTCGACGCGGACGACGTCGCCGACGTGGCCGTCGCGACGCTGACCGGCGAGGGGCATGCGGGCGAGGTGTACGAGGTGGCCGGGCCGCGTCTCCTCACGTTCGCGGAGGTCGTCGCCGAGATCGGCGCCCTCGTGGGTCGCGACCTCCAGTACGTCGAGCTCGAGATGGACGACGCCGTCGCCGGATGGCGCGAGGCCGGGCTCCCGCCCGAGGTCGTGGAGCTGCTGTCCGCGCTCTTCCCCGAGGTCTTCGGCGGTCAGAACTCGGTGCTCACCGACGGCGTCGAACGCGCGCTCGGACGGCCGCCACGGGACATCTCGGCTCACCTCTCCGCCGCCGCGGCCGCCGGGGTGTGGTCGTGATGGGCGCGTGGGAGATCGCGACCGGCGCCACGGCCCTCGCCGCGGCGGCGAGCGGCGGCGCGTTCCTGCCGTACTCGACGTTCACGTCGGCGGCCGTCGCCTCGCTGCCCGATCGGGAAGGTCTGCGCGCGATGCAGGCGATCAACGTCGAGGCGCCGCGGTCGGGCACGTTCATGGCGCTCGTGTTCGGGACGGGGGCGCTGGCCGCCGTCGTCGGGGTGCGGGCGGTGCTCGACTCCGGGCCGGGGACGTGGTGGATCGTCGGCGGGACGCTCGTGTACGTCATCGGCGTGGTCGGCATGACGGCGGGGTACCACATCCCCCGCAACAACGCCCTGGACACCCTCGACGCCGCCGCGTTCCCCGCGTGGATGCGCTCCTGGGTCCGCGGCAACCACGTGCGCACCGTCGGTGGCCTGCTCGCCGGCGCCCTCATCGGCATCGGCGTCCTCGCGGCCGCCTGACGACTCCGCGAGAGGTTCGTGGCCCCACCGCGAGAGGTTCGTGGCCCCACCGCGAGAGGTTCGTGGCCCCGCCGCGAGAGGTTGGTGGCCGCGCTCCTCCCGGCGCGGACCACCCATCGGTCCGCACTATCGTGGAAGCGTGACGACCGCTACCCTCACCCGCGCCGATCGCTGGACCCGGATCGCCGTCGTCGCCAACCTCGTGGGCCAGGTCGTCATCGTTCTCACGGGCGGGATCGTGCGCCTGACCGGGTCCGGGCTCGGCTGTTCCACCTGGCCGCAGTGCGAGCCAGGTGAGTTCACTCCCGTGCACCACGACGCGATCACGTTCCACCCGTACATCGAGTTCGGGAACCGCACCCTGACGGGCGTCCTCGGCCTCATCGCCGTCGCCGTCGCGATCGGTATCTGGCGCGCGCCCGCCACCCGCGGACGCAGCACCGCGTTCCGCGTGCTCGGCCTCGTCCCGCTCGCGGGCGTGGCCGCCCAGGCCGTCATCGGCGGGATCACCGTCCTCGTCGACCTGCACCCCGCCGTCGTCGGCTTCCACTTCCTCAGCTCGATGGCCCTCATCTGGGGTTCCGCGGCCCTGTACGTGCGCCTGCGTGAGGGCGACGGCGCCCCGCGCCCGGTGGTCACGGGTCCGGCCGTGCCGCTCCTCGGCCGCGTGGTCGGGGTGCTCGCGGGGGTCGTCGTGGTCCTCGGCGTGCTCGTCACCGGGTCCGGCCCGCACTCCGGAGACGAGGAGGTCGGCTACCGGTTCGCGTTCGACCCCACGCTCGTCTCCCGGATCCACGCCGGCGCCGTGTGGGCGTTCATCGCCGCGCTCGTGGCGCTCCTCGTCCTGCTCGCTCGCGCCCGCCCCGCCGACGGCGTGACGCCCGCCGACCTCGCCCGCGCGCGCCGGTCCGGGCTCGTGCTGCTCGCCGTCACGCTCGCGCAGGGACTCATCGGGTACGTCCAGTACTTCACGGGCCTGCCGGAGGTGCTCGTCGCGCTGCACCTGGTCGGCGCTGCCCTCCTCGTGACGGCGACGACGACGGCGATCCTCGCCCTGCGTGTGCGGCCGTCCCTCACGGAGCCGGCGACGCCGGCTCCCGCCGCGGTCACCGGCGTCACGTCCTGACCCGTCGGCCCGCTCAGGCCGGCGCGACGTCCTGCCGGAACCACGCCGCGTCGACGGGCCGCAGCGAGCCCCAGCCCGCCGCGCGCGAGCTCGCGGCCGCGAGGATCCCGACGACCGTCGACGGGTTGTGGACCCGGCCACCGAGCACCGCCTGGACGGCGTCGTCGAGCGCCACCCACCGCGTCGCCATCCCGAGCTCCTCCGCCTCGCGCACGTGCCTCTCGCCGTCCGGCACCGCGATGAGCTCCCGCGCGAGGAACACCCGCAGGGTCTCGGTCGACGCGCCGGGCGTCGTGCAGTAGTCCGCGAGGACGTCCCACCGGGCCGCGACGAGATCCGCCTCCTCGGCCAGCTCCCGCCGCGCCGCCGCGAGCAGGGGCTCGCCGTCGACGTCGAGCAGACCCGCCGGGACCTCCCACAGGAACGCCCCGACGGGCACGCGGTACTGCCGCAGGAGGAGCACCCTGTCGTCCTCGTCGAGCGCGACGACGGCGACCGCCCCCGGGTGCCGCACGAACTCCCGGCGCACCACGCCACCCACCCCGAGGTCCACCTCGGCGGCGTCGACGTCGAAGACCCGTCCCGCGAAGACGGTCTCGCTGGCGAGCACCTCGGGCGGGACGCGCTCGTCGGACCAGGAGCTCATCGCGCCGGCTCGACCTCGAGCAGCCGCGTCTCGCGCTGCCGCGCCAGCGCCGCCCCGACGAGGCCCGCGAACAGCGGGTGCGCCCGCGTGGGACGCGACTTGAACTCCGGGTGCGCCTGCGTGCCGACGTAGTACGGGTGCACGTCTCGGTCGAGCTCGACGAACTCCACCAGCGACGAGTCCGGCGACTGTCCGCTGACGACCAGCCCCGCCTCCTCGAGCGCGGGCCGGTAGGAGTTGTTGACCTCGTACCGGTGGCGGTGCCGCTCGCTCGCCCGGGTCGCACCGTACGCCTCGGCGACGACGCTGCCGGGCGCCAGCTCGGCCTCGTACCGGCCGAGCCGCATCGTGCCGCCGAGATCGCCGTCGCCGCCGACGATCGCGAGCTGCTCCGCCATCGTCGCGACCACCGGGTCGGGCGTGTCGGCGTCGAACTCCGACGACGACGCCCGTTCCAGCCCGAGCACCGTGCGCGCGTACTCGATCACCATGCACTGCAGCCCGAGGCAGATGCCGAGCGTCGGCACCTGGTGCTCGCGCGCCCAGCGCAGGGCGCCGAGCTTGCCCTCGATCCCACGGACGCCGAACCCTCCCGGCACCAGGACGCCGTCGACCCCGTCGAGGGCGCGCCGGGCGCCCTCGGGCGTCTCGCAGTCGTCGGAGGCGACCCACTTGATGCGCACCCGGGCGTCGTGGGCGAAACCGCCGGCGCGCAGGGCTTCGGTCACCGACAGGTACGCGTCGGGCAGCCCCACGTACTTCCCGACGAGCGCGATCTCGATCTCGTCGGCCGGTCGGTGGACCCGGTCGAGCAGCGTGCCCCACGTCGCCCACTCGACGTCGCGGAACGGCAGGTCGAGGCGGCGCACGACGTACGCGTCCAGCCCCTCGGCGTGCAGCACCTTCGGGATGTCGTAGATGCTCGGTGCATCGGCGGCCGTGACCACCGCCTCGTCGTCGACGTCGCACATCGCCGCGATCTTGCGCTTCACGCTCTCGGGGATGTCGCGGTCCGCGCGGCAGACGATCGCGTCCGGCTGGATGCCGATGCTGCGCAGCGCCGCCACGGAGTGCTGCGTCGGCTTCGTCTTGAGCTCGCCGCTCGGGCCGATGTAGGGCACGAGGGAGACGTGCAGGAAGAACACGTTCGACCTGCCCACGTCCTGGCGGACTTGGCGCGCTGCCTCGAGGAACGGCTGCGACTCGATGTCGCCGACGGTGCCGCCGATCTCGGTGATGATCACGTCGGGCGGGTCGGCGTCGTGCGCCTGGGCGCGCATCCGCGACTTGATCTCGTCGGTGATGTGCGGGATGACCTGGACCGTGTCGCCGAGGTACTCGCCGCGACGCTCCTTCGCGATGACCGTGGAGTACACCTGCCCGGTGGTGACGTTCGCGCTGCGGCCGAGCTCGACGTCGAGGAACCGCTCGTAGTGGCCGATGTCCAGGTCGGTCTCGGCGCCGTCCTCGGTGACGAACACCTCACCGTGCTGGAACGGGTTCATCGTGCCGGGATCCACGTTGAGGTACGGGTCCAGCTTCTGCATCGTCACGCGCAGACCGCGCGCGCGGAGCAGGTGACCGAGGCTCGACGCCGTCAATCCCTTGCCGAGGGACGACGCCACACCGCCCGTCACGAAGATGTGCCGGGGTTCGGCGGAGAGAGGGGGGACCGGGCGTCTACCGATGTGATCGACCACGGAGTTCTACCCTAACAGGAGTCCGTAGATGCGCCGGAGCTGCGCCGCGACGTCAGCGAGCCGCGGCAGATGATCCGCGCGTTCCCGGGCCGCGGCGTGCATCCTGCTGCGACGCTCCGGATCCGCGAGCAGCGCGGCGACGGCGTTCGCGATCGCTGAGGCGTCGCCGTCCGGGACGAGCACGGCGGCGCCGGCCGTCACCTCGCCGGTGCCGCCGACGTCGGTCGCGACGATCGGGGCGCCGACGGCGAGCGCCTCCTGCAGCCACAGCGGCTGGCCCTCCCAGCGTGCGGTCGAGACGACGACGTCGGCGCCGGCGAGCAGGTCGAGCGCGTCCTCGCGGTAGCCGAGCAGCCCGAGCGGGAGAGCCTCGGTCTGCACCCGCCGGGTCAGCTCGGTCAGGAGCGGGCCGTGGCCGGCGACGAGCCACCGCACCGCGACGCCGTCCCGCGCGAGGAGCGCTGCGGCGTCGGCGAGCACGTCCAGGCCCTTCTGCGGGGCGAGGCGCGCCACCGTCACCAGCAAGCCGTCGCCGGGAGCGACGCCGAGCGCCGCGCGGTCGATCGGGCGCGGGTGCCCGCGTGGCGGGGCCGGCACGAGCGCCCGGTCGGTGAGTCGGGCTCCGCGCTCCCGGGCGCGCTCGACCAGGTCGCCGCTCACGCCGAGGACGGCGTCCGCACCGCGCGCGACGAGCCGCTCGAGGACGGCCGAGACGAGACGCACGCGCGTCGAGCCCACCGGCAGGTTGTGCAACGTGACCACGAGCCGCGGGCGTCGCGCGCGCGGCAGACCGCGCAGCGCGAGCACCGCGAGCCCGCCGGCACGCAGGCCGTGCGCGTGCACGACGTCGCTCCCGCGCGCCAGCGTGCGCAGCTCCCGGATCGCCGTGAGGTCGCGGAGCTGGGGCCGGTCGCCGATCTCGACGAGGCGGGTCGGGCCGTCGAACGCGTCGACGACGTCGGCCGGCCCGGCGAGCACGACGTCGTACCAGGGCGCGAGCCCGGCGGCGATCTCCCGGGCGTGCCGGCCGACGCCGCCGGCGCTCGACCCGGTCAGCTGGACGACGCGCGGTCGCCGGGCGGTCATGCGCGCCTCACGATCGCCACGAGGGACCGGTCGGCGGCGGCGCTCGCGGCGCCGACCGCAGCGAGGGCGAGGACCCCGCCGACCAGGCCGGCGAGCAGTGCGACGCCCGCGCCGGCGTCCGGGCCGGCGATGCTGCCGGCGACCAGGCGCCCGGCGAGCGCACCGACCACGGCGCCGCCGAGCGCCACAGCCGTCGTGCGGCCGATCCCGGCGAGGGCGGCGGATCCCGCGACCCGCCGCACGGCGACGGCAAGAGCGATCGCGGCCACCGTCATCCCGACCGCCGTGCCGATGCCGAGCCCGAGCAACGCGGCCGGGCCGTCGTCGCCGTCGGGAGCCAGGACCATGACGGCGACCCAGGAGGCCACCGCCACGGTGACCCAGCCGATCGACGTCGCGACGACGGCGGCGCGCGCGTGCTCGAGGGCGTACAGCGCCCGGCTGAGGTGGAACAGGAGCGCCATGCCGACGAGGCCGGGAGCCATTGCCGTGACGGCGCCGGCCATCCCGCTGACATCTCCCCGCGCGTACGTCGCGAAGACCGTCTGGACGGGGTCGGCCGCGGCGACGAGCCCGGCTGCCCCCGCCAGGGCCGCGACGACGATCGCACGCGTCGAGGCGCTCGTGTCGCGCGCGAACGCGCGGGAGTCGCGAGCGCTCGCGTGCTCGGCGAGTCGCGGGAACATCGCCGTCGCGAGGGGGACGGCGAGCACCGCGTACGGCAGCAGGTACACGGCCTGGGAGTACTGGTAGACGCTCACGGTGCCGTCGAGCTGACCGAACCGGTTCGCGAGCACCACGGCGACGACGACGCTCGCCTGCTGGGCGAGCAGCGTGCCGATCCCGGAGGCCGCGAGCCGCCGCGCCCGGGGAGCGACCCCGGGCGGGAACCGCAACGCCGGGCGCAGGCGCACGCCCGAGGCCACCACAGGCACGAGCAGCGGCAGGCTCATCGCGGCGACTCCCGCCGTCGTCCCCCACCCCAGCCACGCCACAGCTGACGAGCTCAGCGCTCCGGGCGTCGGCTCCGGCCCCGCGAGCAGGCCGAACGCGTAGTACGACGCGATGACGACGACGCTGGAGGCGAGCGGGGCGCACGCGGGCAGCAGGAACCGCTTCTGCGCCTGGAGCACGCCGGTGAGCACGACGCCGATCCCATACAGGGGGATCTGCGGAGCGAAGATGCGCAGCAGCGTGGTCGCCAGCTCGACCTGCTCCTGCGACGCCGGAACGCCGCGGCTCGACAGCAGCAGCGTGGCGACGGGCCGCGCGAGCAGCGCCGTCACCACCGCGAGCGGCACCAGCGCCACGAGCGCCCAGCCGAGCAGCGCCGAGGAGATCCGGTCGACGTCGCCACGCATCCGCGCCGCCAGGGGCGCGGCGAGCAAGGGGATGACGGCGCCCGCGAGCGCACCACCCGCGGCGACCTCGTACAGCACGTTGGGCACCGAGTTCGCCGTCGCGTAGGCGGTGCCCACCTCGTTCGGCCCGACCCACGCGTTCTGCGCGAACCACCGGCCGAAGCCCACGACGCGGGAGAGCAGCGTCAGCGCGGTGATCGCCGCCGTCGCCCCGGCGAGCCCCGCGACGAGCCGGCGCGCCCCGACGCTCACGCCCGCTCCAGCCGGCCCCACGCGTCGGCCTCGCGGAGCACGGGCGTGCGGGCGATGACGCGGGAGAAGCTCACTCGTTCGCTCGCGAGCGTGAGGGCGACGACGCCGGCGAGGGCCGCGCCGCGCAGCCAGGGCGAGCGCGTGAGCGCGAGAGACGTCCCGAGGACGGCGCCGACGGCGTTCGCGCCCGTGTCACCGAGCATCGTCGTCTCGGCCAGGTCGGTCGGCAGAGCGGCGAGGGACGACCCGACGACGCCGGCCGCGAGCTCCGCCCCGGGACCGTTCGTGAGTGCCACGGGTGTGGCCGCGAGCGCCGCCGCCTTGAGGGCGCGTCCGGGGCGCAGGTCCAGGAGGTTGAGCAGGTTCGCCGTGCCCGCGACGAGCGCTCCTGACGTCGCGACGTCGAGCGCCCGGACGGCCATCGGCCGCGTGCTCGCGTCGCGCAGCCCGCCCCGGGTCGCGATCGCCGCGGCCACGATCGACGCGGCCGAGATCCCGAGCAGCTTCGCTCCCCCGGTCGTCACGCGCCCCCGGGCGAGCGCACCGAGATGGCCGCGCAGACCCTTCGTCGACGACTCCGCCGGATCCTCGACGAGGTCGTCGAGCGCGCCGAAGCCACCGCCGGCCGCGGCCGCGAGCGTGCCGGCGACGCCGGGCCGGCCGCCGACCGACGCCGCTGCCGCCCCGGCCCCGGCCGCGAGCGCGAGCCCGCCGAGGAGGCTGACCTCGCCGCCGGCGTAGTTCGTGCGCGCCCAGCGGCGCTCCCCGCCCGGCGCCGACCGCCGCACCGCGGACAGCGTGCCGAGTGTCCACGTGGCCCCCAGCGCGGAGGCCCGCAGGCGGCTCACGCGTCCTCGCCGTCGCCGCCCGGCTCGCCGTCCGGTTCCGCGGAGCCGTCGTCCGGCTCCACCACCGGCGGCTCGAGCCCGGCGTCGGGCGGCATCACCTCGGTGGCGCCGATGCCGGACCCGTACTGCGCGGCCTCGTTCCCGGCCATCGCGCTCGCCAGGGCGAGCGGCGCGGTGACGAGCCCGGGGGCGACGTCGATGCCGTCGACGGACGTCGTCGTCGCCGCGGCCGGGTCCGCCCGCAGAGCCGCGACCACGTCGCCGTCGTTCGTCGCGTACCCGGCGAGGATCGAGCCCTCGCCGGTCTGGGCGAGCGCGCTCGCGAGCGCGACCCAGGCGGCGTTCGTGTCCTCCAGGTCCGACGGCGGCGCCTCGTCCGGGACCGGCAGGTACGGGGCACTCACGACGATCGTCGCGTCCGCCGGGGCGAGGTCCTCGCTGACCTGGCGGACGAGCGCGTCGTCGTCGCCGGCCGTGAGGAGGGCGAGCAGCTCGCCCGCGTTCGCCGTCGGCTCGTCGGTGTCCGTCTCGGTGGCCGTGAGCGCCTCGCCGAGCGCCTCGCCGAGGATCTGCTCCGTCGTGGCGTCGTCACCCGGCGACTCGGCCAGGTAGGCAGACAGGTTCGCGGCGATCTGCGACCGGTACGCCCGCTGGGACGGGTCCGACCACATCGTCGTCACCTCGACCCGCCCGACGACGCTCGCGCCGGCGAGCTCCAGGTTCTGCGTGAGCGCCTCGACGACGTCCGCCTCGGCGCCGGGCAGGAGCACGAGGGCCACGTCGCGCTCGGGCAGCGTGTCCTCGAGCAGCTGCGGAGCAGCCCCCGTGACGAACGCGTCGCGCGCGACGAGATCGGCCTGCGAGCGCTCGAGGTCGGCCCGCAGCGACTCCTTCTCCTCGCGCAGCTGCTCCACCTGGCCCGTCAGCTGGTCGCCGATCGTGTCGCGCAGCGGTCCGGCGCCGAGCACGATGCCGACGGCGAGCGCCAGGAACACCGAGATCAGCGAGACGAGGTGGTACCGAAAGTCGATCACCGCAGGAAGCCCATTTCTCCGGGTCTCAGCCCACGGCCCCGGCCGTGAGGCCGAGGAGGTCGCGGACGAACGAGACGAAGTCGTCGATGCGCGCCAGGATCAGCCCGAACAGGGTCTGACCGGCGGGTGTGCTGCCGAGCGCCACGAGCACAGCGGCGAGCCCGGCGAGGACGAGCGCCGTCACCTGCCAGTTGGAGATCCGGTGCCGGTACAGGCGGGACACGCCCTTCGCGTCGACGAGCTTGCTCCCCACCCGCAGCCGGGTGAGGAACGTGCTGGCCATCCCGGCGCGCCCCTTGTCGAGGAACTCGACGAGCGTCGCGTGGGTGCCGACGGCGACGATGAGCTCGGCTCCCTTGTCGTCGGCCAGCAGCATGGCGACGTCCTCGCTGGTACCGGTCGCGGGGAACACGACGTGGGACACCCCGAGTCGCTCGACCCGGCTGAGCCCGGGAGCGCGCCCGTCCCGGTAGGCGTGCACCACGACCTCCGCCCCACAGCCGAGGGCACGGTCCGAGACCGAGTCCATGTCGCCGACGATCATGTCCGGCGTCCAGCCGGCGTCCAGGATCGCGTCGGCTCCGCCGTCGACGCCGATCAGCACCGGGCGGTTCTCCCGCACATAGGACCTCAGCATCGCGAGGTCCTCCTTGTAGTGGTAGCCGCGGACCACGATCAGCGCCTGACGCCCCTCGAGCTTCGTGCGGATCTTCGGGACGCCGACGCCGTCGAGCAGCAGCTCCCGTTCCCGGCGCAGGTAGTCCATGGTGTTCGCGGCGAACGACTCGAGCTGGTCCGCGAGACCCTCCCGCGCCTCGGCGAGCGAGACCTCGACCGTCTCGGTCGTCTGCACGGTGCCCTCGGCGACGAAATGCCCGCCGACGCTCACCTTGGCGCCGTCGACCTCGACGCGTGACGACTCCGGGATCGCCATGACGTCGGAGCCCAGGTCGTCCAGGAGCGGGATGCCCGCCTCCAGCAGGATCTCCGGACCGAGGTTCGGGTACCGCCCGGACGTCGAACGGGCGGCGTTCAGCACCGCCGCCGGCTTGCAGCCGACGAGCGCCTCCGCGGAGACGCGGTCGATGTCCACGTGGTCGATGACGGCGACGTCGCCGGGCCGCAGGCGCTTCGTCAGCGTCTTCGTGCTGCGGTCGACCCGCGCGGGACCGGTGATCTGCCCGCGCTCGACCTGGGCGCCGGCCCGGGCGTCGGTGGCCGCGCGCCGGCGCGGGAGCAGTGACCTCATCGCCGCTATCGTCCCACGCCGTCGCGTTCCAGGAGCTCGGCGGCGTGCCGCCGGGCCTGCGAGGACGCCGGATCGCCCGACAACATGCGGGCGAGCTCCTCCTCACGCTCGGTGCCGGTGACGATCGTCACGCCGGTCGTGGTGCCCCCGCCGGTGGTCTGCTTGGCGACGACGACGTGCCGGTCGGCGAACGCCGCGACCTGAGCGAGGTGGGTGACGACCACGACCTGCGCCGTCCGCGCCAGCTCCGCGAGTCGTCGTCCGACCTCCACGGCGGCCCGGCCGCCGACCCCGGCGTCGACCTCGTCGAACACGAACGTGGGCGCAGCGTCGTCGCTCCGCCGCTGCGCGAGTGCCACCTCGATCGCGAGCATCACACGGGAGAGCTCCCCTCCCGAGGCGCTCTGCGCGAGCGCCCGGACGGGGGCGCCCTCGTGGGCGCTGAGCAGGAACGTGACGTCCTCGGCACCAGCCGGGCCGACGTCGTCGGCCGCGACCAGCTCCACCGAGAGGTGTGCGCCGCCCATCGCGAGCCCGCTGAGCTCACCGTCGACGGCGTCCGCGAGCCGGCGTGCGGCGTCGCGCCGTGCTGCGGTGACCGCGTCGGTGAGCTCCGCCCGAGCCGCGAGCAGCTCCCGGGCGCGCCGTTCCAAGGCGGGTTCGCCCTCGTCCGGGGACGTCAGCGCTGTCAGCCGCGCACGCGCGTGCCCCGCCCACCGCAGGACGGCGTCGACGGTGCCTGGCTCCGGCGCGGCGGAAGGTGCCTGGCCGCCGTCCGACTCCCCCGTCCCGCCCGCGCTCGGGCTCTCCGACCCGGGCGCCGGGTCGGCGGACGCGTCGGCGCCCGGCCCGTCCCAGGCCACGCCGTACGTGCGGGCCAACGACGTCAGCGCCGCCCGGCGCGCGTGGACCTCGTCGAGCCGGTCCGGGTCGGCGTCGAGCCCGGCGAGGTAGGCGCCGACCTCTCCCGTGAGGTCGCCGAGCAGGTAGGCGACCTCGCCGAGCCGCTCGGCCCAGCCAGCGAGGACCGCGTCGAACTCCTGAGCGTGCTCGAGCTGGCGGCGCGCGCCCTCGACGGCCGCCAGCGCCCCGCCGCCGTCCTCGCCGCCGTCCGCCGCGTCGTCCCGGGACTCGAGCGCGGACCGGGCCGCCTGCACCGCGGCCCGCAGCTCCTCGACGTTGCCGAGCCGGTCGGCCTCCTCGCGCAGCTCGACGTCCTCGCCGGCTCGCGGCTCGAGGGCCTCGATCGCGGCGAGCGCTTCCGTGAGCCGCTCGACCTCCAGCACGCGTGCCCGAGCGCCCGCCCGCCACCGGTCGAGCTCCGCCTCCGCCTCGCGGTGCCGCGCGTGCGCCTGGCGATGAGCGGCGACGCGGGCCTCGTGCTCGGGACCGGCGAACGCGTCGAGCGCGGCTCGCTGCTGAGCGCCGCTGCGCAGCCGGAGCTGATCGGTCTGACCGTGCACGGTGACGAGCGACGCGCCGACCTCCGCCAGCACCCCCTGCGGCACGCTGCGCCCCCCGAGGAACGCCCGGGAGCGCCCCTGGGCGGCGACGGAACGGGCCAGCAGGAGCGCGTCGTCGTCGAGCTCACCACCGGCCTCCTCGGCGCGCGCGACGGCGGGCGACCCGGGAGGCGGCACGAAACGCCCCTCCACCACGGCACGCTCGGCACCCGACCGGACGAGCGCGGCGTCGGCGCGGCCGCCGAGCAGCAGGTCCAGGCCGGTCAGGAGCATCGTCTTCCCGGCGCCCGTCTCCCCCGTCACCACCGTGAGCCCGGGGGCGAGCTCCAGCTCGGCACGGGAGATCACGCCGAGGTCGGTGATGCGCAGCTCCTCGATCACCGGGCACCGCCTGCCGGGCCCGACCCGCGCCAGCCCGAGACCGGAAGGTCGAACTTGCGCACGAGCCGCGAGCTGAACGGCGCCTGCTCGAGGCGCGCGATCCGCACAGGTTCGGCGCCGCGGCGCACCTCGATGTGCGACCCGGCGGGGACGTCGAGCCGCCGCCTGCCGTCGCACCACAGCGTCGCACCGGACCGCGAGCGGGCGAGCACCTCCACCGCCAGCACGGAACCCGGGCCGACGACCAGAGGGCGGGCGAACAGGGCGTGCGCGCTGATCGGGACGAGCAGCAGGGCCTCGACGTCCGGCCACACGACCGGTCCGCCGGCGGAGAACGCGTAGGCGGTGGAGCCGGTGGGGGTGGCGAGCACGACGCCGTCGCACCCGAACGTCGACAGCCCGCGCCCGTCGACCCCGATCGCCACCTCGATGAGGCGTTCGCGGCGTTCCTTCTCGACGGTCGCCTCGTTGATCGCCCACCCGGTCTCGACGACGCCGGTGGGCAGCCGGACGGTGACGTCGACGGTCATCCGCTCCTCGACGTCGTACGCCCGCCGGGCGATGTGGTCGACGACCTGCGACAGCTCCGACGCCTCCGACTCGGCGAGAAAGCCGACGTGCCCGAGGTTGATGCCCACGAGCGGCACCCCGCGTCCGCGAACGAGCTCGGCCGCCCGCAGGATCGTGCCGTCGCCACCGAGGACGACGGCGAGCTCGAGCCCGTCCAGGTCCGCGGGATCGGCGTCGGCGTCACTGAGCTCGGCGTCGTGCCGGAGGTCCGGGCGGTGGACGGGCGTGATCCCGCGCGCGCGCAGCTCCTCCTCGAGGCGGTGCTGCGTGCGGACGGCGTCGGCGCGCCCGGTGTGCGCGACGACGAGGACCCGCCTCACGTCGTCCTCACGTCGGGTTCGGACGCCGACGCCGCGGCGATCATCTCGTGCCGCTGCTGCCGCCCTGGAGCATCAGGCCGCGGCCCGCCGGCGCGCAGCAGCACGAAGTACTCGATGTTTCCGTTCGACCCGGGCAGAGGGCTCGGCGTCACCGCCAGGAGGTCGAGCCCGAGCTCGCCAGCACGGTCCGCCACGGCGCCGACGGCCGCGCGACGTAGCTCGCGGGAGCGCACGAGCCCGCCTGCGCCGAGCGCCTCGCGGCCGACCTCGAACTGAGGCTTGACCAGCAGCAGCAGCTCCGCGTCGGGTGCGGCGCACGCGGCCAGCGGCTCGAGCAGGAGGGTGAGGGAGATGAAGGACAGGTCGCCGACCACGAGTTGCGGCGCAGGTGCGACGTCGTCCGGCCGGAGGTCGCGGACGTTCGTGCGCTCGAGGACGGTCACCCGGGGATCCGCGCGCAGCTCGGGCACGAGCTGATCGGTGCCGACGTCGACGGCGACGACGTGCGCCGCGCCCCGGCGCAGCAGCACGTCAGTGAACCCGCCGGTGGACGCACCGGCGTCGAGGGCGCGACGACCCGCGACGAGGGGCGCCGCCGGCCCGAGGGCGTCGAGAGCACCGGCGAGCTTGTGCCCGGCCCGGGACACGTAGTCCGGCGTCTCGCCCCCCGTCACCTGCAGCGCCGACGCCGCATCCACCGGCGTCGCGGCGCGCGTGGCGGCACGTCCGTCGACGAGCACCCGCCGCGAGGAGACGAGGCTCTGCGCATGGGTGCGTGAGCGTACGAGACCGCGACGGACGAGCTCGACGTCCAGCCGAGCGCCCATCAGCCCGCGGCCTCGTCGAGGGCCTCGACCAGGCGGCGGTGAACCGACTCGAACGCCACGACGTGGTCCCGCAAGGGCTTCTCGGCCAGGCCGTCGAGCGCCGGCAGCAGGTCGTCCGCGCGCAGGCCGACGTCGCCCGGCGTCTCACCCCCGGGCACCTGGGGCGCTTCTTCCTGCGGCACGGTGCGACCTCCCCTTCCCGGCGACACGCTACCTGGCGAGGCCCCGGTCAGGCGTCGCGCACGCGCAGTGGTGTGGACGACGCGACGTCGACCGGCGTTCCGGCGTCCGCGGAGTCCCACGCGGCCGCGCAAGCGGCCCGCAGCTCGTCGAGCGTCACCTCGTCGAGCGCGTCGAGCCGGTGCTCGCCGTCGGCTCTGCGCACGACGAGCCCGCGGCCGTCCACGCGCACCTCGCCGGTCGAGCACCGCCAGGCATGGTCGTCTCCGCGCTCCGGCGCGGGATGGGGCTCGAGGATCCCGCGCAGGTCGGTGGCGAGCAGATGTGGCCGCTCGGCGGGTGCGGCGGCCAGGAGCTCGTGCGGACCGCTGACCCCGGTCAGCACGTGCAGCCCGACCATCCCGGCCGCCCGAGCACCGGCGAGGTCCGTGTCGAGCCGGTCCCCGATCACCAGGGGGCGACGCGAGGAGACGGTGCCCGCCGCCTGCCGGAAGATCTCCGGTCCCGGCTTGCCGGCGGAGGCGGGACGGACCCCCGTGGCGTGCACCAGCGCCGCGACGAGCGACCCGTTCCCCGGCGCCATCCCGCGCTCCGTCGGGAGCGTGGCGTCGAGATTCGTGGCGAGGTATCGAGCGCCGGCCGCGATCGCGTAGGCGGCCTCGGCGAGGTCGCGCCAGCACACGTCGGGCCCGAACCCCTGGACGACGGCGACCGGCGAGTCCCCGGCGCGCGTCACCACCTCGAGGCCGTGCGCCGCCAGGGCCTCGTGGAGACCCTGCCCACCGACGGCGAGCACGCGGCTGCCCGCGGGAACCTGCTCACGGAGCATCGCTGCCGCCGCGAGCGACGACGTCATGACGTCGGACGGCTCGGCCGGGACCCCGAGGGACGTGAGCTGGTCCGCGACGACGCCGGGCGGCCGGGCCGCGTTGTTCGTCACGAACACGGCGGTCATCCCGGCGGCGCGACCCGCGGCGATGGCCTCCGCAGCGTGCTCGACCGGTTCCGGGCCGCGGTAGACGACGCCGTCGAGGTCGAGCAGGGCGGCATCGAACTCCTCCGCGGGAGGACGGGCGCACCCGACGAGAGTGGAGCTCACGCGTGGTCCTCCTCGGTGGTGTCGTCCGTGCTCGCCGGTTCCTGCTCAGTCGACTCCGTCGACTCGGACGACTCGACCCGCTCCGGCGCCGCCGTTGCGTCGTCGTCGTCGTCCAGGTCCGTGTCCTCACCGACGTCCGCGCCGGGCTCGGGCGTGGAGGCGTCCTCCTCCAGCACGCCCTCGTCCCACGCCTCCTCCCCGAGGACGTCGTCCTCCAGGTCGGTGACGACGATGGGGTCCTCCGGCTCGGCGGGCAGCGCCGCTCGTTCGGACTCGGCCTCGTCGGTGCGGCCCAGCGCCGTCAGCACGTCCACGCGCGCCTCCCGCACCCGCAGCGCCAGGTCGGGGAGCCGACCGGGCACGCGCAGGTCGTCGAGCAGCGCGAGGGCGGCCTCCGGCTGACCGAGGTCGAGGCGCGCGCCGCTCGCGACGATCGTCAGCTCGATCCGGTCCGCGACGTCGAGGTCGTCCTGGGACTGGGTGAACAACGCGATCGCCCGCTCTGGGCGGCCGAGCCCTCGCTCGGAGTCGGCCTCCAGCGCCCGGTGGGCGTCGATGCCGCTGAGCCGACGGACCGTGCGCAGCTCGCGCAGGGCCTCGGCGTAACGCGCCGTGGCGTAGGCCGCGAGGGCTGCAGCCTCCCGCACGACGTCGATCCGCCCGGCCCGTCGCACCGCCGCCTGGGCGTGCTCGTAGGCCCGCTCGGGATCGTCGTCGAGGAGCCTGCCCGCCATCACGAGGTGCCGGGCGACGCGGTCCGCGTTCTCCTTCGTCAGACCGCGCAGGCGCGCGCGCGCCTCCCGGTCGAGCTGTCCGGGTTCGACGTCGTCCGGGAGGTATGGGTCCGGGACCCGGTCCTCGCGGCGATCGCGACGGTCCGACGTCGGCGCCTGGCCGGTCCGGTCGTCCCGCCGACCGAACGCGCTGCCCTCGCCGCGTCCGGCGCCGCCCGACGTCGGTCCCCGGGAGCCGGCACTGCGATCACTAGCCCGCGCACCAGCGGTCCCGCGGTCGCCGTACCCGGGCGGACGACCACCTGATCGTTCCCCGTCCCGATACCCCGACGGACGACCACCTGCCCGCTCCCCGTCCCGATACCCCGACGGACGACCGCTCCCGCGCTCCCTGTCCCCGTAGCCGGGGGCGGCGTCGCGGCGCGGTCCCCGAGGCGAGTCGTCGGAATCGCGAGGGGTCCTGGGCCGCCACGGTCCGCTGCGACCTGCGGGCTCACCGCGGTCCGCCCGATCGTCCCGCGATCGCCAGTCGGATCCTCCGCGTCGCTCGCCCGTCCGTTCGGGGCGACCGCGCTCATCCCACCCGCCGTCCCGGCGGCCGCGCGGGGCACCCGCGGCGCCGGGCCGGTCGCGTCCGTCGCCGCCGCGTGATCGGTCCCGCGGAGCGTCACTCGCGTACGGTGCGGACCGCCGGTCCTCGCGCTCACCACGCCAGGAGCTGCCGCGATCCGCCGACCGGGCGGAGCCGCGACCGCGATCATCGCCGGCACGACGGTGATCGCCGGACCCACGCTCGCCGCCTGCGGCGCCACCGCCACGGCCATACCGCTCGGTACCGGGGGGCGCCGAGCCGCGACGGTCGGGGCGCCCGTCCCGCGCACCGTCACGCGGTCCGCGCTCTCCCGGCCCGCGTGTGCTGAAGCGATCACCTCGAGCACCCCCGCCCTCGGTCGCCCGCTCCGCGCGGCCATATCCTCGAGCGCCGCGGCCATCGGGCGCCCGCTCCGCGCGGCCGTACCCTCGATCGCCGCTACGCCCCGCGCCGCCGGAGCCTCGCCCGTCGCGCTCGTCGGGACCGCCCCGACGATCGCTCCGACCCCTGGCGTCCCACTCGCGCGCGGAGCCGGCGTCTCTGTCCGGACGACGAGCCCGGTCCCCACGATCTCCGCGTGCGTCACCGGAGGATCGGTTCGGGCCGCGCCCTCCGTACGAAGGACCTCCGCCACGACCGGCGGGACGCTCACCGTAGGACGACCCCCCAGCAGCCCGACCCCCGGAACGCTCACCGTAGGACGACCCCCCAGCAGCCCGACCCCCGGAACGCTCACCGTAGGACGACCCCCCAGCAGCCCGACCCCCGGAACGCTCACCGTAGGAACCAGCCCCTCCACGACTCCCCGCTCCACCGGTCGACCCGCTGCGGGAGCTGCCACTACGGTGCCCACCGCGCGTGGTGTCATCGGCGGAACGGCCGCCACGCCCCTCATCGGAGCGGCGCCCACCCGACCCGCCGCGCGAGTCCGCGGCCCCGCCACGCGGGGTACCCCAGCCACGATCGCGGTCGTCACGACGGCCCGAGCCCGAACGGGCCGGACCTTCACCGGCTCCCCGGGTCGAACGTCCACGGTCCGGCTGGGAGCTCCGCGGCGCGCCCTTGCGCTCTGTCGAACCTCCCGACGCCCGACCGCGCCCGCCGCCGGAGGAACCCGCACCGGCGCCGCCGTCGCTCTTCCGCCCGCGGGACCGGTCGTCACGCCCGTCCCGACCTCCGCGTGAGTCGCCGGTGCGCTCGTCGCGCCCGCCCTTGTCTCGCCGTTCCGAGACCATGGTCATCTCCTGTCTGCACCCGGACATCGAGTGACGTCGGACCGTGCGGGCTCTGTTGACTTTATGCGGACGCCGCAGCGTCCGCATCCACGCCACGATAGCGTGGTGAATGACGAAAGGGCCACCCTGGTGGGTGGCCCTTTCGTGAATGGGTGTTCGGCGGTGTCCTACTCTCCCACACGGTCTCCCGTGCAGTACCATCGGCGCTGAGGGGCTTAGCTTCCGGGTTCGGAATGGTACCGGGCGTTTCCCGCCTCGCTATGGCCGCCGTAACTCTATGGAACTGTCACCCTTGCTCGCGAACCCCTGTGTTGTCCACCGTTGTGGTGGGGTTTGGGGGTTGCGGGGGTGGTGGTTCGGGAACCGCACAGTGGACGCGCACATCAGTGATGTTGTGTTGTGGTAAGTGGTCGGCTTATTAGTACCGGTCAGCTTCGCAGGTCGTTAGTCCCTGCTTCCACATCCGGCCTATCACCCAGTGGTCTGCTGGGAGCCTCTCCACCCTCGAGGGGTGATGGAAACCTCATCTTGAAGCAGGCTTCCCGCTTAGATGCTTTCAGCGGTTATCCCTTCCCAACGTGGCCAACCAGCCGTGCTCCTGGCGGAACAACTGGCACACCAGAGGTTAGTCCGTCCCGGTCCTCTCGTACTAAGGACAGCCCTTCTCAAGTTTCCTACGCGCGCAGCGGATAGGGACCGAACTGTCTCACGACGTTCTAAACCCAGCTCGCGTGCCGCTTTAATGGGCGAACAGCCCAACCCTTGGGACCGACTCCAGCCCCAGGATGCGACGAGCCGACATCGAGGTGCCAAACCATGCCGTCGATATGGACTCTTGGGCAAGATCAGCCTGTTATCCCCGGGGTACCTTTTATCCGATGAGCGACGGCGCTTCCACAAGCCACCGCCGGGTCACTAGTCCCGACTTTCGTCCCTGTTCGACCCGTCGGTCTCACAGTCAAGCTCCCTTGTGCACTTACACTCGACACCTGATTGCCAACCAGGCTGAGGGAACCTTTGGGCGCCTCCGTTACTCTTTAGGAGGCAACCGCCCCAGTTAAACTACCCACCAGGCACTGTCCCTGATCCGGATCACGGACCGAGGTTAGATATCCAGAACGACCAGAGTGGTATTTCAACGTTGACTCCACCCCCACTGGCGTGAGGGCTTCATAGTCTCCCACCTATCCTACACAAGCCGTCCCGAACACCAATACCAAGCTATAGTAAAGGTCCCGGGGTCTTTCCGTCCTGCTGCGCGTAACGAGCATCTTTACTCGTAGTGCAATTTCGCCGAGTTCGCGGTTGAGACAGCGGAGAAGTCGTTACGCCATTCGTGCAGGTCGGAACTTACCCGACAAGGAATTTCGCTACCTTAGGATGGTTATAGTTACCACCGCCGTTTACTGGGGCTTAAATTCTGAGCTTCGCCCCCGAAGGGGCTGACCCGTCCTCTTAACCTTCCAGCACCGGGCAGGCGTCAGTCCGTATACATCGTCTTGCGACTTCGCACGGACCTGTGTTTTTAGTAAACAGTCGCTTCTCCCTGGTCTCTGCGGCCCTTCCACGCTCCCCCAGCAAGTGGGTTCACGCTCCGGGCCCCCCTTCTCCCGAAGTTACGGGGGCATTTTGCCGAGTTCCTTAACCACGATTCTCTCGATCGCCTTGGTATTCTCTACCTGACCACCTGAGTCGGTTTAGGGTACGGGCGGCTAGTCCCTCGCGTCGAGGCTTTTCTTGGCACCATAGGATCACCATATTCCCGCTGTTGCGGTCACCGTCAGCTCTCGGACTTGATGCCTCCCGGATTTGCCTAGGAGGCGTCCTACAGCCTTGGAAGGAGTCAACCATCGCTCCAACTGGCTACCTTCATGCGTCACCCCTGTTAATACGCTTACCTACTACCGGTTCGGGTCCCACGCGCCCCGTCCCGGTGGACCCCGAAGGGTCCGGTGGAACGGTTTGGGTGGTTAGCATCACCGGGCTCGGTATGGGCGGTCCTTCGCCGGTACGGGAATATCAACCCGTTGTCCATCGACTACGCCTGTCGGCCTCGCCTTAGGTCCCGACTTACCCAGGGCGGATTAACCTGGCCCTGGAACCCTTGGTCATTCGGCGGACGGGTTTCTCACCCGTCTTTCGCTACTCATGCCTGCATTCTCACTCGTGTGGCGTCCACCGCTGGATCACTCCGCGGCTTCGCTCGCCACACGACGCTCCCCTACCCATCCGTACGCCTGGACCCACCACAAGGGCGGGCCGAGCACGAGTACGGATGCCACAGCTTCGGCGGTGTACTTGAGCCCCGCTACATTGTCGGCGCGGAATCACTTGACCAGTGAGCTATTACGCACTCTTTCAAGGGTGGCTGCTTCTAAGCCAACCTCCTGGTTGTCTGGGCAACTCCACATCCTTTCCCACTTAGCACACGCTTAGGGGCCTTAGCTGGTGGTCTGGGCTGTTTCCCTCTCGACTACGAAGCTTATCCCCCGCAGTCTCACTGCTGCGCTTGGCTTACCGGCATTCGGAGTTTGGCTGACGTCAGTAACCTGGTAGGGCCCATTAGCCATCCAGTAGCTCTACCTCCGGCAAGGAACACGCAACGCTGCACCTATATGCATTTCGGGGAGAACCAGCTATCACGAAGTTTGATTGGCCTTTCACCCCTACCCACAGGTCATCCCCCAGGTTTTCAACCCTGGTGGGTTCGGTCCTCCACACGGTCTTACCCGCGCTTCAACCTGCCCATGGGTAGATCACTTCGCTTCGGGTCTAGAGCACGCGACTCAATCGCCCTATTCGGACTCGCTTTCGCTACGGCTTCCCCACACGGGTTAACCTCGCCACGCACCACTAACTCGCAGGCTCATTCTTCAAAAGGCACGCCGTCACCCCAACCAAGGAGGCTCCGACGGATTGTAAGCAAACGGTTTCAGGTACTATTTCACTCCCCTCCCGGGGTACTTTTCACCTTTCCCTCACGGTACTTGTCCGCTATCGGTCATCAGGGAGTATTTAGGCTTAGCAAGTGGTCTTGCCAGATTCACACGGGATTTCACGGGCCCCGTGCTACTCGGGATCCTCACCAGGAGGCGATGCCATTTCGTCTACGGGGGTCGCACCCACTACGCCCGGCCATTCAAGACCGTTCGACTATGACAACGCTTTCTTACTCCTCGCTCCGCCGGCAGACGAAACAGGTGAGTCCCACAACCCCGATGATGCAACGGCCGCCGCCTATCACACACCACCGGTTTAGCCTCGTCCGCTTTCGCTCGCCACTACTCACGGAATATCTCTTCCTGTGGGTACTGAGATGTTTCACTTCCCCACGTTCCCCCCACACGCCCTATATATTCAGGCGCGGGTAACCGGACATGACTCCGGCCAGGTTTCCCCATTCGGACACCCTCGGATCACAGCTCGTTTGCCAACTCCCCGAGGCTTATCGCAGGCTACCACGTCCTTCTTCGGCTCCTGATGCCAAGGCATCCACCGTTTGCTCTTAAACACTTGACCACAAAAGATCAAAGATGCTCGCGTCCACTGTGCAGTTCTCAAACAACCACCCCAACCACACCACCCCCACCACCAACCGCGGCAGGAGCAACCATGTAGGGCACAACCAGAGCAAACACACACCCCACCCAGCAAGCCCACCCGCACACGAACACCCCACCAACCCGGGCATCCCCACACGCGCGCACCCACCAGACCGGCGCCTGTTCCCTCAGGACCCAACAGCGTGCCTGAACCGATGTTCCACCCATGAGCAGCCACCCCCACCACACTCGGATGAGGCATGACCCTGAACACCCCCACAACCCCACCGGCCACGAACGACCGCACGAGCTCCAACGCGAGGATGCCAGACGCTCCTTAGAAAGGAGGTGATCCAGCCGCACCTTCCGGTACGGCTACCTTGTTACGACTTAGTCCTAATCGCCGATCCCACCTTCGACCACTCCCCCCACAAGGGTTGGGCCATGGGCTTCGGGTGTTACCGACTTTCATGACTTGACGGGCGGTGTGTACAAGGCCCGAGAACGTATTCACCGCAGCGTTGCTGATCTGCGATTACTAGCGACTCCGACTTCATGGGGTCGAGTTGCAGACCCCAATCCGAACTGAGACCGGCTTTCTGGGATTCGCTCCACCTCACGGTATCGCAGCCCTTTGTACCGGCCATTGTAGCATGCGTGAAGCCCAAGACATAAGGGGCATGATGATTTGACGTCATCCCCACCTTCCTCCGAGTTGACCCCGGCAGTCTCCTATGAGTCCCCACCATCACGTGCTGGCAACATAGGACGAGGGTTGCGCTCGTTGCGGGACTTAACCCAACATCTCACGACACGAGCTGACGACAACCATGCACCACCTGTGCACGAGTGTCCAAAGAGACCACCATCTCTGGTGGCTTCCCGTACATGTCAAGCCTTGGTAAGGTTCTTCGCGTTGCATCGAATTAATCCGCATGCTCCGCCGCTTGTGCGGGCCCCCGTCAATTCCTTTGAGTTTTAGCCTTGCGGCCGTACTCCCCAGGCGGGGCACTTAATGCGTTTGCTACGGCACGGAACTCGTGGAATGAGCCCCACACCTAGTGCCCAACGTTTACGGCATGGACTACCAGGGTATCTAATCCTGTTCGCTCCCCATGCTTTCGCTCCTCAGCGTCAGTTACGGCCCAGAGACCCGCCTTCGCCACCGGTGTTCCTCCTGATATCTGCGCATTCCACCGCTACACCAGGAATTCCAGTCTCCCCTACCGCACTCTAGTCTGCCCGTACCCACTGCAGGCGCGAGGTTGAGCCTCGCGTTTTCACAGCAGACGCGACAAACCGCCTACGAGCTCTTTACGCCCAATAATTCCGGACAACGCTTGCGCCCTACGTATTACCGCGGCTGCTGGCACGTAGTTAGCCGGCGCTTCTTCTGCAGGTACCGTCACCCGAAGGCTTCTTCCCTACTGAAAGAGGTTTACAACCCGAAGGCCGTCATCCCTCACGCGGCGTCGCTGCATCAGGCTTGCGCCCATTGTGCAATATTCCCCACTGCTGCCTCCCGTAGGAGTCTGGGCCGTGTCTCAGTCCCAGTGTGGCCGGTCACCCTCTCAGGCCGGCTACCCGTCACCGCCTTGGTAGGCCATCACCCCACCAACAAGCTGATAGGCCGCGAGCCCATCCCAAACCAGACAAGCCTTTCCACACCCCACCATGCAGCAGGATGTCATATCCAGTATTAGCCCCGGTTTCCCGGAGTTATCCCAGAGTCTGGGGCAGGTTACTCACGTGTTACTCACCCGTTCGCCACTCATCCACCCCAGGCAAGCCCGGGGCATCAGCGTTCGACTTGCATGTGTAAAGCACGCCGCCAGCGTTCGTCCTGAGCCAGGATCAAACTCTCCGTCAAAACCCCACCACCCCAAAAAGGCGGTAAGAACAATAACGAAACAGTAAACCCCAGCAACACACCCCCACAACCGAGGGCATGCAACCAAAGGAACCCCACCGCGAAACCAACAACCACCAACAAAGTCAGCAGCCACCAGCCCCACGGACGAGGACAAAACTATGGCATCGATTCAAACACACTGTTGAGTTCTCAAGAAACAGACACACACCAACAACCACACCCACCAACCAGCAGGCCCAGCCATCAGGGCAACCTCTCCAAACTACCCCCCACACCACACTCCGCGCCACTTCGTGGCCGCCGTGCTGGAGGGGATCCGGACGTGCAGATCGTGCTCTTGCGAGCCGATCGTGATCCGGGAGCTGCTCCTCGGGACCGTCCACCTCGTGGTGTCCGTTCCTCCCGTTCGGGGCAACGGGGAGAGACATTACGGTCCGCCGGCCGCCGGCGCAACTCGCCTGCATCTCGGGCGTGTCGCACGGAGAACCCAGGTGGCATCGAGGCTGTGACCTGCGGGTTCGCGTCGTGACTCCGGCCCTGTGGTCGACGGCTGAGGCCGCCCGTTGGGCCGCGTGAGGTGGCTCACTCGGAGCCGACAGCGTCCGATGCGGGCAGTCGGGGCTGGGCGCCACGCGGCCAGCGGTCCACTCCCCGGGCACCGACCGTCGTCGGACCGGCCCCCACCCGAACCGGGAGCGGGCCGGGACGGATGCCGCGGAGATGGTCGTGAGCACGCGCTCCGTCACCTCCGCGGCGTCCGTCCCGGTCGGCTCAGGTCGCCCGCGCGTCCAGGACGCCGAGCGTCCGCCGCCCGCGCCTGACGAGAACGAAGCGGTCAGCGAGCAGATCCTCGACGGCCAGGACCCTGTCGGCGTCGTCCACCTTCACGTTGTTGACGTAGGCACCGCCCTCGTCCACAGCGCGGCGTGCGGCATTCCGCCCGCTCACGAGCCCGGTCTCGGCGAGCGCGTCGACGATCGTCGTCTCGCCCGGCCGCAGCGGCGCACTCGGCAGCTCGGCGACGGCATCCGCCAGCGTCCGCTCGTCGAGCGCGTCGAGGTCGTCGCGCCCGAAGAGGGCGCGCGACGCACGCTCCACCCGCTCACGCGCCTGCGCCCCGTGCACGAGGTCGGTCACGGAGGCCGCCAACGCCCGTTGTGCCTCACGCGCCCCGGGACGTTCCCGCACCGCCACGTCGAGCGCCTCGATCTCTTCGCGGGACAGGAACGTGAACACCCGCAGGTACCCACCGACGTCGGCGTCCGCGGCGTTGAACCAGAACTGGTAGAACGCGTACGGGCTCGTGAGCTCCGGGTCGAGCCAGATCGAGCCGCCCTCAGTCTTGCCGAACTTGGTCCCGTCGGGCTTCGTGATGAGCGGCGTGGTGAGCGCGTGGGCTCCTGCGCCCTCGACCTTGCGGATCAGCTCGACGCCCGAGAGCAGGTTGCCCCACTGGTCGTTGCCGCCGAGCTGCAGGCGGACGTCGTCCCGACGGAAGAGCTCGAGGTAGTCCATCCCCTGGAGGATCTGGTAGCTGAACTCGGTGAAGCTGAGGCCGTCCTCGCTCGCGAGGCGCCGCGCCACTGTCTCCTTCGCGAGCATGGTGCCGAGGCGGAAGTGCTTGCCGACGTCGCGGAGGAAGTCGATCGCGGACAGCGGCGCCGTCCAGTCCAGGTTGTTCACCATGCGGGCGGCGGTCGGCCCGTCGAAGTCCAGGTACGGCTCGATCTGCGCACGGATCTTGCCGACCCATCCCGCGACGACGTCAGGGGCGTTGAGCGTGCGCTCCCCGGACATGCGCGGGTCGCCGATGAGGCCGGTCGCGCCGCCCACCAGGCCGACCGGGCGGTGCCCGGCGAGCTGGAAGCGCCGCATCGTCAGGATGAGCACGAGGTTGCCGACGTGCAGGCTGGGGGCACTCGGGTCGAAGCCGCCGTAGAACGTCACCGGACCGGCGTCGAGCAGCTCGCCCAGCGCCTCTCGGTCCGTGCTCTGCGCGATGAGCCCGCGCCAGTCGAGCTCTTCGAGGATCGTCGTCATCGTGGTGGTTACCTTCTTCTCGGACCGCTGCGGGTCCGTCGTGGGGTGGTCGTCGTCGTGAGCGCCCCGGTGCGTGCGCGGGAGCAGCGCGATCCGCGGGGCCGGTGCCAGGCAGGTGTCATCGTGCGCGGTACGGGGAGACCGTCGGATCGCCGGTCAACCAGTACCGCCACGGATACACGCGGCCGTTCCCGCCGTCGCCCGCCACGCCGGTGCGGGGACCGCGCTCCCACGGCCCGGCCGGACCGCGGTCGAGCCGCAGCGCCGCGCGGGACACCCCGGGGACGACGTGACCGGCGGTCCCGTCCACGCTCGCGCCGTCGTCGGCACCGCTGAGCCCGAGAGCCGTCGCGAGCCGCGCCGGACCGCGTGCGAGGTCGGCGTCGCCCTTCGTCGTCGGCCGACGACGGCGCGCCAGCTCGACCCCCTCGACCACGCGCCCGGCGCGCAGCAGCACGGCGGAGGGCTCGCCGTCGGATCCCGTCACCACGTTCGCGCACCAGTGCATCCCGTAGGTGAAGTACAGGTAGAGGCGGCCGGCCGGGCCGAACATCGTCGCGTTGCGCGGCGTCCGCCCGCGGTAGGCGTGCGAGCCCGGGTCGTCGGAGCCGCCGTACGCCTCGACCTCGCTCAGGCGCACCGTCACGGTGCCCTCGGGCGACCTCACGGAGATCAGGGCGCCGAGCAGGTCGCGCGCGACGTCGTGGACCGAACGCGCGTACCACGTGCGCGGAGGCACGCGCAGGTCCGCGTCGACGGACCCGGCCTGCGCGCTCATGACGGTGATTGTGCCCGATGTGCCGGGCGGCGAGCGAGGACGTTCACGGGAGCGTGGGCGTGCGGGCCCGGAAGCAGTGCGTGACGTACGGCACGACGACGAGCCCGTCGTCGCCCGTGTGCGCCCGCGCCAGCCCCGCCACGGCGGCGGCGACCCGGCGGCGTTCGGCGTCCGACTCCGTGAGCAGGTAGCTGCGGGTCGTCACCATGTCGACGACGTCCTCGGGCCGCAGGCGACGCGTCCAGCGCACCACGGTCCGCTCGACGGCGCCGAACGGCTCCGGCACTTTCGGCCCGTCCCCGAGGACCTGCGCCTCGTGGTCCGACGGTCGGGCGATCGCCGCGAGGCTCGCGGCGATCTCGGACGCGGGGTCCCGGATGTTCCACACGAGCCCGAGCGACCCACCGGGGCGCAGGACGCGGGCGATCTCCCGGGAGGCACGCCCGGCGTCGAACCAGTGCCAGGCCTGCCCGACGACGACGGCGTCCACGGAGCCGGGCGCGCGCGGGATCGACTCCGCCGACCCCGCGCGTGCGTCGACGTCGGGCAGCCGTGCGGACAGGGCGTCGAGCATGCGCGCGTCGGGGTCGACGGCCACGACCCGCCGCACGCCGTCGACGAGAGCGCGCGTGAGCTTCCCCGATCCGGCACCGAGGTCCAGGACGTCGCGGGCTCCCGCCGGCACGAGCCAGGCCACCGCCTCGGCGGGGTAGTCGGGCCGGCCACGCTCGTACGCCTCGACCGAGCCGCCGAAGGAGAGTCGTCGCGTCGCCTCGGTCACAGCCCTCCACCTTCCCACGCGCGGCCCCGGTGTCACGGGCGGACGACGCCGCCCCACGCGTCGAGGACGACGTCGGCCCGTTCGCCGGTGCCCTCGCGCTCCGCGAGACGGCGCTCGTCGCGCATCCAGGCCCGCCAGTGCTCCTCGGCGTCCGTGCCGTCTCGCTCGAGGCCCCGCGCGAGACGCAGCTCGTCGTCGGCCTCGACCCAGATCACGAGACTCGCGACGCCGTCGACGGCGCGCGGCGCGGCTCCGCACCCCTCGACCACGAGCGCCGGGCGCCGCGGCACGTCGTGCCACTCGGCATACGCGCCGGCGGCCCAGTCGAACCGCCGGTAGCGGCCCGCACGACCGGCGGCCATCGGGTCCAGCACCCACGTGGCGAGAAGTGCCGGCGCCTCGAGCAGGCCGCCCCAGCCTGGGTACAGGTCGTCCATGTGCACGACCTGCGCCGCGAGGGCCGCGCCGAGCTGGGCCGCGAGCGTCGTCTTCCCGGCACCGGCGAGACCGTCCACGCACACGAGGCGCACGGGCTCGACGTCGCCTCCCGGCGGCCCGAGGAGCGCCGGGCGCGACAGGGCAGCGCGCACCAGGTCGTCGAGGACGTCCGCCTCGACGCTCACCGGGGCGCCCTCACTCGCCGTCGGCCCACGCCCGCAGCTCCGACGAGCGCTCCCCCGCACGGGCGAGCTGCTCGACGACGCGCACCGGCGCGGTCCCGCCGCGCCCGGCCCGCGAGGCGATCGACCCCTCCACGGAGAGGACGGACCGCACATCCGGCGTCAGGTGGTCACTGATCCCGGCCAGCTCGGCGTCGGTGAGGTCCCAGAGCTCGATCGGCGGTGTGTGCTCCTCGCACGCCCGCACGCAGGCCCCGGCGATCTCGTGCGCATCGCGGAACGGGACGCCGTTCCGCACGAGCCACTCCGCGACGTCGGTCGCGAGCGAGAAGCCCTGCGGGGCCAGCTCGGCCATGCGGTCGGTGTCGAACCGGAGCGTGGCGACCATGCCGGCGACGGCGGGGAGCAGCACCTCGAGCTGCGCGACGCCGTCGAACACCGGCTCCTTGTCCTCCTGCAGATCGCGGTTGTAGGCCAGCGGAAGGCCCTTGAGCGTCGCCAGCAGCCCCGCGAGGTCGCCGATGAGGCGCCCCGCCTTGCCGCGCGCGAGCTCCGCCACGTCCGGGTTCTTCTTCTGCGGCATGATGCTCGACCCGGTGGAGTACGCGTCGTCGAGCGTGACGAAGCCGAACTCCTTGGTGGCCCAGATGATGACGTCCTCCGCCAGGCGGGACAGGTCCACGGCGGTCATCGCGAGCACGAACGCGCACTCGGCGACGACGTCGCGGGCCGCCGTCCCGTCGATCGAGTTCTCCGCCGAGTCGGCGAAGCCCAGCTCGCGGGCCACCGCCTGCGGGTCGAGGCCGAGCGACGAGCCGGCGAGCGCCCCGGACCCGTACGGCGACACCGCGGCCCGGACGTCCCAGTCGACGAGCCGGCCCACGTTCCGCAGCAGCGGCCACGCGTGAGCCAGCAGGTGGTGCGCGAGGAGCACGGGCTGCGCGTGCTGCAGGTGCGTGCGCCCCGGCATCGGCGCCTGCGGATGCGCGGCCGCCTGGTCGACGAGCGCGTCGACGACGTCGAGCACCCCGCCCGCCACGGTCCGGGCGTGATCGCGCAGGAACATGCGCACCTCGGTCGCGATCTGGTCGTTGCGCGACCGCCCCGCGCGGAGCTTCCCCCCGACCTCGGTGCCGATCCGCTCGATGAGGCCGCGCTCGAGCGCCCCGTGCACGTCCTCGTCGTGCGGTCCGGGCACGAACGCGCCGGAGAGCACGTCGGCCTCCAGCGCGTCCAGACCCTCGATCATCGTGGCCAGCTCGACGGCGGACAGCAGGCCGGCCGTGCGCAGCACCCGGGCGTGGGCGCGCGAGCCCGCGAGGTCGTACGGCGCCAGCACCCAGTCGAACTGCGTGCTGCGGCTGAGCTCCGCCAGCGCGTCGGCGGACCCGCCCGCGAACCGGCCGCCCCAGAGCTGTCCCTCGCCCGTGCCCGGCGTGCTCACAGCTGCTGCGTCCCGAGGTCGGGGCCATTGCCGAAGGCGACGTCGCGCGCCGCGGCGAGCTTCGACGTCAGGCCGAAGATCTCGATGAAGCCCTTCGCGTTGCTCTGGTCGAACGCGTCGCCGGTGTCGTAGGTCGCGAGGGAGAAGTCGTACAGGCTCGTGTCGCTGCGCCGGCCGGTGACGACGGCGCGGCCGCCGTGCAGGGTCATCCGGATGTCGCCGGAGACGTACCGCTGGGTGTCGGCGATGAACGCGTCGAGGGAGTGCTTGAGCGGCGAGAACCACTGGCCGTCGTACACGAGCTCGGTCCAGCGCTGCCCGACCGTCCTCTTGAACCGCGCCTGCTCGCGCTCCACGGTGACGTTCTCCAGCTCGGCGTGCGCGGCGATGAGCGCGATCGCCCCCGGCGCCTCGTAGACCTCGCGCGACTTGATGCCGACGAGCCGGTCCTCGACGATGTCGATCCGCCCGATGCCCTGGGCGCCGGCGCGCCGGTTCATCTCCTGGATCGCCCGCAGCGGCGTGACGGCGACGCCGTCGATCGCCACCGGGACGCCCTGCTCGAACGTGATGACGACCTCGTCCTCGACGGGCGGGAACGTGGGGTCGTCGGTGTAGGAGTAGACGTCCTTCGTCGGGGAGTTCCAGATGTCCTCGAGGAACCCGGTCTCGACGGCGCGGCCCCACACGTTCTGGTCGATCGAGAACGGGTTGTTCTTCGTGGTCTCGATCGGGAGCGCGTGCTCGTTCGCGTAGGCGATCGCCTTGTCGCGCGTGAGCGCCAGGTCCCGCACCGGCGCGAGGCAGGCGAGGTCCGGGGCGAGCGACGTGATGCCCACCTCGAACCGGACCTGGTCGTTGCCCTTGCCGGTGCAGCCGTGCGCCACGGTGTCGGCCCCGAACTGCCGCGCCGCGCGCACGAGGTGCTTGACGATCACGGGCCGGGACAGCGCCGACACGAGCGGGTACCGGTCGAGGTACATCGCGTTGGCGGCGAGCGCGGGCATGCAGTACTCGGTCGCGAACTCGTCGCGTGCATCGGCGACGTAGGCCTCGACGGCGCCGCAGTCGAGCGCACGCTGCCGGATGACGTCGAGGTCCTCGCCACCCTGGCCGACGTCGACGGCGACGGCGATCACCTCGGCGCCGGTCGCCTCCCCGATCCATCCGATGGCGACCGACGTGTCGAGCCCGCCCGAGTAGGCGAGGACGACGCGCTTGCTGGACGTGCTGCTCATGAACTTCTCTCCTGCTGCGAGGTGGTGGGAGTGGTGGCCTCGGGCTGGACGCCCGCGGCAAGTGTGAGGAAGCGGTCGGCGACGTCGGCTCCGCCGGCCGGGTCGCGCGAGATCACGAGGACCGTGTCGTCGCCGGCGATCGTGCCGAGCACGCCGGGGAGCACCGAGTGGTCGATCGCCGACGCGAAGAACTGCGCGGCACCCGGCGGCGTCCGCAGCACCGCGAGGTTGGCACTCGCCTCCGCGGACACGAGCAGCTCGGCGCAGAGGCGTTCGAGCCGCCGGGACAGCTGCTCCGCGTCGGAGGACGCAGGTCCCAGGGCGTGTGCCCCGCCCTCCGGCGGCAGCGCGTACACCAGCCCGTCCGGTCCGCGCACCTTCTGCGCCTGCAGCTCCACGAGATCGCGGGACAGCGTCGCCTGGGTGACGACGACGCCGTCGGCCGCGAGCGTCTCGAGCAGCTCGCCCTGCGAGTGGATGTGGGCGCGAGTGATCGCCTGCGCGATGAGCGCGTGACGGGCGGTCTTCGTCGGCGGTGACGTGGTGCTCATCCGGTCTCCCCCGCCCGGTCGAGGAGCCAGGTGAGCAGCGCCTTCTGCGCGTGCAGCCGGTTCTCCGCCTCGTCCCACACCACCGACGCGGGTCCGTCGATGACCTCCGCGGTGATCTCCTTGCCGCGGTACGCGGGCAGGCAGTGGAGGACGACGGCGTCGGGTGCGGCGTGCGCGAGCAGCCGGGAGTCGAGGCGGTACGGCAGGAACGGCGCCTCCCGCTCGGCGGCCTGCTCCTCCTGGCCCATCGAGACCCACGTGTCCGTCGCGACCACGTCGGCACCGGCGACGGCGTACGCCGCCTCGGTCATGACGGCCACCGAGCCGCCGGTCTCGGCGGCGATCGCCTCCGCGCGCGCGACGACGTCGGGATGCGGCTGGTAACCCTCCGGCGCGCCGATCCGCACGTCGAGCCCGGCGAGCGCCCCGCCGAGCAGGTACGAGTTGCCCATGTTGTTGGCGCCGTCGCCGACGAACGCGAGCGTGCGCCCGGCCAGCGCGGGACCGCTCCTCGCGAGACCGCCGGTGTGCTCGGCGATCGTCAGCAGGTCGGCGAGGATCTGGCACGGGTGGTAGTCGTCGGTGAGCGCGTTCACGACGGGCACGCCGGCCTGCGCGGCCATCTCCTCGAGCGCTGACTGGGCGAACGTGCGCCACACGATCGCCGCGACCTGGCGGCCGAGCACCCGCGCGGTGTCGGCGACCGACTCGCGCACGCCGATCCGGGCGAGGTTCCCGTCGACCACGAGCGGGAACCCGCCGAGCTCCGCGATCCCCGTGGCGAACGACACCTGCGTCCGCAGCGTGGGCTTGTCGAAGATCACGGCGACGGCGCGTGGGCCCGCGAGCGGCTGCCGGGAGTGCCGGTCGGCCTTGAGCGCCAGCGCGAGCTCGAGCACCTCGCGCTGCTCGGCGCTCGTGAGGTCGTCGTCGGCCAGGAAGTGGCGCAGAGCGGTGCCGGCGGCTGACGTAGTGGTGGGCGTGGTCACGGGCGTCCCTCGGTGTCGGTGGGCAGGGTGGCGAGCGCGGCGTCGCAGATGCGCGGCAGCGCCTCGGCGAAGGACGCCGCCTGCTCGCGCGTGAGGATCAGGGGCGGCGCGAGCCGGATCGCGTTCGGCAGCGGTGCGTTGACGATGAACCCGGCCTCCAGCGCGGCAGCTGCGACGGCCGGGGCGATCGGGCGGGTCAGCTCGACGGCGATGAGCAGCCCCTCGCCGCGGACCGAGCCGATGAGCGGGTGACCGGTCTCGCCGAGCGCGATCCGCCACCACGCCCCGAGGGCCCGGACGTGATCGAGCAGACCGTCGCGCTCGATGACGTGGATCGTGGCCAGCGCAGCAGCCGCCGCCACGGGGTTGCCGCCGAACGTCGTCCCGTGCTGCCCGGGGCCGAAGAGCGCCGCGGCGCGTTCGCCGAAGCCGATGACAGCACCCACGGGGAAGCCGCCGCCGAGGCCCTTCGCCAGCGTGACGACGTCGGGCACCACTCCCCCGCCGAGGTCGCTGGCCTGCGACGCGAGCCAGTGCCCGCACCGGCCCATCCCGGACTGCACCTCGTCGAGGACGAGCAGGGCGTCGTGTCGGTCCGCGAGCGCGCGCGCCGCGGCGAGGTAGCCGGGCGGGAGCGCCCGAACGCCGGCCTCGCCCTGCACCGGTTCGACGACGAGCGCTGCCACGCCACCGGCGTCGAACGCCTCCTCCAGCGCCAGGACGTCGCCGAACGGCACGTGCTCGACGCCGCCCGGCAGCGGTTCGAACGGCTCGCGGTAGGCGGCCTTGTGGGTCAGCGCCAGGGCGCCCATCGTCCGGCCGTGGAAACCGCCGGTCAGCGCGAGCACGCGCGGCTTCTCCACGCCGCCGTGCAACCGGATCATCTTGAGCGCGGCCTCGTTCGCCTCCGTGCCGGAGTTCGAGAAGAAGACGCGCGAGCCATCCGGGGCCCCGGCGAGCTCGAGGAGGCGCTCCGCGAGCGCGACCTGCGTCGGCGTCGCGAAGAAGTTCGAGACGTGCCCGAGCGTGCCGAGCTGCGCCGCGACGGCGGAGACGAGCGTCGGGTGGGCGTGCCCGAGCGCGTTGACGGCGATGCCGGCGAGCAGGTCGAGGTAGCGTGCGCCGTCGGCGTCCCACACCCACGCACCCTCGCCGCGCACCAGCACGCGCTGCGGTGCCCCGAACGTGTTCATCAGCGCCCCGGAGTAGCGACGCCGCCACTCCGCCTGCGCGTCGATCCCGGACGCCGTCAGGCCGGCCACCAGATCACTCACTGCTCGCTCCCGCCGCGGCCTCGTCGGGCAGCACCATCGTGCCGACCCCCTCCGTCGTGAACACCTCGAGCAGCAGGGCGTGCGGCGCCCGCCCGTCGATCACGTGAGCCTGCGGCACACCGCCGCGCACCGCCCGCAGGCATGCCTCCATCTTCGGCACCATCCCGGCGTCGAGGCCGGGCAGCATCGCCTCGAGCTCCGCCGCCGAGATGAGGCTGACGAGCGAGGAGCGGTCCGGCCACGCGGAGTACAGCCCCTCGACGTCCGTCAGCACGACGAGCTTCGTCGCCCCCAGAGCCACGGCGAGCGCCGACGCCGCCGTGTCGGCGTTGACGTTGAGGATCTGCGTCGGGTCGGCCTCGTCCGTGGCGATCGTCGAGACGACAGGGATGCGGCCGGCGTCGAGCAGGTCGGCGACAGCGAGCGGGTCCACCCGTGACACGTCGCCCACCAGGCCGACGTCCACCGGTTCGCCGTCCACCACCGCCGAGCGGCGCTGCGCCCGGAACAGGCCCGCGTCCTCGCCCGACAGGCCGACGGCGAGCGGACCCCGCGCGTTGAGCATGGTCACGAGCCGGCGCTGCACCTGCCCGGTGAGGACCATGCGGACGACGTCCATCGCCTCCGGCGTCGTGACGCGCAGGCCGCCCCGGAACTCGGACGTGATCTCGAGCTTGGCGAGCATCTGGGTGATCTGCGGCCCGCCACCGTGCACGACCACGGGCTTGAGACCGACGCGGCGCAGGAACAGCACGTCGTCGGCGAACGCCGCCTCGAGGTCGGCGTCGATCATCGCGTTGCCGCCGAACTTGATGACGACGACGGCGCCCGCGAACCGCTCGAGCCACGGCAGCGCCTGAACGAGCACCTCAGCCTTCTGCGCCGCCCGGAGGTCCCGCTCCGTGTCGAAGTCCGCACCCGGCGCGCTCATGAGGAGTACGCCGAGTTCTCGTGCACGTACGCGTGCGTGAGGTCGTTCGTCCACACCGTGGCCTCGGCCTCGCCGGCGTGCAGGTCGACGACGATGCTCACCTCGCGGGCACCGGCCATGTCCACACGTGAACGGTCCTCGTACGCCGCACCCGCGCGGCAGACCTGGGTGCCGTTGATCGTCACGTCGAGCGCGGCCGGATCGAACGGGGCCACGGACTCGGGCACCGTGCCGACCTGGGCGAGCACACGGCCCCAGTTGGGGTCGTTTCCGAAGATCGCTGCCTTGACGAGGTTGGAGCGGGTCACCGCGCGCGCCACGGCGAGCGCGGCGTCCTCGGTGTGGGCACCCGTGACCGTGACGGCGACGTCGTGGCTGGCGCCCTCGGCGTCGGCGACGAGCGCCCGGGCGAGCGTCGCGCACACGTCGCGGACCGCCGCGGCGAAGGTCTCGGGGTCGGGGGCGACGCCGGACGCCCCGGACGCCAGCAAGGTCACCGTGTCCGACGTCGACATGCACCCGTCGGAGTCGACGCGGTCGAACGTGAGCGCCGTCGCCGCGCGCAGGGCCGCGTCGGCCTGCGCCGCATCGACGACGGCGTCCGTCGTGAGCACGCACAGCATCGTCGCGAGCGCCGGGGCGAGCATCCCCGCACCCTTCGCCATCCCGCCGACGGCGAACTCGCCGTCGGGCGTGACGACCCGGACGTCCGCCGTCTTCGGCACGCTGTCCGTCGTCATGATCGCCAGGGCGGCGTCGGGACCGCCGTCGGCGGCGAGGGCGCTCGCCGCCGCGTCGACGCCACCGAGCAGGAGCTCGCGGGGCAGCCGCTCGCCGATGAGGCCGGTGGAGCACACGACGACGTCGCCGGCCGAGACGCCCAGCGCGCTCGCGACGCGCTCGGCCGTGAGGTGCGAGTCGGCGAAGCCCTCGGGGCCGGCGAACACGTTCGCCCCGCCCGAGTTGAGGACGACCGCGCTCACGACGCCGTCCGTCACGACCTGCCGCGACCAGAGCACCGGGGCGCCCACGACCCGGTTCGACGTGAACACCGCAGCACCGACCTGCGCCGGACCGTCGTTGACGACGAGGGCGACGTCCCGCCCGCCCGAGGTCTTGAGCCCTGCAGCGACGCCCGCGGCGCGGAACCCGGCCGGAGCCGTCACGCCGGGCGAGGCCTCCCCGGGGGCATCCTGGGCGGGCTGTCCTTCGCTCGAGCTCACGGGGCGACTCCTTCGGTGGGCAGGCCGGTGTGCTCGGGCAGCCCGAGCGCGAGGTTCATGGACTGCACGGCGGCGCCCGCCGTGCCCTTGACGAGGTTGTCGATCGCCGTGACCGTGACGACGCGGCCGGCGGCGGCGTCCACGGCGACCTGCACCAGCGCGGTGTTCGCGCCGAGAGTCGCCGCCGTCGTCGGCCACTGCCCGTCGGGCAGGAGGTGGACGAACGGCTCGCCGTCGTACGCACGCTCCCACGCCTGGCGGACGGCGGCGGCGTCGACGCCGGGGGCGAGGCGCGCCGTCGCCGTCGCGAGGATCCCGCGGGCCATCGGCACGAGGGTCGGCGTGAACGAGATCGTCACGTCCGCGGCGCCGGCCGCGCGGAGGTTCTGCTGGATCTCCGGGATGTGGCGGTGGGTGCCGCCGACGGCGTAGGGCACGGCGGAGCCGAGCGCCTCGCTCGCGAGGAGGTGCGTCTTCGCCGCCTTGCCGGCGCCGGAGTAGCCGTTGGCGAGGACGGCGACGACGTCCGTGGGCTCGACGACGCCAGCGGCGATCCCGGGCGCGAGGCCGAGCGTGACGGCGGTGACGTTGCAGCCCGGTACAGCGACGCGCCGGGCGGCGGCGAGCTCGGCACGCTGGGCGGTCGCCACGTGCTCGCCCGCGTGCAGGAGCTCTGGAAGGCCGTACGTCCACGTCCCGGCGTGCTCGCTGCCGTAGAAGGCGCGCCACGCCGCGGGGTCGACGAGCCGGTGGTCGGCGCCGCAGTCGAGCACGAGGACGTCCTCGCCGCGGGCCTCCAGCTCGGCGGCGAGCGCGCCGGACGCGCCGTGCGGGAGCGCGAGGACGACGACGTCGTGCCCGGCGAGCACCTCGGCGCTGGTCGGGTCGAACGTGCGGTCCGCGAGCGCGCGCAGGTGCGGCAGGTGGGCGCCGACGCGCTGCCCGGCGTTGGCGTGGGCGGTCAGGGCCCCGAGCGTGACGTCCGGATGGCCCAGGAGCAGCCGCGCCACCTCGCCGCCGGCGTAGCCGCTCGCCCCGGCGATCGCGATCGATACAGTCACGTGCATAACCATACACACCGCGGCGGTCCGCCCGGGCACCCGCCGGCTGGCCGGCCCTCGTCCGGCGCTAGGTTGGGCGCGTGCGCGCGATCCAGGCCCGTGAGGCGGGCGGCCCCGAGGTGCTCGAGCTCGTCGACCTGCCCGACCCGGCGCCAGGGCACGGCGAGGTGCTCGTGCGGGTCGGCGCCGCCGGCGTGAACTTCATCGACACGTACCGCCGCAGCGGCACGTACCCGATGCCGTTCCCGCACGTCGTCGGCACCGAGGGCGCGGGACGCGTGGTCGCCCTCGGCGAGGGAGTCACGCAGCCCGCGATCGGTGACCGCGTCGCCTGGTCCGACGTCCCCGGCAGCTACGCGGAGCTCGTCGCGGTGCCCGTGGACCGCGCCCTGCCCGTCCCGGACGAGGTGTCCGACGACGTCGCAGCCGCCCTCCCGCTCCAGGGCATGACCGCCCAGTACCTCGTGGACGCCACGTATCCCGTGCAGCGGGGCGACCAGCTCCTCGTGCACGCGGCGGCCGGCGGCGTCGGCCTCCTGCTCGTGCAGCTCGCGGCCAGCCGCGGCGCCCGCATCATCGCGACCGTCGGCTCGACGGAGAAGGAGACCCTCGCGCGCGGGGCGGGCGCCGACGTCGTCATCCGCTACGACGAGCTCGACGACGTCGCGACGGCGCTGCCTGCGCTCGTGCGCGAGGCGACGGGCGGAGAGGGTGTGCACGCCGTCTACGACGGGGTCGGCGTCGCGACATTCGACGCCTCGCTCGCGAGCCTGCGCCGACGCGGCACGCTCGTCCTGTTCGGTGCGTCCAGCGGCCCTGTGCCGCCGGTCGACCCGCAGCGCCTCAACCGCGCCGGATCGGTCTACCTCACCCGCCCGACGCTCGGCGACTACACGACCACCCGCGAGGAGCTGCTCGCCCGGGCGCGCGACGTGTTCGACGCCGTCGCCCACGGCCGTCTCGACGTGCGGATCGGCGCCCGCTTCGGGCTCGCTGACGCCGCCGAGGCGCACCGCGCCCTCGAGGGGCGTGCGACCACCGGGAAGGTGCTGCTCGAGGCCTAGCGCCGGTCGGCGTCCTCGGCATCGACGGCGAGGCGCGCGGCGATCCGCTCGGCCCACTCGCGGACGTCGTCCCAGAGGGTGTACTCGCCCTCGCGCGCCCGCACGATCGCGACGAGCGACCGCTCCCGCAGGGACAGCTCCTCGAGCCGGAGGCGGCCACCGAACACGACCGGCGGGTGCATCGGCGCCCCGGCCCGGAGCGGCCTGAGCCACGCGGCGTCGAGCGGGGCGAGCGTCACGTCGCGGATCCCCACCGAGAACGGGAACACGGGCGGGCCGTCCGGCATGCGCAGGAGCCTGGACCGCAGCGTGGTCGCCGCGGCGAGCCACTGGCCCGTGTACACGGCCGACCCGAGGACGACGGCGCCCGCCGTCTCGAGCGCACCCGCGTCGGCCACGAGGTCGGCGGCGTCGGCATGGACGACGTCGTGGCCGCGCTCGCGCAGCACGTCCGCGATCGCGGCACCGACGTCGGTCGTCGCGCCGTGCTTCGACGCGGTCGCCACGAGCACCCGCATGCCCCCAGCATGCCCGCTCGGCTCCCCTCCCGTCCTGGGCCGAAGGTCCCCCGCGTCACCCGTGCCCGACGCCGCGGTCGGGTCGCCGTGCTCGCGCGTCATCGCGGTGGGACGAACGCCTCGGCGGCGTACGGGTCGTCCTCACCCCACGGCTGGACGCGCAGCCGGCGGTCGTCCGGCCCGGGCGCACCGTGCGCGCGGAGCAGGTCCGGCGTGTCGTGAGTGACGCGCAGGTAGCAGCCGGACCAGTCGTCGAGCTCGCCCCGGGCGACGGCCACCACGGCGTCGACGGAGCGCTCGACGGGCGTGAACTCGGTGCGTCCCGCGTGGATGCGCAAGGAGGTCGACATGTCCGTGCGCACGGTGCCGGGCGAGAGGGCGAAGGCGCGGAGGCCCCGCTCGAAGCCGGCCTCGTGCAGGTGCCCCACCTGACGGATGACAGCCGCCTTGCTCACCGTGTACGCCGAGGCCACGTCCCAGTCCTTCGCCCCGGCACCGGACGTCAGGTCCACGACGCGGCCGCCACCACGGGCCAGCATGCCCGGGATCACGGCGCGCGCCAGGAGGAACGGGCCGCGCACGTTCGTCTCGAGGATCGACCACCACTCGTCGGGGTCCGCCTCCCACAGCGGGACCTCGGCGTCGATCCGGCCCGCGTTGTCCACGAGCAGGTCGATCGAGCCGAGGCCCGCGAGCGCGGCGTCGACGGCGGCGGCCACCTGGTCCGGGTCGCCGACGTCGGCCGTGACGACGACGGCGCGGCGGCCGCGGCTCTCGACCTCCCGGGCGACCTCGGCCAGCTTCTCGGCGTCCCGCGCGAGGAGCCCGACGTCGAGCCCGGCGTCGGCCAGTCCGAGCGCGAGTCCGCGCCCGATCCCCCGGGACGCGCCGGTCACGAGGGCGGTGCGCGCGGGCTCGGGGACGAGCGCGTCAGCCACGGAGCACCCCGCCCACCCGCTGTCCCGCCTCGGCGACGACGGCGTCCCGCACCTCGGCCGTCTCGGCGGCCGTGAGCGTGCGATCGTCGGCGCGCAGCCGGAGGGCGAACGCGAGCGACTTCTTGCCTGCGCCCAGCTGGTCGCCGGTGTAGACGTCGAACAGCTCGACCGACTCCGCGAGCTCACCCGCCCCGGCCCGCACCGCGGCGAGCACGTCGGCCGCGGGGACGGCCTCGTCGACGACGAGCGCGACGTCCTCCTTGGCCACCGGGAACGTCGAGAGCCGGGTGGGTCGCACCGGCTCGAGGGGCACGGCGGCGACCAAAGCGTCGAGGTCCAGCTCGAACGCGACGGTCCGCGCCGGCAGCTCGAGGGCCGCGCAGACCTGCGGCGCGAGCTCGCCGGCGTGCCCGAGGAGCGTGTCACCGGCAGTGACGCGGGCGCACCGCCCCGGATGGAACGGCGAGCGGTCCGGGTCCGCGGCGAGGGCCACGTCGACGCCGAGAACCCGGGCGAGCCGGAGCACGAGGCCGATCACCGCCTCCGCGTCGGCGTGGGTGACGACGGCGGCGACATGCCTCGGCTGGTCCGGCACCGCCGCCTCGAGCTGCGCGACGATCTCGTCTCCCGGGTACGCCCCGCCGTCCGGCAGCAGGCTCGGCACGGCACGTCCGTGCGTGACCATCCCGGTCTCCGTGATCGCGACCCGCTCGGCGCCGCGCCCGAGGTTCCGGGCGGCTGCGGCCGTGAGGGTCGCGAGCAGGCTCGTGCGCAGCTCCGGCGCCTCCTCCGTGAGCGGGTTCGCGAGCCGCAGCGCGTGGCGCCGCGGGTCGTCCGCGTGCTCGCCCAGCGCGTCGTGCACGCCCGGCGACACGAACGGGTACGTCAGCACCTGCACCAGACCCGCCTCGGCGAGCGCCCGCTCGACCGAGCGCCGCAGCCACGCGTCGCGGCTCAGCCCGCGGCCGGCCGGCGCCGCCGGGACGATGGACCCGATCGCCTCGTAGCCGCGCAGCCGGACGACCTCCTCGACGAGGTCCACCGGCTCGACGAGGTCCGGGCGCCACGTGGGCGGCGTGACCTCGACGGTGCCGGCGAGCTCGCCCGCCCGCACGTCGGCGCCGAGCGCGCGCAGCGTCTCGGTCACCTCCTGCTCCGTGTACGGGACGCCGACGAGCGACGCCGGGAGGTGCGTGCCGAGGACGATGGTGGCCGGCGCCGTCGTCGCGTCCACGTCGGTCACCGCCTCGTCGGCGCGGCCGCCGCCGAGCTGCACGAGCAGGTCGACGACGCGCTGCGCCGCCACCGGCGGCAGCTCGGGGTCGACACCGCGCTCGAACCTCCGCGAGGCCTCGGACGGGAGCCGGTGACGCCGCGCCGCACGCGCGATGGTCACCGTGTCGAAGTGGGCAGCCTCCACCAGCACGTCCCGCGTCAGCGGTCCGACCTCCGTGGCGGCGCCACCCATAACGCCGGCGATGCCGATCGCGCGGCTGCCCTCGCCGTCCGGCGAGTCGGTGATGAGCAGGTCCTCCGGGTCAAGGCGCCGGTCGACGTCGTCGAGGGTCGTCATCCGCTCCCCCGCCCGGGCGCGGCGCACGACGATCGGCGCCGTCAGCGTCCCGAGGTCGTACGCGTGCGTGGGCTGCCCCAGCTCGAGCATCACGTAGTTGGTCACGTCGACGGGCAGCGAAACGGGCCGCATGCCGGACTGGCGCAGGCGGCGCTGCATCCAGTCGGGAGACGGCGCGGCCACGTCGACCCCGCGCACGACCCGCGCCACGAACCGGTCAGCGCCCTGGGCGCCGCGGATCGGGGCGTCGTCGGCGAGCACGACGGCGAACCCGTCCTGGGTGGGCGACGGCGGCGGGGTCGCACTCCCGGCGGGCACGGGCAGGCCGGGGTCGGTGTAGGCACCGCCAGTGGCGAGCGCGTACTCGCGGGCGACGCCGCGCACGCTGAAGCAGTACCCGCGGTCGGGGGTCACGTTGATCTCGAGGACGCTCTCGCCGAGCCCCAGCAGCTCGATCGCATCGGTCCCCGGCCCGACGTCGTCGGCCACCTCGGTCAGCACGAGGATGCCCTCGTGGTCCTCGCCGAGCCCGAGCTCGCGGGCCGAGCAGATCATGCCGTCCGAGACGTGCCCGTAGGTCTTGCGCGCCGTGATCGCGAAGTCGCCCGGCAGGACGGCACCGGGAAGCGCGACGACGACGAGGTCGTCCACCGCGAAGTTGTGCGCGCCGCAGACGATCCCGCGCGGGGAGTCCTCGCCGACGTCCACCTGGCACCAGCGGATCGTCTTGCCGTTCTTCTGCTTCTCGTCCGCGTACGTCACGACACGGCCGACGGTGAGGGGGCCCGTCACGCCGGACGTGTGGATCTCCTCCTCCTCCAGCCCGACGCGCACGAGGTCGGCGGCGACCTCGTCGACGCCGGTTCCCGCTGCGAGCTCGGCGTGCTCGGCCAGCCACGGCAGCACCACGTACGGCATCAGACGTCACCTCCCGGGGCGAACGCGCGGGAGAACCGCACGTCGCCCTCGACCATGTCCCGCATGTCCTCGATCCCGTGGCGGAGCATGAGCGTCCGCTCGATACCCATGCCGAACGCGAACCCGGAGTAGACGTCCGGGTCGACGCCGACGCTGCGCAGCACCTTCGGGTTGACCATGCCGCAGCCGCCCCACTCGATCCAGCCGGCGCCGCCCTTCTTCTGCGGGAACCAGAGGTCCATCTCCGCGCTCGGCTCGGTGAACGGGAAGAAGTTCGGGCGCAACCGGGTGCGCGCCTCGGGCCCGAACATCACCCGCGCGAAGTGGTCGAGCGTCCCGCGCAGGTGCGCCATCGTCAGGCCGCGGTCGACGGCGAGGCCCTCCACCTGGTGGAAGACGGGCGTGTGCGTGGCGTCGAGCTCGTCCGTGCGGAAGACCTTGCCGGGGCAGACGATGTAGACGGGCAGGTCGCGTTCGAGCAGGGCGCGCGCCTGCACCGGGGACGTGTGGGTGCGCAGCACGAGGTGCGCCTTGCCCGGCTCCCCCGGCTCCTCGCCGGGGTCCGCCACGAAGAACGTGTCCTGCATCTGCCGCGCCGGGTGGTCCGGCACGAAGTTCAGGGCGTCGAAGTTGAACCACTCGTGCTCGACCTCGGGGCCTTCGGCGATCTCCCAGCCCATCGCGATGAACGTGTCGGCGATCTCCTCCGACAGCCGGGCGAGCGGGTGGCGCGCACCGAGGGTCGCCAGGCCGCGCAGCGCGGCGTCGCCCCGCGCCAGCGGGAGGGTGACGTCGATCGTCTCGGTGCGCAGCACGCGCGCGGCCTCGGCCTCCTCGAGCTCCGCCGTCCGGGCGGCGAGGGCCTTCGCGAGGCGCCCGCGGGCGCCGCCGACGACCTTGCCGGCCGCCGCCCGCTCGGCGCCCGGAATCGTGCCGATCGCGCGGTTCGCGAGCGCCAGCGGGCTCCGGTCGCCCGCGTGGGCCAGGCGGACGTCCTTGAGCGCATCGAGGTCGCCGGCGCCGTCGACGGCGGCGAGGGCCGCGTCGAGCGCGGCGCCGACGGCGGCGGCGTCCGTCGGGCTGATCGGGGGGGCGTCGGGAGCACCGGCGTCGTCGGGCGCGCGGGTGTCGTCAGGCAGGGTCATGCGAGTCCTTCCGGCGGGCGAGCGCTGTGCAGTCTAGGCGTCACCGGGCGACGGCGGCCCGTGCGTTCGCGAGGGTGGGGAGTGTCGGGGGTGGCCCGGCCGGGCAGCGACGACGACGGGACGCCGGAGAGGGCGTCAGACGCGGACGGGCCCGGTGGGCCACGTAAATCGCTGGGCGCGCTGCATGCGGGCCATCATGCCACGCGACGCCGCGTGGGGGCCGACGGAATCCGGCGACCCCGGCCCACCGCTGACTCCTATTCGCGACACCCGTTTGCTAGCGTGCTAGCATGCCGTCATGGCATCGCCACCGAAGGCCCAGTTCAACGTCTACCTGCCGCCCGACCTCGTCCGCGCGGTCAAGCACCGCAGCATCGATGAGGGCACCAGCCTCTCGGCGCTCGTCGAACGCGCTCTCGAGCGCTACCTCGCCACGCCGCCGGGCACCCCTGCCGACTCCCCCGCCGTCCGGGCTCCGGACGGCCTCACCGACCCGGAGGACCGCTCATGATCGTGCAGCCCATCCACTACACGGCCGTGCTGCCCGCGTGGCTGAACCTGGTCGACGCCCTCGGCGCGACGACCGTCGTCGACGCCGACGTGTGGCTGGTGCGAGCGTTCGGCTCCGGGCGGCTAGCGCTCCACGGGGTGCCCGACGACGACCCGCAGCGCGGCACCGCCCAGGTCCGGCTCGCCGTGCCCGACCTCGACGCGGCGTACGACACGCTCGCCGCACCCGTCGCGGGCACCGGCGCGACGCTCGAGCGCCGCGAGGCGGGCCACGGTGTCGAGCTCGTCGTCAGGGCACCCGATGGCGTCCCCGTCTATCTGGACCGGGAGGACCCCGCGCCGCCAGCGCGGCCGGAGCGGGACGACGTCGCGGCCGCCGTCGCGGTGGAGGCGCTCTGGATGACGCCGGACGTCGCCGGCTCCGCGGCGCTCCTCACCGCGCTCGGGCTCACCCCGCGCATCAGCTCCGAGAGCGGAGGCTGGCAGGACCTCACGGCGTCCGACGGCGGCCTCGTGGGCGTGCACGGCGCCACCACGAGCAGCCTCAGCGTGACGTTCGAGCACCCGGACCTGGACGCGGTCTCAGCACGCCTGGACGCGCGCGGGATCGCGTTCGCGCTCATCGACGAGAGCTACGGCCGCTCGCTGCAGGTGCCGTCGCCGGACGCCCCCGACGATCCCGACGTGACGGTGTGGGTCAACGAGGCGATCCACGACCTGTACGGCTACCGCCGCGCCTGACACCCCTCGCGAGAGAATGGTGGCGCCTCCGCGAGAGGTTCGTGGCGCCTCCGCGAGAGGCTCGTGGCGCCTCCGCGAGAGGCTCGTGGCGCCTCCGCGAGAGGCTCGTGGCGCCTCCGCGAGAGGCTCGTGGCGCCTCCGCGAGAGGCTCGTGGCGCCTCCGCGAGAGGCTCGTGGCGCCTCCGCATCGGAGGCCGGCGCGAACTTCCTCTCGCGAACGCACCAACTTCCTCTCGCGAACGCACCAACTTCCTCTCGCGAACGGTACGACCGTGGTCGGACCGGCGGGTCCGACCACGGGGCCATTCCTGCGCCGCGCCGTCGTGCGATCCTGGTGCGGCTCCGATCCTCCTCGTCCGAGAGGCCCTTCATGCCCCCGTTGCCCCTGATCGCCGCCCCGGCGACGGACCCGTCCGCCGGCTACGACGGCTTCATCGGCTGGGTGCTGTCCCTCATGGAGACGCTCGGCGAGGTCGGCGTCGGCGTCGCCGTCCTCATCGAGACGTTCTTCCCGCCGATCCCGTCCGAGGCCGTGCTCCCCGGCGCCGGGTTCCTCGCGTGGGACGGCCGGATGAACGTGTGGTGGGCGATCGTCGCGGCGACGCTCGGCGCGCTCGTCGGCGCCTGGATCTGGTACGCGGCCGGCGCCGCGCTCGGCCGGGACCGGACGCGAGCGCTCATCGGCCGGATCTGGCTGCTCGAGACGAACGACTTCGACCGCGCCGAGGCGTTCTTCGCGCGGTGGGGCGGGGTCGCTGTCCTGTTCGGGCGGTGCGTCCCCCTCGTCCGGAGCTTCATCTCCATCCCCGCCGGCATCGAACGGATGCCGTTCTGGCGGTTCACCGGCTACACCGCGCTCGGGTCCGGCGTGTGGAACGCGCTCTGGATCGGCCTCGGGTACGGATTCGGCCCGGCGATCAAGCCGGTGCTCGAGCGGTGGAGCGACGTGCTCAGCTATGCGGTGCTGGGCGTCATCGCGCTGCTGGTCCTGTGGTTCATCCTCTCCCGGCTGCGCACGCGGGCACGGCAGCGCGCCACGTCCTGACGCGACGGCGTCGACGCCCGTCGGGTCAGCCCGGCACGTGCTGGGCGCGGGAGGACGCGTAGAGGCACACGGTGGCCGCCATCGCCACGTTGAGGCTCTCGGCGTGGCCGCGCAGCGGCACCCGGACGACGGCGTCGGCGAGGGCGAGCTCGTCGGCCGTCAGGCCCTGCGCCTCGGTGCCGAAGACCCACGCGGACGGCGCCGCCAACGGCGCGGTCTCGACGTCCGTCGTCCCCGACGCGTCGGCCGCCAGCACCGCGAGGTGGGCGGACCGGAGCGCGGCGACAGCCTCCTGGAGGGTCACGCCGGTGACCACCGGCAGGTGGAAGAGCGAGCCGGCGCTCGAGCGCACGACCTTCGGCGACGTCGCCTCGACGCTCCCGGTCGTGAGGACGACGGCGTCGGCGCCGGCGGCGTCCGCGGCCCGGATCACCGTCCCCGCGTTGCCGGGGTCGCGGATCTGCGCGCACACGGCCACGAGCCGGGGTGCGCGGGAGACGACGTCGTCGAGCGAGTGCTCCGCGGCGTCGACGACGGCGATGATCCCCTGGGCGTCGCCGCTGAGCCGCGCCATGACCTCGTCGGTGACGGGATGGACGAACCGGTCGGCGGCGCGGGCGGCGTCGACGATCTCCGGGTAGCGCTCGAGCGCGGCACGCGTCACGTACAGGTCGCGCAGGCGCGACGCGGCGAACAGCACCGCCTCGCGCACGGCCTGCGGTCCCTCGACGAGGAACCGGCCGTGGCGCTGACGCGACGAACGCCCCGCCAGTGCCCGCACCGACGCCACCCGGTCACTCCGGGGGTTCGTCAGCTCGGGCCCCAGGGGGCGTCCGTCGAGCCGTGGGGTGTGATCCACCTCAGGCGGCGGGGGCGTTCACGTCCTCGGGCAGAGCGCCCTTGGCGAGCTCCACGAGCGTCGTGAACGCGGCGGGGTCGCTGACCGCGAGCTCCGCGAGCATGCGCCGGTCGACCTCCACCTCAGCGGCCTTGAGGCCCTGGATGAAGCGGTTGTAGGTGATGCCGTTCGCCCGGGCCGCGGCGTTGATCCGCTGGATCCACAGGCGACGGAAGTCGCCCTTCCGGGCGCGCCGGTCGCGGTAGGCGTAGCCGAGGGAGTGGGTGACCTGCTCCTTGGCCTTGCGGTACAGGCGCGAACGCTGACCGCGGTAGCCGCTCGCCCGCTCGAGGGTCGTCCGGCGCTTCTTCTGGGCGTTGACCGCCCGCTTCACGCGTGCCACGTGATGCTCCTTCTTGGGTTCGGGCGGCTTACTTGCCGAGCAGCTTCTTGATCGACTTGCGGTCCGCCGAGGAGACCTCGGCGTCGTTCGAGAGCCGGCGGACGCTGCTGCGGCTGCGCTCCTCGAACTTGTGGGTCTGGTGAGCTCGCTTGTGCATGATCTTGCCGCTTCCGGTCACACGGAAACGCTTCTTCGCACCGGAGTTCGTCTTGTTCTTCGGCATCGTCATCCTCGGGTGGGCCGCACGGGTGCGGTTCTGGTCAGGGTCTTCGAGAGCGCGTGTGGCGCGCTCAGCTCGTGGGGGCGGAGGTCTGCGGCGCCTCGTCGGCGCTGTCACCCTCCTCGACGCGACGCCGCTCCTTCTCGCGGCGGGCGTCGTCGCGTGCCTCGGCCTTCTTGCGGTGCGGCGCGATGACCATCGTCATGTTCCGGCCGTCCAGGCGCGGTGTCGACTCGACGTGACCGAGCTCGGCGACGTCGTCGGCCAGCCGCTGCAGCAGGCGCATGCCCATCTCCGGACGGGACTGCTCACGGCCACGGAACATGATCATGACCTTGACCTTGTCCCCGGCGGTGAGGAACCGCTCGACGTGGCCCTTCTTCGTGCCGTAGTCGTGCGGGTCGATCTTCAGCCGGAAACGGATCTCCTTGAGCACGGTGTTGGCCTGGTTGCGACGGGCGTCGCGGGCCTTCATCGCCGACTCGTACTTGAACTTCCCGAAGTCCATGAGCTTGGCGACGGGGGGTCGGGCGTCCGGGGCCACCTCGACCAGGTCGAGGTCGGCCTCCTCCGCCAGGCGGAGGGCGTCCTCGACCCGAACGATGCCGACCTGCTCACCGTTGGGGCCGACCAGACGCACCTCGGGCACGCGGATCCGCTCGTTGATGCGGGGCTCGCTGATGTGGTGCTCCTCATTGCTCGTCGTGGCCTCGAGCCGTCCCGCACGGGAAAGGCCCCCGCGTGGGAGTGCACGCGGAGGCCTCGAGGTCACGTACCCGCCGGGTACGCGTGGCGCCCGGACCGTGAGGTCCGGCGCCGACCTGAACCCGTAGCCCGTGTACCGGGCCGAGGTGGGAGGATCTCCGCTTGCGCACCGGCCCCGCTGACGGCGCCTCGATGGGGCGAGGGCGCGCGACGACGTGACCGGTCGGTCGGTCTGCAAGACTACCAGACATGAGCGATCCCGCCTCGGCGCCCCCTGGGCCCGCCGCACCTGCTGCGCCAGCGCCATCCTCCCCCACGCCCTCGACGCAGGGCCCGGACTCGGCGGCCCGCGACATCGCCGACGTCCCCGCCGTCGAGGTCATCAGCGCCGCGGCCGTCCACCTCATGAGCGCCGCGGCCGTCAAGTGCGGTCTCGCGGAGGACGCCGACGCCGCCGGTCATCTCGACCTCGACGAGGCCCGCAAGCTCATCACGGCTCTCGCCGGCCTGGTCACCGCCGGCGCGACAGAGATCGGCGACCAGCACGCGCGGCCCCTGCGCGACGGGCTGCGTTCGCTCCAGCTCGCGTTCCGCGAGGCGTCGCCGTACCCCGACCCGGTGGGCCAGGGACCAGGCGAGCGGTACACGGGTCCGGTCAGCTGACCGGACCGACGACGGTCGGCCCCGGCCGCGCAACGAAGGGAAGTCCGATGAACGAGCAGGTCCCCTCCCGCACGCCGGTGGAACGCCTCACGCAGGCGGCCTCCGACGCCATCCACGTCCGGCGAGTGTTCGGCGACCCGGTGACGTCCGGCGACACCACCGTCATCCCGGTCGCCACGGTTCTCGGCATGCACGGCATGGGCTTCGGCGAGGGAGACCTCGCCGGCCGCGGGCCGGAGTCCGAGTCCTCGCCGGGCGGCGAGGGTCGGGGTGCGGGTGGCGGCGGAGGGTTCGGCATGCTCGCGCGGCCCGCCGGCGCGTTCGTCGTCTCCGGCGACGACGTCACCTGGAGGCCGTCCGTCGACGTGAACCTCGTCGTCCTCGGCGGGCAGGCGCTGGGTGCCGTCGCCCTCGCCGGCCTGACGTTCGTGCTCGTCGCGCGCGCCCTGCGCGGGCGGCGCTGAGCCCGCTCCGGAGACGGCCTGCGGCTCAGGACGCCCGGATCCGCAGCTCGAGGGAGTCCACGCGCTCGGCCACGACCTCGGACGCGGCCAACGCGGCGCTGACGCGCGCGACCACGTCGTCCAGCGCGGCACGGTCCAGACCGGGCACCAGCGTGAGCAGCACCCGGACCTCGGCGCGCTCGCCCGCCAGGACCTCGACGTCCCTCACACGCGGCACGGACCCGGCGACCTGAGCGAGAACGCGCCGGACGCCGTCGTCGGCCAGCGCCGGGACCCACGGCACACCCTGCGCGAGCGCCCACACGGCGGGCCGCGGGACGAGCACCGTCACCGGACCGGCCGGGTCCAGCACGAGCACCCCCGCCGCCTCCGTCACCGCGGACAGCGCCGCGCGACGCGTCTTGACCGGGATCGGGCGCGCGTCGGCCCGCCAGGCGCGCACGGCGGCCACCGACGAGAACACGGGCACGACGGCGCGGCCGTCCGGGCCCTCGAGCGTCACCATCGCGGCGGAGGCGACCTTCTCCCCCGCGACGCCGCCGGGCGCCGCCGGCTCCGCGCGCTCGTCGAGGTACGCGACGACCGGCACGAGGAGACGGGCGCCGGCCAGCGCCGCGACCACGCCGGCGGCGGCCCCGCCCGGGCGCGACCCGTGGGCCTCCAGCGCACGCGCCAGGCCCGGGTCGCAGCTCCCGTCGTCGGCGGCGTAGGGCGAGGTCGGCGGAAGCTCGCGCCCCACGGCTCAGGCCTCCGGGCGGCCCGCGACGTCCAGCGCCTCGGGGAGCGTGAAGGCACGCGCGTACAGCGCGGTGCCGATGATCGCGCCCTCGACGCCGTCCGGGACGAGGGCGCGGAGCACGCGGAGGTCCTCGAGCGTGGACACGCCGCCGGAGGCCACCACCGGCGCCTCGGTGCGGGCGCACACGTGGCGCAGCAGGTCGACGTTCGGCCCGCGCAGGGTCCCGTCCTTCGTCACGTCGGTGACGACGTACCGGGCGCACCCCGCGTCCTCGAGCCGGGCGAGCACGTCGTCGAGCTCGCCGCCCTCCTGGGTCCAGCCGCGCGCCGCGAGCCGCGTCCCGCGGACGTCGAGGCCGACGGCCACACGGTCGCCGTGACGCGCGATCGCCGCCGCCGTCCACGCCGGGTCCTCGAGCGCCGCCGTGCCGACGTTGACGCGCCGCACGCCGGTGGCGAGCGCCGCGTCGAGCGAGGCGTCGTCCCGGATCCCGCCGGAGAGCTCGACCCGGACGCTCCCACCCAGGGCTCCGACGATCTCCGCGAGCAGCGGCGCGTTCGAGCCGCGGCCGAACGCCGCGTCGAGGTCGACGAGGTGCAACCACTCCGCGCCCGCGTCGACCCACGCCTGCGCGGCGGCGACGGGGTCCCCGTACTCGCCGCCCGTCCCGGCGACACCCTGCACCAGCTGCACGGCTCGGCCCCCCGTCACGTCGACGGCGGGAAGCAGCTCGAGGCGGGGTGCGGCGGACGTCATGGTGCTCCTGTTCAGTCGCTGGTCGATCGCTGGTCGGTCGGCGGATGTCGCGGACCGGCTCGGCCCGCGGAGGCGCTCAGCGCAAGGACGTCACCCAGTTGCGCAGCAGCACGGCTCCGGCGTCGCCGGACTTCTCGGGGTGGAACTGGGTCGCGGACAGCGCGCCGTTCTCCACCGCCGCGACGAACGGAGAGCCGTGCGTCGCCCAGGTGACCTGCGGTGGGCGCAGCGGCGAGCCCGCCGCGTCACCGGCGGGCGACGTCGCGACGCCGTAGGAGTGCACGAAGTAGAAACGCTCGTCCTCGACGCCACGGAACAGCACCGAGCCCTCCGGCGGGGTGACGTGCGACCAGCCCATGTGCGGCACGATGTCCGCCTTCAGGCGCGCGACCACTCCCGGCCACTGCGCCAGACCCGGCGTGTGGCTGCCGTGCTCGACGCCCTCCGCGAACATCACCTGCAGACCCACGCAGACGCCGAGCACGGGTCGTCCGCCGGCGAGACGCCGCTCGATCAGGCGCGGCCCGCCGACGGCCGTCAGCGCGTCCATCACCGCGGCGAACGCCCCGACACCCGGGACCACCAGCCCGTCGGCCGCCGCGACCTGCCCGGGGTCGGCCGTCAGGGCGACGTCGGAGCCCGCACGCTCGAGCGCGCGGACGGCGGAGTGCACGTTGCCCGACCCGTAGTCGAGCACGACGACGGACGGGCGGCTCACGAGGAGCCGTCGCCCGTGCCGTCGGCGTCCTTGCCCCGCCGGCGCCGACGCAGCGACGGCAGCCGCCGCAGAGGCTTGCGCGGCATGGAGCCGGAGTCGATGTGCCCCGAGACGTCCTCCGCCCGGACCCGACCCAGCAGGAGTCGTTCCACGACGTCGTCGGCGCTCGCGAGGATCAGCCCGGGAGGGACGTCCTCGCCGGGCTGACCCCCGGTGAAGCGACGCGCGTGCACGTGACCCGCGATCTCGCCATCGGCGTCCTCGATCCGCGCCGTCAGCAGGACGACGCCCGCTCGCGCGACGACCGAGAGGGTCGACGCGATGTCGGCGGCGGCCGCGGGGATGCCGCTGAGCATCTCCTCCGGGTCGATGTCGAACGGGTCGCGCTCGACCACGCTCGTCGCGAGCGCACCGCGCGAGCTCGGGACGACGTCGAGCGCCACGCCCTGCAGCGCGCACAGGGCGGCGAGCGCCTGGGCGGACCGCACCGGCGTGAGGACGACGACGTTCGTGCGCGACGGCGGCAGCTCGCCGAGGTCCGGGAGGTCGGGCACCTCGCCGGAGGGGAGGTCCTCGCCCGTCACAGCGCACCCTTGGTGGAGGGGACGCCGACGACGCGCTCGTCCCGGGCCACGGCCGCCCGCAGCGCCCGCGCGAACGCCTTGAACTGCGCCTCCACGACGTGGTGCGGGTCGCGGCCCGCGAGCACGCGGACGTGGAGGCAGATCCCGGCGTGCAGGGCGATCGACTCGAACACGTGCCGCGTCAGGGACCCCGTGAAGTGCCCGCCGACGAGGTGGTACTCCTGCCCCTCGGGCTCCCCGGAGTGCACGCAGTACGGCCGGCCGGACACGTCGACGACGGCGAGGGCGAGCGCCTCGTCGAGCGGCACCGTCGCGTCGCCGAACCGCGCGATGCCGGCCTTGTCGCCCAGCGCCTCGCGCAGCGCCTCGCCGAGGCAGATCGCGGTGTCCTCGACGGTGTGGTGCACGTCGATGTCGGTGTCGCCGGTGGCACGGACGGTGAGGTCGACGAGCGAGTGCTTGCCGAGCGCCGTGAGCATGTGGTCGAAGAACGGCACGCTCGTCGAGACGTCGGTCCGGCCGGTGCCGTCGAGGTCGACCTCGACCACCACGCTCGACTCGGACGTCGACCGTTCGATCCGCGCCGTGCGCGTCGACTCGCTCGAGCTCACGGCTCCAGCACCTCCTCGAGGGCGGCCCGGAAGGCCGCGTTCTCCTGCGGCGTGCCGACCGACACCCGCAACCAGCCCGGCGGCCCGACCACGCGGATGAGCACGCCGGCGTCGAGCAGACTCTGCCACACCCGCTCGCGATCCTCGAACGTCCCGAACAGCACGAAGTTGGCGTCCGAGTCGGCGGCGTCCAGACCCTTGCCCCGCAGCCAGGTGACGAGCGAGTCGCGCTCCTCGCGCAGCACGGCGACCTGGCCCAGCAGCGTGTCGGTATGCCGCAGCGCAGCGAGCGCCACCGCCTGCGTCACCGCCGACAGGTGGTACGGCAGCCTCACCACGCGCAGGGCGTCGACCAGGGCGGGAGCCGCCGCGAGGTAACCGACACGAGCGCCCGCGAGCGCGAACGCCTTGGACATCGTCCGGGTGACGGCGAGGTACGGGTGGTCGGCGAGGAGCTCCAACGCGCTCGGCGTGGCCGGGCGGCGGAACTCCGCGTACGCCTCGTCCACGACGACGACGGTGCTCGCGCCGTCGGGACCGCTCGCCGACGTCGCGGCGAGCACGCGCTCGACCTCGGCCAGCGCCAGGGCGGTGCCCGTGGGGTTGTTCGGGCTCGCGAGGAGGACGACGGCGGGCCGCACCTCGGCGATGGTCGCGAGCACGTGGTCGACGTCGAGCGTGAAGTCGTCGCGCCGTCGACCCTCGATCCATCCGGTGAAGGTGTCGCGGGCGTACTCGGGGTACATCGAGTACGTTGGCGCGAACGAGACGGCGGTGCGGCCGGGGCCGGCGAACGCCTGGAGAAGGTGCAGCATCACCTCGTTCGAGCCGTTCGCGGCCCACAGGTGGTCGGCGTCGAGGCCCGGCACGCCCGACTCGCGCGTGAGGTACGCGGCCAGCCCGCCGCGCAGCTCGCGGAAGTCGCGGTCCGGGTACCGGTTGAGTCCGTGCGCGGCGCGCGTGACGGCGTCGGCGATCTCCGCGACCACCGCGGCGGGGGGCGCGTACGGGTTCTCGTTGACGTTGAGGAGGACTGGCACGTCGAGCTGCGGCGCGCCGTACGGCGTCTCCCCGGCCAGCTCGGGGCGCAGCGGCAGGCGCGGCGTCGGACGGGCTGTGGTCACGAGGCGAGTCTAGGTTCGCGCGGGCCGCGTCCTCGGGCCGTCCGCGGTGCGGACCCGCGGCCGCTCCCGCCGTCGTCGTCCACAGCGTGTCGGCCGATGTCGCCCGACACCCGTAACGTGGCGGAGATGGATCCCCTCACGCAGACCCGCACGGCCGCGGCGGCAGCCCCGAGCGGCGACCTGAGGGCGGAGGCGGAGCGCGCCCTCCGCGCGCTCGTCGGGTCCGACGACGCCGCGCTGCGCGAGGACCAGTGGCGTGCCGTCGAGGCGCTCGTCGCCGAGAGGCGGCGGGCGCTCGTGGTGCAGCGCACGGGCTGGGGAAAGTCGGCCGTGTACTTCGTGGCGACGGCGCTCCTGCGCGCCCGCGGGTCCGGCCCGACGCTCATCGTCTCGCCGCTGCTGGCGCTCATGCGGGACCAGGTCGCCGCGGCCGGGCGCGCCGGGATCCGGGCCGTGACCGTCAACTCGGCGAACGTCACCGAGTGGGACCAGATCCACGCGGCGATCGCCGCGGGCGAGGTCGACGTGCTGCTGTGCTCGCCGGAACGGCTCAACAACCCGGCGTTCCGTGACGAGGTGCTCCCGCGGCTGGCGGCGGACACCGGGCTCGTGGTGGTCGACGAGGCGCACTGCGTCTCGGACTGGGGCCACGACTTCCGGCCCGACTACCGGCGCATCCGCACGCTGCTGGAGGACCTGCCGCGGGGCACGCCGGTGCTCGCGACGACGGCGACGGCGAACGCCCGGGTGAGCGACGACGTCGCCGAACAGCTCGCCACGGACGGGGCGGACGTGCTCGTGCTGCGCGGCGCGCTCGACCGCGACTCGCTCCGCCTCGCCGTGCTGCCGCGGGCCGACGCCGCGACCCGCATCGCGTGGCTCGCCGACCACCTCGGGTCCTTCTCGGGCTCCGGGATCGTGTACTGCCTGACCGTCGCGATGGCGGGCGAGGTCGCCGAGCAGCTGCGCGCCGCCGGCCACGACGTCGCCGCCTACACGGGGCAGACCGAGCCAGCGGAGCGCGAACGCCTCGAGGCGGACCTCGCCGCGAACCGGGTGCGGGCGCTCGTCGCCACGTCGGCGCTCGGGATGGGGTTCGACAAGCCCGACCTGGCGTTCGTCGTCCACCTCGGCGCGCCGTCGTCGCCGATCGCGTACTACCAGCAGATCGGCCGGGCGGGGCGCGCGCTGGACCGGGCCGACGTCGTGCTCCTCCCCGGGCCGGAGGACCGGGCGATCTGGGACTACTTCGGATCGCTCGCGTTCCCGCCCGAGGAGTCGGTCCGCGCCACGCTGGCGGCTCTCGCCGAGGCTCCCGACGCGACGGCGTCGACGGCGCGGCTCGAGACGGCTGTCGACCTGCGCCGGTCCCGCCTGGAGATGATGCTGTCCGTGCTCGACGTCGACGGCGCCGTGCAGCGGGTCCGCGGCGGCTGGCGGGCCACGGGAGCCGCCTGGGCCTACGACGCGGAGCGGTACGAGCGCGTCGCGCAGGCGCGGCGGGCGGAGCAGGCCGCGATGGAGGAGTACGAGCGTGTCTCCGACGGGGAGCCCCGGCGAGCTCAGGAGGATCGCGACAGCGGGAGCGAGCGCCCGCATCGCGAGGGCGGCCACGGGTGCCGGATGGCGTTCCTGCGGGCCGAGCTCGACGACCCGGCTCTCGAGCCGGGGTGGCGGTGCGGCCGGTGCGACGTCTGCGTGGGCAGCTGGCTCGCGCCTCTGCCGACCGGTGAGGAGGTCGAGGAGGTCCGGGCGCGTATCGAGCGTCCCGGGGTCGAGGTCCTGCCTCGCCGCCAGTGGCCCACCGGGATGGCGGCGCTCGGCCTCGAGCTGAGGGGGCGCATCGCCGAGGAGGAGCGGGCCGAGCCGGGGATGGCTCTCGCCCGGCTCGACGGGCTCGGGCTCGCCGCGCGCGTGCGGGATGCGCTCGCCCCTCGGCCGGACGGGCAGGAGGCGCTCCAGGTGGTCCCGGCCGACCTGCGTCCGGCGGTGCGGGCCGTCCTCACCCAGTGGACGCCCGGGGTGGACGGGGTCGTGCTCGTCGCCTCGGAGCGGCACCCGGCTCTCGTCGAGCACCTCGCGCGCGGCGCGGCGGGCGTGCTCGGCGTCCCCGTCGTCGGTCAGGTCGCGGCGGCGCCCGGCACGTCGGCGGGGCGCCACGACGTGAACTCCGCGCAGCGCCTCGCCTCCGTCGTCCGCCGCCTCGAGCTCGACCTCGCCCCGGCCGCCCGCGCCGGTCTCGCGGGCAAGCGGGTCCTGCTCGTGGACGACCTCACGGACTCGGGATGGACGCTGACCGTCGCGGCGCGGCTGCTCCGGCAGGCCGGGGCAGCCGCCGTCACCCCCTTCGTGCTCGGGATGCGCTGAGGCCGCGCTGCGAGGCCGGGGCGAGCCGGATCGGCCGTCCGGAACGGACGGTGCAGCTCAGGCCGTGCCGGCCGACCCGGAGAAGATCCGCTCGAGCGGGATGGATCCGTCCTGCCACGGCAGCAGCAGCCAGGCGACGAGGTACGCCCAGACGCCGAGGACGGGCAGCAGCAGGAGCAGGACGACGACGATCCGCACGATCGTGATGTCGAGGTTCCACTGCTCGGCCATGCCCGCGCAGATGCCGCCGACGATGCGGCTGGGACCGCGGCGGAAGCCGGTGGAGCGGATGGCGTCGAAGAAGCGCGTCATGGCCCCCACGGTACGGGCGGGCGGGCGAGGAGCGCCTCCGGGACGTCCCGGAGAACGTCCCTGAGATCTCGGCTCAGGTGCGCGCGCGTGCCGCCTCGCCGTGCGCGGGGAGGTCCTCGGCGTCGGCGAGCACGGACAGCGCCGGCGTGACCTCCGCGAGCGCCTCCCGGGTGTACTCGATCACCTGGACCGACTTGAGGAAGCTCATGACGCCGAGACCGGACGCGAAGTGCGCGCACCCACCGGTCGGGAGCACGTGGTTCGAGCCGGCGAGGTAGTCGCCGAGCGACACGGGCGAGTACGGGCCGACGAACACCGCACCGGCGTTGTGGACGCGCTCGGCGCGCTCGGCGGCGTCGATCGTCTGGATCTCGAGGTGCTCGGCCGCGTAGGCGTCGACGACGTCCAGCCCCGACTCCAGGTCGTCGACGAGCACGACGGCCGACTGCGGACCGCCGAGCGCCGCCCGCACCCGTTCGGAGTGCTTCGTCGCCGAGACGCGCGCCTCGAGGGCGTCGTCGACGGCGTCGGCCAGCTCCGGCGAGTCGGTCACCAGCACCGCGGCGGCGTTCGGATCGTGCTCGGCCTGCGAGACGAGGTCGGCGGCCACGTGATCCGGGTCGGCGCCGGCATCCGCGAGGATCGCGATCTCCGTGGGTCCGGCCTCCGCGTCGATGCCGACGACGCCGCGGACGGCGCGCTTCGCGGCGGCCACGTACACGTTGCCGGGGCCGGTGACGACGTCGACCGGCTCGCACAGCACCTCGCCGTCGACGTCCTCCGAGCCCGTCGCCCCGTACGCGAACATCGCGATGGCCTGGGCGCCGCCCACGGCGTAGACCTCGTCCACGCCGAGGAGGGCGCAGGCGGCCAGCACGCCCGGATCGGGCAGGCCGCCGTTCTCCTTCTGCGGCGGGCTCGCGACGGCGAGCGCCTCGACGCCGGCGACCTGCGCCGCCACGACGTTCATCACCACGCTGGAGGGGTACAGGGCGAGCCCGCCAGGCACGTACAGCCCGACGCGGCGGACCGGGACCCACCGCTGACGGACGACGGCACCCGGCGCGATCCGGGTCGTCCGCGCCGGCGGGAGCTGCGCCTCGTGACCCTGCCGCACGCGCGCCGCGCTCGTCGTCAGCGCATCCCGCAGCGCGGGGTCCAGCGAGGCGAGCGCCCGCTCCAGCTCCTGCGCGGGGACCCGCACGTGCTCCGGACGGACGCCGTCGAACCGCTCGGCGTAGTCACGCAGCGCGGCTCCGCCACGTTCGCGCACGTCCGCCAGGATCGGTTCGACGGCGGAGGTCGCAGCCTCGACGTCCAGCTCCGCGCGCGGGACCACCGCTCGCAGCTCACGGGCGGAGAGACGGCGGCCACGCAGGTCGATACGGGCGATCAGGGGCACGACGCCGAGTGTAGTGAGCGCCGGCCCCGCCTCGGTCAGGGTGACCGCGTCCCGGTCGGTCCGCTGAGCCACTCCCGCACCGCGGCCCGCCCCGACAGCCGGACGAACCCCGGCTCCCCGGTGAGTGCGGCGTACTCGCGACCACACGGTCACGTCCGCGCCGCCCGGGCTGCCGGGCTCGAGCATCCCGTCCAGGCGCGAGCGCCAGTTCCCGTCGATCACCCACCCGTCGGGGTGCGCCGCGAGGAACTCCTGCACCTGCTCTCGCGCCTCGGCGACGTCGCGCAGTGTCCAGTCCTCCGCCCAGAACACGGCGTCGAGCTCCAGGCGCGGCACGCCGAGGATCGCCGCACTCTCCCGCGCCAGGTGCGTCTTGCCCGAGCCCGCGGCGCCGACGACCCGGATCCGTCGGGGGCCACGGGGCGCTGGCGTCTCACGTTCAACGGGCACCCGCCGCATCCTGCCATCGGCCGGTCTCCCCTGGTCCGGCGAGGCTCTCGGACCTCGGCGGCGCGGGCGGCGGCCCTCGGCACGGCAGGATGGGACCATGTCGAGCGCCGAACCCGTCGAGATCAGCATCCGGGACGAGAGCATCCGGCTGGGCCAGCTGCTCAAGCTCGCCGGGATCGCCGAGGACGGCGCTCAGGCCCGGGAGCTGCTGGCGGACGACGCCGTGCAGGTCGACGGCGTCGCGGAGAACCGCCGCGGGGCGCAGGTCCACCGCGGGGCGCTCGTCGCCGTCGACCTCCCGAGCGGCCCGGTGGCGATCCGCGTCAGCTGAGGGCGCCCCGGTCGACAGCCGCCGGAGGCGGCACCGTGTGGACGCCGTCGTCGGCGAACCCGAACGTCATGACCGTGCTCAGCGACGCGTCGCGGAGCCGCTCGAGCACGGCGAGCTCGTGCGGCACCACCGGGTCGGGCAGCGCGGCGAGCGGCCACCACGCGAGGTCCGCCGCCTTCTGCGGCTCCACGATCCGCGGCTCGCCCGACCATCGCCGACAGGCGAAGAACATGTCGATGCGCTGGTCGTCGGGCGCGTCCGTGTCCGTCCGGTGCATCGCGGTGAGCGGCTCCAGGTCCGAGGGGGCGACGACGACGCCGAGCTCCTCCGCGGTCTCCCGGACAGCCGCCGCGAGCACGCTCTCGCCGGCCTCCACGTGACCCGCCGCGGCACACGCCCAGTACCCGTCCATGTAGCCCGTGCCCTGACGGAGCTGCAGCAGCACCTCGGTGCCGCCGTCGCCGTCCCGCAGCAGCGCCAGGTACGCCGCCGGGACGAGGCTGAACCGCGTGGGCGCGTCCTGCACTCGTCCCTCGCTCCGGAGTCCTCGCTCGTGGCTCACGAGGCGAGGCACCCCGGGCCGAGCAGCGCCTTGAGATCGCCGTACAGGGCCGGCGAGCGCTCCACCCGCAGCGCGTCCTCGAGCCGCAGCACCGTGGCGCGACCCGGGCTGGTGAGCCGCAGGTGCACCTCCGTGCCGCCGGGGTGCGTGGTGAGGATCTCCCGCAGCCGCTCCACGACCGGTGGGGTGCACCGGGCGTCGGGCAGCTGGAGCGTCATCGGGCTCGTGTCAGCGCCGGCGAGGTCGGGCAGCGACAGCTCCATCGCCTGCAGCTGGAGCTGCTCGTCGCGCCGGCGCACCCGACCGCGCAGCACCACCACCGTGTCCTCGGCCAGCACCGTCGAGTACGCGAGGTAGGTCTCGCCGAAGAACATCACCTCGATGCTGCCCTCCAGGTCCTCGATGACGACGGCGGCCCACGGGTTGCCCTGCTTCGACACCTTGACCTGAAGGCTCGTGATGAGCCCGGCGATCGTGACCGTCGAGCCGTCCGGGCGGGCCTCGTCGGCGAGCAGCGTCGCGACGGAGACGTCCGCCGCGGCAGTGAGCACGTGCTCGACGCCGGCGAGCGGGTGGTCCGAGACGTACAGACCGAGCATCTGGCGCTCGAAGCTCAGCTTCTGCTTCTTGTCCCACTCGGGCAGGTCCGGGATCTCGACGGCGAACGACGCGACGCTCCCCGCGGCGTCGTCCGCCGGGCCGCCGAGGGAGGCGAACAGGTCGAACTGCCCCTCCGCCTCCTTGCGCTTGACGCCGATCACGGCGTCGACCGCCTGCTCATGCACGAGGAGCAGCGACCGGCGCGTGTGCCCGAGCGCGTCGAACGCGCCCGCCTTGACGAGCGACTCGATGGTCCGCTTGTTGCAGACGACGGCCGGCACCTTGTCGAGGAAGTCCGTGAACGAGGTGAACGCCCCCTTCTCCTCGCGGGCCTTCGCGATGGCCTCCACGACGTTCGCCCCGACGTTGCGCACCGCGGCGAGCCCGAACCGGATGTCTTCGCCGACCGGGGTGAAGTTCGCCGCCGAGTCGTTGACGTCCGGCGGCAGGACGGTGATGCCCAGGTGCCGGCACTCGTTGAGGTAGAGGGCGCTCTTGTCCTTGTCGTCGCGCGTGGACGTGAGCAGCGCCGCCATGTACTCGACGCGATAGTTGACCTTGAGGTACGCCGTCCAGTACGAGATCAGCCCGTACGCCGCCGAGTGCGCCTTGTTGAACGCGTAGTCGGAGAACGGGACCAGCACGTCCCAGAGGGCCTTGATCGCCCCTTCGGAGTACCCGCGCTCCTTCATCCCGTTCGAGAACGGGACGTACTCCTTGTCGAGGATCTCCTTCTTCTTCTTGCCCATCGCGCGCCGCAGCAGGTCGGCCTCGCCGAGCGTGTACCCGGCCAGGTGCTGGGCGATCGCCATGACCTGCTCCTGGTAGACGATGAGTCCGTAGGTGGGGCCGAGGACCTCCTCGAGCGGGCCGGCGAGCTCCGGGTGGATCGGGACGATGTCCTGGAGGCCGTTCTTGCGCAGGGCGTAGTTGGTGTGCGAGTTCGCACCCATGGGGCCGGGACGGTAGAGCGCGCCCACGGCGGAGATGTCCTCGAAGTTGTCCGGGCGCATGAGGCGCAGGAGCTGCCGCATGCCGCTGCCGTCCAGCTGGAACACGCCGAGCGTCTCCGCCCGGCCGAGCAGCTCGTACGTCGCGGCGTCATCGAGCGGCACGTCCTCGATGACGACGTCCGGCTTGCCGTTGATGCCGATGTTGACGAGCGCGTCCTCGAGGATCGTGAGGTTGCGCAGCCCGAGGAAGTCCATCTTCACCAGGCCGAGGTCTTCCCCGGCCGGGAAGTCGATCTGCGTGATGATCGCGCCGTCGGAGTCGCGCCGCATGATCGGGATGACGTCGATCAGCGGCTCGGACGAGATGATGATCCCGGCCGCGTGGACGCCCCACTGTCGTTTGAGGCCCTCGATGCCCTTCGCGGCATCGGTGACCTTGCGCGCATCGGGGTCGGTCTCGTACAGCGTGCGGAACTCTGCCGCCTCCGCGTACCGCTTGTCCTCCGGGTCGAAGATGCCGCTCAGGCTGACGTCCTTGCCCATGAGGGCCGGCGGCATCGCCTTCGTGAGCTTCTCCCCCATGGCGAACGGGTAGCCGAGCACGCGCCCCGAGTCCTTGAGCGACTGCTTCGCCTTGATCGTGCCGTACGTGACGATCGAGGCGACGTTCTCCTCGCCGTACTTCTGGGTGACGTAGCGGATGACCTCGCCGCGCCGACGCTCGTCGAAGTCGATGTCGAAGTCGGGCAGCGACATCCGCTCCGGGTTGAGGAACCGCTCGAAGATCAGACCGTTGCTCAGCGGGTCGAGCTCCGTGATGCCCATGGCGTAGGCGGCCATGGAGCCGGCACCCGACCCCCGGCCGGGGCCGACGCGGATGGAGTTCCGCTTGGCCCAGTTGATGAAGTCAGCGACCACGAGGTAGTACCCGGCGTACCCCTTGGACGTGATGACCTCGATCTCGTACTTCGCCTGCTGCGCGACGTCCTCGGGGACGTGCTCGCCGAACCGCGAGACGAGGCCGCGCTCGACCTCCTTGACGAACAGCGAGATCTCGTCCTCGCCGGGCGGCACCGGGAAGTGCGGCATGTACCGCCCGACCTGCTCGGTGAACTCCACCTCACAGCGTTCCGCGATCGCGAGCGTGTTGTCGCACGCCTCGGGCAGCTCCGCGAACAGGCGCCGCATCTCGGCGCTCGACCGCACGTAGTAGCCGTCGCCGGACAGCGCGAACCGGTTGCCGCCCTGTTCGTACGTCGGGTCCGACATCAGCGAGTTGGACTGGACGCACAGCAGCAGCTCGTGCGCGTGCTCGTCCTCGTCGCGCACGTAGTGCAGGTCGTTCGTCGCCACCAACGGCGCACCCAGGTGGGCCGCGAGCTCCATGAGCTGCTTCGCCACGCGCTTCTCGAGCTCGAGCGAGTGATCCATGAGCTCGATGTAGAAGCTGTCCTTGCCGAAGATGTCCTGGAGCTCCGCGGCGGCACGCACCGCCTCGTCCCACTGCCCGAGCCGCAGCCGCGTCTGGATCTCCCCCGAGGGGCAGCCCGAGAACGCGATGAGCCCGTCCGAGTACCGCGTCATCAGCTCGCGGTCGATGCGCGGCTTGAAGTAGTAGCCCTCGAGGCTCGCGAGCGAACCCATCCGGAACAGGTTGTGCATCCCGGCCGTCGTCTCGGAGACGAGGGTCAGGTGCGTGTACGCACCGCCGCCCGCGACGTCGTCGCCCACCTGGTCGCGCTCACCCCAGCGCACCCTCGAACGGTCCTGCCGCGCCGTGCCGGGTGTGACGTACGCCTCCAGGCCGATGATCGGCTTGATGCCCGCGGCGCGCGCCCGCTTCCAGAAGTCGTACGCACCGAACAGGTACCCGTGGTCGGTGATGGCCACGGCGCTCTGCCCCTGCGCCTTGACCTCGGCGACGAGATCGGGCACCCGGGCCGCGCCGTCGAGCATCGAGTAGTCCGTGTGCACGTGGAGATGGACGAAGTCGGATCCAGGTGCAGCGGACGGCATGAGGTAGATCGTAAGTCGCGCCGCCCACGCCCGGACGACCCCGCGCGGGTGTCGCCGATGCCGGTGGTGTCCGACGGCGTGTCGTCCTCCGGCGTGTCCGCGTCCGTCAGATCGTGAGGACCCGCACGGCCTCGCGGTGCCGGATCCCGGCATCGAGGAAGACCTCGTCGGCGACGGCGTAGCCGAGCCGGGCGTAGAAGCCCACCGCGCGCTCCTGGGCCGCCAGCTCGACGCGCACGGTCAGCCGCTCGCCGTCGGGCACGCCGTGGTCGGCGAGCGCCAGGCCCTCGAGGGCGGCCATGAGCACGGCGCCGACGCCGAGCCCGCGAGCCGACGCCGCGACGGCGATCCGACCGACGTGCACCACGCCCGGCCGGTCCGGGTCGGCGAGCAGCCGACCGGTCCCGAGCACCTCGTCGTCGCTCCCGCAGGCGAGCACGTGCGTCGTGGTCGGTGCGTCGTCGTCCGCATCGTGCTCGAGCTCGATCGGCACGCCCTGCTCCCGGACGAACACGTCGTGGCGGAGCGCCAGCGCCCGCCGGAGCATGGCGTCGTCGGTGACCCGCAGGACGCGCACCGTGGGGGCGCTCATCCGCTCATGCTCCGTCCCGGAGCGCCTCCAGGGACGCCGCCAGGTCTGCGGGGTAGTCGGACGTCACCTCTGTCCACTCCCCCGTCACCGGGTGCTCGAAGCCGAGCCGGACGGCGTGCAGCCACTGCCGCGTCAGGCCGAGTCGTTCCGCCAGCCGGGGATCGGCCCCGTACGTCACGTCGCCGACGCACGGGTGCTTGACGGCCGCCATGTGCACGCGGATCTGGTGCGTCCGCCCGGTCTCGAGGTGGACCTCCAGCAGGCTCGCCGCCGGCATCGCCTCGAGCGTCTCGTAGTGCGTGACCGAGGGCTTGCCGTCGGCGACGACAGCCCACTTGTAGTCGTGCCGCGGGTGCCGCCCGATCGGGGCGTCGATCGTCCCGGCGCTCGGGTCCGGGTGCCCCTGGACGAGCGCGTGGTAGACCTTCGTCACCGTGCGTTCCTTGAACGCGCGTTTGAGCACCGAGTAGGCGCGCTCGCTCTTGGCCACGGCCATGAGCCCCGACGTCCCGACGTCGAGGCGGTGCACCACGCCCTGCCGCTCCGCCGCGCCGGACGTCGACACGCGCACACCGGCGGCGGCGAGCGCGCCGATCACGGTAGGCCCGCTCCACCCGGGCGAGGGGTGGGCGGCGACGCCGACGGGCTTGTCGACGACGACCACGTCGTCGTCGGAGTACACGATCCGCATCCCGGGCACGGGTTCGGCCACGACCTGCGGAGGCTCCGCGGCCTCCGGCAGCTCGACCTCCAGCCACGCCCCGGCCGCGAGCCGGTCCGACTTCCCGGCCGCGGCGCCGTCCAGCAGCACCCGACCCGCCGCGGCGAGGTCGGCCGCCGCGGAGCGGGAGAGCCCGAGCAGACGTGCCATCCCGACGTCCACGCGCTCACCCGCGAGCCCGTCCGGCACGGGCAGGCTGCGTCGCTCAGCCATCGGCGTGCTGCACGCGCGATCCGTCGAGCGCCCGCCCCTGCACGGCCAGCAGCGCGATCCCCGCGGCCGAGAGGACGATCGCGATGTCGGCGACGTTGCCGACGAAGAGGTCCGCGTAGTTGATGAAGTCGACCACGTGCCCGACGCCGAAGCCGGGCTCGCGGAAGAGCCGGTCGATGAGGTTGCCGACCGCCCCGCCGAGCAGGGCTCCGAGGGCCACCGCCCAGCGCGCCGTGCCGATCTTCCGCGCCGTCACGAGGACGGCGATGCTCACCGCCACCATCGCGATCGTGAAGACCCACGTGACGCCGGTGCCGAACGAGAACGCTGCCCCGGGGTTGAACACCAGCGTGAACGAGAGCAGGTCGCCGATCACCGGGACCCGCTCGCCCGGCTCGAGATTCGTCACCGCGAGGTACTTGGTGACCTGGTCGACCAGCACCACCGCGACCGCGAGGACGGCGAACTGCCACAGCAGACGACGTCGACGCTCGGGGGGAACGGGCGGGGCGCCGGAGGACTCCGACGGCGTCGCGTCCGCATCGCCGGCCCTCGCCGACGCCTCCACCGCCTCCCCCTCGGCCGCAGGGCCGTGGGTGGCGTCGTGCTGCCCGACGGGCTCCTGGCTGGTCATCGGGGCAAAGTCTGGCACGGAATCGCCCCGGTGCCTGCTCTCCCGTGGCACGCGTGGGAACGGCTGCGGCCCGGGCACCCATGGGTGCCCGGGCCGCGAGTCCGTGCGGTGTGCCGGTCGCGCGTGCCTCGCGCCGGCGTCGGTGCGCTACGGCAGGGTCGGGACGTCGGCCGCGGAGTCGAGGCCGATGATCGACGCCTGCTTGTCGAGGTTCTCCAGCAGGCCCCCGAGGTACCCCTTGAGCCGGGTCCGGTAGTCGCGCTCGAACGCCCGCAGCTGCGAGATCTTGTGCTCGAGCGTCGCCCGCTCCGTCTCGAGCTGCTTGAGCGTCCGGGAGCGCTGCTCCTGCGCCTCCTGCTGGATCTGGTCACCGGCCGAACGCGCCTCGGCGACGATCCGGTCGGCCTCCTCCTTGCCGTTGCGCACGTACTCGTCGTGGAGCCGCTGCGCGAGCTGCAGCATGCCGGTCGCCGACTCGGGCTCGGTCTGCCCGGGACGCGGAGCCGGGGCGGCCGGAGCCGCGGGCTGCGCGTAAGCAGGCGCCGGAGCGGGCGTCGGCTTGGGTGCCGGCGGCTCGGGCTCGGGCTCCGGCGCCACCGGCGCCGTCACCTGGGTCACAGGGCCGGTCTCGTCGACGGCCGGCGCGGCCGCTGCCGCGCCACCACCGGACCGGCTCAGCTCGGACACGCGCCGCTCGGCGGCGGCGAGCTTCGTCTTGAGCTCCTCGTTCTCGCCCGCGGTGACGCGGAGAGTGTTGACGATCTCGTCGAGGAAGTCGTCCACCTCGTCCTGGTCGTAGCCCTCACGGAACTTGGTGGTCTGGAACTTCTTGTTGAGAACGTCGTCTGCTGTCAGCAGCGCCATAGTGGTCACCTCGGTTAGTCATCTCGTCCGCACGGACTTCGCCTGCGTGGAACGCGGTCAACGGTAGCGGATGCCTTCCCCGGCGCACGCGCTGGCCCACTCAGGCGAGCCTGGAGAGTATCTGCAGGAGGAACGACGCGACGATCATGACCACGAGGAAGGCGAGATCGATGGCGACGCCGCCGATCCGCAACGGGGGAATCACGCGCCGCACGAGCTTGATCGGTGGATCCGTGACGGTGTACACGGCTTCGGCGAGCACCAGGGTCACGCCCTGCGGGCGCCACTCCCTCGAGAACACCTGGATGAGATCGAACACGATCCGGATCAGCATCGCGACGATGAAGAGCAGGACGAGCAGGTAGGCGATCGACGCGATCCAGCCAAGCACGTGGGTGGATCAGCTCTGGTTGAAGAAGCGCGCCTGCGGCTCCTCGTCCTCGGCCGAGTCGGTGGCGATCTCGACGGAGGCAGGCGAGAGCAGGAAGACCTTGTTGGTGACTCGCTCGATCGAGCCGTGCAGGCCGAACACCAGTCCCGCCGAGAAGTCGACGAGGCGCTTCGCCTCGGCGTCGGTCATGTCCGTCAGGTTCATGATGACGGGCGTGCCGGATCGGAAGGACTCCCCGATGATCTTCGCGTCGTTGTACGTGCGCGGGTGGACGGTCGTGATGCGACGCAGGTCGCCGGCGCTCCCCGCCGACGACGCCGCGGAGCGGGCCGATCGGATCGGCGTCACCGCGGCCGGCGCGTGCTCGCGCGGCTTCTGCTGCTCCGGAGCGTCCGACTGGGCGTACTCGTCGTACTCCGCGTACTCCGACTCCGCCCCCTCGGCACGGTCCGCCTCGGACAGCCCGAGGTACAGCATCGTCTTCCGCAGGGCTCCCATGGCTGCTCCTCGTGTGGTGCCTCGACGCCTCGACGGGTCGCAAGCGCGCCCCGTCCCTCGTGACGCTAGCCCAGGCCACCGTCCCGGGAGTGCACCACCCTGCGGCGTGTCGCGATCACGCCGGCGCTCCGGCCGGTGACGCCGTCGCGCCGGTGCGAGAACATCGCGGCGTCCTCCCGTGTGCAGACGTCGACGCGGACCACGTCGACCCCGTCCGCCGTGAGCCCGGTCACGACGGCGCCCGGCAGGTCGAGCGACGGCGTCCCCCAGGACGTCGTGGCGCGCGCGGCCGGGTACGCCTCCGCCACCTCGTCGCGCATCGACTCCGGCACCTCGTAGCACCGGCCGCAGATCGCGGGACCCACGACCGCCCTCAGGTCGCCGCCGCCGCGCGAGCGCACCGCCGCCACCGTGGCGCCCACGACGCCCGCGAGCAGGCCCGCACGGCCGGCATGCGCCGTCGCGAGCACGGGTGCTCCGTCGGGGCCCGTCGCGGCGATCAGCACCGGGACGCAGTCTGCGACGAGCACGCCGAGCCCGATGTCGGTGCGCCGGGTCACGAGGGCGTCGGCGACAGCCACGCTCCCGGCCCGGACATCCGCGCCGGCGTCCACCTCGGCGACGTCGGGCCCGTGCACCTGGGTGGCGAACGCCACAGGTGCGCCGAGGAGCTCCGCCACCCGCAGCCGGTTCGCCCGGACCGCCCGCTCGTCGTCGGCGACGCCCAGTCCGAGGTTCAGGCTGGCGTACGGCGCAGCGCTCAGCCCGCCGGCACGGGTCGTGAAGAACGCCCGCACCGCCGGGCCGAGATCGCACTCGATGACGTCGATGACGCCGTCGGCCGGCGACATGTGCGCCTACTTGAGGAAGTCGGGCACGTCCAGGTCGTCCTCGCGCCGCGACCGCACCGGCTGCTCGTCGAACACGCGCGGCACCTCGAGCGTGGACGGCCCCTCCTGCCGTGCCCCGACGGGAGCCGGGACGGGCTCCGCGTCGCGCTCGACCTGCGGTGTCGCAGCGGGCGCCGGGGCCGGGGCCTCGGGCGCCTGGGGCTGTTCCTCGATACGCGGCGGCACCGCGGGCCGGGACGGCGCCACGATCTGCCCGACGCCGCGGTCGGTGGCGCGGGGCTGAGGCGTGCCGCCGTCGAACCCGGCGGCGATGACCGTGACGCGGACCTCGTCGCCGAGCGCGTCGTCGATGACGGCGCCGAAGATGATGTTCGCCTCCGGGTGCGCCGCCTCCTGCACGAGCCGGGCCGCCTCGTGGATCTCGAACAGCCCGAGGTCGCTGCCGCCCTGGATCGAGAGGAGCACGCCGTGGGCGCCGTCGATGCTCGCCTCCAGCAGGGGCGACGAGATCGCGAGCTCGGCCGCCTGGACCGCACGGTCCTCGCCGATGGCCGACCCGATGCCCATGAGGGCGCTGCCCGCGCCCTGCATGACGGACTTCACGTCGGCGAAGTCCAGGTTGATGAGACCGGGTGTGGTGATGAGGTCGGTGATGCCCTGCACGCCGGACAGGAGCACCTGGTCCGCGGACTTGAACGCGTCCAGCACCGAGACGCCCCGGTCGCTGATGGACAGCAGGCGGTCGTTGGGGATGACGATGAGGGTGTCGACCTCGTCGCGCAGGATGTCGATGCCGTTGTCCGCCTGGACGCCTCGGCGGCGACCCTCGAACGTGAACGGGCGGGTCACCACGCCGATCGTCAGCGCGCCGAGCGCGCGGGCGATCCGGGCCACGACCGGCGCGCCACCGGTGCCGGTGCCGCCGCCCTCGCCCGCGGTGACGAACACCATGTCCGCGCCGCGGATGACGTCCTCGATCTCCTCGGAGTGGTCCTCGGCCGCCTTCTTGCCCACCTCCGGGTCAGCGCCGGCGCCGAGGCCGCGCGTGAGGTCGCGACCGACGTCGAGCTTGACGTCCGCGTCGCTCATGAGCAGGGCCTGCGCGTCGGTGTTGATCGCGATGAACTCGACGCCCTTGAGCCCGACCTCGATCATCCGGTTCACGGCGTTGACGCCGCCGCCGCCGATGCCGACCACCTTGATGACCGCCAGGTAATTCTGCGGTGCTGCCACGTTGGTCCCTCTCATTCGGTGGTCAACCTTCACCCTCAGGTAGAGGGTCAGACTTATGTCACATTCGTCCTGTCCATGACGGTAGGTCCGCGCCCGCGGCTCGGCAACGACATCGCCCGCGTGTCGTCGCGCCGGAGACGTCCGAACGCCGCCGGACGGAGTCAGGCGAGGTGCGCCGTCGTCATCCCCCACCAGGCGGTCGGCATCGCCGTCGACGCCGCCGCCGTCAGCGGGTGATCGGCGCCTCGGGCGCGCTCACGTCGTAGTAGGCGGCGCCGACCTGCAGGAGCGTCGACAGCACTGCCACCTTGAGCGCCGACTCGGCCGGGCTCCCCCACTCCACGCGGGCGCCGTCGGCGAGCTCGAACCGCACCGACTGCTCCGACCGCGCGCCGGCGGTGACGATCTGGGCGCGCAGCTCGTCCGGGAGCGCGCCGAGCACCTCGAGCACGGCGGCGACGGCGTCCTGCCGGGCGCCGTCGTCGAGCGGCACCGTCATCTCGGGGAGCCCGGCCGGCGTCTCCCCGCCGGCCGGCACCGTCGCGATGACCACGCCCTCGGCATCGAGGAGCAGCGTGCCCTCGTCGCCGGGGACGACGGCGACCGGCGTGCGGGGCGTGATCTCGATCCGCAGGCCACCCGGCCACGACCTCGAGACGCCGGCGTCCTGGACGGCCGGGATCTGCTCGATCTCCTCAGCGAGGGCCGCCAGGTCGATCCGGGCGAGCGGCACGCCGACCTCGGGTCCGGCCACGGCGGCGACGGCCGCGCCGTCGACGTACCCGCCCGCGCCGACCACCTCGACGGCGTCGTCGCGCAGCGCGAGCACGGGCGAGGCCAGGACGAGCCAGCCCAGCCCGGCGAGCACGGCCACGACGCCGGCGAGCACGCCCAGCCGGAGCCCGGTGCGCCGTCGGCGCGCCGACTCGCGCTCGGCGAGCCGGTCGGAGATCTGGCTCACCCGCGGCGGTCCGAAGGCGGCGGGCGCTGAGCTCTCCCGGGGTGCGACCCGCACGAGCCGCGACTCCGCGGGAGCCTCCTCGGCCCGGTCGGCGTCGGCCGAGGGCGGCTCCCGCGGGGGCACCGCCGGCTGCGCGTCGTGGGTCTGCTCGGCCGGCGCGTCATGCTCCGACGGCGCGTCCCGCTGCGGCAGCGTGTCCCGCTCCGGCGGCGCGGTGCGCTCCGGGCGGCGCGGCGCGGCAGGCGGCCTCACGAGGGACCCGCCAGGTCGGCGAGGATGACCGCGGCGAGCTCGGTGACGTCCCCCGCCCCGACCGTCAGCACGAGGTCGCCCGGCCGCGCCCGGCCGGCGATCTCGTGAGCGGCGGCCAGCCGATCCGGCACGAGGGCGAACGGGGCGGCGCCGCGCGCCGCGCGCCCGGGCGGCTCCGCCTGGGTGACGAGCGCGCTCGTGACGCCCGGCGCGGGATCCTCGCGCGCCCCGTAGATGCCGGTGACGACGACGACGTCGGCGGCGTCGAGCGCGTCGGCGAACGCTGTGGCGAACGCGGCGGTCCGCGAGTACAGGTGCGGCTGGAACAGCACGAGCACGCGGCCGTCGCCCACCGCGAGCCGCGCGGCCTCGAGCGCGGCTCGCACCTTCGTGGGGTTGTGGGCGTAGTCGTCGACGACGCGCACGCCGCCGGCCTCGCCCCTGGTCTCGAAACGGCGCGCCGTCCCGGTGAAGCGGGCGAGGCCATGGGCGAGCTGCTCGGCGTCGGCGCCGAGCTCGAGGCCCGCCGCCCACCCGGCGACGGCGTCGAGCACCGTGTGCCGCCCCGGTGCCGCGAGGCGGAGACGCACGGGCCCGGGGCCGAGCCCGTCGGCTGTCACGAGCGTCACCTCGGCGCGCGCCGACGTCGCGTCCAGCTCGAGGTCGGTGATCCGCACGTGGTCGCTCGCGGGGTCGAGCGGCTCCCCGCCGACGCCGTAGGTCCGCACGCGGATGCCCTGCGCCGTCGCCCAGCGCGCGAGCTCGAGCGAGCCGGGGTCGTCGGCGCACGCCACGAGCAGCCCGCCGGACACGATCCGACGGGCGAACTCCCGGAACGCCTCGACGAGGGCATCGGTGTCCGCGTAGTGGTCCAGGTGATCGGCCTCGATGTTGGTGACGACGGCGACCCGCGGGGCGTAGGCGAGGAACGAGGAGTCGGACTCGTCGGCCTCGGCCACGAACACGCGCCCCGCCCCCACGCGCGCTCCGGAGGACCAGTCGCGCACCACCGCCCCGATCGCGGCGGTGGGGTCGAGACCAGCTTCCGTGAGCGCGACGGCGAGCATCGCCGACGTCGTCGTCTTGCCGTGCGTCCCGGCGACGGCGACGAGCTCGCGTTCGTTCGCGATCCGGGCGAGCGCCGCCGATCGGTGCAGCACCTCGACGCCGAGCTCGCGTGCCCGCACCAGCTCGGGGTTGTCGCCACGGATCGCGGAGCTCACGACGACGACGTCGGCCCCCTCGACGGCGGCGGCGCGGTGCCCGACCTCGACGCGCGCGCCGAGGTCGGCCAGCCGGCGCAGGGCTGCGGATTCGGCGGCGTCGGACCCGGTGACGACGTGGCCGGCCGCGAGCGCGAGCTCGGCGACGACGGACATCCCGGCCCCGCCGATCGCGATGAAGTGCCAGCGCGTCATCGGGATCTCCCGGCGAGCGCGACGGCTGTGACGACGTCGGCGAGCCGCGCCGCGCCGTCGGGCACCCCCGCTGCCCGGGCCGCGGCTCCCATCGCCGTCAGGGCCGAGGAGTCGATGAGGAGCGGGACCACGCGGTCCGCCACCCAGTCGGGCGTGAAGTCGGCGTCCGCGACGAGCAGGCCCCCGCCGCCGTCGACGATCGGCGCGGCGTTCAGGCGCTGTTCCCCGTTGCCGACCGGCAGCGGCACGTACACGGCGCCGATGCCGAGCGCCGCGACCTCGCTGACCGTGCCGGCGCCCGCGCGAGCCACGACGAGGTCCGCGCAGGCGTAGGCCCGCTCCATCTCGGCGAGGTAGGGACGGACGTGGTACGCGGAACGCACCTCGGGCGCGTGCGCGTCCAGCGCCGCCTGCACCGCGTCGGCCTTCCCGGTGCCTGTCAGGTGCAGGACCTGGGCCCCGGCGGCGACGAGCACGGGCGCCGCGGCGGCGATCGTCGCGTTGACGGCCTGCGCCCCCAGCGACCCACCGGTCACGAGCACCGTCGTGCGGGCCGGGTCGAGGCCGAGCTCCTGCGCACCCGCCCGGCGCGCCGCGAGAGCGGCGTCCACCTGACCGCGGGCCGCCACGAGGCTCGCGACCTCGGGGCGCAGCGGGAGCCCGGTCACCGTCGTCGAGCCCCGCCGCGCGTGCAGCGGCGTGCCCGGGAACGTCACGGCGACGGCGGCGGCATGCCGGGCACCGAGCCGGTTCGCCAGGCCGGGCCGGGCGTTCTGCTCGTGGACGACGGCGGGGACGTGCGCGCGCCGGGCCGCGGAGTAGGCGGGGGTGGCGACGTACCCGCCGAACCCGACGACGACGTCCGCCTCGATCGCGGCGATGGCAGCGCCGGCTTCCCGGACCGCCCGCCGGTACCGCCCCGGGAACCGCACGAGGTCGGCGTCCGGGCGGCGCGGGAACGGGACGCGCTCGATCGTGACGAGCTCGTAGCCGCGGTCCGGCACGAGGCGCGCCTCCAGCCCGCTCGACGTGCCGAGCACCGCCACCCTCGTCTCGGCGTCGCGTGCGCGGAGCTCGTCCGCCAGCGCGAGGAGCGGGTTCACGTGCCCCGCCGTGCCACCACCGGCGAGCACAACGCGAAGCCGTGGAGCCGAACCGGTCGTCTCCCCGGTGCTCACCGGCTCGCTCGCGTTGCTCGCCCGGTGTGCCGCATCCCGGACGTGAGGACGGCGAAGCCCCGCCGCACGGTGCCGCGTCGGGCCTCGAGAGCGACCCTGGCGCCGGGCTCGCTGCGCGCGAACGCGAGCAGGATCCCGAGCGCGACGAGCGTGACGATCAGCGAGGACCCGCCGGCCGAGACCAGCGGCAAGGGGATACCGATCACCGGCAGCACGCCGATAACGACGCCGATGTTCACCAGTGCCTGCGCGAGGATCCACGCACCGATCGCGCCCGTCGTGATCTTGACGAACGGGTCGGGGTGGCGCCGGATGATCCGCGTGACGCCGACGGCGAGGAGCGCGAACAGCGCGAGGACGAGCAGGGTGCCGAGCAGGCCGAGCTCCTCGCCGATCACGGCGAGGATGAAGTCGTTGTGCGCCGCCGGGAGACCCCACCACTTCTCCCGCGAGGCGCCGAGCCCGACGCCACCGATGCCACCGGTACCGAGCGCCTGCTGCGCGAGGCGGGACTGGTACCCGAGCCCTTGCGGGTCCAGCGGGGTCGAGCCGAACAGCGCCATGATGCGTGCAACCCGGTTTGGCGACGTCGCGGCGAGGAACGCGACTACCGCCGCGACCGCCAGACCGGCGGCCGCGAACATCCGCATGGGGACCCCTGCGACCCACAGGGCGCCCCCGACAAGCGCGACGAGCACGAGCGCTGTCCCGAGGTCGTTCGTCACGAGGACGAGCGCAAGCACGGCACCCGAGACGACGAGCGCAGGGAAGATGACATGCCCCCAGCGGGCGAGCAACGAGCGCTTGGCGGCGAGCACCGCGCCGAGCCACAGCGCGAGGCCAAGCTTCGCGAACTCGCTCGGCTGGAACGTGACGTTGGGCGCGAGCTCCACCCACGCGTTGTTGCCGCCTTCCCCGACAGCGAGCGGCGTGAACACCAGCAGCTGCATCGCCGCCGCGCCCATCATCGCGAACCACGCCGTCCGGCGAAAGAACACGACCGGGAGCCGCGCAGCGACGAGCGCGAGCGGGACCCCGATAACGGCGTACTGGAGCTGCGTGAGGAATCCGGTGAACGGCGAGCCGGTCCGCGCCATCGAGTCGATCGTGGAGCTCGACAGCACCATGACGAGCCCGAGGCACAGCAGCACCGCCGCGACGCCGCCGATGAGGTAGTACGACGTCACCGGCGAGTCCCAGCCGGCGAGCCGAGCTGTGCGCGCGCTCGACGCCCGGTGCGGACCTGCCGCCGGAGCGGTGCGGGAGCGCCGCGGTGCCGGCGCCCGGCGCGGGGTGAGCGTGGTCATGGGACGACCTCCCCCGCGCGGCCGCCCTCGAGCGCCCGGACGGCCGCGGCGAACGCGTCGCCGCGCGCGGCGTAGGAGGCGAACTGGTCGTGCGACGCGCCGGCCGGTGCGAGCAGCACCGTGTCGCCGGGCCGGGCGAGGGCGCGGGCGCGGGCGACGGCGGCGGACATCACGTCCTCAGTCTCACCGGGCACGACGGCGATCACGGGGACCTCGGGCGCGTGTCGCCGCAGGGCGTCGGCCCACGGCGTGGCGTCGACGCCGATGAGGACGACGCCGCGCAGCCGGTCGGACCGCGCCGCCACGAGCTCGTCGAACGTCGCACCCTTCGCCAGTCCGCCCGCGATCCAGACCCCGCGGCCGGGCTCGAGGGCGGCGAGCGACGCGGACGCCGCGTGCGCGTTGGTGGCCTTCGAGTCGTCGACGTACGTGACGCCGTCGAGCACGGCGACCGCCTCGATGCGGTGCGCCCCCGGCGCGTACGCGCGGAGCCCGGTGGCGACCGCCGACGGCGTGACTCCCGCCGCGCGGGCGAGCGCCGCCGCGACGAGCGCGTTCTGCAGGACGTGGACCGGGACGCCGATGCCAGGGCGGGCGAGATGGGCCAGGTCGTCGGCCTCGGCGAGCGCGACGCCCTCGATGTGGCGCGCCGCGTGGAACGCGCGGTCGACGATCACGTCCTCGACGAGCCCGACCTCGCCGAGACCCGGGACTCCGAGGCGGGCACCGATCGCGCGCGCCCCCTCGGCGACGTCCGCCTCCTCCACCATCGCGCGGGTCGCCGGGTCCCACGTCGAGTACACGCACGCCGCCCGGGTGCGGGCGTAGACGCGGGCCTTGTCCGCCCGGTACGCGTCGAACGTGCCGTGCCAGTCGAGATGGTCCGGCGAGATGTTGAGGCACGCGCTCGCCGTCGGTTCGACGGTGAACGTGTGGTGGAGCTGGAAGCTGGAGAGCTCGACGGCGTACGCGTCCGGGGGCCGCACGACGCCGTGCGCATCCGGGGCGCCGTAGAGCGCCACCGCGGAGATCGGGGTCCCGACGTTGCCGACGGCGGGGGCGAGCCGGCCGTCGGCGGTGAGGATGCTGCTGAGCATCTCGACGGTCGTGGTCTTGCCGTTGGTGCCGGTCAGCGTGAGCCACGGGGCGTCGTCGGCGCGCACGCGCCACGCCAGCTCGACCTCGCTCCAGATCTCCAGCCCGGCGTCCCGCGGGACCGCGAGCAGCGGTGACGAGGGTGCGAGCCCGGGCCCGGCGACGACGAGGCGCGGCGACGTCGCCAGCGCCCGCTCGGCGAGCGCCGTCTCGTCGCCGTCCGCGTCGAGAACGGTCACGCCCGGCAGCGCCTCGGCGGCCCGCGCCGCGACGTCGGCCCGCGAGTCCACCGCGACCACGTGGGCGCCGAGCTGCGCCAGGACTCGTGCGGCGGCCTCGCCCGACGTGCCGAGGCCCACCACGAGGGCGCGGGCGCCGGAGAAGGCGGCGCGGTCCGGACCGCCCCCGGAGCCGCTCACCCGACCACCCACTCGGCGTAGAAGATGCCGACGCCGAGCGCCACGAACAGCGCGGCGATCAGCCAGAAGCGGATGACGATCGTCACCTCGTTCCAGCCGCTGAGCTCGAAGTGGTGGTGCAGCGGTGCCATCTTGAACACGCGTCGTCGGGTCATCTTGAAGAAGCCGATCTGGATGACGTCGCTGAGCACGATCACCACGAACAGCCCGCCGATGATGACCGCGAGGAACTCCGTGCGGGTGAGGATCGACAGCCCGGCCAGGGCGCCGCCGAGCGCGAGCGCCCCCGTGTCGCCCATGAAGATCTTCGCAGGGCTCGCGTTCCACCACAGGAACCCGGCGCAGGCGCCGACGATGGCCGCCGTGACGATCGCGAGGTCCCGGGGGTCGCGCGTCTCGTAGCAGCTCGGGCCGACCTGGGAGAGCACCTGGCACGACTGGTTGGACTGCCACATCGTGACCACCACGTACGCGGAGAACACGAAGACGCTGACGCCGGTGGCGAGCCCGTCGAGCCCGTCGGTGAGGTTGACGGCGTTGGACCACGCCGTGATGAGGAAGTTCGCCCAGATGACGAACAGCACCAGACCCACCGCGGCGCCGGCGAACGCGAGGTCGATCCCGGTGTCGCGGATGAACGAGACCTGGGTGGACGCCGGCGTCCGGAACTGCTCGTTCGGGAACTGCAGGGCGAGCACGGAGAACGTCACGCCGATGACGCCCTGGCCGATGATCTTCCACCGGGCGTTCAGCCCGAGGGAGCGCTGCCGGGAGATCTTGATGAAGTCGTCGAGGAACCCGATGACGCCCAGCCCGATCATGAGGAACAGCAGCAGGAGGCCGGACACCTGGGGCATCCGCTGGGCGGAGATGTTCGCCACGGTGTACCCGAGGACCGTCGCGGCGATGATGACGACGCCGCCCATGGTGGGCGTGCCGCGCTTCGTGAAGTGGGCGGTCGGGCCGTCCTGCCGGATGAACTGCCCGTACTGCCGCTTCACGAGGAAGCGGATGAACAGGGGCGTGCCGAACAGCGAGACGAGCAGGCCGACGGCGCCCGAGACGAGGATCGCGATCACGCGGTGCCCCCCGCCGTCAGCTCGTCGGCGAGGGCGGCGAGGCCCGCACCCTTGGACGACTTGACCAGCACGACGTCGCCCGGTCGCAGCTCCGTGGCGAGGTAGGCGCGCGCTGCGTCGAGATCGGGCGCGAACAGCGCCTCGTCGCCCCACGACCCCTCGTGGCTCGCCCCGGTGTGCATCGCCCGTGCCCCCTCGCCGACGACCACGAGCTTGTCCACGTTGAGGCGGACGGCGACGCGGCCGACGGCGTCGTGCTCGTCGCGGCTGGAGTCGCCGAGCTCGAGCATCTCGCCGAGCACGGCGACGCTGCGCCGCTCGCGGCCGGCGATCGCCACGAGCGCCTTGAGCGCGGCGCGCACGGACTCCGGGTTCGCGTTGTACGCGTCGTCGACGACGGTGACGCCGTCCGGGCGCTCCACCACGTGCATCCGGTGCGGGCTCCGGGCGCCGGCGTTCGCGAGGGCGCCGGCGACGTCCGCGGCGGCGATCCCGAGTCCGAGGCCGACGGCGGCGGCCGCGAGGGCGTTCGTCACGTGATGCTCCCCGACGAGCGCGAGCGTGACCGGGACCTCCTCGCCGTCGGGTGTGGTCAGCACGAACGCGGCACGCCCGGCGGCGTCCAGCGTGACGTCCCGGGCACCCACGGACGGCGGCGGGACGGCGTCGCCGGAGCCGAACGTGACCACGCGCGGGGCGAGCCGGGCCATGGCGGCCACGCGCTCGTCGTCCGCGTTGAGCACGGCGAAGCCGCCCGGAGCGAGACCGCTGACCAGCTCGGACTTCGTGGCGGCGACGGCGTCGACGCTGCCGAACCCTGCGAGGTGCGCACGGCCGACGGTGAGGACGACGGCGACGTCCGGCGGCGCGATCGACGTCAGGTAGGTGAGGTTCCCGGGCGCGTCGGCGCCCATCTCCGCGACGACGACCCGCGCGTCCTGCGGCGCGCGCAGCACGGTGAGCGGCAGCCCGAGCTCGTTGTTGAGGCTGCCGGGCGGCGCGTGCACGACGCCGAGCGGTGCGAGCACCTCCGCGAGCAGGTCCTTCGTGCTCGTCTTCCCGACGGAGCCCGTGATCCCGACGACGACCGGCGGCTCGTCGGCGACCTCACGCCGTCGGGCCAGCACGTGCCGCGCCAGGTCGCCGAGCGCGCGCTGCGCGTCGTCGACGAGCACCTGCGCGCCGTCGCCCGCGTCCGGGACGAGGCGGGTCACGAGCGAGGTCGTCGCGCCGTTCTCGTGCGCGACCCGGACGTAGGCGTGACCGTCGACGTGCTCCCCGGGCAGCGCGACGAACAGCGAGCCGGCGGTCGCCTCGCGCGAGTCGATCACCACGCCCTCGCTCACGCGTGCCTGGGGATCGCCCGCCACGACGGTGCCGGACGTCACGGACGCGATCTCGTCCGCCGTCATCTCGATCATGCGTGCCGTCCCTCACGGCGGGCCAGGGCGGCCCGCACCTCCACGCGGTCGTCGAGCGGCAGCTCCTCGCCCGCGACCTCCTGGATCGTCTCGTGTCCGCGCCCCGCCACGAGCACCGTATCCTCCGGCGCCGCGCCCGCGACCGCCGCCGCGATCGCCGCGCTCCGCGGCGCGACCTCCCGCACGTCGACGTGACGCCCTGCCGCGCGGGCCGTCTCCGCCGCGCGGAGCGCCCCCGCGAGCACCTCGGCGCGCACCTGGGCCGGGTCCTCGTCGTGCGGGTCGTCGTCGGTGACGATCACGGCGTCGGCGCCGAGCACCGCCGCCTCGCCCATCGCGGGCCTCTTGCCTCGGTCGCGCTCGCCCGTCGCCCCGAGCACCACGTGGAGCCGGCCGCTCGTCGTCGCACGCAGCTCGGCGAGCGCGATCCCGACCGCGTCCGTGTTGTGCGCGAAGTCGACGACGCACCGCGGCTCGGCGCCGACGACCTCCATCCGGCCCGGCACCGCCACGCGCAGGCCGCCCGCCGCGGCGAGCGCCTCGACGACGTCGGCGGCCGGGACGCCGCCCTCGATCGCCGTCGCGAGGGCCAGCGCGGCGTTCGCCACGTTGAACGCACCCGGCATCGTCAGGCTGGTCGTCAGTGCGACGTCGCCCGGGCCGGTCAGCGTGAACGACATCGCATCGGCGCCGGCGACGACGTCCCGCACGGTCCAGGCGGCCGCCGCGGCGTGCTCGCCCCGCGTCGCGAGCGTGGCGACGTCGATCCCGGCCGCGCGGGCGTCCCCGGCCAGCCGCCGGCCCCACTCGTCGTCGACGGAGACGACGGCGCGGCGCGCCCGGGCAGGCGTGAACAAGGAGGCCTTCGCCGCGTAGTAGTGCTCGAGGTCCCCGTGGAAGTCCAGGTGGTCCTGCGTCAGGTGCGTGAACGCGGCCAGGTCGAACCGCACCGGGTCCACGCGGTGCAGCTCGAGCGCGTGGGACGACACCTCCATGACGAGGTCGGTCACGCCCGCCTCGACCATGTGCGCGAGGAGGGCGTGCAGGTCCGGGGCCTCGGGCGTCGTCAGGCGTGCGGGGACGACGGCGTCGCCGATCCGCAGCTCGACCGTGCCGATGAGCCCCACGCGCCGACCGAGCAGCCCGAGCAGGTGCGCCAGCAGGAACGACGTCGTCGTCTTGCCGTTCGTCCCGGTGACGGCGAACGTCCGCAGGCGCTCGGCCGGCCGCCCGTAGACGTCGGCGGCGACGGCGGCGACGATCTCCCGGAACTCCGCGCGGCCGGCGCCGTCGCCGGACCCGTCGACGTCGGCGACGAGCACCGGGATGCCGGCGGCCTCGGCCGCCGCGGCTCCCGAGGCGTCGGTGAGGACGGCGCTGGCACCGGCCGCTGCGGCCGCGGCGGCGAACCGGGCGCCGTGCGTGTGCGCGCCGGGGAGCGCGGCGAAGATCTCGCCCGGAGCGAGGCCGCGGTTGTCGAGCGTGATCCCGAGCGCCTCACCCGCTCCCGCGGCCGGGCCGGTCAGGCGCAGCCCGTGGGCGCGCGCCAGGTCGGCCAGCGCCGTGCGGGGTGGGTGAGCCGGACGGATCCTGGAGGTGGGGCTCACGGTCGTGCAATCTACCTCTAGCCGGCGGGGGTCAGCGGATACAGGTCGGCCGGCTCGGCCGAGGGCGGCACGCCCAGGGAGGTGAGCGCGAACGACGCGACGTCCCGGAACACGGGTGCCGCGATCGTGCCGCCGTAGAAGCCCGTGTCGGGCCGGTAGACCACCACGCCGACGGCGATCTGGGGGTCCTCGGCGGGCGCCACGCCGACGAACGACGCGACGGTGTCCGAGAGCTCGCCGCCGGGCCCCATGATCTCCGCGGTGCCGGTCTTGCCGGCGACGCGGTAGCCGTCGATGGCGGCCCGCGTCCCCGTCGCGCCCTCGGCGGCGGTGACGCCCTCGAGCATCCTGATCACCTGTTCGGACGTCTCCGGGCTCACCACCTGCCGCGGTTCCTCCAGCTCGGCCGGGGTGAACGTCCCGGCGGTGTCCGTGTACCCGTCGACGAGGTGCGGCTGGACGTGGACGCCGTCGTTCGCGAGCGTCGCGATGACGTTCGTGTTCTGCAGGAGGTTGACGGAGAGTCCCTGCCCGAACATCGTCGCGTAGCGGGTGCGGCCGTCCCAGCCGGTCGGGTCGAGGTTGCTTCCCGTGCTCTCGCCGGTGAGCTCGATCCCGCTCGGGGCGCCCCAGCCGAAGTCCTGCATGTACCTGGCGCGGACGTCGTCGCTCATCCGCTCGCCGATCTGGATCGTGCCGGTGTTGGACGAGTCGGCGAGGATCCCCGCCGTCGTCAGCTGCTCGTCCGGGTGCTCCGTGTGGTCCTTGAACGTCTGGCCGTTGGACGTCGTGTACCGGTACGGCACCTGGAACACGGTGTCCGGCTCGACGACGCCCTCCTCGATCGCCGCGGCGACGGTGAGGATCTTGCCCGTCGACCCGGGTTCGTACGGGTCCTGGATCGCCCGGCTCCCGCCGAACCCCGAGGGGTCGTTCGGGTCGATCGCGCCGGACTCGGCGAGCGCGAGGATCCGGCCGGTGCCGACCTCGATGACGACGACGGCGCCCCAGTCGGCGCCGTACTGCTCCACGGCGCCGTCGATGACCTCCTCGGCCCGGAACTCCAGGTCCTGCTCGAGCGTCGTGTTGACGGTCCGCCCGTCCTGCGCGGGCGTCGTGTGCTGAGGCGCACCCGGGATCACCTGACCGGTGAGGCCGCGCTCGAAGACGGTCTCACCGTTCGCGCCGCTCAGCTCCGCCTCCAGCGCGTACTCCAGACCCGAGGCACCCGCGCCCTCCTCGTTGACCCAGCCGACGAGATTGCCGCCCGTCGTCGTCGCGGGGTAGTCCCGGACGGTGGTGAGCTCGTCCCAGACCGCGCCGCCGATGCCGAGCTCGACGACCGCCGCACGCACCTCGGGCGTCACGTCGCGCGCAATGCGCACGCCGGCGTCGCCGGTGAGCTGGGCACCGAGCTCGTGCGCGTCCAGGTCGAGGATCGGCGCGAGGAGCTCGGCGGCCGCGAGCGCCCCCTGGGCGGTCACCTCCCCGTCGGCGTCGCGCACCTTGAACGCGGGGATCTGGCGCTGGTCGACCCAGATGTCGTAGCGCATCTGCGACGTCGCCAGGACGTTCCCGTCGGCGTCGACGATCGCGCCCCGCTGGGCGTGCAGGGTCAGGGTGTCGGTCCGGAGCTCGCGGGCCTGCGCGGCGAGGCCCGGCCCGGCGACCACCTGCACGTACACGAGCCGGACGGCGTACGCCGCCATGAGCGCGAGCACCATCACGAGGACGACGAACTGCCGCCGGGAGGTCGACCCGACGCGGCTCATCCCTGCGCCCCGATCAGCGTCCCGTCCGCGAGCCGCAGGTGGACGACGCCGTCGGACGGCTGCATGCCGAGGGCTCGGGCGCTCGCCATGACCGCCGACGGCGCCGAGGTCTCCTCGACGAGCGACGCCAGCCGCTGCTCCTCCTGCGAGAGCGCCGTCAGCTCGCCCTGGCGCTCGCGCAGCGTGTACGCGGTCGCGGCCATCGACGTGTTGAGCGCGAGCGCGGCGAGCAGCGACCCGACGAGGATCGACACGCACAGCGCGAGGAACGGCACGCGCGAGCGCGCCGGAGCCTGCGCGCGGACGATGCGCAGCTGCGGCCGGCGCGCCGGACCGGGATCGCGGATCGGCGCCGGCTCTCGGACGAGGGGCTGTCGGGCGGTGGCGAGACTCATGGCCTCCTCCTCCTGGGTGACGGTCGGGTGGGAGTCGTGCGGATCCGGCGGGCCGCGCGCAGCCGGACGGACGCGGCGCGCGGGTTGGCGGCGAGCTCGACGTCGTCCGCCTGCTCGGCCCCGTGCGTGAGGAGCTCGAGGTAGGGCTGGTCCTCCTCGGGCACGACGGGAAGGTGCCGGGGCGCGCTCGACGTCGCCCCACGAGCGAGCTCGCGCTTGACGAGGCGGTCCTCGAGCGAGTGGTAGGACTCGACGACGATCCGACCTCCGACGGCGAGGGCGTCGATCGCCCGCGGCAGCGCCCGCTCGAGCACCTCCAGCTCACGGTTGACGGCGATCCGCAGGGCCTGGAACGTGCGCTTGGCGGGATGTCCGCCGGTGCGTTGCGCCGACATCGGGATCGCGCCGCGGACCACCTCGACGAGGTCGGAGCTGCGGCGCAGCGGCGCGGCCTCTCGGCGCCGGACGATCGCCGCGGCGATCCGGGGCGCGAACTTCTCCTCGCCGTACGTGCGCAGGATGCGGCGCAGCTCGGCCTCGTCGGCGTCCGCCAGGAGGTCCGCCGCCGTCGGCCCGGTCGTCGGGTCCATCCGCATGTCGAGGGGTGCGTCCTGGGCGTAGGCGAACCCGCGGCCTGCGTCGTCGAGCTGGAGCGACGAGACCCCGAGGTCGAAGAGGACCCCCTGGACGGCGCCGCCGGCGTGCTGGCGCGCGACGTCGTCGATCTCGTCGTAGACGGCGTGCACGGGGGTGAACCTCTGCCCGAACCTCGCGAGCCGAGCGGTCGCGAGCTCCAGAGCACGCGGGTCGCGGTCGATGCCGAGGACGCGGGCGTGCGGGCACTGCTCCAGCACGAGCTCGCTGTGGCCGCCCATCCCGAGCGTCGCGTCCACGAGGACGGCGCCGTCGCTCTCCAGCGCGGGCGCCAGCAGGTCCACGCACCGCTGCGCCAGGACGGGCGCGTGGAGCGCCGCGGCCTGTGCGTCGGGTGTGCTCATCTGCCTCGGTCCTTCGTGGTGGGTGTCTCGGGTGTCGGGTCTGGAGTGGTGGGTGGTCCGGCACCGCCGCCGGGCCAGGACTCCCGCCGCCCGCTCTGGCGCCGGGGAAGTGCGTCAGAGTCGCGGGGGGAGACCTCGCGCTGCGGTGGAGCGATGTGGAGGGCAGGACGGAGCTCGCCGAGGCGATGCTCAGCCGAGCCCGGGCACCACCTCCGGCACGGCGTCGTCGAACGAGGCGGCGGCGTCGGCGAAGTAGCCCTGCCACGTGCCCGTGTCCCAGACCTCGAGCTTGCTGCCCGTCCCGATGACCGTGAGATCGCGGTCGAGACGCGCCCACTCGCGCAGGATCGGCGGGATCGTCACGCGCCCCTGCTTGTCGGGGAGCTCGTCGTGCGCGCCGGCGAGCAGGACGCGGTTGAAGTCGCGGGACTGCTTGCTCGTCAGCGGCGCCCGGCGCAGGTTCTCGTGGACCTGCAGGAACTCGTCGCGGGGGAAGACGAACACGCAGTTCTCCTGCCCGCGCGTGAGCACGAGACCGGTGGCGAACCGCTCGCGGAACTTGGCGGGGAGGATCAGGCGCCCTTTGTCGTCGAGCTTCGGCGTGAACGTGCCGATGAGCATCAGGGCCACCTCCTCCTGCTCCCAGGACCTCCGCTTCGCCCCACAGTACTCCACTTCCCTCCACTCGCCTGGTAGGGCGGCTGGAGTGTGCCGCACCACGCGCGCGTCGTCGCAGGTCAGCGCTCGTGGAGCGTGGTGGAGCGAGCGGGCCGAACGCCCTCCGTCCCCGACCCGTCTGCCGTACGCTCGTGCCACGCGCATTCGAAGGGGAGAACGTGACCGACACCTCCACCGCAGCACCGCCCGACCTCACGGAGGTCGGACCCCGGGTGAGTGCGCTCGTCCAGGTCGTGAGCAGCGTCCTGAGCGGCCGGGACGACGCCGTCCGCACCACCGTCGCCGTGCTCCTCGCCGGCGGGCACCTCCTGCTCGAGGACGTACCGGGCGTCGGGAAGACGACCCTCGCCCGCGCTCTCGCCGCCGCCGTCGGGGGCACCGTCGGACGGATCCAGTTCACGCCGGACCTGCTGCCCGCCGACGTCACCGGCGTGAGCATCTACCGCGCCGCGACCGGTGACTTCGTGTTCCACCCCGGACCGATCTTCGCCACGGTGGTCATCGGCGACGAGATCAACCGGGCCTCCCCCAAGACGCAGTCGGCGCTCCTGGAGTGCATGCAGGAGGGGCGCGTCACCGTCGACGGCGTCTCCCACGAGCTCCCCGAGGTGTTCATGGTCCTCGCGACGCAGAACCCGGTGGAGATGGAGGGCACGTACCCGCTGCCCGAGGCCCAGCGCGACCGGTTCATGGCGCGCCTCGCCCTCGGCTATCCGCCCGAGCACGACGAGCTCGAGCTGCTCGACTCCCCCAGCGGCGCCGACCCCGCGGCGGCGCTCACCCCCGTCGTCACCGAGGACGAGGTCGCGGCGCTGCGCACGGCGATCAACGGCGTGCACGCCTCGGAGACCCTGCGCCGCTACGTGCTCGCGCTCGCCCGCGCCACGCGGTCCGACGAGGACATCCTGCTCGGCGCCTCCCCGCGGGCGGCGATGCAGCTGGTCAGCCTCGCCCGCGCCGTCGCGGCCATGGCCGGGCGCGACTACGTGCTCCCGGACGACGTCCAGGCCGTCGCCGAGGCGGCGCTGGCCCACCGCCTCGTGCTGGCGCCCAGCGCGCGGATGGCCGGCGGGACCGCCACCGACGTCGTCCGGCGCCTCGTCGCGGCCACGCCCGTCCCCGCCTCGGTCCGCTGAAGGTCACGTCGTGGCCCGCCGTCCCGAGCTGCCGCGACTGACGCGTCGCGGCGGCGGGCTGCTGGGCGTCGGCGTCGGGCTCGTCATCGTCGCGGCGCCGCTCGACTCCGTGGAGCTGGGGCGGTTCGCCGCGCTCGCCGTCGTCCTTCCGCTCATCGCGATCGTCTGGGGTGCCGTGGCGTCCGTGCGGACCTCCCGCGTCAGCGTCGAGCGCACGGTGCACCCGCTCCCGCTGCAGGTGGACTCGCCCGCCACCGTCCGCATCAGCGCCCGGGGGCGCTCCCTGCCCCGGCACTCGCGGCTCCGGGAGCGCAGCGCGGCCACGCTCGGCGCGCGGCCCGGGGTGAGCGCCACGGAGTACCTGCTCCGTCCGCGCGCCAGGGGTGCGGCCCACCTCGGCCCCGCCGTCCTCCTGCGGGGCGACCCGCTCGGGCTGGTGGAGTTCACCCAGCGCACCCGCGGATCCGACGACGTCGTCGTGTGGCCCCGGGCGATCGCGCTGGGCGACCTGCGCCAGGCCCTCGTCGGGCAGACCGAGCACCGCCGGGGTGCGGGCGTCGTCCGGCCGAGCCCGGAGGACCTGCTGCTGCGCGAGTACCGCCGCGGCGACGACCTCCGGCGGGTCCACTGGCGCTCGTCGGCCCGCCACCGCGATCTCATGGTGCGGGCCGACGAGCCCGCCAGCCCGATGACCGCCGACCTCCTGCTGCAGATCCACTCCGAGCAACGCAAGTCCGACCTCGAGTGGGCGGTGAGCGCCGCCGCCTCCGTCGCCGTGGCCCTGCTCGAGGAGCGGTTCTCGGTGCGCCTGAGGATCCCCGGTTCGGGCGCGCAGGAGCGCACGAGCTCGGCCTCCGTGCCCATGGACACGCTCGCGCTCGTCGAGCCCACCGAGCTCGGCGACCGCCGCGACGCCCTCGTCCACGAGATCGACGAGATGGCACGGTCCGCCTCCGCCGTCTGCGTCGCCGTGCTGTGCGCACCCGACGACCACGCCGTCGCGCGGCTCGCCGACCTCGCCCGAGCCCGCACGTGCTGGGCGGTGGTCGTGCCACCCCGCGGAGCGTTGCCGGACCATGTGCGCGCCACCCTCCAGGTGCTCCAGGCCGCGGGCTGGTCGGCGACCCTCGGGCACGAGGGCGCCCGGATCGACCAGGCGTTCGGTGGCGCCCGCGCGAGGGTCGCCTCGTGAGCCGCGTCCTCGCCCTCACCGGGTCGCTGGTGCTCGCCGTCGCGGCCGGGAGCGGCGCCCTGTCCCGCCTGCTGACCTCCCAGTTCTACCCGCGCGCGCTCGGCGTGCTCGCCGTCGTCGCCGTCGCGTGCCTCGTCACGCGCCTGCTCGCCCGGCCCGCGTGGCTGGCGACGATCGTCGGCGCCGCCGCCGGCGTCGTCGCGCTCACTGTCGCCTACGTGCCGTCGACGGCGCTCGGCGGGATCATCCCGACGCCCGACTCGTTCGGGATCGGCGCGGAGATGGCGCGCGCCGCCTCCGACTCGCTGTACTCGTCCCTCCCGCCCGCACCGTCCGTGGGCGGCGTGGGCCTGCTCGCCGCGCTCGGCATCGCCGGCGTCTACCTCGTCGCCGAGGGGCTCGCGTTCGGGGTCAAGGTGCCCGCCGCCGCCGCGGCGTCGACGCTCCTGCTGTGGCTGCCGGCGCTCCTGCTCGGGTCGACGGCGCCCGGCTGGGTGTGGGTCCTCGCCGCGGCGGGCATCCTCGGCGTCCTCGCCGCCGGCCGGCCGCCGCTCCCGGAGCTGCCCCCGCGCCGTCGTCCCGCCCGCCCTGGCGTCGCCACCGCCTCCCATCTCGCGAGGCTCGGCAGCGCCGGTGCCGTCTGTCTCGTGGCGGCGTTCCTGCTCGGCGCCGGCGTGCCCGCACTTCCCGCCCTGCTGCCCCTCGACACGCTCCGCGGCGGGGTCGCCGACCCCAACGGCACCCGGCTCAGCCTCGAGCTGGACATGCGGGCGAGCCTGGGCCAGCAGGGGTCCACGGAGCTCGTGCGGTACCGGGCGACCGACGAGGTCAGCCTCGGCCCCCTGCGCGCGTACACGACCGCCGAGTTCGACGGGCGCACCTGGGTGCGTGACGACGCCGCCGACGCCGCCGTCCGCCCGCTCGTCCCCGACGAGCTCCTGTGGCCGGAGCAGGTCGATCCCGCGCAGCTCGGCGAGGCCGACCAGGTGGACATCCGGATCCCGGAGCTGGCTCAGGACCGGCTGCTCATCCCCACCTCACCGCGGTCCGTGACGGTCGCCGGTGAGTGGCAGTACGACCCGCGCTCGGACGAGGTGTTCAGCGCGTCGGACGCGCGCCGGGCCGTCACCTACTCCGTGACGTACCTCGAGCGTCCGATCACCGCCGACCTGCTGCGGAACGCCGACCCGCGCCGGCTGCCGGCCGAGAACCGCTACCTGCAGCTGCCCGAGACCCAGCACGCCGAGGACATCGGGGATCTCGCGCGGGAGATCACCGACGGCGCCGGCAGCGCCTACGACGAGGCCCTCGCCCTGCAGAGCTACCTCCGCGATGCCAGTCGCTTCACCTACACCGAGGACGCTCCCCCGGTCACGAGCGAGGACGCCGTCTGGGACTTCCTCGACTCGCAGCAGGGCTACTGCGTCCAGTTCGCGACGACGATGGTCGTGCTCGCGCGGCACCTCGACCTCCCGGCCCGCCTCGCCATCGGTTTCCTCCCCGGCGCTCGCGCCGACGACGGCTCCCGGATCATCACCGGCTCACAGGCGCACGCCTGGCCGGAGCTGTACTTCCCGGGTGTCGGGTGGGTCCGGTTCGAGCCGACGCCCGCCGTCCAGTCCGGCGTCCCGCCGGCCTACGCCAACCCGCTGCAGGCGACGGCGAGCCCCGGCGTGGCGGAGCCGTCGGGTGCGGTGCCGCCCGGCGTGCCCACGGGCGTGCCGACGGCGTCGGGGGGCGCCACGGGCGCAGGTGGCGCCGCCGGCGCTGACGACGGCGGTCGGGGCGAGCTGCTGGTGGGCGCCACCGTCGTCGTCCTCGTCGGCCTCGCGGGCGCCCTGCTCTGGCGGCGGCGCCGCGCGTGGACGGCGGGAACGGCTGAGTCGACCTGGTCGCAGCTCCTCCGCCGGCTCGCGCGGCACTCGGTGACCGTCCCGGCGTCGGCGACACCGCGGCAGGCGGCCGAACGCATCGCCGAGAACCTCGGGGAGGACGCCCAGAACGCGGCCACCCGCCTCGCGCACGCCGTGGAGGTCGAGCGGTACGCACCGCCGCGCGACGGCGCCCCCGGCCGGGACGACGTCCACGCCTGGCACGAGTGGGCCGCGCTGATCCTCAGCCGCGCCCGCCAGCAGCGCAAGGACAGGACCGGGCGGACCAGCCGCCGGAGGTGAGGGCCTCAGCCCCATCTGCGCGCGCGGCGCACGGGTCGCTCGACGACGAGCGCCCCGGTTCGGGTGCTGCCGTGCGTCGGGTCAGCGGCCGCCCTCGCGGCGGCGGCGGTCCCAGCGCTCCTCGAGGCGCTGCATGAACGACGACCGGCGTGGAGGCCGGCCCGCCGCGGGCGTCGCTCGCGGCGCGTCAGTCGTAGGAGCGGCTGCCGCCTGGTGCCGACCGCTCGACATCGCGAGCAGGACGCCGCCGAACATCGCGAGGAATCCCACCACCCCGAGCCACGTCATGGACCCGGCGACCCCACCGACCAGCATCCCCAGACCGGCGATGACGAGCAGGGTTCCCCCGAGGATGCGTGACGTGCGGCTACCGCGGCGGCTGAACGACTGGGCGAGCTTGGGGTCGTCCGAGCGCAGCTGCCGCTCCATCTGCTCGAGCACACGCTGCTCGTACTCCGACAGGGGCATCGGGACCTCCTCGCCGAACCTGCACTGGTCTCAGGATAAGTCCCGCTCGGCCGTCGGGAAAGCCGAGGTCGCCAGCAACGACGCCGCACCCAGTGCATCGGCACCGAATCGGTCCCGTACGTCGTCCATCGCGACCTCGACCTCGCGACGCGGGGCGGCGTCGTCGTCGAGCGCGAGCTGCACCGGCGTCGCTGCCGCGGCGGTCAGCTGGTCCACGCGGACGCCCAGCAGGCGCACCCCGTCCCGCGGGATCGTCACGGCCGCGAGCAGGGCGCGCGCGGCCGCGTACACGTCGTGCGCGACGTCGCTCGGGTGGTCCAGCTGCCGCGACCGGGTCAGCGTGGTGAAGTCGGACATCCGGACCTTGATCGTGACGCCGCGGGCGAGGAACCCGCCCCGCCGCAGGCGCCGGGCGCACCGATGGGCCTGCTCGAGCAGGGTCCGGCCGAGCTCGGCGGCGTCGGTGACGTCGGTCACGAACGTGTGTTCGGACGAGATCGACTTCTCGACCCGGGCCACCGTGACCGGCCGAGGGTCACGGTTCCACGCCAGGTCGTACAGGCGGGCACCACCCGCCCGGCCGAGCCGGCGCTGCAGGACGTCGGGTGGCGTGTGCGCGAGCTGCTCGACCGACTCGATCCCCCACTCGCGCAGCTGGGCGGCGGTCCGCTCGCCGACGCCCCACAGCGCTCCCACCGGCAGCGAGTGGAGGAACGGCACGCTCGCCGCCTCCGGGACGAGGAGGAGCCCGTCCGGCTTGGCCGTCTGCGACGCGAGCTTCGCCAGGAACTTCGTCGACGCGACGCCGACGGACGCCGGGATCTGCGCCACCTCCCGGATGCGGCTGCGGATCGCCGTCGCGATGGCGACCGGGGAGCCGAGCCGGCGCCGCGCGCCCGAGACGTCGAGGAACGCCTCGTCGACCGACACCTGCTCGAGGACGGGCGTCACGTCGGCCAGCAGGCCCATGACGACGCGCGAGACCTCCTCGTACCGGGCATGGTCGGGCGGGATGACGACCGCCTGCGGGCACAACGCCCGCGCCCGCGTCATCGGCATCGCCGAGTGGACGCCGAACGCGCGGGCCTCGTAGGTCGCGGCGAGCACCACTCCCCGGTGCTCACCGCCCACGATCACGGGGCGCCCCCGCAGGTCCGGCGCGCGGATGAGCTCGACGGACGCGAAGAACGCGTCCATGTCGACGTGCAGGATCGGCGTCCCGCCGTCGTCGTCACCCCAGTCGCGACGAGCCGCGACCGATCGAGGGCCTCTGCTCACCCCCCTATGGTCGAACGACTGTTCGACGCCTGTCAACTAGGCTCGGAGCATGTCGTCCCGCCGGTCCCGCCAGGCCCCCGCTCTTCGACCCGACGCACTGCCGAGCGGCGAGACCGGGATCGACACCGGCACCGTCGAGCTCGAGCGGGACCCCGACCGCCCGAACGGCGTCATGGTCTACGTCAACGGCGTCGAGTCGTCCTATGTCGACCTCGCCGACGCCGAGCACCTCGAGTTCGAGTACATGCAGCAGATGCGTCTGGTCATCGACGCGCTGCACCCCGCCGGCTCTCCGGTGCGCGCCGTGCACCTCGGCGGCGCAGCGTGCGCGTTCCCGCGCGCGATCGCGCGCCAGCGGCCACGCTCGCGCCAGCTCGTCGTCGAGCTGGACGCCGAGCTCGCGCGCCTGGCCCGCGAGTGGTTCGACCTGCCCCGGGCGCCGGAGCTGCGGGTCCGCACGCAGGACGCACGCGAGGCGGTGAGCACGCTGCGGTCGGGCGAGTGGGACGCCGTCGTCCGCGACGTCTTCACGGGGAACCGCGTCCCCACGCACGTCCGCACCGTCGAGTTCGTCACCGACGTGGCCCGCACGCTCGCCGACGACGGCGTCTACCTGGCCAACGGCGTCGACTCCCCACCGCTGCGCGAGACCCGGCGCGAGGTCGCGACGGTGCGCGACGTGTTCGACCACGTCGCGCTCGCCGTCGAGCCGGCGATCTGGCGGGGCCGCCGCTTCGGCAACGTCGTCGTGATCGGCGCGCACGTCCCGCTCCCGCTCGAGCAGCTGCGGCGCGGGATGCTCGCCCTCCCCCTGCCCGTGCGGCTCGTCACGGGTGACGAGCTGCGCACGTTCGCCGGCGGCGCCCTGCCGTGGCGCGACGCGCCCGTCTCCACGGACGGGACCGACCCCGCGGCCGCCCCCGAGAACGACGATGCGGCCCGCCCCGTGGGGACGAGCCGCATCGACGGATGAGGAGGTGTCAGACGGCGCGAACGCTCTCCGCCTGCGGGCCCTTCGGCCCCTGCGTGATCTCGAACTCGACCCGCTGCGCCTCTTCGAGCGAGCGGTAGCCGTCGGACTCGATCGCCGAGTAGTGGACGAAGACGTCGGCGCCGCCGCCGTCCTGGGCGATGAACCCGTAGCCCTTCTCAGAGTTGAACCACTTGACGGTTCCCTGTGCCATGCGTGTCCTTCCGGGGACGGTCCGGGCACCGACCCTGCGTCGGGGCCCATGTGTGCTGCATCGATCCCCACGGCGTGCTCGAAGAACGTCGGACCATGAGAGAAGCGCCCTGCAACGGGATCTAGTCTGTCAGAGCGTGCCGACGAGTGCTAGCGACTTACGCACACGTTTCGCACGCGACCTTCACGAGGCCGGGCCGTCGTCCTGCGTGCCGTCCGCGTCGCCGCCGGCATCGGGCTCACCCGGCGCGTGCTCGGCCAGGAACGCCTCGAACTCCGCTCCCAGCTCGTCGGCGCTCGGCAGACGGTCCTGCGCGAGCAGCGTCCGGGCGTCCTCCGCGGCCAGGCCACGGGAGAACGCGTCGTACTGCTGCTCGAGGGCGTGCACGACAGCCCCGATCTCGTCGGACTCCGCCACCTGCCGGTCGATCTCCTCGCGTGTCGACGACGCCGACGCCTCGAGCTCACCCACGGGAAGGTCCAGCCCGGTCGAGGAGTTGATCTGCCGCACCAGCTCCGCGGCCGCCTGCGGGTACTCCGCCTGGGCCAGGTAGTGGGGCACGTTCGCGGCGAAGCCCATCGCGTCGTGGCCGGCCTCGCCGAGGCGCAGCTCCAGCAGCGAGGACGCGCTCCCCGGCACCTGGATCGTGCCCACGAAGCTGGGACGACCCTCGAGCAGCTCGGGCCGGGTCGCGTGCGCCGTCACGGTCGTGGGCCGGGTGTGCGGCACGCCCATCGGGATGCCGTGCACGCCCACCGTCGTCTCGACGCCGAGATCCTCCACCAGCGTGCGCACCGCCGTCGTGAACCGCTCCCACCGCAGGTCCGGCTCCGGCCCGTGCAGCAGCAGCACGCCCTCGCCGGTCGGCGTGCGGACGAGGTCGACGGCCAGCACCGGGTCGTCGTACGAGGTCCACGTCGTGGCCTCGAACGTCATCGCGGGACGCCGCGAGCGGTAGTCGAGCAGCTCGTCGACGTCGAACGTCGCCACGCGCGTCGCGGGCAGCGTGGTCAACAGGTGCTGGGCGAGCAGGGCACCGGCGTGCCCGGCGTCCATCGAGCCCTGCAGGGCATGGACGAGCACGCGTGCACCTTCGGCGTGCTCGCTCGTGTACAGGTCTCTCGCGTCCACTCTCGACTCCTCCTGGGGTCTCGTCCACCAGGGGTAACAGCCGGCGCGCCCGCCGGATTCCCGGCCGGGTGCCCGCGCATCGGCGCGCACCCGAGTCTCCATCGTAGGCATCATCCGCCCGCGGCGGACGGCGACACCCGCCGTCCGCGATCCGGGGGATAATGGTCGGCCGCTCGCGCCGGTTGGCCCGGTGTGCGCGCCGGTGGGGAGGACCGACGTGACGACGTCCGAACAGGCGAGGGAACAGCTCGTCGTCGACCGTGTGTACTCGCGGCTCGACGAGCTGCGCGACCGCACACGCGCCCAGCTCGCGCGGGTCCGCCGCGAAGGGCCGAGCGGGACGCACCAGAACCGTTCGGAACGCGACTCGTTCGCCACCCTGTACTCCGACCGCATCGCCCAGCTGGACGCCGTCGAGGACCAGCTCGTGTTCGGGCGCCTCGACCTGCGGGACGAGCAGAGCCGGTACATCGGCCGCATCGGCCTGTCCGACGACGAGCACACGCCCGTCCTCACCGACTGGCGTGCCCCGGCGGCCCGGCCGTTCTACCAGGCCACGGCGGCGGATCCCGGCGACGTCGTCCGGCGTCGCCACCTCCAGACCCGCGCGCGGCAGGTCGTCGCCGTCGAGGACGACGTGCTGGACGCCGACGCGCTCGACGACGAGGCACGGGCCGGGCTCGCCGGGGAGGGTGCCCTGCTCGCCGCGCTCGGCGCGCACCGCACGGGGCGCATGAGCGACATCGTCGCCACGATCCAGGCCGAGCAGGACGCCGTCATCCGCTCCCCGCTCGACGGCGTGCTCGTGGTGCAGGGCGGCCCGGGAACCGGGAAGACGGCTGTCGCGCTGCACCGGGCGGCGTACCTCCTCTACGCCCACCGGGACCGCCTGACCCGGTCCGGCGTGCTGCTGCTGGGGCCCAGCGACGTGTTCCTCGGCTACATCTCGAAGGTGCTCCCCGCGCTCGGGGAGACGGGGGTCGTCTCGACGACGATCGCCGACCTCGTGCCCGGCATCCGGGCGAGCGCCCGCGAGGGCGAGGTGGCAGCCCGGCTCAAGGGCGACGCCGCGATGGCCCGGGTGATCGCCCGAGCCGTGCGCGCCCGCCAGCGGGTGCCCGACGCCCCGCGGGAGGTGCGCGTCGGCTCGCGCACGCTCGTGGTGCACCCGCACGACGTCGAGGCCGCCCAGGCGCGGGCGCGCCGTTCCCACGCCCCGCACAACACGGCACGCGTCACGTTCGTCCGCGCCATGCTCCAGACGCTCGCGCGGCAGTACGCGGAGCAGATCGGCGCCGACCTCGCGGGTGATGAGCTGGCCGAGGTGGTCGAGGACATCCGGTCCGCGCGCGACGTGCGGGTGGCACTCAACCTCGCCTGGATGCCGCTCACCGCCACCGGCCTCGTCCGGGACCTCTGGTCGCGGCCGGATCGCCTCGCCGAGGCGGCGCCTCGGCTCTCCGCCGCGGAGCGCGAGGCGTTGCGGCGGTCCCCCGACGCGCCGTGGACCGAGGCCGACGTCCCGCTCATCGACGAGGCTGCCGAGCTGCTCGGCGCCAGCACCGAGGCGGAACGGGCCGAACGCGACAGGCGCGCGGAGGCGGAACGAGCACGCGAGGACGAGGTCGCCTACGCCCGCGAGACGATCCGGTCCACCGGCGTCGGGGGCGGGATGGTCACCGCCGAGATGCTCGCCGACCGGTTCGTCGAGACCGGTCCGAGCCTCACGACGGCGGAACGGGCCGCCGCGGACCGGGAGTGGACGTACGGCCACGTCGTCGTCGACGAGGCGCAGGAGCTCAGCGCCATGGCGTGGCGGGCGATCCTGCGCCGGTGCCCCAGCCGGTCGATGACGATCGTGGGCGACGTCGCCCAGACGTCGAGCGCCGCGGGGGCACGGAGCTGGCCCGACGTCCTGGACCCGGTGCTGCGGGGCCAGTGGCGCCTGGCCGAGCTCACCGTCAACTATCGGACCCCCGCCTCGATCATGGCGGCCGCGGTCGCGGTCGCCCGGGCGCACGACCCCAGCGCGGCGGTGGCGGAGCCGACGTCGGCGCGCGACCTGCCCGACGCGCTCGGGGTCGGGCCGACGGGCGCGGACCTCGCGGAGGTCGTCGCCGCCGAGTCCGTCGCCGGGGGGACGACGGCGGTCATCGCCCCGGAATCGGCGCTCTCGGCCGTCCGGGAACGGCTCGGGCTGGCGGCTCGCCTCGACCTCGAGCACGACGTGGTCGTCGTCGACCCCGTCACGAGCAAGGGTCTCGAGTTCGACGTCGTCGTCCTGGTCGACGCCGCGGCGATGTCCCGGGGCGACTGCTACGTCGCGATGACCCGCGCGACCCGCCGCCTCCGCCTCGTCGGCGCCCTGCCCGAAGGGCTCCCGCCGTCCACCAGGTGAACCGGGTTTGTCCAGACCCGCGCACGGACGAAGATAGGGGCGTGCCGCGCGCCCTCCTGCTCGAGAACATCCACCCGCTGGCCACCGACGTGCTCACCGCCGCCGGCTACGAGGTGTCCGCGCAGCCGGGCGCGCTGGACGAGGACGAGCTGATCGACGCCCTCGACGGCGTGTCGGTGCTCGGCATCCGCTCCAAGACCCAGGTGACCGAGCGGGTGCTGGCCGCGAGCCGGCTCGACGCGATCGGCGCGTTCTGCATCGGCACCAACCAGATCGACCTCGCCGCGGCCGCACTGGCCGGCGTCGGGGCGTTCAACGCCCCGTTCTCGAACACGCGGTCGGTGGTCGAGCTCGCGATCGCGGAGATCATCGCGCTCGCCCGGCGGCTCACCGAGCGCGACAAGGCCCTGCACGACGGCGTGTGGGACAAGTCGGCGACCGGCGCGCACGAGATCCGTGGCCGAACGCTCGGGATCGTCGGCTACGGGAACATCGGGACGCAGCTGTCGGTGGTGGCGGAGGCCCTCGGCATGCACGTCGTGTTCTACGACACCGCCGAGAAGCTGGCGCTCGGCAACGCTCGCCGGATGCCGAGCCTGGCAGCGCTGCTCGAGGTCGCCGACGTCGTGACGCTGCACGTCGACGGACGGCCGGGCAACGCCGGCATGTTCGGTCCCACCCAGTTCAGGGCCATGCGCGACGGGGCGATCTTCCTCAACCTCTCCCGCGGCTTCCTCGTCGACTACGGCGCGCTGCGCGGTCGGATCGAGGACGGCACGCTGGCCGGTGCCGCCGTCGACGTGTTCCCGGAGGAGCCCAACCGACGGGGCGACCCGTTCACGAGCGAGCTGCGCGGGCTCGCGAACGTCATCCTGACCCCGCACGTCGGCGGCTCCACCGAGGAGGCGCAGGAAGACATCGGTCAGTTCGTCGCCGTCAAGCTGCGGGACTACCTCGCGCAGGGTGCGAGCTACCTGTCGGTCAACGTGCCCGGGCTCGTGCTCGACGCTCCACGCCCGGGAACGCGCCGCATCGCGCACCTCCACCGGAACACGCCCGGCGTCCTCGCCCTGCTCAACGAGACGCTCGCGCAGCACGGGACGAACGTCGAGTACCAGGTCCTCGGCACGCGCGGCGAGATCGGGTACGCGGTGACCGACGTCGGCGGCGAGGTGCCCCGCGGCGTCGTCGACGAGCTCCACGAGATGCCACACACGATCCGGGTGCGCCTGCTCGGCGACGGCTGACCCGCCCGCTCCAGGCGCCGTGGCCGGGAGAGCGGGCGGGTGGGCGCGACGCCGCCCGGTTCAGCCGGACTTGCGGCGGAACATCCGGCGCCCGCCGGGGCCGTTGACCTCGGAGCCGTGCACGCTCCCGGTGTTCCGTCGGGCCTGCTCCGTCTTGTGCGAGGCGGCGTTCTTGCGCTCCAGCGCCTCCCGGAACTTCTCCTTCGCCTCGCTGGTCGGGTCTGCCTTGTCGTCGGAGTGTGCGTTCTCGCTCATCGCCGTCCCTCGTCTTCCGTAGCGCGCGACACGCGGTGCGCCGCCTAGGTCCAGACTGCCGCCGGAGCCGCTGGTCCGGCCACTCGATATCGCTCCATGGGCATCCGGTCGGCTCCGCCGCCGCCGTCGTTGCCGTGGGTGGCGCCGGCTTCCCCACCGGCGCCACCCACGGCGGCTCGTGGCCTCACACGGACGTCGTGAGGCGGACCGGCGCGTCCGCGGACCCGTCGGCATCGGGGTCGCCCTCGTTCTCACGCTCGGCCCGGAGCGCCGTGATGGCGGCCTCGAAGTCCTCGAGCGAGGAGAACCCGCGGTACACGCTGGCGAACCGCAGATAGGCGACCTCGTCCAGCTCGCGCAGCGGCCCGAGGATCGACAGTCCCACCTCGTGGGCGTCGACCTCGGCGGCGCCGGTCGCGCGGATCGTCTCCTCGACGCGCCGCGCGAGGAGCGCGAGGTCGTCCTCGGAGACCGGCCGTCCCTGGCAGGCCTTGCGCACCCCCGCGACGACCTTCTCCCGCGAGAACGGCTGCGCCACGCCGGACCGCTTCACGACGCTCAGGCTTGTCGTCTCCACCGTCGTGAATCTCCGGCCGCACTCCGGGCACTGCCGTCGACGGCGGATCGAGGAGCCGTCCTCGCTGGTCCTGGAGTCGACGACCCTCGAGTCCGGGTGCCGACAGAAGGGGCAGTGCACGCGGGTCTCCGTCCTTGGCGATCGGTCCTCTCCGCCCGCCCGACGACTCGACGCCGCCTGACGACCGCCGCTCATCCTTTCACAAGATGTAGGCGAACGTCAGACCTGTAACTACTAGATGTGGCCGTCCGACCGCTCGCCCTCAGTCCTGTTCCGGGACGAGGATCGACTGGCCCGCGATCAGGTCGACCGAGTCCAGCTCGTTGATCCGGACGAGCGAGGCGACGACGTCGCGCACGTCCTGATCCGGCGTGGCAACTCGTTCCGCGATCGCCCACAGCGTGTCTCCGGTGGTGACGGTGACCGTCTCGTACGACGGCGGCTCGACCTCGGTGCTCGCGACAGCACGACCCCCGACGGCACCGACACCCGCGGCCAGCACGAGCGCCGCCACGACCAGGACTCGGCGCCCCCGCGCCGTGAGGCGCACGTGGCCACCATCCGACACAGGGGCGGACGCCCGCCCCGGGGCTGCGACGGCGATCGTCGTCATCTCGGCCACATCCTCTCGAACTGTTGTCCGTCCGACGTCTGTTCGATACGCTAGTCCACGTCCGAACAGATGTCCACACGCAGGTATCCGTTCGGTCCGACACGCGGGTCGAACACCTGTCGCACATTTCACGGTCCTGCACCTAGGCTGACCGTCGAACGGTGCGACAGGAGCAGCAGATCACCGCCCTCCGACATCGGTCGGGCGGGGCAGAGTCAAGGACGGAGCGGGACGTGAACCCTGAGACGAGGGCCGACGGCGCGAAGCCGCTCTCGGCGCGGCAGCGACGCGTGCTCGAGACGATCCGCGCGAGCGTCGAGGAGCGGGGCTACCCGCCGAGCATGCGGGAGATCGGCGAGGCCGTGGGCCTCAACAGCCCGTCGAGCGTCATGCACCAGCTGACCGTGCTCGAGCGGAAGGGGTACCTGCGCCGCGATCCGCGCCGTCCGCGGGCCATGGAGATCGTCAGCCCGGACGACCAGGCACGCGAGGAACGGCCCTACGACGTGCCCACGACGCCGCCTTCGTACGTCCCGCTCGTCGGCCGGATCGCCGCCGGCGGGCCGATCCTCGCGGAGCAGGTCGTCGAGGACGTGTTCCCGCTCCCCCGCCAGCTCGTCGGCGACGGGGACCTGTTCCTGCTCAAGGTGGTCGGCGACTCGATGATCGAGGCAGCGATCTGCGACGGCGACTGGGTGGTCGTCCGTCAGCAGCCCGTCGCCGAGAACGGCGAGATCGTCGCGGCGATGATCGACGGTGAGGCGACCGTCAAGACGCTGAAGCAGTCCGCCGACGAGGTGTGGCTGCTCCCGGCCAATGCGAGCTACGCGCCGATCCCGGGGAACGACGCACAGATCCTCGGCCGCGTCGTGAGCGTGCTGCGCAGCGTCTGACCGCGCAGTCAGGCCTCAGAATCCGAGCGACCGCGCCACCGACCTGATGTGGTCGGCGCTCGCCCGAAGGCCGGCGATCTCGGCGTCGTCCATCGGCACGAGCAGGCGCTGCACGGCGCCGCCGCGGTCGACGACCGTCGGGACCGACATGCACACGTCGCTGATCCCGACGTAGTCGTCGATCCGCGTGGAGACCGGCAGCACACGGTGCTCGCCCCGCAGGATCGCCTCGATGATGCGGGTGGCGGCCAGCGCGACGGCGTAGTTCGTGGCGCCCTTGCCCTCGATGATCCGGTACGCGGACGTGATGACCTCGTGGGTGATCCGCTCGCGCACGCCCACGTCGAACAGCGGCTGCCTGCCGTGCCCCGGCCACTCGAGCAGCGGGACGCCGCCGATGCTCGCCGAGCTCCAGATCGGGATCTCCGAGTCTCCGTGCTCGCCCAGGATGTACGCGTGCACGTTCTGCACCGCGACCCCGCACTCCTGGGCCACCAGGTAGCGCATCCGCGAGCTGTCCAGCACCGTGCCGGAGCCGAAGAGCTGCTGCGTGGGTAGCCCCGTGACGGCCTGAGCGGCGTACGTGACGACGTCGACCGGGTTGGTCACCATGACGTGGATCGCGTCCGGAGTCATGGCGACGAGGCGCGGCATCACCTCGCGGACGAGCCCGACGGTGCGCTCGGCCAGGTCCATGCGGCTCTGTCCCGGGTGCTGCTTCGCGCCGGCCGTGAACACCACCACGTCGGCCCCGCGGCAGATCTCCAGGTCGTCGCTGCCCTCGATCGTGCCCTGCGGCATGAACTCGATGCCGTGCCCGATGTCGAGCGCCTCGGCCTCGACCTTCTTCCGGTTGATGTCGTACAGCACGACGTGCCGGGCTGCCCCTCGCATGAGGGCCGCGTAGGCGAGGGTCGCGCCGACCGAGCCGGCGCCGACGACGGCGAGCGTCGAGACGCTGCGGGACGAGGACGGGGTCGGGTCGGCGCTCATGCCTCGCAAGCCTAGGAGTCGGACCCCAGTCGGACGAGTGCAGCGCGCGCCACGGCCGGGTCGGTGGTGGGCCACATGGGCGGCAGCGAGCGCGAGAGGAACTCGCCGTACCGCGCCGTGGCCAGGCGGGAGTCGAGGATCGCGACGACGCCCCGATCTGTGGTCCGCCGCAGCAGGCGTCCCGCGCCCTGCGCGAGCAACAGAGCGGCGTGCGTGGCGGCGACGGTCATGAAGGGGTTGCCGCCGCGCGCCGCGACGACCTCCATGCGGGCGGCGCCCACCGGGTCGTCCGGCCGCGGGAACGGGATGCGGTCGATCGTCACGAGACGACACGAGTCGCCGGGCACGTCCACGCCCTGCCAGAGGGACAGCGTGCCGAACAGGCTCGTGGCCTCCTCCTCGGCGAACCGGCGCACCAGCGTCGGCAGCACGTCCTCGCCCTGGCACAGGACGTCCAGCCCGGTGCGGTCCCGGATCTCCTGCGCCGCGACCTCCGCCGCGCGCCGCGACGAGAAGAGACCGAGCGTGCGCCCCCCGGCTGCCTGGACGAGCTCGGCGAGCTCGGCGAGCATCTCCTGGCTCGGTCCGTCCGAACCCGGCCGTGGGAGGTGCCGAGCGACGTACCTGATGCCCTGCCGGGCGTAGTCGAACGGGCTGGCGACCCGCTCGGCGCGGTAGGCCCCGGTCGCCAGGCCGAGCGACGAGGCGACGGGGGCGAAGGACCCGCCGAGCTCGAGCGTGGCGGACGTGAGCACAGCCGCCCGGTCGGCCACGAGATGCGTCGCCACGAGCCCCGCGACGTCCAGCGGCGCGACCCGCAGGCGACTGGCGCCGTCGCGGCCGCGTTCGCACCAGAGCACGTCGCGTCGCTGCGCCACGGCGTCCGACAGCAGCCGGTCGGCGATCTCCACGAGCACCAGGAGCGCGCTGCGCGCCATCACGAGCGCCCCGGCGCCGTCCGTCGACCCCGGGGGGTTCGGCCCGAGGGCGCTCATTCCTTCGTGCGCCGCGGCTCGGAGCGTCGTCACCGTCCCGACCAGCGACTCCGGGAGACCGTCCGGCAGGCGCCCCTCCGGCACGAGCCCGAGCCCGGTCCGCAGAGCCTGTGCGGCGTCGTCCAGACCGGCGAGGGCGGCACCCGCGTGCCGCCGGGCGATACGGGCAGCGCGCTCGACGGCGGGCGCCGACAGCTCGACCGTCGCCTGGGCGGTGACGCGGTCCGCGAGCTCGTGCGCCTCGTCGACGACGAGGCCGTCGTGCTCCGGCAGCACGCCCGGCGAGCCACCGGCGGCGATCCCGAGCATCGCGTGGTTGGTCACGACGACGTCGGCGCTGCGCGAGGCGCGCCGCGCCGCCTCGGGGAAGCACTCGGCGAGCATCGGGCACTTCTGCCCGAGACACTCCATCGCCGTCACCGACACCTGCCGCCAGGCTCGTTCGCCCACACCCGGCACGAGGTCGTCGCGGTCGCCGGTGGTGGTCTCCTCCGCCCACTCGCGCAGCCGGACGACCTCCTCGCCCAGCGTCTCGAACTCGCCGACCTCCGCCGAACGCCGCGGGTGGTCGGCACCGCCGTCCAGCGAGAAGAGCCCAGGCTCGTCCTCGGCCGGGTACCCGCCGGTGACCTTGTGCCGGCACACGTAGTTGTGCCAGCCCTTGAGCAGGGCGACGGCCGGCGGCCGCGGGAGGCTGGCCTCGAGGACGCCGCGCGCGAGGGGCAGGTCTTTCGTGAGGATCTGCCGCTGCAGGGCGAGCGTCGCCGTCGAGACGATGATCCGCTCGTCGGACGTCACCGCCCGCACGATGGCGGGAACGAGGTACGCCAGCGACTTCCCGGTACCGGTCCCCGCCTGCACGAGGAGCGGGACGCCGTCGTCGAACGCGTGCGCCACGGCGAGCGCCATCTCGTGCTGCCCGGCGCGGCGCGTTCCGCCCATCCGCGCGACGACCTCGTCGAGCAGCGCGTCGACGTCCAGGGCCTCGCGGGGGGTGCGGGCAGCCTCCTCGTCGGCGTCGTCCGCCGTGGTCGCGGTCGGCTGCTGGAGGGTCACCGCGTCATCGTACGGAGCCCGCGACGCCACCGGTCGAGGCGCGCGGGCGACCTGTGGACTCAGCGCAGCGCGTCGGCCAGGTCGGCCGCCAGCTCGGCGTCGACCCGCGCCTGCAGGTGCGTTCCCTCGGCCGTGTGCTCCTCGGCGAGGACCTCGCCGGTCGCGTGCGCGCGGTGCACGAGGTCACCGCGGACGTAGGGCACGACGACGTCGACCTCGACCGCCGGACGCGGCAGCAGGCCGGCGACGACGTCCCGCAGGTGCTCGATCCCGGCACCGGTCCGCGCGGAGACGGTGACGACGTGCGGGCCGGCCGAGCGCAGGCGGGTGAGGACCTCGGCGTCGGCGATGTCCGCCTTGTTGAGCACGAGGACCTCGGGGGTGTCGGTCAGTCCCTCGATGTCGGCGAGCACCGTGCGGACGGCCGCGATCTGGCTCTCCGGGTCCGGGTGCGACGCGTCGACGACGTGGAGCAGCACGTCGGCGTCGCCGACCTCCTCGAGCGTCGACCGGAACGCCTCGACGAGCTCGTGCGGCAGGGCGCGGACGAAGCCGACGGTGTCGGCGAGGGTGTAGGCGCGCCCGTCCGGCGTCTGCGCGCGGCGCACCGTCGGGTCCAGCGTCGCGAACAGCGCGTTCTCCACCAGCACACCCGCGCCGGTCAGCCGGTTGAGCAGGGAGGACTTCCCCGCGTTCGTGTACCCGGCGATCGCCACGGACGGGACCTCCGCCCGGTGCCGCGAGGCGCGCTTGGTGGCCCGCGACGGCGCCATCTGGTCGATCTGGCGGCGCAGCTTCGCCATCCGGGTGCGGATGCGGCGGCGGTCGAGCTCGATCTTCGTCTCACCTGGTCCGCGCGACCCGATGCCCGCGCCGCCGGCGACCCGACCGCCGGCCTGCCGGGACATCGACTCGCCCCACCCGCGCAGCCGCGGGAGCAGGTACTCGAGCTGCGCGAGCTCGACCTGGCCCTTGCCCTCCCGGGACTTCGCGTGCTGCGCGAAGATGTCGAGGATCAGGGCGGTGCGGTCGACGACCTTGACCTTGACGATGTCCTCGAGCCCGCGCCGCTGGGACGGGGCCAGCTCGCCGTCGACGACGACGGTGTCCGCTCCGGTCGCCGCGACGACGTCGGCCAGCTCGGCAGCCTTGCCGGAGCCGAGGTACGTGCCCGGGTCCGGTGTGCGGCGGCGCTGCAGCACGCCGTCGAGCACCGTGGAGCCGGCGGTCTCCGCGAGCGCCGCGAGCTCCCGCAGGGAGATCTCCGCACCCTCCGCGGTACCGGAGGACCAGAGCCCGACGAGCACCACCTGCTCCAGCCGCAGCTGCCGGTACTCGACCTCGGTGACGTCCTGCAGCTCGGTCGACAGTCCCGTGACCCGCCGCAGCGCCGACCGCTCCTCGACGTCGAGCTGTTCGCCGTCGGTCTCGGTGGGCGCCGCGTCGGTGCTCTGCAACGCCGTGCCCGCGCGAGCGAGGATACGGGCGACGACGTCGCGGGCCGGGTCGGCCTGCTCGTCGCCGGAGGGGTGCGCACTCATGGGTTCCAGCCTCGCACGGGGCGCCGGGCGGCCCAAGCGTTTTCACCGAGGGCGCAGTCCGGCGCGCCTACCCTGGGGGCGTGAGCGCGCCCGACCACTACTTCTCCGCCGAGCCCGCGGCACCGGACGAGCGGCGCACCATCGACGTCCGCCTGCGCGGGCGGGACGTCCGGGTGACGACGGCGCCGGGCGTCTTCTCGGCCGACCACCTGGACACCGGCACACGCGTCCTGCTCGACGCCGTCCCCGCGCCGCCGGCGACCGGCGAGCTCCTCGACCTTGGCTGCGGATGGGGACCGCTCGCCCTCGCGATGGCCGCCGAGTCACCAGGAGCCCGCGTATGGGCCGTCGACGTCAACGACCGTGCGCTGGACCTCGTCCGCGTGAACGCCGCGGCGGTCGGTGCCGCAGGCGTGCGCGCCGCCACCCCGGACGAGGCCCTGACGCACCGCCCGAGCCTGGCCGTGATCTGGTCGAACCCACCGATCCGGATCGGCAAGCGCTCGCTGCACGACCTGCTCGCGACCTGGCTCGACCTCCTCGCGCCGGACGGCGAGGCGTGGCTCGTCGTGGCGAAGAACCTCGGCGCCGACTCGCTGCAACGCTGGATCGCCACCGAGCTCGGCTTCGAGGCCGAGCGAACCGCGAGTGTCAAGGGCTTCCGGGTGCTGAAGGTGACGCGGCGCGCGTGACGCCCCGCGGGTGACGCGTCACATCGAGATCGCGCGCGCCACGAGCTCCGCGGGCCCGGACAGCTCGACGTGGTCCTCGGGCAGCACGCGCACCTGGAGCTGCCCGCCGGGCACGAGCACGAGCCACTCGTCGGGCGCGCCGGCGCCGGCCCAGGCACGGACCGCGAGGGCCGCCGCACAGGCACCGGTGCCGCACGAGAGCGTCTCCCCCACGCCGCGCTCGTGGACCCGCATCCGCACGATGCCGACCACGCGCTCGCCCTCGGCGTTCGGCGTGCCGTCGGCGTCGAACCGCTGCTCGCCGAGCGCGACGACGAGCTCGACGTTCGTGCCGCCCTCACCGAGCGGGTCCACCCGCGGCGGCTTCGTGAGATCGATGGACTCGAGCTGGGCGACGTCCTCGAGCGCGACGACGACGTGCGGGTTCGGCAGCGCCAGCCGCAGGCCTGGCCGAGGGCTGTCGAGCCCCGCCACGCCGACGCTCGCGTCGAAGCCCGCCTCGAGCGCCTCGGCACCGCCCGGCGCTGACCATCGGCCCATGTCGACGGCGTAGCGGTCCGTCTCGATCCGCACCGGCAGCACGCCCGCGCGCGTCGCGACGGGGACGACGTCGCCGTCCTCCGCGTCGAGCAGGCCCTCGGCCCGCAGGAACTCCACGAACACCCGGATGCCGTTGCCGCACATCTCGGCGAGGGACCCGTCCGCGTTCCGGTAGTCCATGAACCACACGGCCTCGGGGTGCTCCTCGAGCAGGCTCGCGCCGTCGGCGATGGCCGAGGAGCGCACGGCGCGGATGACGCCGTCCGCGCCGAGGCCACGGTGCCGGTCGCTGAGCGCCGCGACGTCGGCCTCGGTGAGGGCGAGCGCGCCCTCGGGGTCGGCCAGGAGCAGGAAGTCGTTCCCGGTGCCGTGACCCTTGACGACGCCGTTCGGCGGCAGACTGAGCATGGCCGCCACCCTACGTGCCGGCACCGCTTCCCGGTGCGCTCTCGACGACGGCACGCGCCTGGGCGAGGAGATCACCCTCGGGGTCGAGCCAGCGGACGCGGGGGTCGCGCCGGAACCACTTGTCCTGCCGGCGGGCGACCTGTCGGGTGGCGACGGCGGCAGCCGCCACGGCGTCCTCGAGGTGCAGCCGACCGCGCACGACGTCGATCGCCTGCGCGTAGCCGACGGCGCGGGACGCCGTCACCCCGCGCTCCAGCCCGTGGTCGAGCAGGTCCCGCGTCTCCTCGAGCAGCCCACCGGTGAACATCGCGGCCGTCCTGGCGTGGATCCGCTCGTCGAGCTCGGCGCGCTCCACGCGGATCGCGAGCTGGACGGCGTCGAGCGCGTACGTGTGGTCCGGCAGGTTCGCGGAGTAGGGCTCGCCGGTGAGCGCGATCACCTCGAGCGCGCGCACGAGACGCCGGAGGTTGTGCCGGCCGATCCGCTGCGCCGCGAGCGGATCGACACGGGCGAGCTCGTCGTGCAGCAGGCCGGGCCCGAGGCGCTCACCGCGTTCCTCCAGGTCGCGGCGCACGGCCGGGTCGGTGTCGGGGAACGTCAGGTCGTCGAGCACCGACCGCACGTACAGGCCCGAACCGCCGACGAGCAGCGGCCACGCGCCACGGGCACGGACAGCGGCGAGATCCGCTCGGGCGTGCGTCTGGTAGGCCGCGACGCTCGCCTCCTGGGTGACGTCGAGGACGTCGAGCTGGTGGTGCGGCACGCCGCGGCGCTGGGTGGGCGGCGTCTTCGCCGTGCCGACGTCCATCCCGCGGTAGAGCTGCATCGCGTCGGCGTTCGTCAGCTCCGCGCTGGAGCCCTCGGCCCGCAGCGCGTCCGCGAGGTCGAGCGCGAGCTCGCTCTTGCCCGTGGCCGTCGGTCCGACGATCGCGATGATCCGCACGCCGGCGACGCTAGCCGAGCGGGGCGGCGGTGTGCGCCGCCGGTCGTCGAGAGGCGCCTGAGTCCGGCGGCCCCGGGCGCGTCTCGCGCCGACGCGTAGACTCGCCGAGGTGGGGTTGTTCTCCGGGCTGTTCTCGGGTCGCCGTGGCCGGATGAAGGGCGCCCGCCCATCGACCCGCCCGTCGTCCTCACCACCTCCGGCACGCGGCGACGACGGCCCGTTCGTCGTGCGGGCGGTCGACCGGAAGCGCGTCCAGACGGCGCTCGACGCGCTGGGCTACCGCTACTTCGTCGACTCGGCGGGTGAGGTGGGCGGTCTGTGGGACAACCGGCTGTTCTCGTTCTACCTCATCGGCTCGGGCGCCCAGATGCTGCAGGTGCGCGGGCGGTGGCCGCGGCGGGTCGCGCTGGAGCGACTTGGCGCGATGCTCGAGTTCACCGATGCGTGGAACCGCGAGCGGATCTTCCCCAAGTGCTACGTCCGCGTGCTCGACGACGGGATGGTCCACGTGACGACCGAGGTGTCCGTGCCGATCCAGCACGGGCTCAACGACGTGCAGCTCGAGCACCACGTCCAGCTCGGCCTCATGTCCGGGATGATGGTGTTCGACCACCTCGACGAGATGTTCCCCGACCCCGTCGCCCTGCAGCCGGACGGTGCGTGATGGCCGGCACGCAGCGGGGGTCCGCGGCGCGGACGTCGGGCGGGGTCAGGCCGGTGACGAGCGAACGGCTCGAGGACCACCTCCGCGACCGCCGGCTGCTGGTGTCGCGCCGGGAGGACGGCGTGCTGCTCGGCGAGTGGCAGGACATGCCGTTCTCGATCGGGCTCGGCGGCCGGGAGGACTCCGTGCTGCAGGTCCGCGGCCGGTGGCCCCGGCTGCTGCCGGCGCGCGCGGGAGCGGGCCTCGCGCAGCTCATCAACGACTGGAATCGGGACCGCGTCCTGCCCAAGGTGTACAGCGTGCCCGAGGGGGACGCCGTCGCCGTCGTCGCCGAGACGAACCTCGGCGTGCGGTTCGGCGCGAGCGACGAGCAGCTCACCGAGACGATCACGCTGGCGCTGAGCGTGACAGCCCAGTTCTTCGCCGGTCTCGAGGCCTCCGTGCCGCCGGCGCGCGAGGAGTCGTAGCCCGCAGCCTCAGCCGCGCCGCAGGGTGGGCAGGCCGAGCGCGACCGGAGCGGACGCCGTCGGGCCGGACGTGCCGCAGGCAGCGGCTTCCTCGCGCCCCGCGTGCGCGTCTCCCGCCCGTGTCCGCCGGACCGTCAGCGCGCCGCCCTCGAGCGCGGCGTCCGCGACGAGGTGGTGCGGCGCCCCGTGCGTCACGCGCGTGACGACGACGTCGCCCGGCCGCGGACGCTCCGCCGTCGTCATCGATGCCGGCAGGGCGACGTGGACGAGCCGGTTGTCGCGGGCGCGCCCGGTGAGGCGCGACGTCGCGCCGTCCTTGCGGCCCTCGCCCGCGGAGATCAGCACCTCGACCTCGCGGCCGACCAGCGCGGCGTTCTCCTCGGCGCTGATGCGCTCCTGGAGGGCGACGAGGCGCGCGTAGCGCTCGGTGACGACGTCGGCGGGCACCTGGTCGGGCAGCGTCGCGGCGGACGTGCCGGGGCGGGGCGAGTACTGGAACGTGAACGCCGACGAGAATCGCGAGGCCGCCACGACGTCGAGCGTCGCGGCGAAGTCCTCCTCGGTCTCGCCCGGGAAGCCGACGATGATGTCGGTGGTGATCGCGGCGTCGGGGATCCGAGCGCGCACGCGGTCGAGGATCCCGAGGAACTTCTCGCTGCGGTAGGAGCGGCGCATGGCGCGCAGAATGCGGTCCGACCCCGACTGCAGCGGCATGTGCAGCTGCGGCATGACGTTCGGCGTGCTCGCCATGGCGTCGATGACGTCGTCGGTGAACGCCGCTGGGTGGGGGCTCGTGAAGCGGACCCGCTCCAGACCCTCGATCTCGCCGCACGCGCGCAGCAGCTTCGCGAACGCGCCGCGGTCGCCGAACGACACGCCGTAGCTGTTGACGTTCTGGCCCAGCAGCGTCACCTCGATCGCGCCGGCGTCGACCACGGCGGCGACCTCCGCGAGGACCTCGCCCGGCCGCCGGTCGCGCTCCTTGCCCCGCAGGTGCGGCACGATGCAGAACGTGCACGTGTTGTTGCACCCGACGGAGACCGAGACCCACGCCGCGAACGCGGACTCCCGCTTCGTGGGGAGAGTCGACGGGAACACCTGGAGAGACTCGGCGATCTCGACCTGCGCCTCGGCGTTGTGCCGCGCGCGCTCGAGCAGCACGGGCAGGGCATCGAGGTTGTGCGTGCCGAAGACGACGTCGACCCACGGCGCCTTCTCGACGATCTTCGTGCGCTCCGACTGCGCCAGGCAGCCGCCGACGGCGATCTGCAGGCCCGGCCGTTCACGCTTGAGCGACGCGAGCTGACCGAGGTTGCCGTACAGCCGGGTGGCCGCGTTCTCGCGCACGGCGCACGTGTTGATGACGACGACGTCGGCCTCCGCGGCATCCTGCAGCAGGTTGGTCCCGTCGCCGGCCGCCCGCACGAGGCCGGCCGCCTCGAGCATGCCGGCCATCCGCTCGGAGTCGTGGACGTTCATCTGACACCCGAGCGTGCGGATCATGTAGGAGCGCCCCGCAGCCGACGACTCGCCCTCGCGCGCAGCGTCGGCGCTCGCGTGGGTGGTGGGAGGTGCGGGAACGGTCGTGGTCACGGTCGTCCAGTCTACGATCCGCCTCCGCAAGGCCCCGACCGCCTGCGCTAGGCGGCCGAGGAGCACGGATTCGTGTCCGGTTCGTGACGCCGACCGACAGCGCACGAAACATCCGCCCGATAGCGTGTGGCACATGACAACGACGCCTACCCCTGCGTCCGGGATCGCCGGCGACGCCGCGTCGACGCCCCTCGTGTCGATGACTGACGTCAACAAGCATTTCGGGGAGCTGCACGTGCTGCAGGACATCAACCTGCACGTGACGAAGGGCGAGGTCGTCGTCGTCATCGGCCCGTCCGGTTCCGGCAAGTCGACGCTGTGCCGCACCATCAACCGGCTCGAGACGATCGACTCCGGCACGATCACGCTCGACGGCAAGCCGCTGCCCGCCGAGGGCAAGGAGCTCGCCGCGCTGCGCTCCGACGTCGGCATGGTCTTCCAGGCGTTCAACCTGTTCGCCCACAAGTCGATCCTCGACAACGTCATGCTCGGCCCGGTGAAGGTCCGCAAGCTGAAGAAGAAGGACGCGCGGGACCTCGCGATGGGGCTGCTCGAGCGCGTGGGCGTCGCGAACCAGGCGGAGAAGATGCCGGCGCAGCTGTCCGGCGGGCAGCAGCAGCGCGTCGCCATCGCCCGGGCGCTGGCGATGCGCCCGAAGGTCATGCTGTTCGACGAGCCGACGTCGGCGCTCGACCCCGAGATGATCAACGAGGTCCTCGACGTCATGGTGTCACTGGCCCACGACGGCATGACGATGATCGTCGTCACCCACGAGATGGGGTTCGCCCGCAAGGCCGCGGACCGCGTGGTCTTCATGTCGGACGGCCAGATCGTCGAGGAAGAGACGCCGGAGGCGTTCTTCACGACCCCGAAGAGCGACCGGGCCAAGGACTTCCTCGGCAAGATCCTCACGCACTGAGACCGCAAGCACCCAACGAAGGAGAGACAGATGCGCAGCACGCGAGTGGCAGCTCTCGGCCTCGCGGCCGTCGGCGCCATGGTCCTGGCCGCCTGTACGGCACAGGCGCCCGGCGACGAGGAGACGGGCGGGGAGGAGACCGGCGGCGAGGAGACGGCGGCCGCTGACTGCTCCGGCGCCGAGGGCACCATCAACATCGGCATCAAGTTCGACCAGCCCGGCCTCGGGTTCCGCGACGGGAACGAGTACACCGGCTTCGACGTCGACGTCGCGACGTACGTCGCGTGCCAGCTCGGCTACGCCGAGGACCAGATCGAGTGGGTCGAGTCTCCGTCCGCCCAGCGCGAGAACATGCTCCAGACCGGGCAGGTCGACATGATCTTCGCGACGTACTCGATCACCGACGAGCGCAAGGAGGTCGTGGCGTTCGCCGGGCCGTACTTCGTCGCCGGTCAGGACCTGCTCGTGCGGGCTGACGAGACGGACATCGCCGGCCCGGAGGACCTCGAGGGACGCAACCTGTGCTCCGTCACCGGCTCGACCTCCGCGCAGCGGATCAAGGACGAGTACGCCGAGGGAACGAACCTCGTCGAGCAGCCCGGCTACGCCGACTGCGTGACGGTGCTGCTCGCCGGCCAGGTCGACGCCGTCACCACCGACGACATCATCCTCGCCGGGCTCGCCGCCCAGCCGGCGAACCAGGGGCAGCTGACGGTCGTCGGCGCCCCGTTCTCCGAGGAGAACTACGGCGTCGGCATCCCGCAGGACAGCGAGCTGTGCGAGGACATCAACGCGGCCATCGCGCAGATGATCACCGACGGTGCGTGGGAGGAAGCCGTCACGGCCAACACCGAGGGCACGGGCTACACGCCCAACGCTGACCTCAACCCGCCGGAGCAGGACGCCTGCGCCTGACCACCGCGCACGGCCCGGGCTCCGGCCCGGGCCGTGCCGCCCTGCACGAGAGAGGTGATCGATGGAGGGCTTCGCGAGCCTGTTCACCGAGTACGACGTGCTCGGCGCGTTCTGGGTCAACATCCAGCTGACGTTCTGGGCGGCGATCTGGGCGACCCTGCTCGGGATCATCCTCGCGTTGATGCGCATCTCGCCGGTCGCCTCGTTCCGGGCGATCGGCTCCGGCTACGTCACGATCTTCCGGAACACGCCGCTCACCATCATCATCACGTTCGGTGTCCTCGGCCTCTGGGGGCAGCTCGGCGTCACGCTGTCGAGCGACTTCAACCTCAACTTCTTCCGCCTCGCCGTGCTGGGGCTCGCGGTGTACCACGCGGCGTTCGTGTGCGAGTCGATCCGGAGCGGTGTCAACACGGTCCCTGTCGGCCAGGCCGAGGCGGCGCGCGCCATCGGGCTGAGCTTCCTCCCTGCGGCACGGATCATCATCCTCCCGCAGGCGTTCCGGGGCGCGATCGCCCCGCTCGGCAACACGCTCATCGCGCTCACGAAGAACTCGACGGTCGCCGCCGTCGGGTCGGTGGCTGAGTCCGCCGTCCTCATGCGGGAGATGATCGAGAGCGAGTCCAACTTCATCTGGTTGATCTTCCTGACGTTCGCCCTCGGGTTCGTGCTGATCGTCATCCCCGTCGGCCTGCTGACCACCTCCCTCTCTCGTCGTCTGTCGGTGGCCCGATGAGCGCTCAGTCCGTCCTGTTCGACGCGCCCGGCCCCCGCGCCCGTCGCAATGCCTGGATCGCCAACGGCGTCGGCATCCTGCTGCTCGCAGGCATCGCCGTCGTCGTCCTCACGAGACTCGGCGAGAAGGGACAGCTGGACCCCGACAAGTGGCTGCCCCTGTTCACGTCGCGGTCGTGGCTCAACTTCTTCCTTCCGGGCCTGCAGAACACGTTGGTCGCGGCGCTCTACGCGATCGTCCTGGCGCTCGCGTTCGGGCTCCTGTTCGGGCTCGGCCGCCTCGCGCCGCTCGCCCCGGTGCGCTGGGTGTGCGGGACTGTCGTGGAGTTCTTCCGCGCCGTTCCGGTGCTCATGATGATGATCGTCATCTATCTGGGTCTGGGGTTCTCGAGGGTCGTGGACGCGAGTCTCGTCCCGCTGATCGCCGTCGTCGGCGGCCTGACGCTCTACAACGGCGCCGTGATCGCGGAGCTCGTGCGGTCCGGGGTGTTCGGCCTGCCGCGGGGCCAGAAGGAGGCGGCCTACGCCGTCGGGATGACGCACGGCCAGTCCCTCCGGGTCGTGGAGCTGCCGCAGGCGTTGCTCGCGATGCTCCCGTCGCTCGTCAGCCAGTTCGTCGTCATCCTCAAGGACTCGGCGCTCGGCTCGTGGGTGACGTACGGCGAGCTGTTGCAGTTCTCTCGTCAGCTGGGCACGAGCGACGGGAACCTCCTGCAGACGCTGCTGACGGCCGCGGTGATCTTCATCGTCATCAACTACGTGCTGACGCGCGCCGCGCAGTACCTGGCCTCGCGGATCTCGCGGCGCACGGCGGCACGGACGACTGCCGCTCCGCCGGCCGTGCTCGCGGGGTCCGCACGCGGGACCGCCGGGGCCGCCTGAACGCGGTCGCCGTCAGGCGGGGTCGCCGTCGCGTTCCTCGGCGAGCACGGCGTCGACCACGCGCAACGCCACGGACGGCGAGTGCCCTTTACGTGCCAGCATGCCGACGAGCCGGCGACGGCGCTTCTCCCGCTCCAGTCCTCTGCTCGCCGGCGCTCGGCGACGGACGAGAGCGACCGCCGCCGCCTCCTCGTCCTCGTCGTCCACGCCCGCGAGCGCCTCCTCGGCGATCTCACGGTCGATGCCCTTGCGGGCGAGCTCGAGCGCGAGCGCTCGGCGGGCCAACCCGCGTTCCGCGTGCCGTGTGCGCACGAGCATCGCGGCGAACTCCGCGTCGTCGACGAGTCCGACCTCCGTGAACCGGTCGAGCACGCGTGTGGCCACGTCGTCGGGGACGTCCTTGCGAGCCATCGCCTCCGCGAGCTGGGCACGGGATCGTGGCGCTCCCGTCAGCAGCCGCAGTGCGATGGACCGAGCCACCGACTCGGGGTCGGGCTCTGCGTCGACCGCTGCGGCTCCCGCGCGCGGCGGCTCCTGACCCAGGCGTGATCGCCTCCCGGGCCGACCTGCCATGCGTACCTCCTCGCGTCCCCCGAGCTGTGCTGGAGATTCGGCTCAGCGGGGAGGATCGCTGCGCCTGGCGCGCACCGATCCTCCCCGCTGCCCAGCCGGGCGGCGCCGACGTCAGAAGTCGACAGGTGCCACGTCGTCGAGCTCCGAGGCGTCGGCCGGAACCTTGATCCCGATGCCGAGCTTCTCCTTGATCCGCGTCTCGATCTCGTCCGCGAGCTCGGGGTTGTCCTTGAGGAACTTGCGGGCGTTCTCCTTGCCCTGACCGAGCTGGTCGCCTTCGTACGTGTACCAGGCGCCGGACTTGCGGACGATGCCCTGGTCAACGCCGAGGTCGATGAGCCCGCCCTCGCGAGAGATGCCGTGTCCGTACAGGATGTCGAACTCCGCCTGCTTGAACGGCGGGGCCATCTTGTTCTTCACGACCTTGACGCGCGTCCGGTTGCCGACCGCGTCCGTGCCCTCCTTGAGGGTCTCGATACGCCGCACGTCGAGCCGGACGGACGCGTAGAACTTCAGCGCCTTGCCGCCGCTCGTCGTCTCGGGCGAACCGAAGAAGACACCGATCTTCTCGCGGAGCTGGTTGATGAAGATCGCCGTCGTGCCCGACGCCGACAGGGCGCCGGTGATCTTGCGCAGCGCCTGCGACATGAGGCGCGCCTGGAGGCCGACGTGCGAGTCCCCCATCTCGCCCTCGATCTCCGCCTTCGGCACGAGCGCCGCGACGGAGTCGATGACGACGATGTCGAGCGCGCCGGACCGGATGAGCATGTCGGCGATCTCGAGCGCCTGCTCGCCGGTGTCCGGCTGCGACACGAGAAGCGCGTCGGTGTCGACACCGAGCCTCTTGGCGTACTCCGGGTCGAGCGCGTGCTCGGCATCGATGAAGCCGGCGATGCCGCCCAGTCGCTGGGCGTTCGCGACGGCGTGCAGCGCGACGGTCGTCTTGCCGGAGCTCTCCGGACCGTAGATCTCGACGACGCGGCCTCGTGGGAGGCCGCCGATCCCGAGCGCGACGTCGAGCGCGATCGAGCTCGTGGGGATGACTTCGACGGGTGGGCGCGTGTCGTCGCCGAGGCGCATCACCGAGCCCTTCCCGAACTGACGGTCGATCTGACCGAGTGCGGCCTCGAGGGCCTTGGACTTGTCTCCGACCGGAGCGGGCATCGGGTCTCACCTCTGTTGGTTCTCGTGCTCGGACAGGGCTGGCCTGGCAGGTGCTGCCCTCCCCGAGCGGCGCCTGAGAGCGAGGCTATGTCCGGCCACCGACATCCCGTCGCCCGCTGTGCACACACGCGCGCCTCGGGCTGCGGGCTCGCTCTGGGGACAACTTACGGCGAACGCGTGTTCGACGTCGAACGACACGCCGGACGGGCGTGTCGGCGCCGTGATCCGACGACGCGCTCCCCCGCGAAGGACGCCCGGTGGAGCTGCTCGAGGGCGGACTCAGGCGCCCGTGCGGACCAGTCCGCACTCGTAGGAGAAGATCACGGCCTGCACCCGGTCCCGCAGGCCGAGCTTCGCCAGGATCGCGCTGACGTGCCCCTTCACGGTGCCCTCGGTGACGAAGAGGCGCCCCGCGATCTCGGCGTTGGACAGACCCCGGGCGATCAGGGAGAGCACCTCGCGCTCCCTGGAGGTGAGGACACGCAGCTCGGCCTCGGTGCGGGGCAGCGGGTCGTGGGGCGAGCCGATGTGCCGCTCGATCAGCCGCCTGGTGATGGGCGGCGCCACGATGGCGTCGCCCGCGGCTACGACGCGGATGGCGGACAGCAGATCGGTGGCGAGTGCATCCTTGAGCAGGAACCCGCCGGCTCCGGCACGCAGTGCGGCGTACACGTACTCGTCGAGGTCGAACGTCGTGAGGACCAGGATCCGCGGTCCGTCAGGGAGGGCCGCGCGGATGCGGCGGGTCGCCTCGAGACCGTCGACCCCGGGCATCCGCACGTCCATGAGCACGACGTCAGGCCTCGTCCCGATCGCGAGGTCGGCGGCCGCGGCGCCGTCGTCCGCCTCCCCGACGAGCTCCATGTCGTCAGCGTTCTCGAGGATCATCCGCAGGCCGGCTCGGATCAGGGCCTGGTCGTCCGCGACGACCACCCGGATCACGCGGGATCCTCCGGGTCGAGGGGCAGGCGGGCTCGCACGACATAGCCACCGTCGGTGCCGGGTCCGGCGGTCACCTCGCCGCGCAGCAGACCCGCCCGCTCCCGCATGCCCCGCAGCCCGTTGCCGCCTCCTCCGCCCGCGACCACGGACGTTCCGCCGGCGCCGTTGTCGCTGATCTCGAGGACCAGCACATCGTGGTCGAAGCACACCAGCACCTGGGCCGCGGCACCTGTTCCCGCGTGCTTCATCGTGTTGGTCAGCGACTCCTGGAGGATCCGGTACGACGCGACGTCCACTCCGGCGGGGAGCGGGCGCGGCTCCCCGTCGACGTGCAGCCTGACGGGGGTGCCCGACCGCCGGACGCGGTCGACGAGGCGGGGCAGCTCCGCCAGTCCCGGAGCCGGCTCCGCCGCATCATGGAGCTGCGCGGAGGTGCCGAGCGCCTGCCGCATGTCAGCGAGCGACGCGCGGCCGGTCGCCACGATCGCCTCGAGCGCCGCGAGGGTGTCGGCGGGTCGCCGGTCGAACGCTGCAGCGCCGCCCTGCGCCTGCATCACGATGACGGCCAGGCCGTGCGCGACGACGTCGTGCATCTCGCGGGTGAGGCGCGCGCGCTCGGCGGCCACCGCGAGCGCCGCCTGCTGGTCGCTCTCGCGCTCCGCGTCGCGCGCCCTCGCCTCGAGCTCGCCCAGGTAGGCGCGGCGGCTCCGCGCTCCCCAGCCGAGCGCCCAGGCGACGCCCACCGTCGGGGCCAGGAGGAGGATGCCGCCCCAGGCCGTCGGCCGGAACGCCTCCGTCCCCTCCGCGCCCGGCGACGCCGCACCGACGGGATCGAGCGTGTCGCCACCACTCCCGAACGGGCCGGTGTTCCACCAGCCGTCGCCCCCGCCGTCGACCGCCACGAACACCGACCACGCCACCACCACCGCCAGGGCCGCGCCCAGCAGCGGGAGCGACACCCGACGGGACCGGTGGGCGGCGACGGTGTAGAGCGTGACCGGGACGGCCAGGTCGGCGGGCACCGCCCCCGCGCCCAGGGCCATCTGCGCGACCGCCGCGACCATGGCCGCGGCAAAGGCGGGAACCGGCCACCTGCGGCGGACGGCCACGGCCGCGACGCACGCGGCGGTCGGTAGCCACCACACCGGCCCCCATGCGCCGAGCAGCGACCCGTCCGAGGCCGCGCCTGAGCCACCGACCGCCCAGGTGGCGATCAGCAGCAGGCCAGCGAGGCCGGCGTCCTGGAGGCCTGGGCTGCGCAGGGCCCTCCGCCAGGCGGCCACCTGAGTGTTCATGGCGGTCACACCCTAGGGCCCGGACACACCGCCGGACACCCGTCGGAGGTCATGCATCCAGACGTGACCACAGGCGGGTGCGCTGCGTGCCCGACGCCACCGACCCTGGGCACATGACGAACTCTCGCCTCCCTTCCGGCCGTCCACGTCGTCGCCGTCCGCTGGCGATCTCCCTCGTCCTCGCCGCCCTGCTGGCCGTGCCGACCGCTTGCACACCCGCTCCTCCGGCTTTGGAGTGGGAGACCGTTGCGGCGCCGGACGACTGCCGGTGCGCAGACGGCAGCCCGTTCTCCTTCTGGGAGAGACGGGCCGATGAGACCCGGGTCGTGCTCTTCCTCAACGGCGGCGGCGTGTGCTGGGACGCGAGGAGCTGTGCCTTCACCAGCACCGACACCCCCGGCGAGAGCGAGTTCTACGACTGGAACCTCTCGGGCACGAATCCGGAGAACCGGAACGGGATGTTCGACACCACGCGGTCAGACAACCCGTTCGCCGAGTACTCGTTCCTCTATGTGAGCTCCTGCACCGGTGATGCGCATCTGGGCAGCGTCTCCCAGGCCTACTCGCCGGAGCTGACCGTCGAGCACAACGGCTACGTCAACGGCACGGCGGCGCTGGACTACCTCGCCGAGCAGTATCCGGATGCCACCGAGGTTGTCGTCGTCGGCAAGACCGCGGGGTCGGTGGCTGCTCCCCTCTACGGCGGCCTCGTCGCCGACCTCCTGCCCGACGCGAAGGTCACCGTGTTCGGAGGCCAGTCCGGCGCGTGGCCGGACAACCCCGACTTCAACACGGACGTCCTCGACACGGCATGGGGTGCCTACGGCGCCATGCCCGACTGGGCCGTCGCCGGCCTCGCCGTCCGCGACTGGGGCGTCCCCGGGTTCTGGACCCAAGCCGGCCTGCATCACCCCGACCTCGTGCTCGCCCGATTCGACTACGCCTATGACCCCCACGCGGCAGTCGAGATCACCGACTGGGAGCGCGGCGACTCCCCGAGCCTCGAGCCGGTGCCCGGCTTCGACGAGCTGGCCGTCATCGACGCCAACGAAGCGGCGATCGAGGCCGCCGGGGTGCCCCTGCACAGCTATACCGCACCGGGTGATGACCACGGGCTCCATGAGTTCGACGCGTTCTACGACACCGAGGTGGGGGGCGTCCGCCTGACCGACTGGCTCGCGGCGCTCGTGGGCGACGACCCGCCCGACGACGTCCGGTGCGAGCAGTGCGCCCCGTAGCGCCCAGTCGACGGGGCGAGCTGGTCAACCCCGGCGGCGCGCCTTGGGGGCGTCGCGGTGACGCCAGCGCGTGGCGTCGTCCAGACCGAGCACATCGCAGACGGCGTTCCACACGTCACGCGGTGGCACGCCGTCCTCGAGAGCGGCGCGGGCGGTCCGGCCCCCGAGCGGCCCGAGCACGAGATCCGCGGCGACGGAGGCCGCGTACGACTTCCCGAACGCCTGCTCCATGACCCACCAGAACTCCGAGTGCCGCACCGAGGGAGCATAACGACCACGTCCGACGCCGAGGTCCGCGGCGGTTCCGGACCTCGGCGGCGATCTGGGTCGCGCAGTCCTTCGCCTGGACGTGCGGGAGCGAGTCCTTGCGCCACCTGGATACCGTCGAGGAGGGTTCGGCGGGAGTGTCGGCGGTCCGGGCGAGAATGGGGCGATGCGCACGCGGCAGGACACGGGAGCCGGCGGCGTCGGCACTCCGGCAGCCGACGCCGCAGGCGGCGGCCTGTCCGCAGGCGGCGCCGGCGCCGCGCCCCCGGCCCACCCGGCTCTCGCGGCGTTCAGCGAGCCCACGCGCACCTGGTTCGCGGAGTCCTTCCCGGCGCCCACCGAGGCCCAGGCCGGCGCGTGGGAGGCGATCGCCGGCGGGGACCACGCGCTCGTCGTCGCCCCGACCGGCTCCGGCAAGACGCTCGCCGCCTTCCTCTGGGCGCTCGACGCCCTCCTGGGTGCGGAGGCACCCGACGACGCCGAGCGGTGCCGCGTCCTGTACATCTCCCCGCTGAAGGCCTTGGCCGCCGACGTCGAGCGCAACCTCCGCTCGCCGCTCGTCGGGATCTCCCGCATCGCCGCCCGGCAGGGCCACCCCGTGCGCGACGTCCGCGTGGGCATGCGCACGGGTGACACGCCGGCCGGCGAACGCCGCCGGTTCGCGACCAAGCCGACCGACATCCTCATCACGACACCCGAGTCGCTCTTCCTGGTGCTGACGTCGGCGGCGCGCGCGGGGCTCGCCGGCGTGACCACGGTGATCCTGGACGAGGTCCACGCCCTGGCAGGCAGCAAGCGGGGCGCTCACCTCGCGCTCAGCCTGGAGCGGCTCGACGCGATGCTCCCCCGGCCCGCGCAGCGGATCGGCCTCTCGGCGACGGTGCGCCCGGTCGAGGAGGTCGGCCGCTTCCTCGCGGGCGCCCGCACGATCGGCGACGGCGGCCGGAGCGTCCGCACCGTGCAGCCGCCGTCGCACAAGGAGATCCGGATCGACGTCGAGGTCCCCGTGCCGGACCTCGAGGACCTCGGCGACGCCGAGCGCGAGCTCGACCTGTCGGGTGACGCGGCCGGGCTGCTCCCGGACGCACGGCCCCGCACGGCGTCGGTGTGGCCGCACGTCACGGAACGCGTCGTGGACATCATCTCCGCCCACCGGACCACGCTCGTCTTCACGAACTCGCGCCGCGGTGCGGAACGACTCACGGCTCGGATCAACGAGGCGTGGGCGGAGCGGCGCCTGGCCGTCGAGGGCGCGATCGCCGACGACGGCGATGGCGATGGCGATGGCGACCCGGGCTACGACGTCGACCCGAGCGACGACGTCGAGGGCGCGGCGCCGCCCGCGGACCCGGGCTCGGCATGGGGCGCCCAGACGCCGGGGCAGTCGGGGACGGCGCTCGCCGTCGCCGGCGACGCGGTCGTCGCGCGCGCCCACCACGGCTCGATGAGCCGCGAGGAGCGGACCCGGATCGAGGACGACCTCAAGGCCGGGCGGCTGCCCGCCGTCGTCGCGACGTCGTCGCTCGAGCTCGGCATCGACATGGGCTCGATCGACGTCGTCGTCCAGGTCGGTGCACCGCCGTCGGTGGCGAGCGAGCTCCAGCGCATCGGGCGCGCCGGGCACCAGGTGGGCGCCGTGTCCCACGGCGTGGTCCTCCCGACGCATCGCGGCGACCTGCTGGCGGCAGCGGTGGCCGCGGTCCGGGGCCGGGAGGGCGCGATCGAGCACCTCCACATCCCGGCGAACCCGCTCGACGTGCTCGCGCAGCAGGTCGTGGCGATGCTCGCCATGGACGACTGGAAGGTGGCTGAGCTGACGGCGCTCGTGCGCCGCGCCGCGCCCTACGCCGGTCTCGGTGACGCGTCGCTCGCCGCCGTCCTCGACATGCTCGCCGGCCGCTACCCGAGCGAGGACTTCGCGGAGCTGCGGCCCCGGATCGTCTGGGACCGCGTCGACGACGTGCTGTCCGCCCGGCCGGGAGCGCTGCGGCTGGCGGCGACCTCGGGCGGGACGATCCCCGACCGCGGCCTGTACGGCGTGTACCTCGCGGCGGGCGCGGAGGACGTCGCCACCCGCGGCGGGCGCCGCGTCGGCGAGCTCGACGAGGAGATGGTCTACGAGTCGCGCGTCGGCGACACGTTCACGCTCGGCACGAGCACGTGGCGCATCGAGGACATCACGCCGGACCGGGTGCTCGTCTCCCCCGCCGCCGGCCTGCCCGGGCGGCTGCCGTTCTGGCGGGGTGACGCTCCGGGGCGCCCGTTCGAGCTCGGCGCGGCGCTGGGTGCGATGGTCCGGGACGTCGAACGCGCCCGCGAGCCCGCGGAGCTGCTCACCGGCTGGGGGCTCGACGAGTGGGCCCGCGACAACCTGCTCGCGTACCTCACCGCCCAGCGGGAGGCCACCGGGCACCTGAGCACCGACCACACGATCGTCGTCGAACGGTTCCGCGACGAGCTCGGCGACTGGCGGCTCGTCATCCACACGCCGTTCGGCGCCCGGGTGCACGCCCCGTGGGCGCTCGCGCTCGCCTCGCGCCTGCAGGACCGGTTCGGGATGGACGTCCAGGCCATGCACGCGGACGACGGCATCGTGCTGCGGCTGCCCGATGCCGGCGGGGGCGACGACGATCTCGGCGCCGTCCCCCTGCCCGGAGGCTGGCCGGACGCCGCCGCGGCGGACTCGGCCGGTCCCGGGACGCAGGTCGACCTCGCCGATCTGCTCCTCGACCCGGACGAGGTCTCCGGTGCGGTGACGGCCGCGCTGGCCGGTTCGGCGCACTTCGCGGCCAGGTTCCGCGAGGCGGCCGCCCGAGCCCTGCTGCTGCCGCGCCGTCGGCCGGACCGCCGTCAGCCGCTGTGGCAGCAGCGGCACCGGGCCGCACAGCTGCTCGGCGTCGCTGCCCGCTACCCGGACTTCCCGATCGTGCTGGAGGCCGTGCGGGAGTGCCTCCAGGACGACTTCGACGTGCCGGCCCTCGCCGACCTCATGCGGCAGGTCGCCGCCCGCGAGATCCGCGTGCTGGAGGTGACGACGACGGCGCCGTCGCCGTTCGCGCGGTCGCTCCTGTTTGGCTACGTGGGCCAGTTCCTGTACGACGGCGACGCCCCGCTCGCGGAGCGCCGGGCGGCGGCGCTCACGCTCGATCCCGCGCTGCTCGGTGAGCTTCTCGGCGAAGGGCTGACGGACCTCGCCGACCTGCTCGACGCCGGTGCCGTGGCCGACGTCGAGGCTCAGGTCGGACTGCTCACCGAGGCGTCCCGGGTGCGCGACGCCGAGGGCGCGTTCGACCTCGTCCGACGGCTCGGCCCCGTCCCGGCGGAGGAGGTGGCGCGCCGTGCGCTCGACCCGGAGGCGGTGCCGGGCTGGCTGGCCGACCTCGAGCGCCAGCGTCGCATCATCGCGGTCCGGGTCGCCGGGCGGGAGCAGTGGTCCGCCGCGGAGGACGCCGGCCGACTGCGTGACGCGCTCGGCACGGCGCTCCCCCTCGGCCTCCCCGCGGCGGTGCTCGAGTCCGTGCCGGACCCGTTCGGGGATCTCGTGCGGCGCCACGCCCGCACGCACGGGCCGTTCACGGCGGCCGAGGTCGCGCACCGGTTCGGTCTCGCGCCGGGCGCCGTGCTCCCCGTGCTGCGGACGTTCGAGCGCGACGGCACGCTCACCGCCGGGCGGCTGCGCCCGGCCGCGTCGGGTGCTTCAGCCGGCTCGGACGGCGTCCCGGAGCCGGGAGCCCGGGAGGAGTTCTGCGACTCGGAGGTGCTGCGCCGGATCCGGCGCCGCTCCCTCGCCGCGCTGCGGGCCGACGTCGAGGCCGTGCCTCCGGCCACGCTCGGCGTGTTCCTGCCGCGCTGGCAGCAGCTCGGCACGCTCCGGGGCACGGACGGCGTGCTCGCGGCCGTCGACCAGCTCGCCGGGGCGCGTTTGCCGTCGAGCGCGCTCGAGACCACCGTCCTGCCGGCCCGCGTCCGCGACTACGCACCGGCGATGCTCGACGAGCTGACGAGCGCGGGCGAGGTCGTCTGGGTCGGGACCGGCGGCTCGCCCGGCGGTGGCCCGTCCGACGGGACGATCGTGCTCGTTCCCACCGACGCGGCGGCGGTGCTCGCTCCGCTGCCGGGCGAGCTACCGACCGAGCTCGCGCGACGCGTGGTCGAGGTCCTGGCCGACGGCGGCCGGTTCTTCCGCGACCTGTACGCGGCGATCGCGTCGGCAGCCGATGGCGAACCACCGGCGGTGGCCGAGGTCCACGACGCGCTCTGGGACGCGGTCTGGGCGGGACACGTCACGAACGACACGCTCGCGCCGCTGCGCGCCCGGCTCGAGCAACGCCCGTCCACGAGCTCCCGGCGCGCCGCGGCCGCCCGCTCGCCGCGCTCCCGGAGCGCGTTGTCGCGGCGTGCGCTCATGACCCCCGCGCTGGCGGCGGCCGGGAGCACCGCGGCGCAGGCGGCGCGCATCCCGACGCCCGCGAGCGCTGCCGGACGATGGAGCGTGGTCGGCGCCGTCGAGACCGACCCCACGATCCGGCTCGCCGCGACGGCCGCGGCGCTGCTCGACCGCCACGGCGTGCTGGTGCGGGGCGCCGTCGCCGCCGAGGAGGTGCCCGGCGGCTTCGGTGCGCTGTACCGCGTGCTGGTCCGCCTCGAGGAGTCGGGCCAGGTGCGCCGCGGGTACGTCGTCGAAGGGCTGGGCGCCTCCCAGTTCGCGCTCCCCGAGTGCATCGACAGGCTGCGCGCCGATGCGGCCGCGAACCCCGGGCCGGTGCTGCTCGCCGCCGTCGACCCGGCGAACCCGTACGGCGCCGCGCTCCCGTGGCCGGCCGCCCCCACGAGCGCGGAAGGTGTGACCACGGGCGCCCGTCCGCGGCGCGTCCCGGGAGCGCACGTCGTCCTGGTCGACGGCGCGCTCGTGCTCTACCTGGAACGCGGCGCCCGCACGCTGCTGTCGTTCACCGCCGACGACGCACGGCTGCGGGCCGCGGCGGCGGCGCTCGCGAACGCGGCCGCGTCGGGCGCGCTCGGGCGGGTCGTGGTGCAGCGCAGCGACGGCGCCGCCACGCTCGTCGCCGACACACCCTTGCGCCAGGCGCTGCTCGACGCCGGGTTCGTCGCGACCCCACGCGGGCTCCGAGTGCGGCAGGTCAGGAACGGGGCCGCACGTGCCCGAGGGTGACGTCCTGCTCCGAGTTGCCCGGCGGCTCACGAGCGCCCTCGACGGCGCCGCGCTCACGCACGCGGAGCTCCGCTGGCCCTCGCTCGGCGGTGCCGACCTCGTCGGCGTGCGCAGCCTCGGCACCGTCTCCGTCGGCAAGCACCTGCTCACCCGGTTCGACGACGGTCGCACGCTCCACACGCACCTGCGGATGGACGGGACCTGGCGCGTCGAGCCCACGGAACGCGTCGCCCGCACCCCGGCCCTGGCGCGCCGCACGGCGGTACGGGCGGTGCTCGGCACACCCTCCTGGACGTGCCTCGGCATGGACCTCGGGATGATGGATCTCGTGCGCACGCGCGACGAGGCGAGCGTCGTGGGACATCTCGGCCCGGACGTCGTCGGCGACGACTACGAGGCCCACGGGCGCGCGGCCATCGTCGCGGGGATCGCCGCCCAGGGAACGCGCCCCATCGGCGAGATCCTCATCGACCAGCGCGTGCTCGCGGGCATCGGCACGATCTACCTCGCAGAGAGCCTGTTCCGGCACCGGATCCGACCGTGGCGGCCGGCGAACGAGGTCGACGACGTCGGATCGCTCGTCGACACGGCGCGCGCGCTCATGCTCGCCTCGGCGAACTCGCCCCGGGTGACGGCGACCGGCGACACCCGTGCCGGCCGCGGCACGCTCGTGCACGGGAGGGCGGGTCGCAGCTGTCCGCGGTGCGGAACGGCGATCGCCGTGGCCGCCGTCGGGACACCGCCGTACGACCGCCCGGCGTTCTACTGTCCGGACTGCCAGCGAAAGTGAGCGCAGTGCGGCTCAGGCGACTCCGGCGAGCGAAGGCCGGCGCTTGATCTCCGCCTCGAGCTCGGGCGGCACCGTGTCCGGGATGCTCACACCTTCGGCGATGGCGATCCGGTCACTGACCTCGCGCAGGATCATGGACAAGGAGACCTGGAGAGCCGCGCAGATCGACGCGAGCAGCTCCGAGGACGCCTCCTTCTGACCTCGTTCGACCTCGGAGAGGTACCCGAGCGAGACCCGCGCCGCCGAGGAGACCTCGCGCAGCGTCTTTCCCTGGTTCTGGCGAGCGTCGCGAAGGACGTCGCCGAGCTCACGTCGTAGCACCACCATGGCGCGTCCCTCCCCTCTCGCCGCTTCGTGCTTACTACCGTACCCCGCTCGTCCGACACTCGTCCGGGTGGACGTCCGCGTCGTCCGGCCCTCGGGACGGGCCGTGGCGCGCGCACGACCGCCCGCGCGCAGTGGCGCCGGTGGGGTCGAGACCGTGCTGGGAGTCATCATCACTGCATCCAACGCACGCCCCCGCCGTCCTGTTCCCGCGCCGCCTACGCGACGTCGTCGACGGTGGCGAGGGCGAGGGCGAGCGCCGCCGCCGTGGTCGCCGACCGGACGAGCGGGCGCGTCCCGGCGAGGCGCAGCTCTCTGACCACTCCCCGGCCGGCCGCGTACGCCGCGACGTACACGACGCCCGCGGGACGGCCGTCCGCCGGCCCGGGCCCGGCCACGCCGGTGGTCGCGACGCCGACGTCCGAGGCGAGCACGAAGCAGATGCCGCGCGCCATCGCGAGCGCGACGTCCGGATGCACCGGGCCGTGCTCGTCGAGCAGTCCGGCCGGGACGCCGAGCACGCCGTGCTTGACGTCGGTCGCATAGGCGACGACGCCGCCGCGGACGACGGCAGACGCACCCGGCACCTCGACGAGAGCGGACGTCAGCGCGCCACCCGTCAGCGACTCCGCGAGGCCGATCGTCAGACCGGCCGCCCGCAGGCGGGCTACCAGGCGAGCGGCGGCGGTGTGCATCGGCCGCGACGTCGAGGTGGTCATCGGCCCCGCGCGAGACGCCACGCGCGCACGACGTAGTCGAGACCCGTGACGATCGTGACGGCCAGCGCCGCGTACAGCAGCACGAGCGCGACGACGTCGATCACGTCGGCGACGCCCGCAGCCACGATCCCGTCCCACGGCACGAGCAGGACCGTCAGCACGAGGATCTGCAGGACCGTCTTGACCTTCCCGCCGGTGGAGGCGGCGATGATCGAACGCCGGACCAGCACGACGCGCAGCAGCGTGATGCCCAGCTCGCGGACGGTGATCGCGAGAGTGATCCACCACGGGACCTCCCCCAGCAGCGACAGGCCGGCGAACGCCGTCAGCGTGAGGGCCTTGTCAGCGATCGGGTCGGCGAGCTTGCCGAACGCCGTCACCTGGCCCCGGCTGCGGGCGATCTGTCCGTCGAGCCGGTCCGTCGCCGCGGCCAGGACGAACACGCCGGTGGCCGCGAGCCTGCTCGTCGTCGTGTCCTGCAGCAGCAGCACCGCGAACACCGGGACGAGCAGCACCCGCAGGATCGTGAGGGCGTTCGGCAGGTTCCACACCTGGGCGCCCGGGGCGGCGGGTTCGGGCGTGGCGGGCGGCACGGGACCTAGCGTAGGCCCGCGTCGCGTACCCTCCCGATGTGCCATCTGCCGCCCGCCGCCGCGGCCGGGGAGTGACCGCCCCGCTCGCGCTGCTCCTCGTCGCCGTGACGGCGATCGTCGCCGTCGCGCTGCTGTCGCTGCGGCCGTGGGACACGCAGGACCCCGCGGCGCAGGGCGGCGAGCCGACGACCCAGGGCGACCAGACGCCGTCGGGCACTCCCGACGCGACGCCGTCGCCCACCCCCACGGCCACGGACGCCGTCTTCACGATCGGCGCGGTCGGCGACGTGCTGCCGCACGACACCCCGATCCGCACGGCCCTCGACGACGCGGGGGGCGAGGGGTACGACTTCCGCCCGATGCTGGAGGCCACGCGCCCCTACAGCGAGGGCGTCGACCTCATGCTGTGCAACTTCGAGGTGCCGCTGTCGATGCCGGGCGAGACGCCGTCGGGCTACCCCTCGTTCGGTGCCCCGTCGGAGCTGGTCGGCAACCTCGCGGATCTCGGTTACGAGGGCTGCTCGACCGGCACGAACCACACGCTCGACCGCGGGGCGGACAACGCGATGCACACGCTGGACGTGTTCGACGCGGAGGGACTGGGGCACGCGGGGTCGGCGCGGTCGGAGGCGGAGGCGGACGCCCCGCAGCTCTACGCGCTCGAGCGTGGCGGACAGACGATCACCGTGGCGCAGATCGGCGGCAGCTACGGCACGAACGGGATCCCGGTCCCGGCCGAGGCGCCGTGGGTCATCAACACCTTCAGCCCGGACGTCATGAACCCGGGCAGCTACGACCCGAGCGAGATCATCGCGCAGGCCACCGCGGCGCGCGAGGCCGGCGCCGACGTCGTCGTGGCGACGCTGCACTGGGGTGTGGAGTACCAGCTCGCGCCGAACTACGAGCAGACGGCGATGGCCCAGGCGCTCGCGGAGTCCGGACAGATCGACCTCGTGGTCGGCACGCACCCGCACGTCCCGCAGCCGTACGCGCTGCTCGACGGCGGCCCGGACGGCTCAGGCATGTGGGTCGCCTGGTCGTTGGGCAACTTCATCTCCAACCAGGACTCGGCCTGCTGCATCAGCCAGACGGCGACGGGGCTGTTCATGACGGCGACGATCACCAAGCCCGCCGACGGCCCCGCGCGCGTGACCGGGATGACCTGGACGCCGATGACCGTCGACCGCGTCGGCCAGCAGCGGGTGTACCCGCTGATGGATCTGGTCAACGGCGAGCGTCCGAGCATCCTCGCGCTGTCGGAGGGCACGCTGCAGCAGCGGCTGAGCGAGGTCGAGGCGATCATGGCCGGCTCCACGGGCGCGGAGCTCCCGCGCCTCGACTCACCGTCCGAGCCGACGGGCGACCGCCCTGAGCTGGTTCCCCGCACCGGCTGAGCGCGGCGTTTTCTTTCAGGTCCAGGCCGTTCATCGCACGGGCGCGCTCTGTTCGCGGCCGGGTTGCCCGCGGAGGTCGGACTCGCTGGTACCTGTGGGGCATCCGATCCGAAGGAGCCTCGCATGCCCACGCTCACCCGTCGTCACGCCCTGACCGCGCTCGGTGCCGCCGTCGCCGCGCCGGCGATCGGCGTCGCTCCCGCGGCGGCCGTGGGCGGTCACGGAGACCGCCCGCGTCGTCGTGTCGTCCTCATCGACGTCGACGGCTTCGACCCCCGGTTCCTCGACGGGGAGTACGCGGACGTCCACCCGCTCCCCCGGATCCGCGCGCTGCGCGCATCGGGCGCGTCCGGGACGGCCGCCGGGACGTTCTCCTCGTACAGCAACTCGAGCCGCACGTCGACGGCGACGGGCACCCACCCGGACGTGCACCGCAACGCGGGCTACTACGTGGATCCCGCCACGGGCCTGGCCGTCTCGCAGGAGCGGTTCATCGAACCGGGCGTCGAGACGATCGCGCACACGCTCCGCCGGCAGGGCCGCACCGGTGCCTACGTGCAGTGGTACGCCGTGCAGGACTACGGCGCCGGCTACGGCGACGTCGAGCAGCTCTACACGCAGCCGGGCGGCGGGATGACCGCGCGGGTGGACGACGCCGTCGCGCTCCTGTCCGGCGGTCCCGTCAGCTCCGGCGGGACCCAGGTCCAGCTCCCGGAGATCCCCGACTTCCTCGCCGTGTACGGCAGCGAGGTGGACGGGTGGCTGCACTCGAACGGCTTCGCCGGGCAGGGGCTCGTCGATGCGCTCGAGGAGACGGACACCCAGGTGGGGCGCCTGCTCGACACCATCGAGGACCTCGGGCTCGCCGAGAGCACGACGGTCCTGCTCACGGGCGACCACGCCCAGCGCGAGTGGACGGAGCCGCTGCTGCCCGAGCTCATCGCCGCTCTGGAGGAGACCGGCGGGACGATGTCCGTCGTCGGCGCCGGGCAGACCGCCGACCTCACGGCGGACATCGTGCTCTACGCGGCTCCCCGGACGGCGGACGTCACGTTCCGCACACCCCTCGCCAGGGGCGAGCTGGCGCGCCTGACGCGGCGGATCGAGCGGATCGAGGGCGTCGCCGCCGTGTACGGCGAGCGCGAGCTGCGGCGGCTGCGCGCGGCGGACAAGCTGGGCGACCTCGTTGTCGAGCCGAGCGAGCCGTTCCACTTCTCCACGCTCCAGGACGGCGCGCTGCGCGGCTCCCACGGGGGCGTGGAGGAGATGGAGGTGCCGCTCGTGCTCGCCGGCGCCGGCGTACGTCGCGGGGCACGGCTCGCCCGCCCGTCGCTGACGGACGTCGCCCCCACGATCTGCCACCTGCTCGGCGTCGGGGCGCCGTCGAGCGCTGACGGGCGCGTCCTGCGCGAGGCGCTCCGGCACTGACGACGGCGTCGACGCGTGTCGGGCCTCTACGGCGCGGCGCCGGCGAGCGGCCCGCTGAGGAAGACCTCGTGCCCGTCCGGGTCGAGCACCGCCGCGTCCCGCACGCCGTAGTCCTGGTCGGTCGGCTCCAGCCGCACCCCGCTCGCGGCCGGCCGCAGGCGCTCGACCACGGCGTCGACGTCGTCGACGGTGAGGCCGAGCACGACGCCGCGCGCGCCGTCGACCCGGTCCTGGGACCCGCCGTCGATCTGGTCGAGCATGACGGTCATCCGGCCCGCCGGCGGAGGGTCGACCTGACCCGGCCACGCGTCGGTGGGTGCGAAGAGCTCGAGCATCGTGCCGAGGTCCTGGCCGCGTTCGAAGCCAAGGAGGTCGGCGTAGAAGTGGGCCGACGCCGACAGGTCCCGGCACCGGACGGTCACACTGCTGATCGCGATCCCCATCGCGCCACCGTACGCCGGGCGAGCCTCAGCGGCCGGTGAGCTCCCAGGCATCCTCGCTGTCGGAGTCCTCGCCGTCGTCCCAGGGCGCGACGTCGGTTGCCGTCGGTGCGACGGGGGCAGCGGCGTCGTACACGCCCGGACCGTCCGACGGCTCCGGCTCGCCCCGCAGCATGGCGAGGGTGCCCGGGAGGTCGTCCGGGGTGACGAGCACGTCGCGCGCCTTCGACCCCTCCGACGGGCCGACGATCTCGCGCGACTCGAGCAGATCCATGAGCCGCCCGGCCTTCGCGAACCCGACCCGCAGCTTGCGCTGGAGCATCGACGTCGAGCCGAACTGCGTCGTCACGACGAGCTCCGCCGCCTGCAGAAGCAGCTCGAGGTCGTCGCCGATGTCCTCGTCGACCTGCTTCTTCGACGCCGCCGGGGCCGTCACGTCCTCGCGGTACGTCGGCTGCAGCTGCGTCTTGACGTGCTCGACGATCTCGTGGACCTCGGACTCGGTGACCCAGGCGCCCTGCACGCGCATCGGCTTCGCGGCACCCATCGGCAGGAACAGCGCGTCGCCCTGCCCGATGAGCTTCTCCGCGCCCGGCTGGTCGAGCACGACGCGGGAGTCGGCGAGCGACGACGTCGCGAACGCGAGCCGGCTCGGCACGTTGGCCTTGATGAGGCCGGTGACGACGTCGACGCTCGGGCGCTGCGTCGCGAGCACCAGGTGGATGCCGGCCGCCCGCGCGAGCTGGGTGATCCGCTGGATGGACGCCTCGACGTCGCGCGGGGCGACCATCATGAGATCGGCGAGCTCGTCGACCACGACCAGCAGGTAGGGGTACGGCGTGAGCGTGCGCTCGCTGCCCGGCAGAGGCTTGACCTTGCCGAGCCGCACCGCCTTGTTGAAGTCGTCGATGTGCTTGAACCCGAACTGCGCGAGGTCGTCGTAGCGCGCGTCCATCTCGCGCACGACCCAGTCGAGCGCCTCGGCGGCCTTCTTCGGGTTGGTGATGATCGGCGTGATCAGGTGCGGGATGCCCTCGTACATCGTGAGCTCGACCCGCTTCGGGTCGACGAGGATCATCCGCACCTCCTCCGGCGTCGCGCGCATCATGATCGACACGATCATCGAGTTGATGAAGCTCGACTTGCCGGCGCCGGTCGCGCCGGCGACCAGCAGGTGCGGCATCTTCGCGAGGTTCGCGATGACGTACCCGCCCTCGACGTCCTTGCCGACACCCATGACCATCGGGTGCTCGTCGCGCCGCGCGACGGAGGAGCGCAGCACGTCGCCGAGGACGACGATCTCGCGGTCCGCGTTCGGGATCTCGATGCCGATCGCGGACTTGCCGGGGATCGGCGAGAGGATGCGGACGTCGGCGCTGGCGACGGCGTAGGCGATGTTCTTGCTGAGCGCCGTCACGCGCTCGACCTTCGTGCCGGGGCCGAGCTCGACCTCGTAGCGCGTGACGGTGGGTCCGCGCATGAACCCTGTCACCTGCGCGTCGACCTCGAACTGCTGGAGCACGTTCGAGAGTGACTCGACGACGCGATCGTTCGCGGCGCTGCGCAGCTTGTGCGGCTGGCCCTTCACGAGGACCGCGTCGCCCGGCAGCGTGTACACGAGCCCGGGATCGAGCACGAGCTGCTCGGCGCGCTGCGGCAGCGCCGCGGTCGGCGGCGCCTCCATCTCCTCGCGGTCCGGGCGCGGGATCGCCGTCGTCGCGACGTCGTCCGTCTCGCCGAGAGCCGCGGCGTCGGACGCGGACTCGTCTCGGGTCGTCGGCGGCTCACGCACGTCGGGGCGCGTGAACGCCTCGTCCGCGTGGTAGCCGTCGGCGCTCTCGGCGGCGGCCGCCTCCTCGCGCCGACGACGCCGCTTCGCGCGCGGGGTCTCCTCGTCACGCTCCGCGTCGGTGCCGGCACGCGACTCGGGTGCGGCGCCGTCGTCGGCCGCGGGACGGACGAGACCGAGGCGCTCGCCGAGCTGGACGAAACGCTGCGGGATCTGGTTCACCGGCGTGGCCGTGACGACGAGGAGGCCGAAGAGGGCCAGCAGCACGAGCAGCGGCACGCTCACGTAGACGGACAGCGCGGACGTCAGCGGGTTGGCGACGGCGTACCCCACGATGCCGCCGGCGCCCTGCACGCCGGCCCAGCCGTCGCTCGGGCTCGGGAGCCCGCCGCGCACGGCGAGCAGCCCGCAGGCCGAGACGGTGATGGCCGTGAGGCCGATGGCGATGCGCCCGTTCGCCGGGCCGAGCTCGGGATGGCGCATGAGCCGCACGGCGAGGAACACGAGGACGACGGGGACGATGACGCCGAGCTGACCGACGAGACCCGCCACCGCGGCGTGGATGACGTTCCCGGCGCTGCCCGAGAGCGTCAGCCACTCGCGGGCAGCCACGACGATGGCGAGCGCGAGGAGGAAGAACGCGAGGCCGTCGCGGCGGTGCGCCGGGTCCAGACCGCGCGCACCGGAGCCGATGCCACGGGCGGCGCCCCCGACAAGGTGTGCGCAGCCCATCCAGAGGCCGCGCACCATGCGGACAGGCAGGGGCGAGCGCTTCGGTGCGGGGCGGCTCCGGCCGGGGCTGCGCGACGACGACGAGCCGGACCTGGCCCGGCTCGTGCTCGCGCGCCCGGTGGAGGCGGACCGTCCGGGGGAAGTCGTACGGGTCGCCATGGGCGGGTTCCTCCATATGTGCGCCCAGCGAACGGACGCGGTTGTCGCGCTCCACTCAACCAGGTCATCGGCCTTCTCGCCCGCAGCAACACGCGGCGCCGCGGCTGCACCGGGCCACTCGCTCGGCCGAACGGACGGCCGCCGCGCGCCGAGAACGTGGTCCTTGTGTACCCCAAGGTTCGGGACCTTCGTCCCTGTCGCTCTCGAGCGCGGCCTCGTACGTTCGAAGAGTTCCCCACACCTCACCCCTGAAACAGGAGCACTTTCGCATGTCCGAGTCACGCCGATACGAGATCGGTCACGTCGAGAACGGCCACATCCTGGGTACGGACGGTCAGTGGCACCCGCTGCCCGACGCCCCGAACGCCGCCACAGCGACGCAGACGCTGCCCCACCCCACGGATGGCGGCGCACCGGCCGCACCGGTCGAGCCGGCGATGCCGACGCCGGACGCCTCGCCCGCGAAGAAGCGCTCCGGCGCGGGCAAGGTCGTCGCCATCGTGGTCGGATCGATCGCCGCGCTCATCGTCGTCATCGCCGCCGCGTCGTCGGGCGGCAGCACGCCGGACGAGGCAGCGGCACCGCCGCCCGCCGTCGAGAACACCGAGGACGCTCCGGCAGCGGAAGCACCAGCGGAAGCAGATTCCGCGTCCGACGCCGAGGCCCCCGCCGACCCGGCTCCGGCGCCCGCCGAGCTGACCAACGGCCAGTACATCGTGGGCACCACGATCGAGCCCGGGCGCTACTCGATGGTGGTCGAGGATGGCGCATTCGCCCACGGGTACGTCGACCAGCAGGACGGCGACACCTACCTCGCTCAGGAAACGGGCGGCGAAGCGGGCGCGACGCTCATCGTCGACATCGTCGACGTGCCCGGATCGATCGTCGAGTTCAGCGGCGTCACCCAGATCACCCTTGCGACGGACGCCGACCCCGCAGCCCCTGCGGAGCTGAGCAACGGCCAGTACATCGTGGGCACCACGATCGAGCCCGGGCGCTACACGATGGTGGTCGAGGATGGCGCGTTCGCCTTCGGGTACGTCGACCAGCAGGACGGCGACAACTACCTCGCTCAGGAGACGGGCGGCGAAGCGGGCGCGACGATCATCGTCGACGTCGTCGACGTGCCCGGATCGATCGTCGAGTTCAGCGGCGTCACGCAGATCACCAGGCTCGGCTGACCCGTCCGGCACGGTCGCGTGGAGGATCGGTTGCCGCGGCGGCAACCGATCGTCCGCGCCGCGGCGCTCAGCGCGCGAGGAGCCCGATGCCGAGGGTGGCGAGGCCGCCGACGAGGACGGCTCCGCCGATCCACAGCAGCACCACCAGGCGGTTCGGCCGCTCACGGCCCTTCCCCATCGCCGAGAAGAAGAACCCGGCCGGCATGAGGATCGCCGCCACGAGCACGCCGGCACGGGCGAGCCACAGCCAGAACCCGGTCAGCGTGGTCGCCTCGCTCAGCACCACGCAGACCAGCCCGAGCACGATGAAGACGCCCGCATGTCCGTGCCCGGCGCGATAGAACGACTGCTGGAACGGCGTCGTCGGCACACCGCCGCTCGCGAGGCGAGCGAGGAACGCCCCGCCGGACGTGATGGTGACGGCCGCCAGCAGGGCTATCCCCGCGGTCGACGCCGCGGCGTCGGAGATCTCGAGCACTGTCGTCCTCCTTCAATCGGAACACTGTTATGTAACACCGTCCCGATTGGGCACGTCAAGACCGTATGCTCGCCAGGTGCCCAGGCCACGCGTGTACGACGACGCCGTCCGCCGTCGTCTTCTCGACCTCACGGCTCGCCGGCTCGCCGACGGCGGCGAGCCGGCGGTCTCGCTGCGCGACCTCGTCCGCGAGGCGGGAACGTCGACGTCGGCCGTGTACGCGCTCTTCGGATCACGGGACCGGCTCGTCGAGGCCGTGCGCGCCGAGGCGTTCACGCGGTTCGCGGCGGCCCTCGACGCGGCCGGACGCACCGGCGATCCCGGGCGTGACCTGCTCGAGCTGGGACTGGCCTACCGCTCGAACGCGCTCGCCGAGCCCCACCTGTACCGGGTGATGTTCGCCGGCGCCGGCGAGCCCGCGCCTGGTCAGGGCGCCACGGAACAGTCCGCCCGCACGCTCGGCGAGCCGACGTTCGTCGTGCTGCGCACGGCAGTCGCGCGGGTCGTCGGGGCGGACGCCGCCCTCGAGGTCGCCCTGCGGGTCTGGGCGCTCGCGCACGGTCTCGTCAGCCTCGAGCTGGCGGGTCAGCTCCCCGGCGACGCCCAGGAGCGGGCCGACCGCTACGCCGACGCGCTCGCCGTCGTCGGCCCGCTCCTCTCCCGCGGGTCCTGACCCGAGCCCGCGAGGCGCAGGCCCGGACCGCCCCTCGACCGAGCGGCGCTCAGGACTCGACGACCACCGGGATGATCATCGGCCGGCGTCGTAGCCGGTTCGACGCCCACCGGCCGACGACCCGGCGCATCACCTGCTGCAGCTGGTGCGTGTCCGCGACGCCGCCCGCCGCGGCCTCCGCGAGCGCCCGGGTCACCTCCGGGATGATCTCCGCGAGCACGGCGTCGGACTCCGCGAGCCCGCGCGCGTGCACCTGCGGCCCCGCGACCACCGCGCCGGAGGAGGAGTCCACCACGGCGAACACCGAGATGAAGCCCTCCTCGGCCAGGATGCGTCGGTCCTTGAGCTCCGCGTCGGTGATCTCCCCGACGCTGGATCCGTCGACGTACACGTAGCCGCACGGCACGGCGCCGGCGATGCGCGCGCGGCCGTCGACGAGGTCGACGACCACGCCGTCCTCCGCGAGCACCACGCGGTCCGGGTCCACCCCGGTCTTGACCGCGAGCGCACCGTTCGCCACGAGGTGCCGGACCTCCCCGTGCACCGGCATGACGTTCCGCGGCCGCACGATGTTGTACGCGTACAGCAGCTCGCCCGCGCTCGCGTGACCCGAGACGTGCACGCGAGCGTTCCCCTGGTGGATGACCTGGGCGCCGAGCCGCATGAGCCCGTTGATGACCCGGAAGACGGCGTTCTCGTTGCCGGGGATGAGGGAGGACGCGAGCACCACCGTGTCGCCCGGCCCGACCGACACGCGGTGGTCCCGGTTCGCGATCCGCGACAGCGCCGCCATCGGTTCACCCTGCGAGCCGGTGCACATGAGCACGACCTCGTCGGGCGGCAGCGAGTCGACCTTCTTGACGTCGATGAGGACGCCGTCCGGCACGGTGAGGTACCCGAGCTCCGCGGCGATCGTCATGTTCCGCACCATCGACCGGCCGACGAGCGCCACCCGGCGTCGGTGCGCCCAGGCCGCGTCGAGGACCTGCTGCACGCGGTGCACGTGCGAGGAGAACGACGCGACGACGAGCCGGCCGGTGGCGTTGCCGAAGACCTGGTCGAGCACCGGGCCGATCTCGCGCTCGCTCGTCGTGAAGCCCGGGACCTCAGCGTTCGTGGAGTCGACCATGAACAGGTCGACGCCGCGCTCCCCCAGTCGTGCGAACTCGCGCAGGTCGGTGATCCGACCGTCGAGCGGCAGCTGGTCCATCTTGAAGTCGCCCGTGTGCAGCACGGTCCCGGCGCCGGTGGTGACGGCGACGGCGAGCGCGTCCGGGATGGAGTGGTTGACCGCGACGAACTCGAGCGCGAACGGCCCGAGCTCGATCGAGGCACCCTCGCTCACCTGCACCGGGTGCGGTGTGAGCCGGTGCTCGCGCAGCTTCGCGTCGAGGAACGCGAGCGTGAGCCGCGAGCCGACCAGCGGGATGTCACCGCGAAGCCGGAGCAGGTACGGGACGGCGCCGATGTGGTCCTCGTGGCCGTGCGTGAGGACGATGGCCTCGATGTCGTCGAGCCGGCCGTCGAGGTAGCTGAAGTCCGGGAGGATCAGGTCGACGCCCGGCTGGTGGTCCTCGGGGAACAGGACGCCGCAGTCGACGATCAGCAGCCGCCCGTCGTACTCGAACACGGCCATGTTGCGGCCGACCTCGCCCAGACCCCCCAGCGGCACGATCCGTAGTGCTCCGGGTTCGAGCGGCTTGGGCAGCGCCAGCTCGGGGTGTGCGTGACTCATCTGTCTCCTGGGATCAGTGGAGCGCGACGTCGAGCAGTCCGGCGGCACGCATGCCGTCCCGGATCCCCTCGACCTCGGCATCGGTGGCGGGAATGAGCGGCAGCCGCGTGGCGCGCGTGGGGATGAGCCCCGCGATCTCGCAGGCTGCCTTGGCGGCCACGGCCTGGAAGCCGGCACCGTTGAGCGCGTCGATGACGGGCACGACGGAGCGGAACAGGCGCAGCGCCTCGGCGTGGTCGGCGGCGTCCCAGGCGGCGACGACGGCGGCGAAGCGCTCGGCTGCCACGTGGGCGGAGACGCTGACGACGCCGACGCCGCCGAGCGCGAGCAGCGTCAGGAGCGCGGCGTCGTCGCCGGAGTACCAGGCGAGGCCGGTGCTCTCGATGGCCTTGGCGGCGGCGTAGGGGTCGCCGGTGGCGTCCTTCATGGCGACGACGCGGTCGTGCGCCGCGAGGGCCTCGAGCGTCTGCGGCGCGAAGCGCACACCGGTGCGGCCGGGGACGTCGTACAGCATGACGGGCAGGTCGGTCGCGTCGGCGACGGCCTTGACGTGCGCGACGAGCCCCGGCTGCGACGGGCGCGAGTAGTACGGGGCGACGACGAGCAGCCCGTCCGCGCCGGCCTCGGCGGCCTGCTCGGCCATCCGCACCGCGTGGGCCGTGTCGTTCGAGCCGGCGCCGGCGAGGACCACGGCGTCCTTCCCGACGGCGTCGGCGACGGCGCGCACGAGCTCGGCCTTCTCGGGTGCGTGGGTGGTGGGCGCCTCGCCCGTGGTGCCGTTGAGCACGAGCCCGTCGTTGCCCTGGGCGACGAGCGAGCGAGCGAGCCGGACAGACGCGTCGAGGTCGACAGCGCCGTCGTCGGTCATCGGCGTCACCATCGCGGTGAGGACCGCGCCGAACGGGCGGGTTGCGCCGCGCGTGGGTTGACTCATGGCGACGACCGTACCGCCGTCGAGCCCGCGATGCGGACGCGGGACACGTGCGGTGGGACGTCCGTGCGGTCGGCAACGGCGCGGGGAGGCGGCCCTAGAGTGGTCCGGTGCCCGACGAGCCCCTCGCTCCCGACGCCGGGAGCGCCGTCGCAGCCCGAGGTGCGACGCTCCGCCAGGCACTGTCGGTGTCGATCGCGACGGCGCTGTACGGCGTTTCGTTCGGGGCTCTCGCGATCGCCGCGGGTCTCGGGCTCGGCCCGACGATGGCCCTCTCGCTCCTCATGTTCTCCGGCGGCTCGCAGTTCGCGTACATCGGGATCGCCGCGTCCGGTGGCTCCCCGACAGCGGCGATCGCCACGGCGGGCTTGCTCGGTGTGCGCAACGGGCTGTACGGCCTCCAGCTGTCCCCGCTGCTCGCGCTCGAGGGCTGGCGCCGCGTCGCCGCCGCGCACCTGACGATCGACGAGTCGACGGCGGTCGCCGCCGCGCAGCCGACGCGGGGACTGTCCCGGGTCGGGTTCTGGTGGACCGGGCTCGGCGTGTTCGTCGGCTGGAACGCGATGACGTTCGCCGGCGCGCTCCTCGGCGACCTGCTCGGCGACCCACGGCGGTGGGGGCTCGACGCCGCCGCGGCCGCTGCGTTCCTGGCGCTCGTCTGGCCGCGTCTCGCCGACCCGCTCTCCCGCTGGGCCGCGGCGGGCGCCGTCGTCGTCGCCCTCGCGCTCGTCCCGGTGACGCCGCCCGGGATCCCGGTGCTCGGCGCCGCCGTCGTCGCGATCGTGCTCGGCTGGCGCACACCGAGCACACCGACGGCGACGCCGTCCGCGCCCTCCCCGGGGGCGATCACGTGAGCGTCACCGGATGGGTCGCCGTGGCGATCGCCGGCCTCGTGTGCCTGGGGATCAAGCTCGTGGGGGCGTACGTGCCGCGCGAACGCCTCGAGGATCCGCGGATCGCGCGGATCGCCGCGCTCATGACCGTCGCGCTGCTGGCGGCCCTCGTCGCCGTGCAGGCCGTGACCACCGGACGCTCGCTCGCGTTCGACGCGCGGCTCCCTGCGCTCGGTGTCGCGGCGATCGCGCTCGCGCTCCGCGCACCCTTCATCGTCGTCGTCCTGCTCGCCGCGATCGTCGCGGCGGGCCTGAGAGCTCTGGGGTGGATGCTGTGAACCCGACCGCCGACGTCTCCGTGCGGCCCGCCGTGCCCGAGGATGCCGCCCGCGTGGCGCGCATCCAGCTCGCGGCGTGGCGCACCCTGCACGCCGGGACTCCCGCCGAGGCGGCGATGGCCGCCGTCGAGGAGGACGCCGTCGCCACCACGTGGCGGGCGTCGATCGAGCGGCCGCCGGACCCGCGCCACCAGGTGCTGGTCGCCTGTGCCGGCCCGGACGTCGTCGGTTTCGCCGCGGCCGTGCCGTCCCGTCCGGCCGACCCGGCCGACCCCGCGGAGCCGGGCGCCGTCCAGATCGTGGCCCTCGAGGTCGACCCGGCACGCCGACGGGAGGGCCACGCGTCGCGGCTCCTCGCCGCCGTCGTCGATCTCGCCCGCGAGCGTGGCGCGCACCACGTGCAGGCCTGGTCACTCGAGACGGACGAGGCGCGGATGGCGTTCCTCACGGGCGCCGGGCTGTCGCCGGCAGGGCTGCGCCGCACCCTCGACGTGCCCGGAGCCGCGATGGACGAGGTGCTTCTCACAGCAGCGCTCTGAGCGTTCTCCCGGGAGCGCCACGTAGGATCGTCCCCGGTCCGCTGCCCGGCGGGTCCGTCAGCCGGCACCGACGACCACCCGAGGAGATCACTCGCGTGACCGCCACGACCCCGCGCCCTGGCGCGCCCTCTCGCCAAGGCGCGGCGACGCGCTCCTTGAGCTACCTCATCTTCGCCTCGCGGTGGCTGCAGATGCCGCTGTACCTGGGGCTCATCGCTGCCCAGGTGATCTACGTCTGGCAGTTCCTCAAGGAGCTGTGGCACCTCGTCGACTTCGCGTTCTTCGACCACGCCCCGGCGGGCATGGAGGCGTTCACGAGCGAGGCCACGACGATGCTCATCGTGCTGGGGCTCGTCGACGTCGTGATGATCTCGAACCTGCTCATCATGGTGATCATCGGCGGCTACGAGACGTTCGTCTCCCGCATGCGGCTCGACGGGCACCCCGACCAGCCGGAATGGTTGAGCCACGTCAACGCCAACGTGCTCAAGACGAAGCTCGCGATGTCGATCATCGGCATCTCATCGATCCACCTGCTGCGCACGTTCATCTCGTCGGGCGTCATGGACGAGGAGGGACAGCGACAGATCACCGGCGAGGACATGATGTGGCAGACGATCATCCACCTCGCGTTCGTGCTCTCCGCCGTCGCGCTCGCCCTCATCGACCGCATGTCGTTGACGGCGAAGCAGCGCGAGGCGAACGCGGAGCGCGGCGACGAGGGCACGCACTACACGGTTGGCGACGCCGCCAGCGAGACCTCCCGCTGAGAAGGCCCGCCCGGGTCGCCCTTCAGCGCCGGTAGAGCCGGGCCGCGCGGCGCATCGCCTCGCGCGCCCGACGCCGGTCCCCTGCCGCGTCGTACGCCCAGGCGAGGTGGAACCAGGAGCGCCAGTCGTCCGGCGCCCGCTCCGCGCGCGAGCGGAACTCCGCGAACCGCTCCGTGGCGACCCCGCGGTCGATCCGGCCGCCCGGACTGCGCGGGAGGTCGTCGACGACGAGCCCACCCTCGGCGTCCAGTGTTGTGGCCATGCGGTCGACGGTCCGCGCCAGCATCAGCTCCCGGGCCACGAGGCCCACGGCGAGCACCGGGATGACGAACGCCACCACGCCCATCGCGATCCCCACGGGCTCGCCGGAGCTCACCAACGCGACGGCACGCTGCCCGACGGCGACGGCGTACAGGACGAGCAGTGCGACGACGGCGAGCGCCCCGAGCAGCGCGCGCCGCTTCACAGGTCGAGGTACGCGTCGAGGCCGACGGTCAGCCCCGGGTGGTCAGCGATCTCCCGCACGGCCAGCAGGACGCCGGGCATAAAGCTCGCCCGGTCGAACGTGTCGGTGCGGATCGTCATGAGCTCGCCGGGGTTGCTCAACAGGATCTCCTCGTGGGCCACGAGGCCCTCGAGCCGCAGGGCGTGCACACGCACGCCGTCGACGACGGCGCCCCGCGCGCCCGGCAGCGCCGTCTCGGTCGCGTCGGGCATGGGGGGCGAGCCGGCAGCGCCTCGCGCGTCCGCGATCCCGCGCGCGGTGTGCACGGCGGTGCCCGACGGCGCGTCGACCTTGCGCGGGTGGTGCAGCTCCACGACCTCGGCCGAGGCGAAGTACGGCGCCGCCTGCGCGGCGAACCGCATCGCCAGCACCGCCGAGAGAGAGAAGTTGGGCGCCACCAGCACGCCGAGCCCTGCCGTGCGACCGACGTGGTCACTCACCCGGCCGAGCGCGTCGTCGTCCCATCCCGTGGTGCCGACGACGGCGTGGATCCCGGCGTCGAGCAGCGCGTGCACGTTGGCCTCGGTGACGTCCGGGAGGGTGAAGTCGACGGCGACGTCCGCGCGTCCGGCGAGCGCCGCGACGTCGTCGCCGGCGTCCACCTCGGCCACGAGCTCCAGCCCCTCGGCGTCACGCACCGCTTGCGCCGTCGTGCTCCCCATGCGTCCCGCGGCCCCGAGGACCGCCACCCTGATCGTCACCTTGCCAGCCTAGGGCCCGGGCGGCGAGCGCCGTCCGCCGGACTCCTCACGGCACGCACACCGCCAGCGCGCCCGGTTCGACGGTCATGGTGAAGCCCGTGACGTCGCCCATCTCATCGCCGTCGAGCTCGAACGGCTCGCTCTCGGCGAGCCGCACCTCGATGCGGCGGCCTCGCAGGTAGCGCAGCGAGTCCAGCCGCTTGCGACCGCCCTTGTTGAGCGGCAACGTCGTCGAGTCTCCCTGCCCGCGCATGCCGCGGTGCCCCACGAGGACCCGGAAGAAGACGCTCAACCAGCCCACGACCCCGTCCGGCCGGAGTGCGACCACGTCGAGCACGCCGTCGTCGATCTCGGCGTCGGGCAGCAGCACGACGTCGCCGGCCAGCGCCCCGACGTTGCCGACCATGAGCGTGTGCACCCGTGCCTGGCGCGGCTCGCCGCCGTCGATCCGGTACTGCAGGGCGATCCGCCTGCCACCCGTGAGCGAGCGACCGATCGCTTGGACGTACGCGAGCCATCCCGCCTTCTTCTTCAGCTCGTCGTCCGTGTTCACGAGCATCTGCGCGTCGAGCCCGACGCCGCCCATGACGAGGAACACGCGCTCCGCGGTTCCGCCATCGGCGGGACGTCGCATCGTTGCCACCCCGAGGTCGATGCGGCGTTGCTCGCCCGCGAACGCCGTCGAGACGGCGTCGTCGACGTCGTCGAGCACGATGTCGAGGTTGCGGGCGAGCAGGTTCCCGGTGCCGCTCGGGATCAGCGCGAGCGCGACGTCGGAGCCCCGCAGGCCCTCCGCGACAGCCCGGACGGTCCCGTCCCCGCCGGCCGCAAGGACGACGCGCACGCCCTCGGACACGGCCTGCCGGGCCATGTCGACGCCGGGGTCCTCCTCCGTCGTCTCGATCCACAGCGTCTCGTCGTAGTCGGCCTCGGCTGCCGCTGCGTCGACGGCGGCACCGAGCACCTCGCGGTCCACCTTCGTCGGGTTGAAGACGACCGCGGCTCGGCGCGGCGGCGGTGGCGCCCCGTGCTCGGCGACCTTCTCCGCCGTCTCCGCAGCCGTCGCCGCCGATGCCGCTCGAGGGTCGGTGTTCTGCTGGGGGCCGTCGGGGTCCGGGATCGTCTCGCTGGTCACCCGTCCATCGAACAGCACCTGTCGCATCCCCGCGGGGCGAACCGGTCGACGGGTCCGCAGCGGCGTCCCGCTCTGACGGCGACTCAGCCGCGACCGAGCAGCGCGCCGCCGTTGACCTGCAGGATCTGCCCGGTGGTCCAGCCGGCGTCGGGCGAGGCGAGGTAGGCGACCGCGGCCGCGACCTCGTCCGGCGTGCCCGGCCGGTCCATCGGGATCTGCGCGAGCCGCGACGACACGACCTCGTCGGTGAGCCGGCCGGCCCAGAACTCCGTGTCGGGCACGAAGCCCGGCGCCACGGCGTTCACCGTGATGCCCTCGGGCGCCAGCTCGGTCGCGAGGCCCATGACCCACGCGTTCATCGCCCCCTTCGCCGCGCCGTACGCGCCGCCGCCGCGCAGCCCCGCGATCGAGCTCATCGCGACGATCCGGCCACCCGGCCGCGCCAGGTGATCCCGGAGCGCGGAGAACAGCAGCACGGCGGAGAGGACGTTGTTGTCGAACGCCGACCGCCAACCGTCGGCGATCTCGGCGAGCGTGCCCCCGCCGCCACCCGAGCCGCCGGCGTTCAGCACGAGCACGTCGACCGGAGCACCGGCGACGAGACGCTCGCTGAGCGCCGCGACGTCGTCCGGCACGACGAGGTCGCCGGTCTCGACGCTGACGGCTGCGCGCCCGACGACGTCGTCGATACGCCGCGCCGTCTCCTCGAGGACCTCACGACGGCGTCCGACGATGACGACGTCGGCCCCGTCCCGCGCCAGCCGCTCGGCGACCGCCGCGCCGATCCCCGTCCCGCCGCCGGTCACGACCGCACGCCTCGCCATGGATGCCCTCCCGTGTCGTCGAGGCCCCGAGGGACGGGACCACGGACCAGGGTAGGTCAGGCTGCGCGGGCCGCCCCGGACGCGGCCGGCTGAGGCACTGCAGGCGTCTCGCTGCCGGCGCGCGGCACGACGTAGACGATGCCCCGACCCGGGCGGTCGTGCAGGATGACGCGGGGCACGAGCTTGCCGCGCCGGGCCAGCACGATCCCGACCACGACGGCGCCGAGCAGCGGCCCGAGCCCGCAGGCGAACATCGCAGCGTGCGCCCCGAACGCCGTCGCGATCGCGCCGATCAGCGTCCCGGAGGCGGCCTGAGCGCCGAACAGCACCAGGATGTACAGGGCCATGACACGGCCACGCATCTGCGGGGCGACGGCCGTCTGGACGAGCGTGTTCCCGCCGGTGAGGTACAGCAGAGACGCCGCACCGACGGCGATCAGCGCCGGCGCGAACACCCACACGGACCCGAGCGACGCCGCGACGATCTCCAGGACACCCAGCACCGCGGCCGTCGCGACGAGGTGTCGCAGCCGCAGGTTCACCCGGCGCGTGGACGCGAGCGCGCCGAGCACCGCGCCGATCGCGACGCAGGAGTTCAGCAGCCCGTAGCCGCCCGCGCCGATGTCGAAGACGTCGTCCGCGTAGGCCGCGAGCACCGTCGCGAGGTTGATCCCGCTGACGGCCACGAAACCGACGAGCACGACCGCCCAGAGGATCTCGGGCTTGCCCTTGACGTAGCGCAGACCCTCTCGGAGCTGACCGCGGGCGCGTTCGACGCGCGGGGCGAGCCGCAGCTCCGTCGGGTGCATGGCGGCCAGGAGCGAGACGGCGACCGCCCCGGCCATCGAGTTCACCACGAACGCCCAGCCCTCACCGACGGCGGCGATCGCGACCCCGGCGAGAGCCGGACCCGCGAGCCCGCCGAGTTGGAACACCGTCGAGTTGATGCTGATCGCGTTCCGCAGGTGCTCCGGTCCGGCGACCTCGACGACGAACGCCTGGCGCGCCGGGTTGTCGACGACCGTCGCGAGGCCGAGGAAGCCGGCGCTGACGAGGATGTGCCACGGCTGGATGTGACCCGTGAGCGTGAGCACGCCGAGCACCAGTGCGGAGAGCGCGAACAGCGACTGCGTGATCATGAGGATCACGCGCTTGTTGTAGCGGTCCGCGATGACTCCACCCCAGAGGCCGAACAGGAGCATCGGCCCGAGCTGCAGGGTGACGGTGAGCCCCACCATCGCGACGCTGCCGGTGAGGCTGAGGATGAGCCAGTCCTGCGCCACCCGCTGCATCCAGCCGCACGGGTTCGTGAGGAGCTGGGAGATGACGTAGAGCCGGTAGTTGCGCACCTTCAGCGAGTCGAGCGCGGAGCGCACACCGGTCGGCTCGGCGACGGGCCGGGTCGGTTCCGGCGTCGGCGCCGCGACGGGCGTCGTCACGGCGACGGGCTCGGGGAGGGGCGTCGGGATCGGCGGCGGCGTCGTCGGCGTCGGGATCGTTCTCGTAGGGGCGGCGGGCGTGGCGGCGACGGCCGTGGTCACGGTGGGTCCTCGGGGCAGCGTTCGGAGCGAGTAAGAGTCGGGAGCGGTCGTGGATCGGGTCGATGATGTGGTCCGGACCGCGTTCACGGTAACCCGGCGCGTCGCCATTTACGAAATCTATGCGTACTATCAATGTCATTCGACGCGCAAATGAGTAACGTCAGCGTCAAGGGCGACTGTCCTCCCGGCGAAAGGCACCTGAAGTGTTCGACCCGACGCACCTGCGGACGTTCCTCGCCGTCGCGCGCACCTTGAGCTTCACCCAGGCCGCGGCGCAGCTCGGGATCAGTCAGCCGAGCGTCAGCCAGCACGTCCGCCGGCTCGAGGAGGCGGCCGGTCGGCAGCTCCTCGTGCGCGACACACGCGCCGTCTCCCTCACGGACAACGGCGAGGCGATGGCGGGCTTCGCCCGGTCGATCCTCGCCGCGCACGACGAGGCCGCGAGCTACTTCACCGGCACCGCGATGCGCGGACGCCTGAGGTTCGGCGCCGCCGACGACCTGGCCATCGCCCAGCTGCCCGGCGTGCTGCGCACGTTCCGGCAGCGGCACCCGCAGATCAACCTCGAGCTGACCGTCACGCAGACGGCGGCGCTGCAGCGCAGGCTTGCCGCGAACCAGCTCGACCTCGTGTTCGTCAAGGAGCCGCCGGGCGAGACGTCCGGCCGCGTCGTGCGTCGGGACCGCCTCGTCTGGATCGGGCTCCCGGGCACCCGGCTGCCCGACGACGCTCCCCTCCCCCTCATCACGTACGCGGCGCCGTCGCTCAGCAAGACCACGGCGGTGCGTGCGCTCGCCGAGGCCGGACGGACCTGGCGCATCACGTGCAAGACGCTCGAGGTCAACGGCGTGCTGGCGGCCGTTCGCGCGGGAATCGGGATCGCCGTCTACCCGGCGAGCCTCGTTCCCGACGACGTCCAGGTGCTCCCCGGGACGCTCGGCCTGCCGGAGCTGGGCGACATCGACATCACGCTCGTCGCGAACCCCCGCTCCCCGAAAGAGCCGATCGAGGCGCTCACGGCGGCGATCCTGCGCCAGCCGTTCCCGAGCACGACGGCGGCGCCGAGCGACGACGACGTCGCAGCCCCCTGACGTTCGCGAGAGGTTCTGTGCGCGACCGCGAGAGGATCGCAGTGATCCTCTCGCGAACGCGCACACTTCCTCTCGCGGTCGTGCACAGAACCTCTCGCGGAAGTGGGGGCGACGAGGGAGCGTCAGCGGGCGAGGGCCTCGCCCGCGATGTCGTGGTCGAAGGGGCCGACGACGACGAGCGAGCGCGGCCCCGCCGCGAGCTCGGCGGCCAGCTCCCGGACGTCGTCGGCGGTGACCGCCCGCAACCGCTCGAGCGTCTCGTCCACGCTCACGAGCTCCCCGAACACGATCTCCGAGCGGCCGAGGCGCGACATGCGTGAGCCGCTGTCCTCGAGCCCGAGCACGAGCGACCCCGACAGCTGGCCGACCCCCCGCTCGAGCTCCTCGGCGGTGATCCCGTCGGCCGCGAGCTGCTCCCACTGCTCGCCGAGGATCCGCGTGACGTCGGCGACCTTCGACGGGGCGCACCCGGCGTAGACGCCGAACGCGCCCGCCTCGGCGTAGCCGGTGGCGAACGAGTAGACCGAGTAGGCGAGCCCGCGCCGTTCCCTGACCTCCTGGAACAGCCGCGACGACATCCCGCCGCCGAGGACGGCGTTCAGCACGGACATCGTGAACCGCCGCGGGTCCGTCGCCACCAGGCCGGGGGCGCCGAGGACGACGTTGGCCTGCTCGGTCGAGCGGCGCACGGTGATCGCGGTCCCGGCGTCCGGGAGACCGGCCACGGTGCCGCCGGCGACGCGGCGAGACACCGGCGCGGCAGCGTCGTCGAGGGTCCACGGACCGGCGACGCCGTCGGCGATCTGCGCGCACAGGGCCTCGTGGTCGACGCTGCCCGCCGCCGTCACCACGAGCTCCGGCGGCGCGTAGGTGCGCCGATAGTGCTCCCAGACGGCGTCCCGCGGGACGCTCCTGATCGAGCCGGGCGTCCCTCCGATCGGCCGTCCCAGCGGGTGCGCCCCGAACACGGCTGCCGCGAACTGCTCGTGCGCGACGTCGCTCGGGTCGTCGTCGTTCATCGCGAGCTCTTCGAGGATCACCCCGCGCTCGGTCTCGAACTCACCGGCGTCGAGCGTCGCGGACGTCACCATGTCGGTGATGACGTCCACGGCCATCGGCAGGTCGGCGTCGAGCACCCGGGCGTAGTAGCAGGTGTACTCCTTGCCCGTCGACGCGTTCGCCTCGCCGCCGACGGCGTCGAACGCCGTCGCGATCTCCATCGCGTCGCGGCGCGCCGTGCCCTTGAAGAGCAGGTGCTCGAGGAAGTGGGTCGACCCGTGGTGCCCGTCGTGCTCGTCCCGCGAGCCGACGGCGATCCAGGCGCCCATGCTCACCGAACGCTGACCGGGCATCGACTCGGTCAGCACCCGGATGCCGCCCGGCAGGACGGAACGCCGCACGAGGGCGCCGCCGTCCTGCTCGAGCGTCAGCTCCGTGCCCGGCCCCGAAGGGCCGAGCACCAGCTCCGTGCCCACCTCAGGCGTCGGCGGTGGCCGTGGACGCCTCGGCGGGAGCGTCGTCGGCCGGCGTCTCCTCGACGACGGCGTGCAGCGACAGCTTGCCGCGCGGGTCGATCTCGGCGATCTCCACCTGGACCTTCTGACCGACACCGAGGACGTCCTCGACGTTCTCCACGCGCTTGCCGCCCACGAGGCGACGGATCTGCGAGATGTGCAGGAGGCCGTCCTTGCCCGGGGTGAGCGAGACGAACGCGCCGAACGACGTCGTCTTCACGACGGTCCCGACGAAGCGCTCCCCGACCTCCGGCATGTGCGGGTTGGCGATCGCGTTGATCGCCTGCCGCGCCGCCTCGGCCGACGGGCCGTCGGTCGCGCCGATGAACACCGTGCCGTCGTCCTCGATGGAGATGTCGGCGCCCGTGTCGTCCTGGATCTGGTTGATCATCTTGCCCTTCGGGCCGATGACCTCGCCGATCTTGTCGACGGGCACCTGGACGGTGATGACGCGGGGCGCCGTCGCGGCCATCTCGTCCGGCGTGTCGATGGCCTCGGCCATGACGTCGAGGATGTGCAGCCGGGCCTCGCGAGCCTGGGACAGCGCGCCCGCGAGCACGGAGGCCGGGATGCCGTCGAGCTTCGTGTCGAGCTGGATGGCCGTCACGAACTCGCGCGTTCCGGCGACCTTGAAGTCCATGTCGCCGAAGGCGTCCTCGGCGCCGAGGATGTCGGTGAGCGTCGCGTAGCGCGTCTCGCCGTCCACCTCGTCGGACACGAGACCCATCGCGATGCCCGCGACCGGGGCGCGCAGCGGCACGCCGGCGTTGAGCATCGACAGCGTCGAGGCGCAGACCGAGCCCATCGACGTCGAGCCGTTGGAGCTCAGCGCCTCGGACACCTGGCGGATCGCGTACGGGAACTCGTCGCGGGCCGGGAGCACCGGCACGAGCGCACGCTCGGCGAGCGCACCGTGACCGATCTCGCGCCGCTTCGGGCTGCCGACCCGGCCGGTCTCACCGGTGGAGTAGGGCGGGAAGTTGTAGTTGTGCATGTACCGCTTGCGCGAGACGGGCGAGAGCGTGTCGAGCTGCTGCTCCATCTTGAGCATGTTGAGCGTCGTGACGCCGAGGATCTGCGTCTCGCCGCGCTCGAACAGAGCCGACCCGTGCACGCGCGGGAGCACCTCGACCTCGGCGGTCAGGGGACGGATGTCCTTGAGGCCGCGGCCGTCGATGCGGAAGCTGTCCGTGAGGATGTGACGCCGGATGAACTTCTTGGTCAGCGCGCGGTAGGCGGCCGACAGCTCCTTCTCCCGGCCGTCGAACCCGGCCTGGAGGGCGCCGACGGCGGCGTCCTTGATCTCGTCGAGGCGGGACTCGCGCTCCTGCTTGTCGGCGATACGGAGGGCGGCGTCGAGGTGGTCGGCCACCTGCTGCTCGACGGCGTCGTACGCGTCGGGCTCGTACTCGGGGAAGACCGGGAAGACCTGGACCTCCTTCGCCGCACGCGAGGCGAGAGCGGCCTGCGCCTCGCACAGCGCGCGGATGAAGGGCTTCGCGGCCTCGAGGCCCTCGGCCACGACCTCTTCGGTCGGCGCGCCGGCGCCCTCGCCCTTGATGAGCTCCCAGGCGTTGTCGGTGGCCTCGGCCTCGACCATCGTGATCGCGACGTCGTCGCCCACCACACGGCCGGCGACGACCATGTCGAAGACGGCGCGCTCCTTCTCGCTGTAGCGCGGGAAACCGACCCAGGTGCCGTCGATCAGGGCGACGCGGACGCCGCCGACCGGGCCGGAGAACGGCAGGCCGGAGATCTGCGTCGACGCCGACGCCGCGTTGATCGCGAGGACGTCGTAGGAGTCGTCCGGGTGGATGGCGAGGATGGTCTCGACGACCTGGACCTCGTTGCGCAGACCCTTGACGAACAGGGGGCGCAGCGGCCGGTCGATGAGCCGGCAGGCGAGGATCGCCTCGGTCGAGGGGCGGCCCTCGCGGCGGAAGAACGAGCCGGGGATCTTGCCGGCGGCGTACTGGCGCTCCTCGACGTCGACGGTCAGCGGGAAGAAGTCGAACTGCTCCTTCGGGTGCTTGCCGGCGGCCGTCGTCGAGAGCACGACGGTGTCCTCGTCGAGCGTGGCGAGCACGGCGCCGGCGGCCTGCTTGGCGAGGCGGCCGGTCTCGAACCGGACGGTGCGGGTGCCGAAGCGACCGTTGTCGATCGTGGCTTCGGCGAACTGGATCTCGGGACCCTCCATGGGTGCCCTCCTTCGTGATCGTTCCCCGGCGGCCGGCGTCGGTGCTCGATCGAGGCGCTCGGACCACCTGGTCCGGGAGCCACTACCGAGGACCGACTCGAAGTGGTCGGGCGGGGAGTGTGGGGGTTTCAGTTGTGACGCACGTCGGCCCGGACCCCTCCGGGCCCGGGCCGGTGCGCGGTGCTAGCGGCGCAGACCGAGCCGCTCGATGAGCGCGCGGTAGCGGTTCACGTCGACCTTCTGCAGGTATCCCAGCAGCCGACGGCGCTGGCCGACCAGCAGCATGAGGCCGCGGCGGCTGTGGTGGTCGTGCTTGTGGGTCTTGAGGTGCTCGGTGAGGTCCTTGATGCGCTGGCTGAGCATCGCGATCTGGACCTCGGGCGAACCGGTGTCACCCTCGTGCGTCGCGTACTCGGTGATGATGGTCTGCTTCACGGCGGCGTCGAGAGCCACGGTTCTCCTTCATTGTCTCGTTGCGCGGCGCGCCGGGGCTGGTCCACCCGGGCATGCGTCATCCGCGGCCGATCTGACGGCGGAGCCACTCTACCAGGGACGACGGCGGTGGCCGCGTTCAGGCTGGTCGTGGGCCTTGGTCTCGCGCCTCGATGCCGTCGAGGATCATCTCCAGCCCCTCGTCGTAGAGCCTACCGAGGGTCTCCCGAACCCCACCTTCGCCGCCCTCCGCCGTCCGCAACCACGCGAGACCGGGCCAGGCGGAGTCGTCAGCCAGGAGGTCCGGGATCACACTCGCTCCTTCCGGTTCCTCCCACGGACCGCCCGGGATGCCGGCGAGCGCGGCCGTCCCCAGCACGAACGAGGTGATGAGCTGAATCACCGCGAGGGCGGCGAGCGGCTGAGCGCCGGCGGCGCGCAACCGGCCGGCGAGCTCCTCGTTCACGCGCACCTGGCTCTCCTCGGCCCCGGTGGCGAGCACAACGGGGGCCAGTCCCGGGTGCACGAGCAGGGGTTCGAGAAGCGCATCCGCATAGGTCCGCAGCGTGACTCTCCGGTCCGCGACGCCCGTCCGGCGCATGCGGCTCAGCACGCCCTCCCAGACCTGCTCCCGAAGCCCGGCGAGCACGTCGTCCTTGTTCGCGACGTGCCGGTACAGGGACATCGCCTCGACGCCGCACTCGCGACCGAGCCGGCGCATCGTCAGGCCGTCGACGCCCTCGGCGTCGACGATCGCCAGAGCGGCGGCGAGCACCCGCTCCCGGCTGAGGCCGACTCCGCGCACGTGCCCTCCCTTCCGGTCGCGTCGCGGCCACGCTACCTTACGTCGTATGCTTACGTTGTAAGCGCCTCGAGGAGACGGAGAACCGAACATGTACGTCGCGGAGCACCGCAGCGGGACGGGCGAGACGGTCGTGCTCCTGCACGGCGGCAACGTCGCCGGCTGGACGTGGGCCGACCAGGTCGCGCACCTGCGCACCCACACGCTGGTGCCGGACCTCCCCGGCTTCGGGGCGAGCAGCGGCGAGGAGTGGCACTCTCTCGCGGACACCGCCGCCCAGATCGCGGACGTCATCGAGAGCAGGGCAGCCGGTGGCCGAGCGCACGTGGTCGGCATGTCGCTCGGCGCCGTCGTGGGCCTCCACCTGCTGGCTCAGCGGCCCGACGTCGTCCGCTCCGCGCTGCTGACCGGCGCCCCCGGGGGCGGCGTCGGCCACGTCACTCGCGCCGCCGCACGCGTCCAGGTCGCGCTCTGGAACCGGCGCTGGTTCTGGGAGGCGATGGCGCGCGCGTTCCGGCTGCCGGATGCCGAGGCGCGCCGGATGTTCGTCGACGGCGGCATGGACATCCGCCAGGAGACGGCGAAGCGGATGATGGCCGAGCTGTTCGCGGGCGCACTGCCGCAGGGCCTGGACGCGGCGGACGTCCCGGTGCTCCTACTGGCCGGCGCACGGGAACCGCGGGAGATCGCGCGGTCCAACGTCGCCGTCGCCCGGGTGCTCCCCCGGGCGGAGGTCCGGACGGTCCCGCGGATGCACCACGCCTGGAGCGCCGAGGACCCGGAGCTCTTCAACCGCGTCATGCAGACGTGGCTCGACGGCGCCCGCGTGGACCCGGCCCTCACCGCCGCCTGACGGCGCCACGGGCGTCTCAGTCGCGCAGCAGACCGCGCTGCCGGGCGACGGCGACCGCCGCCGTCCGCGAGTCGACGCCGAGCTTGTCGTAGACGTGCGCGAGATGCGTCTTCACCGTGGCCCGGGACAGGAACAGCTCGCGGGCGACGTCGTCGTTCGACCGTCCGCGTGCCACCAGCTCGAGCACCTCGAGCTCGCGGCGCGTGAGCGCGAGGCCGGGCGAACGCATCCGCCCGAGCAACCGACGCTGGACGGCGGGGCCGAGCGCCACCTCGCCCGCCGCCGCCGCGCGGATCGCCTGCGCGAGCTCCTCCGTGGGTGCCTCCTTGAGGAGGTAGCCGCGGGCTCCCGCCTCGATGGCGGCGAGGATGTCGGCGTCGGTGTCGTACGTCGTGAGGATGAGCACCGGGGGGCCGCCGGCCGCGACGATCTCCCGCGTCGCCTCGGCGCCACCCAGCCCGTCGGGGCCGAACCGGAGGTCGCACAGCACGACGTCGGCGTCGACACCCAGCCGGACCCGCCGCACGAGCTCCTCGGCCGTGCTCACCTCCGCCACGACCCGCATGTCCGGCTGGCTCTCGACGACGGCACGGATGCCTGCCCGCACCACCGGGTGGTCGTCGGCCAGCACGATGTCGATCACGTCGGCTCCTCGGCGTCGAGCGGGAGGTGGACGGCGAGCGCGGTGCCCTCACCGGGTGCCGACTCCACGGTGAGCACGCCGCCGAGCTCGGCCAGGCGCGAGCGCATCGCGCGCAGGCCGAACGACCCGCCGTCGGCGGCCCGTGCCGCGGGGTCGAACCCGAGCCCGTCGTCGACGACGTCGAGAGCGACGCCGTCGTCCAGGTAGCTGATGGTCAGGCGGGCACGCCCGGCTCGCGCGTGCTGCGTGACGTTCGCGAGCGCGGACTGCGCGACCCGCAGGAGCGCGGCCTCGGCTGCGGCCGGGAGCGCACGGGGCTCGCCGCTCACCCGCACGTCCACGGGCGGACCGCCATGCTCCGGGACCCGCGCCGCCACGCGCTCGAGCGCCGCCACGAGGTTGCCGCGGGCCAGGTCGGGCGGCGCGAGGTCGGCCACGAACCGGCGCGACTCGGCGAGGTTCGCGTGCGCGGCCTCGCGTGAGGTCGTGACGTGCCGCCGCGCACCGGCGACGTCCCCGCGCTCGAGGGCGGCGTCGGCGGCGCGCAGCAGCAGCTCGATGGAGGAGAACCCCTGGGCGAGCGTGTCGTGGATCTCGCGCGCCAGGCGCTCCCGTTCGGCGACGACGGCGCGTGCGTGCTCCGTCCGGGCGAGGTCGGCCCGGGTCGCCACCAGGTCGACGATGAGCGCCTGCCTGGCCTGCGACTCGCGCACCACCGCCTCGAGCCCGAGCACGACCGTGACGGCGACCGCTCCCCCGATCACCGGCCCCAGCACCGCGCCGACGGGAGCGAACGAGGCGGCGAGCGCGCCGGCGACCGCGAGCGCCGTCGTCAGGGCGACAGCGAGCACGCCGCGGCGCGGACCGAGCACGTGCATCTCGAGGAACATGAGCGGGAACGCGATCCACAGCGCTGCCGGTGTGATGCCGAGCAGCACCGCCCATGTCGCGACGAGCCACGCCGTCCAGGCCACGTGCGGCCACCACAGGCCCCGCGGAGCATCGACCCCCGCGTCCCGCACGCGGATCCTGATCCGGCCGAGCACGTACCCGCCGAGGAGCGCGAGGCCCGCACCGAGCGCCGCCGCTCCGCGCGGCGGCTCGAGGTCGGCGTACGCGGAGACGACGGCGAGCCCGACGAGCGCCACGAGGAGCACGTCGAGAGCCGCCTGCAGCCAGCGTGCAGCGGCGACGGCCATCACCGGACCCGGCTCCATGCCGCCAACGCTAGCCGCGCGACGCGTGCGGCCACCCCGCGAGGACTCGGCCGAAAGGATGAGATCCGCCTCGCCCGCACGGTGCGGGCGAACCGCTCCGCGGGCGGATCCCCCGGGCGGGACGACGCCGGAGGCTGGAACCGTTCCGATCGCACCAGCCCAGGAGTCCCGTCATGTTCGTCGCCCTGCGCGACCTGCGCCACGCGCGAGGACGGTTCGTCCTCATGTCCGTGGTGATCGTCCTCATCACGTTCCTCGTCGGCTTCCTCGCCGCCCTCACCGCGGGGCTGGCGCGCGGCAGCACGTCCGCGATCGCCGACCTGAGCGCCGACCACCTCGCGTTCGCGACACCGGAGGGCGCCGACGAGGGCTCGGCACCCACGTTCACCGAGTCCCAGGTCGACGCCGCCGCCTGGTCCGCGTGGGGCGACGAACCGGGCGTGGAGGCGGCCGACCCGCTCGGCGTCGCCCAGGCGCGTGCGACCGCCGGTGGGACGACGGCCGCCGTCACCGCGTTCGGCGTGGCCGCGGGCACGACCCTCATGCCCGACGGCGTCCCCGCCCCCGACCAGGGCGCCGTCGTCCTGTCGGAGGGCGCCGCGGAGGCACTCGGGGCGGCGCCGGGTGACGCCGTCCAGATGGGCCGGCTGACCCTGACCGTGGCGCCGGCGCCCGCCGTCGACGCCGAGTACAGCCACACGCCCGTGGTGTGGGTCTCGCTCGCGGACTGGCAGGCCGTGGGCGCACCGGGTGCCGCTGACACCGGCGACGCCGGTCAGGTCGCCACGGTGGTCGCGCTCACGACGGAGGACGGCGCGGACCTCGCCGCGGCGGACGCCCGCATCGGCACCCGGACCCTCACCACGCCGGCGTCCCTCGACGCGATCGGCTCGTTCCCCGCGGAGAACACGTCGCTCACCATGATGCAGGCGTTCCTGTTCGCGATCTCGGCGCTCGTGGTGGGCGCGTTCTTCACCGTCTGGACCATCCAGCGCTCCGGCGACATCGCCGTCCTCAAGGCCCTCGGGGCCACGAACCGCTACCTCGTCCGGGACGCGCTCGGGCAGGCCGCCGTCGTGCTCGTGGGTGGCGTCGGGCTGGGGACGGCGCTCGCTGCCGGATCCGCGCTGCTCGCCGGCCGCGTCATGCCCGTGGTCGTCGACGCCGCGACGACGCTGGTCCCCGCGCTCGTCCTCACGGTGCTCGGCCTGGCCGGCGCGGCGCTCGCCGTGTGGCGCATCACCCGTATCGATCCCCACGCCGCGCTCGCGGCCCGCTGAGAGGACTCCCGTGGACCTTCGCCCTGACCTCACGCTCGACGACGTCACGCTCGTCTATCCCGACGGCGACTCGACGCTCACCGCCGTCGACCACGTCTCGCTCACCGTGCCCGCCGGGACGACGACCGCCCTGCTCGGTCCGTCCGGGTCGGGCAAGTCGAGTCTGCTCGCCGTCGCCGCTGCCCTGACGCGACCGACGTCGGGTCAGGTCCGGCTCGGCGACGAGGTCGTGAACTCTCCGACGACGTCACCTGCCGCCGCGACGCTCGTGCGCCTGCGTCGCATCGGGATCGTGTTCCAGCAGCCGCAGCTCATCGGCTCGCTGACGGCGCTCGAGCAGCTCGAGGTGATGGCGCACCTGCGCGGCGAGCGTCCGCGCGCGCGCCGGGCCCGGGCGCTCGAGCTGCTCGACGCCGTCGGCCTCGGCGCATCCGCGCACGCCCGCCCCGCCACGCTCTCCGGCGGGCAGCGGCAGCGGGTCGCGATCGCCCGCGCCCTCATGAACTCACCCGAGGTGCTCCTCGTCGACGAGCCGACGTCCGCGCTCGATCACGAGCGCGGGACGCAGGTGGTCGAGCTGCTCACCTCCCTCACGCGGGAGGCCGGCCTCGCGACGGTCATCGTGAGCCACGACGAGGCGACCCTCGCGTCCGTCGACACCCGCGCCCGGCTGGCCGAGGGCCGGCTGGCCGACGCCGTCGCCGCGTGAGCGCCGCCCGCATTCAGCTCGGGTGTGGAGTGCCCGGGTCGACGTCGACCGTCGCGAGCGGCGCGGGCGCCGGCACGCCGAGCGCGCGGGCCGCGTCCGCGACGTCCTCCCGCATCTGCTCGACCAGCGGGTCGACGCCGTCGAACCGCAGCGTCGGCCGGAGCCGCACCGCGAACTCCACGACGACCTCCTCGCCGTACAGGTCGAGGTCCGTCCGGCCGAGCACGTGCGCCTCGACCTGCCGCACGAGCCCGTCGAACGTCGGGTTCGTACCCACGGAGATCGCGGCCGGCAGGCGGTCACCGCGACCGCCGTCGCGCAGGAGCCAGCCCGCGTAGACGCCGTCAGCGGGAACGGCGCCCGACGCCGCCGGGTCGAGGTTCGCCGTCGGGAACCCGAGCGCCCGGCCGCGGGCCTCGCCGTGCACGACGGCGCCGCGCATCCGGTGCAGCCGACCGAGCACCAGCGCGAGGCCCGCGACGTCACCGGCAGCGAGCAGCTCCCTGGCCCAGGTCGAGGACCACCGTCGCTCGCTCGCGTCGGGGACCACGTCCTCGACGACGTCCACGTCGAACCCGAGCGCGCCGCCGAGCGCCGCCATGGTCCCGCGGTCGCCGGTGTTGCCGGCGCCGAACCGCACGTCGCGCCCGATGACCACGACGACGGGGTGCAGGGCGTCGACGAGGTAACGCCGCACGAAGTGCTCGGGATCCTGCCCCGCGAAGTCCGCCGTGTAGTGCACCACGAGCACGGCGTCGAGCCCGGTCTCGGCGAGCAGCGCGAGCTTGTCCTCGAGCCCCGTCAGCTCCTCGGGAGCGTCCTGCGGGCGGTGCACCCGGGCCGGGTGAGGGTCGAACGTCATCGCGACGGCGAGGGCACCGTTCTCTCGCGCGCGCGCCACGACGTGCGCAAGAACGCCGCGGTGACCGCGGTGCACGCCGTCGAAGTTGCCGATCGTCACGACCGACGTCGTCACGTCCGAGGGCACCTGCCCCAGACCGTGCCAGACCTGCACCCGACCTCCTGATGAGAACGCGCCGGAGGGGATCCGGCCGCGCCCTAGCCTGCCACTGGCGCGGGCACGCGACGAAACGGGCTACGCGGGAGCGAGCACCAGCACCGGCCGCGCGAAGCCGCCCTCGGAGTGCGCGTCCGACTCGGCGGCGTCGACGAGGAGACCGAGCGGCGTCCCGTCCGGCGCGAACGCGGCCACCGGGCCCTGCCTCAAAGACGGCCCCACGCGTCGGCCGTGGCGCACGTCGTCGGACTCGGCGGGCGTGAGGACGCGCACGTCGAACACGCGCTGCAGCACCGTCCCGACGGACAGCAGGGGCAGCTCGGCCGTGCTCGCGTCGAGCGGCACCGCGTCGTCGAGCGAGAATCCGCCGACGTGCGTGCGCCGCAGGGCGGTGAGGTGGCCCCCGACGCCGAGCAGGTCGCCGAGGTCCCGGGCGAGCGCCCGGATGTAGGTCCCGGACGAGCAGACGACCCGCACCCGGACGTCCTGGACCGGCGTCCCGTCCAGCGCCTGTGCGGGGACGACCCCGAGCACGTCGAACACCGCCACGTGCACGCCCCGCGCCGCCAGCTGCACGTCCTCGCCGGCCCGCACCCGCGCGTAGGCACGGCGGCCGTCGACCTTGATCGCGCTGACGGCGCTCGGCACCTGGGAGATGTCGCCGAGGAACGTCGCGACGCCGTCGCGGATCGCCGTGCCGGAGACCTCCGCGGCGCCGGCCGCCGACGTGACCTCGCCCTCGGCGTCGTCGGTCACGGTGGACTGACCGAGCCGGATCGTGGCGATGTACGTCTTGTCCGCGCCGACCAGGTAGGTGAGGAGCCGGGTCGCCCGGCCGACGCCGAGGAGCAGCACCCCGGTCGCCGCCGGGTCGAGCGTCCCGGCGTGCCCGACCTTGCGCGTGCCCAGCAGACGCCGGGCACGCGCCACGACGTCGTGTGACGTCCACTCCGCCTGCTTGTCGACGACGGCGAGCCCGTCCGGCCCCGCCGCCCCGGTCACGAGGGTCGCTCGTCCTCGGCCGGGTCGGCGTCGTCGGCCGAGTCCCCTGCGTCGTCGACAGCCGGCCGGCGGTACGGGTCGGCCTCGCCCGCGTACGTGGCGGTGGCCGCCAGAGCGGCCACCTCCGCGTCACGGGCGGCGGCCTCCCGCAGCGCTTCCTCGACATGCGCTGCGTTCTGCGGCGTCGCGTCGAGCTGGAAGGTCAGCGTCGGGGTGTGCTTGACACCCGTCTGCTTGCCCACCTCCGAGCGCAGGAGGCCCTTGGCCGACTCGAGTGCCGCCGTCGAGCTCGCCAGCTCCTCGGCGTCACCGAGCACCGTGTAGAACACCGTGGCGTGCTGCAGGTCGCCCGTGAGCTCGACGTCGGTCACCGTGACGAACCCGAGCCGCGGATCCTTGATCCGCCGCTCGAGCATCGTCGCCACGATCTCCTTGATGCGGTCCCCGAGCCGCGTGGCCCGGGAGTTCCCGCTCACGACGCGCGCTCCTTCTCCCGCACCTCGAACGTCTCGATGACGTCGCCCTCGCGAAGGTCGTTGAACGAGCCGAGCCCGATACCGCACTCGAACCCGTCGCGGACCTCCGTGACGTCGTCCTTCTCACGACGGAGCGAGCCGATCGACAGGTTGTCCCCGATGACGACGCTGTCCCGCAGCACGCGCGCACTCGCGCCGCGCCGGATGAGGCCCGAGCGGACCCGGGACCCGGCGATGTTGCCGAACTTCGACGAACGGAAGACCTGCAGCACCTCGGCCGTCCCGAGCTGGACCTCCTCGAACTCGGGCTTGAGCATGCCCTTGAGCGAGTTCTCCACGTCCTCGATCGCCGCGTAGATGACCGAGTAGTACCGGATGTCCACGCCCTCGCGATCGGCCAGCTCCGCCACCCGGACATCCGGGCGGACGTTGAAGCCGATGATGATGGCGTTGTCGACCGTGGCGAGGTTGACGTCGTTCTGCGTGATCCCACCGACACCGCGGTGGATGATCCGCAGGTCGACCTCGGCGCCCACGTCGAGCTGGAGCAGTGCGTCCTCGAGCGCCTCGACGGCACCGGAGACGTCGCCCTTGAGCACGAGGTTGAGCGTGGAGACCTTGCCCTGCTCGAGCGCCTGGGTGAAGTCCTCGAGGCTGATGCGCTTGCGACGCTTCGCCAGCGTCGCGGCCCGCTCCGCGGCGTCCCGCTTGTCGGCGATCTGCCGCGCGGTCCGGTCGTCCGGCGCCACGAGGAACGAGTCACCGGCGCGGGGCACCGACGTCAGACCGAGCACCTGGACCGGCCGCGACGGCGTCGCCTCGCTGAGGTTGTCACCGTTCTCGTCGAACATGGCGCGCACGCGGCCGTAGGCCGTGCCGGCGACGATCGAGTCGCCGACCGTGAGCGTGCCGGACTGGACCAGCACCGTCGCGACGGCGCCGCGACCCTTGTCCAGGTTCGCCTCGATGGCCACGCCGCGGGCGTCCTTGTTCGGGTTCGCCCGCAGGTCGAGGGCGGCGTCCGCCGTGAGCAGGACCGCCTCGAGCAGCTCGTCGATGCCGGTGCCGTTCTTCGCCGACACGTTGACGAACATCGTGTCGCCGCCGTACGCCTCCGCCACCAGGTTGTACTCGGTGAGCTGCTGCATCACCTTGTCGGGGTTCGCCCCCTCCTTGTCGACCTTGTTGACGGCGACGACGATCGGGACGTTCGCAGCCTGAGCGTGGTTGAGCGCCTCGATCGTCTGAGGCATCACGCCGTCGTCCGCCGCGACCACGAGGATCGCGATGTCCGTGACGTCCGCACCACGCGCACGCATGGCGGTGAACGCCTCGTGACCCGGGGTGTCGAGGAACGTGACCGCGCGGTCGGCGTCCTCGTGCGTGACGTGCACCTGGTAGGCACCGATGTGCTGCGTGATCCCACCGGCCTCGCCGGCGACGACGTCGGTCGAGCGGATCGCGTCGAGCAGCCTCGTCTTTCCGTGGTCGACGTGACCCATGACGGTGACGACCGGCGGACGGGCCTCGAGGTCCTCGTCGCTCTCCGCGGCCGCCTCGGCATCGAGGTCGATGTCGAACGAGCCGAGCAGCTCGCGCTCCTCGTCCTCCGGCGAGACGATCTCGATGACGTACCCGAGCTCGGCGCCGAGCGCCTCGAACGTGCCGGCGTCGAGCGCCTGCGTCACCGTCGCCATCTCACCGAGGTGGAACAGCACGGTCACGAGGCTCGCGGGGTTCGCGTCGATCCTGTCGGCGAAGTCCGAGAGGCTGGCGCCACGGCGGATCCGGACGACGGTCGTACCGTCGCCGCGAGGAACCTGCACGCCACCGATCGACGGCGCGGACATCTGTTCGAACTCCTGGCGCTTCGCGCGGCGCGACTTGCGTGCGCGGACCGGCTTGCCGCCTGCGCGCCCGAAGGCACCCTGCGTCCCGCCACGACCGCCGCGACCGCTGCGGCCACCGCCGCTGAAGCCACCGCCGCCGCCCGGCGCACCGCCGGGTCCGCCGCGACCGGGCGCACCGCCGAAGCCGCCGCCACCACCGCGACCGCCACCAGGCCCGCCGCGACCGCCGCCGGGGCCACCACTGCCGCCGCGCGCGGGGGCACCGGGCCGTCCGACGGCGCTGCGGCCCGGCATCATGCCGGGCGACGGCCGGGAACCGCCCTGGCCTGAGCCTCCCGGACGCGGGCCGGCCGCACCGGTACCGCCCGGACGCGGGCCGGCTGCGCCGGACCCACCCGGGCGAGGCATGCCCTGACTGGGCGCGAACGGGTTGTTGCCCGGACGCGGGCCACCGCCACCGCTGGGGCGGGGACCGCCGGGACGCGGGCCACCCTGGCCGCCCGGCCGGGGCATGCCCTGGCTCGAGGCGAACGGGTTGTTGCCCGGACGCGGCGTGCGCGTGTCGGCGGGCTTCTCGGCCGCGCGGGGCGCGGGGCGCGGACCCGGCGTGGCCGGGCGTGCCTGTGCCGCCGGTCGCTCCGCGGCGGGTGCCTCGGGGACCTCGGCCTCCCGGCTGGGAGCGGGCGGCTCCGGTGCCGCGACGGGCGCCTCCGGCGCCGCCACCACCTCGGGCGCTGCCGGGGGTGCGGGCTCTGCTGGGGCCTCCTCGACGGGGGGCGCCGGCGCTGCCTTCGGGGCCGGCTTCGGCGCACGCGCGGGCTTCGGCGCCGCTGGGGCACCGTTCGCCGCGCCACCGGAATCGGCGGGGAACGACTCGCGCAGACGCCGGACCACAGGGGCCTCGATCGTCGAGGACGCAGACTTCACGAACTCACCCAGCTCATTCAGCTTGGCGAGCACCGTCTTGCTGTCGACGCCGAGCTCGCGTGCGAGCTCGTGGACGCGGACCTTTGCCACAACTCTCCTGTCTCGGTCCGCCCCGGACAGGGAGGACCACGTTCAGTGGTTCGAGCTCATCGCTGAGTACTCATCGGGTGCCCATCGGCTTCCAACCCGCTCTCTCGCTCGATGACAGGCCCTCCCGTGCGGGAGAACCACGTCCGGACCTCGCTCGTGTCCACCGGTCCTGCGAGACGCAGGGCCCGGCCGATCGCGCCGCGACGTTCGGCACGGTCCAGGCACTCCGGCTGCGGGTGCAGCCAGGCGCCGCGCCCGGGAGCCGTGCGGCGTTCGTCGACCACGGCTACGGGATGCTCCCGGGTGATGCCTGCCGTGCTCGTGACCACCACGCGGACCAGGGCGGACCGCAGGTCTCGCACTCGGCATCCCACGCACGTCCGTACCGGGCCGTGCGTCTCAGGCACGGCGGCATCGTCGGACGTTCGGGGGTGTCGGGTCACGGACCCGGCGACCACTCTACCCCTCGCCGGACGGATCGCCTGCATCGCCCGACGGCGTCGCGTCCTCGGACGCCGCGTCGTCCGCTGGCTGGGTGTCCGGCCTGATGTCGATCCGCCACCCCGTCAGCCGCGCGGCGAGGCGGGCGTTCTGGCCCTCCTTGCCGATCGCCAGCGACAGCTGGTAGTCGGGGACGATCACGCGGGCGGACCGGGCCTCGGCGTCGACGATCTGGACGCTGCTCACGCGCGCCGGCGAGAGTGCCGCCGCGACGAACCGCGCGGGATCCTCGCTGAAGTCGACGATGTCGATCTTCTCGCCGCGCAGCTCGGCCATGACGGCGCGCACCCGCTGACCCATCGGCCCGATGCAGGCTCCCTTGGCCCCGACCCCCGGGACGAGCGAGCGGACGGCCATCTTGGTGCGGTGCCCCGCCTCACGTGCCAGTGCGGCGATCTCGACGCTGCCGTCGGCGACCTCGGGCACCTCGAGCGCGAACATCCGCCGGACGAAGTTCGGGTGCGTCCGCGACAACGTGATCGACGGGCCCTTGAGGCCGCGGCTCACGTCGAGCACGTACGCCCGGATGCGCTCCCCGTGCGGATAGCTCTCGCCCGGCACCTGCTCGTGCGGGGGCAGGACGGCCTCGACACCGCCCACGTCGACGAGCACCGCCCCGACCCGCCCGCCCTGCTGAACGACGCCGGCGATGAGCTCGCCCTCCCGGCCGCGGAACGTGCCGAGCACCTGGTCGTCCTCCGCGTCCCGCAGGCGCTGGATGATCACCTGCCGTGCCGTCGACGTCGCGATCCGGCCGAAGCCCTCCGGCGTGTGGTCGAACTCGCGCCGGACCTCCTCGTCGCCCTCGCCGACGACCTCGGTGGCGAGCACCGTCACGTGCCCCGACTGGCGGTCGAGGTGCACCCTGGCCTCCGGGTACGCCCCCGGCGTCCGCTCGTACGCGGACAGCAGCGCCTGCTCGATGGCACCCACGAGGACGTCGAGGCTGATCTCCCGTTCGCGTTCCAGCGCCCGCAGCGCGCTCATGTCGATGTCCACGACTCAGCCCTCCTCTAGATGCCGCAGCTCGACCTCGACGCGGCCGGTGGCCACGTCGGCGTAGGCGAACGTCGTCGTCGCGCCGGCGTCGGTCCGCACGTGGATGCCGTCGTCGTCCGCCGAGAGCAGCCGGCCGGACACGTGCGTCCCGGCCGCGAGCGTGAGCGTGACGAGACGACCCTGGGCCCGCCGGAAGTGGCGGGGCTGCGTGAGCGGCCGGTCGGTGCCCGGCGTCGAGACTTCGAGGACGTACGGCCCCGTGACGACGTCGGCGTCGTCGAGGGCGGCGGACACGGCGCGCGAGGCGTCGGCCAGGTCGTTGGAGCCGAGCGCGCCCGGACCGTCGGCGAGGTCGAGCGTGACGCGGACCCTGCGACGGCGGCCGGCCGGGCTCACCGCCACGTCCTCCAGGTGCAGTCCGCAGCCCGCGGCGACCGGCTCGAGCAGATCGCGCAGGCGGCCGAGGAGCGCGGTGTCCGGCGACGGGGTCATCGCGTCCCTCCGTGTGTTCTCGAGTGATGGCCTTCGGGGGCGGGTGCGCCGCCCGTGGCCGGACGGGTGTGCACCCGTATCCGGCGACCAGACTACCGTTGCCCGGGTGCGAGTCATCCGGAACCTGGCGAGCGCGAGGGCACGCGCCGTCGTCGCCGTGATCGGCACCTCGTGCCTGACCCTCGCGCTCGGCGCGTGCGGCGTCCGCGTCGACACACCGCCCCCGGCGATCCCCTCCCCCGGCACCGAGGAGGTGGCCCGCCAGGCGGCCGCCGAGACGGCGGGCACGATCGCCGATCTCGCCGCGGCCGTCCCCGATCCGGACGAGGCGCTCGGCCTGCTCCTGGCCGACGTCGTCGCGGCGAGCGCCGAGCACGTGGAGGCTCTCGGCGGTGTCTGGGAGGCTCCCCCGCGGCCGACGACATCGCCCGCCTCGCCGGAGCCGACCCCGACGGCTCCCGCCGGGAGCAGCCCCGAGGACGTGCTCGCCGCGCTCGTCGCCGGCGCCGAGGAGGCCCGCACGCAGGCGCTCGCCGTCGACGACGGCGACCTCACGACGCTTCTCGCGTCGATCCTTCTCTGGCGCACCGTCGCCGCGCACGACGTCGCCGACCTCCTCGGCAGCGACGCCGCAGCCGAGCTCACCGGCGGGCTCGACCGGACCAGCCTCGGGCTCACGTCGTTCCCGGGCGGGACCGACCTGGTGCGCGCGGTCGACGCCGCCGCGTACGCCTACGAGGTGCTGGCGGCACGGGCCGAGGGCGACGTCGTCGCCACGTGGGCGGGCCGCGGACGCGAGCTGCGCGACACCGCAGAGGCGGTGGCGCTCGGCTCCGGTCTCGCGGGGACCGCCGGCGACCCCCGCGAGGCCGCCTACGACGTCGCCGCGCTCGCCGAGGTGGAGCCGCTGGCAGCCGTGACGGCCGTCGAGAACGACCTGATCATGACCTGGGTGGCCGCGAGCTCGACCGTCCCGGAGCAGGGACGCACGCTGGCGCTCGACGCCGCCGTCGACGCCGCCACGACGGCGCGCACGTGGCTGCTCGCGCAGGGTGTCACGGGCCTCGCCGGCCTCGGCGCGCTGCCGGGCCTGCCGGCCTGAGGCCCTGGCTCCGGCTCAGCTGTCCGCGAGCGACCCCACGAGCTCGGCCACGTGGTCGGCCGCACGCGCGACCTCGACGTCCTCGCGCAGGTCGCTGGCCCGCAGCCGCACCTCGATCGTGCCATCGGCGAGACCCCGCCCGACCACGACGATCACCGGCATGCCGAGCAGCTCCCCGTCGGCGAACTTCACGCCGGCGGACACCTTGCGGCGGTCATCGAGCAGCACGTCGATCCGCCGCGCGGTGAGCGCCGCGCCGAGCTCCTCGGCGGCCGCGAACACCGCGTCGTCCTTGCCCGTGGCGACGATGTGGACCTGCGCCGGCGCCACGTGCACCGGCCACGTGAGCCCGCGCTCGTCGTGGTGCGTCTCCGCCAGGGCCGCCACGGCCCGGCTGACGCCGACGCCGTAGGAGCCCATCGTCGGCACGATCGCCTTGCCGTTCTCGTCCAGCACGGTCAGCCCGAGCGCGTCCGAGAAGGTCGTTCCGAGGTCGAAGATGTGCCCGATCTCGATACCGCGGGCGAGCTCGAGCGGGCCCGAGCCGTCAGGGGCCGGGTCCCCGGGCCGCACCTCCGCGGCCTCGATCGTCCCGTCCGCCGTGAAGTCGCGGCCCGCGACCAGCCCGAAGACGTGCCGACCAGGCTCGTTGGCGCCAGTGATCCAGGTGGTCCCGGCGACGACCCGCGGGTCGAGCAGGTACCGGATGCCGCCGGGCCGGTTCGGGCCGAGGACGGCCGGGCCGAGGTAGCCGCGCACCAGCTCCGGGTGCGGCGCGAAGTCGGCCTCCGTCGCGGGCTCGACGTCGGCGGGCGCGAGCACGTCCTCCAGCCGCTTGGGATCGATCTCGCGGTCGCCGGGGACGCCGACGACGAGGAGCTCGCGCTCGCCGCCCGGCGGTGTCACGGCCAGCACGACGTTCTTCAACGTGTCGGCGGCCGTCCAGGCACGGTCCGCGCGCGGCTGGTGAGCGTTCGCATGGGCGACGAGCGTCTCGATCGTCGGCGTGTCCGGGGTGTCCTCGACGTGGGCGGGCGGTGCGTCCTCGTACGGGATCGCCTCAGGCACCGGCGTGGTCACCGCCTCGACGTTGGCTGCGTAGCCGCCCGGCGACCGGACGAACGTGTCCTCACCGATCGCGCAGGGCGAGAGGAACTCCTCGCTGCGGGTGCCGCCCATGAGCCCGGACGAGGCCTTGACGATGACGTACTCGAGCCCGAGGCGGTCGAAGATGCGCTGATACGCGTGCCGCTGGGCGTCGTAGGAGCGTTCGAACCTCGCGAGGTCGACGTCGAAGCTGTACGCGTCCTTCATGATGAACTCGCGCCCGCGCAGCAGGCCCGCGCGGGGGCGGGCCTCGTCGCGGTACTTCGTCTGGATCTGGTACAGCGTGAGGGGCAGGTCCTTGTACGACGAGTACAGGTCCTTCACGAGGAGAGTGAACATCTCCTCGTGAGTCGGCGCGAGCAGATAGTCGCCCTCTCGCCGGTCCTTGAGGCGGAAGATCCCTTGCCCGTAGGTGGTCCAGCGTCCGCTGGCCTCGTAGGGCTCTCTCGGGAGCAGCGCCGGGAAGTGGACCTCCTGAGCGCCGGCCGCGTCCATCTCCTCGCGCACGATCGCCTCGACGCGCGCGAGGACGCGCAGACCGAGCGGGAGCCACGTGTAGATCCCTGGGGCGGCACGCCGGATGTAGCCGGCGCGCACGAGGAGCCGGTGGGAGTCGACCTCGGCGTCGACAGGGTCCTCGCGGAGGGTACGCAGGAAGAGGCGGGACATCCGTAGCAGCACGGCGAGCAGCCTATCGGGCGTTGTGGTTCCGTCCGCGTCGCCGAGGGATGGCCCCGCTCTGTGTTGCTCGTCCGCGTCGCCGAGGGATTGGCCCGCTCTGCCCGGGCGCTCCTTCGTCGCGCCCAACGCCCAGCCACTCCGGAGCGGGCCAATCCCTCGTCGCCGCTCGCATCACGCCACGGCGGTGCCCTCGAGCTCGACCAGCTGGCCGGGGATCGCCAGCCGCGTCACGCCGAGCATCGTCGTGGTCGGTGCGACGTGTGCGGCGCCGAGCCGCGACGCCAGGACGCCGTAGTGCTGCAGGAGCAGATCGACGTCGGTGGTGTAGACGTTGAGCCGGACCAGGTCCGCGAGGGACATGTCTGCCGCGCCGAGCACGGCCTCCAGGTTGTCGAGGCTCAGCGCCAGCTGCGCCGCCAGGTCACCGTCGTGCTGGGGCTTGCCGGCGCCGCTCATCGCGGTCTGCCCCGAGATGTACAGGGTCCGGGTGTGCCCGGAGACGACCTCTCCCTGGTTGAATCCCAGTTCAGCCGACCACGCCACCGGGTTGACTGCCGTTCGTTCCATCGCCGCTTCCGCTCCGTTCGCCTCATGAGATGCGCACGTCTGTCGACGTCGCATCGACCACTTTCGCCACTAATCACGACATCCTGTGTCAGGTATTTTGTAGGCTTCTCCTGTGCGCGCCGATCGGCTGGTCTCCCTGGTGCTGCTCCTGCGCCAGCGCGGTCGTTCGTCCGCGGCCACGCTGGCCCGGGAGCTCGAGGTCTCGACCCGCACCGTGCTGCGCGACATCGAGGCGCTGTCCTCAGCCGGCGTGCCGGTGTACGCCGAACGCGGCCGGCACGGCGGCTTCGCGTTGTTGCCGGGCTTCCGGACCGAGCTCACCGGGCTGAACCATGACGAGGCCCTCGCCCTCCTGATCGCGGGATCGCGGCAGGGCGCACAGGCGTTCGGCCTCAACTCGGCGCTCGCGTCGGCGATGCTCAAGGTGACCGACGCGCTTCCCGACAGCCATCGGGCCACGGCCGCTGACGCGTCGGAGCGATTGCTGGTCGACCCTGAGATCGACCTGCTCTCACGCCGCCTGGTCACCGAGGAGGTCCCGGAGACCACGATGACGGAGATCCGCCGCGCGGTGTTGGCCGGACACCGACTGCGCCTCCACTACGCCGCAGTGGACCGCCCCCCGGCCTGGCGCACGGTGGACCCGATCGGCCTCGTCACCGTGCGCGACAAGGGCTACCTGCTTGCGACGACGTCCGGCGCGGATCGCACGTACCGGCTGTCGCGGATCCTCGCGGCCGAAGAACTCTCGGAACCGGCGCAGCGACCGGACAAGATCGATCTGGAGCGAGTCTGGCAGGAGCGCAGCACACGCTTCCGGACCAGCGGCGACCAGATCGCGGTGTCGCTTCGGATGGACCCAGCGCGGCGGGAGGAGCTGGTGGGCACCGCGCTCGCCGTGCTCGCCGAGGAACCCGACCCCGACGGCTGGCTCCGGTTGGAGGTGACCTTCCAAGACCTACGACACGCCGAATGGGCGCTGTGGCAGCTCGGCACGGACGCTGAAGCCCTCGACCCTCGGCCGCTGCGAGCTGCGCTGCGCGACCGGGCCGCATCACTGGCCGCCCGGTACGCGACGTGACGCAACCTACGAGCGGCGGCGAGGGGATGGCCCGCTCCGGAGTGGCTGGGCGTGGGGCGCGACGAAGGAGCGCCCGGGCAGGGCGGGCCATCCCCTCGGCCGCGGCGGAAGTAACCACAACGCCGCCGGAGTCTAGAAGACGATCGTCGCGTACGTGCCGACGCGGGTGAACCCCACCCGGTCGTACACGGCTCGGGCGGCCGTGTTGTACGCGTTGACGTACAGCGACATCGTCCCGGCACCGGCCTGGCGCGCGAGGTCGACGACGGCGGCCATCCCGGCCGCCCCGACGCCCCGCCCCCGCAGCTCCGGGTGCACCCACACGCCCTGGATCTGCGCCACGCCGAGCGACACGGCGCCCAGCTCCGCCTTGAACGCGACCCGGCGTCCGGCCGGTCCGTCGTCGAGCCGGACGAACGAGCGACCCTGGACGACGAGCTGCCGGACCCTGCCCTCGTACCCGCCGCCCGCCGACACGGGCGAGTACCCGTACTCCTCGGTGAACATCGCGACGCACGCGGGGAGCAGGACGTCGAGGTCCGCCTCCGTGCCAAGACGGACGCCCGGGTCCGCCGGCACGCGCGGATCGGCGGTGATCGTCATCGACGGCTGGTCGGCGCGGACCTCGCGCGGCGTGCTCCAGGCCGTGCCGAGCCGCTCCCAGAGACCCAGCACCGCCGGGGCGTCGCCGACGATCGACGAGCACCGGCGGCCCCGGTCACGGATCGCCGTGGCGAGCGAGGCGATCCCCCGGCCGTCGGGGCTGACCGGCACGAGGTTCGCGCCCGCCCAGCACAGCGCCACGAGCTCGCCACCGGACCACGCTCCGAGGATCTCGCCGAAGGCCGGCGTCGAAGTGCCGAGCGCCTCGACCCACCCGCCGGCGAGCACGGCTCCGACGGGGTCGACGTGGCAGAGGTCCAGCGCGGCCTCGCGATCGGCGCCCTCCAGGGGCCGGACGACGTCGGCCGGCCGCTCCTTGACGCGTGACCAGCTCGGCATCCCCAAATTGTGCCGCACGCCCGCGCGGATGTGCGGCCCGGACGTCAGCCGACCGTGACGACCGGCGCTCCGCCGTCGTCCGCCTGCCCCATCGTCTCCGCGATCCGCATCGCCTCGGCGATCAGCGTCTCGACGATCTCCGACTCGGGGACGGTCTTGACGACCTCGCCCTTGACGAAGATCTGGCCCTTGCCGTTGCCGGACGCCACGCCGAGGTCCGCCTCGCGCGCCTCGCCCGGTCCGTTGACCACGCAGCCCATGACGGCAACCCGCAGCGGGACCTCGAGCCCCTCCAGACCGGCCGTCACCCGCTCGGCGAGCGTGTACACGTCCACCTGGGCGCGGCCGCACGACGGGCACGACACGATCTCGAGCTTGCGCGGGCGCAGGTTGAGCGACTGCAGGATCTGGATGCCGACCTTGACCTCTTCGACCGGCGGTGCCGAGAGCGAGACGCGGATGGTGTCGCCGATGCCCTGGCTCAGGAGCGCGCCGAACGCCGTCGCCGACTTGATCGTGCCCTGGAACGCCGGACCCGCCTCGGTCACGCCGAGGTGCAGCGGCCAGTCACCCCGCTCCGCCAGCAGCTCGTAGGCGCGCACCATGACCACCGGGTCGTTGTGCTTCACGGAGATCTTGAAGTCGTGGAAGTCGTGCTCCTCGAACAGCGACGCCTCCCAGACGGCGGACTCGACCAGCGCCTCCGGCGTCGCCTTGCCGTACTTCGCGAGCAGGCGCGGGTCCAGCGAGCCGGCGTTCACGCCGATGCGCAGGCTGGTGCCGGCCGCCTTCGCGGCGTCGGCGATCTCCTTGACCTTGTCGTCGAACTTGCGGATGTTGCCAGGGTTGACCCGGACGGCGGCGCAGCCGGCGTCGATGGCGGCGAACACGTACTTCGGCTGGAAGTGGATGTCCGCGATCACCGGGATCTGCGACTTCTTCGCGATGATCGGCAGCGCGTCGGCGTCGTCCTGGGTGGGGCACGCGACGCGCACGATGTCGCAGCCCGTCGCCGTCAGCTCGGCGATCTGCTGGAGCGTGGCGTTGATGTCGGTCGTCTTCGTCGTCGTCATCGACTGCACGGAGACCGGGGCGTCACCACCGACCTCGACGGAGCCGACACGGATCTTGCGGGTCTTTCGGCGGGGGGCCAGCACGGGGGGTGCTTCCTTGACGGTCGGCATGCCCAGGGAGATCGGAACGCTCACGTGCTCCAGTATCACACCCGCCTCCGGCGAGACCCGCGCTCAGCCACCCGTGAGCGAGATCGGGTCGACGATGTCGGCGATGGCGAGCAGGAGGCTCATCCCGATGAGGACGACGAACACCACGTACGTCAGCGGTAGCAGCCGCACCGTGTCCACCGGACCGGGATCCGGCCGCTCGCGCCACCGGGCGATGCGGCGTCGGGCACCCTCCCACAACGCCCCAGCGATGTGGCCGCCGTCGAGCGGGAGCAGCGGGATCATGTTGAACGCGAACAGCGCGAGGTTGAGCGACGCCAGGATCTGCAGCATGAGCAGGGCGTTCCCGGCGAAACCGAAGTCCGTGTCGGTGGCCGCCGCCTCGCCGGCGATCCGTCCGACGCCGATGAGACCGATGACGTTGGGGTCCCGCTCCTGGCCGCCGAACGTCGACGACGCGATGGACACCAGGCGCTGGGGCAGCGTGAGGATGATGCCGAACGTCTGACCCAGCGCGTCGCCGAAGACCGCGGGGACGGCGCTGATCGGCTGGCGCACCAGGGCGGCCTCGGGAGCGACGCCGACGAACGGTGCGGGCGCCGTCACGACGTTCCCGGCCTCGTCCGTCTCGACGAAGCCCTCGGCGTCGACGACGGGGCGATCGGTCATCGTGGGCGTGACGGTGACGGTGAGGTCCTCGCCGCCGCGACTCACCTCGACGTCGACGGGCTCGGCGCCGCCGGCCCGGATCGCCGCCTGCAGGTCGGCCCAGTCCTCGACGGGCGTGCCGCCCCAGCTCAGCACCTGGTCGCCCGGCTCGAGCCCCGCGGCCGTGGCCGGCGCGACCGGGTCGGCTGACGCGCACTCGCGATCGGCGTCGTACGGCAGCACGCACTGGGAGACGGTGCCGACGGTGGACGTGAGCTGGGGCAGCCCGATCCCCATCAGCGCGACGGCCAGCAGGACGAACGCGATGACGAGGTTGACGAACGGCCCGCCGAACATCACGACGAGCTTCTTCGGCACCGACAGCGCCCAGAACGTCCGGCGCTCCTCGCCCGGCTGGACCTCGCTCAGCGCCTCGGCCCGGGCGTCCTCCATGACGGAGGAGAAGAACTTCTTGCGGGTCGGGGCGGCGCCGGGACCGGCCTCGCTCACGGCGCGGGCCGGCGGGTACATGCCGACCATCCGGACGTAGCCGCCCAGCGGGATGGCCTTGAAGCCGTACTCCGTGTCGCCGCGCCGGGTCGACCACAGCGTCTTCCCGAAGCCGACCATGTACTGGCTCACCTTGACGCCGAACCGCTTCGCGGGCAGCAGGTGGCCCACCTCGTGCAGGGCGATCGAGATCAGCAGCCCGATGACGAGCACGAGCACGCCGAGCCAGAACATCATGCCTCCCAGAATCTCACGGGAACCTGGGGACGCGGATCAGCGCTCCCGCGAGGGTCCGTCGGCGACGAGCGCCCGCGACCGCGCTCGTGCCCACGCCTCCGCGGCCTGGACGCCCTCGAGCGACAGCGCGCCGTCGGGCGGATCCGGGTACTCCCCCAGCACGCGGGCGACAGTCCCGACGACGTCGAGGAACGGCAGGCGCCCGTCGAGGAACGCCGCGACCGCCTCCTCGTTCGCGGCATTGAGCACGGCCGGGTGCAGCGGCGACGCCTTCACCGCCTCACGCGCGAGGTCGAGAGCCGGGAACGCGGCGTCGTCGACCGGCTCGAACGTCCACGACGTCGCGGCGTCCCAGCGGCACGGCGACGCCGCACCGGGCACCCGGTCGGGCCAGGCGAGGCCGAGCGCGATCGGCAGCCGCATGTCCGGTGGGGATGCCTGGGCGATCGTCGACCCGTCCACGAACTCGACCATCGAGTGGACGACCGACTGCGGGTGCACGACGACGGTGATGTCCGCGACCGGCACGTCGAACAGGACGTGCGCCTCGATGAGCTCGAGGCCCTTGTTCATGAGCGTCGCGGAGTTCGTGGTGACGACCGGCCCCATCGCCCAGGTGGGGTGAGCCAGCGCCTGCTCGGGCGTCACGCCGGCCATCTGCTCGCGCGACCAGCCGCGGAACGGCCCACCCGAGGCCGTGAGCACGAGCCGCGCGACCTCGGACCGCGCTCCGGACCGCAGCGCCTGCGCGATGGCCGAGTGCTCCGAGTCGACCGGCACGATCTGGTCGGCGCGCTGCTGGGCGGCCCGCACCAGCGCGGCGCCCGCCACGAGCGACTCCTTGTTCGCGAGCGCGAGCGTCGAACCCGCCTCGAGCGCCGCGAGCGTCGGCGCGAGCCCGACGGACCCCGTGATCCCGTTGAGCACGACGTCGGCGCCGCGCCCGGCGAGGTCGGCGGCGGCTCCCGGGCCGGTGAGGACCTCCGTCCGGCGGCCGCCGGCCGCGCGGATCGCCGCGGCGACGTCGTCCTGCTCGCCGGCGGCGACGGCGACGACCGGCACGTCGTGAGCGACCGCCTGCCGCGCGAGCAGCTCCAGGTCGCTCCCGCCGGCGGCGAGCCCCACCACCTGGAACCGTCCTGGCGCCGCCGCGACGACGTCGAGCGCCTGGGTCCCGATCGAACCGGTGGAACCGAGGAGGACGACGGTGCGCGCGCTCACTCGACCGACAGCAGGACGTCGACGACGCGGTCGAGGAACGCGTCGACCGGTCCTTCCGCGTAGGCCCGGGTGCGGGGCGCGGAGCGGAAGGTGGCCGAGCGGATCTCCGAGGCGGTCAGGGGCACGCCGGCGTCGAAGTAGTCGACGAGCCGGTCCAGCAGGGCGTCGACGTCCTCCGTGTCGTACCCGTGACCGTGCTCCGGCTGCGCGAACCGCTCGTTCTCGGGCCGCGTGAGCCGGCCGTACAGCGTCGTCGCGCGGTCGGCCACCTCGTGCATCCAGGCCGCCTGCCCGCGATCCGCGACGAACTCGGCCCGCTCGCGCTGCACGAACGCGGCCTCGAGCCGGTCGAGGGCCGCATCCACGGCCGTGGTCGAGTAGCCGTGGCGCACGAGGTCGAAGGCCGCCTGCCGCACGTCCTGTCCGGTCAGCTGCGCGGCGCCGTTCGTCCCCTCGTACGCCGCGCGGGCGCGCGAGAAGAACGTGTCGACCTCCTCGCGGTCGTACCCGCGCGACATCCGACCGACGGTCGGGAACATCCGCGTCATCGCCACCTCCCCGCCGGCGAGCCTACTGGCTGGCCGCGAGCTGCCCGCAGGCGCCGTCGATGTCGCTCCCGCGCGTGTCACGGATCGTCGTGGGGATGCCGGCGTGCCTCAACCGGGCGACGAACTCCGCCTCCACTCCCGGGTCGCTCGCCGTCCAGCGCGAGCCGGGCGTCGGGTTCAGCGGGATCGGGTTGACGTGCACCCAGCCACGGCCACGCGCGACGAGCTCCTTCGCGAGCAGGTCGGCGCGCCAGCCGTGGTCGTTCACGTCGCGGATGAGCGCGTACTCGATGCTCACCCGGCGATGGGTGATGTCGAAGTACCTGCGTGCGGCGTCGAGCGCCTCGCCCACGCTCCACCGGGTGTTGATCGGCACCAGCTCGCTGCGCAGCTCGTCGTCGGGCGCGTGCAGGGACACGGCGAGCGTGACCGGGATCCCCTCGGCCGCGAGCTTGTCGATCGCCGGCACGAGACCGACGGTCGAGACCGTGACGTTGCGCGCCGACATGCCGAGGCCCGACGGCGCGGGCTCCACCATGCGACGCACCGCACCGATGACGGCGCGGTAGTTGGCGAGCGGCTCACCCATGCCCATGAACACCACGTTCGACAGGCGCGTCGGCCCGCCCGGCAGGTCCCCCGCCCGGCACGCGGCCGCCGCCAGGCGCACCTGCTCCACGATCTCCGCCGTGGACAGGTTGCGCGTGAGGCCGAGCTGGCCGGTGGCGCAGAACGGGCACGCCATCCCGCACCCGGCCTGGCTCGACACGCACAGCGTCGTCCGGTCGCGGTAGCGCATGAGCACGGACTCGACCTTCGCGTCGTCGAACAGCGCCCACAGCGTCTTGACCGTCGCGCCGCCGTCGGCCTCCATGGTCCGCACGGGCGACACGAGCTGCGGCAGCAGCGCGGCGACCAGGTCCTCCCGCGACGCCGCCGGAAGGTCGGACATCGCGTCGGCGTCGCGCGTGAGGTGGGTGAAGTAGTGGCGCGAGAGCTGATCGGCACGGAAGGCCGCCTCGCCGACGCCACGGACGGCGTCGACACGCTCCGCGGGCGCGAGATCGGCGAGGTGCACAGGGGGCTTCCCGCGGCGCGGCGCGGCGAACTGCAGGCGCGGGCGGGAACCGGGGTCGACGGCGGTCGGCGCGGCAGGGGTGTGGACGTCGGTCATGATGGGTCCATCCTCGCAGGTCGGCCTCATCCGCCCGTCGGCGGGACGAGCAGGGTCATGGTGACGGCCACCACCGGGGCGGCGACGAGCAGCGAGTCGAGGCGGTCGAGGATGCCGCCGTGGCCGGGCAGCACCGCGCCCATGTCCTTCATGCCGAGGTCGCGCTTGATCAGCGACTCGCCGAGATCACCGACGGTCGCGGCGGCGACCGTCGCCGCCCCGAGCACGAGCCCCAGCCACCACGGGACGGTCGCTCCGAAGGAGCCGAACCCGTCGATCGTGAGGAACGTCGCACCGACGCCGACGGCGCACGCGAGCACGAGCGACCCTGCCGCACCCTCCCAGGACTTCTTCGGGCTCACGGACGGAGCCAGCGGGTGCGCACCGAACATCACGCCAGCGGCGAACCCGCCGGTGTCGTTCGCGACGACGAGCGCGATGAAGACCAGCACGCGCCACTCGCCGCCGTCCGCCGCGAGCATGAGGACGGCGAACCCCGCGAGGAACGGCACGTACGCGGCGGCGAACACCCCCGCTGCGGCGTCGCGCAACGCCCGCAGACCCCCGCCGTCGAGAACCCGCCACACGAAGACGCCGCCCGCCGTCAGCACGAACGCGACGAGCAGGGCCTCGAGCCCGGACACGTACGCCGACACGAGCATGCCGGCGCTGCCGACGACGAGCGGGAGCAGCGGGATGTCCATGTCCCGTGAGCGCAGCGCCTGCCGCAGCTCCCACAGCGCACCCACGCACGCGGCGAACGCCAGGACGATGAACAGCTCCTTGCGGAAGTACAGGCTCGCGAGCAGGGCCGCGCCGAGCGCCAGCCCGACGCCGATCGCGATGGGGACGTTCCGCCCGGCCCGCGCCGGAGGCGCGACGAGCGCCTCCCGAGGTTCGAGCGCGTCCGGCTCACCGGCGTCGACGGCGCCCGCCGGCGCCTCCGAGTCGCGTACGTGATCCTCGCGATCCTCGCGCTCCTCGCGCTCCTCGGCCGGGACGACCGGGCGCTCTGCCGCAGGTTCCGGCGCACCCGTCGGCGGATGCTCCGGAGCGGGCAGCGCGCGCGTATCCGCACCGGCGCCGCCGGGCGGGCCGAGGGGTGTCGATGGGTCGCGAGGAACGGCCGTCGCGCCGGGCCACCCGCCGTCGTCGGCCGACCCGCTCTGGCGCGCCTCGCGCGCCGCCCGCTCACGCAGCTGACGACGCGTGAGCGGCGCCTCGTCGCCGCTGGACACTCAGACCTCGAGGAGCTCGCGCTCCTTGTGGCTGAGCAGGTCGTCGATCGCGTCGACGTGGCTCTTCGTCGCCAGTTCGAGCTCCTTCTCCGCCCGTGCCACCTCGTCCTCGCCGGCCTCGCCGTCACGCACGATGCGGTCCAGCTCGTCCTTGGCCTTGCGGCGTACGGCGCGCACGGACACCCGCGCGTCCTCGCCCTTGCCCTTCGCGAGCTTGACGTACTCGCGGCGCCGCTCCTCGGTCAGCTGCGGCAGCACGATGCGGATCACGTTGCCGTCGTCGCTCGGGTTGACGCCCAGGTCCGACGCACGGAGCGCCTTCTCGATCTCGCTCGCGGCACCCCGGTCGTACGGGTTGATGAGGATCACGCGCGCCTCCGGGATGGTGATGCCCGCAAGCTGCTGCAGCGGCGTCGGCGCGCCGTAGTAGTCGACGAGGATCTTCTGGAAGAGGGCGGCGTTCGCCCGGCCGGTGCGGATGGCGCCGAGCTCGTCGCGTGCGACCTCCACGGCCTTGTCCATCTTGTCCTCGGCCTCGAGGAGGATGTCGTCGATCACGGGTGCTCCTTCGTGTTCTCGCCCGCGTGGGCGTCGTCGTCGGCGGGGGGCCGGGACGTCACGAGCGTTCCGATCCTCTCACCCGAGAGCGCGCGAGTGACGTTCCCCGGCGTGTCCATGCCGAACACTCGCATCGGCAGGTCGTTGTCGCGGCACAGGCTGAAGGCGCTCGCGTCGACGACCCGGAGGTCGCGGCGGAGCGCCTCGTCGAACGTCAGGACCTCGAGGCGCCGTGCCTTGGGGTCCACCCTGGGGTCGGCCGTGTACACGCCGTCGACGCCGTTCTTCCCGACGAGGACCTCGTCGCAGTGCGTCTCCAGCGCGCGCTGCGCCGCCACGGTGTCGGTGGAGAAGTACGGCATCCCAGCCCCGGCCCCGAAGATCACCACGCGGCCCTTCTCGAGGTGCCGGATCGCGCGCAGCGGGATGTAGGGCTCGGCGACCTGCCCCATGGTGATCGCCGTCTGGACGCGCGGGCTCACGCCCGCCTTCTCGAGGAAGTCCTGCAGGGCCAGGCAGTTCATCACCGTGCCGAGCATGCCCATGTAGTCGGCGCGCGACCGGTCGAGCCCCCGCTGCGAGAGCTCCGCACCACGGAAGAAGTTCCCGCCGCCGACGACGATCGCCACCTGCACGCCCGCCGTCACCGCCGCGGCGATCTCGCGTGCGACGGCCGCGACCACGTCCGGGTCCAGCCCGATCGTCCCGCCGCCGAACACCTCGCCGGAGAGCTTGAGCAGGACGCGCCGGGGCGGCTGCGGCGCCTGCCCGGTCGCCGTGGTCGCAGTGGTCACGTGGTTACCCCTTCGTCGAGTCGGCCCGGCGCTGGGTCCGGGTGCGTCGGTGGCCCCGGACCTGCATGAGGTCCGGGGCCACCGGTGTTCGGCTCAGGCGCCGACGCGGAACCGCGCGAAGCCGGTCAGCGTGCCGCCGGTCTCGGCGACGACCTGCCCGACCGTCTTCTTCGGGTCACGGGCGAAGGCCTGGTCCACGAGGACCTGGTCCTTGAAGAACCCGTTGAGGCGACCCTCGACGATCTTCGTGAGTGCCTGCTCGGGCTTGCCCTCGTTGCGGGCGGTCTCCTCGGCGATGCGTCGCTCGTCGGCGACGAGCTGCTCCGGGACGTCCTCGCGGGTCAGGTACGCCGGCGAGTACGCCGCGACGTGCATCGCGATCTCCTCGGCCACGGACGCCGCTGCGGCGTCCGTCGCGACCATGACGCCGACCTGCGGGGGCAGGTCCTTGCTGGTGCGGTGCAGGTAGACACCCACGTGCTCGCCGTCGAGGCGGGCGACGCGACGCAGCACGAGCTTCTCACCGAGCGTGGCGGCGGCGCCGTCGACGATCTCGGCGACCGTCTCGCCGCCCGCATCCGCGGCGAGCAGCGCGTCGGCGTCGCGTGCGGCCGAGGCCACGGCGGCGTCGAGCACGCGCTCCGCGAGACCGACGAACGTCGCGTTCTTCGCCACGAAGTCCGTCTCCGCGTTCAGCTCGACCATCGTGCCGACCTGGCCGGCGACGTCGTGGGCGTCCGTCACCTTCACGGCGACGAGGCCCTCGGAGGCCGAGCGCCCCTCCCGCTTCGCCACGCCCTTGAGACCCTTCACGCGGATGATCTCGAGCGCCTTCTCGGCATCGCCGTCGGCCTCGTCGAGGGCCTTCTTGACGTCGAGCATGCCCGCGCCGGACTTCTCCCGGAGCGTCTTGATGTCAGCGGCGGTGTAGTTCGCCATCAGGTATGGGTCTCCTTCTCGCGGGTCGGGGCTCAGGCCTGCTCGTCGGTGGACTCGGCCGGGGTCTCGGCCTCCGCCTCGGCCGGGGTCGCGGACTCAGCCTCAACCTCCGCCTCGGCGGGGGTCGCGGACTCAGCCTCAACCTCCGCCTCGGCCTCGGCGGGTGCCTCGGCAGCCGTCTCGACCTCGGCAGGAGCCTCGGCCACCGTCTCGCCGTCGGCCTCGGCCGCGAGCGGCTCCGCCGGGGTGTCGGCCGGCGCCTCGAGGGCCTCGGCCTCGGCAGGCGTGGGCTCCTCCGTGTTGGCGGCGGAGGACTGCTCGTCGGTGTCGCCCTGGAGCAGCTCGCGCTCCCACTCGGCCAGCGGCTCCTCGGCGGTGCCCGCCTCACCCGGCGCCGAGCCGCCGTGGCGTGCCACAGTGCCCTCGGCGACGGCGTCGGCGATCACCCGCGTGAGCAGGCCGACGGCGCGGATGGCGTCGTCGTTGCCCGGGATCGGGTAGTCGACCTCGTCCGGGTCGCAGTTCGTGTCGAGGATCGCCACGACGGGGATGTTGAGCTTGCGCGCCTCGGCGACGGCGAGGTGCTCCTTCTTCGTGTCGACGATCCACACGGCGGAGGGGACCTTGGCCATCTCCCGGATGCCGCCGAGCGTGCGCTCGAGCTTGTCCTTCTCGCGGCGCATCATGAGGAGCTCCTTCTTCGTGCGGCCGGACGCGGCCACGTCGTCGAAGTCGATCTCCTCGAGCTCCTTGAGGCGGGACAGTCGCTTGCTCACCGTCTGGAAGTTGGTGAGCATGCCGCCCAGCCAGCGCTGGTTGACGTAGGGCATCCCGACGCGCGACGCCTGCTCGGCGACTGCCTCCTGGGCCTGCTTCTTCGTGCCGACGAACAGGATCGAGCCGCCGTGGGCGACCGTGTCCTTGACGAACGAGAACGCCCGGTCGATGTCCGTGAGCGACTGCTGCAGGTCGATGATGTAGATGCCGTTGCGCTCGGTGAAGATGAAGCGCTTCATCTTGGGGTTCCACCGGCGGGTCTGGTGCCCGAAGTGGACGCCGCTCTCGAGGAGCTGGCGCATGGTGACGACGGCCATGGTCCGTCCTTCCCGCGCGGGGTGCCCGCGCGACGTGGCGGGCGCGGCCTTCCGGCGGCACCCGCGGTCTCGGTTGTCCTGCGGGACCGCCGGCTGGCAGCCCGCTCCTGGTGCCCACGCACGCCGGCACCGCCCCGCGAAGGGCGGACCACGCCGGCGTGCCCCACCTCGGAGGGTGGGTCAGTGGGCGCGCGATGTCAGCCGGCGGACCGGCTGCAGCGAGGAGTCTACCGGACGCGAGCCGCGCGACGACTTGTCCCCGAACCAGCCCCGCCGGCTAGCCGACGCTCTCGTCCACATGCTCCACACCCGGACCCGTCGCTCCTCGGCAGCGTGGTCCTCATGCCGACCACGAACGCTGCCCGCCTCGCCACCGCCCTGCTCGCGCTCGGTGCCCTCGCCGCAGGGATCGGCGCACACGTGCGCGCCGACGCCGATCCGCCGCCCGCGACCGACGCGGCACGGGGCCGATCCGCGCCCGTCCCACTCGAGGGCGCACCTGGCTCGATCTACGACTGGCCGCTCGGTGGACCGCCGCCGGACGTCGTGCGGCGCTTCGAGCCGCCGCCGGCTCCGTGGGCGGCGGGGCACCGCGGAGTCGATCTCGCCGCCGCGCAGGGCACAGCCGTGCTCGCCGCATCCGACGGCGTCGTGGCGTTCGCGGGGACCGTCGCCGATCGCGGGGTGGTCTCCGTCGATCATGCCGACGGCATCCGGACGACGTACGAGCCGCTCGCCCCCACCGTCCCCGCCGGTGAGCGGGTCGCTCGGGGCGACGTCGTCGGGATCCTCCAGTCCGGCCACGCGGAGGTGCCGTGCCTGCACTGGGGCGCACGGCGCGGCTCGGACGACTACCTGGATCCGCTCACGCTCGTCGGCGAGCCGCCGGTGATCCGGCTGTACCCGTCGTCCGGATAGCGCGGCCGGCCGTCTGCGTCAGGCGCGCGGGTGAGCCTGACGGAACGCGGCGCGCAGGCGCTCGGGCGTGACGTGGGTGTAGCGCTGCGTGGTCGCGAGCGAGGCGTGGCCGAGGATCTCCTGCACGGAGCGCAGGTCGGAACCTCCGGCGAGCAGATGCGTGGCAGCAGAGTGCCGCAGCCCGTGCGGTGCGAGGTCCCGCACCCCCGCCCGCGCCGTCGCCCGGTGGACGACGTCGCGGACGACGCGTGGATCGATCCGGCCGCCGCGTGCGCCGAGGAACAGCGCCCGCCCGCTCCGCGGCCCGGCGAGCTCCGGACGCACGCTGATCCACGCCTCGATCGCGCGCGCCGCCGGCAGCCCGAACGGGACGACGCGTTCCTTCGCACCCTTGCCGAGCACGCGGACGAGCCGCTCGCGCAGGTCGACGTCGCCGGTGTCCAGGCCGGCGAGCTCGGACACGCGCAGGGCCGCGCCGTACAGGAGCTCGAGCATCGCGCTGTCGCGAAGGGCGAGGGCGGACCTCTCGCCCTCGTCGTCGTCCGCGCCGACGCCGCCGTCGTCGGCCCTCACGCCGTCGAGCACGGTGGCGGCGTCCGCCTCGGTGAGCACCACGGGGACGACCACGTCCGCCCGAGGGCTCCGCAGGCGTGCACCGACGTCCTCCGCGAGCAGACCTGCGCGGTGCGCCCACGCGGTGAACGTCCGCGCCGACGCGCTCCGCCGCGCCAGGGTGGAGCGGGCGAGGCCGGCGCGCGCCTGCCGCGCGAGCCAGCGACGCAGAGCCACGAGATCGAGCCGCGTCAGGTCGGCGCCGTTCGGCTCGTCGCCCGTCGGCGGAAGCTCCGCCAGCAGGTCGGCGACGTCGGAGGTGTAGGCGCGCACCGTGTGAGCGGAGAGCCCGCGCTGCGCCTCGAGGTGCAGCGCGTACCGCTCGACGAGCGCCGCGTCGCCCGGGCGCGACGGCGGATGGTGCGACGCCCTCGGCGCCGCCGAGTCGCGAGGATGGTCAGCGGCCACCGACCCACCGTGCCCTGCCGCCGCTCGCGTCCCGCGACGCCACTCCGAGGCGAACCCGACGTGTCGGTGCCACGCACCCTCCTTAAGTCGTACGGGAATGTATGAGTTGTGCGCTACGTTGGCACATAACTCGGACAGCATCGTTCAACTTCGCAGATGAGGAGCGGACCATGTCAGACAACACGGCACCTGCGACCGCGGGGCCAGCCACGGCGGGCGATCCCGCCGAGCGCCCGGACCCTCGCCGCTGGCGGATCCTCTGGCTCGTCGGCATCGCCCAGCTCATGCTCATCCTCGACGTCACGGTGGTCGCGATCGCCCTGCCGCACCTGGCGACCGACCTCGGACTCGACCGGGCGACACTCACCTGGGTCGTCAGCGGCTACACGCTCGCGTTCGGCGGGCTCCTGCTCCTCGGTGGGCGTGCGGCGGACCTGTTCGGCGCGCGCCGCCTCGTGCTCCTCGGCCTGGGTCTCTTCGCGCTCGCCTCTCTCGTGGCGGGCCTCGCGTCCTCGGGGCCGATGCTGCTCGGTGGCCGGCTGGCGCAGGGCCTCGCCGCGGCGATCCTCTCCCCCGCTGCGCTCTCCGTCGTGGTGACGACGTTCGAGGGGGACGAACGCAACCGGGCCCTCGGCATCTGGTCGGCGCTCGGCGGGAGCGGCGCCGCGCTCGGCGTCCTGCTCGGCGGCGTGCTCACGGCCGGTCCCGGCTGGCCCTGGGTCTTCATCGTGAACGTGCCGGTCGGCATCGTCCTGCTCCTCACACTGCGTACGCACCTCCCAGCACACCCCCGTCCGGCGGCGGGTGGGCGACTCGACGTGCTCGGGGCCGCTCTGGTCACGGCGGCCACGGGTTCCCTCATCTACGCGCTCGTCCAGGCGGGCGACGGCGGATGGGCGACACCGACGACCGCCGCCTTCCTGCTCGCTGCCCTCGTGCTCTACGGCGGTTTCGTCGCCCGTCAGCTGACGGCCACGAGCCCGCTGATGGATCTCCGGCTTCTGACGCGGCGACCGGTCGCGACGGGCACGGTGCTGATCCTGGTCGCGACTGCGCTCATGATCATGGTGTTCTTCCTCGGGACGTTCTTCCTGCAGCACCACCAGAGCTACGGGCCACTGGTCACCGGCCTGCTGTTCCTCCCGGTGGCGATCGCCACGATGGTCGGTGCGAACGTGGCCGGGCGCGTGCTCGGTCGTGTCGGGCCTCGGTTGCTCGGCGTGGTCGGCCTGCTGGTCGCGGCTGCCGGGATGTCCGTGCCCGCGATGTGGGAGGGCACGACGGCGATGGTCGTCGGGGTCTCCGTCGCCGCCGCCGGGACCGGCATCGCGTTCGTCGTCGCCTCGGCGACGGCGCTCGGCCAGGTCGAGCCGCAGGAAGCCGGCCTGGCCTCGGGGATCGTCAGCACGTTCCACGAGTTCGGGGCGTCGGTCGGCGCGGCCCTCGCCTCCAGCGTGGCTGCCGCGAGCCTCGTGGGACCGGGATCGGGCACCAGCACGGTGGGCTTCGACCGTGGCTTCACGACCGGTGCCGTCATCGCGGTGGTCGCCGCGCTCGTCACGCTCGTCATCACACCGAGCACACGCAGGGTGGGGGCGGGACGGCGACGCTGACCCGCGCCCGCCGGGCCGCTGCGACCGACGTCGACCCTCACGCACGACGCCAACCACCGGCGTCGCGGAGCGCGTGCCCGGCGAGCTCGAGCCGGCCGAGCGCCGCACGGACCTCGGGGACCCCTAGCCCGGCGACCCGGGCGACGGAGTCCGGCTGTGCCGCAGCACGACGCGGGAGCGCGTCCCAGACGAGGGCCTCCCGCGGCGCAAGGTCGGCCGGCGACCCACCGGGGCGTCCGGAACCGACCGCCACCTCGGGCGGGGTGGACTCGCCGGCCGCACCGATCGGCAGCAGCAGCTCGAGCGCCTCGGCGACGTCCGTCACGAGCGTGGCGGCCATCTCGCGGACCATCCGGTGGCAACCCGCGGAGACGGCTGACGACACCGAACCCGGAACGGCGCCGATCGGCCGCAGCAGGTCGGACGCCTGCCGAGCCGTGTTCAGGGCACCGGACCGCCACGCGGCCTCGACCACGAGCGTGGCTCCGGCGAGCGCCGCGATGAGTCGGTTCCGCAGCAGGAACCGCGGTCGGCTCGGTGAGCTCCCCGGCGGGAGCTCGGCGACGAGCGCCCCGTCCCGGCCGACGGCCCGCAGCAGGTCGGAGTTCCCCGGCGGGTAGAAACGGTCCAGCCCGCCGGCGAGCACGGCGACGGTCGGGCCTCCGACGGCGAGCGCGCCTCGGTGGGCCGCGGCGTCGATCCCGTACGCCCCTCCCGAGATGACGACGTGACCCGAGCTCGCCACCCCGGCGGCGATGTCGGCCGCGACGGTCACTCCGTACGACGAGGCGGCGCGAGACCCGACGATCGCGAGCCCGGGCGCCGCGAGCACGGCCGGGTCGCCACGCACCCACAGGCACACCGGGACGTAGGGCGCGAGGTCGGCGAGCGCGGCCGGCCACCACGGATCCGACGGGAGCACGACACGACCGCCGAACCGTCGGATCGTGGCGAGCTCACGGCGGGGGTCCAGCCCGATCAGACGCGGCTCCCAGCGGGCCCGCGCCCGGTCCCATCCCCGAGGGTCCTCGGGCGCGCACGGGACCCCGCCCACCGGGTCCGTCAACCAGGAGAGCGCCGCCACGGGGCTCAGCGCCCCGAGCAACCTCGCGGCGGCGACGTCGCCCGGCTCGGCGAGGCGGTTCCACGCGACGGTGGCAAGAACGGGATCGGCGGCGTCGAAGACGAGCTCAGCCACGGTGGTCCCCGTTCCTCAACGTGAGCGCGGCGTCGACGTCGTCGCGGGTGGGTCGCTCGCGTCCGCCGAGGTCGGCGATCGTCCACGCGACCCGGAGCACGCGGTCCATCCCGCGCAGGCTGAGGCGGCCGCGCTCCATGGCGGTGTGGAGCTCCGAGACCACGCCGTGCGGGAGCGGTGCGTGCCGCCGGAGCCACGCCCCGCTCGCTTCGCCCGAGGTGCGCCACGGTGTGCCCCGCAGCCGGGCGGCCGCCGCCTCGCGCGCGCGGCGGACCCGCTCGGCCACCACGGCGCTCGGTTCCCCCGCCGTGAGCGCGAGCGCGCCGCGTCCCACAGCTGGCACCTCCACCTGGAGGTCCACGCGGTCGAGCAGCGGACCCGAGAGCCGGCCGAAGTACCGCCTTCGCTCGAGCGAGGAGCACTGGCAGTCGATGCCCTTCCCGCCGCCGCGCCCGCACGGGCACGGGTTGGCCGCGAGCACCAGCTGGAAGCGTGCCGGGTACCGGGCCGTGCCTTGGGCGCGCTGCAGCACCAGCTCGCCGTGCTCCAGCGGCTGCCGCAACGTCTCGAGCACCCGCGACGCAAACTCCGGTGCCTCGTCGAGGAACAACACTCCCCTGTGCGCGCGCGAGGCCGCACCCGGCCGGGGCACCCCCGACCCGCCTCCGACGATCGCCGCCGGGGTCGCCGTGTGGTGCGGGCTCTCGAACGGCGGCCGCGACATCAGTCCGCGCCGCGGGTCGAACGTGCCGGCGATCGAGTGCACTGACGTGACCTCGACGGACTCGGACTCCGCGAGGTCCGGCAGGATGCCCGGCAGCCGGGACGCCAGCATCGTCTTGCCGGCGCCAGGCGGTCCGACGAGCAGCACGTGGTGACCGCCGGCCGCCGCTACCTCGAGGGCGTACCGCGCGTTCTCCTGCCCCAGGACGTCGGACAGGTCGGCGACAGCGGCGTCCGGCGCGGCCGCACCGCCGACCGGGAGAGCCTCGTCGCCGGTGTGCTCGTGCGCAGCGATCCGCGTCGCCTCTCCGCCGTAGGCGGTGACAAGCTCCGCCAGGTGGTCGACCGCCAGCACGTCGGCACCCGGCACGAGGCGTGCCTCGGCCGCGTTCGCCGCCGGCACCACCACGCGCGTCACGCCGTGCCGCACGGCGGCCAGCACCGCCGGCAGCACCCCCCGCACCGGGTGGATGCGTCCGTCGAGCCCGAGCTCACCCACGTGCGCCGCCCGCTCGGACCGCGCCGGGTCCAGGAGCTCGGCCGCCTGCAGGATCGCGACGGCGATCGCGAGGTCTAGTTGCGCGCCTCGACACTCTTACTAGCGCGAGCCGATGGGGCTTGCCACGTAGCGCGAGGAGCTTGAAATGCGCACGATCACGAGTCTTGGGTACCGGTACGGCGTCGTCACGGCGTATACGGAAGATCGCGGCGACGGTCGCCGGGTGATCCGCACGGGCGACGGCGTGTACTGCGGCACGGCGTGGCCCGTGCGGCACGTCAGCACGTACGACGGCGTGGCCGAGTGGTGGAACGTCGAAGACATCGACGGGCGCGTGACGGGCGCGCCGTGGCTCGCGTCAGCCGTGCGTCGCGCCGTCGCGGTCGCGACGCAGAAGCCGACGCTCACGGTCGAGAGCCACGGCGAGGCACTCGTCATCCCGACGCGGGTCGCGGCAGCGTTCCGCGCGCACCGTGAGCACCGGGCGCGCGTGGCGGGAGCGGACCAGTGAGCGCGGCGACGGCTCGGGAGCCGTTCGCGTGGGACGGCGTGCTGTGGGTGTGCATGGATTGCATGCTGACGCGCGAGACTGGCGAGCCGCAGAACGGCGACCGCGAGCCGTGGTCGACCGGTTTCGACGGCGTCGAGGTCGCGCACGGCGTGCCGGAGTCGGAGCACACGTGCGGGCACGACGGCGTGACGACGGAGTGTGGATGTGCCGTCGCGGACTTTGCGACCGCACCGTGCGACGCGTGCGGCACGTGGCTCGCGGGCGAACGGCACGCCTACGCCTACCGACTCACCACGGGAGCGGACCAGTGAGCCGCTACGGCGCCCGTCGGCGCCCGACGCAAGCGGAGCGGATCGCGGCGCAGCGGCTCGCGGACAGTAGTGCCGCGTGGCACGCCCACGCGGCGCGCGTCGCCCATGACGCGGCCACGGTCGAGACGTGGGCCGACGGCTACGGCACGTGGCACGCCCGCGTCACCGTGCCGACGGCGCACGCTGGCTACGCGCGCGGCATCGCCCGTGACGCGATCGACGGCGAGATAGCGACGCGGCAGGCCGACGCCGCGCCCGCGTGCCGCGTCGAGCGGCTCGAGTCGACGACGGCGCACGGGCGCACGACGGCGCACTACGTCGAGGCTGACCAGTGAGCGCGGTAAGCGACCGCGCGGCACTTGAGCACGCGCGGGTGAACCTCGACGCCGCGAGCGCGGCATGGCTCGAGGCGTACATGGCGAGCGGGGGCGAGCACACGCCCGAACTTCTCGCGGCGCGCGAGGCACTCGACGCGGCACGAGACGCCGTCGCGGACGCCATGCGAGCGATCCCGTACGGCGTCAAGAACCTCGAGGCGAGCGACGTCGCGGGCGACCTTGACGACGTCGACACGCGCGAGGCGTACGCGGAGGGTGTCCTAGACGCCCTCAATGGCGAGGAACCGTGCGCCGACGATGACGCGTACGTCTTGGGCTACGGCGACGCCGAACGTGGCGAGTGGCCACAGGGCACGACGCGCGCGGACGTCCTCGCCTACCTCGAGCCGTGACGCGCACGGCGACCTAGCGGCACTCCCGAGTCGCTAGGTGGCCGCGCGCGCCACGTCCGGCGTGCTCCCGATGAGAGGAGCCATCATGTCCACGCTCACGCCTGCCCCGACAACGCCCTACGCCCTGGCGAGCCTCGCCGATGTCGCGATCCCGGACGCCGTCGACTCACCAGGCGCCCGATGGCTGGTCGGCGTCGCCGACGCGGCAGCCGAGGACGCCTACCGCCTCGACCACGGCGAGCACGCGGGCGACGTCGCGCACGAGGTCGCCGACGCCGCCGTGCCGGTCTACACGGCCGATCTCTGGGCCGTCTACGTCGACCTCGCCGCCTACCGCGAGGACGTCGCGGAACTCCTCGAGCCGACCACGGATCCCGAGCGCCTCGCCCGCGTCGCGCTCTACGCCGTCGCGGCACGCCTCGCCGCCTTGCTCCTCGCCGGCGCGGAGGTGTAGCGCCACGTCGCCCCCCGCCCCGTCGGATCGCTCTCCGGTACCTCACCCAACCCTGCCCACGCACCGACGCCGCCACGTGCGGCGAGGAGGTCCCTCACCATGCCCGCCACCGACGCAGTCTCGACGCTCACCCGCACTCTCGCCGCACACGGACTCTCAGCCCGCGTAGACGCCCCGATCCTGGGGCCGTCCACGCTCACCTACCCCCTGACCCTCTCCCCCGGCACTCGCGTGGACGAGCTCGATCGGCTCACCCGCACTCTCGCGCTCGCTCTCGGCGTCGAGGACGTACGCGTCACTCGTGCCGCCGGGATTCTCGCGCTCGAGGTGCCCCGCGCTGACCGTCAGGCCGTCACGCTCTCTGACGTGCCGATCCCCGACGCCTCTCCCCCGCTCGTGTGGCCCGTCGGACTCGACACGCTCGGCACGCCCGTCTTCGGCAACCTCGCACGCGCGCCTCATGTCCTCATCGCCGGGACGACGGGCGCCGGCAAGTCAACGGCCGTGCACGCTCTCCTCTCGACCCTCACCGCCCGGAACGGTCCCGGCTCGCTCCGACTCGCCCTCGTCGACGTGAAGCGGGTCGAGCTCGCCGCCTACCGGGACGCGCCGCACCTCGCCGGGCCGATCGCGACCGACGTCGAGCAGGCGACGGATCTCCTCGCGTGGGCACTCGAGGAGCTCGAGCGCCGCTACACCACCCTCGAGGCCGTCGGCGCTCGCTCCGTAGACGACCTCGGCGCCACCGTGCCCCGTCTCGTCGTCGTTATCGACGAACTGGCCGACCTCATGCTCACCGGCCGCAAGACGACGGAGCCGCTCATCGTGCGCCTTGCCCAGCTCGGCCGCGCCGCCGGTGTGCACCTCGTGCTCGCGACGCAACGCCCATCCGCAGACATCCTCTCCGGCCTCATCCGCGCGAACGTCCCCACCCGCCTCACCCTCACCGTGCAGTCGCACACCGACTCCGGCATCGCCCTCGGTCTGAGCGGCGCGGAGACGCTCGCGGGCGCCGGGGACGCTCTCTGGCTCCCCGCAGGCGTCCGACGCCCTGTGCGGGTTCAAGTCCCGCACGCGGTCGGCCCGACCACGCTCCCCGAACGCGCCGACCCCGCACCCATGCCTGCCGAGGTCGCCGCGATCGTCGACGGACCGCCAGAGCGTCTCTGCCTGCTCTGCCACCGCTGGCCCGCTCTGTCCGCCGGCGTGTGCCTGGACCCGGAATGCGTGGCCGAGACGGAGGCTGCGTGGGCTCGTGCTGACGCCGCGTTCCACGCCGGCTCGGATCCCGTGATCGCCGCGCTCGAGTTACGGCCGAGCCGATGGCGGATGCTCTGGCGGGCGGTGACGGGACGATGATCCGTGGCACGATCGCGGGCATGCGCGCGGCGTTGTACGTCCGGATCAGCGCGGACCCCGAGGGCCGCGAGCTGGGCGTGGCTCGCCAGGAGGAAGACTGCCGTGCGCTTGCGCAGCGTCTCGGGCTCGAGGTGGTCGCGGTGTTTGCCGACAACGACGTCTCGGCGTCCACTCGGTCGACGAAGAAGCGCCCTCGGTACGACGCGATGCTCGAGAGCGCCCGCGCTGGCGAGTTCGGTGCGATCCTCGCCTACAGCAACTCTCGACTCACGAGGCGCCCGCGCGAGGTCGAGGATTTGATCGAACTCGCCGAGCGCGACGGCGTGCGCCTTCACACAGTGGTTTCCGGCGACGACGACCTCTCGACCGCTGACGGCCGCATGGTCGCGCGCATCAAGGGGAACGTTGACACTGCCGAGTCTGAGCGGACCTCGGAGCGCGCCCAACGGGCGAAGCTCCAAGCGGCCCAGGCGGGGCGGTACCGCGGTGGTCCGCGGCCGTTCGGCTACCGCCGTGGTGGGCTCGAGCCGGAGCCGCTCGAGGCGGCGGCGCTTCGCGGGGCGGCCGAGTCGATCGCGGCTGGCGGGTCGCTGAGGTCCGCGGCCTCGAGGATTGCTGCTGACGGTTTCACGTCCTCCGGCAGGCGCAAGCCGGGCTCCGGTCCGGACGGGCCTATCCAACGGCGCCCGATCGACGCTCTCTGGCTGAGGCGCGTGTTGCTCCGACCCCGGAATGCTGGGCTGCTCGAGCATCGGGGCGGGGTCGTCGGCCCTGCGGAGTGGCCCGCCATCGTGCCGGAGCCGCTCTGGCGTGCCGTGTGCGCGATCCTCACCGACCCCAGCCGGCGGACGAACTCGGGGGCGTCGGGCCGGCGCAATCTCCTGTCGGGCGTTGCGACGTGCGACGTCTGCGGCTCTCGCATCATCGCGACCGGGACCTCGTCACGGGCAGGTAACCCGCGGCGCGTGTACGCGTGCTCTGGCGAGCGAAAGTGCGTGACGCGCGCCCGAGACGTCGTGGACGCGTACGTCCGCGAAGTGGCGAAGGCCTATCTCCGAGAGCACCTGCCGGACCTCATGCGTGCGGACGGATCTGCCGACGCGGCCGCTCTCGCAGACGCGCAGGCCAACGCCGATGGTATCCGTCGCGAGATGGACGCTCTCGCCGCTCAGACAGCCGCAGGGACGCTCACCGTCGCCCAGCTCGTGACGATCAATGTCGGGCTCCGCGAGCGCCTCGACGCGACCGAGGCGGCTATCGCCCGCGCCCGCGAGCGCGTCCGGTTCGCGGATCTGGCGGACGCTCCGGACCCCGGCGAGGCGTTCGAGAATCTGCCGCTGGACCGGCAGAGCGCCGCTCTCGCAGCGCTATTCACCATCACGATCAAGCCGCAAGGCAGGGGCCGCCCCAAGGGGTGGAGGCCGGGAATGCCGTACTTCGATCCCGACTCGGTGGACGTCACGGCACGGCGTTCTCCGTGACAACCTGGATCCCCTAGGTGTAGTAGTTTTCCCTGCAAGCCGAGCCACAGGGAAGTTCTCCCGGATCCCTCGCTCAACTTGTACGCACGGCGGTGGGGGCCGGACAGGTGCCGGTCGTGCGGGTAGTCCCTAGGTGCGCCATAGGCAGATCGACGCAACCGCTGACTGGTCGGACAGTTCCGGGAGGGCCGTAGTCGGGGTGCCGCGTCTCGCTTTCGAGTGAGACGAGGCCCCAATGGCTATCACCCCACCCTCGCACGCGGTTGCCGTCCTCCGCGGACGCGTCGCCGGCCTGAGCAAGACGGCCGATCACCCGGCCTTGCCCTTCGCGAAGCGCGACCTCGACGTCGAGCTCCTCATCGAGCACGCGCAAAAGGTCGCTGCCCAGCTCCCCGCCCCGACGCCTGCACAGGTCGACCGCCTCGTCGCGATCTTCCGGGGCGGAAAGTGAACGGCCGGCCCGAAGTGTCGGACCGGCCGCTCAACGAGGTGCGCTCCTCAATTCTCCCCGACGACACCGACAACGCCAAGGCGCTCGCGACGGTCCCTGCCGACGTCGAGCGGGCGTGGTCGCGCTACCTCGACCGAGGATGGCATCCGGTCGCGCTCTACGGCGTCGCCGACGGCGCCTGCACCTGCCGTGATGGCGGAGCCTGTGCCGACGGCGGCAAGCATCCGGTGCTCAGCCTGGGAGGCTCGTCCTACGCCGACGTGGATCCCCTCACGTACGTGGAGGCGATCGAGCGCGCCGTCGGCCGCACCACCGTTCTCAATGTCGGTCTCGCGACCGGTCGGGCGTCCGGCTTCTGGGTGCTCGACATCGACCCGGCGAAGGGCGGCGCAGCCTCGATCAAGGCGCTCGAGGCCGAGCACGGAGCACTCGCGCCGACGCGCCGAGTCCGCACTGGCTCCGGCGGCTGGCACCTGTACTACGCGATGCCGCTCGACGGGAGCGACGTCCGCAACTCTCAGGGCCTCGTCGCCCCTGGCATCGACGTGCGCGGCACTGGCGGGTACGTCGTCGCGCCGCCCTCCGTGAGCACCAAGGGGGCGTACTCCGATGCCTGAGCACGCCATCGGCTCTCCGCCAGCGTGGCTGCTCAGTCGTGTCACGAAGCGGACGGCTACCGCCTCTCGCGACAGGGAGCGGTTCGTGCTGCCCGAGTCCATTCCCGACGGTCAGCGCCACGACGTGCTCAAGAGCTACGCCGCGTCGCTTCGGGCGCGCAACGTGACGCTGGACGAGGCGTGGATCCTGTTCACGCGCGCGGTCGAGCGGTGCGAGCACCCCGAGACGTTCCGGAAGGCGCCGGAGACGATCCTCGCTGACATCTACAGCCGGTATCCCGCCGGTCATGACGACCCGGCGGCGTGGATGCGCGAGCTCGAGGGCTCGGCAAGCCTGCCGGCCATCGGCTCACCACTCCTCGACCCGTTCGAGGCAGAGGTCGAGCACGAACTTCGTCGCCTCCGGATCCGCAAGACCGCGACGGAGCGTTTGCGCATCGAGACAGCGGAGCGTGCCAGCGAGCCGCTGGACGTCACCACTCTCGCGCATCAGCTCGAACGGCCCGCTCCGGCGCGCTGGCGCATAGGCGGACTCGTGGCCGCGGACGGCTCGACCCTGCTGTCGGCGCAGCGGAAGACCGGCAAGACGACCCTTGCTCTCAACGCCGTCCGCTCGATCCTGGAAGGTTGTCCGTTCCTGGGCCGATTCGATGTCGCGCCCGTGTCGGGAGCGGTGGCGTTCCTCAATTTCGAGGTCTCGCGCGACACGTTCAACCTCTGGGCTTCTGAGGTCGGCGTCGACGCGAGCCGCCTTCTGCCGGTACACCTGCGCGGACGCCTGAACCCGCTCGTACATCCGGAGGAGCGAGAGCAGCTCGCCCGCTCGCTGCGGGAGCGCGAGACCGAGGTCGTGGTCGTCGACACCTTCACTCGCGCCTTCCGTGGCGCAAGTGAGAACGACGCCGCGGAGGTCGGCCGGTTCCTGACCGACCTCGACGTGTTCGTCCGCGGGGAGGTCGGTGCCACGGACCTCATCCTGACGGCCCACACGGGATGGAACGGCGAGCGCTCTCGAGGCTCGTCGGCTCTCGAGGACTGGCCGGACTCGATCATCACGCTTCGTCGAGACGCGGACGGCGACGACAGTACGCGGTACTTCTCAGCGTTCGGGCGCGACGTCGAGGTCGAGGAAGACGCGCTGTCATTCGACCCGAGGACTCGAGCCCTCTCGCTCACGGGGGCTGGGAGCCGCCGGCAGGCGAAGGCCGTGCGCGAGGAATCGGAGCACATGGTGACCATCCAGCGCATCCTTCTGAGCCACGCCGAGGGACTCTCCGGTGCGGACCTCTACCGAGAGGCCGGCAAGCCGACATCGGGGCCGTTCACGCGCGCTCGAGAACGCCTCGCTGGGCTGGGTGTGGTCGTCGCCGACAAGCGCTCCGGCCGCGGAGGCGGCATGACGTACAAGCTCGCCGACCCCGTCCTCGTCGCGGCGAAGTTGGAGGGGGACGCATGAACCTACCGAACCTGCCGAAAACCTACCCGTCGGCACCTTCGAACCTACCGAACCTCCCCTATAGGAGGTTCGGAGGTTCGGCGGGTACTTCCACTCGAACCTACCGAGAGGACGAAGCATGAACACCTTCGCCCGCTTCATCGCCTACACCGACGACCCCGCGCTTCATGGCGTGGCCCGCGTAGTGCGCGAGGGGATCGTCCGAGGCCGCATCGACCTGGACGCCGGGCCGCGCGAGCTTCGCGGGACGCTGTTGGAGCTCGGAGCGCCTCAGCGCGTCCTCGCGACAGTGGTCGCTGCTGCCGTCGAGTGGCGCAGGGCAGCGTTCGAGGAGCTCGGCCCGCTGTCGATCACCTGCCCGACCTGTGGCGCGCCTCCGACGCGCGAGTGCAGTCAGCGCTGGCTCGCCCCGAAGCTCCACGGCCCACACGTGCCGCGCGTCAAGCGTTGGCCCATCGCCCGCGACGCGCAGGTACGGCGCGACCTCGCGGCGCTCCCCCGCAGTGTCCGGAGGTCGTCATGAAGTCGTTCGCAGCGTGGCTGATCGAGCAGACCGAGCACCCCGACAGCGGCCTCGCAGCCCTAGCCCGGCAGTGGGTCGCAGGTGTCGACGCCGGCCGGGTGCCCGCCGCTGGGGGTGTGCCTCTCGTGGCCGGAGCCGTCAGGGATCACCGGCTCCTGAGAGCGCTGGAGCGCGCCGTGGCCGCCTTCCACGTCCAGCACGGCCCCAGGGTGTGGGAGGTCTACTGCAGCGAGTGCGGCGCCCGCTGCGGATTCCCCTGCCGGGAGGACGACACCACGCGCCGCGAGAGGCCCCACAGGGACCGCAGGGACCGGGCCGACCGCTCGCTCTCCGCCGCGATCGCCGACGACCTGCAGGCGGTCCGACTCGCGCAGAGGAGGGCCGCCTCGTGACCCCGCTCCAGCGCGACGCGACCTACGTCACGCCGAACGGCGACCTCGCCACCGTCCTCGCTCGCCTGTGGCCCTGCTGGCTCGTCGCCGACCCCGTCGGCGTGCAGCGCCTCGTACCCGAGGACGAAGTCGGCGCCTGGCGCCTCGTCTTACCCGCCACCGACCCCAGCACGAACCCAACCACCAAGGAGATTCACCATGTCTGAGCAGAACACCAACACCGAGGCCGGCACCGTCGCGGACGCCGCCCGCATCTTGGCCAGCAACGAAGACGCGGCGATCGCTCCGGGCGGCGGCTTCCGCCCGACCACGACGGCGCAGGCTGAGGCCGCCGCCGTCCGTCTGATCGACCTGCGGCCGGAGCGCGAGCAGACCGGCTGGGAGCCGACCGAGGCGCCCGACCTTCCCCCGACGCCCGCCGTGCAGAAGGCGTACGCCGCCCTCCGAGCCACCGTGGACGAGGTCCACGAGGCCGTCCGGCGCCGCCGCTTCCTCGACGTCAAGACCGAGCGCGCCAGGGCCGAGGCGGTGGACGACGTCCGCCAGGGCCGCGAGTTCGAGGTCTGGGACCACGAGCGCGCCACGATCGTCGCCGACGGCGACCTGGCGCGCGCCCTCGACGTCGCCCGCACGGCACGCCGCAAGCTCGACGCCGCGATCGCCGACGCGATGCCGGCCTGGCGGGAGGCGACCCGCGAGGGCCTCGGGGCCGCCCACGCGGACGCGCTGACGGCGCTCGCGGCGGCCCAGGGCGCCATCCGGCACGCGCTCGCCGAGCGGCGGCGGTTCGCGAAGTTCGCGGGCCAGGACGGGCTCCGCGTGGGCGGGCTCGCTGCCGACCGCAAGGTCCGTGACGCGCTCGAGAAGGCCGCGCTCACGTGGGAGTCCATGGCCGCGGAGTTCGATGCCGATCGGATCGCGACGCCCCGCGACGTGGATCGAACCTCGCGCGAAGGGGTCGCTCGCGAGTTCGCGGCGCGCGGCGGCTACACGTCGAGCTACGTCGCCTTGTGGGAGGTCGAGCGGGCCGAAGGTTTCAAGTACAGCGACCACACCCGCGGCGTCCAGCTCCCGCCGGGGCGGCTGGACCGGCGCACAATGCGCGGCGACGGCGGCACCTACTCGCCAGGGCACATGACGCGGTCCGAGGCCGAGCGCGTCGCCGAGCACGGCCCCGGCGCCCTCTCGAGCTGACCACAGACCGTCGCCGTGCCCGCGCGTTGACCGCCCGCGGGCACGGCGGCCCACCACATCAACCTCCGAGGAGAACCCGTGGACATCGCTCCCCCGCCACCGCCACCGAAGGCGCCCAGCGGGCTCGGCACCGCCGGCCGGAAGCTCTGGCGCGCCATCGTCGTCGACCTCGACCTCGGCCCCCACGAGGAGCTGCTGCTCACGCAGGCATGCCGCACCGCCGACATCCTCGACAAGCTCAACCTCGAGGCGCGCGACGCCGACCTCACCGTCGTCAACTCCCGCGGCGACCGCGTCGCCAACCCCCTGCTGACCGAGCAGCGGCTCCAGAACATCGTGCTGGCCCGTCTGCTCGCCTCCCTCCGCCTGCCCGAAGGCGTGGACGAGGACGACCGGATGAGTCGACCACAGCGCCGCGGAGCCGCCCGAGGCGCCTACAACGCACGGAGGATGCCGTGAGATGGCGTCACGCGCCCCGGCGTGGCCAGCTCGACCCGCTACCTGACCCGCTCACCGTCGAAACGCTCGACGCATGGGTGGACGCGCACGCGCATGACGACGTCCTCCATCGGCGCGCCGTGGTGTTGCGCCTGCTCGCATGCATGGCGTCAGGTGGACGCAGCGTGGACCCCGTCGAAGCCGCCGAGGTCTGGACAGGGCTGGCAGACGGGACCACGGATGCCCAATGACACGCCAGGAGCCGCAGATTCCTGCAAATCCGCCCCCTCGTCGACGGCTCTGAGGTCCGGAGGCGAACGAGGACGGCGAGGGCGGCTACTTTCGTGGTCAGCGCCGCGGTCGATGCGTGCCCCCTACGGCTACCGGGACCACTCGTGAGGCTGCGTCGTCGGCCCGACCAAGCCGGCCCCAGCTCGAGTCCCCTGCCCGGACGCTCACACGCGAGTCTCTGGATGGATGGGTGGCCTCCCACGAGGGCAGCCCGCTTCACGGCACCGCAGGCGTGGACCTGTTCGCGTCCTTGCGCGATCCGGGTCACCCGGACATCGACGGGGCGCGTCGAGAGGCGTCAGGTGTTCCGTAGCACTGACGGACAAACTTCGTGCTCGGGATCCCACCACAGCACGTGGAAGACGTGGTCGCGGAGCAGCCCATACAAGCGCTCCTTGCCTCCACACCTGAGACGGACGACCTCGGTCTCATCGTCCTTCTCGAGCTCCTCAAGGCGCCGCTGGGCGTCAGAGCAGAGGACTTCGATCGGGTATCGCTTGCCGTGCTCGCCCCGGAAGAGCTCGCCGAGAAGCATCGTTTCGAATGACCGCATCTTCGACAGCACATCGCGCATCGCGCTGGGCTGGGCAGCACTCAGTGACCACCGGCCATCATCGTCGAGATCGGCGAATCGCCACACCATGCGTCGCGACAGGACTTCTGCATGGTCCACGTCGAGAGCGCGCGGTGTCTTGGCCACCGTCGCCTGTGTCGCCTGCTGCGGCTGCTTCCGGCCATTGCCCCAACCGCCGGGCGGAACAGGACCGACCCGCTTGGGCCGATTGCGGGCCACTAGACACGCTCAGCGGCCGCGTGTGTAAGCGAGTCGTAGTAGTCGAAGATGCTCGTCGTCGTGATCTGCGTACTACTACGCGATCCCGCCGGGAGGTCACCGCGGGCGTCTTGCCAGGGCGCCTCGCTGTGCGTCAACTCGCTCAACTCGTGCGCCGTCTTGTCGCTATAGAAGCCGAGGACGATGTCGATGCTCTCGCGTTCGCCGGTGTCGAGTGCCTCCGCGTCACCGAGCGGCCATGTACTCACGTGGAACTGACCCCGATGGTGCCGGTACAGGTCGTAGATGACCGGCCCGTTCGCCCATGCTTGGATGGGCGCGTCAAACAACTCGCGCTCCTCCCACACCAGGTGCCAGGCGTACGAGTAGTACACGAGCTTCTGCAGCTTCATCGCCGTCATGCCGCCCTGCTTGGCGAGGATGTGAGCGGCAACATCGTGAACTGTGGCCACGGGACTCCCCTCCTTGGTCGGCTACCACGTGTCTAGCGCATGGGCACGTCCGTACGTCGGTGCCACGCCTACCGTACGGCAGGCGTACACCGTCAGCAGCCGATCGCGCGCCACTTCACCCTCTGCGCACAAGGGATTCACCCGCAGCCAACCCCGCAGGTGCGACAGGGCCGCGCGCTCCTCGTCGTCGGGCCATGATGCCTTCATGGACTGGATCGGCATCGTGGTCGCTGGCATCCTCGGCGTGTCTGGAGTGTGGGCGACGGTGTACGTCAACGACCGGAACGCGCAGCGTGCCGAGCGAGAGCGCACCCGGGATGCGGATCGAGTCGACGCGGCAGGCATCCGCGAGCAGAAGGTCGCGGACTACCGCGCCTTGCTCGATGCCTTCACGAAGTGGGCCGCACTACAGGACGGTAAGGGCAAGACGGTCGTCTACGAGACCGACGTCGATGCGAGCACCGTAGCGCTGCTAACCGCCTGTGCCAGGGCGAAGCTCGTCGCCTCGACGCCGGTCCGGCAAGCCATCGGAAGCGTCGAGGCTCTCACCGGCCGGCGATCCCCCGGGGATGCGGCACGTTCCCCGTCCGGAGTCACGACCGTCGACATCGTGTTCGACGCGCTCACAGCGGCCATGAACGCCGACGTAGCCACGTAGGGCCTCGGGACGGAGCAGCATTTCAGCCCTCGCCCGCCCGCTCGTCATATGCGGGACGATCGGGGAGCTCGGGCCGGGGGGAGGGGCATACCCCAGGGGGGTCGACGCGCGCGACAACGTGCCGGCGCGGGCGAGATGTCGCGGTCGCACGGCGAGCCACGGCGAGAGCGCGCGAGGTAGCGCGACGCGCACGACAGAGATGCACCTATGGCGCATCGCGATCTAGACACGTCGTACTCCTTGACTTGACAGGTCGAACGTGGGACCGCCCTTCGGCAACGATGCGGGCGCCAGGTTCACCGTGGCACGCCGGTTCGGCCACGCGATGCCGCACGACGTCACCGCCGCGCGCACCCGCTCCCGTGCCTCGCCCAGCGACGCGTCAGGGAGCCCGACGAGCGTGAACGCCGGCAACCCCGCCGCGAGATGTGCCTCCACCTCCACCACGTGCCCACGCAAGCCGACGAGCGCCGTCGACCACGTCCTCCCGAGCCGCATCAGCCGACCCCACGCAGGTGCTCCACTCGCGCCGCGCCCGCACGCGTGCGCAGCACGGCGACGACGTCGATCCGCACCTCACGGGCGTGCGCGTCGTGCTCGGCGAGCCAGCGCGCCGCCAGACGCCGCAGCCGCGCCAGCTTGAGCCGCGTGACGGCCTCACCGGGGTGTCCGAACGCGAGCGAGGACCGGGTCTTGACCTCGACGAAGACCAGCGTCTCGCCGTCGCGAGCCACGAGATCCAGCTCGCCGTCGGGGCACCGCCAGTTGCGCTCCACCACCTCGAGGCCCTCGGCCTCCAGCCAGCGCCCCGCCACACGTTCGCCATAGGCGCCGATCGCGTCCTTCGCGCGCATGTCCCCACCTCCTGGCGCCCACGGTCGCAGGGCAGGTCAGGGGTCGGTGGCGAGGATGTGGACAGCGCTCGGCCGCGGCTGCCGTGCCGCGCCTGGGGACAACCGGTGGCCGCCCGCGCGAGGTCAGGGCAGCTCGAGCTCCGCCTTCGCGAGCTCCTCGACGTTGACGTCCTTGAACGTCACCACGCGGACCTGCTTGACGAACCGGGCGGACCGGTACACGTCCCACACCCAGGCGTCCTGCAGGGTCAGCTCGAAGAACACCTCGCCGCCCGCGGACCGCACCTGCAGGTCGACCTGGTTCGCCAGGTAGAACCGTCGCTCGGTCTCGACGACGTAGGCGAAGAGGCCGACGACGTCGCGGTACTCGCGATAGAGCGCGAGCTCCATGTCGGTCTCGTAGTTCTCGAGGTCCTCGGCGCTCACGGCACCATCATGCCCGGTTCGAGGGAGAGCGCGGCGCGGTCGCCGGCGTCGGCAGGCTCGACGGCGTCGTCCGGATCGACGCCCAGCAGAGCATCCTCGCCGGTGCCGGGGAGCCGCCAGCTGCGGCGGTGCAGCACCGTCGGCCCGAGCTCGCGCAGTGCCGCCAGGTGCTCCGGCGCGGCGTACCCCTTGTTCGACGCCCAGTCGAAGTCGGGGTGGTCGTCGTGCAGGACGCGCATGAGCCCGTCCCTCTCGCACTTGGCGAGCACGCTGGCGGCCGCGACGACCGAGCACGTGAGGTCGGCCTTCACGCGCATCCGTACCGGCGGGACGAACGCCGTGGGCGCGACGGGCGGCTCGAGCGCCTCGAAGAGGTCGGGCTGGGGCGGGGTCAGCCAGTCGTGGGAGCCGTCGAGGATGAGCGCGCCGGGGACGACGCCGTCAGCGGCGAGCGACCCGAGGGCGCGGTGTCCGGCGAGCCGCAGCGCGGCGATGATCCCGATCTCGTCGATCTCCGCAGCGCTCGCGTGCGCCACCGCCGACGCGAATGCCCACCGGCGCACCGGCGGCACGAGCCGTTCTCGCGCGGCCGGGGTGAGGAGCTTGGAGTCCCGTAGGCCCGCGGGCGTGCGCCCGGTCGCCGGACCGACCACGACGACGCCGACCGACACCGGCCCGGCCAGGCACCCGCGCCCCACCTCGTCCATCCCGGCCACGAGCCCGCCCGGCACGCTCTCGGCGAGCTCGCGCTCGAACGCGCGGGACGGCGCGAGCCGCCGGGTGCTCCCCGCCGAGCGTCTCGTCGTCCGCGCCGACACGGTGCTCAGCTCGGGTCGGGGACGTCGGCGAAGGTCTCGCCGGGGTTGCTCAGCAGGGTCCAGCGGTCGACCGGCCAGATCGTGACGAAGGCCACGCCGACGATGTTGCGGATCGGCACCATCCCGCCGCCCGGGCTCCCGGGGTTGTACCGCGAGTCCTTGGAGTCCGGCCGGTTGTCCCCGAGCACGAACACGTGGTCGTCGGGGACGACGACGTCGAACGGGTCGTTGCTCGGTGCGGCGCCGGCGATGACGTACGGCTCCTCGATCGCCTCCCCGTTGATCGTGATGCGTCCCTCGGGGTCGCAGCACACGACGTGGTCGCCCGGCATCCCGATGAGCCGCTTCACGAGGTGGTTCCCGGAGTCGGCCGGGAGCAGGCCGATGAACTCGAGCCCGCGCTGCACGGCCTCCGCCGCCGGTGAGGACTCCTCCTCCACGGTCGGCGGCAGCCAGCCGCCCGGGTCGACGAACACGACGACGTCGCCGCGGTTCACGTCGAACGGGCCGGGTGCGAGCTTGTTGACGAGCACCCGGTCCCCGATGTCGAGCGTCGTCTGCATCGACCCCGACGGGATGTAGAACGCCTGCGCGAGGAACGTCTTGATCAGCAGCGACAGGACGAGCGCGCTGACGAGCACGATGACCGTCTCGCGGAGCGCGGAGGACGCCTTGCCTCCACGGCGCTCAGCACCCGGCGCGCCGTGGTCAGGCGGCGCCGTCTGCTCCGCGGCGTGCTCCTTGGTCACGTGCGTCCTCCCGATCGGCTGCCGCGGCGCGGTCAGCCGACCGGCGTCTCGCGCTTCTCCTTGATCTTCGCAGCCTTGCCGCGCAGGGAGCGCAGGTAGTACAGCTTGGCGCGTCGCACGTCACCGCGGGTCACGACCTCGATGTGGTCGATGGACGGCGAGTGGACCGGGAAGATGCGTTCGACGCCGACGCCGAAGCTCACCTTGCGGATCGTGAACGTCTCACGCACACCGCCACCGGCGCGGGCGATGACGACGCCCTGGAACACCTGGATGCGGGAGCGGGCGCCCTCGACGACCTTGACGTGCACCTTGAGGGTGTCACCGGGCCGGAAGGCGGGGACGTCGTCGCGGAGCGAGGCGGCGTCGACGGGGTCCAGGGTCTGCATGGGTTCTCTTCCCGCACGTGCCACAGGTCACGTGCTCATCGTGGCGGCCGGGCGCCCGAGGGCAGGGCCGCGAAGCTGGTTGTCGCGTGACGGGACGTCGTGCACGCCTGATCGAGGTTCCCCTGTGGCAGAACCGCGCGGTGCGACGCCCAGCGGACCAGTCTGCCACAGCGCTCGCGTGGCGGACGAATCCGGGCGTGCGCCCGCGGTCAGGGCAGCTGCCGGACCAGCACGTAGTCGTCCTCGAGGCGCTCCCCCACCTGGAACGTCTTCGTGCCGACGACGTCGAACCCCGCCTTCGCGTAGAAGGCGCGCGCTCGCGCGTTCTGCTGGTTGACGCCGAGCCACACGGAGCGGGCGCCGCCCGAGCGCGCCGCGTCCAGGCTCGCGTCGATGAGCAGCCGGGAGGTCCCGGTGCCGTGCATCCGCGGCAGGGCGTAGCACTTGCTCAGCTCGATCGTGGGGCGGTCGATGACGAGCTCCGCCACGTGGGCGTCGTACGGTTCGCCGGCCACGAGCATCGTGTACCCGACGAGCCCGGTGGCATCCTCGGCCACGAGCACGGTGCGGTCGGGATCCCGGAGGTAGGCGCTGAACCGTTCCGCGCTGAGGTGCTCCGCGACGAAGGCTCGGGCGGAACCGAGCGTGGTGTCGGGCGGGCACGCGAGCGGGAACGTCGCTGCCGCGAGGTCGGCGAGCGCCGCCGCGTCGGTGGAGGCCGCGGCCCGGATGCTCGGCCGACGTCGCACCCTCTGCCCGACGACGGCGTACCCGGCGCCGTCGAGCACGTCACGGTCGCGCGCGTCGAGCCGGTCGACGTCGAGCGACTCGACGAGGTCCGGCCGTCGCTCAGCCGTGCGCACGAGGGCCGCGTCCCGGCGCCACCGGGCGACGGCCCCGTGGTGCCCGGACCGCAGGACCTCGGGCACGTCCAGGCCGACCCACGAGGGTGGCTTCGTGTAGACGGGGTACTCGAGCAGTCCGGCGTCGCCGAACGACTCCTCGACCAGCGACTCCGGGTTCCCGACGACGCCGGGCAGCAGTCGCACCACCGCCTCGACCACGACGAGGGCCGCCGCCTCACCGCCGTTGAGCACGTAGTCCCCGATCGACACCTCCCGCACCGTCACGCCGGGTTCGCCGGCGTACCGCTCCGCGACGCGTGCGTCGATCCCCTCGTACCGCCCGCACGCGAGCACGAGCCTGGCGGGTGGCCCGGCCGCGCCGCTCACGGCGCCGGCGAGCTCGTGGGCAATCGCCTGCGTGAACGGCGTGCCGGACGGTGTCGGCACCAGGAGGACGACGTCGCGCACCTCCGGACCGCCGTCGGGTCCCGGCGCCTGGCCCGTGGCGTCGATCGCGCGCCCCCACACGTCCGGGCGCATCACCATGCCCGCCCCGCCCCCGAAGGGCGTGTCGTCGACCGTGCGGTGGCGGTCGGTGGCGACGTCCCGCAGGTCGTGCACCCGCAGGTCGAGGAGCCCGTCCCGGCGTGCCTTCCCGACGAGCGAGAGCTCCAGCGGACGCAGGTACTCCGGGAAGATCGTGACGACGTCGATGCGCGGGGCGGCGGACGCCGTCGGCCCGGCAGCCGGGTCAGTCATCGTCGTCGAGGTCGGCAGCGCCAGCCGGGTGGTCGATGAAGAGCCCTCCGGGCGGGTCGACGACGACGCGACCTGCCGCGACGTCGACGCTCGGCACGAGGGCGGTGACGAACGGGACCAGCGCGTGCGCGCCGGACGGCTCGACGACCACGAGCACGTCGTGCGCGGGCGGGTGCTCGACGGCGACCACCTCGCCGAGCACGTGACCGTCCGGGGTGACGGCTTCCAGGCCCACGAGCTCCCGCGGGTACCAGGCGTCGTCGTCGACGCGCGGCTCGGCGACCAGCTCGACGCCGCGCAGCGCCTCCGCGGCGGTGCGGTCGGCGATCTCGGCGAACGCGATGACGTACCCCGCGCCGGTGCGGCGCAGCCGGGCGATCGTGAGGGGTCCGGCGGCCGGCGGGTCGGTCCGCACCTTCGTGCCCGGCGCGAGCCGGTTCTCGTCGTCGGTCCGGACCGTCAGGCGGACCTCGCCGCGCAAGCCGAGCGCGGCGCCCAGCCTGGCGAGGACGACGTCGTCATCCTGATCGGTGCTGCTCACGGCACTCCTTGTCGTCGCGGTGGGAACCACCATGACCATCCTGCCGCGACCGCGGCCGGCGCGGCGAGCCACGTCGCGTGGCGGGACGAGCGAGGCCCGCGTCCTGGTGGACGCGGGCCTCGTTCGTCAGGCGTTCAGCGCCGCGGGGAGTCGACGACGTCGATCCGCACGGGCTGGGTGGCCAGCGCGCCGACCACGGTGCGCAAGGCACGGGCGGTGCGACCGGAACGGCCGATCACGCGCCCGAGGTCGTCGGCGTGGACACGGACCTCGAGCAGGTCACCGCGTCGCAGCGTGCGCGAGGAGACCTGGACGTCGTCCGGGTTGTCGACGATCCCGCGCACCAGGTGCTCGAGCGCGTCGGCGAGCATCAGGACTCGGATCCCTCGGCGTCGTCGGCAGCGGCGGAGCCGGCCTCGTCGGCCGACGCGGCGGCAGCGGCCTTCTTCTCGGAGGCCTTCGCCTTGTGCTTCTCGGCCTCGGCCTCGATCGCGGCGACCTTCTCCTTGGCGGCGTCGGGGGACGCGGCAGCGGCGCCGTCCTTGACGCGCAGCGTGCCCTCGGCGCCCGGGAGACCCTTGAACTTCTGCCAGTCGCCGGTGACCTTGAGGAGGGCGAGCACCTGCTCGGTCGGCTGCGCGCCGACGCCGAGCCAGTACTGGGCCCGCTCAGAGGCGATGTCGATGACCGAGGGGTCCTCGGTCGGGTGGTACTTGCCGATCTCCTCGATGACTCGCCCGTCCCGACGGGTACGGGAGTCGGCGACGACGACGCGGTAGTACGGCGCCCGGATCTTGCCGAGACGCTTGAGACGGATCTTGACGGCCACTGTGGTGGTTGCTCCTGGTTCGATGGGGTGAGGCGCGCGCTGCGACGTGGGGCGTGCGACGGCGAACCTCGGGACACGGCGAGCACGGAGAGAGGGGCCGGGCACGCCGAGTACAGCGGGTCATTCTGCCAGAGCGGAGCGGGTGCGCCCAACCTGGCTCAATCGGAGGAGACACCGGCCTCCGACTCCCCCGGCCCGCCGCCCTCCGACTGCCCCGGAACCCCGCCCTGCGCGTCGCCCGGAACCCCGCCCTGCCCGTGGTCGGCCTCGGCGAAGGGGTGGTCGTACCCGCCCGGTCCGGAGCCGAGCGCGTCGGTCACGCCGGCGACGGCGTCGCGAGCTGCGGTGACGGCGTCATCGACCTCGCGGAACAGCCGCGCGATCTCGTCGGCGACCGCCGCCCCGCGGGTCTCGAGCTCCGCCAGCTGGTGCCGCAGGTCCTCGACGCGGCCCGCGTCGAGGCCGTCGGCGTCCCGCTCGGCCTCGTGGAGGTCGTTCTCGACGCGTGCCGCCTCGGCATCGATCTCGTCGAGGTCCCCGCGCCGGGCGCCGACCAGCTCCGCGCGGTCGCTCACGAACCACGCGACGTCGACGAGCCGCCGTCCGACCTCGGTCAGCACCTGGCGTCGACCCTCGACGGCGTCGACGAGACCCCGCAGGTAGGCGCGCGCCGCCTCCGCGGCGTTCCCGGACCAGTCCGAACCGACGTCGCTGGTGTCCTGGGCGACCTCGTCCGCGAGCGTCGTGTGGAACGCCCCGAGCGAGGAGAATGCCTCACCGGCCCGGGCGAGACCCGCCCAGTCGCCGGCGAATCGGTCCCTGGTCGGCTTCTCGAGGTCGATCCCGAGGAACCGTTGCACGAGGTCGGGCACCAGCCAGGAGAGCCAGCTCCCGCGCCCGGTGGCGACGGCGACGAGATCCGCCGCGATGCCCGGCTCGGCGGGCGGCTCAAGCGCCGCGAGACTGCTCACCGTTCCCACCGCCCGCCGGCACAGCGTCCAGGTCGTCGTCGAGCTCCGCCGCCCGGTCGGCATCGGTGTCGGTGTAGTACGCCGCGCTGGAATCCAGCTCGTCGCCCGAGGCCAGGAGCGCGCGGCCGAGACCCTCGAGCCCGGCCACGGTCGCCTCCGCCGCACCGACGCGGGCGCCGTCGATCCGGCCGAAGCACTCGCCGTCGCCGCCGGCGCCGGGCAGCCAGCTGCCCGCGTACGATCGCGCGGCCGCCGCGGCGTCGGCGCCGAGGCGCAGCCCGTTGGCCAGCCGCCGCAGCGCTTCGGGATCGACCGAGAACTCGCTCATGCCTCCGAGCGTGCCGGCGGCCCCTTGCAGATCGCTTTCAGATCGCCGGGACCGGCGTCAGCGACGCAGGAACTTGTCGAGCCCTTCGGGCAGGTCGAGCTTCGGCGTCTCCTCGGCCGCGGGCAGGCCGAACGCCGATCCCGCCGCCGGCTTCGCGGTCGCGCGCTCCGCCGCCGCACGCTCCTCGGCCGCCCGCTTGGCCGGGTTGCCGCTGCGCGACTTCTTCCCGCGCTTCGGCGGCGGGGCCATGCGCCCCTTCGACTTCTTGCCGCCGCCCGGCAGGCCGCCCATCCCGGGGAGGCCGCCCATCCCGGGCACCCCGCCCGGCATGCCACGCCCGCCGTTGCGCGCCATGGACCGCATCATCGTCTTCGCCTGGTCGAACCGGTCGAGCAGCTGGTTGATCTCGGTCACCGTCGTACCCGAGCCGCGGGCGATCCGCGACCGCCTCGAGCCGTTGAGGATCTTCGGGTTCTCGCGCTCGGCCGGCGTCATGGACCGCACGATCGCCTCGACGCGGTCCACCTCACGCTCGTCGAAGTTCTCGAGCTGCTCGCGGATCTGCCCCATCCCCGGCAGCATGCCGAGCATCTTCTTCATCGACCCCAGCTGCTTCATCTGCTGCATCTGGGTGAGGAAGTCGGCGAGCGTGAAGTCGCCGTCACCGGCGATCTTGTTCGCCATCTCCTCGGCCTGATCGGCGTCGAACGCCCGCTCGGCCTGCTCGATGAGCGTGAGGACGTCGCCCATGTCGAGGATGCGCGACGCCATGCGGTCCGGGTGGAACCGCTCGAAGTCCGTCACCTTCTCGCCGGTCGAGGCGAAGAGCACCGGCGCACCGGTGACCTGGGCGACGGACAGCGCGGCGCCACCACGCGCGTCGCCGTCGAGCTTCGAGAGCACGACGCCGGTGAAGCCGACACCCTCGGCGAACGCGTTCGCCGTCGTCACCGCGTCCTGACCGATCATCGCGTCGACCACGAACAGGATCTCGTCCGGGCTCACGGCGTCGCGGATGTCCGCGGCCTGCCGCATCATCTCGGCGTCGACGCCGAGGCGGCCGGCGGTGTCGACGACGACGACGTCGTAGTACCGGTCCTTCGCGTGCGCGACGCCGGTGCGCGCGACGGCGACCGGGTCGCCCGTGCCGTTGCCCGGCTCGGGCGCCCACACCGGCACCCCGGCGTTCTCGCCGACGATCTGCAGCTGCTGGACGGCGTTCGGCCGCTGCAGGTCCGCCGCCACGAGCAGCGGGGTGTGCCCCTCGCTGCGCAGCCAGTGGCCGAGCTTCCCCGCGAGCGTCGTCTTGCCCGCGCCCTGGAGGCCGGCGAGCAGGATGACCGTCGGCGGGCGCTTCGCGAAGCGGAGCTCCCGCGCGGAGCCGCCGAGGATCTGGGTGAGCTCCTCGTTGACGATCTTGACGATCTGCTGCGACGGGTTGAGCGCGCGGGACACCTCGGCCGAGGACGCGCGCTCGCGCACCGTCGCCGTGAAGGACCGGACGACGGGCAGGGCCACGTCGGCGTCGAGCAGCGCCCGCCGGATCTCGGTGACGGTGGCCTCGATGTCGGCCTCGGAGAGCCGGCCCTTGCCGCGCAGGGACGAGAAGGCGGCGCTCAGGCGATCGGACAGGGTGGCGAACACGTGGTGACCTCGCGGCTCGAGTCGGGGAACTGCCCTCAGGGTAACGCGAGGGCGACGCCCACCCGCTGCGTCAGGGCGTCCACGAGCCGCTCCCGCCACGGCGTCCACGCCTTCTCCCCCGCGGCCCGCGCGTCAGCCTCCGTCAGGGCCCGCAGCATCCGCAGGACCTCCGGGGCGGCCGTCGACGGCGCGCACGACGTCGCGGGCGACGTCGGGGTCGTCCGGGTCGGCGCGCGTCGCGAGCTCGGCGAGCAGGAGGTGGTGCGCGACGAGCAGGACGACGACGTCGCGTTCCGCCGGCTCGAAACCCATCCGGTCGAGGATCGGCCCGGCGAGCTCGGCACCGCGCGCGCTGTGGTCCCGAGCCCCGCGCACCTTGCCGATGTCGTGCAGCAGCGCGGCGACCAGGAGCAGGTCGCGGTGCGCCGCGTCGGTGGGTGCGGACTCGACGTCCGCCACGTTCGCGACGGTCTGCACCAGGTGCCGGTCCACGGTGTACCTGTGCACCGGGTTGCGCTGCGGTCGGTTGCGCACCTGAGCCCACTCGGGGATCCACGTCGTGACGACGCCCGCGAGGTCGAGCGCCTCCCAGACGTCGATCTGTGCCTCGCCGCTGCCGAGCAGGTGCAGCAGCGACGTCCGGGCTGCCCGCGGCCAGGGTTCAGGCAGCGGCGGGGTCGCCGTCAGGCTCCGCACCGTCACCGGGGAGAGCGCGAGCCCGGTGCGCGCCGACGTCGCCGCGGCGCGCAACGACAGCAGGGGGTCGGCCCCGGGACGTGCGTCGGTACCGAGCACGAGCTCGCCGTCGTGCTCCACGAGGCCCTCGGCGACGGCGCGCAGCCGCGGCGGGACCCGCCGTCCGCGGACGACGCGCGGTCCCCGCCACGGCGCCGGTCGCCGCAGCGCCTGCCGGGCGTGGCGCACGGTGGTGTCGAGCGCGTACGCGACCGTCCGGGCCGCCTGCGCGAGCGAGGCCAGGAGGTCGTCGCGGTCGCCGAACCCGCAGCGTGCCGCCACCTCGTCGGCGTCGGCCGCGAGCAGGCGGTTGGTCGAGCGCCCGGTGGTGAGCGCGAGGGCGTCCCGCACCCCGAGCAGGTGCGACCGCGCGAGGTCGAGGTCCCCGTGCGGCCGGTCGGTCAGCCAGGTCGCGGCGAGAGCCGAGACGACGACGGCGTCCCGGATGCCGCCTCGCGCCTCCTTGAGATCGGGCTCGATGAGGTAGGCGAGGTCGCCGCTGCGCTCCGCCCGCACCCGGGTCGACGCGACGAGCTCGGGCAGCCGCCGCCGGGCGGCACCGCGCCAGTCCTCGAGGACCGCCGCGCGGGCTCGGTGCACGACGCCGGCGTCGCCGGCCACGTGCCGCAGGTCGAGCAGGCCGACGGCGGCGGGGAGGTCCTTCGACGCGATCTGGCGGCACTGGGCGAGCGTGCGCACGGAGTGGTCGAGGTCGAGGCCGGCGTCCCAGACGGGGTACCAGAGCGCGTTCGCGAGGGCGGCCACCTCCTCGGCGGTCAGCGTGCGCCCGTCGTGCACGAGCATGACGTCCAGGTCGGACACAGGACCGGCGTCCCGCCGCCCCTGGGACCCGACGACCGCGAGCGCGGCCCCGCCGTCGACGAGGCCGAGTCGCTGGTGGGCGGCCACCCACAGGTCCTCGAGCGCGGCGTCCACCAGGTCGGCCAGCCGGGCGCGGTAGGCCTGACCCCCGACGAGCGTGGGCGGCTCGCCGTGCGGAGGGGCGCCGTCGCCCTCGACGCCGCTCGTGCGCTCGCGGTGCGGCCCACCCGGGCCCCCGGGAAGAAGCAGGCGGGCACGGCGGAGGTCCCGCACGCGTGCGTGCGGGACCTCCGGCGCCACCACTGACGCTGCCGCGCCGGCCACCGCCCTGTCCCCGTCCGTCCCCCGACGGCTGCCTGCGTCCGGCACGGTTCCTACAGCGCCCCGGCCCCGTGCTCGCCGGTGCGGACGCGGACGACGTCGTCGACCGACGACGTCCACACCTTGCCGTCGCCGATCTTCCCCGTCTGCGCCGCCTGCACGATGACCTCGGTGACGGTGGCGGCGGCCTCGTCCTCGACGAGCACCTCGATCCGCACCTTCGGGACCAGGTCGACCGTGTACTCGGCGCCCCGGTAGACCTCCGTGTGCCCGCGCTGCCGGCCGTACCCGCTGGCCTCGCTCACGGTCATCCCACGAACCCCGGCCGCCTCGAGCGCAGCCTTCACGTCGTCCAGCCGGTGCGGCTGGATCACTCCGGTGACGAGCTTCATGCCCTGGCCTCCTGTCCGATCCGTCCCGCGCTGATGCCCTCGTACGCACTCTCACCGTGCTCCGCGAGATCGATTCCCGCGACCTCGACGTCCTCGCTCACCCGCCAGCCGATGACCGCCTTGATGATGAACCCGATGATCGCCGTCACCACGCCGGAGTAGACGATGGCGACGACGGCGATGATCACCTGGACGGCCAGCTGCGAGAAGCCGCCGAACCCGAAGGTGCCGTCCTCGGTGAAGAACACCGAGCCACCGGTCGAGAGGAACCCGATGAGCACGGTGCCCACGAGACCGCCGACGAGGTGGACGCCGACGACGTCGAGCGAGTCGTCGTAGCCGAGCTTGTACTTGAGGCCGACGGCCAGCGCACACAGCACACCGGCCACGACACCCAGCACGAGCGAGCCGACCGGGTTGAGCGCCCCAGCGGCCGGGGTGATCGCGACGAGGCCGGCGACGACGCCGGACGCCGCACCGAGCGACGTCGCGTGCCCGTCGCGGAGCTTCTCCACGAGCAGCCAGCCGAGGATCGCGGCGGCGGTGGCGGAGGTCGTGTTGACCCACGCGAGCCCGGCCACGCCGTCGGCGGTGAAGGCGGAACCGGCGTTGAACCCGAACCAGCCGAACCAGAGCAGCGCGGCGCCGAGCATGACGAGCGGCAGGTTGTGCGGCCGCATCGGCTCCTTGCCGAAGCCTCGGCGCGCGCCGATGATCAGCGCCAGCACGAGGCCCGCGACGCCGGCGTTGATGTGCACCACCGTGCCGCCGGCGAAGTCGATCGGTGCCGCGATGGACGCGAACGGGCCGTCACCGCTCAGGAGACCGCCGCCCCACACCATGTGCGCCATCGGGAAGTAGCCCAGCGTCACCCAGAGCACGACGAACACGAGCCACGCCGAGTACTTCGTGCGGTCGGCGATCGCGCCGGCGACGAGCGCCGTCGTGATGATCGCGAACGTCACCTGGAACGCCACCCCGACGATCTGCGGCACCCCGTAGTCGTCGAGGATGAAGTTGCCGTCGGCGTCGTAGATCGTGCCCGAGAGGCCGAACTGCTCGAACGGGTTGCCGATCCACCCGCCGACGTCGGAGCCGTAGGACATCGACCAACCCCACAGCACGTACACGACGCCGATGACGGCGATCGCGCCGAAGCACATCATCATCATGTTGAGGACCGACTTCGACCGGGTCATGCCGCCGTAGAACAGCGCCAGACCCGGGGTCATCAACAGCACGAGGGACGCGGAGGTCAGCATCCACGCCGTCGCGCCCCAGTTGAGCCCGAGCTCATCCATGCAGATCTTCTCCCATCACCGGGCCTGGTGGCCGGAACGGGGATCACAGTTCTGGAGCGGCGTTACCGGGCGAGCGTGCGTGTGTTACGACGACGTGACGGATCGCGCGGCGGCGTGAACATCCTGTTGCGCGGACAGGGTCGTACCAGGATGTGGACGATCCGCTCAGGCGAGCAGGGCGTCGACGAACGCGTCGGGCTCGAACGGCGCGAGGTCGTCGGGACCCTCGCCGAGCCCGACGAACTTCACCGGCACCCCGAGCTCGCGCTGCACGGCGACGACGATGCCGCCCTTCGCGCTGCCGTCCAGCTTCGTCAGGACGATGCCGGTCAGCGGGACGACCTCCGCGAACACCCGCGCCTGACGCAGCCCGTTCTGCCCGGTGGTCGCGTCGAGGACGAGCAGCGTCTCGGCGATCGGCGCGCGCCGCGACGCCACACGTGCGATCTTGCCGAGCTCGTCCATGAGCCCCGCCTTGTTCTGCAGCCGCCCGGCGGTGTCGACGATGACGACGTCGGCGCCCGCCTCGTCCGCGGCGCGCACCGCCTCGAACGCGACGCTCGCCGGGTCGGCGCCGTACCGGTCGGCCCGGATGACCGGCACCCCCACGCGGGACCCCCAGGTCGCGAGCTGGTCGGCCGCGGCCGCGCGGAACGTGTCGGCGGCGCCGAGCACGACGTCCCGGTCGGACGCCACGAGCAGGCGCGCCAGCTTCCCCACCGTCGTCGTCTTGCCGGTGCCGTTGACACCGACGACGAGAACCGTCGCCGGGTGCAGCTCGTCGTCCGCCCCGAGGCTCGGCGAGTCGGCCAGCGCCCGGTCCATCGCCGGGTCCACCTGCGCGAGGAGGAGCTCGCGCAGCAGGGCGCGCACGGAGTCCGCATCGCGGGTGCCGAGGACGCGCACCCGGGTGCGGAGGGACTCCATGAGCTCGGTCGTCGGCCCGACCCCGAGGTCGGCCGCCAGCAGGGTGTCCTCGAGCTCCTCCCAGTCGCCCTCGCCGATGTGGTCCCGGGCGAGGACGCCGAGCAGCGCCTGCCCGAACGACCCCGACCGGGCGAGGCGGTCACGCAGGCGCACCAGACGAGAGGCGACCGGCTCCGGCCCCTCGACGGACGGCGCCGCCGTCTCCGGGAGCGGCACGTCGACCAGGCCGGGGCGCCCACCCTCGGGCGCGCCCTCCGGTTCCTCGCCGACGCCGGACTCCGGCGCCTGCGCCGTCGGCACGTGCGGCGGCGCTCCAGCCTGTCCGCGGCGGCGCCGGCGGGGCGCGAGCAGCACGACGCCCACGACGAGGAGGACGAGGACGACGCCGAGCACGGCGGGCAGGAACCAGGTCTGGTCGGTCACGCCCGGCAGTCTCCCCCACCGGCGAGCGGCGCTGCCACTCGCACCGGGGTGCTAGCGCCCCTGGTCGGCGTCGCGCGCCCGGTGGGCCAGCACGTCGCGCAGGTCGGGGACCTCCGCGTAGGCGGGGCCGTCCACGGGCTCGCCGATGGCGAAGATCTCGCCGACGCCCGCTGCGGCGTCGTCGTCATCGCCGGCGGCCGGAGGAGGGCCTTCACCACGACCGCGCCACGCGTCGAACGCGTCCCGCAGCCAGGGACCGAAACCCTCGTCGGGGCGGTGCGCGACGAGCATGACCACGAGCACGACGACCGCGATCACGATGCTCGACACCATGGCCACCCCGGCCCCCGACATGCTCATACCATCAGTATCACCGCGAGGAGCGCGGCATCGCCGGACGGGGCCCGTGCCGCGGCGTGAACATTCCGTGAAGACCCCGTGATCCTGCTCACGCCCGCGCGGCTCACCTCCCGCCGACGGCGGCGGGCTCGTCCTCCTTGAGGCGCTGGCTGATCACCGTCGTCACGCCGTCGCCGCGCATCGTGACCCCGTAGAGCGCGTCGGCGATCTCCATCGTCCGCTTCTGGTGGGTCACGACGATCAGCTGCGAGCTGGCGCGCAGCTCCGTGAAGATCTCGAGGAGGCGGCCGAGGTTGACGTCGTCGAGCGCCGCCTCGACCTCGTCCATCACGTAGAACGGGCTGGGTCTGGCCTTGAAGATCGCCACGAGGATGGCGACGGCGGTGAGCGACCGCTCGCCACCGGAGAGCAGCGACAGGCGCTTGACCTTCTTCCCCGGCGGACGCGCCTCCACCTCGATGCCGGTCGTCAGCATGTCGTCCGGATCCGTCAGCAGGAGGCGGCCCTCACCGCCCGGGAACAGTCGGGAGAACACGCCCTCGAACTCGCGCGCCGTGTCGGCGAACGCGTCGGTGAAGACCGCCTCGACCCGCTCGTCGATCTCGCGGACAATCTCGAGCAGGTCGGCGCGGGAGGACTTGAGGTCCGCCAGCTGGCGCGTGAGGAACGCGTGCCGCTCCTCGAGCGCGGCGTGCTCCTCGAGCGCCAGCGGGTTGACGCGCCCCAGCAGGGCGAGCGCGCGCTCCGCCGCACGCAGCCGCTTCTCCTGCTCCGTCCGCACGTACGGCCGGGTGACGGGCTCGGTCTCGTCGTCCGGCGCCGCGCCCGGTGCGGCGGCCTCCGGCACGGAGCGGTCCGGTCCGTACTCCTCGACGAGCACCGCCGGGTCGATCCCGAGCTCCTCCACGCTGCGGGTCTCGAGCTGCGTGATGCGCAGCCGCTGCTCCGCGCGGGCGACCTCGTCGCGGTGCACGACGTCGGTCAGCTCCGCGTGCCGCCGGGCGAGCTCGTCGAGCTCCGCCCGCACCTGGGTGAGCTCGACGTCCCGCTCGGCGCGTGCGGCCTCGGCCACCTCGCGCTCGGAGGTCGCCCTGGCGAGCGACCGGTCGAGCTCGGACAGCGCGGCGGCCGCGACCTCGCGGACCTCCTGCGCGACCAGCGCCTGCCGCCGGCGCACCCGCATCTTCTCCGCGGCGCGCTCGCGCGCGGCGCGCTCGACGCGGGCAGCCCGCTCGAGCGACGCCGCCCGCCCGCCGATCGCGCGCATCCGCTCCTCAGCCGTCCGCAGCACGAGGCGGGCGTCCGTCTCGGCGGCTCGTGCCGTGCGGGAGGCCTCCGCCGCGGCGTCCCGCTCCGTGGCCGCCGCCTCGACGTCGCCGTCGGCCGCCTCGGGCTCCCGCTGCGCGACCTCGAGCCGTTCGGCGAGCTCGGACAGCTCACCCTCCCGCTCCGCCAGAGCAGCCTGGGCCGCGCCGATGGCCGCCGTCGACCGTTCCGCCTCGGCGCTCGCGGCCCGCACGGCCGCGCCGAGCCGGCCGAGCCGTTCGGCGACGGCGGCGAACCGTGCGTCCGACGCGTGGAGCGCCTCGAGGGTGCCCTCGTGCGCCCGCCGGGCACCCTCCTCCGCCGTGCGCGCCGCGGACAGCTCGAACCGGGAGCGTTCCGCGCGCGCCGTCGCGTCGGCGAGCTCGCGAACCGCCTCGTCGCGAGCGGCATGGAGCTCGAGCGCGCTCGGCCCCGACGCGCTGCCGCCGCCCGCGCGTGCTCGGCCGAGCACGTCGCCGGCCGACGTGACGGCGACGACGTCGGCGTCCGCGACGACAGCCCTGGCCTGTGCCAGGTCGTCCACGACGACGACGCCGTCGAGCAGCCGCTGCACGGTGCCGTCCAGGGGCGCCTCGGTGCGCACGACGTCGCGCGCCCACCGCGTCCCGGCCGGGGCGGGTCCGGCGGGCGCGGGGTCCGCGCCGGCGACGACGAGGTGCGCCCAGCCGGCTTCCCCGTCGCGCACGTGGCGCACGGCGTCGACGGCACCCTCGATCGAGGCGACGGCAGCGGCGTCGACGAGCGGGCCGAGTGCCGCCGCGATGGCGTTCTCGTAGCCCGGGGTGACCGTGAGGAAGTCCGCGAGCGCGCCGAGGACGTCGGCCGGGCGTTCGGAGTCGGCGAGCAGGGCGCCCGTGCCGTCCTTGCGCGTGAGGGACAGCTCGAGCGCGTCCCGCCGTGCCGTCCAGCGCGCGATGTCGCCCTCGGCCTCGCGGCCCGACTCCACCAGGCGGGCCACCTCCGCGCCGGCCGTCTCGAGGGCTCCGCTCGCCTCCTCGTGCGCCGCGTCGAGGTCCTCCTCGCCCTCCTCGACCCCGGCGGCCTGCCGTTCGAGCTCGTCGAACTCGGTCCGCGCCTCGCGCTCGCGGCCCTGGGCGTCGGCGAGCGCCGAGTGCAGACGCTCGAGCTCCGCCGCCTGGGCCTCCGCCCGGCTGCGCAGCGCTCCGACCTTCCCGGCGAGGCGGGCGAGACCCTCGCGCCGGTCGGCGACGCCGCGGTGCCGGGCCGCGAGCTCGTGCTCCGTGCGCGCGGCCTCCGCCTCGGCGAGCTGGCGCGTCTCGACCCGAGCTGCGAGGCCCTCCTTCGCCGCGTCGACCTCGCGCGCGAGGTCGCGCTCCGCGTCGCGGGCGCGCTCGGCCTGGGCCTCGAGGTCGTCCGGGTCGGCGCCCTCGGGCTCGGCCTCGGGGGTCCCGAGCAGGCGGCACCGCTCGGCGGCGAGGGTGGCGGTGCCCCGCATGCGTTCGCGCAGCCCGGACAGCCGGTACCAGACCTCCGTCGCCTCGCTCAGGGCGGGTGCGGCAGCCGCGGCCCGCGACTCGTGCGTGGCGAGCCGGCCGCGCGCGTCGGCCTGCGCCGCCTCGACCTCGTCGCGTGCCGTGCGCAGCGCCGTCTCGTCGGCGATCTCCTGCTCGAGCGTCGCGGTGAGCTGCACGAGGTCGTCCGCCAGCAGGCGCGCACGGGAGTCCCGCAGGTCCGCCTGGACCACGCGGGCGCGCCGGGCGACGTCGGCCTGCTTCGCGAGCGGGCCGAGCTGCCGCCGGATCTCGGCCGTCAGGTCGGTGAGCCGGGCGAGGTTCGCCGCCATCGCCTCGAGCTTGCGCAGCGCCTTGTCCTTGCGCTTGCGGTGCTTGAGGATCCCCGCGGCCTCCTCGATGAAGCCGCGGCGTTCCTCTGGCGTGGCGCGCAGGACGGCGTCGAGCTGGCCCTGCCCGACGATCACGTGCATCTCGCGGCCGAGGCCGGAGTCCGAGAGCAGGTCCTGGATGTCGAGCAGGCGGCACGCCGTGCCGTTGATGGCGTACTCGGAGCCGCCACCGGAGAAGAGCGTCCGGGAGATCGTGACCTCGGCGTAGTCGATCGGGAGCGCGCCGTCGGCGTTGTCGATCGTCAGCGAGACCTCGGCGCGGCCGAGCGGCGGCCGGGACGCGGTGCCCGCGAAGATGACGTCGGACATCGCGCCGCCGCGCAGCGTCTTGGCGCCCTGCTCCCCCATCACCCACGCCAGGGCGTCGACCACGTTCGACTTGCCGGAGCCGTTCGGGCCGACCACGCACGTGATGCCCGGCTCCAGGTGGAGCGTGGTCGCCGACGCGAAGGACTTGAATCCTCGCAGCGTCAACGTCCTCAGGTGCACATCGGCAGCCTAGGGGCAGGTGCGGCCCGGGGCCCGGAAGCGGGCCCCGCACAGCCCGGATCGCCGTCATCCGGGGGCCATGCGCCGTTCACCGGGCGCTCGGAGAGCAGCCCCCACGGAGGCGGGCCCATGCACTAGTCTCCCTTTGTCGTAACAAAGTCGTTCGAGGAGGAGCCATGATCGGAGCACGACGACGGGTCGCCGTCGCGTTCGCGTCGCTCGCCGCGGTGAGTCTCGCCGCCGCCTGCAGCGGTGGTGGCGGGGGTGGCGGCGAGGAGACGTCAGGGGAGGGCTCCGACGGGCCGGTCACCCTCACGATCACCGCGAACGCCATCTCCGGCGGGAAGAACGCCGCCGAGGCGGACTGGATCCGCGACTGGGTGATCCCCGAGTTCGAGGCGGCGATGGAGGCCGAGGGCCGGGACGTCACCGTCGAGTTCCTCGAGGAGGGCGTCGACGACGAGGACTACAAGACCAAGATCGCCCTCGACCTGCAGTCCGGCGAAGGCGCCGACATCATCGGGATCGACGGGATCTGGGTCGGCGAGTTCGCGGAGGCCGGCTACATCCAGCCCCTGTCCGACGTCGGCGGCTCGGCCGTCGACGAGTGGGAGGGCTGGGACCAGATGTCCGAGTCCGTCCAGAACGCGATGTCGTTCGAGGGCGACCGGTACGGCGTCCCGCAGGGCGCGGACGGCCGCGTCCTCTACTACAACAAGGACCTCTTCGCCGAGGCGGGGCTGCCCGAGGACTGGAGCCCGACGAGCTGGGACGAGGTTCTCGACGCCGCCCGGTCCCTCGCGGAGATCGACGGCGTGGTCCCGATCCAGCTCAACGCCGGGACGGCGATGGGTGAGGCGACCACGATGCAGGGCCTGCTGCCGCTGCTCGCCGGCACCGGGACCGAGGTGTACTCGGACGGCATGTGGAACGGCGACACGCAGGGCCTGCGCGACGTGCTCACCGCCTACCGCACGATCTACGTCGACGAAGGTCTCGGCGACCCGATCCTGCAGCAGGAGGCGGCCGGCCGGGACAACTCGTTCGCCCAGTTCGCGGCCGGCGAGATCGGCATCCTGCTCGAGGGCGACTACTTCTGGCGGTCGGTGATCAACCCCGAGGAGGGTGTCGGCACCGCACCGATGGAGAACCGCGACGACGTCGTCGGCTACACGCTCATCCCCGCACAGGAGCCCGGCGCGGGCGTGGAGGGCCGCGACTTCGTCTCGATGGGCGGCGGGACGGGCCGTGTGCTCAACCCCAACTCCGAGAACGCGGAGCTGTCGTGGGAGCTGCTCGCCTTCATGAACTCGGCCGAGGCGTTCCAGGCGCGGGTCGAGGGCACCGTCTCGATCACGCCGCGGGACGACGTCAACGCCGAGGTCCTGGCCAGCGACCCGATGCTGACGTTCGTCAGCGAGAACGTCCTGCCGATCAACAGCTACCGACCGGGCCTCGCGGCGTACCCGCAGGTCTCGGTCGCGCTCCAGGAGGCGACGGCGGCCGTCGTCTCGGGCACGTCGCCGGAGGACGCGGCGGCGGCGTACGAGGAGGCACTGATCGGGATCGTGGGCGAGGAGAACGTGGCGAGTGAGTAGCGAGCTCCCCACGGAAACCTCCGCACGCCACCGCCGGAGAAGGAACGCGGCGAGTGAGTAGCGCTGCTGCGCCCGCGACGGGGAGCACACCACCCCGTCGCGGGCAACGCCGTCGGCGCAGCGCCGAGGACGTCGCGGGGCTGGGCAGGACGGGCGCCGGTGTGTTCGTCGCCCCGGCGCTCGCGCTCATCGGGCTGTTCCTCGTCTTCCCGGCGATCTGGACGATCTACCTGGGGATGACCGACTACCGGCTCACGGGGTTCGCCGCCGTCGACCCGGAGTTCGTGGGGCTCGACAACTACGCACGCATCCTCGGGGACCCGACGTTCTGGCGCTCGCTGCGCCTCACGCTCGTGTTCGTCCTGGTCTCCGGGATCATCGGGCAGTCGCTCCTCGGGTTCGCCGTCGCGTGGGCGTTGCGCCGGATCACGGGGTGGGCGAAGACGCTCATCGAGACGCTCGTCCTGGCGGCGTGGGTCGTGCCGGCGTCCGTCGCGTCGTTCCTGTGGATCGCTCTGCTGGACCGGCGGGAGGGCACGCTCAACGAGATCCTCGGCACCACGGGCATGGCGTGGCTGATCGAGTACCCGATGGCCAGCATCATCGTGTTCAACATCTGGGTCGGGACGGCGTTCTCGATGCTGCTGTTCTCCTCCGCGCTCGCCGCCGTACCGCCGTCGCAGCTGGAGAGCGCACGGATGGCGGGTGCCACGGGCTGGCAGCAGCTGCGCGACGTCGTCATCCCCAACATCCGCGGCCACATCCTCACGAACACACTGCTCATCACGCTGTGGACGTTCAACACGTTCACGCCGTACCTCGTGACGGCGGGCGGACCGAACGGCGAGTCGGAGATCATCGCGGTGTACATCTACAACACGGCGATCCCCGGCGGTCAGCTCGGCGTCGGGGCGGCGATCTCGCTCATCATGCTGCTCATCAACCTCGTGGTCGCGCTGGGCTACCTGCGCGTCGGCCGGGCCCGCGGCGCGCGGCCCGCCGAGGCGAGCGCCGCCGAGGCGAGCGCCGCCGAGGCCGGTCCGACGGAGAAGGCACCATGACCGCCGCCGCCGGCGCACCGACCCGCCCCGAGCCGCCGTTCGTCACGCGCGTCGTGACGACGTCGCGGGTGCGCCACTACGTCTCCCGCGTGCTCGCCGTCATCGGCCTCGCGCTCGTGGTCGTGCTGTTCGGCCTGCCGCTCGCGTGGCTCGTGACGGCGCCGTTCGACTCGACTCCCAGCCTTGCCGTGCAGTGGCCCGACTGGACCCTGTCGAACTTCTCGGCCATCGCCGAGAACCGGTACGCGCTCGGGTCGTTCGCGAACTCGGCGATCATCGGGATCGGGACGTGCGTCGTCGTCATCGTGCTGGGCGCCCTGGCCGCCTACGCCCTCTCCCGCGTGCGCATCCCCGGCCGCGACGGCCTGCTGTACGCACTGCTGCTGCTCTCGTCGATCGTCACCGGGACGGCGGCCATGGTGCCGACGTTCCAGCTGGTCAACTCGCTCGGTCTCATCGACACCCACCTCGCGGTGGTGCTCGTGGTGTCCGGCGGGACGCTGCCCACAGTGATCTTCATCCTCAAGGACTTCATGGACTCGATCCCGAAGTCGTACGAGGAGTCGGCCCGCCTGTACGGCGCCAAGCCGTGGCAGATCCTGCGCGACGTCGTCGTGCCGATTGCCCGGCCCGGGCTCGCGTTCGTGGCCGTGTGGACGCTCGTGCAGGTGTGGGGGAACTTCCTCGTCCCGTACCTGCTGCTGCGCACGACGGCGAAGCAGCCCGCGGCGGTGCTGATGTACACGTTCTACACGGAGTCCGGGCAGGCGGACCTGCGCCTGCTGTCCGCGTTCTCGCTCGTGTTCTCGATCCCGATCATCGCCATGTACTTCCTCGTCAACCGCCGGTACGGCTTCCGCTTCCACGGAGGGATCAAGAACTGATGGCCGCGATCACCACCCACGCGCTGGTCAAGGAGTACCCGGGCGGTGTCCGGGGCGTCGACGGCGTCGACGTGACGATCGACGACGGCGAGTTCTTCGCGCTCCTCGGACCGTCCGGCTGCGGCAAGACGACGCTGCTGCGCTCGATCGCGGGCCTCGAGACCGTCACCGAGGGTCAGCTGCTCATCGGCGACCGGGACGTCACGACCACCGAGCCGGGCCAGCGCGGCGTGGCGATGGTGTTCCAGGACTACGCCCTGTTCCCGCACATGGACGTCGCCGACAACATCGCGTACCCGCTCAAGATCCGGCGCGAGCCGCGGGCCCGACGGCGTGGCGTGGCGACCGAGGTGGGCGACGGCCTCTCCCTCACCGGGCTCATGGAGCGCCGTCCCGCCCAGCTCTCCGGCGGCCAGCAGCAGCGCGTGGCTCTCGCCCGGGCGGTCGCGACCCGCCCTGACGTCCTCCTGCTCGACGAACCGCTGTCGAACCTGGACGCCCGGCTGCGGCTCGAGGCGCGCACGTTCCTCAAGGAGCTGCAGCGCGACCTCGGGGTGACGACGGTCTTCGTGACGCACGACCAGGCGGAGGCGCTCGCGCTCGCCGACCGCATCGCCATCATGCGCGCCGGGCGGCTCGAGCAGGTCGGGACCCCGCGTGACGTGTTCGCGCGCCCGGCGACGACGTTCGTCGCGGGATTCATCGGGTCCACGCCGATGAACCTCGTCACCACGCGGGTCGCCGGCGGGCGCATCGCGATCGGCGACCAGAGCGCGCCCCTGCCCGCGAGCGCCGCGGGCGTCGCCGCCGACGGCGCGGACGTGGTGTGGGGCGCCCGGCCCGAGTACCTCACGTGGAGCCCGGCTCAGGTGCCCGACGGCCTCGCCGCCGAGGTGAGCGTCGTCGAGAACCTCGGTGCGTCCGTGCTCGTCACCGTCCATGTCGGCGAGCACCGGCTGCAGCTCGTGGTCGGGGAGGACGACGAACCGGCACCCGGCGGCACCGGCTGGATCGTGCCGACCGCGCGACGGACGTTGCTGTTCGACGCCGACAGCGGGTCGCGCCTGGACGCGAGCGCCGCCGGTTCGCTCGACGCGGTCCCCGCGTGACCCGCGTCCACCGGCTCCACCTCACGCCCGCCGACCAGGCGGCTCAGCGGTACCTGCCGGTGCCGTTCGAGGTGCCGGCAGGAGCCGACTCGCTCGAGGTGCGCCTCGCCTACGACACGAGCGCGGGCGTCGTCGACCTCGGCTGCGAGGGCGCCGACGGGTGGCGCGGCTGGTCCGGCGGCGCGCGCGCCCGGTTCGCGATCACGCCCGACGCCGCGACGCCCGGCTACGTGCCGGGGCGGCCGGAGGCGGGCGAGTGGGCGGTGGTGCTCGGCCTGCACAAGATCCCCGCGGACGGGCTCGACGTCGTCGTCGAGATCGACGTGCCTGCCTCGGGGCCGGTGGAGGAGACGGTGCTCGCACCCGTGGCGGACACCCCCCGCGGCTCGTCGCGCGGGCTCCCGGCGCCCGCGGGGCTCACGTGGTTCGCCGGCGACTTCCACGCGCACACGCTGCACTCCGACGGCTCGGAGAGCATCGACCAGCTCGCCGCCCGCGGCGTCGCGTCCGGGCTCGACTTCCTCGCCGTCACCGACCACAACACCGTGAGCCACCATGCGCACCTTCCCGGCGTCGGCGCGCGGCACGGCATCTCGCTCGTGCCCGGGCAGGAGGTGACGACGGCGCGCGGCCACGCGAACGCGTTCGGCGACATCGGCTGGATCGACTTCCGGCGGCCCGGCCAGGACTGGGTGGACGACGTCGCCGCACGCGGCGGTGTGCTGTCGATCAACCATCCCGTGGACGGCGACTGCGCCTGGCTCCATCCGCTCGAACGGCTGCCCGTCGCGCTGGAGCTGTGGCACATCTCCTGGTACCGGGACCTCGCGGCGTCGTTCCCGTGGGCGTTCTGGGCGCGCTGGGGCGAGCTGGCCGGTCAGGGCGTGACGCCGATCGGCGGGAGCGACTTCCACTCCCCCGGCGCCTGGACCGTCGGGATCCCGACCACGTGGGTGCTCGCGGAGGACGCGTCACCGGAGGCGATCCTCGCGGGGGTGGCCAACGGCCGGACGGCGATCGGCGTCGGCGCCCGCGTGACCGAGGCGGGGCCGGTCGTGGACCCGCTGCGCACCCCGCTGCTGCTGCGGCCTGACGGCTCGCGCGGCGCCGACGGCGAGCTCCTCGCGTTGGGCGCCGACGGCGCCGCTCTCGTCGACGTCGACGGTCGCCGCACGATCCTGCACGGCGACGCGGTGAGCGTGCCCGCATCGTGGGGCCGTGGCCCGTTCCACCTGGCCGACGCCGACCGCCGGATCCTCGCGCTCAGCCCGTGACCTGGGACGGCGCGGGCGTGCGCGCTGCACTGCGCGACGCCGGGTACGCGCCCGACGACGCCGTCGCGGTCGCCGTGACGCGCCGCGGGCGTCTGGGCGTGCACGCGCAGGGACGCACCAGCGCCGGCAGCGCCTTCACCGCGGACACGGTGACCTACGCCGCGTCGCTGGCGAAGCAGGTGACGGCCGCCGGCGTGGCGCTGCTCGTGCGCGACGGCGTCCTCGACACCCGCGACCGCCTCGCCCGGTGGATCCCGACGCTGCCCGGGTGGGCGGACTCGGTGCGCCTGGACCACCTCCTCCACCACACCGCAGCACTTCCCGGCGACGCCGAGCTCGTCGCACGCGTCCCGGAGCTGCGCACCCGATGGACGACGCCCGGTGTCCTGGCGGCGCTCGCCGGCGTGCGGGACCTGGAGCGTGAACCGGGAGCCGAGCACGCCTACAACAACGCGGGCTACGTGTGCCTCGCCGAGGTGGTCGAACGGGCGAGCGGCGAGCCGTTCACCACGTTCGCCGCGCGCCGGCTCCTCGAGCCGACGGGCATGGCGAGCTCCCGGTTCTGGGCCGGTCCGCGGAAGGAGCCGCCCGGTCTCGCGCCGTCGGACAGCCCGTCGTCCGAGCCCGGGGCCACGTCGTGGCTCTCCCTGGGCGACGGGGGCCTGTGGACGACGGCGGGCGACCTGGCGCGCTGGAACGTCGCGCTCCTGCGCGACGACCTGGGGATCGCCCGGATCGTCGAGCAGACCGGACGTCTCGACGACGGGACTGCCCTCCCGGCGGCGTGGGGCTTCTCGGTCCGGGACCGCGGCGGCGAGCTGGTCCACACCGCGGGCGGGAACGTCCCGGGCGTGACGGGCACCGTTCGACGCGTGCCCGGCCACGACGTCAGCCTGACGGTCCTCACGCGGACCGACGGCGTCGAGCGCGTCCTCGCGGCGACCGAGGCCCTCCTGGACCTCGCCCTGACCGCGGAGCGCTGACGGCAGGGCGCGCCGACGGCGTCAGGGTCCCGGCGGCGTGGCGTACGACGTCGGTGGAGCCGGGTAGATCGGCGCGCGCGTGGTCCCGGCGGCGATCGCCCGCGCCGCCCACGCGATCCCGACGCCGACGACGGCGACCACGAGCGGCATCAGCAGGATGTTCACCGCACCGCCGGAGACGCCGGCGAGCCGCAGCGCATGGTTCAGGAGACCCGGGACCAGCGCGAGCAGGAGCAGCAGCGCGGTGAGCGGCGGACGTCGCCGCACGATCAACCAGCCGAGGCTCGCGGCGAACAGCGTCGCGCCGGGCAGGCTCAGGACGGCGGCGGTCCAGGCGCCGGCGACGCGCACCGATCCCATGAGCCACAGGTGGATGACCACACCCGCGACGACGATGACCACGACGGCGGCCGCCACCGCGAGGAGCCGGTGAGCGGCGGGCGCCGGGGCGATCGCCAAGCCCGCGACGAGGACCGCGAGGCCGAACGCTGCCTGCAGGCCGAGCGCGAGCGCGAGCAGCGCGTCGCCCCGCGTGGCGAGGTTCACGAACGCGGACATGTTCGTGTTCATCACCAGGTAGGCGCCGAGGAGCACGGCGACGAGCGAGGCACCGTAGCGGCCGGAGTAGTCGAACACCTGCAGCGGTGTCGCCCGCGTGGGCTCGACCCAGCGGGGGGCCGCCGCCGCCGCGGCCGGCGCGCTCGGGTCCTGCCACTGCTGCGTCATCGCCTGCCCCCTCGCGCGTCGAACAGGCGCCGGCGTCGACGCCCAGGTCCGGTCGAGGCTATCGGAGGGCACGCTCGCGCGGGCTGAAACCTCTCGCGGGGTGCCGGGACCCCCGCGAACGGGTCAGAGCCCGGGGAACCAGAGGGCGATCTCGCGCTCGGCGGACTCCGGGGCGTCGGACGCGTGGATGAGGTTCTGCTGGACGTTCAGGCCCCAGTCGCGGGCGAGGTCGCCGCGGATGGAGCCGGGCGCCGCCGTCGTCGGGTCCGTGGCGCCGCACAGCGCGCGCAGTCCCTCGATCACACGGTGCCCGGAGACCACGGCGGCCACGAGCGGCCCGGAGCCCATGAACTCCACGAGGGGTGCGTAGAACGGCTTGCCGACGTGCTCCGCGTAGTGCTGCTCGAGCAGCGCGCCGTCGGCGGTGCGCAGCTCGAGTCGGCTGAGCTCGTAGCCCTTCGCCTCGATGCGGCCGAGGATCTCGCCGACGAGCGAACGCGCGACGCCGTCGGGCTTGATGAGGACGAGGGTGCGCTGGGTAGTCACGTCGGGCGAGCCTACCGGGCGGCGGCTGCCCGCTCGGCACGCTCCCGGTCGATCCGGCCGCCCAGCCGGAGGCTGAGGATCCAGATGAGCGCGAAGACCCCGCCGATCGCGTACATGACGCCCAGCCAGATGCCGGAGACGATGAGCCCGACCTGCACCGCGCTGCCCAACCAGTATCCGAAGCCGGACCGCAGCGTGGCTGTCGCGATGAGGCAGCCGGCGACCGCGGTCACGGTGATCGCGGTGATCGTCGCTCCGTCGGCCAGGCGCAGCCCGTACGCGGCGATCGCGGCGAACCCGACGACGAGCGCCTCGAGGGTCAGGACGGTCGAGCAGAACAGGATGCGCGCGGGGCGCTGGCGGCGAGGCGCCGCCGGCGGCCCGGGCGGGGCTGCCGACGGCGTCTCGGCGGGCTCGTCACTCACCCGGCCAGCCTACTGACGCGCGGGCTCGCGTTCCGCGAGCGGGTCGCCGTCTCCCGGCTCACCGGACCGCCCCGCGTCGCCGGCCACGACGTCGAGCTCGTCGCCCTCCACGACCGCCTCGCCGCGGGCCACCATCCCCGCGGTGTCGGAGAGCTTGATCTCCCGCAGGAACAGCGCCAGCACGAAGCCGAGCACGACGAGCGGGATGAGGTACCAGAACGAGGGTGCGAGAGCGTCGGTGAACGCGTCGACGACGCCGGTGTGGATCGGCTCCGGCAGGGCCTTCACGACGTCCGGGGTCAGCGACGCACCGTCGGCGCCCTCGGGCACGGTCCCGGGCGGGAGGTCGGCGAAGACCTCCCCGAGGTTGTCCGTCAGCCGCGACGTGAAGATCGTGCTGAACAGCGCGACGCCGACCGCCGCCCCGATCTCGCGGAAGAAGTTGTTCGCGCTGGTCGCTGTGCCGATCTCGTGCGGGTCGACGGAGTTCTGCACGGCGAGCACGATCGTCTGCATCACGAGACCCATGCCGGCGCCGAGCACGAAGATCATGGCGCCGAACAGGAGCATCGACATGTCGCCGGTGATCCGGGTCAGCCAGACCATGCCCGCGACGGTGATCGCGAGTCCGACGACCGGGAACATCTTGTACTTCCCGGTCTTCGTGATCGCGATACCGGAGCCGATGGCCGTGAGCATGACGCCCGCCATCATCGGCAGCATGAGCCATCCGGACTCGGTGACACCGGCGCCGGTGGACATCTGCAGGAACGTCGGGAGGAACGCCAGCGCCGAGAACATGCCCATGCCGAGCACGAGGCCGATGAGCGTGGCGATCGTGAACGTGCGGTTCTTGAACAGCTTCAGCGGCAGGAGCGGCTCCTCTGCCCGGTTCTCCGCGATGATGAAGCCGGCGATCGAGACGATCACCGCAGCGACGAGCCCGATGAGCCACGGGTCGCTCCAGTCGTAGCCGCGCTGCGACGTCAGGGACTCCCAGCTGGTCACGAGGACGATCCCGGACGTCGCCACGACCATGAAGAAGATGCCGGCGACGTCGATCTTCTTGCCTGCCCGGTGCGACGGCAGCTTGAGCGCGACCCAGGCGACGGCGAACGCGGCGATCCCGATCGGGACGTTGATCCAGAACGCCCAGCGCCAGCCGGGCCCTTCGGTGAACCAGCCGCCCAGCAGCGGTCCGACCACGGCTGCGATCCCGAACAGCGCACCCATCGGACCCATGTACTTGCCGCGGTCCTTGGCGGGCACGATGTCGGCGATGATCGCCTGCGACAGGATCATGAGTCCGCCGCCGCCGAGGCCCTGGATGCCGCGCCACGCCACGAGCTCCGGGAAGGAGTTCGCGAAGCCGGCGCCCGCCGAGGCGACGGTGAACAGCGTGATCGCGACGAGGAACGGCCACCGCCGGCCCCACATGTCACCGAACTTGCCGTACAGCGGCATGACGATGGCGACGGCCAGGATGTAGGCGGTCACGACCCAGCCCTGGTGCTCGACGCCGTGCAGCTCGCCCACGATCGTCGGCATCGCCGTGCCGACGATCGACTGGTCGAGCGAGGACAGGAACATGCTCGCCATGAGGGCGCCGAAGATCACCCAGATCGTGCGCTGGTTGAGCACGATCAGTGGTTTCCCCGTGGGCGCGGGAGCGGTGTGGGACATGGGTCTCCTCGGACGGGTCTGTCGCGGGCGGGATGTGGGGCGGGAGCTCAGACGGCGACGGCGCGGATCGCCGCGGCGACGTCGGTCACGTAGGTCGCAGGATCGCCGGCGAAGTCGGCGTCCTTCCAGGAGCGGAACGTCAGGTGGATGAGGGCGATGACGAGGACGGTGATCGCCCGGTCGGTGTCGTCCGGCGCGTCGCGGCCTGCCCGGCGCGCGGCGAGCTCCTCGAACTGGGTGTGGCCGCGATCCATCCAGTACAGGTGGCGCGCCAGGAGCCGGGGGTCGGAGTGCGCGAGCTCGAGCACGGACGTGACGCTCTGGATGTCCGGGTCGCTGAACACGCCGCGGACGAGGGCGACGGCGTCGTCCCACAGGACCCCCGTGGGGCCGCCGCGGGCGAACTCCTGCACGGCAGGGTTCGTGACGTCCCACGCGTCCGCGTCGAGGACGGCGTCCTCCTTGACCTCGAAGTAGTTGAAGAACGTGCGGGGAGAGATCCCGACCTCGGCGCAGATGTCGTCCACCGTGACCTGGTCGAGCCCGCGTTCCCGCACGAGTCGCCGGGCAGCGTCGACGAGCTGACGGCGGCGCTCGCGCTTCTGGCGCGCGCGCAGCCCTGGCTCCTCGGTCGTCTCCATCACGGCGACAAGATTACAGTCGCTGCAACTTTGCAGTCACTGCAACCGCGCGTGAGTTCCCTCACACGCGTCGGGGTCACACCTCGCCGAAGCCGGTGTCGATCTCCCCCGCGACGGCCTCCACCGCGTCCTCGGCCTGGGGACCGTCCGCCTCGACCACGATCTCGGCACCACCCGTCAGTCCCAGGCCCATGAGCGCCAGCAGGCTCGCGGCGTCGACCCCGTTCACGCGCACGGTCGCGTCGAAGGACCCGGCGAGCCGGGCGAGGTGCGCGGCCGGGCGCGCGTGCAGGCCGAGGGGGTTGCGCAGCGTGGTGCGGCGTTGGACGACGCCGTTGCGCGCCTCGGCCGGTGCGGCCACCGCCGCCGGGGGTGTCCCCTCGTTCGCGTCCGCTGCCGCCTCCTCCATCTCGAGTCCGAGCTGCCGCGTCGCGGCCCGGACGGCGGCCCCGACGTCGGCCGGTCCGCCTCCGGTCTGAGCGGCCACGGCGGCTGCGACAGCTCCCTCGACGAACGCACCCGGGGCAAGCCGCACGCGGGCGTCCTCCAGCGACTCGAGCACCGACTCCGCCGTCATCCGCGCCGACCCGATGTCGGCCAGGACGACGACGCCGTCGCACCCGGCGTCGAGGACGGCCGCCACGGCCCGCTCCACGACGGCGAAGCTGGTGCCGAGGCGGGCGTCGTCCGTGCCGCCCGCCGGCCGGATGACGACGTCGGGGGCCATCTGCGCGGCGAGCTCGGCGACCCCGGCGGCCAGCATCGCCGAGTGCGAGACGAGGACCAGACCCGTGCTCACGCCGCCTCCTGCGCGGCGCGCGCGGCCGCCGCCAGGAGCAGGGCCGTGGACTCCGCACCCGGGTCGCGGTGGCCCGCCGAGCGTTCCCCGAGGTAGCTCGCCCGGCCCTTGAGCGCGACGAGCGGCTCGGTCGCGACGGCGCCCTCCTGCGCGGCGCTCGCCGCGGCCGCCCACACGCCGGCCGGCGCGGCGCCGTCGTCGGCCGCCTCCTGCGCGGCACGGGCCGCCGGCGTCCAGGCGTCGACCATCGTCTTGTCGCCCACCTGCGCGCGGCCGCGCGCGACGATGCCCTCGAGCGCGGCGTCGACGAGCGTGTGCACACCCACGGCGTCCACCGGCGTGGCCGCCACCTTCGCGGCCCGCAGGAACGCCGTGCCGTAGAGCGGCCCCGCCGCACCGCCGACCGTCGACATCAGCGTGGTCGCGACGACCTTGAGCACGTCGCCGACCGTCTCCGGTGCGGGTTCCGCGTCGAGCTTCGCGAGCACCGCCGCGAACCCGCGCGCCATGTTCTCGCCGTGGTCGCCGTCCCCGATCGCCCGGTCGAGCTCGCTGAGCCGGCTCCGGTTCTCCGCGATGTCGGCGCCGGCGAGGCGGATCCAGAGGAGCGCCCACTCGACGCCGAGCCCCTCGGGCGCCTCGCCCGGGGCCGCCGCGCTCACAGGCCCCACCGCAGCGCCGCGGTGCGCACCGGCGCGTCCCACAGCGCGGTGAGCTCGTCGTCCAGCCGGAGCACGGAGACGGACGCGCCCTGCATCTCGAGGGACGTCACGTAGTTGCCGAGCAGGGAGCGTCGACGACGACGCCCCGCGCCTCGAGCTGCAGGCGAGCGTGCCGGTACACGATCGCGAGCTCCGACGCCGGCGTCCCACCCATCCCGTTGACGAAGAGCAGGGCGCGTTCGCCGGAACCGATGCCCAGGTCCTCGACGACGGCGTCCAGGAGGAGATCGGTGATCTCGTCGGCGCGAGCCATCGGGATGCGCCGCCGACCCGGCTCGCCGTGGATGCCGATGCCGATCTCGATCTCGTCCTCGGTGAGGTCGAACGAGGGGACGCCGGCGTGCGGCACCGTGCAGGCGGACAGGGCCACACCCATGGACCGGACGCCCCGGTTCACCCGCTCCGCGAGCTCGGCGACGGCGTCGAGGTCGTCGCCCCTCTCGGCCGCGGCGCCGGCGATCTTCTCGACGAGGACCGTGCCGGCCACGCCTCGCCGTCCGGCGGTGTACAGGGAGTCCTCGACGGCGACGTCGTCGTTGGTGACGACCGCCCGGACCGTCACCCCCTCGGCGTCGGCGAGCTCGGCGGCGGTCTCGAAGTTGAGGACGTCGCCCGTGTAGTTCTTGACGATGTGCAGCACGCCGACGCCCCCGTCGACGGCCTGGGTGGCCGCGAGGATCGGGTCGGGCGTCGGTGACGTGAAGACGGCGCCGGGCACCGCGGCGTCGAGCATGCCGACGCCGACGAACCCGGCGTGCAGCGGCTCGTGGCCGCTGCCGCCGCCGGAGACCAGCCCGACCTTGCCGCGCACGGCTCCCCCGGCCCGCGCCACGAACAACGGGTCGGCGTGCCGCGTGACGATGTCCGCGTGGGCCAGCACGAACCCCTCCACGGACTCCGCGACCACCGCCGCAGGATCGTTGATGAGCTTCTTCACGAGGCGCTCCTTCAGTCGGGCGTGGGTGCCGGCCGGCCGGCATGGACAACAGTGCACCTCCGCGCGCCGCGACGCGAGATGCTGAGTCGGTCTCGCACCGAAAAGCACGTTCGTGCTACCGTCTCGCGCATGTCCAAGGGCGAGGCGACGCGCGGGGCGATCCTCGACGTCGCCGTGGCCACCGCGTACCGCGTCGGGCTCGGTGGGCTGACGATCGGCGAGCTGGCCCGCACGGCTGACATGTCCAAGAGCGGGCTGTACGCGCACTTCCGGTCGAAAGAGGCCCTCCAGCTCGCCGTTCTCGACGCCGCTCGGCGCAGGTTCGTGGACCGCGTGGTGCGCCCCGCGCTCGCCACGCCGCGGGGAGAGGCGAGGCTGCGCGAGCTGGTCGACCGCTGGCTCGCCGCCGGCCTGTCCCGCGAGCCGGGATGCTCGCTGTTCGTGAAGGCGAGCACGGAGCTGGACGAGCAGGAGGGCCCGGTGCGCGACGCGCTGACCGCCGACCACCGCGACCTGCTCGACACGATCGCGCAGGTCTTCCGCACGTGCGTCGCCGAGGGCGACGTGGCCGAGGACGCCGACCCGGACCAGTTCGCGACCGACCTCGACGGCATCATGCTCGCGTTCTATCACGCGCACCGGCTCCTGCGGGATCCGGACGCGGAGCTCCGGGCGCGGCGCGCGTTCGAGAACCTGCTCGCCGCCGCTCGTCCCTGACCGCCCCCTCCCGAGAGGAATCTCATGTCGACCACCGCCGCTGCCTCGTCGCGGAAAAGCACGACCGTTCGTGCCACGAAGGTCCCCTGGCGCCTGCGTGCCGCGTTCCGCACGCTCGACGTCGTCGCCCCCGGGCCGGCCGCACGCTGGGCGCTGGAGCTCTGGTGCACGATCCCGGTGGGGTCCGCCAGCCGGATGGACACCCGACCGCACCTCGGGGCGATCTCCCGGCTGAGCCGCGCCGAGGGCGACGTCGTGGTCGAGACGTGGGGAAGGGCCGACGGCGCGCCCGTGTACCTCGTGCACGGGTGGGGCGGCTGGCGCGGGCAGCTCGGCGCGTTCGTCGACCCGCTCGTGGCCGCGGGCTTCCGCGTGGTCGCGTTCGACGCCCCGAGCCACGGCGAGTCCGCCCCGGGGGCGTTCGGACCCCGCCGCAGCACGGCGGTCGAGATGGCGGCCGCGTTCACGGACGTCGCCCGTGAGCACGGCGCGCCCGACGCCGTCGTCGCTCACTCCCTCGGCACGGCGACGACCACCCTGGCCGTCTCCGACGGGCTGCCCGCCCGGCGCCTCGTGCTCGTCGCGCCGGCCGTCGACCCGATGAACGAGGTGGCCGAGTTCCAGCGGGCCCTCGGCTTCGGGCCACGCACGCGGCGTCGTCTCGACCCCCGGCTGGAGCGGCGGGCGGGCAGGCCGTTGACGGACATCTCGATCGCGGCGGCTACGTCGCGCCTGCCCACGACGCTCCTGGTGCACGACAGGGGCGACCGGCGCCTCGCGTTCGAGAGCACCGCGCGGCTCGCCGCCGGCTGGCCCTCCGCCCAGCTGGAGGCGACCGAGGGCTTGGGCCACCAGCGGATCCTGGCTGACGACGCCGTCGTGGGGCGCGTCGTGGAGTTCGTGCGGTCCTGAGCGCTCCCGCGGGAGCCCCAGGACCCGGACGACGCCGGGTCAGGGGGCCGCGGCGCCGAACAGCGTCCGCACCTCCGCCGCCAGGATGACGGATCCGAACGCGACGACGCCCGTGCCGACACCGATCCCCGGCATCTCGTCACCCGACTCGGCGAGCTCGGCGGCGAGGGCGACGGCGTCCGGCAGCTGTTCCGCCACACGGACCCGGTCCTCCCCGAAGATGTCGCGGGCGATCTCCGCCAGCTCCTCGACGTCCATCGACCGCAGCGATGTCGACCGGGTGATGACGACCTCCGCGAGAACCGGCTCGAGCTCCGTGAGGATGCCCGCCGCGTCCTTGTCGGCCATGATGCCGACGACACCGACCAGCCTGCTGAATCCGAACGCCTCCTCGATCGCCTCGACGGCGGCGTGGGCACCCGCGGGGTTGTGCGCGGCGTCGACGATCACCGCCGGCGACGTCCGCACGAGCTCCATCCGCCCGGGAGACGTCACGTCCGCGAACGCGGTCTCGACGACGTCCGCGGCGAGCGGCACCCCGCCGAGGAACGCCTCGACGGCGGCGAGCGCCAGGAGCGCGTTGTGCGCCTGGTGCGCCCCGTGCAACGGCACGAAGACGTCCTCGTAGACGCCGCCGATCCCCTGCAGCGTCACGAGCTGACCGCCGACGGCGACGCGGCGGTCGAGCACGGCGATCTCCCCCGGCGTCGCCTGCGCATCCTCGTCCGCCGCGTCCCCGAACGCGGCCTCGACCACGAGGCGCGCGCGGTGCCGCGCCGCCGCCGCCGCGAGCACGTCGGTCACCTCGGGTGCCTGCGCGGCGCTCACGCACGTCGCGCCGTCCTTGATGATGCCGGACTTCACCGTCGCGATGGAGGCGAGGTCGTGCCCGAGCCAGCGCTCGTGATCCATCGCGATCGGCGTCACCACCGCCACCTCGGCGTCGACGACGTTCGTGGAGTCCCACTCGCCGCCCATGCCGACCTCGACGACGGCGACGTCGACCGGCGCGTCGGCGAACGCCGCGTACGCCATGGACGTGAGCACCTCGAAGAAGCTGAGCCGGGACTGCCCGGCCGCCTCCAGCTCGGCGTCGACCATCGCGATGTACGGCGCGACGTCGTCCCACACCTCGACCCACCGCGCCGCGGAGATCGGCTCACCGTCGATCGCGATCCGCTCCCGGACGGTCGACAGGTGCGGCGACGTGAAGCGGCCGGTGCGCAGCCCGAGCTCGCGCAGCAACCGCTCGGTCATGCGCGCCGTCGACGTCTTCCCGTTCGTCCCGGTGAGGTGGATCGCGCGGAAGCTCTGCTGCGGGTCACCGAGCAGCGAGATGACGCGGCGCACCCGCTCGATCGTGGGGTCGAAGTCGTGCTCCGGGGTGCGGCGCAGGATCTCGTGGTAGATCTCCTGCGCGCGGGCGTTCGCCGGGCCGTCCACGGGGCTCGGGGGCCCGACCTCGCGCGTCATCGGGCGCCTCCCTCGAGGCGTGCCAGCTCGACTCCGACGACGTCGACGGTTCCCGGCGCCACCGCGTCGACGGTGACGTCCACGGCGAGCGTCTCGGCGCCGATGAAGTCCGATCGGTCGGCCACCGCCTGCGCCCATTCGGCGGGCACCGCGAGGCGGAGCGTGATCCGGTCGGCGACGTGCAGGCCGGCCGCCTTGCGCTCGTCCTGCACGACGCGGACGACGTCGCGTGCGTACCCCTCGCCGAGCAGGTCGTCGTCGAGCTCGAGGTCGAGCACGACGAACCCCCCGCCGGGCAGCACGCCGGCCGCGACGGAGTCGCCGAGCGCGTCGGAGACCTGGGTCGACGTCGTGTACTCCCCGTCCTCGAGACGGACACCGCCGGCGACGACGACGTCCCGCCCGTCCTCCTGCACCGTCTCCCAGTCGCCGGCCCGCGCGCCGGCGATCGCGCGCTGGACGTCGCGGCCGAGCCGCGGGCCCGCGGCGCGCGCGTCGACGGTCAGCTTCGTGAACACGCCGTGCTGCTGCGCGGCGTCCGAGGCGATGTCCTCGCACGCGACCTCGCGCAGGTTGACCTCGCCGGCGATGAGCTCCGCGAACGGCTCGAGCGCCGCGACGTCGTCGACCACCACCGTGAGACGGCGCAACGGCTGCCGCACGCGGAGCTTGTTCGCCTTGCGCAGGGCGTGCGCCGTCGAGACCACCTCCCGCGCCCGGTCCATCGCGGCGACGAGGTCGTCGTCCGCGACGAGCGCTGCCGCCGTCGGGTCGACCCCGGCGTCGGCGTCGAGCGCCGGCCAGTCCGTCAGGTGCACGCTCCGACCACCCGTGAGCCCGCGCCACACCTCCTCCGCGACCATCGGCGCGAGCGGCGCCATGAGGCGCGTCAGCACCTCGAGCACCGTGTAGAGCGTGCCGTACGCCCCGGCGTCCTCGTCCCAGAACCGCTGCCGCGACGTGCGCACGTACCAGTTCGTGACGACGTCGAGGTGGTCGCGGACCGCCGTGCACGCGCGGGCGATGTCGTACACCTCGAGCGCGTCGGTCACCCGCTCCACCAGGGAGCGGGTCCGGGCCAGGACGTAGCGGTCCATGTCCGCCAGCCCCGCCACCTCCGACGGCGACGGCGGCCGCACATCGATCCCGGCGCCGTCGTCAACGGTGTTGGCGTACAGGCTGAAGAAGTACCAGGTGTTCCACAACGGCAGCAGGACACCGCGCACCTCGGTGCGGATGGCCTCCTCCGCGACCACGAGGTTGCCGCCGCGCAGCACCGGCGAGCTCATCAGCGACCACCGCACGGCGTCGGAGCCGTACGCGTCGAACATCCGCATGGGGTCGGGGAAGTTGCGCAGCGACTTGCTCGCCTTGCGGCCGTCGTCGCCGAGGATGATGCCGTGCGAGACGCACGTGCGGAACGCCGGCCGGTCGAACAGCGCCGTCGAGAGCACGTGCAGCAGGTAGAACCAGCCGCGCGTCTGCCCGATGTACTCGACGATGAAGTCGCCCGGGAAGTGGTGCTCGAACCACTCCGTGTTCTCGAACGGGTAGTGCACCTGGGCGAACGGCATCGAGCCGGAGTCGAACCACACGTCCATGACGTCCGGGATGCGGCGCATGGTGCTCCGCCCCGTCGGATCGTCGGGGTTCGGGCGGGTGAGTCGGTCGATGAACGGGCGGTGCAGATCCTCGACCGGCACGCCGAAGTCGGCCTCGAGCTGGGCGATCGATCCGTACACGTCGATCCTGGGGTGCTCCGGGTCGTCGCTCGTCCACACGGGAATCGGCGTGCCCCAGTAGCGCTTGCGGCTGATCGACCAGTCGCGGGCGCCCTCGAGCCACTTGCCGAACTGCCCGTCCTTGAGGTGCTCGGGCACCCAGGTGATCTCCTGGTTGAGCTCGACCATCCGGTCCCGGAACGCGCTCACGCGGATGAACCACGACTCGACGCCCTTGTAGATGAGCGGGTTCTTGCACCGCCAGCAGTGCGGGTAGGAGTGGTCGTACGTCTCGTGGCGCAGGAGCACGGTGCCGGGCGTCACGGAATGCGCCGCCTCGCCCCGGGTCGCGGCCTTGAGGTCCGCGATGATCTGGCTGTTCGCGTCGAACACCAGCTGGCCGGCGTACTCCGTGACCGGTTCGGTGAACGCGCCGTCGGGGCCGACGGGCATGACCGACTCGATCCCCTCGCGGTCGGTGACGACCTTGTCGTCCTCACCGAAGGCGCCCGCCGTGTGCACGAGCCCGGTGCCGTCCTCCGTCGTGACGAAGTCGGCGTCGACCACGCGGAACGCGTTCTCGCGGCCCAGGTAGTACGAGAACGGCGGGGTGTAGCTCCGCCCGAGCAGCTCCGCACCGGTGAGACGCTCCACCACCTGCTCGGCGACGTCGTCGACCCCCTCGTTCTTCAGCTCCCGCGCGTACGCCGGCAGGCGGGCGGCCGCGAGGACGTACCGCTCGGTGGTGCCGGTGGTGTCGGAGGTGACGACGACGTACTCGATGTCCCGGCCGACGACGATCGCGAGGTTCGACGGGAGCGTCCACGGCGTCGTCGTCCACACGAGCGCGATCTCGCCGCTCTCGAGGCGGAGCCCCACGGTGACGGCGGGGTCCTGCCGCATGCGGTAGACGTCGTCGTCCATGCGCAGCTCGTGGTTGGACAGCGGCGTCTGGTCGCGCCAGCAGTACGGCAGGACGCGGTAGCCCTCGTACGCGAGGCCCTTGTCGTAGAGCTCCTTGAACGCCCAGATCACCGACTCCATGTAGGTGGGGTCGAGGGTCTTGTAGTCGTTCTCGAAGTCGACCCACCTCGCCTGACGGGTGACGTACTCCTCCCACTCGCGCGTGTAGCGCAGCACGGACTCGCGGCACTCCTTGTTGAAGGCCTCGATGCCCAGCTCCTCGATCTGGGACTTGTCGGTGATGCCGAGGAGCCGCTCGGCCTCGAGCTCGGCCGGGAGCCCGTGCGTGTCCCAGCCGAAGCGGCGTTCGACGTGCTTGCCACGCATCGTGCGGTACCGCGGGACGACGTCCTTGACGTAGCCGGTGAGGAGGTGACCGTAGTGCGGGAGTCCGTTCGCGAACGGCGGGCCGTCGTAGAAGACGAACTCGTTGCTGCCGTTCTCTCCGGCGGGTCGCTGCGCGATCGAGGCACGGAACGTGTCGTCGTCGGCCCAGAACGCGAGGACGTCACGCTCGAGCTGCGGGAGGTCCGGCGAGGCCGCGACGCCGCTCGTGGGCGTGTGGCGCGGGTAGTGGCGGTGGGCACCGGCGGCGGGGGTCTCGGCCATGGTGGTGGCGGTCTCCAGGTCTCGCGACTTCGGTCACGAGGACGACCCGGCCGGCGCTCGCCGGCGGACCGCGGTACCACCTCGCTTGCCGCCGCCCCGCGAGGGACACCGGCCGCTCTTGCCACAGGCTGTGACGGGCCCATCCGTCCGGTTCTAGTGAGGACGTGCCCGACGGCGCTGCGTGCGGTCTCGTCCCGTTCTTCCGGAGGCTCGCCGGTGATGGCCGGGTCGACGCCTGTGCCGTGAGTCTAGCCGCGGTCGGGAGCAGCGGTCATCCGGCGGGTAGCCTCCGACGATGCCCGTCAGCGAGCCCTACGAGGGCAACGACTTCTACTGCGACGTCGCTATCCCGCACAGCGACGAGCTCGACGTGGTGCACGAGGACGACGCGGTCCTCGCGTTCCACCACACGCGCCCGTTCTGGCAGGTTCACGTCGTCGTCGTGCCGAAGCGGCACATCGCCTCGCTGACGAGCCTCGGCCCCGGTGACGAGGCAGACGCGCGGCGACTCTTCGCCGTCGTGCAGGACATCGCGCGGTCGGTGGAGGCGGCACACGGCGCCGCGGCCGTCCTCACGAATCTCGGGCGGTACCAGGACTCCAAGCATCTCCACGTGCACGTGCACAGCGGGGCGCGGCGGCGGGTGGCGTAGCCCCAACGTGCACAGCGGGGCACGGCGGCCGGGGGACGTGTCCCGCACGCCCTGGCTTCGCGGACGCGGGCTCGGATCGCGACGCAGTCGTGACCTGCCGTTCGAACACACGTATGGCGCGTGTCGGCGGCTTCTGGGAGAATCGATCACATGTTCGGTCCACTCGAACGGCGCCACGGGGCCCTCGTCCCGGACTCGCCGCTGCGTGCTCGGATCGACCTCCTCCGGCTGGACTCACCGGTCGCGATGGGGGCTCTCGCCGTCGCGGTCGTCATCGAGGCCGGGGCGTTGCTCTCCGGTACCGCCGACATCTGCCCGGGCTGTGCGGCCGAGCCCTCGGCTGCCGGCCCTCCCCAGGGTCCCGCCACCGTCGGCGTCGCGACCACCACACCTGCCACGACGCCGGTAGCCCGCGCACGCGACGTCGAGCTCGTGAGCGCAGCGGTCACTGCCGGGTCGACGGCGGTGGGGCTCGCGGGGATGGACTGGACCCGGCTCGGCGTCGAGGACCTGCTCACGGTCATCGCGGAGTGGCGCCGCGTGGAGGCAGCGGCGGCCGCGCAGGTGCGGTACGCCGCGGCGGAGCTGGCCGGCCGCGCCGAGATGAACCCAGCGCTCCTCGCCCTGCATGGTGCCGACGCCTGCATCGCCCCGGACGAGCTGGCGACGCTGCTCGGGGTCTCGCTGCGCGCGGCTCGCCACCTCGTGGGCGCCGGGCAGCAGTTCACGGGTCCGCTCGCCGATGTCGGGCACGCCCTGGCAGCGGGACTCATCGACGCGGGGAAGGCGCAGGTCTATTGCGACGTGCTGACCGGACTGCCGGTCGAGGTCGTGCTCGCCGTCGTCGACGCCACGCTTCCGCACGCCCCCTCGTGGACCCACTACCGCCTCAAGGAGAAGCTCCGCTCCGCGGTCGTCGCAGCGTCGGGTGCCGACGCCCGGGTCGCTCATGAGCACGCGGCAGCGGGCAGGCATCTCCGCCGTCCCGAACCACTCCCTGACGGTATGGCCCGCCTCGTGGCCGTCCTGCCTGCTCTCGACGCGCAGACCGTGTGGACCGCGTGCGACGCGGCGGCGTGGAGCGCGCGCACGTCGGGCGACCCGCGCACCCTCGATCAGCTCCGCGCCGATGCTCTCTCCCTGCTCGCCGAGCACGCGCTCGCCACCGGCGCGATCGGCGCACCGGTCGAGGGCGGCGAGAGCCGTGGCGATCCGGACGTCGGCGCCTCTCCCGACACACCGGCGCACGCGCCATCGCCACTCAGCACCGGATCCACGGCGCCGCCCAGCTCGGCGCCGCCCCCCACCACCACGGACTCGGCGTCACCTGACGACCGGCCCACCGATCCCAGCTGTTCGTCGGCGTCGCCACCATCAGGCGTGGGCGCGGGCGTGCGGTCCGGTGTGCCCGGCGGCCTCCCTGTCGTCCGACTCGGGCGGCCGGGTCGGGCGCGACCCGCGGTCCAGGTCGTCATCGCGGCGTCGACGATCCTCGGGCTCGACGACCATCCCGCCACGCTGACCGGCTACGGCGCGATCGATGCGGCCACAGCCCGCCGCTTCGCCCTGGGCGAGGACGCGACGTGGCGGCGGCTCCTCACGGACCCGGCCACCGGCCTCATCGTCGACGTGTCCGCCGAGGCGTACCGTCCGTCGGACCCCGTCGCACGATTCGTCAGAGCGCGGGATCCGCACAGCGTGGTGCCCGGCTGCGGTGTGCCGTCCGACCGCTGCGACCTGGACCACGTCATCCGCTTCCCGTGGGGTCCGACGACCATCGAGAACCTGGCTCCGCTGTGTCGACGGCACCACCTGCTGAAGACCCACTGCGGCTACACGCTGACGCGCCACGCGGACGGCTCGACCACCTGGACCACGCCGTTCAGGCACACGACCACGGCGCCGGCAGAGCTCCCGCTCACCCCGGCGGCGCCGACGGACGCAGGTCCCGACGGCCCGCGGCACACCGACGATCCCGACAGCGCCGGCGGCCCTGGTCCCGACCGGCCCGACGACGGCCCTGGCAACGGTGGGCCCGGCGACATCGGGCCTCCGCCGTTCTGACGCCGCGTTCGACCTCGGTCGTCCGACGAGAGCCGTCTCGACCTCGTCAGCCCCGCGCCACCACGGTGTTCGAGGCCTGCGCACGCGGCCGCAGGACCATGGAGTCGACGTTCACGTGAGGCGGCCGGGTCAACGCCCAGGCGATCGCGTCCGCGACGTCCTCGGCCACGAGCGGCTCCGCCACGCCGGCGTACACGCGTTCCGCGGCCTCGGCGTCCCCGTGGAGGCGGTGCAGGGCGAACTCCTCCGTCTTCACCATGCCCGGCGCGATCTCGATCACCCGCACGGGTTGGCCCACGAGCTCCAACCGCAAGGTGCTCGCGATGACCCGCTCCGCGTGCTTCGCCGCGACGTATCCGCCCCCGCCGGGGTAGGTGTCGTGGGCGGCCGTGGACGTGACGACGACGACGTCGCCACCGCCGTCGGCGCGGAGATCGTCGAGCAGTCCCTGGGTGATGCGGAGAGTCGCCAGCACGTTGCGGTCGTACATCGTGCGCCACTCCTCGATGTCGCCGCGCTCGACGCTGTCGGCCCCGAGCGCACCGCCGGCCACGTTCACGAGCGAACGCAACGGACCGCCGGCCCGCACGTGCGTCACGAGCGCCGCGACCTCGGCATCGTCGGTGAGGTCGGCAGGGAAGGCGTCGGCGCCGGTCTCCTCGGCCAGGGCCGTCAGCCGGTCGGCCCGCCGCGCCGTCGCGACGACGTCCCAACCCTGGGTCCGCAGGGCGCGCACCGTGGCCGCGCCGATCCCCGTCGACGCCCCGGTGACGAGCGCCCGCGGGGTTGCCTGTTCAGTGCTCACGGCGAGCGAGACTACGCCGCCGCCACGGCCGCCAGCACGTCGTCGAGGATCGCGAGCGCCGTCGCCACCTCGTCGGCCGTCACGACGCACGGCGGCACCACGTGCACCCGGTTGTCTGCGGTGAACACCAGCAGCCGTCGCTCCAGGCACGCCGCCTTGATCGCTGCCACGACGGACGGCGCCACCGGCTCACGCGTCTCGGGATCGCTCACCAGGTCGAGCGCCCAGAACACCCCGGCGCCACGCACCTCGCCGATCATCGGGTGACGATCCGCGAGCTCGTGCAACGCCGGCCCGATCACCTCGGCGCCGATCTGCGCCGCGTGCTCGACGATCCGCTCGTCCTCCATCGCGGAGATCGACGCCACGATCGACGCCGCCGCCAGCGGATGGCCGGAGTAGGTGAGGCCACCGGGAAAGACCCGGTCGGCGAACGTGGCCGCGATCTCCTCGCTGATGATGACGCCGCCCACGGGGACGTACCCGGAGTTGACACCCTTCGCGAACGTGACGAGATCGGGTCGCGCCGCGCCGTCGTCCACCACGTCGAACGCGAACCACCCACCCGCGCGACCGAATCCCGCCATCACCTCGTCCAGGATCAGCACGATGCCGTGGCGGTCGGCGATCTCCCGGACGCCGGCGAGGTACCCGGGCGGTGGCACCAGGATCCCGGCGGTGCCCGGGATCGTCTCGAGCAGGATCGCGGCGACGCTCGACGCGCCCTCCGCCTCGATCACCCGCTCGAGGTGGCGCAGCGCGCGTCGGCACTCCTCCTCGGCGGTGCTCGCGTCGAACTCCGACCGGTACAGGAACGGCCCGAACACGTGGACGTGCCCGCGGGCGTACTCGTTCGGGATGCGCCTCCAGTCCCCCGTCGCCGTGATCGCCGCGCCGGTGTTCCCGTGGTACGAGCGGTACGTCGAGACCACCTTGTCGCGACCCGTGTGCAGCCGCGCCATCCGGATCGCGTTCTCGATCGCGTCGGCCCCGCCGTTGGTGAAGAACACCTGCGCCATCCCCGCCGGAGCGTGCCGGAGGATCGCCTCCGCCGCCCTGCCCCTGGCGAGGTTCGCCGCCGACGGCGCGACGGTCGGCAGCACGGCCGCCTGCTCCGCGATCGCCGCGACGATCCGGGGGTGCGCATGGCCGATGTTGACGTTCACCATCTGCGAGGAGAAGTCGAGGTACCGCTCGCCGTCGTGATCCCACAGCCACGAACCGGACCCACCCGCAGGGGCGAACGTGGGCCGCTTCGACTGCGCCGACCACGAGTGGAACACCAGCCGGTCCAGCTCGAGGGCCAGCTCACGGTCGTTCGTCATCGTCCCAGCCTTCCACAGTCAGTTGCCGCCCTCCACGAGCTCGACGTCGATCGGCTCGTAGGCGTCGCCCGTGACGTCGACGCCGTCGGCCTCGAGGTCCGCGACCGCCTGCTCGACGTACTGCATGTCGATCGCCGTGTCCGGCGGCGGCGCGGTGATGATCGTCGCGCCGGTCTCGTTGTGGGTCGCCATCGCCATGTCGACCGTCGCGTCCCAGGCGGCCATGTCGGCGACGCCGATCCCGTCGGGCGAGGGCCAGATGAGCTTGTTCACCTCGTTGACCATCCACAGCTGGTGGCTCGCACCGAGCTGCGAACCGGCCGCCGTCACGACGTCCGCCGCCGCCTGCGGGTCCTCGCGAGCGTCGACCCAGCCGCGGAGGCTCGCCCGCAGGAACGCGACGGTCGTCTCGCGGTACTCCTCGTCGTCGGCGAGCCGGCCGGCGTCGGCCCAGATCGCGTCCTGCAGCATCGCGGTGCCGACGTCGTTGTAGTCGATGACGTTGAGGTCCTCCGGCTGGTACAGCTCGCCCGTGTCCGGGTTCACCGTCTCGAGCACCTGCGCGTACTCGTTGTACGTCATCGCCTGCGCCGCCTCGATGTCGCCGGCGAGGAACGCGTTCATCGTGAAGTCCTGCGTGACGAGCTCGATGTCCTCGACGGTCAGCTCGGCCTGGTCCAGCGCCGCGAAGATCTCCCACTCGTTGCCGAACCCCCACGACCCGACGCTGCGCCCGGCGAAGTCGTCCACCGACGTGATGCCGGAGTCGGCCATCGACAGCTGCAGGGTCCCGGACCGCTGGAACACCTGCGCGACGTTCGTGATGTCCGCGCCCTGCTCGATCGAACCGAGCACCTTCGGCACCCATGCGATCGCGTAGTCCACCTCGCCGGTCGCGAGCGCGTCCTGCGGCACGATGTCGCCGCCCGACTCCACGATCTCGACCTCGAGGCCCTCGTCCGCGTAGTACCCGTTCTCCTGCGCCAGGAAGTACCCGGCGAACTGGCCCTGGGTGAGCCACTGCAGCTGCAGCCGGACCTGGGTGACCTCGCCCTCCGCCCCGCTCTCCGACGTCGGGTCCTCCCCGCCGGTCCCGCTGCCGTCCGTCGTGCACGCGGCCAGCAGGGTGACGCCGACGACGGCGCTGACGCCCATGGTGAGATGTGTTCGTCTCATGGTCGGTCCTCTCTGTGCGGTTCGATCTCGGATGTGTCCCGGCTCAGCGGCGCCGGCGGGCGAGCACGTACGTCTCGAGCGCCGTCGTCCCGACGTAGAAGACGAGCCCCAGCACCACGGCAGCCACGACGTACGACCACGCCCGCGCGTAGTCGCTCTGCGCCGCCGACGACGTGATGTACGAGCCGAGGCCACCGCGCGGGCCCCCGAAGTACTCGGCCACGAGCGCCGAGATGACCGCGAGCGACGACGCGATCCGGACTCCGGTGGCGAGGAACGGCACGGCCGCCGGGAGCCGCACCGCTCGCATGACCTGCCGGCGCGTCGCCGCGTACGCGCGCATGAGGTCCCGCTGCACCGGCGTCGTCTGGCGCAGCCCCCGCAGCGTCGTGACGAACACCGGCACGTACACCGCGACCGACGCGACCACCTGCCGCGCCGTCTGCTCGCCCGCCCCGAACATCGTGTAGAGGACGGGCGCGAGGGCGACGATCGGGATCACGGCGAGCACGGCGACGAGCGGCGCGACGAGCTCGTCGAGGGCACGCCAGGTCGACGCCGCAACGGCGAACGCGGCACCGAGCACCGTCCCGACCACGAGCCCCACGAGCGCGTTGACGCCGGTCACCACCGTCGCCGAGACGAGCACCGGCAGGTACGCGGTGATCTCGCCGAGGATGTCGGCCGGGCTCGGGAGGACGTAGGCGTCGATGTTCCCGACCTCGACCACGAGCTGCCAGACGAGCAGGACCACCGCCCCGAGCACCAGGGGCGGCGCGACCCGCCCGAGCGCCGTGCTCACGCCCGCTCCACGGACGCCGCCGACGTCGGTGAGGCCGACGCGGATGATGCCGACGCCGCGCCGCTGCCCGCGTGCAACGCCTCGCGCACCCGCGTGACGACGTCGAAGAACGCGGGATCCTCGCGCAGCTGCTCCGTCCGGTCGGGGCCGAGCGGGACGTCGACCACGCTCGCGATGCGGCCGGGCCGGGGCGACATGACGAACACCCGGTCGGAGCAGAACGCCGCCTCCGGGATCGAGTGCGTGACGAGCACGACCGCGGCTCCGCTCGCGCGCACGAGGCGCACCAGCTCGGACTGCATGCGCTCGCGCGTCATCTCGTCGAGCGCGCCGAACGGTTCGTCGAGCAGCAGCAGGCCCGGCTCCTCGGCGAGCGCCCGGGCGATCGCCACGCGCTGCTGCATGCCGCCGGAGAGCTGGTCCGGGTGGGCGTCCGCGACGTCGTGCAGGCCCACCAGGTCGAGCAGCTCCCGTGACCTGGCGCGGCGCGCCGCCGCGGGGACGCCGTGCAGCTCCAGCGGGAGCTCGATGTTCGCGGCGACGGTCCGCCAGTCCAGGAGCCCGGCCTGCTGGAACGCGATCCCGTAGTCCTGGTCGAGTCGCGCCTGCGCGGCCGGCTTGCCGAACACGCGCACCTCGCCCTCGCTCGGTTCCTCGAGGTCGGCCACGATCCGCAGCAGGGTGCTCTTGCCGCAGCCGGACGGTCCGAGGAGCGACACGAACTCGCCGCGACCGACCTGCGCGTCGATCCCGGTGAGGGCGTGCACGGCCCCGGTGCGGGTCGCGAACGTCTTGCCGACGGCGTGCAGGTGCACCGCCGGGGCGTCCGCGGGAGGGGTGCTCACGAGGGCGCCTCCCCTCGCCGGTACCGGGTCAGCGCGGCTCCCAGCAGCACCACGCCGCCGGCCGCCACGAGCCCGAGCAGCATCGCCCCGAGGATCGGCGCCCACGACTTCGCCGGGTCGCCGCTCGCGGACTGCGCGAACTCGAGGATCGAGCGCCCGATCCCGCCACGCAGGCCGATCGACACCTCCGCCACCACCGTGCCGATGATCGCGTTCGCAGCCGCGAGCCGCAGCGCCGGGAGCAGGTACGGGACGCTCGCCGGGAACCGCAGCATGCGCGTCTCCTGCCACCACGTCGCCGCGTACGACCGCATGAGGTCCGTCTGCGCCCGGCCCGGCGACTGCAGCCCGCGCAGGGCGCCGACCGCCACTGGGAAGAACGCCAGGTACGACGCGATGACGGCCACGGACATCCACGGCTGCCACGCCATGCCACCGATCGCGATGCGCGACCCCCACCCCCGCACCACCGGCGCGAGCGCGATGAGGGGAACTGTCTGCGACAGCACGACCCACGGCAGCACGGCGGACAGCGCGAGCCGGAAGCGCTGCATGAGCAGGGCGAGCGCGAGCCCGACCCCGACGCCGAGCACCCACCCCACCGCCGCCACGCCCAGGCTGAAGAGCGCGGCACGAGCCACGGTGAGCCAGAGCGGCTCCGCGCCGGCGGCCCGCGTCGTGGGCTCGAGCAGCCGCGTGAGCATGTCCGCGACGTGCGGCATCGCGACGTCGTCCGTGCGCGGGAGGATCCGCAGACCGCCGACGACGACGCCGTCGTCCGGCCCGAGCGCCTTGTAGACCTCCCACACGGCCACGACCGCCAGGAGCCCCGCGGCGCCGAGCAGCGCACGCCGCGCGACGCCGCCCGTACGCCGCCGTCGGACGAGGACCTGCGCCGGGTCGGCCGACGCGCTCACGCCGTCGCCACCGCCGCCCCAGCGCCGAACGCCGGGACCACGGAGTCGCCGTACGCCGCGAGCGTCCCCTCCATGTCGTCGTGCTGCAGGTAGCCGGCGAACTGGTCGACCCCCAGCTCCGCGAGCACCGTCAGCTTCGCCACGTGCTCCCGGGCCGTGCCCAGCACGCAGAAGCGCTCGACGATCTCGTCGGGGACGAAGTCCGCGTGCGGGTTCCCCGCCCGGCCGTGCTGCGCGTAGTCGTACCCGTCGCGCCCGGCGATGTACGCCGTCAGCGCCTCCGGCACCCCGCTCGTGGCGCCGTAGCGGGCCACGATGTCGGCGACGTGGTTGCCGACCATGCCGCCGAACCACCGGCACTGGTCGAGCATGTGCGCCCGGGCCTGCGGCGTGTCGTCGGCGATCACGTACATCGGTGCCGCGACGCAGAACCTGATCGCGGCCGGGTCCCGGCCGGCCCGCTCGGCGGCGGCCCGGACCGCGCCGATCATCCAGGCGGCGATGTCCGGGTCCGCGAGCTGGAGGATGAACCCGTCGCCCACCTCGCCGGTGAGCTCGAGCGCCTTCGGCCCGTACGCCGCCACCCACACCTCGAGGCGGCTCGCGGACGCCCACTCGAACCGGATCGGCGTACCGTCCACCAGCGCCTCGCGCCCGTTCCCCAGCTCCCGGATCGTCTCGACGGCGTCGCGGAGCGCCGCGAGCGTCGTCGGCCGCCCACCCTGCACGCGCACCGCGGAGTCGCCCCGACCGATCCCGCAGACGGTGCGGTTGCCGTACATCTCGTTGAGCGTCGCGAACGTCGACGCCGTCACGCTCACGTCCCGCGTGGCGGGGTTCGTCACCATCGGCCCGACCATGACGCGGCTCGTGCGCGCCAGGATCTGGCTGAGGATCACGTACGGCTCCTCCCACAGGACGTGCGAGTCGAACGTCCACACGTGACTGAACCCGGCCGCCTCGGCGGCCTCCGCCAGCGCGACGGTGCGCGCCGCGGGCGGGTTCGTCTGCAGGACGATGCCCAGGTCCATCGCTCCCCCTACGCCAGGTACTGCGTGAGACCGCGGCGGAGGTACTCCCCGTGGCCGGGACGGCCGTGGAACTGCCCGTCGGCGACCACCACCTCACCGCGGGAGAGCACGACGTCGACGTGCCCGTCCACCTCGAAGCCCTCCCAGGCGGAGTGGTCCATGTTCATGTGGTGGGTCTTGCCCACGCCGATGCTCGTGCGGCCGCGCGGGTCGTAGACGACGACGTCGGCGTCCGCCCCGGGCGCGATCACGCCCTTGCGGCCGGCGAGCCCGAACATCCGGGCCGGCGTCGTCGACGTGAGCTCCACCCAGCGCTCGAGCGTGATCTCACCCGTCACGACGCCCTGGTACATGAGGTCCATGCGGTGCTCCACGGAGCCGATCCCGTTCGGGATCTTCCGGAAGTCGCCGAGGCCGAGCTCCTTCTGGTCCTTCATGCAGAACGGGCAGTGGTCGGTCGAGACCATCTGCAGGTCGTTCGTCCGCAGCGCCCGCCACATCGACTCCTGGTGGCCCTCCGCTCGGGAGCGCAGCGGCGTCGAGCACACCCACTTGGCACCCTCGAACGCCCCCCACTGCTCGCTGCTCGCCCCGAGCTGCTCCTCGAGGCTGAGGTAGAGGTACTGGGGGCACGTCTCGCCGAACACGTTCTTGCCCGCGTCGCGCGCTCCTGCGATCTGCGCCACCGCCTGCTTCGCACTCACGTGCACGACGTAAAGCGGAGCCCCGGTCACGTCCGCGAGCATGATCGCCCGGTGCGTCGCCTCCTCCTCGAGCTGCCACGCCCGGGCGACCCCGTGGAAGTACGGGTCGGTGCGGCCCGACTCCGCCAGCTGCGCAGCAAGGACGTCGATCGCCGGGCCGTTCTCGGCGTGCATCATCGTGAGCAGCCCCAGGTCCGCGGCCTTCTGCATCGCGCGCAGCACCTGCGCGTCGTCCGAGTAGAAGACGCCCGGGTAGGCCATGAACAGCTTGTAGCTCGTGATCCCCTCCTCGACGAGACGCTCCATGGCCTTGAGCGCGTCGTCGTCGACCCCGCCGATGATCTGGTGGAAGCCGTAGTCCACAGCACAGTTCCCGGCCGCCTTCTCGTGCCACGCGGCGAGCCCGTCCTCGACGCGCTCGCCGGTGCGCTGCACGGCGAAGTCGATGATCGACGTCGTCCCGCCCCACGCGGCGGCGATCGTGCCGGTTTCGAACGTGTCCGACGCCTCGGTGCCGCCGAACGGGAGCTGCATGTGCGTGTGCGCGTCGATGCCGCCGGGGATCACGTACTTGCCGCTCGCGTCGATCACGCGGTCGACGGAGCCGGCCAGGTCGTGGCCGAGGAGCGTCGACCCGGGTGCCAGGACGGCGGCGATCCGGGTGCCGTCGACGAGCACGTCCGCGGGGCCGCGCCCTGTCGCGCTCACCACCTCGCCTCCGGTGAGGAGTGTGGTCGTCATCGTGGGTTCCTTCCTGCCGTCGGTCCGCTCACGGCCGGGTCAACGAGTCGTAGGCGTCCGGACGGCGGTCGCGGTAGAACTGCCACTGCTCCCGCAGGGTCCGCACGTGGCCGAGGTCGACGTCCCGCACGATGTACCCGGCTTCCGTGTCGCTGGCCTTCTCGCCGACGAGGTTCCCGTCCGGACCCACCACGTACGAGCTGCCGTAGAACGCCACGGCGTCGTCGCCGTACTCGTTCGTCTCCGCACCGACCCGGTTGTTCGCCGCGACGAAGTAGCCGTTGGCGATCGCCGCCGCCGGTTGCTCGATGTCCCACAGCCGGTTCGACAACCCCGGCTTGGTGGCGTTCGGGTTGAACACGATCTCCGCTCCCGCGAGCCCGAGCGCACGCCAGCCCTCCGGGAAGTGGCGGTCGTAGCAGATGTACACGCCGACCCGCCCGACGGCCGTGTCGAAGACCGGCCAGCCCAGGTTCCCGGGCCGGAAGTAGAACTTCTCCCAGAACTTCGGCAGGTGCGGGATGTGGTGCTTGCGATACTTGCCGAGGTACGTGCCGTCAGCGTCGACGACCGCTGCGGTGTTGTAGAGGATCCCGGGCTGCTCCTCCTCGTACACCGGGAGGACGAGGACGACGCCGAGCTCCTGGGCGAGCGAGGCGAACCGGTCGGTCGTCGGGCCGGGCACCGACTCGGCGAAGTCGTAGTACGACGGGTCCTGCGTGATGCCGAAGTACGGGCCCGTGAACAGCTCCTGGAAGGCGATCACCTGGGCACCGTCGGCTGCCGCGTCGCGGGCGTACTGCTCGTGCAGGTCGGCCATGCTCTCCCGGTCGCCCGTCCACGGCGTCTGCGTCAGCCCCACCCGGATGATGCTCATGTGCCACGGCCTTCCTCGCGTCGGTGCTCGGGCCCGCCCAGGAGCCCACGTCGGCGCCCGGCGGGAGGGTTCAGCCTGCCGCCGATCACCGACGACGGCAAGGGCTCGCTCCCGACGCCGCGCTCAGCCTGACGGAGCGAGGTTTCCGCGTCGTTACGGTGCGGTCGCCGCTCGCCAGCGCCGCGCCAGCACGGTCACTCCCCACGCCGACGCCGCGATCGCCGCCGGCCAGGCGAGGTACGCGCCGCTCGCCACGAGCAGCGCGACGACGACGACGAGCGACGTCACCGCCGCCCACCAGCCGGCCCCGCGGACGGGCAGCAGGCGCAGCGCGGCGAGCACGCCGACGCCGTACACGACGACGAAGCACGCGGTCGCGAGCCTGACCAGCGTCGCCAGATCGAGCTCGAGCGTCACGGACAGCGCGAGCATGGCGCCCGAGGCCACGGTGATGACCACGAGGCTGCGCCGCGGGACCTCCCCCGCCCGGCTCCCGCGGGCCAGCCAGGCAGGCAGCGCGCCGTCCCGGGCGAGCGCCGCGCCGAGCTTCGCGGCGCCGGCGACGTACGCGTTCAGCACGCCGAACGTCAGGAGGACGGCGACGACCGCTGCGACGGCGCGGCCGTGCGCGCCGAGCGCGACGGCGAACAGCTCCGCCAGCGGGGCCGCGTCCTCGCCGGCCCGCGCGCCCAGGACGGCGACGACGGCGAACGCGACGGCCAGGTAGATGACGCCGACGACGACGAGCGCCGCCGCCGTCGCGCGCGGCACGTCTCGCCCCGGGTCGCGGAACTCCCCGGTGAGGTGCGTGATCGCCTCCCAGCCGACGAAGCTCCAGACGAGCAGCGCGGCGGCGGGGACGATCGCCGTCCAACCGTGCGGCGCGAACGGGACGAAACCGGCGGGATCGGCGGCGTCGAGCGATCCCAGGACGGCGACGAGGAGGAACACGACGAGCGTCGCCGCCAGCGCGAGCTGGACCCAGCCCGCCACGCGCACGCCCGCCCAATTGACGGCGAACGCGGCCACGAGCACCGCCGCTCCGGTCAGGACGACGGTCCGTGTGCCCCCGCCGACGGCGGCCTCCACGTACGCACCGGCGAACAGGGCAGCCGCAGGTGCGCCGGGCGGGATGGCCGCCCAGAACGTCCAGCCGACCAGGTCGGCGGCGCGGTCACCGAACGCTCGCCTCGCGTACGTCGAGACGCCGCCGGAGTCCGGGTAGCGCGCGCCGAGCGCGGCGAACGTCGCGGCGAGGGGGACGGACGCGACGACGAGGAACAGCCAGGCGACGAGCGAGGCCGGACCCGCGGCGTCGGCGGCCAGCGCCGGCAGACCGATGACCCCGGTGCCGAGGACGGCGCCGACGTACAGCGCCGTCGCCTGCGCCGGCCCGAGGCCCGTCCGGCGCACCGGGGCGGGACGCGCCGCGCTGCTCATGGCGCGAGTGTGCCCCCCGCCGCCCACACTCCGCTCACGCAGCCTCGGGCCGCGCCCGCGTCACCAGGCCGGCACCCAGTCCATGGTGTCCGGGTGACCGCCGATGCGGCCGCCGTCGCCCTGGTCGAGCGCGGCGATCGCCGCCATCTGCTCCGGGCTCAGCTCGACGTCGAACAGCTCGATGTTCTCCACCACGCGCGAACGCGTCACCGACTTCGGGAACACGATCGATCCGCGCTGGAGGTGCCACCGCAGCACCACCTGGGCAGGGGTCTTCCCGACCGCCTCGGCGACGGCGACGATCGCGGGGTCGTCGAGCACCTTGCCCTGCGCGATCGGCGACCACGCCTCGGTGGCGATGCCGTGCTGCTCGCCGAAGTCCCGCACCGCGGAGTTGAGGAAGTACGGGTGGAGCTCGATCTGGTTGACGGCCGGCACGACGTCGGTCTCGTCGAGGAGGCGCTGCAGGTGCGGCACCTGGAAGTTCGAGACGCCGATCGAGCGCGCCCGCCCGTCCGCGGCGAACTCCCCCAGCGTGCGCCACGTGGAGACGAAGTCGCCGTCGTAGAGCGTCGGCAGCGGCCAGTGGATGAGGAACAGGTCCACGTGGTCGGTGCCGAGCTCGGTGAGCGTGCCCTCGAAGGCGCGGCGGGCATCGTCGGGCCGGTGGTAGCCGTTGTTCAGCTTGCTCGTGAGGTAGACGTCGCCGCGGTCGAGGCCGCTGGCGCGCACCGCGTCGCCCACGCCGCGCTCGTTCCGGTACATCTGGGCCGTGTCGATGTGGCGGTAGCCGATCTCGAGAGCCTGCGCGACGGCGTCGGCGGTCTCCTCCGGCGGGATCTGGAACACCCCGAATCCGAGCTGGGGGATCTCGTGGCCGTCGTTGAGCGTGATCGTCGGAATCGCCATGCGACTAGGCTAGGGGGCGAGGACCCCGGGGCGTGACCTGCCCCGGCGAGGCACGTCGGTCTTGACCTGCCGGTCCGGTGCCGTCAGCGCCTTTGGCACGTGCACCCGATCGATCCGTCGACCCTTCGGAGTCCTCCTGTGCCCATCCTGAAGTCCCCACGCGCGCGCCGCTCCTGGTTCGCCGGCGCGCTCGCCGTCGGGGCCCTCGCCCTGGCCGCCTGCGGCGGCGGCGCGAGCGCCGACCCGAACGCCTCCGCCTCCGAGGAGCAGGCCGCCGCCGACTACGCGGCGTTCACCGCCGACAACTGCGGCACGGACGTGGCGGTCGACGCCGCGCCGCAGCGGATCGTGACCATCAAGTCGAGCACCACGGAGCTCGTCCTCGCGCTCGGCGCCGGTGACCGCATCGTCGGGACGGCCTACCCGGACGGCCCGGTGCCCGACGAGTACGCCGACGTCATGGCGGACGTCCCCGTGCTCTCGGACCGGGTCCCGTCCCACGAGGCGGTGCTCGAGCTCGAGCCCGACCTCGTGTACGCCGGCTGGGAGTCGAACCTCGCGGCGGACGGCGCCGGGGAACGCTCGTCCTTCTCGTCGCTCGGCATCACGACGTTCGTCTCGCCGTCGGCCTGCCAGGAGCCCGGCTACCAGCCGGACCCGCTGACGTTCGACGACGTCTTCGCGGAGATCGAGCAGGTGGGCGCGCTCCTCGGCGAGCCCGACGCCGCCGCGGACCTCGTCGAGGAGCAGCGCGCCGCGCTCTCCGACGTGACGCCCTCGGACGCCGGCCTGAGCGCCGTCTGGTACTCGTCCGGGTCCGACACCCCGTTCGTCGGCGCCGGCATCGGGGCGCCGCAGATGGTGATGGACGCCGCCGGCCTGGAGAACATCGCCGCCGACGTCCACGACACGTGGACGTCCCTGTCCTGGGAGGCCGTGGCGGACGCCGAACCCGACGTCATCGTGCTCGTGGACTCCGAGTGGAACACGGCCGAGAACAAGATCGAGGTGCTGGAGTCGAACCCGGTCACGGCCGCCCTCCCCGCCGTGCAGGACGCGCGCTACGTCGTCGTCCCGTTCGCGGCGACCGAGGCGGGGGTGCGCTCCGTGGACGCGGCGCGGACGATCGCCGACCAGCTGGCGGACCTGGAGGGCTGATGCTGCTCGCCGAGCGGACGCCGGCGCCGGCCTCCGAGCCGTCGCCCGGGCCTCGCCGCCCGGGCGTGGTACGAGGTTCTCTCGGCGTGTGGCTCGCCGGTCTGGGGGTGGCGCTGGCCGTCTCGTTCGTCGTCGCCGTCGCCGTCGGGACGGCGGACATCTCGCCCGGCCAGATCGTGGGATCGGCATGGCACCACGCGGCCGCGGCGCTCGAGCGGGTGCTCGGCGGCGCGGTGAGCGTGCCCGCGAACCCGCTCAGCACGATCCAGGACGCGATCATCTGGCAGGGCCGCGCCCCGCGCGTCGTCACGGCCGCCGCCGTCGGCGCCGGGCTCGCGATCGCCGGCGCCGTCATGCAGGCCCTCATGCGCAACCCCCTCGCCGACCCGTACCTGCTCGGGATCTCGTCCGGCGCCACGCTCGGCGCCGTCGCCGTCCTGCTGCTCGGCGTCGCTGTGCTGCTCCCCGTCGCGGCGTTCGGCGGAGCCCTGCTGGCGCTCGCCCTGACGCTCGCCCTGGCCGGCGCGACGACGGGATCCCGGCTGACGCCGTCGCGCACGATCCTCGCGGGGGTGGCCGTCGCTCAGGGATGCGCTGCCGTGACGTCGTTCGTCATCTTCACGTCCGCGCAGGGCGACTCCTACCGCGAGGTCCTGAGCTGGCTCATGGGCTCGCTCGGCGGGGCGACCTGGTTGAGCGTGGCCATCGCGTGCGGGGCGCTCGCGGTGGTCGGCACCGTGCTCGTGACCGGAGGGCGCACGCTCGACGCGTTCGCGTTCGGCGACACGTCCGCCACGAGCCTCGGCGTCGGCGTGGCCCGCACGCGATGGATCGGCCTCGGGCTGGTCGCCCTGCTCGTCGGCGCGCTCGTGAGCGTGAGCGGGTCGATCGGGTTCGTCGGGCTGGTCGTCCCGCACGCTGTCCGGCTCGCCGTCTCCAGCCGGCACGTGCGGCTCCTGCCCGTCTCCGCCGGCGTGGGCGCGATCGTGCTCCTGTGGGCGGACACGCTGGCGCGGACGGTCATCGCCCCGCGCGAGCTCCCGGTCGGGATCCTGACGGCGGCGATCGGGGCGCCCGTGTTCGCCGTCCTGCTCCTGCGCTCGCGGCGAGGTGCCGCATGACCGCGCCGACGTCCGTGGCGCCGGCCCGCGTCGTCACCGCCGACGATCTCCGCCTGGAGCGCGTCTCGTGGCGCGCGGGGCGGCGACTCATCGTCGACGGCGTCGACGTCACGGCCCCGCCCGGCTCCGTGACCGGGGTGCTCGGACCGAACGGGTCCGGGAAGTCCACGCTCCTGCGACTCGTCGTCGGTGCGTTGCCGCCCGCCGAGGGCACGCTGCTGCTCGCGGGCGAGGACCTCCGCACGATGACGCGTCGAGCCCGCGCCCGTCGCATCGCCCTCGTCGAGCAGGACAGCCCGACGGACGTGCCGCTGCGCGCCCTCGACGTCGTGCTGCTCGGGCGGACGCCGTTCCGGTCGCGGTGGGCCACCGACTCCCCCGACGACGTCGAGCTCGCCCGGGCGATGCTCGCCCGCGTCGGAGCCGCCGACCTCGCCGACCGCGACGTCCCCACCCTGTCCGGCGGGGAGCGCCAGCGCGTGCACCTCGCCCGGGCGCTCGCGCAGGAGCCCCACCTCCTCCTCCTCGACGAGCCCACGAACCACCTCGACGTCGCCGCGCAGCTCGCGCTGCTGCGGCTCGTCCGCGAGCTCGACGGCGTCACGACCCTGGTCGCGCTGCACGACCTCAACCACGCGATGAGCGCGTGCGACCACGTGGTCGTCCTCGACGGCGGCCGGGTCGCCGCGGCGGGGCCGCCGTCGGAGGTCCTGACCCCCGACCTGCTCGCGCGGGTCTACGGCGTCCGGGCCGACGTCGTCCCGCACGCCCGGGGGGTCACGCTCGTGTTCTCCGAGCTCGACGAGGCGCCGACCTGACGCGGACCCGGGTCACACGACGCAGAACTCGTTGCCCTCCGGGTCGGCCATCGTCACGTGGTCAAGGCCGCCCGGCCCGGCGTGCTCGGTGAGCGTGCGCGCCCCGGCGTCCGTGAGACGCGCGACCTCGGCGCGGATCCGTCGCTCCCGCTCGCGCTGCGGCACGTCCCGCCCGCCGGAGACCTTCAGGTCGAGGTGGAGCCGGTTCTTCACGACCTTCGCCTCGGGGACCCTGAGGAACGACAGCGACGGCCCGACGCCCTGCGGGTCGGCGAGGTAGGCGCTGTCGCCCCACTCCTGCTCCGGGACGCCCTGCGCCAGGAGCCACGCGCCCCAGTCCGCGTAGCCCGCCGGTGGGTCCGGCTCCGCGTAGCGCAGCGCACCCGCCCAGAACCGCGCCAGCTCGGGCGGGTCCGCAGTGTCGACGGTCAGCCCCCAGCGGACGCTCACGGGAACTCGTACCCGCCCGGGCGGTCGCGGCCCTCGTGCGACGCCTCCTCGTACCCGGCGGCGTAACCCTCGTCGTACGCCTCGCGTGCTCCCTGCGCGAACAGGTCGTCGGCGCCCGTCCGGTTGAGCCCCCGAGCACCCGGCCCGTCGTCGGCCGTCACGAGGTGCGCGAGGCCGCGGACGACGGCGACCGGTCGCCCGCCGTGCGCGTGCTTCACCAGGTCGGCGGCGGCGGCGATCTCGTCCGCAGCCGCGACGATGGTCGCCTCCAGCGGACGCCCGGCGTCGTCGGGCCTGCCCCGCCTGTCGTCCAGGACGACGAGCCCGGCAGCGCCGATCCCGATGTCGGCGATCCCCTCGCGCCAGGGGCGGCCCGTGGAGTCCGTGACGAGGACGGCGGGCCGTGCGCCCAGTCGCGCGGCGAGGCCGCGGCGCAGCGACCGGGCCGACGCGTCCGGGTCCTCGGGCAGCAGCAGCGCCGTCCCGGCGAGCGTGTTCGAGACGTCGACGCCGGCCGCTGCCATGACGATGCCCTGCCGGTTCTCGACGATGCGCAGGTCGGGGCCGTCGGTGCGCTCCCGGGTCGCGACGACGCGCACCGTCTCGGAGTCGATCGCCTCCTGGCGCGAGGTAGCCGGGACGAGCCGGCCCTCGGCCTTCGACACGATCTTCGAGGCGACGACGACGACGTCGCCGTCCGCGACGCCGGTGCTCCCGTCCGGCCACGCGATCGCCGCGAGGACCGGGGTGAGGAGCGCGCCGAGGTCGACGCCGGACGTGACCGTCGGGACGCCGTCGGGCGCGGTGACGAGCAGCATGTCGGCCATCCCGCTCACCGCCCCAGCTTCGGGAGGACGTCGCGGCCGAAGGTCTCGATCCACTCCCGCTGGTTGCGGCCGACGTTGTGCAGGTAGATGCGGTCGAAGCCGAGGTCGACGTACTTCTGGATCTCCGCCCGGTGTACGTCCGGGTCGGAGGAGATGACGAGGCGGCCCTCGAAGTCCTCGGGGCGCACCAGCTTCGCCATCGCCGCGAAGTCGAACGGCGAGCGGATGTCCGCCTTGGGGAACTTCATCCCGCCGTTCGGCCACTCGGTCATCGCGTTGGCCAGCGCCGCCTCGTCCGTCTCGGCCCACGACAGGTGGAGCTGGAGCACCTTCGGCATCCGGGTCGGATCCTTGCCCATCTCCTTCGCCCCGGCGTCGAACCGGTCGAACAGCCCGGAGATCTTCTCGAGCGGCGCGCCGACGGTGATGAGCCCGTCCGCGTGGCGACCGGCGCGCTTCGCCGTCACCGGTCCCGCCGTCGCCACGAGGATCTCCGGCGCGACCTCCGGCATCGTCCACAGGCGCGTGGACTCGAGCTTGTAGAAGTCGCCCGAGTGCTTGACGTCCTTGCCGGCCAGCGAGCCGTGGAACAGCTTCGAGATGATCTCGATCGCCTCGAACATGCGGTTGATGCGTTCGGGCGCCTCCGGCCAATAGCCGGCCACGACGTGCTCGTTGAGCGCTTCTCCGCTGCCGAGCCCGAGCCAGTGCCGGCCGGGATACATCGCGGCCAGCGTCGCGCTCGCCTGCGCCACCATCGCCGGGTGCCACCGGAACGTGGGCGCCGTGACGCCCGGCCCGAAGTCGCCGCGCGTGCGTTCCCCGATCGCCGTCAGGACGTTCCACACGAAGGCGCTCTGCCCCTGCTGCGGCACCCACGGCTGGAAGTGGTCGGCCGCCATGACGCCGGAGAACCCGTGCGCCTCGGCGTGGGCGGACAGCTCGACCGCCTCCCGCGGGTGGAACTGCTCGAGCATCGCTGCGTATCCGACGGTGAGCGCCATGCCCCGATCCTTCCACGGGCCGACGGCGCAGCCGCTACGGGTGCGGCAGCGCCGCCGCCATGAGGTCTGAGGCGGCGACGTAGTCGTCCACCAGCCGCCGCGCGAGATCGACCGAGTCGACCAGCGGGTGCAGCGCGAACGCCGTCCAGGCGAGCGAGCGCGAGCCCGCCCGCGCTGCCTCGATCGCGGCCCGCTCGGCCGCCTTGAGCTGGGCCATGAGGCCGAGCATGTGCGCGTCCGGCTGAGCGAGATCGCCCGTGCCCGGCCCGAGCGGCTGGACGCCACGCGCATCGACGGCGCACGGCACCTCGACGACGGCGTCCGCCGGGAGCCCGGTGATCCGGCCGGCGTTCGCGACGTCCAGGATCATCTGGTGCGCCTCGGAGCCGAGCAGCGCCGCCATGAGGTCGACGGCGACCTCGTGATAGCCGCCACCGACGTCCTCGGCGTCACGCTCCTCGCCGTCGTCGCGGGCCTCGGCCATGTAGGTCGCCTCGCGCTCGTGCAGCGCCCGCTCCCATGCCGAGGCGGCCGCCGTCGGCCGCGCACCCGCGGCCGCCGTGTAGAAGCCGCCCTGCTGGGCGTCGAGGAATTCCCCCCGCGTCGCCGTCGCCCCGGTGATCCGCTCCGTCGCCTCGCGGGCGTAGTAGTAGTAGTAGAGGTACTCGTTGGGCAGGGCCCCCAGGGCACGTACCCAGTCGACGCCGAGCACGCGCGCCTCCTCGATCCGCGTCAGCGCGGCGTCGTCGGCGAGCAGGCCGGGCAGCACGTCCCGCCCCGCGACGTGCAGGCCCCGCAGCCACCCCAGGTGGTTGAGCCCGACGTAGTCGACGACGGCGTCGGCCACGTCCACGCCGAGCACCCGGCCGACGCGTCGCACCAGGCCGATGGGGGTGTCGCAGATCCCGACGACGCGGTCCCCGAGGTGGGTGCGCATCGCCTCCGTGATGATCCCCGCCGGGTTCGTGAAGTTGATCGTCCACGCGTCGGGTGCGTGGCGCGCGATGCGGGCGGCGAGATCGTCGACGACGCCGACCGTGCGCAGCGCGTACGCGATCCCGCCGGCTCCGATCGTTTCCTGGCCGAGCAGGCCCAGCGCCAGGGGCACCCGCTCGTCGACGATGCGCCCGGCGGTCCCCCCGACCCGGATCGCGCTGAAGACCACGGCGGCACCGGACAGGGCGACGTCGAGATCCGGCGTGGCGACGACGCGGGGTCCTCCCCCGCTGCCCCAACCCTCGGCGTCGGCGGCCAGCACCGCCTCGACCGCGCGCAGCCGGTCGGCGTCCGGATCGGTGAGCACGATCTCGTCGATGCCCGTGCGGTCCCGGGCCGCGGCGACCGCACGGACCACCAGCGGCACGCGGAATCCGCCACCCCCGACGATCGTGAGTCTCACGCCGGTCACGCTACCCGTGCGTGGCAGACTCGTCGGACCATGAACGCCCCCAGCGCCACCACCGACGCCGGTCCTGCCGAGCCCGACCGGCTCGACGTCGTGCTCGCGGGAACCGTGTTCTTCGACCTGGTGTTCACCGGGTTCCCGCAACCGCCCGCTCTCGGCACCGAGGTCTTCACGGACGGGATGGGCTGCTCGCCGGGCGGCATCGCGAACCTGGCCGTGGCGTCGGCCCGCCTCGGCCTGCGCACCGGCCTGGTCGCCGGGTTCGGGGACGACCTGTACGCCGACTGGCTGTGCCGCACGCTCGCCGAGCAGGAGCACGTCGACCTCAGCCACTCCCGACGGTTCGACCACTGGCACACGCCCGTCACCGTGTCGCTGGCGCGGGAGGGCGACCGCAGCCTTATCACGCACGGGCACCCGACGCCCGTGCCGCTCGACGAGCTCGTCGGGCCCCAGCCGCCCGAGTCCCGGGCCGTCATCGTGGACGTGGGTGATCCTCGCCATCGCGAGGACCCGTGGTGGCGACGCAGCGCCGCCTCCGGCTCCCTGGTGTTCGCCGACGCCGGGTGGGACCCGGACGAGCGCTGGGGCAGCGAGCTGCTCGACGCGCTCGAGGGGTGCCACGCGTTCACGCCGAACTGCGCCGAGGCCATGGCGTACACGCGCACGAGCTCCCCGGAGCAGGCGCTGGCGGCGCTGGCCGACCGCGTCCCCCTCGCCGTCGTCACGTGCGGGCGCGACGGCGCCCTCGCGGTCGACTCCTCGACCGGGGAGCGAGCGCGGGTCCCGTCGCTCGAGGTGGCGGCCATCGACACGACCGGGGCGGGCGACACGTTCGCCAGCGCCCTCGTCCGCGGCACCCTGCTCGGCTGGCCGCTCGAGCACCGGCTGCGGTTCGCCTCCCTGTGCGCCGCGCTCGCCGTGCAGAACTTCGGCGGCGCGCTCGCGGCGCCCGGCTGGGGCGACATCGCCGACTGGTGGACGGCGACGTCGAACGCCGCCGCCGAGGGCCGGCCCGGCGCCGCGGAGACGCTCGCGCGTTACGCGTTCGTCCACGAGCACATCCCCGCGCAGCCGGGGCGGGTGCGGCGGGCGGAGGCGACGATCGCGCGCTTCTCCGACGCCGCGCCGAGCACGGTGCCCGGCTCGCCTACGCTTCCGGTACCTGAGCACGACCCGAGGAAGGACCCCTCATGACCGCGACGACGTCCCGCCCGCGCGCCCGACGGCGCGCCCTCACAGCGATCGCGGGCACGCTCGCCCTCGGAGCTGCGCTCGCGGCGTGCGCGCCAGGATCCGGAGGCGAGTCGCCGACGACGGCGGACGGCGAGGACGGCGAGGTCGTCACCGATCTCGCGTCGCTCGGTGACGTGACGCTGCGCGTGTGGGACCAGGAGGTGCGCGGCGGTCAGAACGAGCAGATCGAACAGCTCAACGCGGCCTTCATGGAGGCGTACCCGAACATCACCATCGACCGGACGTCGCAGTCCTTCGACGACCTCGAGACCACGCTCCGTGGCGCCCTCTCCGGCAACGAGGCGCCCGACGTCGTCCAGGCCAACAACGCGCGCGGCACGATGGGCGCGTTCGTCGAGGCGGACCTGCTGCTCGACCTCGACCCGTACGCCGACGCGTACGGGTGGCGAGACCGGTTCCCGGAGTCGGTCCTCGCGAAGTCGTCCTACTCCGACGACGCGCGCACCTTCGGCGAGGGCAGCCTGTACGGCCTGCCCCAGGTGGGCGAGATCGTCGGCGTCTTCTACTCGAAGGCGAAGCTCGAGGCGATCGGCGTCGACCCCGCCTCGCTCACCACCTGGCAGTCGTTCACCGACGCCCTCGGCACGGCGGCCGGCGCCGGCGAGGTCGCCGTCCAGCTCGGGAACCTCGACGCCTGGCCCGCGATCCACGTGTTCGGCCCGATCCAGGGCCAGCTCGTCCCGACCGAGGAGGTCACGGCCCTCGGGCTCGGCAACCCGGGCGCCTCGTGGGAGACCGACGAGAACGTGGCCGCCGCGGCCGAGCTCCAGGGCTGGGCGGACGAGGGGTACTTCAACGACGGCCCGAACGGCACCGACTACGACGCCGCGTGGCAGTCGTTCACCGAGGGTCAGGGTGCGTTCCTCGTCGGCGGCTCCTGGCTCGCCGCCGACATGGAGGCCGCGATGGGTGACGACCTCGGGTTCTTCGCTCCGCCGCCGCCGGCCGAGGGCGACCCGCTCGCCACCACCGGCGGCACCGGCCTGCCGTTCGCGGTGACCGCGCAGAGCCCGAACGCCGCTGCGGCCGCCGGGTACGTCGACTTCATCACGAGCGACGACGCCATGGAGGTCATCGCCGAGACCGGCAACATGCCCGTGCTGCGCACGGCGGAGCTCGCACCGGCCGACGGCGTGAACGCGGAGATCTTCGCCGCCTTCGACGAGGTGAGCACGAACGGAGCCCTGCTGCCGTACCTCGACTACGCGACCCCGACGATGGGCGACACGCTCGGTGCCGCCCTGCAGGACCTGCTCGGGGGCCAGATCACGCCCGAGGAGTTCACGCAGGCCCTGCAGGCGGACTACGGCGCGTTCACCGAGCAGGAGTGATGCCGGCGGACGCTCCGGCGGCCGTCGTCCGGAGCGCGCGGGGCACCCCGCCCGGGTCCACGCGACGGCTGCCGCGCCGGCCGTCGCCGCTCGTGCGCCATCGCGGGACGCCCTGGCTGTTCCTCGCGCCCGCCCTGGTCCTCTACGGGTTGTTCCTGTTCGTGCCGCTGGTGCGCTCCGTTCAGTTCTCGTTCTTCGACTGGGACGGGCTGTCGGCGACGTCGACGTTCGTTGGCCTCGCGAACTACGCCGACGTCGTCGCCGACCCCCGGCTCCGAGCCGCGTTCGGCCACGCGTTGGTGCTCGTCGGCTTCTTCGCCGTCATCCCGCTGCTCATCGGCCTGCCGCTCGCGGCCGTCCTCGACCGTGCCCGCGTGCGCGGCCTGTCGATGTTCCGCGCGATCGTGTTCGTGCCGCAGGTGCTCGCGATGGTCGTGGTCGCCGTGGCGTGGCGGCAGATCTACGCGCCCGACGGGCCGCTCAACGGCGCCCTGCGGGCGATCGGCCTCGAGCAGCTGACCCGCGCGTGGCTCGGCGACTACACCTGGACGCTCCCCGCCGTCGGCGTCGTGGGCACCTGGGTGCAGACGGGCCTCGTCACCGTGCTGCTGCTCGCCGGCATGGCGCGCGTGCCGCGGGAGCAGTACGAGGCCGCCCGGCTCGACGGCGCGGGAGCGTTCCGGGAGCTCGTGTCCATCACCGTGCCGGCCGTGCGCGGCGAGATCGCCGTCGCCCTGACCCTGACGATCATCGCCTCGCTCAAGACGTTCGACCTCGTGTACGTGACCACCGGGGGCGGTCCCGGCACGTCGACGACGGTCCCCGCGTTCGAGGTCTTCCAACGCGCCTTCCGCCAGGGTGACGTCGGCTCGGCGACGGCCATCGCCGTCGTCCTCACGCTCGTGATCCTCGCGCTCAACGTCGCCGTCAACCGACTGGTCGGCGACGGCGGCAGAGACGCCCGGTGACGGCGGTGGTCGGCGCATGATCGTCTCGCGCGGTGAGCGCACCGCGAACTACGCGCTCCTGCTGCTGTTCGCGGCGTTCGCCCTCGCCCCGGTGGTGACGGTGGTCGTGACGGCGCTCGGTCCGGCCGGGCCGGACGGGCCGGGTTCCGTGACGACGGTCGGCCTGGAGAACCTCGTCCGTGCGTGGGACGACGGCGGCTTCGCCCGGTACCTGCGCACCTCGGTGCTCGTCGCCGTCGTCGTGGTGTCCGTCGCCCTCGTGGCGTCGCTGCTCGCGGGCTACGCGTTCGCGACGATGCGGTTCTTCGCCCGCGGCGTGCTGTTCTACGCGATCCTCGTGGGCATCATGGTCCCGACCGAGGCGATCGTGGTCCCGCTGTTCTTCGACCTGCGGACGTTCGGCCTCACGGACACGCTGTGGGCCGTCGCGCTGCCCCAGATCGCCCAGACGATCGCGTTCGGCACGTTCTGGATGCGCACCGCGTTCCGAGCGTCGCCGCCGTCGCTGCTCGAGGCGGCGACCCTCGACGGCGCCGGACCGTGGCGTGCGCTCTGGTCGGTGCTCGTGCCGGTGCACCGGCCGGCGACCACGACCCTCGCCGTCCTCGCGTTCCTGTGGACCTGGAACGAGTTCCTCATCCCGCTCGTCATGAGCCCGAGCGGCGCGTTCCGGACGGCGCCGCTCGCCCTCGCCCTGTTCAAGGGGCAGCACACGCAGGCGACGGCGCTGCTTGCCGCCGGTGCGCTGCTCGTCGCGATACCGGTGCTCGCGCTGTACGTCGTCGCACAGCGCCACGTCATCGCCGGCATGCTCGCCGGGTCGGTCCGCGAGTAGCGCCGGAACCGGGTACGAGTCCAGGTCGCCTTTCTGGGATGATCGGGCACCATGACCGAACCCACGCGCGCCACCCGATCCACCCTCGCGACGCTGCCCGTCGCGCAGGTACCGGAGAAGGCGACCCTCGAGGGGCTGGAGGAGCGCTGGGCGGCGCGGTGGGACGCCGAACAGCTGCACGCGTTCGACCGCACGGCGGAGCGCGAGGACGTCTACTCGATCGACACGCCTCCGCCGACCGTCTCGGGTTCGCTGCACGTGGGCCACGTCTTCTCCTACACGCACACGGACGTGGTCGCCCGCTTCCAGCGCATGCGTGGGCGCGAGGTCTTCTACCCGATGGGGTGGGACGACAACGGCCTGCCGACCGAGCGTCGCGTGCAGAACTACTACGGAGTCCGCTGCGACCCGTCCCTGCCGTACGAGCCCGGGTTCACCCCGCCTCACGACGGCGACGCCGGGTCCGTCAAGCCCGGTGACCAGGTGCCCGTCTCGCGGCGCAACTTCGTCGAGCTGTGCGAGCGGCTGACGGGCGAGGACGAGCTCGCGTACGAGGAGCTGTGGCGCCGCCTCGGCCTGTCCGTGGACTGGTCGCAGACGTACCAGACCATCGGCGAGCGCGCCCGCCGGACGGCGCAGGTCGCGTTCCTGCGCAACCTCGCGCGCGGCGAGGCGTACCAGGCAGCGGCGCCGGGCCTGTGGGACGTGACGTTCCAGACGGCCGTCGCGCAGGCCGAGCTGGAGGCGCGGGACTACCCAGGCCACTTCCACACGGTGACGTTCCACGGCGCCGACGGCGCATGGGTCACCATCGAGACCACGCGACCCGAGCTGCTGCCGGCGTGCGTCGCGCTCATCGCGCACCCCGACGACGAGCGGTACCAGGCGCTGTTCGGGACGACGGTGAGCTCGCCGCTGTTCGGCGTCGAGATCCCCGTGCTCGCCCATCCGCTCGCGGAGCCGGACAAGGGCGCCGGCATCGCGATGTGCTGCACGTTCGGCGATCTCACCGACGTCACGTGGTGGCGCGAGCTCGACCTGCCGACCCGGTCGGTCATCACCCGCGACGGCCGGCTGTCCACGGAGACGCCGGACTGGATCACCACCGAGTCCGGTCGCGCGACGTACGCCGAGCTGGCCGGCAAGACGACGTTCTCGGCGCGCGCCGCCGTCGTCGACGCGCTGCGAGCCAGCGGCGACCTCGTCGGCGAGCCGGTCGCCACGCAGCGCAAGGCGAACTTCTACGAGAAGGGCGACAAGCCGCTCGAGATCGTCACGTCGCGCCAGTGGTACATCCGCAACAGCGGTCGCGACGTGCCTGGCCGTGACCTGCGCGCGGAGCTTCTCGCCCGCGGCGAGGAGCTCGACGTCCACCCGGACTTCATGCGGGTGCGCTACTCGAACTGGGTCGCTGGCCTCAACGGCGACTGGCTCGTCTCGCGTCAGCGGTTCTTCGGAGTGCCCTTCCCCGTCTGGTACGTGGTGGGCGACGACGGCGAGGTCCGCTACGACTCGCCGATCCTGCCCGACGAGGCCAGCCTGCCCGTCGACCCGTCGAGCGACGTCCCGCCCGGGTTCACGCCCGAGCAGCGCGGGGTGCCCGGCGGGTTCGCGGGCGATCCGGACATCATGGACACGTGGGCGACGAGCTCCCTGTCACCGCAGATCGTCGGCGGTTGGCTCGACGACGCGGATCTGTTCGCGCGCGTCTTCCCGATGGATCTGCGCCCGCAGGGGCAGGACATCATCCGGACGTGGCTCTTCGCGACGGTGCTCCGCAGCCACCTCGAGTTCGGCGAGCTGCCATGGGAGCACGCCGCGATCTCCGGCTGGATCCTGGACCCGGACCGCAAGAAGCTCAGCAAGTCCAAGGGGCACGCGACCACGCCGATGAGCCTGCTCGAGGACCACGGGGCCGACGCCGTGCGGTACTGGGCGGCGTCGGCGCGGCTCGGCACCGATGCCTCGTTCGACGCGCAGCAGCCGACCCAGATGAAGATCGGCCGGCGCCTCGCCCTGAAGGTCCTCAACGCCAGCCGCTTCGCGCTCTCGTTCGCCGGGGACGCGCAGATCACGCTGGACCCCGCCGTCGTGACGGAGCCGATCGACCGGGCGATGCTCACGGACCTCGCGGGCGTCGTCGACGTCGCCACGGCCGCGCTGGCGTCCTACGACCACACGCGCGCGCTCGAGGTGACCGAGACGTTCTTCTGGACGTTCTGCGACGACTACCTCGAGCTCGTCAAGGACCGCGCGTACGGCTCGCGCGAGGGCGCTGACGACGCAGCGGTGGCCTCCGCCCGCACCGCCCTGTGGCTCGCGCTGGACGTCCTCCTGCGGCTGTTCGCGCCCGTGCTCCCGTTCGCGACGGCGGAGGTCTGGTCCTGGTGGCGCGCCGGGAGCGTGCACCGGGCGCCGTGGCCGACGCCGGACGAGCTGCGCACCGACGGGGAGCAGACGCCGGCGGACCTCGTGGGTCTGGCCGGCGCCGCGCTGGCCGCCCTGCGCAAGATCAAGAGCGAGGCGAAGGTCTCCCAGCGCACCCCGCTGGTCCGCGTGGAGCTCGTGGCGCAGGCCGGCGTCATCGACGGCCTGCGGCTCGTCGAGGCGGACCTGCGGGCCGCCGGGAACGTCAGCGGCGATCTCGTCGTGACACCGGGCACGGCGCTCGGCCCCGACGGCGAGGAGGTCACCGTCGCTGTGACGTCCAGCGAGCTCGGAGAAGCGCCCGTGCGCGCCGGGCGAGGGGCGCCGTCATGAGGGTCACGAGCACCCCGGCCCTGGTCGCCGACGACCCGGCCCTGAGCATCCCCGCACTGTTCGCGCAGCGAGCGCAGGCCGAGCCGAACCGAACGGTCCTCGAGCGCAAGGACGCCGCGGGCGCCTGGCAGCCGGTGAGCGCGGCGACGTTCGCCGACGAGGTCCGCGCCCTCGCGAAGGGGCTCGTGGCGGCCGGTGTCGAGCCGGGTGACCGCGTCTCGATCATGGCCCACACGAGCTACGCGTGGACGCTGCTCGACTTCGCGATCTGGGCGGCGGGCGCCGTCGGCGTGCCCGTGTACGAGACGTCGTCGGCGGAGCAGATCGCCTGGATCTGCACCGACTCCGGAGTCTCGCTGGCATTCGTCGAGGACGCCGAGCTCGCCGAGCGCACCCGCGAGGCCGACGTGGCATCGATCCGCGCCGTCCACGCGATCGCCGACGGGCTCGAGAGCCTCGTGGAGGCCGGGCGGGACGTCGAGGACGCACAGATCGAGGCGCGCACGGCCGCCCTGCGAGCGGACGACCTGGCCACGGTGATCTACACGTCCGGCACCACAGGCCGGCCCAAGGGTGTCGAGCTGACGCACGGCAACTTCCTGCACCTGGTCCGGAACGGCGTCGCCTCGCTCGGCGAGGTCTGCAACCAGCCCTGCTCCCGCACGCTGCTCTTCATGCCGCTGGCGCACGTGTTCGCGCGGTTCATCGAGGTGCTGTGCGTGACGAGCGCCGGCGTGCTCGGGCACTCCCCCGGCACCCGCACCCTCACTCAGGACCTCGCGTCGTTCTCCCCCACGTTCCTGCTCGCGGTGCCGCGGGTCTTCGAGAAGGTCTACAACTCGGCTGAGCAGAAGGCCGGCACGGGCGTGCGGCTCCGCCTGTTCCGGTGGTCCGCGAAGGTCGCGATCACGTACTCGCGGGCCGGTGACTCGGCACGGCCGTCCCCGGTCCTCCGGGCGCAGCACGCGCTCGCCGGGCGCCTGGTGCACGGCAAGCTCCGTGCCGCGATGGGGGGTGCCCTGGAGTACGCCGTCTCCGGCGGCGCCCCGCTCGGCCAGCGGCTCGGGCACTTCTTCCGCGGCATCGGTGTCACGGTGCTCGAGGGGTACGGGCTCACGGAGAGCACAGCCCCGACCGCGGTGAACCGGCCCGAGCGCATCAAGATCGGCACCGTGGGTCCGGCGTTCCCCGGCACCGAGATCGCGATCGCCGACGACGGCGAGATCCTCGTCCGTGGTGGGCACGTCTTCCGCGGCTATCGGGGGGCGCCGGACGCCACGGCGGAGGCGTTCACCCCCGACGGCTGGTTCCACACGGGTGACCTCGGCACGCTGGACGCCGACGGGTACCTGTCCATCACCGGTCGCCGCAAAGAGATCATCATCACGGCCGGCGGCAAGAACGTGGCCCCGGCTGCGCTCGAGGACCGGCTGCGCGGTCACCCGCTCGTCTCCCAGGTCGTCGTCGTCGGCGACCAGCGGCCCTTCATCGGGGCGCTCGTGACGATCGACGCGGACATGCTGCCCGGCTGGCTGACGACGAAGGGCCTCCCGGCGATGTCCGTCGAGGAGGCGGCCGTGCACCCCGACGTCGTCGCGGCGCTCGACCGGGCCGCGCAGCGGGCGAACCGCGCCGTGTCCCAGGCCGAGTCGATCCGGAAGTTCGAGGTGCTCACCACCGACTTCACGGAGGCGAACGGCTACCTCACGCCGTCGCTGAAGGTGAAGCGCGCGCTCGTGCTCCACGACTTCGCCGACGTCATCGAGGACCTCTACGCCGGGCGCGGCCAGGGCGACGGGCACGACGTCACGACGTCCGCCTGACGGGAGCTGCTCAGCCGCGCGCGGCGATGTCCTCGTGGTGGCGGATGACCTCCGCGACGATGAACGACAGGAACTTCTCCGCGAACACCGGGTCCAGCCCCGACTCCTCGGCGAGGGCGCGCAGGTGGGCGATCTGCGTGGCCTCGCGCGACGGGTCGGACGGCGGCAGGCCCAGATCGGCCTTGAGGTGGCCGACCTGCTGGGTGCACTTGAACCGCTCCGCGAGCAGGTGGACGAGCGCCGCGTCGATGTTGTCGATGCTCGACCGCAGCCGGCCGAGCTCCGGGGGAACGCCCCCGCCCGCCGGGGTCGGCTCGGGAGGTGTCGCGCTCACGCGCTCTTCTCGCGCGGGGTCCGCCGCGACGGTGCCTCGCGGGGCACCAGCGTCGGGTTGACGTTCTCGAGCACCACCTCGCGGGTGATCACGACCCGTTCGACGTCGTCACGACCGGGCACGTCGAACATGACGGGCATGAGCACCTCTTCCAGGATGGCGCGCAACCCCCGCGCACCGGTCCCGCGCAGCAGCGCCTGGTCCGCGACGGACTCGATGGCGTCGTCCGTGAACTCCAGCTCGACGCCGTCGATCTCGAACATCCGCTGGTACTGCCGCACGAGCGCGTTCTTCGGCTCGGTGAGGATCCGCACGAGGGCTTCCTGGTCGAGCTTCGTGACCGTCGCGACCACGGGCAGCCGGCCGATGAACTCCGGGATGAGCCCGTACTTCTGGAGGTCCTCCGGCCGGACCTGTGAGAACAGGTCCTCCTCGTCCGCGTCGTGCAGGGGCGCGTTGAACCCGACGCCGCGACGGCGTGACCGCGTCGCGATGATGTCGTCCAGCCCGGCGAACGCGCCCGCCACGATGAACAGCACGTTCGTCGTGTCGATCTGGATGAACTCCTGGTGCGGGTGCTTGCGGCCGCCCTGCGGCGGCACCGACGCCTGCGTGCCCTCGATGATCTTGAGGAGCGCCTGCTGGACGCCCTCCCCGGAGACGTCACGGGTGATCGACGGGTTCTCGGCCTTGCGGGCGATCTTGTCGACCTCGTCGATGTAGATGATCCCGGTCTCGGCCTTCTTCGTGTCGAAGTCCGCGGCCTGGATGAGCTTGAGGAGGATGTTCTCGACGTCCTCGCCGACGTACCCGGCCTCGGTCAGCGCCGTCGCGTCGGCGATCGCGAACGGGACGTTCAGCATCTTCGCGAGCGTCTGCGCCAGGTAGGTCTTGCCGGTGCCGGTGGGCCCGATGAGGAGCACGTTCGACTTGGCGATCTCGACGCCGTCCTCGCCGAGGCCGGTGCCGCTCTCCCGCGCCTGGATGCGCTTGTAGTGGTTGTACACCGCGACCGACAGCGACTTCTTCGCCGAGTCCTGGCCGATGATGTACTGCTCGAGGTGGGCGAAGATCTCCTTCGGCCGGGGCAGGTCCACGAGGCCGATCTCCGTGGCCTCCGCCAGCTCCTCCTCGATGATCTCGTTGCACAGGTCGATGCACTCGTCGCAGATGTAGACCCCTGGCCCTGCGATCAGCTTCTTGACCTGCTTCTGGCTCTTCCCACAGAACGAGCACTTGAGGAGGTCGGCTCCTTCACCTGCACGTGCCACCGCCCGCTCACCCTCCTCGTCGGTAGTCGTGACTGCTGAGCGTCCGTACGTGCCCCCGCGCGTCCCTGCGGACGTCCTCATTGCACACTACGTCGAGCGGCATGTCACGCGCTCGGGATCCGCCTGCGTGTCGGCAGCCGGACCGCGGCCCGGGGCGCGCTGCACCCCGGGCCGCACGTGCGCGTCAGGACGCCGTGAGGACCGGCTTCTTGCGGCTCTCGAGCACCTGGTCGACGATCCCGTACTCGAGCGCACCGGCCGCCGTCAGGATCTTGTCGCGCTCGATGTCGGCACGGACCTCGTCGACGGACTTGCTCGTGTGCGCCGCGATCGTGGACTCGAGCCACTCGCGCATCCGCAGCACCTCGTTCGCCTGGATCTCGATGTCCGAGGCCTGGGCGTACGTGCCGCCCTCCAGGGCGGGCTGGTGGATGAGGACGCGCGCGTTGGGCAGCGCGAGCCGCTTGCCCGGCGTCCCCGCCGCCAGCAGCACGGCCGCGGCGGACGCGGCCTGGCCGAGGCACACCGTCTGGATCTGCGGCGCGATGTACTGCATCGTGTCGTAGATCGCCGTCAAGGCCGTGAAGGACCCCCCGGGCGAGTTGATGTACATGGTGATGAGGCCGTCCGGGTCCTGGCTCTCCAGGACGAGGAGCTGAGCCATGACGTCGTCTGCCGACGCGTCGTCGATCTGCACGCCGAGGAAGATGATCCGGTCCTCGAAGAGCTTCGTGTAGGGGTCCTGACGCTTGAACCCGTATGCCGTCCGCTCCTCGAACTGCGGCAGGACGTAACGGGATGAGGGCATCGCCGGCTCTGGCCGGCTGCCGAACGCGCGGGGGTCGGTGAGGTTCACGATCGCTCCTGGTCTCTCGTCAGTCTGTGGTGCCGCCGCCGCCGGCCACGGACGCTGCGTGGGTGACGACGTGGTCGATGAAGCCGTACTCGCGCGCCTCCTCGGCCGTGAACCAGCGGTCGCGGTCGGCGTCCGCGTTGACCTGCTCGACGGTCTTGCCGGTCTGCTCGGCGGTCAGCTCCGCCATCACGCGCTTCATGTGGAGGATGAGCTCCGCGTTGATCCGGATGTCCGTCGCCGTGCCGCCGATGCCGCCCGAGGGCTGGTGCATCATGACGCGCGCGTGCGGCGTCGCGTACCGCTTGCCCTTCGCGCCCGAGGCGAGCAGGAACTGGCCCATCGAGGCCGCCATGCCCATCGCGACCGTCGCGACGTCCGGCTGGACGTACTGCATCGTGTCGTAGATGGCCATGCCGGCCGTCACGGACCCGCCCGGCGAGTTGATGTAGAGCCAGATGTCCTTGGTCGGGTCCTCCGCTGCGAGCAGCATCATCTGCCCGCAGATCTGGTTCGCGTTGTCGTCGCGCACCTCCGACCCGAGCCAGATGATGCGCTCCTTGAGGAGGCGGTTGTAGATGTGGTCGCCGAGGGCGAAGCTCTGGTTGTCCGAGCCTGCGGCCCGGGGGGCGCCCTGGGAAATGGCCTGGGGCATGTCGCTCACGATCGCTCCCGATCTTCTGGTGCACCGGCACTCGGCCGGCGGTGGACGTCGTTCAGCGACACTAACGCCGACGCCGCCTCGGGCATGCCGCGTTCCACGCCGTTTCGCTGACGGCGCACGGCCGACGCGCGACGGCCCGCACCCCGGTGAGGGTGCGGGCCGTCGCGGATGACTCGGTGCGGCGCGGCGTCAGGCCTTCGCGGCCTCGTCCTCGGTGGCGGTGTCCTCGGCGGCCGGCTCGTCGGAGGTCTCCTCCGCGTCGTCCTCCGCTGCCGCGGACAGGTCCACCTCGACCGACTCGACGCCCTCCGCCGCGTCCTCGGCGTCGGTCTCCTCGGAGCCGATGAAGGACGTGAGGTCGACGGCGTTGCCCGAGGCGTCCACGACGCGGACGTCGCGGAGCGCGACGGCGAGCGACTTGTTGCGCGCGAGCTCCGCGACGAACGACGGGATCTGGCCCGTCTTGTCAGCGTTGGTGATGAACTCGTTCGGGTCGACGCGGTACTGCTGCGCGGTCCGCAGGAGGAACTCGACGAGCTCGTTCTGGTTCACCTGCACGGAGACCTGGTCGGCCAGCACGTCGAGCACGAGCTGGCGGCGCAGGGCCTGGGTGGCCTCCTCGCGGACCTCCTCGCGGTGCTCGTCGTCCTCGAGGCGCCCCTCGCTCTCGAGGTGACGGTGGATCTCGGCCTCGATGACGCCCTGCGGCAGCGGGAAGTCGGTCGCCTCGACGAGCTTCTCGAGCAGCCGGTCCCGGGCCTGGACGGCCTGGTTGTTGACCTTGGCGTCGGAGATCTGCGTGCGCAGGTCGGCCTGCAGCTCCTCCAGCGTGTCGAACTCGCTCGCGAGCTGGGCGAAGTCGTCGTCCGCCTCCGGCAGCTCCTGCACCTTGACGGCGGTGACGGTGACGGAGACGTCGGCCGCCTCGCCGGCGCGGTCGCCGCCGGCGAGCGGGGCGGAGAACGTGGCGGTCTCGTCGGCGGCGAGGCCCACGAGGGCCTCGTCCAGGCCGTCGAGCATGTTGCCGGAGCCGATCTCGTACGAGACGCCCGAGACGGTGTCGACCTCCTCGCCGTCGATCGTCGCGGTCATGTCGATGACCACGTAGTCGCCCGTCTCGGCCGCGCGGTCGACGCCCGTGAGCGTGCCGTACCGCTGGCGCAGCAGGTCGAGCCGCTCGGCGACGTCGTCGTCGGTGACCGCGACGTCGTCGACCTCGAGCTCGAGGTCGGCGAGAGCGGGCAGCGTGAAGTCGGGCCGGACGTCGACCTCGGCGGTAAACGTCAGCTCGCCGCTCGTGGTGTCCGGGACGCCGGTCACCTCGACCTCGGGCTGCCCGAGCACCTTGAGCTCGGACTCCGTCACGGCCTGGCGGTAGAAGTCGGGCAGGGCGTCGTTGACAGCGTGCTCGACGACGGCGGCGCGCCCGACCCGCTGGTCGATGACCCGCGGCGGCACCTTGCCCTTGCGGAACCCGGGCACGTTGACCTGCTGCGCGATGTGCTGGTACGCGTGGTCGAGGCTGGCCTTCAGCTCGTCGAAGGCCACCTCCACTGTCAGCTTCACGCGGGTCGGCTCGAGGTTCTCGACGGCACTCTTCACTTCGGGTCTTCTCCAGACGTCGGCGCTGGCCGGTGCGCGTCGGGCGCACGTCGACCGTGGTTCGGCCCGCGGGCATGCGTCAGCGTCGCTCGCGAAACGGCTGGCCCCATGCTACAGCGAGCCGCGCCGAGGAGTTCACGGACCGAACGGCGCACCGTACGGGGGCGGGAAGGCCTCGACGGCGTACGGCTGCTCCCCCGCGTCGGTCGCCGCGGCGACGATCCGCTCCCTCAGCTCGTCCGCGACGACGCGGTGCGGCTGCGACGCGATGAGGTTGACCTGTTCCGCGGGATCGTTGGCGACGTCGTACAGGTACGACTCGACGTACGTGTCCGAGCCGGCGTCGTCCCGGGCGTGCGCGCCGGGCGCCTCGATGCCGTAGCTCCATCGCGCGGTCCGGAGCGTCCTGCCCACCTGCGACTCGCTGACCTGGATGTACACGTCCTCGCGCCAGCCCGGGTCCGCGCGCGTGCCGCGGGTGCGGAGCACGTCGAGGATCGACCTGCCCTGCAGGTGCGCGGGGCGGTCGATGCCCGCGGCGTCGAGCAGCGTCGGCGCCACGTCCAGGAGCGTGCACAGCTCCTCGACCCGGCCGCCGCCGTCGAAGCACGGCCCGCGGAACGCGAGCGGCACGTGCGTGGACGCCGCGTGCCCGGAGCGCTTGTACTCGTTGTTCCGGGTCTTGAAGTGGCACCCGTGGTCGGAGGTCTGCACGACGACCGTGTCGTCGTACTCGCCCACGGAGCGCAGCGCGTCGAGCAGCCGGCCCAGTCCCTCGTCGACGCGCTTGACCTGGCCGAGATACCCGGCGAGGTGCCGCGGCGCCGTCGACCCCGCGCCCACCAGGTCCGCGGGCTGCCACACGCCCTGGTACCGCTCGGCGTAGGCGTCCGGGGCCAGGTACGCATCGACCTCGTTCTGGTGGTGCGGCTCGAGCACCGAGCAGAAGACGAAGAACGGGCGGTCCGGGTCGCGATCCTTCGTGACGAAGCGGATGACGGCGTCGATGAGCGCGTCGGACCGGTACCCGGGCAGGTCGTGCGGCGCGCCGTCGGCGTCGAAGACCCGCGTGTGGAAGGCGTCCTCGCTGAACTCGAGCAGGTTCGCGCCGAGCCAGTGCTCGAACCCGCCCTGCTGGTGCCGGGGCACCGGGTCGGCATCGGCCAGGTGCCACTTCCCCACGTAGAACGTCTCGTACCCCGCGTCCCGGAACAGCCGGCCCATCGTCGGCACGTCCTCGGTGAGCGGCAGCCCGTTGCGGTGCACGCCGTTCGTCGTCGGGTAGGTGCCCGTGAGCACCGCGGCGCGCGACGGCGCGCACAGCGGCTGGACCGTGAACGCGTACGGGCTCCACGTGCCGTGCGTCGCCATCCGGTCGAAGTTCCAGGTGACGTCGGCGGGGTTGTGGGCCATCCCGGTCGTGTCGGCGCGCTGCTGGTCCGAGAAGAGGACGACGACGTTGGGACGCTGGTCGGTCATGTGGCTCCTTGGTGCTACTTCAGGCCGCTGAGGGCGATGCCGCGAACGAAGTAGCGCTGCGCGACCATGAACAGGATGACGGTGGGGACGAACATGAGGACCGAGGCGGCGGCCGTGAGGTTCCACTGCGTGAAGAACTCCCGCGTGAAGACGGTGAGCCCGAGCGGCAGGGTGCGCATGTCGGGCTCGGAGATGGCCACGAGCGGCCAGAGGAACTCGTTCCACTGGAACACGAACGTGAAGACGCCCAGTGCCGCGAGCGCCGGCGTCGTCTGCGGGAGGATGATCCGGAAGAAGATGCGGAGCTCCGACGCACCGTCGAGCCGTGCCGCCTCGATGAGCTCGTCCGGCAGCGGTGCGATGAACTGCCGCATGAGGAAGATCCCGAAGCCGTCCATCACGAACGGCAGCACCAGGCCGGCGTAGGAGTTGAGCAGGCCGAGGTTCGCGAACTCGACGTACAGCGGGATCATCCGCACGAAGAACGGGATCATCAGCGTCCCGAGCACGGCGGTCAGCATGAGCCCGCGCCCGCGGAACCGGTACTTCGCGAAGGCGTACCCGGCCACCGAGTCGAACAGCAGGTGGCACGCCGTGATCGTGATCGCGACGACGAGCGAGTTGAGGAAGAACCGTCCGAACGGCGCCGCCTCCCACATGCGCACGTAGTTGTCGACATTCAGGACCTCGGGGATCAGGACAGGTGTACCCGAGAGCGTCTCCCCGTCGGACTGCAACGACAGAGACACCATGTACAGGAACGGCACCAGGGCGACGAGGGAGATAGCGACGAGGCCGACGTATCCCCAGGTCCGGCCTGGGCGGGAGAGCTCGAGCCTCACCGCTCGGCCCTCCGGTTGAGGGCGAGCTGGGCGATCGTGAGGCACAGGATCAGCCCGAACATGAGGAAGGACAGCGCGGCGGAGTACCCGAGGTCGCGGAAGTCGAAGGCCACGCTGAACACGTGGAACACGAACAGATCGGTCGCGTTGGCGGGGCCGCCACCGGTGATGACGTAGGCCTGGCCGAACGCCTGGAGGCTCGAGATCACCGCCATGATCGAGACGAACACCGTGGTCGGGGCGAGCAGCGGCACGGTGATCCGGACGAACCGTTGCCAGGCCGACGCCCCGTCGACGCGGGCGGCCTCGAGGTAGGTGGCCGGGATGCCCTGGAGCCCGGCAAGGAACAGCACCATGTTGTAGCCGAGCGCCTGCCAGACGGTGACCGCCGCGATGGTCAGCAGCGGCTGCTCGGCGAGGAAGTTCTGCGGTGGCAGTCCGAGGTCGCGCAGGACGGCGTTGAGGATCCCGACCTGCGGGTCGAGGATGTTCTTCCACAGCAGGCCGACGATGACGATCGACGTCACGTACGGCACCAGGATGAGCGTCCGGAAGACCACGAGGCCCCGGAGCGGGAGGTTGACCAGCAGCGCGAGCGCCAGCCCGCCGAGGATCGCCGGGACCATGACCAGCACGGCGAAGGCGAGTGTGACGAGGAAGGAGTGCCGGACAGCGGGATCGGTGAACGCGCGCGTGTAGTTGGCCAGCCCCACCCACTGGTCCGCGTACGGCCCGGTGAAGAAGGAGATCCACAGCTGCTTCACCATCGGGTAGTAGAACAACAGCGCGAAGAACGCGATCGCGGGGGCGAGGAAGATCAGGCCGTACCGCCCCGTGCGACGGGTCAGACCACCCGATCGCGGCGCGGGCGGCTGCGCCGGCGGCGCATCGCGAGCCGCCGTGAGCGACGCCGTCACCGCGCCATCACCTGGGTCATCGCGTCCTGGAAGGTGGCGACGGCGGCAGCGGCGTCGGCGTCCTGGAAGGCGACCGACTGGTACATCGTTGCGAAGTTCTCGGTGAAGTCCGCGTTCTTGCCCGTGAGACGCGAGTCGGCGCTGAAGTCGACGGCGTACGGCATCGCCGTCGCGAACGGCGCCACGAGCTCGTTTCCCTGCACGGCCGCGTCCTCGCCCCAGGAGATGCGCGGCATGCACATCGCCGACTCCTCGGTAGCGGCGAGTTCCGTATCCAGTGCCGTGAGCGCCACCATGAGCTGCCAGGCCAGGTCGGGGTTCGCGGCGTTCGTCGGGATGAACATGGACGTGCCGCCGGAGTTCGTGGCCTGGACGGCACCGGTGAGCGCCGGGATGATGGCGTACTCCAGATCGGGGCTGCCGGTCCGGATGGGCTCGAGGTCCCAGGGGCCGGTCAGGATCATCGCCGCACGCCCTGCGGAGAAGAGCTTCTGGGGGCCCGAGTAGTCTCCCGTGTTGCTGGGGATCGGGGCGACCTGGTGCCGGTGGATGAGGTCACCCTGGAACCGCAGCGCCTCGACCGCCGCATCCGTGGGCGACAGCGCGAGCGCGGCGGCGTCGTCCCAGAGCAGGACGTCGTTCTGCGTGAACCACGGGTTGGCGTAGCTCGGGTCCTGATTGGCCGCGAAGCCGTAGACGTCGCCAGTGGTGAGCTCCTGCGCGCACGCGAGGAACTCCTCCCACGTCGTCGGCGGTGCCGTGATCCCCGCGTCGTCGAACATCGAGACGTTGTAGAACGGGAGGACGCACGTGAGGTGCAGCTGGATGCCGTAGACGACGCCGTCGAGGCTGTTGCGTTCGACGGTGAACGGGTGCCAGTCCCCGGGGAAGCCCATGGCTTCGCCGTCGGAGGCGAGGTAGTCGGTGAGCGGCAGGGCGTCGCCGGTGAGGGCGAACTCCTGCACCCAGCCGCCCGGCTCCTCGACGAGATCCGGCACGGTACCGGCCTGCAGGTCCGCCATGAGTCGGGTCCGCATGTCGTCCCACTGGAAGACCTGGAGGTTGACCGTGACGTCGTGCTCGTCCTCGAACGCGGCGATGAGGTCCTCGTAGGCCGCGTACGCGTGCCCGGCGTTCCAGTACACCTGCAGCGTGGCGCTCCCACCACCGCCGCCTTCGCCCGAACCGCCCTGTGGGGCGTTGGCCGAGCACGCGGCACCGAGTGCGCCGAGCGTCCCCGCCGCGCCCACGGATCCGAGGCCGCGCAGCACGCCACGGCGTGAGAGGTGGGCGCTGCCGAAGGTCGTGCGGTCGAGGCGCTGTCGAGTCGTCATGAGATCTCCGTTCACTTCGGTGTGACTGGACTGTGGTGCGGGACGCCGGTGGCGGCGTCCGGGCTCAGGTGGTGCCGCGTTCGATGAGCTCCCACGGCCAGGAGATGACCTCCTCAAGCCCGGGCCCCCGGTCCGCCAGCCGGTCGAGGATGCGGGCGGCGATCGCGGTGAAGTCGGTGGTGGCGGCGCCCACGGTGGTGAGCCCCGGCGGCACCCGCTCCCCCTCCTCGATGTTCCCGACTCCGACGAGAGCCAGGTCGTCCGGGACGGCGACGCCGTCCGCCTGGGCAGCCCACAGAGCCGCGAGCGCGCTGCGGTCGGACGTGCAGAAGATCGCGTCCGGGCGATCGTTGCCGGTGAGCAGGACCCGGGCCGCTGCCAGGGAGTCCTCCCGGCTGTGGGCGACCGGGAGGATCCAGTCCTCGCGCGCGGCGAGGCCGTGGGCCTCCAGCGCCGCCCGCGCCGCGGCGAGCCGCGACGGATGCTCGGTCTCCACGAGCTCCCACGGGTGTGCGAAGAGGGCGACCGACCGCCGCCCGGACGCGACGAGGTGATCGATCGCCGAGGTGACCGCCGCCGCCTCGCCGTGCCGGACGACGTCGTACCCGTGAGGCACGAGCTGTTCCGAGAACGCGACGAGCGGGATCCCGCGCGAGGCGATCGCCTGCGCATGCTCGGTCGTGAACTCGTGCGTGTGGACGACGACGCCGTCGGCGTACCCGGTGACCAGCAGCTGTACGGCGAGGTCGACGTGGTCGGGCCGGGACGCCATCAGCGCGATGACGTGGCGGCCGTCCTCGGCAGCGAGATCGGTGAGGGAGTCGCCGAGCGCGTTGACCCACGGGGTGGACCCGGTGTCCCGCAGGAGGCAGACGACGTCCGTGCGCTGCCGGCTGAGCGAGCGACCGGCGTGCGAGGGGACGTACGCCAGCTCGGCCGCGGCCCGCCGGACGCGTTCCGCAGTCTCGTCGGACACGGGCCGCGTGCGGCCCTTCCGCCCGGAGAGGACGTAGGAGACGGCGGCCGTCGACACCCCAGCACGCTCGGCGATCTGCTTGAGCGTCGGGCGCGTGGTTAAGCGGTTAACCGTCATGGTGCGACGATGCTAGCCGCGGCAGGTCGCCCCTGGCAAGGGTCAGTCGCGTCCGCCGACCGGTCAGCCGTCGAGCGGGGTGAACACCTCCGGGAGCTCCAGCTCACCGGTCGTCTCGACGAGCACGACCGTCATCGCCGTCGTCGCCCAGGACTGGTGCACCTCGCCCGCCTCCCAGATGGCGAGCTGGCCGGCCGCGATCGGGATCCGCGGGCCGTCGTCGGCCCGCACCTCACCCTCGCCGGTGACGACGGCGAAGACCTGCCGGTTCGTCGTCGGGTGCTCGCCCAGGGTCCCGCCGGGCTCGAGGTGCGCCACGTGCACGCGGGTCTGGTCGCCCCCGGACACGCGCGGCAGGAACTCCATGAGCACTCCCGTGCTCGAGTAGTGCTCGATCGGGCGGCGGGGTACCTCGAAGCGGCGCATCCCGCGATCGTCCCAGGAGACCCGCGGTCAGGGCATGACGTCGGCCCAGTCACGCCAGAAGACGCGGCGGTCCGTGCGCTCCTCGGTCTGGCCGTACATCCGCTGGCCCGGCACGGCGTACAGGTCCTCGGGTACGTCGGTGTCGGAGCCCGTCATGCCCCAGGACTCGATCGTGCTGCGGTCCGTCTGCGTCCCGACCCGGCCGGTGTCGAGCTCGCCCGGGGACTGCGAGAAGAAGTACAGCCCCTCGTGGGCGGCGACCCCCTGGACCTTGTCGATCGAGGAGTCGGCGTCCACCCAGAAGTTGTAGCTCGAGCCCACGACGCCGTCGGAGGTCACCAGCTCGCCGTCGGCGGCCAGCGGCCACCGGACGACCTCGGTGGCCACGTTGTCCGCGTTGTACTCGGCCGAGACGAGCGCGGGCTCGCCGCTCCAGTCCGTCGACACCGACGACAGCCGCGGCTGGCCGTACGGTCCGGCGTCGATCCCCTGATACTCGCGGTCCGGCACGAGGAAGTAGCCGTCCCCGTCCCGCATCACGTCGCCCAGGTCGAAGCGGAACAGTCCGTCGGTGGCGGCCACGTACAGGTACGGCCCCGCCCAGGCGACGCCGCCGGCGTGGATCGCGAGCGGCTCGGTGCCCCAGCCCGAGCCCTCCTCCACCGGCAGGCGCAGCGGGACGTTGCGGTAGCGCCCGTCGTCCGCGGCGAAGAACTTCAGCGTGGAGTCGACGCTCGCGTGGTCGTCCGGTGCCGCCCGCCGGTACCAGGAGGAGACGAGAACGTCCTGGTCCGGTGCGCCTGCCCACCGCGACTCCCTGCTGCCCGCCAGACCCTGCGGGTACCAGCGGGTGGCGTCGTCGAGGTGCGCAGGCCACTCCCAGCAGGAGTCGCCACAGCTCGTCATCTCGCCGGTCCGGTCCGCCAGCACGTCGTCGAAGGCCACGCGCTCGACGTCGTCACGCGCGGCGACGCCCTCGACCCCGGCGTCGTGGCTCGTGACCTCCATCCGGAACACGCCGTCGCCGTGGTGCTCCGCCTCGTCGAGCGCGTTGCCGTTCCCGGCTGCTCCGGCGGCGGACGGGACGAGCGCCAGCAGCGCCGTCGTCGTCGCGAGCGCGACGCCGGCGACGAGCCCTCTCCGCCGGGTGCCGGTGGTCGTGGTGGCCGCCGTCGTGGCCGCCGCTGCTCGGTGCGGTACGTGGATGCGTCGCACGGTCTGCTCCCCTGCTCTCGCGTGCAAAGCACTCGACGTTACCTGCTGAGGCTCACGATGCAACCCCCTCCCCGGCCCGCGCTGCGCCTCACTAGGGTCGAGGGATGACGGACCTCCCACGGACCCCGACCGCCACCGACGACGCCGGAGAGAACCGGATCACGAGCGCGAGCCGCGACGTCGCCGCCCCGGCCGAGGCGATCTTCGAGCTGATCGCGGACCCGTCCCGCCAACCGGAGTGGGACGGGAACGACAACCTCGCCGTCGCGGCGCCGGGACAACGGGTGCGCGCCGTCGGTGACGTCTTCACGATGACGCTGACGATGGGCGAGGCGCGGGAGAACCAGGTCGTGGAGTTCGTCGAGGGCCGGCGCATCGCCTGGCTGCCCTCCGAGGTGGGCTCCGCGCCGCCGGGTCACCTGTGGCGCTGGGAGCTCGAGCCGCTGCCCGACGGCGGGACCCGGGTCACGCACACGTACGACTGGACGAACCTGGAGGAGCCGGCCCGGCAGCGGCGTGCGCGCGCGACGACGCCCGACCGGCTTGCCGCGTCCCTCGACCGCCTGGCCGCTGCCCTCGAGGCAGGCTGACGGCATCGCCGTCCCACCGTGTCTCTGCTCCCCGCTGGGATGCCTTTCGCGGGACCAACCACACGCCGTTTCCCGCCCACCGTGCGATTCCTCCTCGCACCAGCCCGCTCGCGCGAGCAGACACACGGTCGGGATGACAGGATTCGAACCTGCGACCTTCCGCTCCCAAAGCGGACGCGCTACCAACCTGCGCCACATCCCGTGAAGCCGCTTCGCGGCGTCGTCGCACGAGTCTAGGTGCGGCGGGTATCCTGCATGACGCACGAGGCGGCGACGCCCCGCGCGGATGTAGCTCAATGGTAGAGCCTCTGCCTTCCAAGCAGATGGTGCGGGTTCGATTCCCGTCATCCGCTCCGACACGAGGTGGTCCCGAGGTCCCCGGAGGCAGCGATGACCATCGACGCCGCACCTCCCGCCGCCTGGCCCGACGCCGTCGTCGCCGCACGCGTGGGCACCGCCGCCCGGGCCGTCGGCGCCCCGGCCGCCACGCACCCGCTCGCGCCCGGCGCCGCCAACCACGTCCTCGCCCTCGGCGACGACCTCGTGCTGCGCATCGCGCGCACGCCGGCCGGCGCACGGGACCTCGCCACCGAGGCCGTGGTCCTCCCCCATGTCGTCGCCGCCGGCGTACGCACGCCCGCGCTGGTCTGGTTCGACGCCGGTGACGACGACGTCCCGGCCGCTCTCGTGGTCCGGCGTGCGCCGGGCAGCGACCTCGCCGGCGCCGACCTGGCCGGTCCGGACGCGGCGCGCCTGGACGGCGTGCTGCGCGAGACCGGGCGTCAGCTCGCGCGTGTCCACACCCTCGGGCACGAGCTCGGCCACGGTGCGTTCGCCGTCCCCGACGACCCCTGGAGCCCGGCCGCGCCGCTCGTGCGGTCGCTCGTCACCGACGGCCTCCTCGACGACGACGGCGCTGCCTGGCTCCAGGGCGTCCTGAGCGGCCTGGAGGCCGCCGCCGGGGCGCCCGAGCCGACGCTCGTGCACGGCGACGTCGCACCCCAGAACCTGCTCGCCGACGGCGCGCCCCCCGCGCTCACGGCGCTGCTCGACTGGGGCGACGCGTCGTGGGCAGACCCCGCGACGGACCTGGCGAAGCTGCCGCTCCCGGCGCTGCCCGCCGTCGTCGCCGGGTACCGGGAGATGACCGGCGACGACGCCCCGTGGGAGGCGCGGGCGCTCCGCCTGCACCTCGCGTGGGCACTGGGCCGGCTCCGCGCGCCGCACCCGGTGACCGGGGGCGAGCAGCGGCACTGGACAGCGCGCCCGTTCAGCCGTCTCGTCGGCGTCCTGCGGTTCCTTGCCGACCCTCCCGCGGGCTGGCCGTCGCTGGTCCCGGCACCACCGGCCGGGCGCGCTCCGCTGCGCTAGGGTCGCCGTGACGCCCCGACGAGAGGACCAGCGATGCATGCCGTGCCCGCCGTCCCTCGCCAGCACGCGGCCGTCGCCTCCTGTCGTTAGAGCGCCCGGCCGGCTGGCCGTGCGCTCGTCCCGGATCCCAGGACCGACCGGCCGCGGCGGGCCTGCGACCACCACCACTCCGCGGCCGCCTCACCCGACCTGAAGAGGGACCATGGCCCGGATCTACGACGACGTCACCACGCTCATCGGCAACACCCCGCTCGTACGGCTCAACCGGCTCACCGCAGGGCTGGGCGCGACCGTGCTCGCGAAGCTCGAGTTCTACAACCCCGCGAGCTCCGTCAAGGACCGGATCGGCGTCTCGATCGTCGACGCCGCCGAGGCGGCCGGCGCGCTCCCCGCGGGCGGCACGATCGTCGAGGCCACCAGCGGCAACACGGGCATCGCCCTGGCGATGGTCGGCGCCGCTCGCGGCTACGACGTCGTCCTCACGATGCCGGAGACGATGAGCAAGGAACGGCGCGCGCTGCTCCGGGCCTACGGCGCCGAGCTCGTCCTCACGCCCGGCTCGGAGGGCATGAAGGGAGCGGTCGATCGCGCCGAGGCGATCGCCGCCGAGCGCCCCGGCGCCGTGCTGGCGCGCCAGTTCGCCAACGAGGCGAACCCCGCGATCCACCGGCGCACCACCGCCGAGGAGATCTGGAACGACACCGACGGCGAGGTCGACGTCGTGGTCGCCGGCATCGGCACGGGCGGCACGATCACCGGCGTCGGCCAGGTGCTCAAGGAGCGCAAGCCGGGGATCCGGATCGTCGCCGTCGAGCCCGCAGAGTCGGCCATCCTCAACGGCGGCCAGCCCGGCCCGCACAAGATCCAGGGCATCGGCGCCAACTTCGTGCCGGAGATCCTCGACACCTCGATCTACGACGAGGTCATCGACGTCAACGCGGAGACCGCCGTCGACGTCGCTCGCCGCGCCGCCCGCGAGGAGGGACTGCTCGTCGGCATCTCGTCCGGTGCAGCGATCGACGCCGCGCTCCAGGTCGCGGCGCGGCCGGAGAGCGCCGGGAAGACGATCGTCGTGATCGTGCCGTCGTTCGGGGAGCGCTACCTGTCGACGATCCTGTACGCCGATCTGCTCGACTGATCCGGCGTCCTCCGTGCCCGTCCGTCGCCCTCTGCTCGAGGTGTTGCGCGAGGACCTCGAGGCTGCGCGCCGCCGCGATCCCGCGGCGCGCAGCCTCCTCGAGGTCGCGCTGACGTACCCGGGCGTGCACGCGCTCTGGGCGCACCGGCTGTCGCACGACATGTGGGTGCGGTCGGTGGCCCTGCGCCTGCCCGCGCGTCTGGTGTCGCAGCTCGCCCGGGCGCTCACCGGCGTCGAGATCCACCCGGGTGCACGGATCGGTGCCCGCGCGTTCATCGACCACGGGATGGGCGTCGTCGTCGGGGAGACGGCGGAGGTCGGTGAGGACGTCGTGCTCTTCCACGGCGCGACGCTCGGCGGTCGCTCGATGAGCCGCGGCAAGCGGCACCCCACGGTGGGCGACCGGGTCACCATCGGCGCGGGCGCGAAGGTGCTCGGTCCCGTGCGCATCGGCGACGACGCCCAGATCGGCGCGAACGCCGTCGTCGTCAAGGACGTTCCGGCGGGCACGGTCGCCGTCGGGGTGCCGGCCAGGGTCCGACGGGTCCGCGGGACCGACGAGGACGTGGATCCCGCCCTGCTCATCTGAGGGCCACCGGCCCGGGCGTCCATCCGCGGGCGTCGGCGCGCGCGGCTGTGACCGGCACCACTAGGCTGCCGAGCGGTTCAGCCGCACCCGCGCGGCCGTGGGACAGGAGCAGCGCATGAGTGCAACGGTCGACGCGCCCAAGGCCGGTTCCATGGCCCGGATGCTCGACGGGATCGAGCGCCTGGGCAACAAGGTGCCCAACCCGACGTTGCTGTTCGTCTACCTGATCGGGTTCATCGCCGTGCTCTCGGCGATCCTGTCGTGGCTGGGCGTGTCGGTCACCGACGAGGTGGTCGTGCCGGTGCCCACCGACGACTTCGCGCAGATCAACGAGCACCTGGGCGGCATCTACTCGCTGTACGACTCGACCACGGGTGAGCCGGCGACGCTGCCCGAGTTCGTCGTCGTCGAGCAGGAGTTCCCGATCCGCAACCTCCTGTCGGTCGAGGGCGTGAGGTTCGTCTTCTCCTCCTTCGTCGACAACTTCGCCGGCTTCGGCGTGGTCGCCGTCGTGCTGATCTCGATGGCGGGCGTCGGGGTCGCCGAGGCGGCGGGTCTCATGGGGGCCCTGATCCGGCGCGTCGTCAAGGTGGCGTCGCCGAAGGTGCTGCCGTTCATCCTCGTCTTCGTGGGCGTGCTCTCGTCCGTCGCGACCGACGCCGGCTACCTCATCCTGATCCCGCTGGCCGCCGCGGCCTACGCCTCGGTCGGGCGGCACCCGCTCGCGGGGATGGCCGCCGCGTTCGCCGCCGTCGGCGCGGTGTTCGGCGTCAACCTGCTCATCACCCCGAGCGACTCGATGCTGACCGAGATCACCAACGACGTTCTCGGCACCCTGGGCATGGAGACGATCAACGTCACCCAGAACTTCTTCTTCTCGATCGTGTCGTCGCTGGTGCTCACGGTCGTGGTGACGGTGCTCACGACGAAGTTCATCGAGCCGCGCCTCGGCCCCTACGACCCGTCCCAGGCCGGGACCGCCGTGGCCCCCACGGAAGAGCTCGACGCCGCGGCCGAGGCCCGCGGGCTGCGCTGGGCGGGCTGGACGGCCCTCGCCGTCGTCGTCGGGGTGCTCGCGCTGTCGCTCCCGCCCGGCGCCCCGCTGCGGGACCCGGCCACCGGCGACCTCATCGGGACGACCCCGTTCATGGCCAGCCTGATCTTCATCATCTCGCTGGCGTTCCTGCTGTGCGGGATCGCGTTCGGGCGCGGCGCCGGGACTCTGAAGGGCGGGGACGAGACCGTCGGCGCCATCGCCAAGACGTTCGGCTCCCTCGGCGGGCTGCTCGTGATGTTCCTGATGATCGCCCAGTTCATCGCGCTGTTCAACTGGTCGAACCTGCCCACCGTGGCGGCCGTCGAGGCCGCTCACCTGCTCGAGCAGGCGCAGGTCCCGGCCCTGGTGCTGCTGGTCGCGTTCATCCTCGTGATCCTGCTGCTGGACATCATCCTCCCGGGGCTCATCCCCAAGTGGGCGATCTTCGCGCCGGTGTTCCTGCCGATCTTCGCCACGCTCGGCGTCGCCCCCCAGACGCTCCTCGCGGCCTACCGGGTGGGCGACTCGCCGATGAACGTCATCACGCCGCTCATGGTCTACCTGCCGTTCATCGTCACCGTCGCGCAGCGCTACGTGAAGAAGTCCGGTCTGGGAACCGTCATCTCCCTGATGCTGCCGTACACCGTCGTCGTGCTGCTGACCTGGACCGTGCTCTACGTCGTGTGGTTCCTGCTCGGCATCCCGTGGGGCCCCGACGCCCCCGTCGAGATCACCTAGCCCTCAGCTCGAGTCCCGACCGGAAGGAAGCTCATGTCGTTCGACTTCGTCCCGTCCGCCACGGCAGTCCCGGCGGTGCGAGTCCGCGTGATCGCCGGGCCCACCGACCACCCAGGCGTCCTCGGCGTCGGCGTGACGGCCTCGGGCGACGTGCCCGACGCCGTCGGGCTGCCCCGCGAGACGCTCACGGAGTGGGGCTTCACCGGCAAGCCAGGACAGGTCCTCGTCGTCCCGCGCGCGGACGGGACCCGGATCGCCGTCGGCACCGGCGACGAGCCCAGCGCCGCCGACCTGCGCGACGCCGCTGCCGCGTTCGCTCGGGCCGCCGGCAGGGAGGCGGTGCTCGCCACGACCCTCGACCCGTCCTCGGTCCCGGCAGCCGACGCCGCGGCCGCCGTCGTCGAGGGCGCCATCCTCGGGCGCTACCGCTACGACGAGCTGCGCAGCGAGCCCGACACCGTGGCGCTCGAGGAGCTGGTCCTCGTCGTCGACCCGGCCCGGGTGACCGAGGCGGAGCAGGGTGCCGCGCGCGGCCACGTGCTGGCCCGCGCCGCGGCGATCTCCCGGGACCTGGCGAGTGCGCCCGGAAGCACGCTGACCGCGCCGGACCTGGCCGACGTCGCCGTGCGTCTCGGCGAGGCCGCGGGCCTCGAGGTGACCGTGCACGACAAGGCGGCCCTCGTGGAGATGGGCTGCGGTGGCCTGCTCGGCGTGAACGCGGGGTCCGTCGTCGAGCCGCGGATGATCCGCATCTCTTACGCACCTGACGGCGAGGCCGAGGGCCATCTCGGCCTCGTCGGCAAGGGCATCATGTACGACTCCGGCGGCATCAGCCTCAAGCCGTCCAACGCGATGCACGCCGCCATGAAGATGGATATGACCGGCGCCGGCGCGATCCTCGCGACGATGACGGTGCTGCGCGACCTCGGGGTCCGCTCGCGGGTCACGGCCTACCTCGCCTGCACCGACAACATGCCGTCCGGCTCCGCGACGAAGCTCGGCGACGTGCTCGTCACGCGCAGCGGCCGCACGATCGAGGTCGTCAACACCGACGCCGAGGGCCGCCTCGTGCTGTCCGACGCGATCACGCTCGCGAACGAGGACGGCGTCGACGCGATCGTCGACATCGCCACCCTCACGGGTGCCGCCCTCGCGGCGCTCGGCCCGCTGACCGCCGCCGTCCTCGGGAACGACGACGGCGTCGTCGGCCAGGTCGAGACCGCGGCACGCCGAACGGACGAGCGCGTCTGGCGCCTGCCCCTCGACGAGCGGTACCGGCCGTGGATGGACTCGGAGATCGCCGACATCAAGAACCTCGGCGGAGAGTTCGCGGGGTCGATCACGGCGGCGCTGTTCCTGGCCGAGTGGGTGGGTGAGACGCCCTGGGCGCACGTCGACATCGCCGGCCCGATGCGCTCGGACACGGATGACGCCTGGCGCACCAAGGGTGCGACGGGCTTCGGCGCGCGGCTCCTCGCCGAGGTCGCCGCCGCCTTCGGGGGTCGTCCGGCCCCGACCGCGTGACCACGCCGACCGACGCGGCGGCGGCTCCACCCGCTGCCGCCGCGGCCCACGAGGCGGAGGCCCCGCTCGTGCCGCGCTGGCTCGCCCGGACCGGGGCCTGGTCCTGGCGCCTGCTGTTCGCCGCCGCGGTGGTGGGCGTCGTGCTCTGGCTCGTCGTGCAGCTGCGGCTCGTGGTCGTCGCCGTGTTCATCGGCCTCGTCCTCACCGCCGTCCTGCGTCCGCTCGCCCAGCGCTACCGGCGCGTCGCGCACCCTGCGCTCGCCGCCGTCCTCGCCCTGCTCACCGGCGTCGCCGCGCTCGCCGCCGTGCTCGCCCTCGCGATCCTCGGCATCTCCAGCGAGTGGCCCGCCGTCGTGCAACGTGTCGGCGACGGGCTGCGGGGCCTCGCTGCGCTCCTGCGGGACGGCGGTCTGCCGGTGACGATCACCGACGCCGACGTCGAGCGGTGGGTCAGCGGCGCCGTCGGATGGCTGCGGACGAACTCCGCCACGCTCGCCGGGGCCGCGGCGACCCGGGTCGGCACCTTCCTCGTGACGCTCATGGTCGTCGCGCTCGGGGTCTTCAGCGCCGTGTGCTTCCTCATCGGCGGCGACCGCATGTTCTCCTGGTTCGTGGGCCAGCTCCCGCCGCGCGTCCGCACGGCCTGGCGCACCGCCGGCGACGTCGCCTGGCGATCGTTCGGCGGATACACCCGGGGAGCGGTGCTGACGGCGGCATGCGTCGGCGTCCTCGGCTACGTGGTCCTCCTGGTGCTCGGCGTCCCGCTCGCGATCCCCCTCGCCGTCCTCATCTTCGTCGGCGCGTTCGTGCCGCTCATCGGCGCTCCGGCGGCCATGGTCGTGGCGATGCTCGTCGCGCTCGCGGCGAACGGGCTCGGCAACGCCGTCGCCGTCGGGATCGGCATTGCCCTCGTCGGGCAGGTCGAGGGGCACGTGCTGCACCCGCTCGTCATGGGGAAGCACGTCCGGCTCCACCCGTTCGTCGTCGGGATCGGGGTGAGCGCGGGGACCGTGCTCGGCGGGCTCGTCGGAGCCATCGTCGCGATACCCGTGCTCGGCGTCGGTTGGGCCGTCTTCTCAGCCCTGCGCCCCCCGCCCGAGCCGGACGACGCCGAGGAGGCCGGCGTCATCGACGACGCTGGCCGCTCGGTGCAGGACGCCCCGATCCCCTCGTGAGGCCGTCGCCGAGGCGAGACCTCAGTGGTTCCGCTGGCAGTTCGGGCACCAGTAGACGCGCCGCGTAGCGAGCTCGTACGCCCGGACCGTCCACCCGCACCTGAGGCAGTCCTGGCCGTCGCGGTGGTACACGTACCAACGTTCGTCGGCGGCAGTGCGATCCGCGGCGTCGGTCGTGACGATCCGGCCGGAGTCGGCGGCGGCGGACATGAGCTCGACGGCCTCGTCCCACACGCGCCGCAGCTTGACGGCGGAGACCCGTGCCCCCGGCCGCCGCGGGTAGATCCGCGACCGGAACAGCAGCTCGGCCCGGAAGATGTTGCCGATGCCGGCGATCACGGTCTGGTCCGTGAGCAGCACGCCCACCGGCGACGGCGAGCTGCGCACGGCGCGGACGTACACCTCGCGGTCGGCGTCCGGCCGCAGCGGATCCGGCCCGAGCCTGGCCTGCTCCCGAGCGGCCGCGGCGCCGTCGAGCACCTCGCACGCCATCGGTCCCGTGAGATCCGCGACGCCGTGGTCGCCGACGATCCGGGCGCGCACAGCCCCGCGCGGCGGCGGGACCCGCCACTCGCCTGCCGGCGACGGCTCGCCGTCGTCCGCGACGGCGGTCTCCTCCTCGGCGATCCGCACGCGCGGCGCGCCGATGGCGTGCGGCCCGGTGAACTGCGCGTCGCCCGCGAACGTCCACGCGCCGTACATGCCCAGGTGGACGCGCAGCCACAGCGTCGCGGGGTCGGCCCCGGCGTCCTCTGGCGCCTCGGCCGGAGCGAAGCCGAGGAAGAGCTGCTTCCCCCACGCGTCCGTCGCGACGAGGCGCCGCCCGTCCAACAGCTCGGCTCCGCGCTCGAAGCGGCCCTGCGGCGAGCTCACGCGCACGACCTGCCCCGTGAAGCCGTCCGCGAACGCGCGTGCCAGCCGGTGAATGCTGTGACCCTCAGGCATCCTCGCCCCTCCCGGGCTCTGCTGCCGCGCCGTCGTCCCATCCGGTGAACAGGGCGAGCGCCAGGTCGACCCGGGGCGGGTCGCCGACGAGCGGCGTCCCCTCGGCGCGGAGCCGCTCGAGCGCCCGCGCCGCCACGCGGTCGGCCGGCGCTCCCGACGCGGTGACGATGCGCCACCACGGCACCTCGTCGCCGCGTTCGGCCATGACGCGACCGACCATCCGCGCCGACCCGCGGCCGGTCCGCAGGCGAGCGTGGACGGCGAGGCGTCCGTACGTGCTCACGTGCCGCGGCGGCACCTGTGCGGCGAGGTCGAGGACACACTCGGCGAACATGTCGGGGGCGGGCACCGGCTTATCATCGCTGATCGTGACGGTTCCTGACGCGACGCCGGGCGCTCCTGTGCACCCCGCCGAGCCCGCTCCCGATGCGTCGACCTGCCCGCACTGCGCCGCCGGCACGCCGCACGACCACGAGGTCTTCGCGGACCGGGTCGAGGCCCGGCGAGCCGCTCTCGCCCGGCGCTGCTGGGCACGCGCCGTTCTCGCGACCCTGCTCGTCGGCGTCGTCGTGGTGCTCGGCCTGCGCGACGGGAACCTCGTCACGCAGGTGCTCACGCTCGCGGGCAGCGCCGTCGCGTGGGCGCTCGCGGTCGTCCTCGGTCTCCTCCTCGGAGCGATGATCGCGCGGCGCCGACCGCCGCGAGTGGTCCTCGCGACGAGCGCCATGTGCGCTGCCGGCGTCGCCCCGCTGCTGGCGTGGCTGCTCGTCACGCTGGTGGAGCCCGCACCGCTCGCGCCGCTCGCCGCCGGTGCCGGCTGGTTCGCCGCGGCCGGCGCGGCGGAGGTCGTGCGCGCCGCGACGACCCGCCGCCTCCTGGACGACGCCGGCCGGGAGGGCGACAACGCCCGCGCGAGAGAGACGCGCCTCACCCAGGCCGACGACGCACGCGACGACCGGCGCGCCCTCCTGACCGCGGCCGGGTTCGCCGTCGCGGTCCTCGTCGTCGGCCTCGTGCCGCCGTCGGCGCTCGTGCTGGCGCCGCTCGCCGCCGCCCTGGCCGCGCTCACGTCGCTGCGCGACCGCCGCTGACTCAGCTTCCCTCGGCCACCCAGGCCCGCGACAGGAACGTCACGAACTCGACGACCCGCGGTGCTGACGCCTCGTCGGGCTCGACGACGAGGTGCTCGGAGCCGAGCAGCGTGCCCGTCTCCGGGTCGCCGACCAGCACCGTCATGGTCGTATCACCGCCCCGGCCGGGCGCCGCGACGGCGATCCCGATGCCCGCCCGGCCGGCGCGGTCCTCGACGCCGCCCAGAGAGACGACCCCGGGCTCCGCGGCGAGCACCTGCCACATGCCCGCCTCGACGTCGGCCGGTACCACGGTGAACGTGTGCAGGTACTCGACCGACTGGGCCAGGCACGCCGCCGGCGACTCGAGGGCGGGGTCGTCGCACCCGAGCGCCTCGGCCATCCGAGCGCGCAGCGCGGCGGGCTCGCTCGGCAGCCCCTGCAGAAGTGTCGGGTCGATCGTCCCGGCGGGAAGCTCGTCGGTGGCCGCGTCGGGGGCGATCCAGGCGCGGGACGCGTCGATCCCGCGGCCGTCCTCGGTGAGTGCCTCGCCGCGCTCCTGGCGCACGGTGACGGCGCCGTCGGCCTCGGTGAGCACCTGCGTCCTCGACGTGACGAATGCCGTCTCCTCCGCCTCGCTGTCTCCCTGTGCGCCCCAGCCGGCCGTGACGATCTCCTGCACCGTGAGGGCGGCGCTCGGGCCGGGAACGCTCGAGGCGTCGGCCGCTGCCGCGAGCACCGACAGGTCCTCCTGCGGGGCGACGCCGGAGGCCGGGCTCAGCTCGGCGCCCTCCTCGGCGAACTCGAGCCGCGGAGGCCCGGCCTGCGCCGGGGCGGGGGGCTGCAGGGCGACGACCGCGACGACGGCTGCGGCCGCGGCCACCGCCATGGCGGGCAGGAGCCGCCGCGGCGTGAGCGGCGCACGGTGCATCCGCGGTGCGGCGACCTCGCCCCGGACGATGCTCCGCGCGAGGTCCCGTGCGGACTCGCTCCGACCGGGAGCCGTGTGCGCCGGCGCCAGGCCGGCGCGGCGCGCCTCCACCTGCAGCGCGGCGACGGCGTCGGCAGCGCGTTCCATGGTCGTTCCGGTCATCCCGGGCCCCCTTCGGTCGCCCCGCCCAGCAGGCGGCGGTCCTCGTCGTTCAGGTCGTGGTCGACGTCGTACGCGTGAGCGCGCAACAGTGCGGCGATGTGGCGACGCACCCGCATGAGCCGGGTGGTCAGCGCGGTCACGGAGCATCCCAGGACGGCCGCGGCCTCGGCGGGCGACAGCCCGTCCCAGACCACCAGCCCGAGGACCTCGACGTCCCGTGGGCTCAGGCGCCGCAGGATGCCCGCCGCCTCGTGCGAGTCGACGACCCGCTCGGCGACGTCGGGTTCGACGATCGGCAGCCCGGCCATCACCGCCGCGTGCATCCGCACGCCCAGGTTCAGCTGCCGCGCCTTCGCACGCTGCGCGTGAGCCAGCACGTGCCGGGCGAACCCGAACACCCACGCCCGACGCTCGGTGCTGTCCGACGGCGCCGCCGCTCGACGCCGCCAGACCGCAGCGAACGTCTCGGCCGCGACGTCGTCGGCCGTGTGCGGGTCGGTGCGCCTGGCCGCGTACGCATGGACGGCCGCGTGCAGGACGACGACGAGCTCCTCGAACTCGGAGTCGTCCACCACGCCTCCCCGAGCCCGCGCGATCCTCCCGGCGCCGAGAGCGCTCGGATTGGGGACCAGGGTAGCCGCGGACACGGGGAAGCTCCGGTGTTTCTCAGCAGGGCCGCGACGACGAGACGGTGATCCGGTCCGCCTGCCGCGGCCAGCCGGAGACCGTCGAGACGCGCTCGCCGGGCGACACGCACATGCCGAGGCGGCCGGAGTACAGGAACGCGCTCGTCGAGCTGTTGTTCCAGTACGAGCCCACGACCGAGACGTAGCTGGGGATCGTGCCTCCGCTGGCCGTGCCCCAGAACGAGCCGGTGTACGAGCCGCCGCTCCAGACGCACATGCGCCCGGACGCGCACTGGTTCAGGGACATCGGGCTCGCGACGTCGGCAGGGGCGGCCGAGCTCTGGGCGGTTGCGGTGAGCGGCGCGACGGTGAGGGCGAGGGCGGCGCCGACGACGGCGGCTGCTCGCCGCAGGCGGGAGCGCCCGGCGGATCTCGGGGACGCGGGCAGGGCGGAACGAACGGACATGGGGGGCTCACTCTCAGGGCAGGTCTGACTGGACATTCCCAGGATGCCCTCCGGGATCACACCAGCCCGCTGTGAGTTAGGTCACACCCTGTGATCCGGGAGGGGTACCCGGGAATGAGTCAGTTACGGGGTGTCATACCCGTCGTGGGCCGGCGCAGGGGGCCGGCCGACGAGCACGTGTGGTGAGGACGACGGCGTCCCACCGCGCTCAGCGTGCGGTCTCGTACGCCGCGAGCTGGTCGATCCGGCGCTGGTGGCGCGCGTCCCCCGAGAACGCCTCAGCGAGGAACGCCTCGACGAGCTCGATCGCCTCGTCCACCGAGTGCTGCCGGGCGCCGATCGCCACGACGTTCGCATCGTTGTGCGCCCGCGCGAGAGACGCCGTCGTCGTGCTCCAGGCGAGGGCGGCGCGCACGCCCCGCACCTTGTTCGCCGCGATCTGCTCGCCGTTCCCGCTGCCCCCGATGACGATGCCGAGCGTGCCCGGCTCGGCGACGACGGCCTCGCCGGCGGCGAAACAGAACGCCGGGTAGTCGTCGAGCTCGTCGTACGCGTCGGCGCCGTGGTCGACGACGTCGTGGCCCGCCGCCCGGAGGTGCTCGGCGAGGACGGACTTCAGCTCGAAGCCGGCGTGGTCGGCGGCGATGTGGATGCGCATGGGGCCATCCTGCCGCACGGCCGCACGGGTGTCCGGACGCACCTTAGGCTCGGACCATGACCACCACCGAGGCCGCACCCTCGCCGGCCGCCGACGACCCGACCGCCGCCGCCGACCCCGCGGTCCGGCCCCAGGACGACCTGTACCGGCACGTCAACGGCACGTGGCTGCGCACCCACGAGATCCCGGCCGACCGGGCCCGCGACGGCGTCGTCTTCGACCTGCGGGACCAGGCGGAGCTCGACGTCCGAGCGATCGTCGAGGAGTCCGGGGCCGGCACCCTGGACGCACCGGACGCGGACGAGGCGCGGAAGATCGCCGCGCTGTACCGCTCGTTCATGGACACCGAGGCCATCGAGGCGGCCGGGGTCGCACCGCTCGCCCCCGACCTCGCGCTCATCGAGAACGCCACGGACCGCTCCGCGCTCGCCCGCGCGATGGGCACGCTGCAGCGCACCGGCGTCGGCGGCGCCCTCGGGATGTGGGTCGACACCGACGCCGACGACCCGACGGCGTACCGCGCCTACCTCTACCAGTCGGGTCTCGGGCTGCCGGACGAGTCCTACTACCGCTCCGAGGAGCAGGCGACGACCCGCGAGGCGTACGTCGCCCACGTGGCTCGGATGCTCCGGCTCGCCGGTGTGGCCGCCGACGCCGAGGCGGACGCCGTCGCCGGCCGGATCATGGACCTCGAGACGCGCCTCGCCGCCGCTCACTGGGACCGGGTGCGCGACCGGGACGCCGTCGCGACGCACAACCCCACGGCGTGGGCGGAGCTGGCCGACGTCGCGCGCGGGTTCGACGCCGACGCCTGGGCGGAGGGGCTCCGCGTACCCGCCGACGCCTTCGACGTCGTCGTCCTGCGGGAGCCCTCGTTCTTCGCCGCGCTCGGCGAGGCCTGGACCGACGTCCCCCTCGAGCAGTGGCGCGAGTGGCTGACGTGGCGCGTGGTGCGCTCGCGCGCGCCGTACCTGACGGACGAGATCGTGACGGCGAACTTCGACTTCTACGGGCGGACGCTGACCGGCGCGCAGGAGCTGCGCGAGCGGTGGAAGCGGGGCGTCGCGCTCGTCGAGGGCGCCCTCGGCGAGGCCGTGGGCAGGATCTACGTGCAGCGCCACTTCCCGCCGACCCACAAGGCGCGCATGGACACGCTGGTGGCGAACCTCGTGGAGGCGTACCGGCGGTCCATCACGTCGCTCGACTGGATGGGTCCGGACACGCGGGAGCGCGCGCTGGCGAAGCTCGCGGCCTTCACGCCGAAGATCGGCTACCCCGTGCGGTGGCGCGACTACTCCAGCCTCGAGCTGGTGCCCGGCGACGTCGTCGCGAACGTGCGAGCGGCGTCGACGTACGAGCTGGACCGCGATCTCGCGAAGATCGGCCGGCCGGTCGACCGTGACGAGTGGTTCATGCCCCCGCAGACGGTGAACGCGTACTACAACCCCGGTATGAACGAGGTCGTGTTCCCGGCAGCCATCCTGCAGCCGCCGTTCTTCGACCCCGACGCGGCCGACGCCGCGAACTACGGCTCGATCGGCGCCGTCATCGGTCACGAGATCGGGCACGGCTTCGACGACCAGGGCAGCCGGTACGACGGCGACGGTCGCCTCGCGGACTGGTGGACCCCTGAGGACCGCGCGGAGTTCGAGACCCGCACCGCGGCGCTCGTCGCCCAGTACGACGCCTTCTCCCCCGCCCAGCTCGACGGCTCCCGCCACGTGTCGGGGGGCCTCACCGTCGGCGAGAACATCGGCGACCTCGGCGGCCTCGCGATCGCCGTCGACGCGTACGAGATCGCCCTGGGACGCCGTCCCGACCGGGCCGAGCTGCGGGAGCTGTTCGCGTCCTGGGCCGTCTCGTGGCGGGAGAAGGGGCACGACGCCGAGGTGATCCGGCTGCTGACGATCGACCCGCACTCGCCGCCCGAGTTCCGCTGCAACGGCGTCGTGGCGAACCTCGACGCGTTCGCCGAGGCGTTCGACGTGCAGCCGGGCGACGGCCTGTGGATCGACCCGCAGGACCGCGTGCGGATCTGGTGAGGCCGTTCGCGGCCGCGGCTCAGGCCCCGCGCAGGTCGACGTAGGCGAGGTCGCGCTGGATCGCCGTCCAGGCGGTGGCTCCCCGCCCGCTGGGGACGAGTCGCGGCACCGTGTACCAGTTGGTGCCGATCTCGGGGTACAGCACCTCCGGCACCTCGAGTCCCGGTCCGACGCGGTACAGGGTGTCGCCGTGGTTGGCCCCGGCGTACACCCGGCCGCGATGGCTCGTCATCACGCCGTACCCCGTGAGCTGACCCGAGGCGAGAACCGACTCGGCCGCCAGGTCCCATGCGACCCAGTTGCCGCTGACCCTCTTGTAGGAGAGGTACAGCACGCCGTCCAGGACGGCGATGCTCTGGATGCTCGGATGGTTCGGCGCGGGTGCGATCCGGTCGACGACCTCCATCGTGGACAGGTCCACCACCGCCACCTGGCTCGTGGGCTGGGTCGGCGTGATCCCTCCTCCGCCCCAGGTGTCGCCGGCCACGTACGCGTAGGCGCCGTCGAGAGCGATCGACGTCAGTCCCTGGTCGGGCAGGACGTCGGTACGCACGTCCATGGACCCCGAGACCGGGTCCAGGATCGTCAGTGCGCCCTGCAGCGCTCCGGTCCCGGGGGCGCTCGCGACGAGCACGAGCCCGGAGCGCGGGTCGCGCACGACGGACCAGGGCCGCTGCTGGTCGTGCAGGATCCGCCCGAAGCTGCGGATGCTCCCGCGCGCCGTGTCGAGATGGATCAATTCCGTGCTGGGGTAGAGCGCGGCGATGACGCCGTCGCGCCACGGGATCATGTCCTTGGGCTCGCCCGCGACGTGGTGCCGGCGGCTCGTCCCGCGCCGAGGCTCGTGCACGGTGATCGAGAAGTGGCCACCGGCGCAGACCGTGCCGTCCGGACCGAGGCTCAGCGACTGGAGGAGCTCGGGTCCCGCGGCCTCCGGGGCGTCCACGAGGTCGCTCACCTCCAGGGCCCCGGTCGCTGGGTCGAGGGTGTAGACGAGCCCGCTGCCGCACGCCCCGAGGATCGTCCCGTCCGGGAGCACGTGCAGGCCGCGACCCTCGTCGCCCTCTGGCCCGGTGCCGACCACGACCATCGCGTCGCCCTGGCGCTGGAGCACGTCTCCCGTGCGACGGCCGAACGCCGTCAGGGTGCCGTCCGGGCCGATCGCCAGCGAGTCGACGAGGTACTGGTCGGGGGCGGGGAGGTCGACGAAGCCCGTCCCGTCGCGATCGATCTCGATGACGCCGTCACCCACGGCGGCGTAGACCTTGCCGTCGGCCACCGCGAGGGCGCCGAGGCCGGTGCTCAAGGTCGTCCCCGCGGGCAGGATGTCCACGCGCTCGCCGCTCACCCGGTCGATCCGCATGACCCGCCCGGGAATGGTGCCTGCGTACACGTACGTCTCGTCGGCCACGAGGAGCCGCGCGTACTGCGAACCGGGGTGCGCCTTGCCGAGGTTGCGCAGCTCGCGGGTCGCGGGGTCGAACGACCAGACCTCACCGCGCGGATAGGTGCCGAGGTACACGACGCCGTCGGGCGCCGTCGTCGCCTGGAAGACGATCGTGCCCACCGGGCCGATCGTGCCGAGTGTGGTGGCAACCCTCGTGGCGGGGTCGTACTCGACGACGTCGCCGAACGAGTACGTCCCGATGTAGACCTTGCCCCCGGAGAGCGTGCACGCCCACGCGCCGTCGCCGCGTTCGAGCGGGACGACGTCGGTCACCTCCCGGGTGCCGATGTCGAACGTCACGACCTTCGGCGGCGTCTGTCCGCGCGTGACGAACCATGCGGTCACCCCGTCCGTGGCCATCCCGACGATCGCCGCGCTCAGCGAGGCGGGGCCGAACAGCCGCGGATCGCGCGGCCCGGCGTGCGCGGTCTGCGTGGAGAGGAGTCCGGAGCCCCCGGCCGCGAGCGCGGCGACGCCTGTGTACTGGAGGAACCGACGGCGGTGCAGCGTGCTCATGACGTGCTCCTTGCTGTCCGAGGTGGGAGGCGTGCGGGTCACGCGCGAGGGTCGATGTCGATCCGCACGAGGTTCCGCTTGTGGAGGCCGAACAGCGCCGAACGGGACGGGTCGAGCGCGAGCTTGGGCTCGCCCCCGAACCACTCGCCAGCGAGCCCGGTGACGATCGCCGTCGCTGTGAAGGTCCGCAGGTCGAGCCTGTAGACCGCGTCGCCGTCGGTGCAGTAGGCGACGTCGCCGACGACGAACAGCTCGCTGCCCTTCGCGCCGACCTGCACGGTGCGCGTCACCTCCCGCCGGCGCACGTCGACCTCGAACACCTCCCCGCTGCTGGCCATCCCGTACAGGTAGCGGCCGGCCAGGCTCAGGCTGGTGATGGTGCGCACGTTCGCGAACGGCTCGAGCTCCCACAGCAGGGTGCGGTCGGTCAGGTCGAACGCGGCGACCCGCGCCGTCGGCGTGACAGGTGGCAGGTCCAGGCCCTCCTGCGTGGTGGTGCCCAGGTAGGCGACGCCGGCGCGCGCCGCGAGCGAGTACACGGTCTGCCGCTCGACCACCGGGCGCAGCGTCTCGAACGTGCCCTCCCGCGGCGAGTAGAAGGAGAGCGCGCCGTTGACGTGCCCCGGCTCCGGCTGGGTCGCCATGAGCACCACGCCGGTCCTCGGGTCGTACGCGAGGTCCCGCGGCCGGTCCTGCTGGTTACCGGCGCGCGCGAGGAGGACGGCGTCCTCGTCGCGCGCCCGGTGCGAGTAGAGGGCGGCCTGCGTGTAGATCCCCAGGTACGTGGTGCCGCCCACGGTGAGCATCGTCTTCGGCTCGCCGGCGATGTCGAGGTGCGTGACGTCGCCCGTGCGCAGGTCGTGGACGTCGGCCCCGTTCTTGCCGCCGACGTAGACGCGCCGCCCGTCGGAGTGCACCGACATCGGCTGCTCGGGAGCCGTTCGGAACCCGCGGTCGACGAGGTTGCGGTACTCGAGGGCACCCGTCGCCGGGTCGAAGACGAAGACGGCGCTGTCCTGGATGCCGTAGATCTTGCCCTCGTGGGCGAGGAGCCGGTGGGTCAGCGCCTCGAAGTACGGGACGCCGAGGACCTCGACCTCACCGGTCGCCAGGCTGGCGCGGTAGAACGTGCCGGACGGACGACCCGCGGCGTAGACGTACCCCTCGTGCAGCAGGACCACGACGGCGTACTTCTCGCCCGGTGCGGACAGCTTGACGAGCAGGTGGTCGGTCGGGTCGGCCTTGTTCACGACGACGACCTCGGCGAGCGAGTTCATCCCGCCCGCCACGTGGGTGTCCGAGACGGACAGGCAGGAGACCCAGTCCCGGTCGGCGAGCTCGGCCGGGAGCAGCTCGCGACGTTCACCCGTGGCGCGGTCGATGGCGATCAGGTGCGCGTTCGAGCCGATGCCGCAGTAGACGTAGCGCTCGTCGGCGGCGATGCCGCGCACGTACTGCTCGCCCGGCGCCGGCTCGCCGAGGTCCCGGCTCACGCCGGTGGCCGGGTCGTACTCCCACACCCGTCCGGGCTCGGAGCACCCCAGGTAGACGATGCCGTCGGGCGCCGCCGCCGCCGTCCAGATGAAGTGGTCGGGGTAGTCGCCCACCTTGACGGCCGTCCCGGTGAGCGTGTCGAGGCGGTACAGGTCCGACTCGGCGTGGGTGCCGACGTAGACGTCGGTGCCCACGGCACACATGGCCCAGATCCCGATCCCGGTGGGGATGTCGATGTGTGCCGTGACGGCGTCCTGCACCAGGTCGTACGCGCCGACCACGTTCGGTGACAGGCCGCGCGAGCCGGCGTACAGGACGTCGCCGACGAACACCCCGTTGCCGAGCGGGCTCGCCACGCTGGCCGGGCCGAGATCGGTGAGCGTTCCCTCCGGCGGGGTCTCGCCCCCCGCGGCGTGCGCCCGCCCCTGCGGGAGGGATGCTGCGGCCGCGCCGACGGCCGCGACCTGGAGTAGCTGCCTGCGTGTGATCACGTGTGCCTCCCTGACCGCCGAATGATCCCCGCACCGTATTCGGGAGGTCCCTAACTGTCTATAGCGCCGGACTCAAACAAGGTTCGCTGCTGACCCGACGACGTGGGCACAGTGAGCCGGGCAATGACCTCGACGCGACCTCCTCGGCAGGGAAGGATGCTCGGGTGACCAGCGACACGAGCACCGCGACCGAAGCCTCGACCGGCCCTGTCATCCCCGCGCCCGACGGCTACCGTCAGGTCGAGCTCGACGTCGAGGCCGATCGCGACGCCATCCGCGACGTCGACGAGTGGGGGTTCGCGTTCACCACGCCCCCGGAGGTCCTCGAGCAGCTGGCGTTCCCGCTGGAGGCGGGCCGCACCGTCGGTATCCGGACGGATGCCGACGGCGAGCTCGTCGCCGTGCACGGCTCCTACGCGTTCGAGATGCCCGTCCCCGGTGGCGCGCGCCTGCCCACCGCGGGTCTCACGTGGGTCGCGGTGCACCCGCAGCACCGCCGTCGCGGGCTGGCGAGGGCGATGCTCACCGCGCACCTTCGTCGCACGCGTGAGCGCGGCGAGCCGCTGTCGGCCCTGTTCGCGGCGGAGGAGGCGATCTACGGCCGGTACGGGTACGGGCGGGCGGCCTTCGCCGCGCGCGCGACCCTCCCGCGCGGCACCGTCCTGCGGGACGTGCCCGGGGCGGACGCGCTGCGGGTGAACCTCGAGCGGTTCGACGCCGAGCGCCACGCTGCCGTCGCGCTGGCGGTGCACGACGCCGTCGACCGGCCCGGCTGGATCACGCCGACGACCGACGCGCTGCGCGCGAACCTGCTCAGCGACATCGCGCAGTGGCGCGACGGCGCGGAGACGCGACGCATCGCCGTCGTCCGGGACGCTGCGGGATCGCCGCGAGCGTTCGCCACGTTCGCTCGCAAGGAGCACTGGGACGAGGTCGGACCCGCGGGCACGGTGCGCGTCAAGCTGTCAGCGGCGCTCGACGGCGCGGCGGCGCGCGCGCTGTGGGGCGTCCTGGTCGACCTCGACCTCATGGCGCAGGTCGAGACGGGCATGCTCGCCACCGACGACCCGGTGCTCACGCTGCTCGTCAACACGCGGGCGGCGAAGGTCCGCACGGCCGACAACCTGTGGGTCCGGATCGTCGACGTCGCCGGTGCCCTCGCCGGTCGCCGGTACGCGGCGCCGCTCGACGTCGTCCTCGAGGTCCGCGACGACCTGCTCGGCGAGAACGCCGGCCGATGGGCTCTGCGCGGTGGCCCGGACGCGGCGTCGGCCGAACGGACTGACGCGGCGGCCGACCTCGTGCTCGACGTGCGGGACCTCTCCGCCGCCTACCTCGGCGGGCCGACGCTGGTCGCGCTCGGTGCGGCGGGGCTCGTCCAGGAACTCACCCCCGGGGCGCTCGCGGCGGCGTCGGCCGCGTTCGCGTCGCCGCTCGCACCCGCGTGCAACTGGGTGTTCTGAGCCTCAGAACTCGGTGAGGGCCGCTCGCGCCAGCACGAAGCCGTGCCCGGTCTCGAGCGAGAGGCACCGCAGACCGGTGCGCTCGCTCGTGCAGGCGTAGCCGCCGACGGCGCTCGACTCGCCGTAGTCGAGCACGGCGGCGTCCGGGGCGCTCACGGGCGGGACCTCGGCGACGCACGGGACGTCGGTGCCCTCGGCGTCGAGCTCCACGACGCCGCCGACCGTGCCGGTGCAGCCGTCGGCCGGCGGCGGGGTGAACGTGTAGTCACCGATACGGCACGTGACGCCGTCGCCGGACATGTCGCAGCCGATGTTCCCGCTGGGCGTCACGAACGACGCGATCTCGACGGCGCCCTCCGGTGGCGTGGCCGACGGCGTGGGCACGGCGCTCGCCCCCGCGTCACCGCTCGCGGTCTCCGTCGGGTCGTCGCCCGGGTCGCCGCCGGGGCCCTGCCCGAGGAGCAGCACGAGGAGCACGATCAGCAGGACCACGTCCACGGCGGCAAGTATCGCGACGGTGATCACCCGTCGTCGGCGCTGGTCGGCCACCTGCATCCCCTCGTCGTCGGCGCGCCCCTGCGCGGCCCTTACGGTACCCGCCGCGCCGGAGCGCCGGCACCGGGGGTGCGAGCGTTCGCCGTCACTCGTATGGTGAACAGGCCCCGCGCAACCTGCGGAGCGATACGGAACTGGATCCACCACCTCTCACGCAAGGAACCGATACCGACGTGGACATGAACGCAACCCCCCGATCAGGTGCGACACCGAGGAAGGACGCACGATGAACGTCACACAGGCAGCAGGACGCTCCAGGCGACGCGTCCTCGCATCGGGGGTCGCCGCGCTCGCGAGCGTTGCTCTTCTCGCGGCCTGCGGCGGCGGGGGCGACGGCGAGGAACCGACCGGCGAGGACACGGCCGGCGAGGAGACGGGTGCGTCGGGCGACTGGCCCGACCTGTCGGGCACGACGCTCGACGTCGTCTCCGACTGGTCCGGTGCCGAGCAGGCCAACTTCGAGGAGGTCCTCGCGGGCTTCGAGGAGGCGACCGGCGCCACGGTCCAGTACACGAGCGCCGGCAACGACGTGGCCACCGTGCTGGGGACGCGCGTCGAGGGTGGCGACCCACCCGACGTCGCACTCATCCCGCAGCCGGGGCTGATGGACCAGTTCGCCGCGGACGGCGCGCTCATCGAGCTGCCGGAGGACGTGCTGGCCTCCGTGCAGGAGAACTACTCGCAGTCGTGGCAGGACCTCGGCACCGTCGACGGCACGCCGTACGGCGTCTGGTTCAAGGCCGCGAACAAGTCGACGGTCTGGTACAACGCCACCGTCTACGACACGGCAGGGGCGAGCGCACCCGAGACGTGGGACGACTTCGTCTCGACGCTCCAGCTCGTCTCCGACTCCGGCACCCCGGGGCTCGCCGTCGGCGCCGACGTCGGCTGGCCGCTCACCGACTGGTTCGAGAACGTCTACCTGCGGGTGGCGGGCGAGGACATGTACAACCAGCTCGCCGACCACGAGATCCCGTGGACCGACCCGACGGTCGTCGACTCCCTGACGATCCTCGGCGAGCTGTGGGGCAACGACCAGCTCGTGCTCTCCGGCGGCGCGCAGCGCACGTTCCCGGAGTCGGTCACAGCCGTCTTCGGTGACCCGCCGCAGGCCGGCACCGTGTACGAGGGCGACTTCGTGGCCGGCAACATCGCCGCCGACACGGAAGCCGTCGTCGGGACCGACGCGCTGTTCTACGCGTTCCCGTCGATCGAGGACTCGCCGCCGTCGGTGATGGGTGGCGGCAACGTCGCGATCGCGTTCACCGAGGACGAGGGCACGATGGCGCTCATGCGCTACCTGGCCTCACCGGAAGCGGCGAACATCTGGATCGAGCTCGGCGGGTTCACGTCGCCGAACATCAACTCGGACTCGAGCCTCTACCCGGACGAGACGTCGCAGGCGATCGCCGAGCAGCTCACCGGCGCCGAGGCGTTCGTGTTCGACCTGTCCGACCTCGCTCCGAGCGCGTTCGGCGGCACCCCGGGCCAGGGCTTCTGGCAGATCATGATCGACTTCTACAACGACCCGTCCGACCCGGCCGGAACGGCGCAGCAGCTCGAGGACGCAGCGGCCTCGGCATACGGAGGCTGAGTCCATGGCCGTCGCGGTGACGGCGGGCACGCCCCGGCCTGGTTCCGCCAGCGCCGGGGCGCGCTCACGCAACCGGCTCGTCGCGGCGCTGTTCCTGGCGCCCGCCACGATCGCCCTCGTCGCGCTCGTGCTGTACCCGATCGGGTACTCGGTGTGGCGGTCGCTGTTCAGCGCCCGCGGCGACGAGTTCGTGGGGTTCGGCAACTTCGTCGACATGTTCACGGACCCCGCCACGTTCCAGGCGATCCGGAACAACATCATCTGGGTGCTCGTCGCGCCGCTGGCCTGCACGATGCTCGGCCTCGTGTTCGCCGTGCTCATGGAGCGGATCGGCTGGCGGACGGCCTTCAAGCTCATCGTCTTCATGCCGATGGCGATCTCGATGCTCGCCGCCGGCGTCATCTTCCGCACCGTGTTCGACGAGAACCCCCAGACCGGCGTCGTCAACGCCGTCGTCGTCGCCGTCCGCGACACGTTCTCGCCGTCGGCCGACTACGCGGGGGCACGCCCTCGCCCGGAGACGGGGCTCGTGCAGGAGGGCACAGCGGTCGCCACCGACGGCCCCGTCGCGACCGGGACGGTGGTGGACTTCCCGCTCGTGGGGATCCCCCCCGACACCGTCCCGGCGGACGCGGCCGAGGCTGTCGCCGCCGAGCCGGGGGGCGACGACGTCGTCACCGGCACCGTGTGGCTCGACTTCATCGCCGGTGGGGGCGGGACGAACGGCGAGGTCGGGGACGGCAAGCCGGGCCTGACCGGTGTCACCGTCCAGGCGCGCGCGCCCGACGGCACCGTCACGGCGAACGCCACCACCGAGGCCGACGGCCGGTTCGAGCTCTCCGGGCTGGACCCGGGGACCGAGTACGAGATCGTGCTCCCGGAGTCGAACTTCACCGAGGGCGCGGGCGGGATCTCGTGGCTCGGTCCGAGCCTCATCACGCCCGTCGTCATCCTGTCCTACGTCTGGATCTGGGCCGGCTTCGCCATGGTGATGATCGCGTCCGGCCTCTCGGCGACGGACCGGTCGCTGCAGGAGGCCGCGCGGGTCGACGGCGCGAACGAGTGGCAGGTCTTCACGAGGATCACGATCCCTCAGCTGTACCCCGTGCTCATCGTCGTGATCGTCACGCTCATCATCAACGTGCTGAAGATCTTCGACCTCGTGTACGTCATCCCACCGGGCGAGTCGAAACCGGCGGCGAACGTCATCGCCGTCCAGATGTGGAACGTGTCGTTCGGCGGTGGGAACAACCAGGGCCTCGGCAGCGCGCTCGCGATCTTCCTGCTGGTGCTGGTGCTGCCGGCGATGATCATGAACATCCGCAACTTCCGGAAGGGAGGCCGACCGTGACCGCCGACGCCGTCACCACCGCCGACGCGGCCCCGGTCCGGGCCACTCCCCCGGGTGCGCGGAAGAAGCAGAGCGCCGTCTCCCGCGTGCTCGGGAACACCGTCGTCAACGTGGTGCTCGTGATCGTCGCGCTGTTCTGGATGATCCCGACGATCGGGCTGTTCATCGCGTCGCTGCGCACGTCGACGGCGAACACGTCGAGCGGGTGGTGGACCGTCTTCACGGCGCCCGCGCAGCTGACGATCGAGAACTACGCGAACCTGCTGCAGAACTCGACGATGGTCGCCTCGTTCTGGAACAGCGTGGCGATCACCGTGCCGACGACGATCCTCGTGGTCGTGATCGGGGCGCTGGCGGGTTATGCGCTCGCCTGGGTCGACTTCCGGGGCCGCGACGTCGTCCTCGTGGTGATCATCGCGCTGCTCGCGGTGCCCCTGCAGGTCGCGTTCATCCCACTGGCCCGCATGTTCGGCCAGCTCGGGGTCTTCGGCTCGATCGGCGGCGTCATCGCGTTCCACGTGGCGTTCGGGCTGCCGTTCGCGATCTTCCTGCTGCGGAACTTCTTCACGCAGGTGCCGAACGAGCTTCTCGAGGCGTCCCGGCTCGACGGCGCCGGCGAGTGGCGGATCTTCTCGCGGATCGTGCTCCCGCTCGGGCTGCCGGCGATCGCGTCGCTGGCGATCTTCCAGTTCCTCTGGACCTGGAACGACATGCTCGTGGCGCTGATCTTCTCGTCGCCGTCGTCGCAGCCCCTGACGGTGGCGCTGCAGTCGCAGCTGCGCCAGTTCTCGTCGAACCTCGACATCCTGGCGTCGGGCTCGTTCCTGTCGATGATCGTCCCGCTGATCGTGTTCTTCGCGTTCCAGCGGTACTTCGTCTCCGCGCTGCTGGCCGGCTCGAACCGGTAGGTGCCCCGGCCGCCCGCGTGGAAGAACCGTTGCCCCGTCGGCAACGGTTCTTCCACGCTGACGCAGCGGCTCAGTCGAAGATCGGCCCCTGCGTCCTGGTGCGCTTGATCTCGTAGAAGCCGGGGAACTCCGCGACGAGCACGCAGCCGTCCCAGAGCCGCCCGGCCTCCTCGCCCTTCGGTGCGGGCGTGATGACGGGCCCGAAGAACGCCGTCCCGTTGAACGCGACGATCGGGGTGCCGACCTCCTCGCCGACCTGGGAGATGCCCGCGTCGTGCGAGGCGCGCAGCGAGGTGTCCAGCTCGTCCGAGTCGGCGTAGCGCGCGAGGTCGGCCGGGAGACCCACCTCGGCGAGCGCCTCGGCGATCACGGCGTCGTAGTCCTTGCGTGCGCCAGGGTGGATCCGCGTGCCGAGCGCCGTGTACAGCGGCCCGACGACGTCGTCGCCGTGGAGCTCGCGTGCGGCGTTCACGACGCGCGCCGGTCCCCACGCGTGCTCCAGGAACGCCCGGTAGCCGGCGTCGATGTCCTTGTCCTCGTTGAGCACCGCGAGGCTCATGATGTGCCAGCGGACGGAGATGTCGCGGACCTTCTCCACCTCGCGGATCCAGCGGGAGGTCATCCACGCCCAGGGACAGAGGGGGTCGAACCAGAAGTCGGCGACCGCTGCCGCTGTGTCCTGCTCGTCGGTGAGTCGCTCCTGTGTGGTCGTCATCGCCGTCCTTCGTGGTTCGGGGTACGCGGCGCCGTCATCGGACACCGGCTCGTCAACGCCAACCCTGACGAGCAGCGGTCTGTTCCCGTGACAGGGTCCAGCCGGGCCGGCGGAATCCGCTCCCGGGCGGCCGGGACCGCGTGAAAGGATGCGCGGGGCGCCCACCCGGCGCACCGTCGTCGGACCAGAGCAGGAGTACCCAGTGCCCGGAGAGAACCTCACCCGCGTCGAGGCGCAGCAGCGCGCCGCCACCGTGCGTTCGCGCAGCTACGACGTCGAGCTCGATCTCGCGCGCGGGGACAAGGTCTTCGGGTCCCGCACCACGCTGAGGTTCGACGCCGAGCCGGGGAGCACCACGTTCGTGGACCTCATCGCGCCGACCGTCCACTCGGTGACACTCAACGGGCGCGAGCTCGACGTGGCAGACGTGTTCCACGACTCCCGCATCACGCTGGACGGCCTCGAGGCGAGCAACGAGGTCGTCGTCGACGCCGACTGCGCGTACATGCACACCGGCGAAGGCCTCCACCGGTTCGTCGACCCCGTCGACGGCGAGGTCTACCTGTACAGCCAGTTCGAGGTGGCTGACAGCCGCCGGGTGCTCGCGGTCTTCGAGCAGCCCGACCTCAAGGCGACGTTCGCGTTCACGGTGCTGGCGCCGTCGCACTGGGTCGTCGTCTCGAACTCCCCCACGCCGCAGCCGGAGGTCGTCACCGAGGGCGACGGGCACGACGGCGGCACGAGCCGCTGGTCCTTCGAGGCCACCCCGGTGCTGTCCTCGTACGTGACGGCGATCATCGCCGGCCCGTACCACGGGGAGTTCAGCGAGCTGACGAGCTCCGACGGCCGCACGATCCCGCTGGGCGTGTACTGCCGCGCGTCGCTCGCGGAGCACCTCGACTCGGGCAACATCGTGGACATCACGAAGGCCGGGTTCGCGTTCTACGAGGAGGCGTTCGCCCTCCCCTACCCGTTCGCCAAGTACGACCAGCTCTTCGTCCCGGAGTTCAACGCGGGCGCGATGGAGAACGCGGGCGCCGTCACGTTCCTCGAGAACTACGTGTTCCGTTCCAAGGTGCCCGACGCGATGGTCGAGCGCCGCGCCGTCACCATCCTGCACGAGCTCGCGCACATGTGGTTCGGCGACCTCGTGACGATGCGGTGGTGGAACGACCTGTGGCTCAACGAGTCGTTCGCCGAGTACGCGTCGACGCTCGCGACGGCGGAGGCCACCTCCTGGACGCAGGCGTGGACCACGTTCTCGTCGCTCGAGAAGTCGTGGGCCTACCGCCAGGACCAGCTGCCGTCCACGCACCCGATCGTCGCCGAGATCACCGACCTCGAGGACGTCGCCGTCAACTTCGACGGCATCACCTACGCCAAGGGCGCGTCGGTGCTCAAGCAGCTCGTCGCGTGGGTGGGGCGGGACGAGTTCCTCGCCGGCGTCCGCGCGTACTTCGCGAAGCACGCCCACGGCAACACGGAGCTGCGGGACCTGCTCGCCGAGCTCGAGGCGACGAGCGGGCGCGACCTGACCGCCTGGTCGGCGCTGTGGCTCGAGAAGGCCGGCGTCACGCTGCTGCGGCCCGTGGTCGAGACGGACGACGCGAACGTCATCACCTCCTTCGCGATCGCGCAGGAGGTGCCCGCCGAGTGGCCCACGCAGCGACCGCACCGGCTCGCCGTCGGCGGTTACGACGTGGCCGACGGTGGCAGCCTGGTACGCCGCCTGCGTGTCGAGCTCGACGTCGCCGGCGCGCTGACCCCGGTCCCGGAGCTCGTCGGCGAACGGCTCCCCGATCTCGTGCTCGTCAACGACGATGACCTCGCCTACGCCAAGGTGCGCCTCGACGACGCCTCGCTCGCGACGGCGCTCGAGCACCTGCGTGGCTTCGATGACTCCCTGCCGCGCTCGCTCGTGTGGGCGGCCGCATGGGACATGACGCGCGACGGCGAGTGGCCGGCCACGCAGTTCGTGGACCTCGTCCTGCGCAACATCGACGCGGAGACCGACTCCACGGTCGTGCTGGTGCTCCTGCGCCAGCTCGCGCAGACGATCGAGACGTACGTCGACCCGTCGGCCCGCGAGGAGGTCGGTTCGCGCGCGGCAGCACGGCTGTGGGAGCTCGCCCAGGGCGCGGCTCCGGGGTCGGACGCCCAGCTCCAGCTGGTCAAGGCGTACGCCGCCCGGGCGCGCGGGGAGGAGGCGCTCGCCGTGGTGCGCGGCCTGCTCGACGGCGAGATCGTGCTCGCCGGCCTCGCCGTGGACGTCGACCTGCGCTGGGAGCTCCTGACGGCCCTCGCCGCCGGCGGCGCCGCGACCGAGTCCGACGTGAGTGCCGAGCTCGAGCGTGACGCCACGGCCACGGGTCAGCGCGCCGCCGCCGCCGCACGTGCGGCGTTCCCGACGGCGCAGGCCAAGGCGGACGTCTGGGCGGCGGTCGTGGAGGCGGACGAGCTGCCGAACGCCGTGCAGTCTGCCGTGATCGCCTCCTTCGGCCGGAGCCATGACCGGTCGCTCCTCGTGCCGTACGTCGAGGGGTACTTCGCCTCGCTCGAGCGGATCTGGGCCGAGCGCACGAACGAGATGGCGCAGAACATCGTCACCGGGCTGTACCCGAGCCTGCTCGCGGACATCGACTCCAGCCACGGCGTCGACGTCCTGGCCGTCACCGACACGTGGCTCGACCAGCTCGGCGAGCGCACTCCGGCGCTGCGGCGGCTCGTGGTCGAGGCGGAGGACGGCGTCCGGCGCGCGCTGCGGGTCCAGGCAGCCGACCGGGCGTACCGCGCGGGCTGACACGCCGACCCGGTTGAGCCGGCGCGTGCCGGCTCAACCGTTGGCAGTCCGCCACTCCTGCGCGAGCATCGCGTAGCCGAGCCCGTCCAGCCAGGCGCCGGACCGGTGCAGGGAGTCGGCGACGGTGTGGCTCTCGCGCCGCATCCCGACCCGCTCCATGAGGCGCCAGGACGGCGCGTTGTCCGCGAAGCACTGCGCCTCCACGCGGCGCAGGCCGAGGTCGGCAAAGCACACGCGGAGGAGTGCTCGGACCGCCTCCGTCGCGTACCCGTGGCCGTGGTGCGCCGGGTCGAGGGCCCACCCGAGCTCCGCCTGCGCCTGCTGCGCGCGGTCGGCGACCTCGTGCTGCGCCCATGCGTCCTCGAGACGCAGCATGAGGTCCCCGATGACGGTGCCGTCCCGCTCCACGACGAGCGTGCGGGCCAGACGGTCCGCCTTCGTGATGTAGGTCCGGAACTCCTCCCAGTCGTCGGTGAGGAGCGGCAGCCACTCCGCCACGTCCGGGAGGCGACGGTAGCGCCAGAAGGCCGCGGCGTCGTCGTCCGTCGCACGCCGCAGCGAGAGCCGCTCGGTCACGATCGGCCAGGTGAGCTCATCCAGGGTTCGAGGCACGAGCGCCAGTATCGCCGCCCGCCGCCCCGTTCAGGGCCAGGTGAACATCAGCGCGCCCGCGTCCACGGTGTCGCCGGGCGCCACGCGCGCCTCCAGCGCAGCGGCGTCGGCCTGCATGGCGACGACCGGCGAGACGGCGCTGCGCCCGCCCGCGCGGACCGCCGCCGGCGACCACGTGAGGAGATGGCCCCCCGCGGCGACCTCGTCGCCGTCGCCGGCGAGGACCGTGAAACCCTCCCCGTGCAGCTCGACGGTGTCCAGGCCGAGGTGGACGAGGACGGCGTGCGCCCCGACGGCGACGACGACGGCGTGCGGGTGGATCTTGACGATCCGGCCGTCGCACGGGGCGAGCACCGCCACGTCGGCGTCGCCCACGGGGTCGAGCGCCAGGCCGGCCCCGACGATCGACTGGGCGAACACCGGGTCCGGCACGTCCTCCGGCGCGATGACGCGACCCGCGAACGGGGCGCGCACCAGGGTGGGCATCAGCCGAGCTCGTCGGCCCGGGTGCGCAGCTCGCCGTTGATCGCCGCCACCAGCGAGGCGAGACGCGCCGACGCCGCCAGATCCTCGACCCGGACGACCTGCTCGGCGGCGTCCGCGAGCGGGACCTTCCAGTTCGGGTACTCGGTGTGGGTCCCGGGCTGGTTCTGGGCGCGGCGTTCGCCGACCGCGTCGGCCAGGGACACCCCGAGCAGGCGCGACGGTGTCGCCACCAGGTAGCGGTGCAGCGCCTCCACGACCTCGCGCTCGGTCGGGTGGTCGGCGAGAAGGCCGCGCCGCCGCAGGGCGCTGAGCATCGCCTCGCGCTCCGCCCGGGCCGCCTGCCGGACCACCTCGACGGGCTCCGTGAGCAGGCCGAGGCTCGCGCGCAGGTCGACGTGGTCGCCGTCCAGGTACCCGGCGGTCGGCGGCAGGTCGTGCGTGGTCACTGTCGCCAGGGCCAGCTCACGGTAGTGCTCGGGCGGCAACGGACCGCCGTCGTCGTCCTTCTCGAACCACAAGACGGACGTGCCGAGGATGCCGCGGTCCTCGAGGTAGTCGCGCACCCACGGCTCCACGGTGCCGAGGTCCTCCCCGATGAGCAGGGCGCGAGCCCGGTGCGCCTCGAGCGCGAGGACGCCGACCATCGCCTCGTGGTCGTACCGCACGTACGTGCCCTCGTCCGGCTGGGCGCCCTCCGGGATCCACCACAGCCGGAACAGCCCGATCACGTGGTCGATGCGCAGGGCCCCGGCGTGCCGCAGCACCGTCCGCACCATGTCCCGCAGCGGTGCGTAACCGGACCGGGCGAGCGCGTCCGGGCGCCACGGGGGCTGCGACCAGTCCTGGCCCTGCTGGTTGTACATGTCCGGCGGTGCGCCCACGGTCATGCCGGGGGCGAACAGGCGCCGCGACGCCCACGTCTCGGCGCCGACCGGATGCACGCCGACGGCGAGGTCGTGCATGACGCCGACGCGCATCCCCGCACTGCGGGCGACGCGCTGCGCGGCGGCGAGCTGGGTGTCCGCCACCCACTGCAGCCACGTGTAGAACTCGGCTCGCTCGCGCAGCTCGATGCGCAGCCGCGCGACCAGGGGCGAGGTGATGTCGTCCGCCTCGGCGGGCCGGTCGCGGCCCTCGAAGTGCTCGGCGATCGCGCACCACAGCGCGAAGTTCGCGAGCCCGCGCCCCTGCTCCGCCCGGAACTGGGCGAACGCCCGCTCACGCGCCGGGGTGCGGGGCGCGGCGAACAGGACCTCGAGCGCCGCCTTCTTCGCCGCCCACGACTCGTCCCGGTCCAGCAGACCAGGGTCGGAGTTGGCGTCGCGAACGCCCTGCTGCGCCCACTCCACCAGCGCCCGCTGCGAGCTGGGCAGGTAGCCGGCCTCCCTCACGTCCTCGGGACGCACGTACGACGGGTTGACGAACCTGCGGGTGGACGGCAGGTACGGGGACGGCTCCTGCGGGGCGACCGGCTCGGCCGCGTGCAGCGGGTTGACGAGCAGGAAGTCCGCTCCGAGCCCGCCGGCCAGGCTCGCCAGCTCCGCGAGGTCGGCGAGGTCGCCGATCCCCCACGACGCCTCGGAGCGCACCGAGTACAGCTGTGCCATGAGGCCCCACGCCCGCCCGCCGAGCTCGGTGGGCAGGTCCGGTACCTCGAGGCGGTCAGGGGTGACGGCGAGCGGCGTCCGGGCGCGCAGCACGACGCCCGGGCCGTCCGCGCCGTCCGGGCGCGCCTCGCGCGCTCGCAGCTCGTGCCAGCCGAGCGGGAGGTCGGCCGGCAGCGCGAACGTGGCTCGACCCCGGGACTCGCCGTCGACGACGTGCGGCGGCACCCACGCGTCGACCTGCTCCAGCGCGCGCCTCGAGCCGTCCTCGCACACCACGTCCACGGCGACGGCCGAGCCGTCGCGCACGTGCACGAAGAACTCGCTCTGCCGCCCGGCGCGCGCCACGACGCACAGGGGCAGGAGCCGCCGCCACGGGGCGTTCTCGTGCTCCGTGAGGGCAGCAGCGACCTGCTCCTCGCTGAACGCGGCCACACCCATCGCGGCGAGCACCGACCGGATCGTCGATGCCTGCACGGTCCGCAGCACGCCGTGGTAGCCGTGGAACTCGGTGGCGATGCCGTGCGCCTGCGCGAGCGCCGCGAGCCCGGGGCTCGGGAGCTCCGGCACTCCTCCCGGGTCCTGCTCGCTCGTCATGCGTGGTCCGTCCGTGTGAGGGCTGAGCACCTGCGTGCGCCTGCGATCTTGCCAGAGCGAGGGACCGTGCGCGCTCGCGGCCCGCCGCGTCGCATAGCCTGGCGGGATGTCGCATGTGTTCGCCCAGGGAAACGGGGAGGCTAGCTCCCTCGCCACCGACGGACTGCGCGCGCTCGTCATTGTTCTGATCGGCGCAGCGGTGCTCGCGCTGCTGCGGTTCCTGCTCTCGCGCGTCATGCGAGGACTGCGGAAGGCGCCGTCGCTGGTGGTGGAGAAGACCGACACGGCGCTCGTCACCCTCGGCTCGGTCAAGCCCAGCGAGGCCAAGAAGAAGCGGCTTTCGACGCTGGAGAGCGTGATCCGCTCAACGATCACGGTGCTCGTCGTCACAGTGGTCTTCTTCATGGTGCTGGCCGCGTTCGGCGTCGACATCACGCCCCTTCTCGCGTCCGCGGGGATCGTCGGTGTGGCGCTCGCGTTCGGGGCGCAGTCGCTCGTCAAGGACATCGTGTCCGGCCTGTTCATGCTGTTCGAGAACCAGTACGCCGTCGGTGACCGCATCGAGCTCGGCACGGCGGGCGGCACGCTCGCGACCGGAGTCGTCGAGGCTGTGGAACTGCGGATCACGACGATCCGGGACGACGACGGCCGGCTCTGGTACGTGCGCAACGGCGAGGTCCTGCGGGTGGCGAACGAGTCGCAGGGCTGGGCGCTCGCCGCCGTCGACGTCGCCGTCGCCGTGGACCAGGACCTCGACAAGGTCCGCGAGGAGGTCGCCCGCATCGTGCAGGGCGTCGTCGCCGAGTCGGGGATGGCCGACGTCGTGCAGGATCCGACGCCGACGATCCGGTTCTCCGCCCTGTCCGCCGGCGCCGTGACGATCGAGGTGCGACTGCGCGCGAAGCCGGGGCAGAAGTGGCGGCTCGCCAGCGAGCTGCGGCACCGCATCTCGCGCGGGTTCACGGAGGCGGACATCCGCCTCGCGTAGCTCAGCCGCCGCGGGCGGTCAGCGCAGCGCGTCGATGTCCGCGGCGAGATCGTCCGCCTCTGGGCCGACGACCACCTGGACCACCCGCCCGGACCGCACGACGCCGAACGCCCCGTGGGTCTTGAGGGCGTCGTCGTCGACGAGGCTCGGATCCGACACCTCCACCCGGAGGCGCGTGATGCACGGTTCGAGATCCACGATGTTCGTCCGGCCCCCGAGGTCGACGAGGAAGTCCTCCGCCTTGCTCATGCCATCTCCGATCTCGTCGACGCCAGCCACACCAGTCTAGGCGGGCACCGGCGCCCGCACGCGCCCGGCGCGGGTGTGCCGCCCGGCCGGGCGGCGCGCTCCGGGGCACAATGGCCGCGTGGACACGGTGCGCGGGATCGGGGTGAGCCCGGGCCGTAGTCTCGGCCCGCTCGTACGGACGACGCCGGCGGCACCGGAGCCGAGACGCGAACGCGTGGCCGACGCCGACCGCGACGCGGCGGCCGACTCGATCGCCGTGGCGGCCGAGGCCGTGAGTGACGAGCTGCGGCGTGCGGGGCAGACCGTGAGCGGCACCGGCAAGGAGATCCTCGAGACCACGGCGCAGATGGCGACGGACCCGGCGCTCGTCGGCCCGGCGCAGGCGAAGGTGCGCGACGAGGGTCTCGCGCCCGCCCGGGCGGTGTGGGAGGCGGCGTCGGACGTCGCCGCGACGTTCGCCAGCATCGGGGGCTACCTGGCGGGGCGCGTGCGCGACGTGGAGGACGTGCGGGACCGGATCATCGCGGAGCTCACCGGGGCGGGCATGCCGGGCGTGCCGTTGCGGGCCGAGCCGTTCGTGCTGCTCGCCGACGACCTCGCCCCGGCCGACACGGCGCTGCTCGACCCGGAGCACGTGCGCGCGATCCTCACCCGCGGCGGCGGGCCGACGTCGCACACGGCGATCCTCGCGCGCTCGCTCGGCATCCCGGCCGTGGTCGCTCTCGGCCGCGCGGCGCAGGTGCTGCGCGACGGCGTCGACGTCCTCGTGGACGGCACCAGCGGCGTCGTCGTCGTCGATCCCGACGCCGCCGGCCGTGCGTCGGTACGCCCCCGCCGCGCGGCACGGCCGTTCGACGGCGTCGGCCGCACCAGCGACGGGCACCGCGTCGAGCTGCTGGCGAACGTGGGCGACGCGGCCACGGCGCGCGACGCCGCAGCCGCCGGAGCGGAGGGCGTGGGCCTGTTCCGGACGGAGTTCGCGTTCGCGAACGCCGAGGTGGAACCGTCCCTCGAGGCCCAGGTGGCCGCGTACCTGCCGGTGTTCGCCTCGTTCGCCGGGCGCAAGGTCGTCATCCGGACGCTCGACGCCGGCGCCGACAAGCCGCTGCCGTTCCTCACCGGCGAGTCCGAGGCGAACCCGGCGCTGGGAGTGCGGGGACTGCGGACCTCGTGGGAGCACCCGGACGTCCTCGACCGGCAGCTCGCGGCGATCGCGGCGGCGGCGGGCCGCGCGGAGGCCGACGTCTGGGTGATGGCACCGATGGTCGCGACCGTCGAGGAGACCGACGCGTTCGTCGCGGCGTGCGCACGGCACGGGCTGGAGCGGGCCGGCGTCATGGTCGAGATCCCGGCCGCGGCCCTGCTCGCGGGCCCGATCCTCGCCCGGGCGTCGTTCGCGAGCCTCGGCACCAACGACCTCGTGCAGTACACGATGGCCGCCGACCGCATGCTCGGCGACGTCGCGCGGCTCACGACGGCGTGGCAGCCCGCCGTCCTGCGGCTCGTGGAGGCGACGTGCCTCGGCGGCGCCCAGCAGGCGCGCCCGGTCGGCGTCTGCGGCGAGGCGGCCGCCGATCCGGCCCTCGCGTGCGTGCTGCTCGGCCTCGGCGCGAGCAGCCTGTCGATGGGTTCGCGCGCGCTCGGCGACGTCGCCGCCGCCCTGGCCCGCACGAGCCTCGACGAGTGCCGCCGCCTAGCCCGGATCGCAACCGACGCGGAGAGCGCGGAGGCCGCTCGCGCGCTCGTGCTGGCCGAGGTGGACTGGGCTGACGAACTAGGGTGAGGAGTCGTGAGCACCGACCCCCGCGAGCTGAACCTCCGAGCGGCGACCGCGTTCACGCGGCCCAGCGCCACGTTCTACGAGGACGTGGGCGGCGAGGCCACGTTCGTGGCGCTCGTCGAGGCGTTCTACGAGGGTGTCGCCGCGGATCCCGAGCTGCGCGCCATGTACCCGGAGGAGGACCTCGGCCCGGCCGCCGAACGGCTGCGCCGCTTCCTCGAGCAGTACTGGGGCGGGCCGACGACGTACTCCGAGCAGCGGGGACACCCACGGCTGCGGATGCGCCACGCGCCGTTCCGGGTCACGCCCGACGCGCGCGACAGGTGGCTCGCGCACATGCGCGTCGCCGTCCTCAGCCTCGGGCTCTCGCCGCTGCACGAGGGCCAGCTGTGGGACTACCTCGAACGGGCCGCGCACTCCATGGTCAACGCCTCCGACGACGCGCCGAGCCCGGCTCGGGACGCCCGGTGAGCGACGCGTTCGCGGAGGTCCTGCGGGTCCTCACGCTCGAGCGCACGGGCGACGACGAGTTCGTGGGCGCGTCGCTGCCGCAGGTCAACGAGCGCGTCTACGGCGGCCAGGTGCTGGCGCAGGCGGTGCTCGCCGCGGGCCGCACGGTCCCCGGCGGCCGCGACGTGCACTCGGTCCACGGGTACTTCCTGCGGCCCGGTGACATCGACGTGCCGATCACGTTCGCCGTCGAGCGGCTGCGCGACGGCGGCTCGTTCTCGGCACGGCGCACGCACGCACTGCAGGACGGCGTCCCGATCCTGTCGCTCATCGCGTCGTTCCAGGAGCGCCAGAGCGGCGTCGAGCACGAGGAACCCTCCGGTCTGACGGTGCCGCCGCCCGAGGACCTCGCGAGCAACGGCGACCTGTTCTCCGCCATCGACCACCCGATGGCGCGCTTCCTCGCCCGCACGGCCGCGTTCGACATCCGGCACGTGGGTCCGCCCCTGTACGTCCAGCCGGACCCCGAGCCGACGACGCACCAGGCGCTCTGGATGCGCCCGACCGGGGCGCTCGAGGGCGAGGCCCGCTCCGACCGGCTGCTCAACGCCGTCGTGCTGGCCTACGCCTGCGACCAGGTGATGCTCGAGCCGGTGCTCCGCGCGCACCACCTGGCGTGGCGGATGCCGGGCATCTCGGTGGCGAGCCTCGACCACGCGATGTGGTGGCACCGGGACGTCGACGTCAGCGACTGGCTCCTGTACGTGCAGGATTCCCCCAGCGCACGGGGCGGGCGCGGCCTCGGCACGGCGCGGGTCTACACGCGCGACGGCGCCCTGGTCGCGACGATCGCGCAAGAAGGCATGGTCCGCGCGCCGCGCTGAACCGCGCCCGGCTCCCCGCCCTCCGCCGTCCACGCCGCCCCACCCCACCCCCACACGTTCGCGAGAGGATCTTTGCGCGACCGCGAGAGGATCTCTGCGCAGAGATCCTCTCGCGGTCGCGCAAAGATCCTCTCGCGAAGGTCAGCTCCGGCGGCGGAACGGGATCGGTGCCTCGACGAACGGCTCCCACGCCGCGCGCTGCTCCTCGGTGATCCGCCGGGGACGCGACGTCGCGGCGTCCACGAGGACGATCGTCGTCGACGCGCGGGCGTACGGCTCGCCGCCGGAACCCGGGCCCGTCCGCTCGAGGCGAGCGGCGCCGTCGTGCACCTCGTAGCAGACGTCGAGGCTGGCCCCGCCGAGGTGGCCGATCCACATCTCGACGCGCACGGGGATCCTGGTGAACGCGAGCGGGCGCAGGTACTCGATCTCCTGGCGCGCGACGAGCGTGTGCGCGTCCGCGTGAGGGCCGGCGTGGAGCACCGCCGTGGGCCAGGACTCGCCGAGCTCGGCCTCGGGGTGCACCCAGAACGCCGTGATCCGCGCGTCCTCGAGCAGTCGCAGCATGTCCACGTTGTTGACGTGCGCGTAGGCGTCGAGGTCCGCCCAGCGCAGGGCGACGGGCACGTGCAGGCGGGTCATCGGACTCCTTCTCGCTGGGTCGGCGCAGCCGATTCTCGCACCGAGGGTGCGCCGGCTCAGCCCCCCGCCTCAGCCCGCGGCCCGGAGCGCGGCGCCACGGCACTCCTCCAGCGCGGCCAGCTCCTCGCGCACCGGGCCGCGCACACGCGACTCGGCGACGGCGTCGACAGCCCTGTGCAGCCGGCGCCGGACCCGCTCCGCGCGTCGGCGTCCGCCGATCGCCGCGCCGGCTCGGGCGGCCAGGGCGAGCAGGATGCCGAGCACGACGGCGCCGAGCACCGCCAGCGTCGGCCAGGGCCAGCCCTCCCACGTGGGCGTCGGCGGCTCGGGCAGGCGGAGGTACGCGAGACCGGCGAGGACGCCGAGCCACAGCAAGCCGGCGATCCCGGCGGCCAGCACCACCCACTGCGCCACGCCCACCGCCCGCCACCACCGGGGCCGGCGGCCCACCTCGAGGTCCGTGCCCGCCACCGCGACGTCCAGCGCGTCGGCGAGCGGCTCCCCGCCCTGGACGCGCTCCCGCGCGCTGCGCGCCCACGCCTCGGGGACGCCCGTCGTCGCGTCGCGCACATACGCGCGGATCGCCGACGACGACGACGCGCGGCTCGCGGGCGACGGGGCCGGCAGCGAGGTGCGGCGCAGGTCGGGCCGGTCGCCCCCGCCCGAGGTCGCCGCGGCGTCGCGCCGCAGCCCGAGGCGGCGCAGCGGATCGGGCCGGAACCGGCCGACCCAGCGCGTCACCGGCCACCCGGTCGCCGCCCGCGCGTCGCGCACGGCGGAGCGCCGGACGGCGTCGACGACCGTGCCGACCCCCGCGGCATCCGCAAGGGCGGAGGTCTGGGCCGAGTCGGACGGCGCCAGGACGCCGGGCGGTGGGGCGGCGCCGCACTCCTCCCGGATGCGGCCGGCCACGGAGCGCACGTCGGCCACGAGTCGCGCCGTCGCCGCCTCGCGTCGCGTCGCCGCCTCCGTGAGCAGGCGGCGCAGGTCGTCGAGCCCTGCACCGGTCCGGGCCGACACGCCGAGCACCCGGGCGCCGTCGAGCCCGTCCTGCGCGACGAGGCGGCGCAGGTCCGCCAGGCACGCCGCCTGCTCCTGCGCGGACAGCCGATCGATCTGGTTGAGCACGACGACGACGACGGCGCCGTGGCCGGCCAGGGGCTGCAAGTACCGTTCGTGCAGGACGGCGTCCGCGTACTTCTGCGGGTCGACCACCCACACGAGGAGGTCCGCCCGTTCGACGAGTCGCTCCGCGCGCAGCCGGTGGTCGGTGACGACCGAGTCGTGGTCCGGCAGGTCGAGCAGCACGAGCCCGCCCGGCGCGCTGGCCGAGCGGCGCCGGCGCCACCGGCCCGTCGCCTCGCTCAGCGGGCCGGCCGCGAGCGCGCCGTCCACGGTGTGCCGGCGGCGGACCTCGAGCCAGTCCAGCAGCGGGTCGGCGCCGCCGCCCCAGACGGCGGCGAGCGCGTGCGACGTCGTCGGACGCTGGACGCCGACGGCGGCCAGCTCGGTCCCGACGAGGGCGTTGAGCACCGACGACTTGCCCGACCCCGTCGCCCCCGCGAGCGCGACGACCGTGTGCTCGGCGGACAGGCCGCCGCGTTCGAGTGCCCGGCGCGCCACGGCGCGCGCGTCGTCGACCAGGTCTGCGGGCAGGCGCCCGGCACCGGCGTCGGCGGCCTCGGAGAGCGCGGCGACGCGCTCCGCCAGTGCGACGCTCACGCGCCGGTCCGCCGTCCACCGAACAGGCGTCGCCAGAATCCCGGCCCTCGGTGGGGTTCCGTGGCGGCCCGCTCCGGGTCGGCCCCGTCCGCCCCACGCAGCCGCCGAGCGGCGTGCCGGCCCGGGGCCGCCGCTCCGCGGGCCGCGCTCCGTGCCGCACGCTCCGCGCGCGCGGCCGCCTCGACGTCCTGCGCCGCCGCCTGCAGCGCCCGGGAGTCGGTTCCGAGGCGGTCCGCGCCGAGCGCGTCGAGCGCCCGGGTGTACCGCCCGCGCTCGGCGTCCAGGACGCGGTCGACCCGTTCGGCCAGCCGCTCGCGCGCCTGACGGGCGAGCCGCCGGACGGCGTCGTCGCCGAAGACCGCCTCGAGCAGCTTCTGTGCGACGACGGCCGTCCCGCCGGCGATGCCGATCTCCGCGCCGGTGAGTCCGCCGGTCGAGGCGAAGACCACGACCATGAGGCTCACGCCCAGCCCGTTCAGCCCGAACGACAGCGCACGTGCCGCCCCGCGCTTGTGCGCTCCCTGCTCCCGGACGAGCTCGAGCACGTCGCCCTGCCAGGCGCGGATCTCCTCGGCGACGGCGTCCGCAGCGCCAGGCGAGGACCTCCCCAGGTCGAGATCCACGAGCGGCGCGCCCGCCGGGTCCGCCCGCCATGTCGCGAACGCACGCTCGGCGGCGCCGTCGGACGCGTCGAGCACCACCGCCTCGAGACCGTGCGCGATCGCCGAGCTGACCTGGGGCGCCTGGGCGGGTCGGCCGCGGAAGAAGCCGACGACGGCGTCGCGCACCCTGCCCACACCACGTTCCACGCCGCGGAAGAACTCGCCGGTGCCGACGAAGTCCTGCCAGCGGGCGAGCACCTCGCCGCGGAGCAGCACGCCGTCCGACGTCGCCGCGTCCACCTGGCGGGCGGCCTCGGCGTAGGCGAGGCGCACCACCTCGCGCAGGCGGGCGTCCGCCTCCGCCTGGTCGGCGGCCGCGGCGGCGAGTCCCACGGTACGGCGGACGAGGTCGTCGACGACGCCGTCCCGCGTCTGCTCGACCACCCGGTCGCGTTCCGCCTGGTCGGAGCCGAGGTCGGAGAGCCAGGCGGCGACCGGCGCGACGGCGTCCTCCGGGAGCAGTCCCTCCACGAGCGACACCTCGGGGACGACGAAGAGGGGCGCGTCGCCGAGGCCGTGGGTCTCCATCATGCGACGCAGGTCCGCGGCGACGGCCTCGGCACCCGGGTCGACACGGTCGACGACGAGGGCGACCTGGGCACGCCGTTCGACGGCGCGCAGGAGCAGGTCCCAGGGCACGGCGTCGGCGTACCGTGCGGCCGTGGTGACGAACAGCCACAGGTCGGCGGCGGCGAGGAGCTGGGCCGCGAGCTCGCGGTTGCCAGTCTCGACGGAGTCGACATCCGGGGCGTCCACGACCGCGAGACCGGGCGGGAGGGCATCGCTCGCCACGAGGCGCAACGAGCGCGAGCCCCCCGGCGGCGCGGCGCCCGGCTCCCCCGTCACCCGGGGAAGGTGCGGCAGCACCCGGTCGCCGGCGAACCAGACCGCGTCGTCGGGGTGGTGGACGAGCACCGGGGCGCGGGTCGTGGGCCGCAGCACGCCCCCGGCGCTGACGTGCTCGCCGAGCAGCGAGTTGACGAGCGTCGACTTGCCGGCGCCGGTCGACCCGCCGACCACCACGAGCAGAGGTGCCGCTCGGGACCGCAGCCGTGGGAGCAGGTAGTCGTCCAGCTGGTCGCGGGCAGCTGCGGCGTCGGCACGGTCGGCGGCGACGCCCGGCACCTCGAGCGGGAGGCGGAGCGCGCCGAGCCGGCCCCGGAGCGTCTCGAGCGCGGCCAGCAGGTCGTCGCTCTCGAGACTCCCAGGGCTGCGCACGCCCGGGCGGTCGTCGCCCGCGCCGGGCGCGGCCGGGCGGTCCTCACCCGCGTCGGCGACCCCGGCGGCGGAGTCCGCCGGGGCGACGTCGTCCCCCGCGACAGCGCCGTCGTCGCCTCTGCTCATGCGCGCAGTCTGCCCGAGCCCGCCGCACGGGGCGCGAGGGCGCGACGAGCGACGCCCTGCCGAGACTCAGTCGCGCGTGAGCTTGCGGTAGGTGACGCGGTGCGGACGCGCCGCCTCGGGACCGAGCCGCTCGACCTTGTTCTCCTCGTAGGCCGCGAAGTTCCCCTCGAACCAGTGCCACTGCGCCGGGTCGGCCTCGTCGCCCTCGTACGCGAGGATGTGCGTCGCGACGCGGTCGAGGAACCACCGGTCGTGGGAGACCACGACGGCGCAGCCCGGGAACTCGAGCAGCGCGTTCTCCAGCGAACCGAGGGTCTCGACGTCGAGGTCGTTGGTCGGCTCGTCCAGCAGGAGCAGGTTCCCGCCCTGCTTCAGCGTGAGCGCCAGGTTGAGCCGGTTCCGCTCGCCGCCCGACAGGACCCCGGCAGGCTTCTGCTGGTCCGGACCCTTGAACCCGAACTGCGAGACGTAGGCGCGTGACGGGATCTCGACGTTGCCGACCTGGATGTAGTCGAGCCCGTCCGAGACGACCTCCCACAGCGTCTTCTCCGGGTCGATGCCCCCGCGCGACTGGTCGACGTAGGAGATCTTGACCGTCTCGCCGATCTTCAGCTCACCGGCGTCGAGCTCCTCGAGCCCGACGATGGTCTTGAACAGCGTGGTCTTGCCGACGCCGTTCGGGCCGATGACGCCGACGATCCCGTTCCGCGGCAGCGTGAACGAGAGCCCGTCGATGAGCATCCGGTCGCCGAAGCCCTTGCGCAGGTTGGTCGCCTCGATGACCACGGAGCCGAGGCGCGGGCCCGGCGGGATCTGGATCTCCTCGAAGTCGAGCTTGCGGGTCCGCTCCGCCTCGGCCGCCATCTCCTCGTAGCGCGCGAGTCGGGACTTCGACTTGGCCTGCCGACCCTTGGCGTTCTGTCGCACCCACTCGAGCTCCGAGGCGAGACGCTTGGCGAGCTTGGCGTCCTTCTTGCCCTGGATCTTCAGGCGCTCGGACTTCTTCTCGAGGTACGTCGAGTAGTTGCCCTCGTACGGGTACAGGCGGCCCCGGTCGACCTCGGCGATCCACTGGGCGACGCGGTCGAGGAAGTACCTGTCGTGCGTGACCGCGAGGACGGCGCCGGGGTACCGCGCGAGGTGCTGCTCCAGCCAGAGCACCGACTCGGCGTCCAGGTGGTTCGTCGGCTCGTCGAGCAGCAGGAGATCGGGCTCCTCCAGCAGCAGCTTGCAGAGCGCGACGCGGCGCCGCTCGCCTCCGGACAACAGCGTGACGTCGGCGTCCGGGGGCGGGCAGCGCAGCGCGTCCATGGCCTGCTCGAGCTTGGAGTCGATGTCCCACGCGTCGGCGGTGTCGATCGCCTCCTGCAGCTTGCCCATCTCCGCCATGAGCGCGTCGTAGTCCGCGTCCGGGTTGGCGAACTCCTCACCGATCTCGTCGAACCGCTGCTTCTTGGCGAGGATGTCCGCGACGGCCTCCTGGACGTTGCCGAGCACCGTCTTCGACTCGTTCAGCGGCGGCTCCTGCAGAAGGATCCCGACCGTGTACCCCGGCGAGAGCCGAGCCTCGCCGTTCGACGGCGTGTCGAGCCCGGCCATGATCTTGAGGATCGTGGACTTCCCGGCCCCGTTCGGGCCGACGACGCCGATCTTGGCGCCCGGCAGGAACGACATCGAGACGTCGTCGAGGATGAGCTTGTCGCCGTGCGCCTTGCGTGCGCGGACCATCGAGTAGATGTACTCGGCCACTGTTCTCCCAGCGGGTTGAGCGGGTGGGTTCCAGCGCACCAGCCTACGTCGTCTGCCGACGGACACCCCCTCGGCGTCAGAACGGCGGCTCGCTCGCCCCGGCGTTCGCCAGCGCCGGCTCCTCCGCGTCCGCCGCCGGCTCCGCCGAGTCCGCGGGTTCGCCACCGCCGGCCGTGCCGCCCCACGGGTCGTCCGCCCGCGGGTCTCCCGCATCCGGGGACGGCTGCGCCCCGTCCTTCTCCCGGACGGTCTTCGCGTACGTGGCGATTCCGTGGGACAGCTCGACGGCGACGGCGTTCGCGCGGATCTCCTGATCGGTCACCTCCGCGCCCTGCCCGTTCAGGTAGGTCTCCGCCCCGAGCACGCCCCGCACGAGCACCGGCGTCCCAGTGCGGACGGACGCCGCGACGTTGTGCGCGAGCTCTCCCCAGCACTTGACGGTGAACCACTGCGTGGGCTCGTCGGCCCACTCCCCCTGCGCGTTGCGCGAGCGACGGTTGCTGGCCAGCCGGAACTTCGCGTAGTCCTTGCCGTTCCGGGACAGCGTCGCCGTGTTCCCGGCGCGCCCGCTCACCGTGATGTGGATGTCGTTCTTCATGGCCCCTCCCAGGTCCTGCGGCGAGGTGTCGCGCCGCATCGCCAGGATGACCGGGGCCGGCGGTCGAGCGCCGTGAGCCTGTGGACGCCTCAGCCGGAGGCGGGCGGAGCCGTCGCCGGGGACAACCCGTGGGCGTCGGAGGTGAGGGCGGTCCGGGCGCGGGCGAGCTCGCCGAGCACCCGCTGCGCCGGGTCGACCAGGCGATCCGCGACGACCCGCGTGAGGGCCCGCTGAGCCGCATCGCGGTAGGCGACGGCCGCCTCGGCGCCCTCGCGCTCGTTCCGGGCGCGACGCTGCCGAGCCAACCACCCGCGCTCGGGAGGTCGCGGCACCACGACGTCGGCCAGGGCCGCCGAGGCGGCGTCGCGCAACGATTCCGGTCCGGCGACGGCGGAGCGGACCTCCCGTGCCCACGCGTCCGGCAGACCGTCCGTGGCGCGGGCGAGCCACGCCTCGCGCACGGCCGCCACCCGGGCGAGGGACGGCGCGCGCACGTCGGTGAGCACGACCCCGCCGCTGGCGTGCGCCGCGGCCACGGACGAGGCCAGGGCCGGCACCCCCAGCACCGCGCCGAGCCGGTCCGCGACGTGCGCGGCGCTCTCCGCCTCGCGCGGCTTCGCACCGAGCGCGGCGAGCATCCGGCGGGCCACCGCGCCGGCCTCGGCGCTCGCCGTCCGTTCCGCCATGGTCCGGCGAGCGACGACCTCCGCGAGCACGGCTCGGACGGCGGCGACGCCGTCACCCGTCCTGGCCGACGCGCCGAGCACGCTGACCTCGTCGAGCCCGTCCGCCGCGAGCAGCCGCTCCACGTCCGCCCGCACCTCGTCGAACGCCGCGGGCGTCAGCGTGTCCGACTGGTTGACGACGACGAGCATCGCGTCCTGCCGGGCGGCGAGCTCGCGGAGGTACGCGTCGTGCAACGCGTTGTCCGCGTACTTCTGCGGATCGACCACCCACACGAGCAGGTCGACGAGCGGCAGCAGCCGGTCGACCTGGCGGGCGTGGCCGACCTCGATCGAGTCGTGGTCCGGGAGGTCGAGGAGGACGAGCCCGCGCAGCTCGGCCTGCTCGTCGGCGTCGAGCGCGCTCTCGCGCCCGATGCGCCGGGTGGGCGCCACCTCGAGGAAGTCGAGCAGCGCGTCCGCCGGCTCACCCCACACGCACGCGCTCGCCTGCGCCGTCGTCGGCCGCTTCGCCCCGACGTCGGCGAACTCCAGCTGGGAGACGGCGTTGAACAGGGACGACTTTCCCGAACCCGTGCCGCCGACGAGGGCGACGACCGTGTGGTCGACGCCGAGGTCGAGCCGGGTCGCGATCCCGGCGAGGTCCCGTTCGGTCCGCGCGACGACGTCGGGAGCGAGCCGGACGCGCGTCGCGGCGAGGATCTCGTGCAGCTCGTCGAGACGCGCCCTGAGGCGCCGGCCCTCTTCCGTCGTGGTCGTGGTGCTCATGCGTGGGCCCTCAGCTCGCTGGCGCGCAGGCGCAGTGCCGACGCGGCATCCGGTGGGATCTCCGCCACGGCCAGGCTGCCGAACGTCTCGCCCTCTGCGGCGATGACCGTGCGGGCCCGGTCGACGAGCAGCGTCGCGGCGCGGTTGATGCGCACGTCGGCGGCGTCCGGCCAGATCGCGCGTGCGGCGCGGGCGGCCCCCTCGATCCCGACGGCGGCGAGCGCGACCAGCAGCACGCGGCCCTCGTCGTCGAGCAGCGCGCCGTCGAGCTCGGCCGCCGAGTGCGGGAGCTCCGGCTTCTCGACGACGGCGCGCACCTCGCCCACCCAGCCGTCCCACGCGGCGACGATGCGCGCGCCGCGGCGCTCGACGGCGTCGCTGCGGGTGAGCCGGGCTGCGAGCTCGCGACCGCCGAGCGCCGGGTCGTCCCACGCCTCGCGGATCCGCAGCTCGACGTCGAGCGCGGCCGCGCCCACCAGGTCGATGAACGCCTGCCGGGCGTCCGCCGCAACCCCGCGCAGCGCCGTCGTCCGCTCCGGGGTGGTGCGCCGCAGCCGGCGCGCGGCCAGCCGGCCGCGGGGCAGGTCGACCAGCGGGGCCAGCGGGGCGCCGGAGCTGGCCACGGCGAGCCAGTGGGTGACGGGCGCCCCCTCGGCGACACCGCCCGAGGTGACCTGCTCGGCGAGCGCGTCCGCCGGCTCCGCGGCCGCCGCCCGCGCCGCCGCGGCGAGCGCGTCGACGGCGTCGAGCTGGGCCTCCACCGCTGCCGTGAGCGTGGCGATCTCGGCCCGCAACGGCGCCCAGACGCCGCGCAGGGTCCGGGCGATGACGCCGCGCCCGGTGGCCCGGCCGGCCAGGAGCTCGAGCCAGCCGACGACGTCCTCGACGTAGCGCGGCTCCAGCGGTCCGCTGTGGGGGCCGGCGTCGGGGACGACGAACATCGGCACGGACCCGAACCCGGCCTCGTCGAGCCGGTGCAGCAGGTCGGCGCGGACCTCGACGAGCACGTCGGCGGACACGCGGTTGAGGACGACGGCGAGCGAGACGCCGCGCTCGTCGGCCGTGCGCAGGATCCCCCACGGCAGGGCGTCGCCGTACCGGGCCGCCGTCGTGACGAAGAGCCAGAGGTCGGCGGTCTCCACGAGCTCGAGGCCGAGGTGCCGGTTCTCGGTGTGCACGGAGTCGAGGTCCGGCGCGTCGAGCAGCGCGACGCCCTGGGGGATGCCGGCGGCGGTGACGAGCGCCGTGTGCTCGACGACCGGATGGTCGGCGACGAGCTCCCGGTCGTCCGGGTGGACGACGAGCACCGGCTGCTTCGTGGTCGGCCGCAGGACGCCGGCCTCGCTCACGACCTCGCCGGCGACCGTGTTCACGAGCGTGGACTTCCCGGCGCCCGTCGAGCCGCCGACGACGACGATCGCCGGCATCGCGAGCTGGCGCAGCCGCGGCAGGAGGTGGGACGTGATCTGCGCGCGCACCCGGTCACGCAGGAGTCGCGCCTGGGCGGCCCCCTCGAGCTCCAGCGGGAGCGGGGTGTCGGCGAGGTTCCGCTCGAGGTCGACGACCACGTCGAGCACCGGCGCGACCCTCGCCGAGGAGGCGCGGGACGTCGGCTCGACGTGGTCGGCGTGGACCGCGGGCGTGCTCACCCCCACAGACTGCCGTTCGGCTGCGCGTGCCGCCAAACGTGCGCGCCGGGCGGCAGGGGGCAAATCGACGCGATCGCGCCGACCGTCCGCGCCTCCGGTGCCTGCGTCAGTACGCTGGGGCTGCAGCCCCGATAGCTCAATGGATAGAGCAACGGCCTTCTAATCCGTAGGTTGCAGGTTCGAGTCCTGCTCGGGGCACCGTCCGATCGCTACCGCTTGCGGGCGCTGACCACCGCGAAACCGAGCTCCTCGGCGGTGTCCGCCTCGAGCATCCGGCGCACCGGGGCGTCCGGCCCGTCTCCCAGCGCGCGGCACCAGCGCACCCAGTCGTCGCGGCCGCCGTCCTGGAGACGCGCGACGACGCCGTCGACGAGGCCGGTCAGCTCCCAGTGCCTGGCCCACCACTGCGGAGCGTGCCAGCCGGCGGTCTCCCAGCCGACGACGTCCGTCACGTAGCCAGGCGGGTCGCTCTCGTACGGGTCGGTCCGCAGGGCCGGCGTCGTCATCCCGACCGCGCCGCCGGGCCGCACGACGCGGAGCAGCCCGGGCAGGAAGCGCACGTCGGTGCCCAGGTACTCGAACGCGTCGATGCTCACGACGGCGTCGAACTCGTCGTCCGCGAACGGAAGGTCGCGCGCGTCGCCGTTGACGGCGCTCACGCGGTCGGCGACGCCCGCCTCCTCGAGGGTGGCGTGGAGCTCGTCCGCCTCGACCCACAGGTCGAACGCGACCACCTCGACGTCGAGCTCACGAGCCAGGAACACCGACGTGGCACCCTTCCCGCAGCCCAGGTCGAGCACGCGCGCCCCCGGCTGCAGCTCGACGTCGGCGAGGAGGTCCTCGAGCTGCCACAGCGGGTGCGGCCCCATGTCGAGCCCGAGCACCCAGGCGGGGTCGTACCCGGCGGAACGCGGGTAGCGGTCAGGGCGGACGAGCTCAGCCGTCGCAGGTGTCATGCCCCGAGCATGGCCGCGCGCGTCGGTCGACGGCACGGTGTTTACCGCCGGGCCACCGCCCGAGAGAGTCGCGTGTCGGCGCCGGCGGCTAGATTCGCAGACGTGAGCGCGGCCACCTACACGTTCGACGCGGCCCTGTGGTGGTGGAAGCCCGACTCCTCCTGGGTCTTCCTCACGGTGCCGCCGGAGCACGCCGACGAGATCCTGGAGCTCACCGGCGACTCCCCTCGCGGGTTCGGCGCCGTGCGGGTCGAGGTGCGCATCGGCGCCACCACGTGGCGCACGTCCGTGTTCCCGGACGACAAGCGCGGCAGCTACGTGCTGCCCGTGAAGAAGGGCGTCCGGGCCGCCGAGGGGCTCGAGGTCGGTTCCCTGGCCACCGTCCACCTGGCCGTGCTGCCGACCGGCGGGTGAACGCACGGGCCGCGCTGCCCTGAGCGAAATCGGGTTCCCCGCGCGGCACCGGCGCGCCTAACGTGACGTGCGTGTTCACGCCACCGCCGGAGATCCCGGACGAGCGAGCGGCCCGCGCCGTGCGCGTCGGGTGGGATCTCGACGTCGTCGACGTCGCCTACGCCCCCGTCGGGTTCGGCAGCCACCACTGGAACGTGCGCACGCGCGACGGCGGACGCCACTTCCTCACGATGGACGACCTGCGAGCGAAGCGGACGCACGCCGACGAGCCGCTCGCGGAGCCGCGCCGCCGGCTCGTGGCCGCCCTCGTCACCGCGCGGCACCTCCGGGATGCCGGGCTGGAGTTCGTCATCGCGCCCGAGCGCTCCGTGCTGGGCCGCGTGTGCCTGGACGGCGAGGACGAGTTCGTCGCAGCCCTGTACCCGTTCGTCGAGGGCCGCACCCACGCCTACGGCGCCTACCCCGATCCCGCCGCACGGGACGCCGTCGTCCGCCTGCTCGTGAGGCTGCACGGCGTCGGGAGGACGACGGCGCCGCTCGCGCTCCCCGACGACCTGACGATCCCCAGCCGCGCCGGCCTGGAGGGAGCGCTCGCGGGCCACGCCCCGCCGTCGGCACCCGGTCCGTTCACGGATGTCGCCGCCGAGGCGCTCGCCACGCACGCGGCGGCCGTGCTCGACGGGCTCGCCCGGTACGACGCCCTCACTACCCGGCTCGATGCGAGCCGGTTCGTCCTGACCCACGGCGAGCCGCACGCCGCGAACACCATCACGACGGCGTCAGGCCCCGTGCTCATCGACTGGGACACGGCGGCGTTCGCCCCGCCGGAACGCGACCTGTGGTCGCTCGTCGACCAGGACCCGGGCATCGCCGACGACTACGAGGCGCGCACCGGCACGGCCGTGGAACCGGCCGCCGTCGAGCTGTACCGCCTGCGCTGGGACCTCGCCGAGGTGGCGTTGTACACCGCCCAGTTCCGCGCCGCTCACGTGGCGAGCGACGACACGCGCACCGCCTGGGACGGTCTCCAGGAGTCGCTCTCCGTGCTCGCGACCTGACGGTCAGATCGTGCCGGGGAGCTCGGCCGGGTCGACCCGCCCGCGGGCCAGGACGGCGCGGGCCTTGTCGGTCGAGTCCCAGGTGTTCCACAGGAGCACACCGACCACCCGGTCGCCCTCCAGGTAGTACACCACCCCCTCGGGCTGCCCGTCGCCGCCGGGCGGCGTCCGCCAGTCCTCGACGGTCCCGAGCCGCGCGTCGAGTCGCCCCACGGCCTCGAACCCGTCGGCGAAGAGGTCCGAGTAGAACGACGGCGTGAACGTGTACTCCTCGGCCGCGCCGGCGAGGTTGCGACCCGCCTGGCGGCCCATCGTCTGCGCCGCCTCGACGTGCTCCACACGGGTGCGCCCGAGGATCTTGTCGGGATACCGGGCGACGTCCCCGGCCGCGAACACGTCTCGGTCGGACGAGCGCAGGAAGGAATCGACGACGACGCCGCCCCGTTCCGTGCGCAGGCCGGCCGCCTCGGCGAGAGACAGGTCGATCTCGATGCCGAGTCCGAGCACGACGGCGTCCGCCTCGATCGCGTCGCCGTCGGAGGTGGTGAGGACGACGCCGGAGCCGTCGTCGCGGACGCGGCCTGATGCGAGCGTCGTCCCACCACGAACCTCGACCCCGGCGCCGCCGAACGCGGCGTCGAGGTGCGCGGCGAGCGGCGCCGGGTACGTGGCAGCGCCGACGAGCGCCTCGGGAAAGACCATGGTGACGCGGGTGTCGTTCTGCGCCAGGGCCGCCGCGAGCTCCGTGCCGATGAAGCCGCCGCCGACGACGGCGACGTGCCGTCCGTTCCCGGCGAGCTCCCGCAGGCGCTGGTAGTCGCGCACCGTGCGGAACGGGATGACCCGGTCGTGCTCCGGCAGGCCGATCCGGCGCGGTGTGCCGCTCGTCGCGAGCAGCGCCCGGTCGTACCGGTACTCCTCGCCGACGTCGGTGCGTGCGACGTGAGCCGCCGTGTCGAGCTCGACGACCCGTTCCCCCAGGCGCAGCACCGCCCCGGTGTCCTCCGCCGTCCGTAGCCACACGTCGTCGAACGGCGTGCCCGAGTCCAGCCACAGCTTCTTGGTCAGGTACGGCCGCTGGACGGGCGCCGTCGGCTCCGCGCCGACGATCCCGATGGAGACCTCGCCGTCGAGGTCGCGGATCCCCCGCGCGGCGGCGTCCGCCGCCATTCCCCCGCCGATGAGCAGGTACGTGTAGGAGTGCATGCCCCAAGGCTCGCCCCGCTCCGCGCGGTCCGCACGCTCAGGCGGCGCGTGGCTCCGGCTCCGTGCCGGCCTACAGGTCCTCGTACCGCGCCCGAGCCCACTGGAAGACCCCGTACGCCACGAAGCCGACGGCGACGACCGTGAGGAGGACCTGCCCCAACGGCTGGCCGGCGATCGTGCGGAACGCGGCGTCGAGGCCGCCCGCAGCCTCGGGGTCCTCGGTGAGCGCGGCGCGGACCAGCAGGCCGCCCACGACGGCGAGGGCGATCCCGTTCCCGACGTACCCGGCCACGCCCACCCGCTCGACGACGGCCCGGGCGGTGGGCGACATGGCGCCGTCGAGATGGTCGGTGAAGTCGCGCCGGACGCCGCGGACGACCTGGTACACGCCGATCGCGACGACCGCGAGGCCACCGACCGTCACGATCGCTGTGCCTCCGGGGGACGCGAGCACACCGCCGGCCGCCGCCTCACCTCCGCCCGATCCGCCGCCACCGGTCGTCCTGATGGCCAGGATCCCGAACACGACGAACGCGACGGCCTTGCCGGCCGCCCCGATCCGCGACGCGAGGCGCCGTCCGCCGTCCTGGTCGCGGTAGCCCCATGCGGCCTCCGTCAGCTGCCACAGCGCGAGCGCGAAGAGCCCGATCCCCACGACCCACAGCAGGATCGTTCCCCCGGGAGCGTCGGCGATGAGCGCCATCGCGCCGGCCTGATCGCCTTCGGCGGGCGCGCTGCCCCACGCCATCCGGAACGCGATCCAGCCGACCAGCACGAGGACGACGCCGTAGGCGACCAGGCCGACCCGGGCCAGGGCCGTCAGAGCGGGGTGGTCCGCGGCCCGGCGTGCGCCGTCCGACGCACGATCGGCGGCGCTCATGCGGCGCGGCGCTCCCGCACCTGGCGCTGCGCGCGGGCGAGCAGCGCGTCCATCCCGCGCAGCCGCAGCGGTGTGACCGCCTCGTCGAGGCCGAGCGTGTGCGGGAAGTCAGCGGGGATCGCGAGGACCTCCGCGGTGGTCAGCCCGTCGAGCCCTTCCGCGAGGATCGCCGCGAACCCGCGCGACGTCGGCGCACCGGGCGGCGCCGAGGCGAAGAAGCGGACGTGGTCGCCGTCGACCTCCACGAACACGGAGATCGGCGACTGGCACTCCGGCACGGGTTCCAGCAGCTCCGGGTGCTCGGCGTACCGGGCGGGCAGGTCGGGCAGCCCCTGCGAGAACTCGAGCAGCAGCTGCAGGCGGTCCTTGACCCCGAGGGCGAGGAAGTCCTCCTGGATCGCGGCGAGCGATCCGGGCAGGGCCGGGGAGGCCGACAGCGTGGGCTGGGTCATCTCCCCATCCTCCCACCGCACGCGATGGGAGCCGTGCTCAGACGGCGGCAGCTGAGCGCGCGTGCGGCACCGCGCCGGGCTCGGCGCCCTTGACGATCGGCACGCGGACGGCGTTGCCCCACTCGGTCCAGGAACCGTCGTAGTTCCGGACGTCGGCGAGCCCGAGGAGATGGGTGAGGACGAACCAGGTGTGGCTCGAGCGCTCCCCGATGCGACAGTAGGTGATCACGGGGTCGCTGCCGAGCCCGAGCCCGCCGGCGCCGTAGATCGCCTCGAGCTCCTCGCGCGGGCGGAACGTGCCGTCCTCGGCCACCGCACGCGCCCACGGCACGTTGCGCGCCGTCGGGATGTGCCCGCCGCGCAGCGCGCCCTCCTCCGGGTAGTCCGGCATCGAGACGCGCTCGCCGGTGTACTCCTGCGGCGAGCGGATGTCGACGAGCGGGTTGCCGAGGTGCGCGAGCACGTCGTCCCTGAACGCGCGGATCGTGGCGTCGTCGCGCTCCACGGCCGGGTACTCCGCAGCCGTCGGCTCCGGGGCCACGGTGGTGATCGGCCGGCCCTCGGCGATCCACCGGTCCCGGCCGCCGTCGAGCAGGCGGACGTCGGTGTGCCCGAACAGCGAGAACACCCAGAGGGCGTAGGCGGCCCACCAGTTGTTCTTGTCGCCGTAGATGACCACTGTCGTGTCGCGGGAGATGCCCCGCGAGCCGAGCAGCCGGGCGAAGCCCTCGCCGTCGAGATAGTCGCGGATCTCGGGGTCGTTCAGGTCGAGGTGCCAGTCGATCTTCACCGCACCCGGGATGTGCCCGGTCTCGTAGAGGAGCACGTCCTCGTCCGACTCGACGACGACGAGCCCGGCAGCGCCGAGGTGGTCCGCGAGCCACTGGGTGCTCACGAGCCGCTCCGGGTGCGCATACTCGGTGAACTTCGCCGTGGTGGTGTCCGTCTCGACGCTCATCGTGCTCCTCCGCCAGTCCTCGCCCTGCCGTGCCCAGCGTAGGCACCGCTCGGCATCGCGGCGGACGCCGATCCGCCCGTCCACGATCCGAGACGTGGCCGACGCCGTCGGCTCGCTCTAGGCGTGCTCCCGCCACTGGCCGCGCTCGGTGAGCACGCCGCGCAGCACGCTCGGCCGGTCCGTCACGAGGCCGTCGACGCCGAGGTCCAGCAGCCGGTGCATGTCCGCCTCGGCGTTGACGACCCACACGTGCACCTGCATCCCGTGCTCGTGCGCGGCGCGCAGGAACGCCGGCGTGAGGACGTGGAGGCCCCGCCAGTTCTCCGGTACCTGCGCGACGGCGGCGCTCGCCACCGTCCGCAGCGCCAGCCCGCGTGCCGGGCGGGGAAGCCACGACGCGACCCACAGCCGCACGGCGTCGGCCAGTCCCGTCCCGGTCGCGACGCCGTCGCCCAGCCCGGCGCGCAGACGGCGGACGCGGCCGGCGTCGAACGAGGTGACGCACACGCGGTCCCCGGCACCGGCGGCGAGCACCGTGCGCACGAGCGGCCCGACGGCGTCGTCCGACTTGGCGTCGACGTTCACGTGCAGCCGCGGAAAGTCGCGCAGCACGTCCGCCAGCCGGACCAGCCCTTCGCCGCTGGCGTCCCGCAGCGCCGACGCCTCGTCCCAGGTCACCGCCGCGACCGGCCGCGGATCGCCCATGACCCGCTCCAGCGTCGCATCGTGCGCGAGCACGGCCTCGCCGTCGGCAGTGATCCGCACGTCCGTCTCGAGATAGCGCAGGCCGATCTCGAGCATCCGCTCGATCGCGGCGCGGGAGTTCTCCGGTGCCTCGGCGAGGCCGCCGCGGTGCGCGAGGGCGAGCGGCGGAGGCGCGAGGTAGGGCACACGTCATTCTCTGCCAGAACCCGTCGAGCGTGCGTGTCCCACGTTCCGGACGCGCGCGTCCGGAGGCCGGATATTCGCGTGACCCGCGTCACCCGGGCCTGATGTGCTGCTCCGCGTCGGCGCTCGCCGGCATCCCCCATCCACCGGAGGTTGTGTCATGCATCCGCAGACGGTCTACGAGATATCCCGCGAGGTACGCCGAGAGCTGCTCCTCGAGGCCACGGAGCGCAGGAGCATCGTCTCCCGCGTCCGCCGGGCAGCGGCCGCGCGCCGCTCCGCACACGTCGCCACGCGCACGTGCTCGGCCGAGGACTTCGACCTCGTCGCCGAGCGGTGACGGCGATGACGACCCGCGCCGCGCGGGTCGACTCACGCGGTCGGGCCGTGCGCCCGGGGCCGGAGGCCAGCGGTCTCCGACCCCGAGCGTGCGGCCCGACCCGCGAGCTCGCCCCTAGGCTGGCGGTGTGAGTCAGCCTTCCGCCAAGGACCCGATCGTCTGGATCGACTGCGAGATGACCGGTCTGGACCTCGCCACCGACGCGCTGGTCGAGGTCGCCGTCATCGTCACCGACTCCGAGCTGCACCCGCTCGACGGCGGGATCGACGTCGTCATCGCTCCCCCGCCCGGGGCGCTGGAGGCGATGGGCGACGTGGTCCGCGAGATGCACACGACGTCCGGGCTGCTCGACGAGCTCGCCGGCGGCGTCGAGCTCGCCGAGGCGCACGCGCTCGTGCTCGACTACGTGCGGCGCCTCGTCCCCGACCCGCGCCGCGCACCCCTGGCCGGCAATTCGGTCGGCACCGACCGCGGCTTCCTCGAGCGGGACATGCCGGACCTCGTGGGGCACCTGCACTACCGGATCATCGACGTCTCCTCCATCAAGGAGCTCGCGCGGCGCTGGTACCCGCGCGTCTACTTCAACTCCCCGCCGAAGGCGGGTGGGCACCGCGCGCTGGCCGACATCGCCGAGAGCATCGACGAGCTCCGCTACTACCGCGCGGCCCTGTTTCCCGGGGAGCCCGGGCCGGACAGCGCGACCGTCAAGAAGGTGGCGGCGCGCGTGACGCGGACACCCACGGCGGCCACTCTGGCCCCGCCGGCCGAGCCCGGCGTGGCGGGGGCGGACGGCGTCGACGCCGTCTCTGGCACCGGGCCGGGGCCGCTACACTAGGCGAGCGCTTCTGGCGCACATGGTGGGTGTAGCTCAGCTGGTAGAGCGCCGCGTTGTGGTCGCGGATGTCGCGGGTTCAAGTCCCGTCACTCACCCCACGGGGGGCCCGGGAATCTCAACGATTCCGGGTCCCAACGCGTTTCCTCCAGGTAACATTCGTGGTGACCGTGGCGGCTCGACCGCTCGCGGCCCAACGTCACGCCTCTTCCTGACGGTCACGCTACGCGTGTCAGGCTGTCGGCGCTGAGCGGGCTCCCCCGCCTGTGGATGTCTCCGACCCCTGGGTCAGACCCTCTCGCCGAGTGGTGCTTTTCAAGGCCCTTCGGGCAGATCGGGCGTAGCCCGCCGGCCGGGACGGGTGCGCGGGCCGTGAGTTGGCCCTCACGATACGGTGTGATGCCATGGAACTCAGTGCCGAACTCCGTGAGATGGCTGCTCGTCAGCAGGAGGGACTGGGCGCCGTGCCCTGGGCTTCCGAGGCGGATCGCTGGGCAGAGCTGGTGTTCTGCGTGACCAATGCCTTTGTCGATGACCCGGTGCAGTGCCGGCAGCTGACCGAGAGCCTCCGAGATCTGCAGCTCGTTTCGCCGTCCGCATTGATGGGCGCGAAAGACACTCCGACGCCGGCTCACGCGGTGATCCGGCATGTCCTGGGCCAGCACGGCATCGGGAAGGAACAGACCGAGCGCATCATCCAGACCCTCGCGGACATGGCCTCAGCCGTGATGAACGGCTACGAGGGCAAGATCCAGCGGTTCTTGCGGGCGGAAGCGGAGAGTATCCGGGACGACCTGACCACCCTGCTCGCAGGACCCCGGACACCGAGTTCCGAGCTCCGCCGGGGGATCACTCACTGGCTACAGAACGCAGCGGGCCTGCCTATCTCCGTCGAGGACGAGAGCGTTCGGCAGTTCTGCGCGAACCGCGGAATCACCGTTCAGCAGCTACAGCAGGCAGCCGACGAGGTCGACTTCAACCTTGCGCTGGTCGACGACCTGATCCGCCTGGAGAAGGCCGAACCATGACCATGGCGGGCTCGCTGCAGCGACTGACGCCAGCGATCCGCAGAGCCGCGCAGGTGTACCGCCCGCTGCCCACCATGCCGCGACTGCAGTCACCTCTCCGCCGGCCGACACCGATGATCACCCGACCCATGCAGGCTCACCGGCCACCAGCGATCACTCCGCCCCGCTTCCAGCAGCCGGCGCACCTCGGCGACGCACCTCCTGCGTATCGTCCGAACCCGGTGCCGTCTGGCATGGCCGACTTCTCGCGTGGCTTCGACTACGCGGTACGTGATGCGATTGTCAGCACGCAACCTCCGCCCGAGGGGCCGATCCCGTTGATCCTCGTCACAGGGGGGCGTCGAGTGGAGGCGCCGTTGCGCCCCGTGGCCGCCACTGCGATGCCGGAGCCCGTGGCGGGCAGGATGGTCGACTTCGTTCCCGGGCTCCAGTCCACGCTGCGGCAGGCGTCGACGGCGTTGCGCCCGGCGGCTGCTACTGCGATGCCGCAGCCCGTGGGTGACAGAATGGCCGACTTCGCTCCAGGGCTCCAGTCCGTGGTGCGGCAAAGCTCGACAACCTTGCGTGCGACTGCCGCTGCTCCCCTGCCGTCACGAGTGGCGGGAACCATGGCCCCGCGACGTGGGGGTCGGATGCGCACGGCCGCCGACCAGGCGGCCAGGCGGCACAGTTGGCAGACAGCGCCGCCCATGCCGCCCTCGGCGGCAAGCTCTGACCCGGACCTGACCCCGTGGGAGCAGGCCCACCTCGGGTCCGGAACTCTGACACCGTGCCGGGACACGCGCTACGGCCTCGTGTACCTGTATCAAAGCTCAGGGTACTGGCGCCTTCACGACCGCCACGGCAACCAGGTCGACGGCGGCGAACGACCGCTGGAGGAGCCGTTCCTGGACCCGATTGACTTCTGGGACCTCCCATACGGTGTCGGCAAGGCGCTAGCGAAGCGGGCGATCCGCAGCCTCGCAACCGACGTCTCCACGGCGAGCCTGAGGGCTTTCATCAAGGACACCCGAGGCGGCATCCGGATACCCCCCGTCCGCCCGCGCCCATCCCGCATCCCGGTAGAAGCGTGGGCCACGGTCGAGCACCACATCTACCCGCAGGCGGACGAGTTCGCCCACCATTGGAGCCGAGTCGGAATCGATCCGCACGCCCACGTAGTGCGCATCCCAGAGAACATCCACCACCAGCTCCACAGCGGAGGCCGCTTCCCCGACGCCAACGACATCGCGCGCCAGGTCGGACCCGGCGGCCTCTGGAACGAGAACTGGCGCGCGTTCTTCAAGAAGTACCCGCAGGCGACCCTCGAGCAGATCCAAGCGGAGCGCACCCGGCTGATCCGCGGCTTCCAACTACCGGTCAAGCAGCACTACTATCGCTCCGCTCCGAGATAGCGCGTCTACCCGCGGCGGCGACCTCAACCCCGCCGGGGCAAGGATGGGATCGATGTGGCAGCCCGGCAGGTCATGGCATGACATCGCGAAGTCGGGGTCGCCCGGGTCGAGCACGGCCCCGAGTCGGCCGAGCACCGAGGTGTCGCCGCTGAGGAAATGCGTACCTTGCCAGCGGATGTGCCTATTTGAGGGTGTTCAATGTTTTCTGGAGGTCGTCGCGGGCCTTCTTCCAGTTGGCGATAACGCCATCAAGCGCGGCGCCATCGGGGACCCCATAGGCGACAGCGCACAACTTTCGCAGCCTTTCTATCTCCGCGTCGCGCTGGGTGTTGGCGGTGTCGATCGTGTCACCGGCCCGAGCGCTGTCGCAGCAGTTAGCCCGCTCCGAGTATGACCCTACGACGTCGTCTCCCGTCAGCAGGGCCGGGTAGCCGCCGCTGTCGCGGATGACGTAGTCCAGGAACATCGTTCCGTTCGGATCGGCTGCGTCTGGGCTGGGTCGCTCCGTCACCGCGGAGATGCGTGCCAGGCGCTTGGTGATCTGGTCCGCCGCATCCGTGCGGTGCTGCGTCGCGGCGTCCAGCAGGGCGTTCGTGCGGTTGAGCCCTCGTTCGACGCTCGTCCGGAACGCCGCATTCAAGGTGGGGTTGGGCCCGGTGCCGAAGCCGCTCTCGGCGCCGGTGCGCAGAGTCTCAAATTGGTGGATGATGATCTCGATTCCCGCCGCTGCCAGGAACGCGGGGAAATGCTGCAAGCCGGTCATCCATCCGTTGCTGTCCTGATCGGCGAGTCCAACGTCGATCTTGGTGGCCGCCATCGTCACGGTGGCACCTTGGGTCGGGTCGACGGCGTTGTCCAGCCACGTCACCCAGTCGTGATACGCGGTATCGTTCGGCGCGCTGCCCTGGTTCCACGTGCCCTTGATGCCGTCGTCGACGAGTTCCAGGATCGCCGACGCCTGGTCTCCGAGTTCGCGGACGTATTCATCTGAGAGGGCCTGAACGATGATGCTACGGATCCGGTCGGCACTCGGCAGGTCCGGCGGATTGGTGTTCGAATTCTTGACCTGCTGGAATATAAAGGACAGAATAGAGCCGCCGATCATGACCACGCCGCCGACCGCGGGGTTGGCACTCATCGCCATCATCCCGGCAAGGGATGCGAGGTTCCCGATCTCGGACATGATGTCCCATCCGCTCACACCGGCGAGGGGATGGACACCGAGGGCGAGTTCCGCTGGAGGTGCCGCGGTACGCGGCGGCGCCGCGGGTACGGGGGCGTCGATCACGAGGCGCTGGCTGTCGAGCCGAAAGCCCACGCCCGGCGGGAGGACGGCCAGTTCGCCGTCGGGCGTCCGCAGCCAGTACGCGAAGGCGTGTTGGGGCAGGTCGTCGACGGCGTTCGCGAGGAAGCCGCAACCGTCGGCGACAACGTCGGAGGGGTGACCGAGCCGCTTGCGCCAGAAGGCGATCGCCGTATCGTGCTGGATCGCCGCGCGTTGCCGAGCGGCGGCTGTGAACTCCGATGGGAGGTCGTGAAGACCGAGGATGGTCGGAAGTGCGTCGAGGTGACGGACGTCGCGAGCGTCGCGGATCACGCCTGCCCCAATGCGCAACGAAGCAACGTAGGCGTCGGCACGGGTCTGGTCGGCCCAGCCGGCTAGGAGGATCGCGGTACCAGGCATGCTGTCACCCACCTGTGTTCTTGAGCATTACATGGATCCGACTGAGTGCGATCTCGAGGACCGCGACCGCCTCCAGGCTGGTCAGAGGGCCGGCGGCCCCCCACGCCCCCGCGGGCTTCTGGGTCGCCTTGACGAAGGCGTAGACCGCTCGGTACCGCGGCACCGACGTGGTGGCGATGTACGCGTCCTCGGCCTGAATCCCCAGCGCCGGGGCGACCTGCACGAGGAAGGCCTCGTAGCTGCTCTGTTCTTGGGGGTCGGCTGGCGCGAGCAGGAGCTTCAGCTCCCGGACGACGGTGACCTGCGCCAGGATTGACTGCGCGTACGCGTCGGCGAAGGCGGAAATCCGATCGCACAGCTGACCTGCCCGGAGGGCCTTCCACTCGTCGGCCCGCTGCTGCAGGAGAGCCTTCAGCTCCGGAGACAGGTCTTCGACGTCCGTGCCCCCGTCACTCGGGTCGCCCTGCTCCCGTGCCTTCTGCAACAGCACCGCGGCCACGATCGCCGTGACAGAAGTGGTGGTGGCGACGACGAGTCCGAGGATCCAGGACCACAACTTCAGTCTGGTGTAGAGGGGGCCCTTGTTCTGCGTGGCGTCGGCAGCAAGGTCCTCGACGGTCTCGCGGACCGCCGACGCGGACTCCTTCAGCTCCTGGGACTGGTCAGGCGTGAGATCGGCCAGCTCCTGCTCGTCGCTGCTGAGATCCTCCGCCTCGACGCGAGCGTGAGCTCGAGCGACGGCAGTTTGATTAGCGAGCGACTCGCCCGCCGAGCGGGCGGCGCTGGAGGTGTTCGCAGCATCCTCGAGAGCCTGACGGTCCGCTGCCTGCAGCCCCCGCTCCGTGGCAAGAGCGTCGAGAAACTTGGCGAGGACGTCAGGTGTGGACTCATCGCCGAACTCCTCGCCGGTAAACTCGTTCGGATCCTCGACAACGGGCTCACTCATCGCGCCCACCCCTTCGGTCCTGCGCTGACCCGCGTGACATCGGTGATCGTAAGGGCGCCGGGACCATCCCGACACCGGAAGCGGCCGCCATTGGCCAGGCGCACGGGGCGGTGGCAAGGCCGACGAGCCTGAGGGCTTCTCAGATGGTGCGTGTGAGGGGTGTAGCTCCCACCCCTTGAAGGAGACTCGCCGTGAGGATTGATTGCAGTGTCGAGGATTGACTCGGGGCGGTTTTATACGGCCGTCCCGACGCCTAAGGCTCACCCGCGATCGAGCGGCTCAACCCGCAGCGGCAGCACCGCCTACTTCGAAAGCGGCCCGCCACAGGCAAGCCGTTGCAGTTCCGCTCCAGAGATGTGGCGCCGCCGAACCCACCGGAGATCCCCCGCCTGGCGGGGCATCCTCGGGCGTCAGCGTCATGGTTGTCCCATCTGGTAGCCGGCGACGGCATCGGCGGCGGCCAGGGTCCGGCGGCCGAGTGGCTGAAGATCGATCTCGGTGCAGTGCAACCCGCTCGCGACCCGCTCGATGACTCCCCACTCCCAGATGGCGGTGGGGTCGAGGCCCGTGCGAGCGGCGAGCCGCCAGGCCCGCTCCCGCGGGTCGCCCCGGAGCAGCTCGACCGGGTCGCCTCGCATCACCGTGCCGATGTCGCACTCGGGTTCGGCCAGCAGACCGTCAGGATCGACGAGCTTGAACTCCCCGCCCGCCTGGAGGGCGTTGAGCTGGTGCACGTCACCGTGGACCAGCACCGCCCGCTCGTCGTCGTGAGCGGTCGCACGGCGGCGCGCACACGCGAGCGCGTCATCGATCGCCAGCTCCGAGCACGGATGATTGAGCCGCTCCCACGACTCGGTGACGAAGGCGGCCAGCCGCTGAGCCCTGTCGGCGCCGGTCGGGAGTCCAGAGTGCGGCGCCGGCCGCCACACCTTCGCCGCCGTGTCGCACAGGATCTCGTGACGTCTGGCGATGGGGACACCCAGCTCGAGGAGCGATGGACCCAGCCGCTCGAGCAGGAGCGCGCCCACGTCGGGGTCGTCGCGGAGCAGGGCGACGCACCCCTGGCCGTCGGCCAGGCGCAGCGCGGTGATCTCGTGGCGTGCCCTCGTCCCGACCAGGGGAACGAGAAGCTTCAGCACGACCGGTAGCCCAGCTCTCGTCGTCGCCTCCGCGACGTAGGCCTCGGTGGCACCGGCGAGCGGGCGACCGACGACGATGTCCCACTGCTGCTCGAGGTGGTTCACGAGCGCTGGAAGGTCCCCGAGCCAGCGTTCGGCACCAGCGGCGACAGCGTGATTTCGGAGAACCTCCGGGATGCTGATCACCTGACGCCCGTCCAGGCCTCGGTCTCCAACGCGCGGCGGTAGGCGACCAGTCGTTCGGTGACGGCGAAGCCGTGCCGGAGGTAGATCTCGTGCGCGCCCGTCGGGCTCTCACCGTCAACCGTCAGTGTCACCGGATCCAGCCGTAGCTCACGGCAACGCCTCAGCGCGTCGCCGAGCAGCGCGGACGAGACGCCGTTCCCGCGCCATCGCGGCACCGTGCCGATCGGTCCCAGCTCGACGCCGGACCCGTGCGCGAAAGCCAGCACGAATCCCACGACTCGGGAGTCGGCGTCCACCGCGAGCACACTCACGTCGTTCACGAGGGCGTCGTCACGAATCAGACCGACCCACGTCGACGGGGTCTGCGCCTCCACCATGCGCTGGTCGGCGTACGCGACGTCGTATGCGCGCTTGAACGACGATGTCCACGCCTCGTCCCAGCCGACCACGCGGAGAGGGCCAGGAAGCGTCGCGGCGCGGCGCGACAGGGCGTCATGGCGCATGGTCCACACCGGCACCGCCGCCTCGAAACCCTGGCTCTCGAGGGCCTGAGTCCTGGCACCGTCGTCCGCGGCGACCGACACCTGCAGGGTGTTCACCAGGGGCAGACTGGAGGCGATGCGGACGAGGCGTTCGACCAGAGTCGCGGCACGTGGCTGGGTTCTCGCTTCCCGCTCCCACCAGGCGCCGTAGCCGCGATGCCGCCCGGGATCAGGGGGCAGGACAGCCACGGCGGCGCTGGCTCGACCACCTGCCGCGTCAACGACGACGGTCCAGGACCGCAGCAGTCCCGCTGCCTCTGCGTAACCGATCGACTCCCGGCCGGCTGCGGCCACCAGGTCGACGAGCATCTGCGCATCTTCCGCGACCGCGCGCCGCCAGCTCACCACGTGATGCTACGCACCGGGCATCGGGCTTGCTCGCTGTATCGACATGCGTCAACATAGACGTACATCGATACAGCGGCGGAAGGTGCGCTCATGACGACGACCGAGACGGCGCCAGGGCGCGTTCCGGACGGCGACTGCGACCCGAGGCCGGCCCCCGTCCAGGCGATCGGGGCGGCGGCGTCGGCGTCGGTGTCGGCCACCCTCAAGGCGCTCGCGGAGCCGTTGCGCCTGCGGATGCTGTCGCTGCTGGCGACGGCGCCGACGGGCGAGGTGTGCGTCTGCGATCTCGCCGATCTCTCCGACGTGTCGCAGCCGACCGTGTCCCACCACCTGAAGGTGCTGCGCGAGTCCGGGATCGTGGCGTCCCAGCGGCGCGGGACGTGGGTCTGGTACCGGATCGCCCCGGGCTACGCACCCGCGGTGGCAGCGCTCCTCGACGCCTTCGCGCCGGCCGTGCTGCGGGCGCCCCAGGCAGAGACGACGATGGCCGGCCTGGCCGACGTCGACGGTGCCCTCGACCGTGTGGCCGCGAATCTCGCCGTGACGTTCTCGCAGGCGCAGCCGGATCTGGTGCGACATGTCGTGCGCGAGTCGTACACCGGCCTCGCTCGCTCGGCCGCCGTCCGGGCCCACCTGGTGCCCCTCGCGGAACGGTTCGCCCGCCAACGCCTCACCGACCTCACGCGCGACGGCCGCGACGGCCGGCCGCAGGTGCTGTTCGTCTGCGTCGCGAACGCCGGCCGCTCCCAGCTGGCCGCAGCGCTGCTGCGCCACCATGCCGGCGACCGCGTGGTCGTGCGCTCCGCGGGATCGACGCCCGCCGGCGCCGTCCACCCGAGTGTGCGACCTCTGCTGGAGAAGCTGGGCGTCGACCCCGCCGACGCGTTTCCGAAGCCGCTCACGGACGACGCCGTCCGCGCCGCGGACGTCGTCGTCACCATGGGCTGCGGTGACGTGTGCCCGATCCTGCCGGGCACGCGGTACGAGGACTGGGCGATCGCCGATCCCGCCCTCGCCTCCGCCGACGGGGTGGCCGCCATCCGCGACGAGCTCGACGCCCGCGTGCGCCGCCTGCTCGACGAGCTGGTGCCGACCGCGCCATGACATAGCCAGAGCAACCCCAGCACGAGGAGACCCCGTGAACCACGCCAACCCGTCAGTCCTGTTCGTGTGCGTCCACAACGCCGGGCGCTCGCAGATGGCCGCGGGCTTCCTGCGCGCCCTGTCCGGCGGCGCCGTGGACGTGCGCTCGGCAGGCTCCCTGCCCGCAGAGCACATCAACCCCGTCGCGGTCGAGGCGATGCGGGAGGTCGGGATCGACATCCGCGCCGAGCGGCCCAAGGTGCTCACGACCGACGCGGTGCGCGACTCCGACGTCGTCATCACCATGGGCTGCGGAGACGCGTGCCCGATCTTCCCGGGCAAGAGGTACGAGGACTGGGAGCTCGCAGACCCGGCCGGGCAGGGCCTCGCCGCGGTGCGCCCGATCCGCGACGAGATCCACACCCGCATCCGGGCGCTGCTCACGGACCTCGGCGTCGATCCGGTCGAGCCGACGCCGGCCGGCTGACCGATCGCCCGTCCCTCCGCGCCGCACGGGTCAGTCCGCGTCGGCGGAGCGCCCGTGCTCGATGCCGGTGGCGAACCCGACGCCGGTGGGAGCACCGACCCCGAGCGACACCAGCTGCGGCTCCGCCGGCGCACTCCCGCAGCACGACCCCGCGGCCTCCTCGCCGTCGGCCACCAGTGCCAGGTCGGAGGAGCAGACACCGGTAGCGGGCAGGTCGAGCTCGACGGCGTCCGCCGCGGACCGATCGCCGGCCAGCGCCGCCGCGATCGAGCGCACCTGCTCGTACCCCGTGGCCAGCAGGAACGTCGGCGCCCGACCGTACGACTTCATGCCGGCCAGGTAGAAGCCCTCGTCCGGATGCGCGAGCACTGCTTCGCCGTGGGGCGGCACGGTGCCGCACGAGTGATGGTTCGGGTCGATCAACGGCGCCAACCGGCTCGGGGCCTCGACCACCGGATCGAGATCGAGCCGGAGCTCGCGCAGCATGCCGAGATCCGGGCGGAACCCTGTCGCGTTGACGATCGCATGGACGTCCACCGCCAGGGGCTCCGCTCCGCTGCGGCCGCGCACGGCAACGGTCTCTCCCGCCGGGCGCATCTCCTCGATCGACACCCGCGTGCGGAGCGTCAGCCGTCCGGCGTCGACGGCGTCCCGCACGCGCATCCCGAGCAGTCCCCGCGCGGGCAGCTCGTCATCCGCGCCGCCGCCGAAGAGACGCCGCGCCGATCCCCCGCGGATCGCCCATGTGATCCTGGTCGCCGGCTCGGCCTCGGCCAGCTCCACCAGGCTCAGCAGCGTGTTGGCCGCCGAGTGACCCATCCCGACCACCAGGGTGTGCCGGCCGGCGAAGCGCGCGCGCTGGGCGCCCAGGACGTCCGGCAGGGGTCCGGTGACGTACGACACGGCCTCGACCTCACCGACGGCGGGCAGGCCGCTCGCGCCGAGCGGGTTCGAGTCGCCGTACGTCCCCGACGCGTCGATCACCGCGCGCGCCAACAGGTCCTCCACGCCGCCGCCGGCCTTCACGCGCAGTCGGTAGGCACTCCGGTCACGGCCCAGCGATCGCGACTTGTCCGCCCCGTCCCGCGTCACGGCAAGGACACGGACTCCGGTGATCAACCGTGACCGGATCGCCTCCACGCTCGCCAAGGGCGCCAGGTACCGGGACACCAGCTCCGCGCCCGTCGGCAGCGCGTCCAGATCGGGCGACACCCAGCCGGTCGGTGCGAGCAGTCGTCGCGCCGCCCCGTCGACGTTGTAGCGCCACGGGGAGAAGAGGCGCACGTGACCCCACGACGACACCGCTGCGCCCGGACCCTCCCCGGCTTCGAGCACCAACGGTTCGAGGCCGCGCTCCACCAGCTGCGCCGCTGCCGCCAGACCCACCGGACCCGCTCCGATCACGACGACCGGAAGCTGCTCCCGAGCGACCTCGTCCATCCTCGTCCCACCTCACATCGACAGTTCTCAATGGATCGTGCGCGCACAACGTATCCACGTTCTTCGATGCATGGCAAGATGGGCGGCATGCCGATCGCCCAGCTCGAGACAGCTGCCTCACCGGGGAGCGCTGCCTGCTGCGCGCCTCTCCTGCGCGAGGCGACCGACCCGGACACCGCGCGCGACCTCGCGCGCGTGTTCAAGGCGCTTGCCGACCCGGCCCGCGTGCAGCTCGTCTCGATGGTCGCCGCGCACGACGGCGGCGAGGCCTGCGTCTGCGACCTGACGGCACCCCTGGGGCTGGCGCAGCCCACCGTCAGCCACCACCTCAAGATCCTCGTCGACGCCGGCCTCCTCACCCGCACGCAGCGCGGGCGATGGGCCTACTACTCGGTCGTCCCTGGATCACTCGCGCAGCTCACCCGCTCGCTCACCGCGGCAACCGGCTGAGTCGACACCCTCCGCCAGCGAGAACGGGGCGATCAGCGCAGCTGGGTCGCGAGCGGGCACGCCCACGGGTCGCTGGCCCGCAGGCCGACACGGTTGAGGTACCTGACGACGATCCCGTACGACGCCCACAGGGACGTCTCCGTGTAGGGAACGGCCCGCTCGGCGCAGTACTCCCGGACGATCGGCTGCACGGTACGCAGGCTCGGTCGGGGCATGCTCGGGAAGAGGTGGTGCTCGGCCTGGTAGTTCAGGCCGCCCATGAGCTCGCCGATGAACCAGCCGCCCTTGATGTTGCGGCTCATGCGCACCTGCCGGTTCAGGAAGTCGATCTTCGCGTCCGGCGGGACGATCGGCATCCCCTTGTGGTTCGGCGCGAACGAGGCGCCCATGTAGAGGCCGAACAGGCCGAGCTGCACGCCGAGGAACGCGAACGCGACACCGGGCGACAGCACCCAGAAGACGAGCGCCACGAAGCCGCCCAGGCGCACGGCGAGGAACAGGATCTCGAGCCACCGCCGCTTCACCGGCGCCTTGGCGAGGACGCGCTTCGTCCCCTCCACGTGCAGGTTCAGCCCTTCGAGCAGCAGGATCGGGAAGAAGAACCACCCCTGCCGCGCCGTCAGCCAGCGCCCCCACGGTGTCCGACGCGAGTCCGCGATCGCGTCGGTGAACGCCACCGGGCCCGGCGCGATGTCAGGGTCGGACCCCACCTGGTTCGGCTTCGCGTGGTGGCGCGTGTGCTTGTGCTGCCACCACCCGATGCTGAGGCCGACCACGAGGTTCGCGATGAGGAGGCTCGCCCACTCGTTGCGGGGACCTGAGGTGAAGATCTGGCGGTGTGCGGCGTCGTGGCCGAGGAAGGCGGCCTGCGTGAACAGGATCGCGAAGACGACGGCGGTGAACAGCTGCCACCAGGAGTCGCCGATCATCACGAAGGCGACGGTCGTGGCGGCGAGCAGGCCGAACACGATGGCCATCTTGCTCCAGTAGTAGCCGTAGCGACGGCGCAGCAGCCCCTCCGCCCGCACCCGAGCCGAGAGCTCGGTGTAGTGGTTGACCTGCCGGTCACGAGGGCGGCCTCGCTCGGCCGCCTCGTCGATCGTGGTGAGTGTGGTCACGCTGACCCCTTCCATGGGGGTGGTGACGGAGCGGTGCGCGTGCGCTGGCCCGATCTCCGAAAAAGGCAGGACCGCGAGTCGGAACCACCGTCAGAGTGTTCGCCGTCTGCTCCCGAGTGGAGCCATACATCCGCCATGGCCGGCGGACCGATGTGACGCTCCGAGCAATGCAACTCGGCACGAGTCTACCTTGGCCCCTCGCGGCCCCCTTGGGCTGGAGCCGAGATCGCCGCTGGGCGGCGGAGCGGACGCCTCAGGCCGAGGCGTCGTTGCGCGGGTCCGGCCCGAGCTCGATCTCGCGCACGATCGCGTCGGCGATGCGGTCCAGCGCGCCGTCGGCCAACGAGGGGAACAGCGACGGCTCCACGAGCTCCAGCTCCATGAGCACGGGGCGCTGGCCCTCGCGTCGCACGAGATCCACGCGGGCGTACAGCAGCGGCCGCGAGCCCGCCGACCGGCCGGGGATGCGCTCCCGCGCGAACGCCAGGATCTCCTTCGCGGTGTCGATCTCGAGCTCGCTCGCCGCGAACGGGCTCATCACCTCGGGTTTGTACAGGCCGTCCGTGGGCTCGTCCGCACCCACGAGCATCGGACCCTTGTGCACCGCGTGCGAGAACTCTCCGTGCAGGAAGACCAGCGCCGTCTCGCCGAACGCGTCGACCTCCGGCATGTACCGCTGCACCATGACCGAGCGGCCGGCCTCGAGGAGCCGGTGCGCATGCATGATCGCGAGGCGGCGGGAGTCGGCGTTGGTCGCCGTGTACCGGCCGGTGTCGAGCGAGCCGGCGCTGACGGCGGGCTTCAGCACGAAGTCCTCGCGCGCCGGGAAGCGGTTGTGGAGGTCGCGCTTGCTGTAGCCGCGCTCAGGCTCGAGCCAGAGCGTCTCGACGACCGACTGCCCGTCCTTCGCGAGGTCCGCGAGGTAGTGCTTGTCGCTGTTCCAGGCGACGACGTTCGCCGGGTTCCGCAGCGTCGGGAGCGACCGCGCCCAGTCGAGGAACTCCCGCCGGCGGAGGCTGTAGTCCCAGGCCGAGCGGACGACGACGAGGTCGTACGCCGACCAGTCGGCCGCCGGGTCGTCCCACACCTCGACGCCGACGGCGAGACCCCGGTCCTCGAGCAGTCCGACGAGCGGGGCGTCCTCCTCGTCGAGCTCGGGCAGATCGGCACAGGTCACGAGGGCCACGCGCGCGGAGTGCGCACCGGAGGTGGAGGTCACGGGCAGAACGGTAACGCGACGCCGTCAGCTGTTCGGCGTGGCGACGGGCTCGGCCAGCGGGTCCGGGTGAGCCGAGTAGACCCGGCGCAGGGCGCGGTAGATCGCGTCGGCATCGAGGGACCCCACGAGCTCGCCATCGTCGCCGCGCACGCCGATGGTCGGCGCCGGGCTCTCCGCGAGCACCGACAGGGCGACGTCGAGCGTGTCCCCCACGGTGAGCGCCGGCGAGGCGCCGGGCGCGGCCGGCGACAGGTCCTCCGCCTCGATGCCGGTCAGCGCGAGGAGCCGCACGGCGCGGTCGGCCCCGATGAAGGAGCGCACCGTCTCGTTCGCCGGCGCGGCGAGCAGGGTGACCGGATCAGCCACCTGCTCGACGTGGCCGCCCTGGCGGAAGACGGCGACACGGTCGCCGAGCAGCACCGCCTCGTCGATGTCGTGCGTGACGAAGATCACGGTGGTACCGAGCTCGGCGTGCAGGCGCCGGAACTCCGCCTGGAGCCGGCGGCGCCCGACGGGGTCGACGGCGCCGAACGGCTCGTCCATGAGCAGCACGGACGGCTCGGCCGCGAGTGCGCGGGCGACCCCGACCCGCTGCCGCTGGCCCCCGGAGAGCTCGTGCGGGTACCGCCGCGCGTGGAGATCGGCGTCCAGGCCGACGAGCTCGAGCAGCTCCCGCGACCGCGAGCGGGTGCGCTCGCGGGACCAGCCGAGGAGTGCGGGGACGACTCCGACGTTCTGCTCGACGGTGCGGTGCGGGAAGAGGCCCACGTTCTGGATGACGTAGCCGATCCGGCGCCGCAGGCGCACGGGATCGACGTGACGGACGTCCTCGCCGTCGACGAGCACGCGGCCCGCGGTCAGCTCGACGAGCCGGTTGACCATCCGCAGGGACGTCGACTTCCCGCACCCGGACGGCCCCACGAAGACCATGAGCTCGCCCGCGGACACCTCGAGGTCGAGGTCCTCGACGGCGACGGTGCCGTCGGCGTACCGCTTCGCCGCTCCCTCGAACGAGATCGCGGCGTGCGGGGCGTGGCCGATGGGGTCCGTCTCGTCCGCGGGCATGGCACGACGGTAGCCGCCCCGTGCGACACCGCGCAGCCGTGGCGAACCGGCGGACGACGTCGCGGGGAGCGTGCCGCTGTCGGCGCACCCCGGTACGGTCGCTGGGTGCTTCTGGCAGACGCGGCATCCGTACCGGCGAACCCGTGGGTCTCCTGGACGTACGTCCAGAACAATTCCGAGGAGATCGCGCGGGCGCTCGGCCAGCACGTCTCGATGACGCTGCAGGCGGTGCTCGTGGCGCTCGTCATCGCGATCCCGCTCGCGCTCGCGGCGCGGTTCCGGCCGCGCCTCGCCGGGGCCATCCTGGGGACGACGGCGGTGCTGTACACGATCCCGTCGCTCGCCCTGTTCATCCTGCTGGTGCCGTTCACCGGCGCCTCCCGGACGACCGTCGTCATCGGCCTGGTCCTGTACGCGCTGCTCCTGCTCGTGCGGAACATCCTCGCCGGCCTGCGCGACGTCCCCGCTGAGCTGCGCGACGCGGCGCGCGGCCAAGGCATGGACAGCCGCCAGCTGCTGCTCCGGGTCGACGCGCCGCTCGCGACGCCCGCCGTCGTCACCGGTCTGCGCCTCACGACGGTGAGCACCATCGCCCTGGTGACGGTCGGCGTCGCCGTCGGGCACGGAGGGCTGGGGCAGCTGATGTTCCGGGGGTTCGCCTCGAACTACCGTGCGCAGGTCTTCACGGCGACGGCCCTGTGCCTGCTCCTGGCGTTCGCCGCCGACCTGCTGCTGTGGCTGCTCGGGCGCGCCCTCACGCCGTGGACGCGCTCGAGATCCGGCCCGGTGCGGCAGGCGGTGGCGGCATGAGGGAGCTCGCATGAACCCCGCCGAGGTGGCACGCGACGCCGTCACGTGGCTCAACGACCCCGTGAACTGGACGGGACCGCAGGGCGTCCTCGCCCTCACGGGTGTCCACCTGCAGATGACGCTCATCGCCGTGCTCGCGGCGGCGGCGATCGCGCTCCCCCTCGGTACGTGGCTGGGGCATACCGGCCGGGGCGGCGGCGTCGTCGTCGCCTTCTCGAACGTCACCCGGGCGATGCCGACGTACGCGCTGCTCATCCTGTTCTCGATGAGCCCGATCGGGCGCGGCAACCCCGCGACGGTCATCGCCGTCGCCATCTTCGCGATCCCCCCGATGCTCTCGAACGCGTACGTCGGGGTGCGGGGCGCCGACGCCGACGCGAAGGACGCCGCGCGTGGGGTCGGCATGTCCCCGGCGAGCGTGCTGGGCCGGGTCGAGCTGCCGCTCGCGGTCCCCCTCATCGCGGCCGGCGCCCGGACGTCCGCCGTCCAGACCATCGCGACCATCCCGATCGCCGCGCTCGCCGGCGGCCAGAACCTCGGCACGCTCATCACGACCGGCTTCGCGACGCAGAACTACGGCAAGGCGATCGCCGGCGCGATCCTCGTGATCGGGCTGTGCCTGGTGTGCGAGGCCGTGCTCGCCGTGGCCCAGCGCGTTCTCACGCCGCCCCCGCTGCGCCTCGCGGAGGCGGCCGCCGCATGAGACACACCCGTCCTCGGACTTGCCCCACGTCCGTTCGTACGTTCGAATGGATCCCGCCGTTCACGCGGCGGCGGCTCGGCCGCCAACCGGCACCGGCCCAGAACACCATCACCGACGAAGCGAGAGCACCATGCGCCTGACAGCACGTCGACTTCTCACCGCGAGCGTGGGCGCGCTCGCGATCGCGGCCCTGGCCGCCTGCGGCCAGCCCGGGTCGTCCGGCGACGGAGCGACGGACGGCGAGACGTCCGCCGCCAGCGAGACCGACCTGGAGGCGTGCGAGGGCATCGCCGACCAGGCCCTGGTCGTGCTCGAGGACGACCAGGGCCTCCAGACGGCCGACAACATCGTCCCGGCGATCCACGCGGACTCTGCGGAGCCGGCCCTGGTCGCCGCACTCGACGCAGTCTCTGCCGCGCTCGACACGGAGCAGCTCATCGAGCTGAACAAGGCCGTCGACATCGACCGCCAGACGTCCGCTCAGGCGGCCGAGGCCTGGTGGGACGCGTCGGGTGTCGAGATCACCGACACGTCGGGATCGGGCGACATCGTCGTCGGCAGCGCGAACTTCTCCGAGAACATCACGCTGGGCGAGATCTACCGGATCGCGCTCACCGAGGCCGGCTACTCGGCGACCACGCAGGACGCGGGCAACCGGGAGATCTACCTGCCGTCGCTCCAGTCCGGCGATCTGACGGTCGTGCCGGAGTACCTCGGAACGCTGACCACGTTCCTGGTGGGCCAGGCGGACGACCCGGGCGACCTCGCCGCGAGCAGCGACGTCGACGCCACGTACGAGGCGCTCAGCACGCTCGGGGAGGAAGCCGGCCTGGCCTTCGGGCAGCCGTCCGCGGCCGCCGACCAGAACGCGTTCGCTGTGACCCAGGCGTTCGCCGACGAGCACGGCGTCGCCACGCTCAGCGAGCTCGCCGAGGTGTGTGGTGATCTGGCGCTGGGCGGTCCCCCGGAGTGCCCGGAGCGGCCCTTCTGCCAGCCGGGTCTCGAGGAGACGTACGGCCTGCAGATCGGCGAGTTCACGTCGCTCGACGCCGGTGGTCCGCTGACGAAGAGCGCGCTGCAGGACGGGTCGATCGCCCTCGGCCTCGTGTTCTCCTCCGACGCGGCGCTCGCCACCGAGTGATCCGTCGGTGACGCACGAGAGCCCCGCACCGGATCCGGTGCGGGGCTCTCGTTGCTGGTACACCCCCTGGGACTCGAACCCAGAACCCACTGATTAAGAGTCAGTTGCTCTGCCAATTGAGCTAGAGGTGCGCGCCTGGAGTGACCTCCGGCGACTGGAAACTCTAGCACCGCGCCCGGCCGCTGAGCGAACCAGGAGCGTCGTCGTGACGGTGGTCCCCGTCACTGGAGCGGCTGGCCCGTCGGATGCTCGAGGAGTGCTCGATAGGCTGGCCACCCGCCTCGTTCATGAAGGAGCCCGCCATGCCCAAGCTCGCCGTCGGCGACGTCGCCCCCGACTTCACGCTCCCGGCCGCCGGCGGCGGTGACGTGTCCCTCGCGAGCCTGCGCGCGGACGCCGAGAAGGGCGTCATCGTGTACTTCTACCCCGCGGCGGGCACCCCGGGCTGCACGACGCAGGCGTGCGACTTCCGCGACTCGCTCGCCTCGCTGCAGGGGGCGGGCTACGCCGTCGTCGGCCTCTCCCCCGATACCGTGGGGGCCCTCGAGAAGTTCGCCGACGCCGAGTCGCTCACGTTCGCGCTCGGGTCCGACCCCGGCCACGCCGTGCTCGAGGCCTACGGCGCCTGGGGCGAGAAGACCCTCTACGGCAAGACCGTCGTCGGGGTCATCCGCTCCACGATCGTCGTCGCCCCGGACGGGACCGTGTCGCTCGCCCAGTACAACGTGAAGGCGACCGGCCACGTGGCGAAGCTGCGCCGCGACCTCGGGATCGACTGACCCGGACGGCGGGTGTCCGGGTTGCGCCCTAGCGTGGCCACCATGGACGAGATCACACTGCTGCGGCCTCCCGGGCTCGTCGCGAGCCCCGCATTCAGCCACGTCGCGGTCGTGCCCCCGGGCGCGACCACCATCCTCGTCGGCGGCCAGAACGCCGTCGACGCCGAGGGCGCCCTCGTCGGGGGCGACGACGTCGCGGCCCAGGTGACCCGGGTGATGGAGAACCTCGTCGTCGCGCTCGAGGCCGCCGACGTCGGCCTGGCGGACGTCGTCAGCATGACGATCCTGTTCCTGGACGGCGTCGACCTCGACGCCGCCTACGGCGCAGCCATGCCGTTCCTCGGGTCCCTCACCGAACCGCCGCTGGTGACCGGAGCGCGCGTCGCGGGGCTCGGAGTACCCGGCGCTCTGGTCGAGGTGTCGGCCGTGGCGGCCGTCGTGCGCTGAGTCACGGTGGGTCCTGGACCAGCGCCTCGCCGATCACCTCGAGCAGCCTGGCCTGCGCGTCCTGCGCACCCGCCGGGTCCCGGCGGCGCACTGCACCGACGAGCGCGTTGAGGAGCATCCCCTGCGGGATGCGGGTCGTCGTCGTGATCTCGTCACGGAACGACGTCGCACCCATCCCCGCGACGAGGGTCACGCTCGCGAGCTCGCCCAGCGGCGAGCCCGTGAACGCGGTCAGAGCCACGATCTCGGCGCCGGCACTCCGGGCGGCCCGTGCCGCCTGCAGCGTCGGCGTCGTGCTCCCGGTGCCGCTCACCACCAGGCACACGTCCTGCGGGCGGAGCAGCCGCGCCTTCACCGACTGGCTGACGTAGTCCGCCGGCGCCTCCGCCGACCTGCCGATGGCGTTGAGCCGCATCGCCGCCTCGGCGGCCAGCGTCGAGGAGAGCCCGTTCCCGATCACAAGGGTGGTCGCGGCGCCGGCGAGCAGGTCGACGGCGCGGCGCACGTCGTCGGCGGCAAGGAGCGCCAGCATGCCGTCGACGGCGCGCGCCACGTCGTGGAAGTACGCACGGACGATCTCGATCGGCTCCTCCGGCTCCCCCGACGTCCTCGTCCACGCACCGGACAGGCCGACGTCGCGCGCCAGGAGCACCCTCAGCTGGGGGTAGCCGGCGAACCCGAGCCGCTGCGCCGTCCGGACGACAGTCGCTCGGGACACCCCCGCGGCGTCGGCGACATCCTGCGCGGATGCCTCGATCGTCCACTCCGGGCGGTCGAGCACGACGTGCGCGACGCGCTGCTCGCCCGGGTGGAGCTCGCCCGTGTGGGCACGGATCCGCGCGAGCACGGTCCCGGCGGCGGGCGGGAGCGAGGGCAGCGTCATGGCGTCACCCCAGCAGTGCTGCCGTGTCGACCTCGGCACGCTGGTGCCCAGAGCCTGCGATGATGCGGTGGCGCACCCACGCCGAGATCTGGTCCACGAGGATCGTCACGAGGATGATCACGACGAGCGTGACGCCGATCCGGTCCCACTCCCGCTTGTCGAAGAGCTGCTTGAGGATCGAGCCGATGCCACCCGCCCCGACGGCACCCAGGATCGCGCCCGCCCGGATGTTGATCTCGAAGCGGTACAGCCAGAACGCGAGGATCTCCGGCATCGCCTGCGGGATCACTCCCCAGGCGAGCACCTGCGCCTTCCGCGCGCCGGTCGCGCTCACCGCCTCGACCGGTCGGGAGTCGATCGCCTCGATGGCCTCGCTCGACAGCTTGCCGAGCGTCCCGATGGACCCGATTCCGAGGGCGAGCGCACCCGCGAGGGGACCGAGCCCGAAGATCGGCATCATCACGACGATGGCCAGGATCAGCTCCGGGATCGCGCGGATCACGTTGAGCACCATCCGTGTCACGAACACGACGGGCGCCGGCGCGATCGTCCGCGCGGCGAGGAACGCCAGCGGGAACGAGAGCACGGCGCCGATGAGCGTGCCCATCCAGGCCATCTGCAGCGACTCGAGCATGTACTCGAAGGCGGAGGTCCACTGGAACGACGCCGGTTCGACCGTCGGGTTCGTGAAGATCCCCTGCGACATGAGGCGCAGGTAGTTCCCGAGGACGCCCGGCGCCTCGAGCAGCCGCGACCACTGGGCGTCGAGCGTGACGGCGCAGACGACGACGATCGCCCCGGAGACCAGCAGCCCGATCGTGCGTGGCAGCTTGCTCGGCGGCGTCGGCCGTTCGGAGCGCACGCCCGGCGTGCTGGGCGCCGTCGTGCGCGCGCTCATATCAGCCTCCGGCGGAGCCACCGCGAGAGCTGGTCGAGAACGAACACGACGAGCACGAAGACGTAGATGATGCCCGCCACGTTCTCGAACTGGAACCGGCTCGTCTGCACGATGATGACCGTGCCGATCCCGCCGGCCCCGACCGCCCCGAGGACGAGGGAGGCCCGGATGTTGAGCTCGAACACGTAGAAGCAGTACGAGAGGAAGTTCGGCATGACCTGCGGGACGACCGCCGTCGTCGCCCGCTGCACCGGGTCGGCGCCGACGGCCCGCGCGGCCTCGACAGGGCCGGGGTCGACGGCGTCGATGCTCTCCGCGGTGAGCTTCGCCGCCACCCCGATGTTGAACGCCACGAGCGCCAGCAGACCCGCGAGCGGTCCGACGCCCACGACGGCGACGGCGAGCAGCGCCCACGCGACATCGGGGAGCGACCGCTGCACCGCGAGGACGATCTTCACCGTCCGGTACACCCACGGCGATGCGGTCACCTGGCTCGCGAGCAGCGCGAGGACGAGCGCGATCGCGCAGCCCACCGTGGCTGCGAGCACGGCGACCTGCAGCGTCTCGGCCCAGGCCGGCCAGCTCGCCCAGACGAACGCCCAGTCCGGGTGCAGGAACCGCCGCAGCACGTCCACGCCCCGGTCGTAGTTGGCGAGCAGCGGCTCGAGCGTGAACTCGACACCGCGCGCCGACCAGAGCGTGAGGGCGGCGACGACGACGACAGCCGCGTACGTCGTCCAGCGCGGGCGGGGCTTGCGCGGGCGCACCGACCCGGATCCTGCCGCGTGGGCGAGGCTCGGGGTCGAGGTCGTCACAGGATGGGTCCGACGTCGACGGTGGACACGTCCTCCGCGGTGAGCGAGCGACCGTAGATCTGCTCGAACACGGCGTCGTCGGCATCGGCCGCGACGCCGTCGAACACGACCTTCCCGGCGCGCATGCCGATGATGCGGTCGGCGTACGCCTTCGCCAGGTCGAGGAAGTGCAGGTTGACGATCGTCGTGATGCCCAGCTCGCGCTGCACGCGCCGCAGGTCGCGCATGACGGCGTTCGCCGTCGGCGGGTCGAGCGAGGCGACCGGCTCGTCGGCGAGCACGACGTCGGGCTGCTGCGCCAGCACACGGGCGATCGCCACCCGCTGCTGCTGCCCTCCGGAGAGCTGCGACGCGCGCACGTACGCCTTCTCCACGATGCCGACCCGTTCGAGTGCCTCGAACGCGATCTCGCGGTTCGCGGCGCCGTATGCCCCGACCAGGGTCGCGAGCGTGCTGGTGCGGGCGAGCCTGCCCATGAGGACGTTCTTCAGCACGCTCACCCGGGTGACCAGGTTGAACGACTGGAAGATCATCCCGACCCGGGCACGCAGGCGGCGCAGCTCACGCTTCGAGGCGGAGTCGACGCGCTGCCCGTTGACCTCGAGCTCGCCGGAGGTCACGGGCACGAGCCCGTTCACGGCACGCACCAGGGTCGACTTGCCCGCGCCCGAGAGGCCCACGACGACGACGAACTGTCCGTCGGGTATCTCGAGCGTGACGCCGTCGAGCCCCTTGGTGCCGGTCGGGTACACGACGCTCACGTCGCGGAAGGTGATCACGTCCCCGCCGCCCCTCGCCTCACTCCTCGCCGAAGTTCGCCGCGACCTGACGTGCGGCGTCGAGCGCCTCCAGGTCGGCCGGGACGAGCCCTTCGATGCTGTACACGGCGTCGAGCACGGCGAGGCCCTCGTCCGTCTCGGCGATCGCGAGGAACGCGTCGGCGATCTGCTGCTGCGCCTCCTCGGACAGCTCCCCCGAGACCGCGACGCCGTCGTTCGGGATCTCCGGGGAGGACGCGAACACGGTCACGGCGGTGCCGATCTCGGGGTCCTCCTCGATCAGGTCGGTGCGCGCGTCGTTGAAGGACACCCCGACGGGGGCGTCGCCACGTGCCACGTTCTGCACGGAGTTCGGGTGCCCGCCGGCGAAGACCGTGTTGATGTCGTTGACCGGGTCGATGCCCTGGACCTCGCCGAGCTGCGTGGCCGGGTAGTAGTAGCCCGACGCCGATGCCGCGTCGACGAACGAGATCGGTGCGCCCTCGGGGACGAGCGCGAGCGCGTCCTCCCCGGTCGGCCCCTCGCTCGCCTCGGCGCCGTTGCAGAACGCGTACTCGCTGCCCTCGTCGTCGGGCACCGTGATGGCCTCGTCCAGGCAGTACGTCCCCGGGTCGTTCGTGAACCACTGCGTGTGGTACGTCGAGCTGCCGAACCGGACGGACTGGAGGATCGCGACGGCGTCCGACTGGTCGACGGCGTTGACGAGCGCGATCGGGCCGAACATGCCGATGTCCGCCTGGCCGGTGCCCATCGCGACGACGAGCGCGGTGAAGTCCGTCGTGACCTCCGCCTCGACCTCGACGCCGAGCTCGTCGCTCAGCATCGCCGCGAGCTCGCTCGCGTCCTCCGTGAGGGCGTCCACCTCGACCGACGGGACCAGGCCGAGCACGAGGGTGTCGGGCAGGTCGCCGCCGCCGCCCTCGGCGTCGCCGCCGGTGGCGTCGTCGTCACCTCCCCCGCTGCCGCACGCGGCCAGGACGAGTGCGGTGGCGGCAGCCAGCGCCGCGGCGCTCAGGGATCGCTTCATGCTGGGAGTCCTCTTCTCGTGCGTGGGCGGGGCGTCGTCGCCACCGCGCAACGGCGTTGCACCGGCGCGCGTGGCATGAACGCGCGTTGCACGCTACTCCCGCCCGCTGCCCTGCGGCACCCGTTCCGGTGACGCCGCGGTAAACACTTCGGCCCCACCGGCCGTCGCCCATGCGAGCAGCGGCTCGTACAGCTCGACGAACGTGGGTGCGCGCCATGTCGCCGGGCCGGGGACGCGGGCGAAGCGGTCGATGTGCGCGGCACGGGCGCCGCGTGCGACGGCCGGAGCGATGTCGTTGGCGTAGACGTCGCCGACGCTCGCCAGGAGCTCGGGCTCGTCCTCCGCGCCGGCCTCCTCCAGCAGCGCGTCGAGCACGGCCGGCATGCGGACCGGCTTCCCGGCGTCCGGCACGATCGCATCGAGCCGGCGGGCGACGTCGTGGGCCGCGAGCCAGCGTTCCGCCCCGAGCAGCGGCGCGTTGGTCACGAGCACCACGCGGGTGCCGGCGGAACGGACCTCGTCGAGGAACCCGGTGAACCCGTCCGGGGTGTGCATCTCCCCCTCGCCGACGTCCACGCGGGCGCGGCTCGCCCGGTAGCTCGCTCGCAGGTCGTCGCGCTCCAGCCCGGCGAGCCCGCCGAGGACATGGATCGCCTGGTACCCGTCCTCGACGGCGAACGGTGCGGCGTCGGCCCCCTCCACGCTCAGCACACCGGTGCTGAGGAAGCCGGCGAGGCCGACCGTGAGGTCGACGCCGGCGCGCCGGCTCGCCTCCTCGGCGTACAGGTAGACCGGGTCGTCGCCGAGGCAGACGGTTCCGTCGAAATCGAGCACGAGCGTGAGGCGTGGTTCCGGCACGGCACCAACGCTACGGCGTCCGGCGGCGTCGGCGTTGCGGCGTCCTACGGCGTCGGCGTTGCGGCGTCCTACGGAACTGACCCACCTGGCGGGTCAGTGCCGTAGGCGCCGCGAACAGCCGAGGCCCCTGCCGGGCCGTAGGCTGGCCCGCGAGCGCGAGTGGCGTAACTGGCAGCCGCGCAGGATTTAGGTTCCTGTGCCTTCGGGCGTGTGGGTTCGAGTCCCACCTCGCGCACCGCCCGACCGGCGTGGGCGGCCCCTCAGCCGCGTCAGGCGTCGTCGCCCGCGGACGCCGGTTGCAGCGTGGCCGTCCCGTCGCCGACGACGATGCGCTGGTCCGGGCACACCGGCCCGGGGAGCACGACGTCGGGTCCGGACGCGAACGTGACCGTGACGTCACCCGGCGTGCAGCCGTAGTCGAGGAGGAGGACTCCGCCGTCCGCGGTGACAGTGGTCTCCTCGTCTCCGGTCGAGACGACGACGTCGCCTGGACCGTTGTTCTGGATCGCGAGGTCGCCGGGGTCGCTGCATGCCGTCGAGATCACGGCCAGCAGGGCGCCGATGACGCTGCCTGTGGCGCGTCGCGTCGCGCGGTTCATCGCACTCACCCGCCCTGCGGTCGACCGGATTCCCCGACGATAGGTGGACGGCAGCCGCTCGGCCACGGGCTTCACCAAGCCTCCGGCACATGCGCACAGCGTCCTCCGCATCCGCTGCTACGTCACGATCCGATGAGAGTTCCGACAGCCCAGGTGGCGAGCATCGTCCCGGCGCCGATCGCGACGGTGCGGGCCACCGCCCGCGGGACGCTCGAGTCGGCGGTCCGTGCCGCGATCGTCGCCGTGATCGTGAGCGCGACCACGACCACCACGAACGTCATCGGGACGCGCGCGGACGGCGGCGCGAGCTCCATCACGGCGAGAGGGATCAGCGCCCCGAGCCCGAAGGCGAGGGCGCCGGCGAATCCGGACCGCCACGCGGGCACCTCCTCCTCCGCGAGGTCGAGGCCGTGCTCCGCCTCCAGCTGCGCCGCCAGCGCGTCATGCGCCGTGAGCTCCGTGGCGACCTCGCGGGCGAGCCGAGGCGAGAGCCCCTTCCGCTCGTAGATCGCGGTGAGCTCGGCCAGCTCCTCGTCGGGCGCCTCGGCGAGCCGACGGCGCTCGTCCTCCACCAGCGCGTCCTCGGCGTCCTCCTCGACCGCCGCCTCCGCGTACGCGGCCCCACCCGCCGCGGCACCGCCGGCGAGCGCGATCGCGAGCCCGGCCACGAGCAGCGTCTCGTCGCCCCCGCCCGCACCGGCGATGCCCTCGACGACCCCCGCCGCCGCGATGATCCCGTCGTTCGCCTCGATGAGACGAGCACGCAACCACCAGCGCCGGGTCGGTGACTCCACGCCGTCGTCAGCCGCCATGCGGCGCATCCTGCCGCCTCCGGGGTCGGCCCGCCCGCTCAGGGCGAGCGGTCCGCCTGATCACCACCGAGCAGGGCGATGAGCGCCTGGGCGTCGTGAGGCGCCCGGACCTTCGCGTCGTTGTCGAAGTAGACGACGACGTCGCCCCGCCCGGCCCAGTCGCTCACCTTCGCGGCCCAACGCCGCAACGCCTCGTCGTCGTACCCGCTGGCGTACAGCTCGTCCGCACCGTGCAGTCGGACGTAGGCGAAGTCCGTGGTCAGGTGCTCGAACGCCGGCCACGCCGTCCCGCCGTCGGACACGACAGACGCGACGCCCGCCTCGCCCAGGATCGCCGCGAACTCCGGATCGGCGAAGGAGGCGTGGCGTGCCTCGATCGCGTGGCGGAGCGGGCGGTCCTCCTCGACCTCGGTCCAGGCCTCGGCCTTGAGCTTGTCGTCGTGCTCGCCGGCGAGGCGAGCGGCCTCGGCCGTCGTGCGCGGCAGCTCGGCACAGAACGCCGCGATCCGCTCCGCGTCGAACGCGAAGTTCGGCGGCAGCTGCCACAGGATCGGCCCGAGCTTCGGTCCGAGAGCCAGCACGCCAGACGCGAAGAAGTTCGCCAGCGAGGCGCGCGGGTCCTGCAGCCGCTTCAGGTGCGTGATGTAGCGGCCGCCCTTGACCGAGAACACGAAGTCGTCAGGCACCTCGGCGCGCCACGTCTGGAAGCTCGACGGCCGTTGCAACGAGTAGAACGTGCCGTTGATCTCGATGGACGTGAGGTGCTGTGCCGCGTACTCCAGCTCACGCCGTTGCGGGAGGCGGGGCGGGTAGAACGTGCCGCGCCACGCCGGGTAGCGCCACCCCGAGATCCCCACGCGCACCTGGCCCATCGCCCGAGACTAGGGCGCCAGGTCGGACGTGGCGGGCTTCTCCGTTCCGCGCGTCAGGAGCCTGTGCCGCGCAGGTGCGCCCACGCCGCCGGGTTCTCGCCGAGCCAGGCCACGAACGACTGCGCGGGCCGGCCTGCGAGGGTCTCGACGGCGTCGCTCACCACCCCCAGCTCGCCGGCGGCGATCGCCGTGTAGGACGAGACCCACCCGTCGACCTCGACCTGCGGGGCGGCGTACCCGGCCCGAGACGCGTACGCCTCGTCGACCGTCTCCGCGTGGTACGTGATCCGGCGACCCGCGGCGCTGGAGAGTGCCTCCGCGACCTCCGCCATGGTGAGCGGGGCGGGACCTGTGACGTCGTAGGCGCGGCCGTCGTGGCGGCCCGGGTCCGCGGCGAGCAGCACCGCCGTCGCGACGTCCGCGACGTCGTCGTGCGCGACCGACGCGACCCGGCCCTCGCCCGCGGGTCCGCGGATGACGCCGTCGTCCCCCACCATCCTCGCCAACCCGAGGTGATACAGGTTGTCGCGCAGGAACGTGTGCCGGAGACCGGAGGCCCGGATCGCCTCCTCCGTAGCGGCGTGGTCGCGCGCGAACGTGAACACCGCGTCCGAGGCCGCGCCGACGAACGACGTGTACACGATCCGTTCGACACCCGCGGCCACGGCGGCGGCGATCGCTGCCCGGTGGGTGGTGACGCGGTCGGCCTCCTCGCGCGCCGAGACCAGGAACACGGTGCCGACTCCACGGAACGCCGCTTCCATCCCCGCCTGGTCGCGGAAGCCGGCGGCGACGGCGACCTCGGCTCCCGGGATCGGCTCGCCGGCCGACGACGGCGCCCGCGCCGCGTCCCGTACGACGAGCCGCTGCGCAGCGCCCTCCGAGGCGAGCCGGAGAGCAACCCTCCGGCCCAGCTCACCGCTCGCCCCGGTGACGGCGACGGGCCGGGACGGCACAGCGATGGTCATGGCGTCACCGTAGACCTCAGCACGTTCCCGTATGCTGTACGGTTAATCGGCTCGACTGTCCCGACACGGAGGTGTGCCCGCCATGACCATCCTCGTCACCGGCGCTACCGGAACCGTCGGACGCCTCGTCGTCGACGCGCTCCTGGACCGCGGCGCCACCGACGTCCGGGCGCTCACGATCGACCCCGTCCGAGCGGCCCTGCCGGCGGGCGTCGACGTCGCGATCGGGTCGGTGCTGCGGCCGGAGACGCTGCGGGGGGCCTTCGACGGCGTCAGGTCGTTCTATCTCGCACCGCACCCGCCGACGACCGCTGCCGTGATGGCGGTGGCCGTGTCCGCCGGGGTCGAGCGCGTGGTCGACCTGGCCGGCGCGGAGGGCACGGGCTGGGAGACGATCGAGCCACCGGTCGAGGAGAGCGGTCTGGGGTGGACGCATCTCGAGCCGGGCGAGTTCATGGAGAACGCGACGATCTGGGCCGAGCAGATCCGCGAGCGGCGCGAGGTGCGGGACGCCTTTCCGTCCGCGGCGAACGCACCGATCGCGATGGCCGACGTCGCGGACGCCGCCGCCGCGTGCCTGCTCGACGAGACCCACGCCGGCCGCCGCTACACCCTCACCGGGCCCGAGACCCTGACGAGCGTCGAGAAGGTACGCGTGCTCGGCGACGCGATCGGCGCTCCCGTCACGTTTGTCGAGGTCCCCCGGGCGGACGCGATCGCTCAGCTCGAGGCGTCGATGGGCGAGTACGCCGAGTGGTACGTCGACGGCTACGCGGCGCTGGTCGAGCACCCGCAGGCGGCCGTGCCCGCGCTCTCCGAGGTGCTGGGCCGTCCGGCGACGACGTTCGCGCAGTGGGCGCGTGCGAACGCCGCCGCGTTCACCTGACCCGCTGTCGGCGCCGCGCCGTAGGTTGGGGCCATGCAGATCGGAGCGCACGTCGACCAGAGCGACCCCGTCACCCAGGCCCGAGCGATCGGGGCTGACATCGTGCAGATCTTCCTCGGGGATCCGCAGTCGTGGAAGGTCACCGGCCCGGACTACCCGGGTGGCGCGGAGGCCCTGCGCGCCGCGACCGAGGAGGCGGGCATCGACGTCTACGTGCACGCGCCGTACGTCATCAACGTCGCGAGCCCGAACAACCGGATCCGGATCCCGAGCCGCAAGCAGCTCCAGGGCGTCGTCCACGAGGCGGCGAAGGTCGGCGCGAAGGGCGTCGTCGTGCACGGAGGCCACGTCACGGCCGGCACGGATCTCGCCGTCGGCTACGACAACTGGCGCAAGGCGATCGACCAGCTCGACGCTCCGGTGCCGATCTTCATCGAGAACACGGCGGGGGGCGAGCACTCCATGGCCCGTCGCCTCGAGAGCATCGCCCGGCTCTGGGACGCCGTCGGGCAGGCGGACGGAGGCGACGCGGTCGGGTTCTGCCTCGACACGTGCCACGCCTGGGCCGGGGGGATCGATCTCGCCGACGCAGTCGAGCAGGTCCGCGGGATCACCGGTCGCGTGGACCTCGTGCACGCGAACAACTCGCGTGACGCGTTCGACTCCGGGGCGGACCGGCACGCGAACGTCGTCGCCGGGGAGATCCCGCCGGAGGCGATCGCCGGCGTGATCCGCGACGCCGGCACTCCCGCGATCTGCGAGACCCACCGCGACATGGGCCCGGACATCACCTACCTGCGGTCGCAGCTCGGCTGAGTCGGCAGGACGGGGCGGGCGGGCGGCGGGACCTCCTCGACGCGGTCGTGCCGTCCGGCGAAGTCCACGACACGGGCGAGCACCTCGTCCCGGATCTCGCCGAGGACGCCGTGCCCGCGGCCCGGGTACACCTCGACCTCAGCGGTCGGCGCCAGCTCGGCGAGCCGACGCACGGCCCGCGAAGGATCGCTCAGCACGGAGGCGCCACCGTAGATCGCGAGCAGCGGCACGTCGATGCGTCGGATCGCGGAGTCCTTCAGCGGCCGCGCCCAGCCGAGGCCGGTGCGGTAGCCCTGCGCGGCACGGGCGAGCTCGAGCAGCTCGTCCTCCAGCTGGACGCCGGGCGTCAGCCACTCGTGCATCCTGCTCCAGGCGTCCTCGCTCGGGCGGGCGCCGAGGCGCAGCATCCGCGACAGGGCGCTCAGCGGCGTCCGCGCGAACACCCCGTTGGGCTCGACGAGCGACACGCTCGCCACCCGGGCCGGCGCGTGCACGGCGACGAGAGCCGCGTGCCAGGCACCCTGCGACTCACCCACGAGGTGGACGCGATCAGCACCGAGCCCGTCGAGCACCTCCTCGAGCCACCGCGCGATGTCGGCGTCGCCACGCAGCGGGGCCGTCTGCACCGACCGTCCCGCGGCGCCGATCGTGTCCGGCGCGTAGACACGGCGCGCGGCGGCGAGCGTCGGCACGCAGGCGTGCCACGTGGGGCCGGTGCCACCGAAGCCGTGCAGCAGCACGAACGGCGACCCGGCGCCGTCGCCCGACGAGCGCACCCGGGTGGTACCGAACGACGTGGGCACGTCGACGTCCGTGGCCGGCATCGGCCACAGATCCGCGACCGCGTCGTACGCCCGCAGGTAGGCCGCGCGCGCCTCGTCGTCCTTGAACCGTCCGATCCGTGCCATCGGGCCCTCCATCGCCATCTTGATGATACAGTCGTACCATCAATTGTTGGTATGACCGTATCACGAGGGTCGCGTCTCTGAGATTGGGGCATCGACCGGACGAATCAGCGATGCGAGGAGGACGCCGTGCCGCGACTGGCAGACCACGACGAGCGCCGGCACCAGATCACCGACGCCGCACGCAGGGTCGTCGCTCGGGGCGGGCTGCCGGCCGCGACCTTTCAATCGGTGGCCGCCGAGGCTGGGGTCTCCGTGCGCCTCGTGCAGTACTACTTCGGCAGCAAGCGCGAGTTCCTGCTCGCCACTCACCGGGCAGTCGTCATGGACGCAGCGGAACGCTTCGCCGGCCGGCTCGCGGACCTCGGCGAGGGCGCAGCACCCCACGACGTGGTGCGAGGCGTGCTCATGGAGCTGCTCCCCACCGATCCGGCCCGCCGCGAGGACGCGATCGTGCTGGAGGCGTTCCACAACGCGGCGTTGACCGGGTCAGAGGCGAGCGCGGGCGACCTGCTCGGGGCACCGCGCGCCCTCGTCGACCTGGTGGCGGGCCAGGTGCGACGAGCGCGCAGCACGGCGTCCGGGTCGGCAGAGGCGACGGACGCCGAGACGGACGCGTGGATCGTGGTGCTGGCGGCGAGCGGCCTCACCCAGGCGATGCTCATCGACGCCGGCTTCGCGGCGGACGCCGACACCCTCGTCGATCGGATCCTCAACAGGTTCCTGCCCCGGCACTGAGTGCGAGGCAGTGACGGGCGGGCGCCCAACCCCCGCGGTGTGGCGGGCCGCCGCTGCGGCCCGCCACCGCCGCTCAGAGCGGGAAGCCGAAGCGCGCGTCCGGGTCGTGCTCGCGACGCACGCCCGCCAGCCGTTCCCGCACCTCGGGCGCCCACGCGAGGGCCGCCTTCTCGGCCGTGAACGCACCCGAGACGAAGTTGATGTTCGTCTCGGGAGCCCGCCATCCGGCGAGGGACGCGGCCACGGCATCCGCTCGCTCGGCCATCGCGTCATGGCGCGTCGGGTCAGGTCCGATGTGGGCCACCGAGAACGGCGCCGAGCGGCCACCGACGGCGCTCCCGCCGGCGACATCACCAGCCCACGCCGCCCCGAACGCGCGAATCTCCGTGACCACGAACGGCGTGTCGGTCCCTGGCCCGACGAGCTCGAGCAGCCGCGAGGCGGCGTCCTGGCCGAACGCCGTGAGCCCGCCGCCGCGGATCCAGGCGGGTCCAGGATCCTCGGGGTCGTTGTGGATGGAGCCGACCGCGGACGCCGGCATCTCGCCCACGAGGTCGAGGTGCAGGGGTGCCGCGGCGCGAAGGGGAGCGAGTGCCGCGGCGCCGTCCTCCTCCGAGCCGGGGTACCCGACCCGCACCGCGAGCACCGTTCGCCCACGCAACGGCTCCGGGACGAACGGCAGCGGCGGGAGCGCCATGTTCGCCACCGACGTCGACATATCGGCGGGCTTGTGCTCCAGCCAGTCGACCCACGCCGTCAGGGCGGCCTCGATGTGGGGGGCGTCGAAGAACAGCACGCCGCCGTAGAGCCGCGCGAGCGGCACGAGCTCGACGTCCATGCTGACCACGACGCCGAACGGCCCCTTGCCACCGCGCAGGGCCCAGAACAGGTCGGGATGCGTGGACGCGTCGACATCGACCACCGAGCCGTCGGCCAGGACGACCCGGAAGGCGCGCGCGTAGTCCGACGCGGCTCCGTGACTCGCGCTCAACGGGCCGAGCCCGCCACCGGCCACCAGACCGACGGTGCCCACATGGCCGGACGCGCCGGCGATGGGGAGCAGCCCGTGCGGCGCGCCGGCCGCGATCACGTCCGCCCATCGCGTGCCCGCGCCGACGCGCGCGATGCGGGTGGCGGGATCGACGCTCACGCCGCCGAGGCCGCCGGTGGAGACGAGCAGGCCACCGGTGAGGTCCGCATGGATCCCGTGGCCGGTGGCCACGACACGGATCGGCAGGTCCTGGGCGGCGGCGAAGCGGACCGCCGCGACGACGTCGCCCTCCGCGGCCGGCTCGACGACCACGTCCGGGTCCACCGAGAAGAGGGTGTTCTGGATCGGGAAGGATCCGGCGAGCCCCGCGTCGCCACGCTCGTGCACCGCCCCGATCGTGCGGTCGGTCAGTTCCTGCACTCCCTGTGAGGTCATGCGCATGACGTTACGGGCACCGTCCGACACGGCACCATCGTCACTCGACGTATATCCGTCGACGTCGGGTCGGGTCGGGTCGGGTCGCGTCAGCGGCCCTCGGCGTCCGGACGGCGGGAGGCGTGCGCCAGGATCGCGAGCTGGACCCGGTTCACCAGGCCGAGCTTCGTCAGCGCGCTCGACAGGTGGGTCTTGACGCTCGACGTCGAGAGGTAGAGCCGGGCGGCGATCTCACCGTTCGAGAGCCCGTCGGCGACGGCGTCGGCCACGTCGCGCTCGCGCTCGGTCAGCGCCGCGAGCGACCGGCGCGCCGCAGCGCCGGCCTCGGGCTCGGAGTCGGCCGCCGTCGCGACGTCGATGAGGCTCCGCGTGACGGCGGGCGAGAGGACCGCCTCCCCGGCGGCCACGCGGCGCACCGCCTCGACGATCTCGGCCGGCGGGGTGTCCTTGAGGACGTATCCCGCGGCGCCCGCGCGCAGCGCGTCGACGACCGTACGGTCGGCCCCGAACGTCGTGAGGACGAGCACTGCGGGCGTCGCACCGGGGCGATCCACCAGTGCGCGAGTCGCGGCGATGCCGTCCAGGACGGGCATCCGGATGTCCATGAGCACGACGTCGGGCGCCCAGCGAGCCACGGCGTCGACGACCTCCGCCCCGTCCCCCACCTCACCGACGACGTCGAGATCGCCGGCGGACTCCAGCATCAGGCGCAGGCCGGCGCGCACGAGAGGGTCGTCGTCGACCAGGAGCACACGCGTCACGGCTCCCACGGTATCCGTGCGTCGAGGCGGAACTGTCCGCCGTCGATCCCGTGCGTCACGGTTCCGCGGTCGCCATCGCGTCCGACGTGCAGCCGGACCCGCTCGCCCAGGCCGTGCAGCCCGGTGCGGGCCCCCGGCAGCTCGCTGGACGTCACGCCGATCGGCACGGGGTTGGCGACGGCGACGACGGCGAGTCCTCGCTCCACCTGGATCCGCACGTGCACCTCGGCCCCCGGCGCGTGCTTCCGCGCGTTCGTGAGCCCTTCCTGCACGACGCGGTACACGGTCCGCTGGACGCCGTCCGGGATGGCCTCACCGACGCCGATCGGCCGGAGGGCGTCATCGGCGCCGTCCCCCGGCACGTCCAGCGTGAACCGGACCCGCTGACCGGCCGACTCCGACTCCTGCACGAGGCGCGGGAGACCAGCGAGCGTCGGCGCGGGAGGCGCCGCGCCGTCGTCGTCCTCGCCTGAGCCGCGCAGCACCTGCAGGACGCCGCGCAGCTCCTCGAGCGCCAGGTGGGCGTTGCTGCGCACCACACCGACCGATCGCTCCAGGTCCGCCGGCGTGAGCGGCGGCGCTCCCGCGGCCGCCACCTGGTTCACGCGGTACTCGAGCGCGCCCGCGTGCACGGCGAGCAGCGACAGCCGGTGGGCGAGGACGTCGTGCATCTCGCGGGCGATGCGCTCCCGTTCGGCGTCCCTGGCGCGTTCCAGCCGGAGCCCTTCCTCACGCCGCGCCGCATCCGCACGCTCGCGCAGCACGAGGAGGACCTGACGCCGCGCCCGGACCGCGAGCCCGGCGATCATCACGACGAGCAGGAGGAGCGCGACGAGGACGACCCACGTGACAGCGGAGCCGACCTCGGCCGGGAAGTACGTCGTGAGGTACGGGAGCCCGAGCGCCAGGGCCAGCGCGGTGACGGGCAGCGACCAGCGCCAGCCGCGGTGCAGCGCCAGCGAGAAGAGGCACACGAGGGAGGCGCCGGTCGCGCTGTTGGAGAACGAGCCGACGACGGCGGCCATGAGCCCGAGTGCGACGGGGAACCGGCGTCGCCACCACATGGCCACGCACATGAGCGCGCCGGCCATGAGGTCCACGCGGAACAACCAGGCGGGGATGTCGAAGCCGCTGAGGAGCGCTCGCGTCTCGGCGAGCCAGATCCCGACGGCTACCACGAAGAACACCGAGTCGACGATCCAGTCGCGCGTCGTGCGGGGCGCCGCGCGCCGCGGGTCGAGGAGCGACGGCTCGTCGACGGCGCGGGCCAGCTCGCCGGGGAGCGCCCACGACTCCACGGCGCCCGGCGAGGAGCGCCCGGCCGACGTCGTCATCCCCCGAGCCTAGGGACCGCCGCATCGTTCGTCCTCGGCCGGACGGTCGGAGCACTGGCCGATCGGCCGGTCGTCGTGGCCGACCGACCGATGCCACAGGACGGGCACGCTAGGAACACTCGAGGCGTGCCTGCCCCTACCCGCCTCGAGCCGAGCTCCACGGACCGCGCCCTGACCTGGCTCCTGCTGGTCGGGGGCGGGGCGCTGCTCGGCTGGGGCGTCTTCGCGATGCACGGCTGGTTGCTCGACCTGGAGTGGTTCCCGTGGCGTGGACCGGTCGAGCTGGTCGGCCGGTTCGCCGACGCGACGGGTCCCTGGGCGCCCGCGGTCTTCGTGGGCGCGGGCATCGTTCTCGGCGCCGTCCTGGCTCTGCTCTCCGTGGCGGACGAGGTGAGGGTGACGGTCGCCGACGACGCCGTAACGATCGTCAAGGGCGACTCGACGCGGACGCACCGGGCCGAGGACGTCCGCGAGGCGCTCCTCGACGCGAAGCACCTCGTGCTCGTGGCTGAGAACGGGACCGACCTCGCCCGCGTCAAGGTCGAGGTCGGGGGCGACGCCCTCGCCTCCGCCTTCACCCAGCATGGCTACCGATGGACCGACCCCACCCACCCCAAACCACCGACCCCGACGGACGGATGATCACATGACGGCGTTCGAGCTCGACGCCTTGACCAAGGACTTCTCCGGCACGCTCGCGGCGGACGCCGTGTCGGTGAGCGTGCCGGTCGGGTCCCTCACCGGCCTGGTCGGCCCGAACGGCGCCGGCAAGACGACGTCGCTCTCGATGGCCGTCGGCCTGCTGCGCCCGGACTCCGGCACCGCCCGGGTGCACGGCATCGACGTCTGGGCGGACCCGACGCGCGCGAAGGCGATGCTCGGTGTCCTGCCGGACGGCCTCGCCCTCCCGGAACGACTGACCGGCGCGGAACTGCTGCGCTACTGGGGACTCCTCCGCGGCATGGCGCCGGACGTCGTCGCCTCACGGACCGCCGAGCTGCTGCGGATCCTCGAGCTCGACGAGGCGGAGGCCAAGGGCGTCCTCGTCATCGAGTACTCCACCGGGATGCGCAAGAAGATCGGGCTCGCGACAGCGCTCCTGCACTCCCCCAAGGTGCTGGTGCTGGACGAGCCGTTCGAGGCGGTCGACCCCGTGTCGGCGCGCGTGCTGCGCGCCATCATGCGGCGGTTCGTCGCCGCCGGCGGGTCGATCGTCATCTCGTCGCACGTGATGTCGCTCGTCGAGGACCTGTGCGACCGCGTCGCGATCATCGCGAAGGGCGAGGTCGTCGCCGCCGGCACGCTCGACGAGGTGCGCGGCGACGGCTCCCTCGAGGACGTCTTCGTCCGGCTCGTCGGCGAGCGCAGCATCGGAGAGGAGGAGCTCGCATGGTTGGGATCCTGATCCGGCTGCGCTTCACGATCCAGCGGCACACGCTGAGCTGGAAGCGCCACCTCGGCCGAGCCCTGGGTCTGGTGGCCGCGGCGCTCACGTGGGCCGCCGTCCTCTTCGCGGAACCAGCGGCGCGGCACGACGTGCTCGTGGTCGCGCTGGCGATGTGGCTCGTCGGTTGGGTCATCGGGCCGATCCTCACGTCCGGCGCGAGCGTGCTCCGTCCCGAGTACTTCACGCTCCTGCCCCTCCCGGCGAGACGGCTGGGCCTCAGCCTGCTGGCCTCCGTCTTCGTGGGCGTCGGCGCCGCCGCCACCGGCGCGGGCTTCCTCGCCATCGCCGGCTACGGCGCGGTGAGCAGCCAGGCGTGGACCGCCGTCGTCGGGCTGCTGGCCGCCGCCCTGTTCCTCGTCGGCGTCGTCGCACTCTCCCGCACCGTGTACGCGCTGCTCGGCGCCGCGATGCGGTCCCGGCTCGGCCTCGAGCTCGCCGCGATCCAGTACGGGGCCCTCTTCGCCGGCGTGTTCGCGGGCTGGCTCATCGTCTCGCCCATCGTCACGGCGGTGCCGACGTTCCTCTCGGAGGGCCTCGGCGGCACGCCGGCAGCGGTGCTCGACGCCTCGCCGGCCGGCTGGCCCGTGCGCGCCGTGGATGCGGCCGCTGACGGCGACGTGGCCGCCGCGCTGGGGTGGCTGGGCCTGCTGGCCGCGTTCGCCGCACTCGCCGTCGCGGCGGCGGTCCGGCTCCTCACCCCGTACGTCGGGAACCGGACGTCCCGACGACGACGGCGTCCCCTGGGTTCCCGGGTCATGTCGGGCCGGGCCCTGCTCCCCACGACGCCCACGGGCGCCGTCGTCGGCAAGGAGCTCCGGATCTGGTGGCGGGACCCGTGGCGCAGTCTCGAGGTCCGCTCCTCCATCTGGTTCGGCATCCTCATCGCGCTCATCCTCTCGGTGACGGGCGGGAGCCCGTACGCGCCGTGGGCCGGCATGGCGATCGCCCTCATGGTGGGACTGAGCGGCGCGAACCTCTACGGCCAGGACGGAACGGCGCTCTGGCAGCTCGTCGTCGCCCAGTCGCCGCGCGCGATCCGCGCCGATGTGCGTGGCCGCCAGATCGGGATCGCCCTCGCGCTGGGGCTGCCCGCGCTCGTGCTGGTTGCCGCGGTCAGCGCTCTGGCGTCGTCGTGGACGTTCACCATCCCGATCGTCGCCGTCATCCTCGCCCTGCTGGGCGCTGGCAGCGGGGCCTCGGCGTTCCTGTCGGTGGTCGCGGTCACGCCGGGTGTGGAGCCGGCCAAGCGGGTCAACGCGAACGATGCCGGTGAGAACTCCATGGCGATCCAGATCGGCCTGTACACCACGTTGGTCCTCGCCTCCCCCACGCTCGCCGCTGTGGGCTTGCACCTGTTCGCCGGGTGGGGTGCCGGGGCGCCGTGGGCCGGTCCGGCGCTGCTCGGCATCGCCCTCGTCAACGCGCTCGTGGTCCCGTGGTGGCTCGGCGGCGTCGCCATCCGCACGCTCTCGCGAAGTCTGCCCGAGACGTTCGCTCGCCTGCGCTACCCCGGCATGAAGGTGGCCTCGGCCGGGAAGGCCACCGGCGGCGTCGTCGACTTCCTCGCCCGGACGACGGAGCAGAGCGCGCACGAGGCACGGAAGGCCGCCGCGGGTCAGCGCACCACGCCTGCTGCGAAGTAGGGGCGGGGTCGGCGTGCGACAGGCGCCGGCACCCGTCGCCACCGTGCGGCCAGTCCCCTGAACGTGGCCGAACGAGGGAACAACCACACGGTCGCCACCAGGGTGGCGACCGACGGACCCCTGCCGCGACGCACCGCCGCGCGCTAGGCTCCCCGGATGCCCACCCCCACCTGGGCCCGGCCATGCCCGGGCGCCGTCGTCGTGCGTGCCCTGCGGCCCGTCGCGGGGCCTCGATGAGCGCCGCGGACGTCGACCTGACCCGCGAGCTGGACGCGGAGCGCGCGCACCTCGTCGCCGCGCGGGAGGCGCTCGGACGGATGCGGGCTCGCGCCCAGCACGTGCTCGAGATCGGCTCCGGTGTCAGCGGGGACGCGTACGCAGCGGAGCGCCTCGGCTTCGCGCTCACGCGACGGGTCGCGGAGCTGGCAGACGACCCGGGCACGCCGCTGTTCTTCGGGCGGCTCGACTTCTCGCAGCCGCCCGACGGCGAGCACCCGCGGTGCTACATCGGCCGCCGGCACGTGACCGACGAGCGGCACGACCCGCTGGTGCTGGACTGGCGGGCACCCGTCTCGCGGGCGTTCTACCAGGCCAGCACGCGCACGCCGCACGGTGTGGCGACGCGACGCCGGTTCGGGTCGTCCGGCGGCGTGCTCACGAGCTTCGAGGACGAGCACCTCGACCGTGGGGAGTCCAGCGACGTCGCGTCGAGCCGCATCCTGACGGAGGAGATCGAGCGGCCCCGCGTCGGGCCGATGCGGGACATCGTCGCCACCATCCAGCCCGAGCAGGACGACCTGGTGCGTGCGGCGCTGAGCACGTCCCTGTGCGTGCAGGGCGGACCGGGCACCGGGAAGACCGCTGTCGGGCTCCACCGCGCGGCCTTCCTCCTGTACACCTACCGCTCGCAGCTCGAGCGCTCCCGGGTGCTCGTCGTCGGTCCGAACAGCGCCCTGCTGGCCTACGTCAGCGGCATCCTCCCCGCGCTCGGCGAGCTCGACGCCGTACAGGTGAGCATCGATGAGGTGTACACCGCTCCGGGCGAGCCCGCCGGTGCCTCCGACCCGCCGGCGGTCGAGTCTCTCAAGCACGACGCGCGGATGGCCGAGGTGCTGCACCGGGCGCTCTGGGCGCACGTGACACCCGCCGCTGACGTGCTCGCCGTCGCCCTCGGCGCGGACCGCTACACGCTCGGCCCCACGGAGCTCGACGGCGTCGTGCGCGAGGTCCTCGACCGCTCCCCGACGTACACCGGGGGCCGCGAGCTGGTGCGGGCGCGCATCGCCGCCCGGCTCGAGCGCGCCGTCGAGCTGCGGCGCGCTGAGAGCCCTGGCGAGGCGTGGGTGCGACGGACGGCCCGCAGCCGCCCGGTGACGGCGTTCCTCACCGGCGCCTGGCCGGCCGTGACGCCAGCGCAGGTGCTGCGGCGGCTGCTCGGCGACCCGGCCGTGCTAGCCGCGGCGGCCGAGGGCGTGCTCGACGAGGCGGAGCAGGAGGTGCTCGTCTCGACCTTCCGCTCCCGCTCCCGGCGGGCGGGCTGGAGCACCGCCGACGCCCTCCTCCTGGACGAGCTCGCCGCTCTCATGGAGCGACCCGCCACATACGGGCACATCATCGTGGACGAGGCCCAGGACCTCTCGCCGATGCAGTGCCGCGCACTGGCCCGGCGCAGCACGCACGGCTCGCTGACCGTGCTCGGCGACCTCGCCCAGGGGACGACGCCGTGGGCGGCACGCACGTGGACCGACGTGCTCACGCACCTCGGCCGAGCGGACGCCACCGTCGAGCACCTCACCACGGGATTCCGCGTGCCCGCTGTCGTGATGGACGTCGCGAACCGCCTCGTGCCGACGCTCGGCGACGACCTTCCGGTGACGCGCTCGTTGCGCCGGGACGGCGACTTCCGGGTGCGCCGCACCGGCGACCTCACCGCCGCCTACGTCGACGAGGCCCGTGCGGCGCTGGGCACGGAAGGGTCCGTCGGGCTGATCGTCCCGGACGCCGTCGCCGCGAGCGCCGGCGCGGCGCTGACAGGGAGCGGGCTCGCCTGGGGAGCCGCCGACGACCTCGAGTCGGCCGAGCGCCTCACGCTCGTCCCGGCGTCGCTCGCCAAGGGCCTGGAGTTCGACCACGTCGTCGCCGTCGAGCCGGCGCAGATCGTGGCCGCGGAGCCGCGCGGGCTGAACCGCCTCTACGTCGTCCTCACGCGGGCCGTCTCGCGTCTCGTCGTCGTGCACGCCGAGGACCTGCCGGCCGCCCTCGCCGTCGCCTGACCCCGCTCGTCACAGCAGATCCGCGAGGAGCCGCGCCGACCGCGCCGCGCCGTCGGTCTCCACGGGGCGGTAGTCGATGTCCCGGCCCAGCTCCTTGACGAGCGCCTCCGCGAGGCCGTCGGCGTCGGTCGCGGCGGCGTAGGGCAGGTGGGTGCCCGCGCGGTAGCGCTCTAGCCGGTGCCGCACGTGGAAGTTCTGCTCGAAGTGGTGCTCGAGCGGCACGTACAGGAACGGCCGCCGAAGCGCCGTCAGCTCCATGCACGTCGTCAGCCCGCCCTGCACGACGGCGACGTCGGACGCGGCGAGGAGCGCCGTGAGGTCGCCGCGGTATCCGTGCAGGCGGACGCCGCGACGTCGCGGGAGCGTGCGCGGATCGATGCGCGGGCCGGTGACGATCTCGAACCGGAGACCGGGCGCCAGCCGGCGCGCCACGGGCACCGCGTCCAGCACGCGCCGCAGCAGGTCGCCCCCGACGCCGGACCCGCCCACCGTGACGACGCACACCTGCTCGTCCGGCCGGTAGCCCAGGCGCTCGCGGATCTCCTCACGCTCCCCCAGCTCGCCCGGGTCGAAGCCCGTCACGTAGCCGGCGAAGGAGAAGTTGTCCTGCACCCAGCCGCGGATCTCCGGGAGATCCGGGCCGAACCGGTCGGGGACGACGTCGTCCGCGCTCCCGACGAAGATCGACGCGTCGCGGAGACGGCGGTACCGCGCCCGGTGCTCGATCATCTCCGCGTTGTAGTCGGCGGTGAGCGCACTTTCGTGCGCCCCGCCGTCCGGCATGGGCAACCACCCGACGAAGTCGGTGAACCAGGCGTAGGCCGAGCGCTTGAGCTCGGGGTTCTCGTGCAGGAAGTAGTCGACGTCCCACGCCTCGTCGCCGATCACGAGGTCGTAGTTCTCGGTCTCGGTCACCTCGTCGAACGTCATGAAGTTGCTGACGAGGATCTCGTCCATCCGCCGGATCGCGGCGAACGCATGCAGGTCGTGCTCGCCCGACTCGTGCTCGATGTGGCCGGACTCGCTCGCCAGATGGGCCGACGCCGGGTGGACGCGCTCGCCGGCGGCATCGAGAACTCGCGTGACGGGTTCCTGCGCCAACCAGTCGATCTCGAGCTCGGGGTGCAGGGCGCGGAGCTCCCGGGCGACGGCGAGGTCCCGCCGGGCGTGGCCGAGGCCGATGGGTGACGAGATGTAGAGCGCGCGCGCCCGGCGGTTCCGCCCGCGCGTCCACCGACGGGGTGCCGATGTCGGCGCGAGGCTCTCGGCGAACCGCCGGATCTCGTGGTTGACGAGAACGGGGTCCCGGAGATTCGGCCCGTGCCCGCCGCCTTCCACGCGGACGATCGTCCCGCCCGTCAGCTCGGCCAGGCGCTCCCCGTACTGGATCCCGCGCACGCGGTCGTCGGTGCCGTGCACGACGAGCACCGGGCACCGCACCTGCTCGCAGAGCGGCTCGATCAGGTCGCACACGGCGCCGTCGCACCCGAGGCGGCCGGCGGTCGTGTCGGCGAGCGTGGCCGGGCTGATCTCGTGACCCCAGGCGACGGCGTCCTCGATCTGCTTCGTCGAGTGCGGCTCGCTGAACATCTCGCCGAAGAAGAACCGCAGGAACGTGTCGTAGTCGTCGTCGTCGCCCTCGGTCCAGAAGTAGCGGTTGTACATCGCCCAGCCGTCGTGGTGGGAGTACCTGGCGTCCCAGGCGTACGTGTCGCGGTGCGAGCGCGGCACGTCGAACCCGCACGACGGCGCGATCGCGACGATGCCCTGCACGCGGCCGGGGTTCTCCGCGGCGACGTGGACGGCCCACGCCACCCCGCACGACAACCCCACGAGCGCCGCACGCTCGATGCCGGCGGCGTCCATCACGGCGACGGCGTCGGCGGCGTACTCGGCGTTCGTGTACGCCGCCGCACCTTCAGGGCGCCCGGAGGCACCGCTCCCCCGTCCGTCGAACGTGACGACCCGGAAGTGCCGCGCCAGGTAGGGCACCTGCGCCTTCCAGATGCGCGAGGGCACGATCGACCACGTCGGCAGCAGCAGCAGGGTCTGCGCGCCCGGCTGCCCGTAGGACTCCCACGCGAGCGCCACGCCGTCGCGCTCGACCACCCCCGCCGCGTCCGGCAGCCGGGCACGGCTGGCCGGGTCGCGCGCGTCGCCGAGCCGGGCCGGGGGTGTCTCCGATTCGGTCGCGCTCACTTCCTGACCTCGAGCACGTTGTTGAACGGCGTCTGGGCGGCGACGCGGAAGCTGGTGAAGCCTGCCGCGGTCACGATGTCGCGGATCTTGGCCGGACCGGCCTGGGTCCCGATGGCGAGGCCGACGTCCTGCGAGAGCGACGACGGCGTGCAGAGCAGCGTGGAGAACCCATAGTAGGCCCGCCCGACCGGGTTGAAGTTGTCCTCGACCCGGTCCCCTGCCGCCGGCTCGACGATCATCCAGGTGCCTTCCTCGGCCAGCGCGGCGTGCACGTGCCGGGCCGTGCCGACCGGGTCGCCCATGTCGTGCAGCGCGTCGAACGTGGTGACGAGGTCGAAGCCCGTACCGGTGAACTCGCCTCCTGAGGCCACCTCGAGCGACACGCGAGAGCTCAGGCCCGCGTCCTCGATGCGCTGACGTGCCGTGTCGATCGACGCGGCGTGCGCGTCCGAGCCCACGAACGTCGACTGCGGGAAGGCTTCGGCCATGATGACGGTCGACGAGCCGTGGCCGCACCCCAGGTCGGCCACACGTGCCCCGGCCTCGAGCTTCGCGACCACGCCGTCGAGCGCGGGGAGCCAGGAGCTCACGAGATTGGCGACGTAGCCCGGCCGGAAGAACCGCTCGCACCCCACGTGGACGTCGGTGCTGTGGTCTCCCCAGGCCAGCCCGTCTCCGTCGCGCGCGAGCTCGAAGATCCGGCTCGCATCGCTCACCGTGCCGAACGCGATCTGGAAGAAGCCGGGCAGGAACGCGGGCGACGACTCGTCGGCGAGGGCGATCGCGTGCTCGGGCGGCAGCGTGTACTCACCCGTCGCGCTGTCGTAGGTCACGAAGCCGCCGGCCGCCTGCGCGTTGAGCCACTCGCGCGCATACTTCTCGCCGGTCTCCGTGCGCGCGGCGAGCTCCGGTGCCGCGAGCGGGCCGTAGTCGGCCAGCGCGCGGTAGTAGCCGAGGCGGTCACCCATGACGACGAGCGCACAGTTCAGGGTGGCGCCGACCTCGTCGACGGCCCGGAACACGAAGCTCATCAGCTTGCCCTCGTCGATGACGGCGGTGTCGGTGGTGGTCATGGCGGTTCCTCTCGGGCGCGACCGGCGACCGATTCGCCGGCTGCTCGACGAGAATCCGCCGCGCTCGTCACGGAGGGCATCCGGGGACCCCCCTAGTCGTGCGCGAGGCGATCGATGCCCGCGCTGCCCGGGTACCGGGGCCACGGCGCTCCTAGACTCGATCCGCCATGTTGCTGGGGCGGGAGGACGACCAGCGCGCCATCGACGCGCTGATCGCCGCTGCCCGGTTGGGCTCGGGCGGCGCGCTCGTGGTGACCGGCGACGCCGGGATCGGCAAGAGCGCCCTGCTCGACGACGCCGTGGCCCGTGCCGAGGGGTTCCAGGTGCTGCGGGTCACGGGCACGGAAGCGGAGCGCGACCTCCCGTTCGCCGGGCTCGCCGAGCTGCTCCGGCCGGTCACCGACCGGATCGAGGACCTGCCGCACCCGCAGGCCACGGCGCTGGCCACCGCCCTGGCTCTGCGCGACGGCGACGAGGTCGACCGGTTCGCGGTCTCCGCCGGGGTGCTGACGCTCGTCGCGTCGCTGGCGGAACGACGCCCGGTGCTCGGGGTCGTCGACGACGCGCTGCTGCTGGATCGTCCGTCGGCGGAGGCGATCGCCTTCACGTGCCGGCGTCTGCTGGCCGACGCCGTGCTCGTGCTCGTCGCGGTCCGCGATCCAGATGCGGCGCCGTGGTCCTCCGCGACGCCGCACCGACGCACGCTCGCGCCGCTCGCCCCGGACGCCGCGGAGCTGCTCGCCGAGGCCGCGGCGCCCGCCGGTCTGGACCCTCACCAGCGACGACTCGTGCTCGAGCTCGCCGAGGGCAACCCGCTGGCGGTGCGCGAGCTCGTCCGGGATCCCGGGCGCCTCATCGGGCCGGTTCCCGATGCCCCGCCGCTCGTGCCCCAGGTGCTCGCCGAGGCGTTCGGTGAGCGCCTGTCGAGGCTGGCCCCGCAGGACGTGGCCGTGCTCCTGGCGGCGGCCGTCGCCGCCGGCGACCTCGCCGTGGTGGCCCGGGCCTGCGCCGCCGACGCGCTCGACCTGCATGCCCTCGAACGGGCGGAGCACCTCGGCCTGCTCACCGTCACGAGCGCACGCGTCGCCTTCTCGCACCCGCTCGTGCGCTCCGCCGTCTACGCCGCCGCGAGCACGGAAGACCGGCGCCGCACCCACCGCATCGTCGCCGACGTGCTCCCGGCGGGAGACGCGGACCGCCGGGCCTGGCACCGGTCCGCAGCCGCGCTCGGGCCCGACGCCGCCGTCGCGGACGAGGTCGAGGCCGTCGGGCGCCGCGCCGCGCGCCGCGGCGCCCACGCCGTCGCGGCCACCGCCCACGAGCGCGCAGCACACCTCTCGACGTCCGAGACGGTGCGCGCACGCCGCTTCCTGGCCGCCGGCGACGCCGCCGCGTCGGCCGGTGAGGACGCCAACGCCCTCGTGCTGCTCGATCAGGCTCTCCGCCACGATCCCTCACCCCACGTCGCGGCCCGTGCCCGGCTCGTCGAAGGGACGGCTGCCGCGCGTGGCGGGCACCTCCGCGACGCCCGCGACGTACTCACCGCCGGCGGCGCCGAGGCTGCCGACGCCGCCCCCGGCCTCGCGCTGCGGATGTACGCGGAAGCGGTGGACGCGTGCCTCTACCTCCTGGACGTCCCGGGCGCGGTGCGAGCCGCCGACGCGATCGAGCGCCTCCTGGCGGCCGGCGAGACGGACGACGACGCGTCGGCGGTCGCCGTCGCATCCGTCGCCGTCGGGATGGCCAGGATCCTCGCCGGCGGAGGGGGCATCGCACCGATCCGCCGCGGCGTCCAGCTCCTGGCGACGTTGCCGACGCGTGACGTCCCGCCGGGATGGGACGTGATCGGCTCGCTGTTCCTCCGCGAGAGCGGAGCAGCCCGGTCGCTCGTCGCGGACGCGCTCGAGCAGGGCCGCGCGGCGGGCGCCGTCGGTACCCTCCCGCACCTCCTGCACCACGTGGCCAGGGACGACGCGACGACCGACCGCTGGCAGCAGGCCGCGGCCGGCTACGGGGAGGCGATCTCGCTCGCCCGCGAGTTCGGCCAGGTCACGGAGCTCGCGGCGTCGCTCGCCGGGCTCGCGTGGGTCATGGCGCGCCAAGGGCGGACCGCCGAGTGTCTGGCTGCCGTCGACCAGGCACGGCAGCTCGACGCCGCTGACGACGTCCGGATGGGTGAGGCGTGGATCCGGTTCGCCGTGGCGGAGCTGCACCTCGGCGCCGGCGAGGTGACCACGGCGATCGAGGAGTTCGCCGGCGTCACGGCGTGGCTGGAGGACCTCGGGGTCGCCGACGTCGACCTCTCCCCCGTCCCGGAGCTCGTGGAGGCGCTGTGTCGCGGCGGCCGGTCCGACGAGGCACTCCCCTTCGCCGTGCCGTACCTCGAGCAGGCGGAGCGCAAGGGGCAGCCCTGGTCGCTCGCACGCGCCGCTCGCGTGCGTGGCCTGCTCGCTCCCGTCGACGACGTCGACGGCCCGTTCGCCCAGGCGCTGGAGCTGCACGCCGGCACGCTCGACGTGTTCGAGGTGGCCCGCACGCACCTCGTGTACGGCGAACGGCTCCGCCGCGCGCGTCGCAGCGTCGACGCCAGGGTCCACCTCCGCGAGGCGCTGGAGACGTTCCATCGCCTGGGTGCCGCGGCATGGGCGGACATCGCCACGGCCGAGCTGAACGCGACCGGCCTGAGCGTGCGCCGCCGCGAGGCCGGCCCGGTCACGGAGCTGACGCCGCGCGAGCTGCAGATCGCGCTGCTCCTGGCCGACGGGAGGACGACCCGCGAGGCCGCGGGTGCCCTCTTCCTCAGTCCGAAGACCGTCGAGTACCACCTCCGCCACGTCTACACGAAGCTCGGGATCGGCTCCCGGCGAGAGCTCGCCGCAGCGCTGCGCGAGTCGCCCTGAGCACCCCGGGGGGCAGGCCGCTCAGCGCGCGACGAGGCCGCTCGCGTCGACGTCGTACGTCCGCCCCGCCACGCGCAGCCCCGTCAGGCGCGCGCCCGGATCGAGCCCGGGCACGGGTCCGCTCGCCGTGACGGAGCCGTCGAGCCCCACCTCGACCCCGAACAGCGCGCCCACTACGAGCTCGACCCAGGATCCGGCCGACGAACAGGCCCAGTCGATGAGGTACGGGAACTGCGGCGGCGTCTTGCGCGCGCCGCCGTCCACCGGCTCGGCGGCCTCCTCCACGAAGTGCGCCTGCCCCGGCGGGCCCTGGTTCGCCGTCCGCGCCAGGCCGGGCAGCCACTCCAGCACCGCCTCGGGGTGGCCGAGCGCGATCGCGGCCCGGGCGCTGTCCGCCGGCCACGCCGGGTACGCCCCGTTCCACTGGTGGTCCGCGCGCAGCGAGTAGGCGGCGTCCGGGTCCCAGGGCGAGAGCGCTCGCATCCACGACGGCGTCCGCAGCTCCCGCACGAAGAAGGCCACCATCTCGTCGCGCACGTGCTCGGGCAGGTCCGCGGCGATCGTCGTCCCCACCGTCGCGAAGTCGTAGCAGTGGCGCGTCGGCACCTCCGAGCCGTCGCTGCGCCCCGTGAGGAAGTAGCCGGCTCCGTCGACGTAGCGCCCGAGCACCAGCGCGACGAGATCCTCCGCCTCCCCGCGCAGCCGCGCCGCGCCGTCGGAGTCCCCCTCGAGGTCGGCGACGTCGGCCGCCGTGCGCAGGCACCACACGTTGGCGGCGTTGAGGCTCGCGACCTCGTGCGTGTACGTGCTCACGCACTCGAGCAGGTTGTCGATCTCGCCGTAGTCGGCCAGCCCGGAGGCCCCGCGCAGCCGGTGCCACGCGCGGGCCCACTCGCGCACGTGGTCGCCCATCCGGCGTTCGCCGCCGTCCGCCGTCGCCACCACCTCGTCGAGGAACGCCACGTCGCCCGTGAACGCCACGTAGTCGCGCACGAGCCGCGTCATCGCGTAGTGGTTGACGGAGTACCAGTAGCCCACCGGCCCGCCCGTCAGCCACTCCGTCCCGAAGTGCTTGTCCAGGTCGAGGCTCACCCAGTGCCGGATGTGCCGCTTCATGACGTCCGGCTCGAGCTGCGCGTGCACGTGCGAGCTGAGCGAGTAGTCCCACAGGAACGTCGTCGTGACCCAGTACCGGGGCATGAGCGTGTCGTACGTCGTGCCGAGCACGCTGGCGGGGTTGGTCCGGCGGAACCACAGCACCCCCATGGCGCCCCACCAGTACAGGGTGCGCAACGCGTCGTCGTCCGTGTGCAGCACGGGGAGGCTGCCGGCGAACGTCTCGTCGTCGTCGTCGAACAGCGCCGCGAGCTCCCGGTTCCACTCACGCTCCGACGCCGCGACGGCCAGCTCGGGCGCGGCGAGCAGCGCGTCGAGCTCCGTGACCGCCGCCTCCGCGTCGGTCCCGAGAACGACGGCGAACGTCAGCTCCGCCGAGCCGCCCGTGAGCGTGAGCTCGACCTGGAGCAGCCGCGGCTCGCCGACGATCACCGTTCCCGACGGCACGTCCACACCCTGCACGCACACGGCCGCCCCGTCCTGAGGCGCACCCACCACGACGGTGCCCTCGCGGCCCGGGGCGAAGGCGAGCGTGTTCGGCGTGGTCGGCGTCTCCGCGTTGCGCCACGCCTGCGCGCGCGTCACCGCCGAGTCCAGCCAGAAGCCGAGCTCGACCATCGGGTGCTCGGACTCCACGCGGACGTGGACGACGACGCCGTTCGCGCCGGGCGGGCACACCGTGGTCGTCGCGATCTCGTACCCCGCCACGCTCGTGCGGCGCTCGACCCGGTCGGGCCGCCACTGCGTGGCCACGGCGCCGCCGTACGAGCGCGCGAGCCGGCCCTCGACGAACAGCTGGCCGGTGATCCGGTCCCCACCGACGAGCGGCGGCGCGTGCACGCTGCGCACGGCGACGACGTCGTGGTCGACCTGGGCGGTCACGACGTGGTTGGTCAGCCCGGGCGGGTTGACCATGTCGTCGTAGGCGTCGACGACGACGGCGCTCGCCAGTGCGGCACACGTCGGGATCGTGGGGGTGTCAGCGGGCATCGGGGCCGCCCTCTCGGCTCAGGTGGTGGGTGAGGAACGGGGCGCGCCTCAGCGCGCCCGCGCGTACCCGAGCGCCTCGGGAACGCCGTCGTCGTCCGGGTCGGCGAACTCGGTGTTCGGCAGCAGCGGGTACCAGTCCGGCCGGCCGGGGTCACGGTCGTACGCGTACGGGCCGAGCTCGCGGTACAGCGCCGCGTACTCCGCGACCTTGTCCTCGTCGAGCTCCACGCCGAGCCCGGGTGCGTCGGGCACGGCGATCCGCCCGCCGACGTACGGCACCTTCCCCCCGACGATCACGTCGTCGACGAGCTCGTGGTAGTGCGCGTCGGCCGCGAAGACGAGGTTCGGCAGCACGGCCCCCAGGTGGAGCATCGTGGCGAGCTGGATGCCGAGCTCGCCCGAGGAGTGCACGGCGACGGAGGTCTGCACGGTCTCGCACACGGCCGCCGCCCGCAGGCACGGCCGGATGCCGCCCCAGAACGTCGTGTCGAGGAGCACGACGTCGACGGCGGCGTCCCGCACGTTCGTCGCGAGCTGCTCGAAGTTGACGACGACGGTGTTCGTCGCGATCGGCAGCGTGGTCTTCTCCCGGACCCGGCGCAGTCCGTTGAGCCCCCAGGTGGGGTCCTCGAGGTAGTCGTTCGGCAGGTCCTCGACGGCCTTCGCGAACCGCACCGCCTCCTCGACCCCCAGCGCGCCGTTGGGGTCGTACCGGAACCGGTCGTCCGGGAACTCCTCGGCGAGCGCCCGGTAGCAGGCGAGCTCGTAGTCGGGCGGGAAGACCCCTCCCTTGAGCTTGTGCACGCGGAACCCGTGACGCTCGCGCAGGTCGCGCGCGTGCGCGACGAGCTGCTCGGGAGTGCGCACCTCCCCGGTCCCGTCCGGCCCCGGGTACCGGAAGAAGAGGTAGGAGGCGAACTCCACCTCGTCGCGGACGCGGCCGCCGAGCAGGTCGTGCACGGGCAGCCCGGCGTGCTTGCCGAGCGCGTCGAGGCACGCGAACTCGATGGCCGCGAGCAGCTGGGTGCGGTTGTTGTACAGGCTCGCCGTCGGGTTCGCGATCATGAAGCGCAGCGCCTCGGTGCGCGCCACCTCGTGCCCCACGAGGTACTCGCGCAGCGCGGCGATCGCGGCCTCGGCGCTCTGGCCCCCACCGCCCATCTCGCCGACCCCGACGATCCCGGAGTCCGTGGTGACCTCGACGATCGTCCGTACGAACCGACCCCAGTGCGCGCCGTTGCTGTGCCGCAGCGGCGCCGCCAGGGGCACCGTCACGGTGGTCGCGCGGACGTCGGCGATCCGCGGGCTGCTCACGACTCCCCCTCGAGGACGACGGCGTTGCCCGCCGTCAGCCCGCCGTCGACCTTGAGGTCGGCACCGGTGACGAACGACGCGGCGTCGCTCAGCAGGAACGCGACGACCTCGGCTACCTCGTCCGGGCGCGCCACCCGGCCCAGCGGGTGCGCCCGGCCCCACTCGGCCACGACGTCGTCCACGCTGCGCTCGCCCCGTACGAGATCCGCGGCCCAGCGCAGCATCGGCGTGTCCACCGAGCCCGGGCAGACCGCGTTGACCCGGATGCCGTCGCGGGCGTGATCGACGGCCATCGCCCGGGTGAGCGACAGCAGCGCGCCCTTGCCGGCGGCGTACGCGGCGACGCCGGTCTGCGCGACGTACGCCTGCACGGAGGAGACGAGGACGATCGCGCCGCCGCCGCGCTCGCGCAGGCGCGGGACGGCCAGCGCCGACGCCCGGAACGCTCCGCCGAGGTTGACGTCCATCACCTCCGCGTACGTCGCGGCGTCCGTGGCGTCGACGGTGCCGTAACGCTGGATCCCGGCGGCGCACACGAGTCCGTCGAGGCCGCCGAACCGCTCGTCGGCGACGGCGAACGCCCGGCGCAGCGCGCCGTCGACGCGCACGTCCGCGAGTGCGTGAGCCACCCGGTCGCCGTCCGCTCCGGTGCCGGCGAGGGTCGCGAGAGCGTCGGGGTCCCGGTCGACGGCCACCACGCGGGCGCCGCGGGCGAGCAGCAGCTCGGCGACCCCGCGGCCGATCCCGGCGCCCGCTCCGGTCACGAGCACGACGCGGCGCTCGAGCGCGCGCGGGTCGGTCATGTCGGGTCCTCGATTCGTCGGAGGAGTCATCAGAACTGGCCGAGCGACAGCCCGCGGGAGAACACGCGCTGCGTCAGCAGGAACAGGGCGACCGTCGGGATCGAGACCAGCAGGCCGCCCGCGAGCACCGTGGGCATCGTCGAGCCGCCGTACGTGCTCTGCATGGCCGACAGCGCCGGCATGAGCGGCCGTGTCGTCTCGGACTGCGCGAGCGTGAGACCGAGCAGCAGGTCGTTCCAGATGAGCGTGGCCTGCAGGATGTACACGGCGACCAGGGCGCTCATCGACATCGGGAGGTAGATCCGCCAGAAGATCCGCCACGTCCCCGCGCCGTCCACGACGGCCGCCTCGAACACCTGGTGCGCGATGCCGGAGAAGAAGTTCCGCATCACGAACGCCGCGAACGGCACGCTGATCGCCGTGTAGACGAGGATCATGCCCTGGCGGCTGTCGTACAGGCCGGTCTCCGCGTACCCGAGGAACAGCGGCATGAGGATCATCTGCAGCGGGAAGATCGTGGACGCGAAGATGACGACGAACCAGACGAACCCGTGGCGCAGCCGCAGCGCCACGATCGCGAAGCCGGCCGCGGCGCCGACGACGACGGCCAGGAGCGGGGCGACGAGCGCGTAGACGGCGGTGCTCAGGAAGCCCCTCGAGAGGCGCCCCCGGTCCCAGGCGTCGGCGATGTTCGACCACAGGCCGGCGATCCCCTCGGGCGCCCAGACCGAGGAGATGCCGTAGGACTCCGTCGTCTTCGCGGCGTTGGCGAGGAACAGGTAGACGGGGACGAGCCAGATCAGCCCGAGCACGACGAGGACGATGCGGCGGACCCACAGCGAGGCGGTGGAGCCCTGCGAGACGGAGGCTGCCATCGTCACACCACCTTGTCCTCGGACAGCTGCCGGCGCAGGTAGAGCACGGAGGCGATCACCGTGACGACGGTGAGGAAGACGGCGACGGCGGCGCCCAGCCCGTAGTCGTTCGCGAGGAACGTCTCCTGGTACATCGTCAGCGCGAGCGTCTCGGACACGCGGCCCGGCCCACCCTTCGTCATGCCCCAGACGATGTCGAACGTCTTGAGGCTGCCGACGATCGCCAGGCCGACGACGACCGTCGTCAGCGGGGCGAGCATCGGCCAGGTCATCGAGCGGAACATGCGCCAGCCGGACGCGCCGTCGACGCGGGCCGCCTCGATCGGCTCCTTCGGGATCGACTGCAGCCCGATGCCGAACAGCAGCGCGTTCACCCCGGCGCCTTGCCAGGTGGAGGCCAGGATCATGACGATCGTGTTGAGCGGAGCGTCGAGCAGCCAGCGCAGCTCCGAGCCGGGGAGGTGGAGGAACGCCAGCGCCTCGCTGAGCGCGCCGCCCGTCTGCAGGATGAACGTCCAGATGACCCCGACGGCGATGCCCGAGATCGCGTACGGCAGCAGGAACGGCAGCTTGAACCAGAAGCTGCCGGGCAGCCCGTGCACGAGCACGGCGATGAGCAGGCCGAGGCCGACGGGCAGCGCGATCGTCCCGACCACCCACAGCAGCGTGTTCCGCAGCGAGACGAGGAAGTTCGGGTCCGCGAACATCGCCGGATAGTTCGCGAAGCCGATCGGCTCCGGCGTGCCGAGCCCGCTGTACTCCGTGAAGCTGATCCACGTCGTCCACACGAACGGCAGGTACAGCACGACGGTCACCACGACGAGCGCCGGCAGGATGAACCCTCGCGCCTGCCACCGGTACGAGTGGCCGCCGGCGCGTGGTCGGCGGGTGAGCTGGGTCAACGTCGACTCCTCGGGTCGGGCGCGGCGGGCCGGACGAACCGGCCCGCCGCGCGAGCGCTACTGGCCGGCGGTCGTCACTCGCTCGCCCAGTAGGAGTCCGCCTCGGCCTGGATCTGCTCGAGCGCCGGCATGACGTCGTCGGGGTAGTTCGTGACGAAGTCGCCGAACACGCTCGCCGACACGGTGTAGATCGGTGCCGGCGTGGCCTCGAGGTAGCGCTGCTGGAGCTGGAAGTCGCCGGCGCCGACGGCGTCCGTGATGGCGGACAGCTCCGGGTCCTCGATCGTGACGGCCGGGTTGAAGCTGATCTCGCCGCGCTCGTCGGCCCAGGCCTGCTGGGCGTCCGCCGTCATCCACCACGCGCTGTAGTCGAGCGCGGCATCGACGTCGGGTCCTGCGGCGGCCGCGCAGAGCGGACCGGTCTCGACCACCATCTGCGGCCCGACGCCGTCGTCCACGCTGGGCATCGGGAAGATGCCGTAGTCCTCGCCGGAGACCTGGTCGATGGCGGTGAGCTGGCCCGTGAAGAACGTGCCGAAGTACGCCATGGCCACCTCACCGGTGGACAGCAGCGTCTGCGGGTCCGTCTGCACGCCCGGGTCGATGAAGTAGCCGTCCGCCATCATCGACTGCCAGTTCTCCATGGCCTCGACCACGACGGGGTCGGTGTAGGACGTGTCGCCGGTCGACAGGCCCTGGTACGCCTCCGGGTCGAGACCGAGCAGGTTCGCCTGGAACCACACGAACTCGAAGATGATGTTCATCTGGTGGAACGGGATGACGCCCGCGGCCACCAGCGTGTCGGCGGCGGCGATGAGCTCGTCCCAGGTGGTCGGCACCTCGATCCCGTTCTCCTCGAAGATCGCCTTGTTGTAGTACATGACCCAGTAGGCGATGTTGAGCGGCACGCAGTACTGCTTGCCGTCGTAGGTGTAGTCGGCGGCCAGGTCCTCGGGCACGTCGCCGTTCTCGATCGCGGCGTCCCACAGCTCCGTGGTCTCGGCGACCAGGCCCTCCTCGACCAGCTCCGCGAGCGAGTCGCCCGTGTGCCAGGTGAACAGGGCCGGCGGGGCGTCCGTGCGGAACGCCTGCTTGATGAACGCGTCGTACGCCGCCGCGTCGGAGTAGCCGGTGAACTCGAGCGTGAGGTCGCCGGACGCCTCGTTCATGGCGTCGAAGCTCGGCTCCCACGCCGCCTTGTCCGTGTAGAACGCGATCGGCCCGGCGGGTGCCTCGCCGCCGTCGTCGCCGGTCCCGCCCTCGTTCCCTCCACCGCCGGAGCAGGCGGCGAGGGCGAGCGCCAGCGTCGCCGTCGTCGCGGCCACGGCTGCTGTGGTCTTGCGCATGCGTCACCTCGATGTGAGTCGGATGCACCCGGCGTTCCGCCGAGCCTGTAGACGTCGCGTACTGATCTAGTGATCTAATCAATCCTGGGTCGACTTGTCGAGCCCACCGGCCTCACCGGTCGACGTCGATCTCGAGCTCCACGAACCGCGGGCGGTAGATCGTCACGTCCTCGTACAGCTCGGCGGAGACGAAGCTGTTGACGTTGTACGTGAGGATCGTGCGGTCCGCGTGGCGCAGCTCGGGGTGCTCGTGCGCGTTGTAGCCGAAGATGTTCGGGTTGCCGTAGCTCCCCAGCGGGCCGACCTCCGGCATCGTGTACAGCGTGCCGATCTCGCGGAACGGCCCCGTCGGCGAGCACGCCACGTATCCGACGATGCGCGCGCTGAACGCCTCGTGCGTGTCCTGGGTGACCATGAGGTAGCCGTCGCGGAACCGGGCCACCGAGTACTCGTTCGCGACGCCGTCCATGATCCGTGCGCTCGCGGACTCCTGACGCGACCAGCCGGACCCGGTCCAGTACTCCCACGTTCCCGAGAGGCCGGAGCCGCGCACGCGAGCGAGGTGCATGTACTTCGACGCACCGAGGTCCTCGACGCCGTACACGTAGGTGTACCTAACGGCGGGCTCGATCCAGCTGGCCCACTGGATCCCGGCGCTCGACGGGAGCGGCTCGAGCGAGACCAGGTCGAACGTCTCCGGATCCAGGGTCGCGAGGTACGTCGAGTCCCAGCCGAAGTCGAAGGCGCCGCCGCCGCCGTACCAGAACTTCAGGGCGACGACCTGGATCTCGCCGCGTCGGGTCTCGACGCCGTCGCCGAGCCAGTACCAGTGGTTCGGCTCGTCCGGCGGGATGATCGCGGCCGGCTCCTCGGGCGTGCCGCCGTGGAACGTGGTGAGGTCGCCACGACGATCCTGCACCACGACGCTGTTGTTGAGGAACGGCGCGTCGAGCGGACGCGACCCGTCGTCGTTCACCGGGCCCAGGAACGTGTCGGAGAAGATCCACGCGGTGCGCCCGTCGCGCAGCGGGATCGAGTAGGTCGAGTCGCCCCCGGTCCACCCCTCGCCGGAGTTGCCGTACTCGGCGACGGCCTCGTCGTAGCCCGTGGCCGGCTCTGCCCTCGTGGTGAACTCGGCGTCGGACAGGCTGCACCGGCGCTCGTGGCCACCTCCGCCGGGTCGTTCGCCGGCACCGGCGGGGCCGACGACGGTGCAGGTCGCCGCGAGCGCGGCGGTCAGCGAGATCAGGGCGAGGGTGCGGCGCCGCGTGGTTCCGTTCGGCATCGGTCATCTCCTTCGATGGCGTGCGTCGGCCGCGGGACACCGTCCCGCGCAGGCAGGTGCGTCTGGATCGGACCGCCGGCTCGGCCGGCAGGGCGTGCGCGTCGCGCGGCACGCCGGGCGATCAGGTCGCGTCACCTCCCGTGCGGGTCGAGCGGATGATGCGGACGACGTCCTCGAGGTGCGTGTGCATCGCGTCGCGCGCACCCGCGCCGTCACCGGCGGCGATGAGGTCGACGATCGCGCGGTGCTCGTCGAAGTCCGCCCGCGGGTCGCCGTGGAGTCGCAGGATCTGCCGCTGGTCGTCACCGTGGACCTCGGCGAGCGTGTCCATCGTGTCGCCGAGGACGGCGTTGCCCGTCGCGCGGGCGATGGCGCGGTGGAGATCCATGTTGACGTGCCACAGGTTCGCCGCCCCGGTCTCGAGGCAGCGCTCCGCCTCGGCGAGCGTCTCCTCGACGAGCTGCAGGGCCGGCGCGTCGTGCGCCCGCGCGGCGAGCTCCGCGATCCCGGGCTCGATGACGAGCCGCGCCTCGAGCAGCTCGACGAGCTGGTCGACGTCGGCCGGCGGGTTCATCGTGTTGGCGAGGACCATCCGGCCCGCGTTGGGACCGACGTAGATGCCGGACCCGTGCCGGAACTCCAGGATGCCGAGCCCCTCGAGGCGGCGCAGCGCCTCACGAACCGTGGGCACGGCCACCTCGAACCGTGTGGCGAGGGTCCGCACGGAGTCGATGGACTCGCCGACCTGGAGTCCGCGCTCGGCGATGAGCCGGACGACGCGGTCGGCCAGCTCCGCCGACAGGTCCTTCCGCACGACCGGGTCCATGCGCGCCGCCGGGATAGTCACCAGGTGATCTAATCACTTGGCCCGGACGCGCGTCCAGGGGTTGCCGTCAGTCCTCGGCGTCGCCCCACGCCAGGGAGACACGCTCGAACGCGACCGCGTAGCCCACGCCGAGGCGCTCCCCCGCTGCCCGCGCGAACCCCCCGAGGAACTCCTCCGGGTCGAAGTCCGCCCAGCCCAGCCCCTCGATGTAGGCGCGATGCTCCGCGAGGGACGCGACGCCGTCGTCGAACGTCTCGGTCACGTCCACGCCGTGCCGGGAGAACGGCGACGCCGCCACCCACACCTCGCTCACGCCACCCCACGGCTCGAGCCCGTCCGTGAGCTGGTCGTGGAAGACCCACCGGTTGCCCGCGTCCCGGACGGCGTCCAGCACCGCCCGTCCGGTCGCGATGTGGTCGGCCTGGTTCGGTGCCGAACCGGGGCCCCAGGAGTCGTGGAAGTTGCCGGTGATGACGATGTCCGGCCGGTGCCGGCGGACCGCCTCGGCGATCACCCGCCGCATCGGGAGCCCGTACTCCAGGACGCCGTCGTCCAGCCCGGCGAACTCGACGTCGCTCACGCCCACGACGGCGCACGACGCCCGCTGCTCCGCCTCCCGCACGACCCGCGCCTCGTCCGGGTGCATCCCGTCGATCCCGGCCTCACCGCTCGTCAGGAGGAGATAGGCCACCTGCTTGCCCTGGCGCGTCCACCGCGACACCGCGGCGGAGCCCCCGAACTCCATGTCGTCGGGGTGGGCGACGACGGCGAGGGCTCGCTCCCAGTCCTCGCGCAGCGCTCGCAGGGGTTCTGTCGGCGTCGGCGTGTCGGTGCTCATACCCGCGAACCTACGCCGCGCTGAGCACCGCCACCAGGAAGTCCCCGGACGCGGTGAACGGGCGCAGGTCCCATGTCGCGAGCCGGACGTCGATGGCGAGTCCGGCCGCGCCGACGTCCGCGTCGAACCGCTCGAAGGGATACCCGCGGCCGGCACCGAAGCCGACCACCGCGCGGCCGCCGGGCGCGAGGTGCGCCCGGAACCGGCGCAGCACCTCGGCCTCCGATCCGGGCGCGAGGAACGTCATGACGTTCCCGGCGCACACCACCAGGTCGAACGGCTCAGGGATGTCGCGGGACGGGAGGTCGAGTTCCGCGAGATCGCCGACCAGCCACGTCGGGCCGGGATGGTCGGCCCGGGCCGCCTCCACGAGCACCGGGTCGACGTCCACGCCGACCACCGTGTGCCCCCGCGACGCCAGCGCCGCGCCCACCCGCCCCGGCCCGCACCCGGCGTCGAGGATCCGTGCACCGCGCGGCACCATCGCGTCGGCGAGCCGCGCCTCGCCGTCCAGGTCGGCGCCCTGGGCCGCCATCGCACGGAACCGCTCCACGTACCAGGTCGAGTGGTTCGGGTTGGCGGCGGTGATCTGTTCCCACTGGCTCGGCTCGCGCACGGGACCATTCTCGTGCCGCGACGTCAGTCCCAGCCGTGCGACGCATCGGCGAACATCTCGCCGCAGGTGCCGCCGGGTTCGATCGTCGCCTCGAAGTGCCACACCTCGTTCGCGTAGGTGCGGCAGAGCCCGAACTCCCACCCGTGCTCCCCGAGCCAGAGCGCGCCGTCCGTCGGGCCGACGTCGATCGCGGCGCCGGCCACGTGCTCCGAGGTGTCGGGCGGGAGCACCCACCGGTGCGCCTCGTCCACCGAGCCGTAGCGGCGGACGGCGTCGTCCACGAGCGCCTGCTGCTCCTCGGCGGTCCGCCAGCCCGACGTCAGGGTCAGCGGGACGCCGTCCTCGGCGGCCGCGGCCTGCGCCAGCTCGAACCGACGCTCCAGCTCCGGGTCCAGGCCGGTCGCGGCTTCGCCGCCGGTCGACGCCGGGGGCCGGTCGGGCTGATCCGCGACCGGGGACCGGTCCGTGGGCTCGGCGGCCGGCGACCATTCGGTCGGCTCCGTGCCCGGCGCGAGGAGCCGCGCGGCCCCGAACGCGCCGGCCACCAGCACCGCGGCGAGCACGGTGGCGACGAGGCCGCGGCGACGCCGCGCGGTGGCGCGCGACCGGGCGACCCGCGGCCGTCCCGAGAGATCCCGGCCGGACGAGCGGGCAGGGCGGCGAGGCTCCGGAGGGGCGGGCGGGGTCGAGCGGAGGTGTGTCATGGCATCGAGCGTCGCCGGAGAGCGCGCCCCGCGTCGTCGGCCCGGGACCCGAGATCGGGCACCGTCCGAAGGGCGGAGTTCTCTTCCGGTCTCCGCCCCTGGGCGGAGGCCCGGTGCGGCGCACCCCACCTGCGGACGACGCGTGAGCGGCGCCGGCAGCCTAGCCTCGACACGTGGCCAGCGACCGACCCAGGAGCCCTCTCCTCGAGGACGCCGGGATCGCGCTCGCCGCGGGGGCGGTGTGGTTCGGGGCCATCGCCCTGCTGACGACGAGCGAGATCTGGAACCCGCGCTGGCTCTCGGCGTACTGGTGGACCGGAGCCTGGATCGTCGTCGCCCTGGCCCTGCGGCGCGTCGCGCCGGGGCCGCTGTTCTGGATCACCGTGGTGGGCTACCCGCTCGTCCAGCGCACGGGCCTGCAGTCCTACTTCGTGGTGCTGCCCCTGATGGTCGTCGCGTTCGCCGCCACGCGCGCCGGCGCGGTCCAGCCCGCGCTCGCCGCCATCACGGGCGCCGCGTCGTCCGCCGCCCTGCTCTTCGTCGGCGGATTCGTCCCGCTGACGGGCGGCCTCACCTGGTTCGGCCGGCCGTGGTTCTCCGGCAGCCCCTCGGAGGTCGTCACGCTCGCCGCCCTCGTGGGCGGTTCTGCCGTGCTCGGCACCGTCATCCGCCGTCTCGACCTCACCACGCAGTCGCTGCGGGAGAGCAACGCCGAGCTCCGCGCGCTGCACGCGATGCGCGCACGTCAGGCGGTCGCCGCGGAACGCACCCGGATCGCGCGCGAGCTGCACGACGTCGTCGCGCACCACCTCACGGCGATCGTGGTCCGCGCGCAGGCGGCGGACCGGGTCGCGGCGCACCAGCCCGCGGCACCGTCCGAGGCCGTGCGCTGGATCGCGCAGGAGGGCGGCACCGCCCTGACCGCGATGCGCTCCGTGGTCCGGGTCCTCCGCGACGACGCCCCGGCGCCCGCCGTGCCGGCACCGTCGCTGCACGCCGTCGTCGCCACCGCCGACCGCATGCGAGCCGCCGGGCACACGGTCGACCTCACCCTGCCGGCCGAGCCGCGGAGCCTCGCGCCCGAGATCGAGCTCGCCGTGGTCCGCATCGTCCAGGAGGGACTCACGAACGTGCTGCTGCACTCCCGCGCCGAGACGAGCGTCGTCGTCGTCGACGACGCCGGAACTCACGTCGACGTCACCGTGCGTGACCCCGGCCCCGCTCGGCCCGCCGGCCCGGACGAGGGGGGCGGTCACGGCATCGCGGGGATGCGCGAACGCGTCGAGGCGCTCGGCGGCTCGTTCGCCGCGGGGCCTGACGGCGACGGCTGGGTCGTGCACGCGCGGCTCGGCGGGGCGGCGTCGTGACCGGCGCGGAGCCGCAGACCCCGATCCGGCTGCTCGTGGCGGACGACCAGCCGACGATCCGGCTCGGCCTGCGCATGATCCTCGACAACGAGCCCGACCTCACGGTCGTGGCCGAGGCGGACGACGGCGAGGCCGCCGTCGCCGCGGCCCGCGAGCTGCGCCCGGACGTCGTCCTCATGGACGTCCGCATGCCACGCGTCGACGGCATCCAGGCGGCCGCGCGCCTCACCGCCGACCCCGAGCTGGCCGGCGTGCGCACGATCGTGCTCACCACGTTCGACGACGACGCGTACGTGTACGGCGCGCTCCGTGCGGGCGCGGCCGGCTTCCTCCTCAAGGACGTCGGGCCGGACGCGCTCGTCGACGCCGTCCGTCGCGTGCACGCCGGCGACTCGCTGCTCGACCCGAGCGTCACGCGGCGCGTGATCGAGCGGTACGTCGAGCTCGCCGACGCCGCGCCCGTCCTCCCGGGCGCCGCGGCCGCCGCTCGCCTCACGCGTCGCGAGCACGAGGTGCTCCTCGCCGTCGCGCGGGGCAGCTCGAACCGGGAGATCGGTGCCGCGCTCGACGTGTCCGAGGCGACGGTCAAGAGCCACGTCAGGTCGCTGCTCGCGAAGCTCGGGCTGGCGAGCCGGGTCCAACTCGTGATCTTCGCGTACTCCGAGGGCCTGGTCAGCGCGCGCCGGTGACGCCCGACCCGGCGGTGCGGCGGAGCGCCACCGCCTCGGCCGCCGGCAGCAGCATGACGACGGCGAGCGCGAGGAACGCGATCCGGAAGGGGGCGGCGGGGCCGCCGAGCACACCGCCGAACCAGCCGGCCTGCGCGGCCACGTCGCCGAGCCGCACGAGCAGGGCGCCGACGGCGATGCCGAGCCCGGAGCCGAGCTCCTGGACCGTCGCGTTGAGCGTGTTCGCGTCGCGCAGGTCGTCGGCGTCGACGTCGCTGAACGCGAGCGAGTTGTAAGCGGTGAAGCCGATCGAGCGGGCGACGCCGCTCGCGCACAGCACGGCGAGCACGATCCAGGTCGGTGTCGTCGGCCCGAGGAACGCGATGGCCACGAGGCACCCGATCGAGCCCGCGATCGAGGCGAGCAGCACCGACCGGATGCCGAACCGGCGCATGAGCGGCGTCGTCGTCGGCTTGATGGCGACGTTCCCGACGAACAGCGCCACCACCACGGCTCCGGCCGCTGCCGCCGTCCAGCCGAACCCCAGCTGGAAGAACAGTGCCAGGAGGAACGGGATCGCCGTGATGACGAGGCGGTAGACCGAGCCCCCGGCCGCCGTCGCACGGAAGGACTCGATGCGCAGGATGCGCAGGTCGAGCAGGGGTCGCCGCGCCCGGAGCAGGTGCCGCACGGCCAGGAACGCGACGATCGCTGCCACCGCGAGCAGCACGGCGACGTGCCATCCGACGGCGGTGCCGGAGCCGACCTGCTCCATCCCGGTCACCAGCGCGAGGGTCGCGACGGCGACGAGCGCGAAGCCGGTCAGGTCGAGGTGCAGTCCGCGCTCCCCCGCCACGTCGGGCAGGATCCGCCGGCTCAGGACCAGGGCGAGCGCGCCCAGCGGCACGTTGATGAGGAAGATCCACTGCCAGGACGCGTACGTGCTGAGCACACCGCCCACGAACGGGGCGATGACGGGCGCCACGAGTGCGGGCCACGTGAGGAACGCGATGGCGCGGACGAGGTCGTGCTTGGGGGTGGTCCGCAGCACGACGAGGCGGCCGACGGGGACCATGAGCGAGCCGCCGACGCCCTGCAGCACCCGGGCGGCGACGAGCATCGGCAGCGACTCCGCGAGCGCGCACCCCACGGACGCGACGGTGAAGATCGCGACGGCGACCATGAACACGCGCCGTGGTCCGAACCGGTCGGCGACCCAGCCGCTCGCGGGGATGAGCACGGCGAGGGTCAGGAGGTACGCCGTCATCGCGACGTTGATGTCGACGGCGCGCACGCCGAGATCCGCGGCGATCGCCGGCGCAGCCGGCGCGAGGATCGTCCCGTCGAGGATCTCCATGAAGAACGTGCCGGCGACGAGCAGCGCCGTCGCACGCGAGAACGCCGGCGCTGTCCTGGCGCTGTCGGACGTCGGCACGGCGGGCTCCCTCGGGTCGCCCGCACGGTACTCGTGCGAAGCGCCGGCGATGCCGTCGCGTCCGCGACGTGACCGCCACGGCGTCGGGCACGTGCGACCATCTCCTCTCGTGACCGAGGACGACGGCGCGCGCAGGCGCCGCGCGCGGAGCCGCCGCTCAGGCGGGGCGGGCACGTCGGGGCTGCGTGCGCTCCGCGGCCGGTTCGCCGTGCGCAGCCGGCGCGAGGAACGCGGCCTGCCGTACGTCGACGCGGACGGCGCCGACGCCACCGGGAACGAGGCCGCGGAGACGCCGGTCACGCCGGATCGTCCGGCGCGGTCGGTCTCGCCGATCTCGTCGTACGCCGGCGACGGCGACTCGGAGCCACGGAAGGCCGGCAAGAAGCGCCGCTCCACCCCGGTCGGCAGGCGGGAGGAGCTCGACGTGGGGCCGGGCTGGTACGTCAGCCAGCTCGTGGGCTGGCTCGCCGTGGCCGTGGTGTCGTTCGCCGGCGGCGCCCTCATCCCCGTCATCTTCGCCACGGGTCCGCTCACGCTCCTCGAGACGAAGCTGACCGACGGCGTGTACGTCTACGAGCGACCCGTCATCGGCGCCATCGGGCTCTCCCTCGTCGCTCCCCTGCTCGGCGGGATCATCTGCGTGCCGCTCGTCTCCGCCCCCGCTGCCGCGCTCGGCCGCGTGGCGCTGGCCGCCCTCGCCCTCGCGCGCTCGTGGGGCACCACCGACGCCGTGACGTTCACGCGCCGGCCCGGCCCGCGGGGGCTCGTGCCGGTGCGGCGCACCCGGATCTCCGACGCCGTGCTCACGTTCAGCATGGGCAGCTGGTCGGGCGGCGTGGCCGCCGGCGCCTGGGCGATCTCGACGGCGGTGCTGTACGCGATCGGGATCGTGCGCTGGCCGGTCACGAGCCCGGTCCTCATCGTGGTCCTCGGCCTCGTCCCGCTGGGCCTGGCCGGCTGGGGGACCGCGCGGGCCGTCCGCGGCTGGCGCCGGGGGGCGGACGGCGTCACCCTCGGCCGCCTGTACGCACGCTCGGGTCGGTAGATCGGCCCGGGGCCGCTGCGCGGACGCGCCCTCGCGGGACTAGCGTGCGAGCCACAAGCCGCGAGCCGCGAGGAGTCATCGTGAAGATCCAGTTCGTCGCCGGATTCGGCCCGATCACCCGCGACGAGGCGGCCGCCGAGGGCTTCTGGGCGCAGTCTCTCGGGATCCCGTTCGACGAGCCGGTGCCCGGGTACTTCACGAACGACGACCTCGACGGCGTCAAGGCGTTCGCGCGCTGGCCGCTCACCCAGGCCGCGGAGGCGACGTTCGGCACGACCGACTGGCCGAGCGACCTCCCGGTCCCCCAGGCCTGGCTGGAGCTCGACGTCGCGACGGCGGACGACGTCGCCGCGGCCGTGGGCGAGCTGCGGGCAGCCGGTGCGCGGGTCCTCACCGAGGCGCACGAGGAGCCGTGGGGCCAGACGACGGCGCGGGTCCAGAGCCCCGAGGGTCTGCTCGTCGGCGTGACGTACACGCCGTGGATGCACCGCGAGGCGGGCGGGGAGGTTACGCCGGTGGAGTAGCGGCGTCGTCCTTCGGCGGGTCGGGCGCCGAGCCTGCCGCCGCCCGGGCCAGCACGCTGTGCCGGTAGGAGTAGCCGAGGTAGATCGCGACCCCGAGGGCGAGCCACGCGAGGAACCGCAGCCACGTCAGCGTCGTCAGGTTCGTCATCAGCCACAGGCAGGCGACGCCGGACACGATGGGCAGCACCGGCGACCACGGGACGCGGAACGACCGCTTGAGGTCGGGCCGCCTCCGGCGCAGCACCGGGATGCCGAAGGAGACGAGCACGAACGCCGACAGCGTGCCGATGTTGATCATCTCCTCGAGGAGCTCGACCTGGGCGAGCCCGGCGATCAGCGCCACGACGATCCCGGTGCCGATCTGCAGCCGCACGGGCGTGTGGAACCGCCGCGAGGTGCGCGAGACGCCGCGCGGGAGCAGGCCGTCCCGGCTCATCGCGAACACGACACGGGTGAGTCCGAGCAGCAGCACCATGATCACCGTCGTCAGGCCGATGAGGATGCCGACGGAGATCACCCGCCCCGCCCAGTCGGCGCCCACGAGGATGAACGCCGTCGTCAGCGACGGGGAGTCGCTCGCCGCGAGCTCCCGGTAGGACACCATGCCGGTGACCACCAGCGTCACGAGCACGTACAGCACCGTCACGATCGCGAGCCCGCCGAGGATGCCCCGCGGGATGGCGCGCTGCGGCTCCCGGGTCTCCTCCGCCGTCGTCGCGACCACGTCGAACCCGATGAACGCGAAGAACACGAGCGCGGCCCCGGCAAGGATCCCGAGCGTCCCGTACATCGAGGGCTCGAGCCCCGTGAGGAACCCGAACAGCGGTTGCTCGACGTTCGACCGCTCCGGCGCGGGCTCGGCGGGCGGGACGAACGGGGAGAAGTTCTCCAGCCGGACGTACGCGAACCCGGCGACGATGACGAACAGCGTGATGCCGACCTTGATGATCGTGAACACCGAGTTCACGCGCGTCGAGAGCTTGGTGCCGATCGCGAGCAGGGCCGTGAAGACGGCGACGATGAACACCGGTCCCCAGTCGAGCGCGACGCTGCCCACGTGCACGGTGGTGGGCACGTCGATCCCGAAGAGCGAGAACGCGTCGCCGAGGTAGACACCCCAGAACTTCGCGATCACCGCGGCGGCGAGGAGCATCTCGAGGATGAGGTCCCAGCCGATGATCCACGCGACGAACTCCCCCATCGTCGTGTAGGAGAACGTGTAGGCGGACCCCGCGACCGGGATCGTGGAGGCGAACTCGGCGTAGCACATCACGGCGAGCGCGCACACGACCGAGGCGATGAGGAACGAGACGATGACGGCGGGTCCCGCGTAGTTCGCTGCCGCGTTCGCCCCGACGGAGAAGATCCCCGCACCGACGGCGACGGCGACGCCGAGCACCGCCAGGTCCCAGGCGGTCAGGTCCCGTTTGAGCGAGCGCTCCGGGTCGTCGACGGACGCGAGCGCGTCCTCGATCGGCTTGCGTCGCAGGAAGCCTCGTCCCTCTGCCTGCGTCGTCCCTGCCCCGGTCGCCCCTGACATGCCTGCCATCGCACCAGACTCGGGCGCGGTGCGCCTCCGGGGCGGATCAGGCGGGCGGCGTCGGCCCGGCGACCGACGTGTCGGCCGGAGCGCGCTCCCGCCGGCTCCCGACCAGGAACGGCACGGACAGCGCCTGCACGATGGCCCCGAGCGCGAGCGACGTCGGGTATCCGTACAGGTCGGCGGCCCGCCCGAGTGCGGGCTGGATGACGACGCCGCCGCTGCTCCCCATGAGCGAGTCGAACGAGAGCACCGTCGCCCGTTGCCGCGACGGGATGAGGTCGTTGAGGTAGGCCTGCCGCACCGGCATCTCCGCGGCCCCGATGAGGGCCCAGAGCACGAGGAGCACCAGGGCGACCCAGAACACGTCGGTGACGCCGAGGAGCGCCAGGATGACGGCGGTCACCACCGCGCCGGCGATGAGCACCGTGGTGCGGCGGCGGACCAGGGCGCGCACGCGAGGCGCCGCGTACCCGCCCAGGACCTGCGCGCCGGCGATCGCCGCCGCCGCGAGCCCGGCCACCGAGTAGGCGCCGGGGTCGCCGTACAGCTCGAGGAGGTACGGCTGGAGCGCGTAGAACGTGTAGAAGCCGACACCGGAGGCGAACGGGGCGGCCAGCATGATCCACCGCACCGGGGGGTTGCGCAGCCCGTGCTCGATCGACGCCGACAGGGTGGCGCGGACCTCCTGCCACGGCCCGGCGGACCGCTCGGGCGCGAACCCCAGGTCGCGCATCAGGGCGTAGGCCACGACGAACATCGCGAGCAGCACGCCGACGCGGAGCAGGAACGGCACGCCCAGCGACGTGGCCTGCGCGATCACCCCACCCGCGACGGAGCCTCCGAGCATCGCCACACCCGAGACCATCGCCCCGCGCCCGAAGACCGTCTCGAGGGCGCCGTCGTAGCCCGTGTGGTGCAGCGCGTCGACGAGCCAGGCCTCGACCGCCCCGGAGAAGAACGTGAACCCGAGGCCGAGCAGCGCCGAGACCACCGCCCACGCCCAGAACGGCGCCCCCACCTGCCACATGAGGTAGTACAGCGCCGTCGTCGCCGCGAGCGTCACGGTGCCGAGCAGGTAGGACGTCCGCCGGCCGCGCGTGTCGGCGACGACGCCGGTGGGCACCTCGAACAGCACCATGCCCACGGTGAAGAACGCGTTCGCGCCGAACGCCTCGAAGTTCGTGAGGCCGGCGTCGAGGAGGAAGAGCGTGTTGATGCCCCAGATGAACGACGCGGCCAGCGTGTTCCCGAGCATGAGCGTGAGGTACACGCCCTGCACGCGGCGGGCCTGCGGATTCATGGCACGGGGTCTCCCCTCCGGCGGGCGCGCGCCGCCACGGCGCGGCACCCACCGGAGAGAACCTACGCCCGACCGCCGACGACGACGCCCGTCTCGCGCGCATCCCGCCGGGAGACCACGTGCACCGGGCCGACGAGGCGCACGGACGCCGTCGTCTCCTTGTCCGCGCACGAGGCACCCACCCAGAGCTCGACGTCCCCGGGCTCGACGACGCGCACCAGGTCCCGGTCCGAGAAGGCCAGCCGCGCCGTCGGGACCCGGAAGGTGACCTCGACCTCCTCGCCCGGCTCCAGCTCCACGCGCGCGAACCCGACGAGCTGCGCCACCGGGCGGGTCACCGAGGCGACGGGGTCACGCGCGTAGAGCTGGACGACGTCCTGGCCGTTCCGCGCACCGGTGTTGGCCACGCGCACGCGGGCCTCGACGACGCCGTCCGTCGGCACCTCGGCGGGCGTGGTGAGGTCCTCATGGGCGAACGTCGTGTACGACAGGCCGAAGCCGAAGGGCAGCGCGGGCGCCGTCGGGACGCTCGAGACCTCCGTGTCGCCACCGAGCGGCGGGTGCAGGTACGTGGCCGGCTGCGAACCCGCCGATCGCGGCAAGCTCACGGGGAGGCGCCCGGACGGCATGACGGCGCCGGAGAGGATCCTCGCGAGAGCGCCGGCGCCCTCCTCCCCGGGGAAGAACGCCTGCACGACGGCGCCGCACGCCTCGAGCGCCCAGCCGACGGCGTACGGCCGGCCGGTGAGCAGCACGAGCACCGTCGGCGTCCCTGTCGCGACGACCGCCTCGACCAGGACGCGCTGCACGCCGGGGAGCTCGAGGTCGTCGGTGTCGCAGCCCTCGCCGACGGTGCCGCGGCCGAACAAGCCCGACGAGTCGCCGACGACGACGATCGCCACGTCCGCGTCGCTCGCCGCCGCCACGGCTGCGCCGAGCCCGCCGGCGTCGTCGGGCAGGCTCCCCGCCACCGTGCACCCCGGCACGTGGGTGACGTGCGCCGTCGGCCACTGCGCGCGGACCGCCTCGAGAACGGTCGGGACGTCGATGCCCAGCTCGAGGCCCCGATGGTGCGGCAGCACGTGGTTGACGAACGCGTAGCAGCCGAAGAGCGCCTCGACGCGGTCCGCGTTCGGCCCGACGACGGCGACCCGCGCCGGTGCAGCGAGCGGCAGCGTCCCGTCGTTCGCGAGCAGCACGGCCGAGCGTTCGGCGAGGCGTGCCGCGATCCTGCGGTGGCCCGGCGGGTCGAGGTCGACCGGATCGTCGCGCTCGTCGGCCGCCGGCGCCTCGAACAGGCCGAGCTCGGCCTTCTGGCGCAGCACCCGCTCGACGGCGCGGTCGACGAGCGCCACGTCGAGGAGGCCGCCCTCCACCCGCGCCGCGAGCGGTTCTAGGTAGGCGTCGCCCGTGGGCAGCTCGACGTCGACCCCGGCCGCCAGGGCCAGGGCGGCGGCCTCGCCGAGGTCGGCGGCGACGCCGTGGAGGCGGTGGAGGAACGCCACCCCGAAGTAGTCGGCCACGAGCGTGCCCGCGAAGCCCCACCGCTCGCGCAGCAGGTCGGTGAGCAGCCGGGGGTCGGCGGCGACGGGCACGCCGTCGATCTCCGCGTACGAGTGCATGACGGAGCGGGCGCCGCCGTCGAGCACGGCCATCTCGAACGGGACGAGCAGCACGTCCGCCACCTCGCGCGGACCGGCCGCCACGGGCGCGAAGTTGCGCCCCGCCGTCGACGCCGAGTACCCGACGAAGTGCTTGAGGGTGGCGATCACGCCGGCCGACTGCAGTCCGCGCACGTAGGCGGTGCCGAGGGTGCCGACCAGGAACGGGTCCTCGCCGAGGCACTCCTCGACCCGCCCCCACCGCGGGTCGCGGACGACGTCGAGCACCGGCGCCAGGCCCTGGTGGACGCCCAGCTCGCGCATCGAGGTACCGATCGCCGTGGCCATCTCGGTCACGAGCGCCGGATCGAACGCCGCGCCCCAGGCCAGCGGCGTCGGGAAGGACGCCGCCCGCCACGCGGCCAGCCCCGTGAGGCACTCCTCGTGCACGATCGCGCCGACGCCGGTGCGCGCGACCAGGTCGCGCTGGACCTCGCGCAGCCAGCGCCGCCGCTCGACGGCGGCCACCGGCCGGGTGCCGTAGACCCGGGTCAGGTGCCCGAGCCCGTGCCGCGTCGCGTGCGGGAGGCCGTCGAGCTCACCCATCGCCCCCTGCATCGGTGCGACGACGCCGTCGTCGCTGTCGGCCCAGTAGCCGACCAGCTGGGCGAGCTTCTGCTCGAGCGTCATCTGCGCCAGGTGCGCAGCGATCCGCTCGGCGGCGCCGGCGGAGGGCGCGCCGACCTCGAGGTCCGTCAGCTCCGTCATCTCCCCTGGCCCCTCAGCCCTTGACCGCACCCTGGAGGCCGTTGACGATCCGGCGCTCCATCACGAGGAAGAACACGAGAGCCGGGATCATCGCGAGCGACGTGAACGCGAGCACGCCGGCGGTGTCCGCGGCGTGCTCGGTGGAGAAGTCGGCGACGCCGAGCGGCAGCGTCTTCGCCACCGGGTCGTTGAGGATCAGCAGCGGGAGGAGGTACGCGTTCCACGAGGCGACGAACGCCAGGACGCCGACCGTCACGAGTCCGGGACCGGAGAGCGGCAGCAGGATCCGCCAGAAGAAGCCGACGCGCGTCGCGCCGTCGATGAGCGCCGCCTCCTCGATCTCCGTCGGCAGGGCCGCGAGGAACGGGCGGAGGATCACGATCGTCAAGGGCAGCGCGAAGGCCGCCTGCGGCAGGGCGACGCCCCAGAAGGAGTTGTCGAGCTGCAGGTCCCGCACCATGAGGAACAGCGGGATGATCGCGACCGTGATCGGGAACAGCAGGCCGAGCGTGAAGATGCCGAACAGCGCCTCCCGCCCGCGGAACCGGTAGCGGGCGAGCGGGTACGCGGCCATCACGCCGAACAGGGAGCCGACGGCGGTGGTGACGATCGCGATGACGGTCGAGTTGAGCGCGTACCGCCAGAAGCTCCCCGACGTCAGCACGCCGGCGTAGTTGCTCCACACCCAGGGGTCCGGCATGCCGACGGGATCGCTCGCCAGCTGCGCGTTGCTCCGGAACCCGCCGAGGACGGCGTAGATCACCGGCCCCAGCGTCACGGCGACGACGACGAGAGCGATCGCGTACACGGCGGGATTTCCGCCGGAGAACGTCCTGCGCGTCATCGCCCCACCTCCGTCTCAGGCCGCCGTTCCGAGCGCGGCCGCAGGACGAAGGTCTGGTACAGCGCGGCGAGGACGAACGAGATGCCGAACAGCAGGACGGCGACGGCGGAGGCGTAGCCGTACAGGCTGCGGTCGGTGCCCTGGCTGATGAGGTACGTCGCCATCGTCGTCGTCGAGTTGGCCGGTCCACCCGCGGTGAGGATCCACACCATGTCGAACTGCTGGAGCGAACCGATCATCGACAGGAACACCCAGGTGCGGATCGTCGGGCTGAGCAGCGGGACCGCGATCCGCCGCTGCACCTGCCACCAGGAGGCGCCGTCGATCTGCGCCGCCTCGTACAGCTCCTCGGGCACGCCCTGGAGCCCGGCGAGCATGAGGATCACCGCGAGACCCAGGTACTTCCACGTGAGGACGACCATCACCGTGTAGAGGGCGACGTCGGGATCCCCGAGCCACAGCTGCACCACGCCGCCGAGCCCGATCGACTCGAGCAGCGCGTCGATCGCGCCGTTCGGCTGCAGGAGCATGAACCAGACGACGCTCGCGACGACCTCCGCGAGCACGTACGGCACGAAGATGATGACGCGCAGCGCCGTCCGGCCCCGGATCTCGCGGTTCAGCAGGAGCGCGATGCCGAGGCCGAGCGGCAGCTGGATCAGGATCGACAGGACGACGATCGTGAGGTTGTGACCCACGGCGCCGCGGAAGACCTCGTTCCCCAGGGCGCTCGCGTAGTTCGCCAGGCCGACGAAGTCGTCCATCGGACCCAGGCCGTTCCAGTCGTACAGCGAGTAGCGGCCCGCCTGGACGACGGGGACGACCAGGAACACGGCGAACAGCACGAGGGCGGGCGTGACGAAGAAGAGGATCTCCAGCCGCGTGCGCCACGGCGTGCGGAGCCGGCGCCGCGATCCCGGGCCACGGGCCGCCGCCGACCGGGCGCGGGCCCGGTCGGCGGCGGGGCCGTGGTCGGTCACCGCTGTCATGCGGTGCCGGCGGCCGACTGGATGGCGTCGACGATGTCCTGCGGCGACGCATCTCCGGCGAACATGAGGCCGATGGCGTCGTTCATGGCCCCGCCCACGTTCTCGCCGAACGCCGTGTCGAGGTAGAGCTGGACGTACGGCGCGGAGTCGCGCACCGTCAGGAGGTCGGCGAGCGCCGGGTCGGCGACGGAGCCGCTCGCCGCCTGGTTGGTGGGCAGGCCCATCGAGTTCTCGGCGAACCCGATCTGCACGTCGTCCGAGAGCAGGTAGGAGATGAAGTCCACGCACTCGGGCGGGGCGTCGGCGGAGCAGGCCCACGCGTCGCCGCCGCCGAGCGTGGCCGCGGGGTCACCCTCGCCGCCGTCGACCTGCGGGAACGGGAACCAGCCGGTGTTCTCGCCGAGTCCCAGCTGGTCCTCCGTGAGGCCCTGCATGACGCCCGGCTCCCAGTGCCCGGCGAGCTCCATCGCGACCTGGCCCGTGGCCAGGAGCGCCGACGCGCTCGTCGGTCCGGACTGCGCGGGCGTGGCAAGGAACCCCTCGTTGAAGGGCTCGGTCCCGATCAGGTGCTCGAGGTCCTCGCCCGCGCGCAGGAAGCACTCGTCCGAGAAGTCCAGGGACGTCACAGCCTCGCTCAGCACGTCCTGGGCGCACTGCCGCACCGCGAAGTAGTACCAGAAGTGCGCCGCCGGCCACAGGTCGCCCGCCCCCACGGAGACGGGCGCGATGCCAGCGTCCCGGAGCGCCGAGACGGCGTCGTCGAACTCGTCCATCGTGGTCGGGGCCTCCGTGATCCCGGCCTGCTCGAAGAGTTCCGTGTTGTACCAGAAGCCCACGACGCCGACGCTGAACGGCAGCGCGTACGTCCGCCCGTCCACCTGCCAGCCGGCGACGGAGCCGCCGACGGTCTCGACCGCGTCGGCTGCGACGTCGGTGAGGTCCATGGTGAGCTCGGCCTCGACGTGGTCGGCGAGCTCGCCGCCGCCCCGCTCCATGTAGACGTCCGGGGTGTCGCCGGTCTGGAAGGCCGCGTCCAGCTTCGTGAGCATGTCCTCGTGCTGGAGGGCCTGGATCTCGATCGTGACGCCGGGATGGTCGGCCTCGTAGTCGGCGGCGGCCTGCTCGTAGAAGCCGCGGCCGGGCTCGTTGTTGGAGTTGTGCCACCAGGTCAGGGTGACGTCGGCGCCCTCGCTCGCCTCGCCGGTGCTGCCCTCGTCCGATCCGCCGCTGCACGCGGCGGCCAGGAGGGCGATGCTCGCTCCGAGCGCCACGGCGGACGCCATTCGCGTGGGGTGCTTCATGGGTCTGCTCCTCGGTCGTCGTTGACGGATGACGGCGAGTCTGACAGCGGTGCCGACGAGGCGTCAATCGTTATCGATAACGATTTCGAGACGATGGTTCGCCACGGGTACGACGGCGTCGCCCCGGCGTCGTCACGCGGGTACGTTGCTCTCGTGACGACGCAAGGACGGGTGACGATCGCCGACGTCGCGGCGCGTGCCGGCGTCTCCGTCGCGACCGTCTCGAAGGTGATCAACTCGCGCTACGGGGTCGCCGAGGCGACGGCGCTCGTCGTCCGCGAGGTCATCGATGATCTCGGGTACGAGTCCAGCCTCGTCGCGCGGAGCCTGCGCAGCCACCGCACGAACGTCCTCGGGATCCTCGTCGCGGAGTTCGAGCCGTTCAGTGCCGAGCTGCTCAAGGGTGCGTCGAGCGCCGTCGCGGGCACCGGCTACGAGCTGCTCGCGTACTCGGCGGGTGGGCGCGCGGACGGGAACGCCGGGTGGGAGAGGCGGTCGCTCTCCCGCCTGTCCGGGACGCTCATCGACGGGGCGATCCTCGTGACCCCGACGGTCGTCGACGTGCAGCAGGGCGTCACCGTCGTCGCCGTCGACCCCCACACCGGACCTTCGCACCTGCCGACGATCGACTCCGACAACCTCGCCGGCGCCGTCCGCGCCACCGAGTACCTTCTCGCGCTCGGCCACCGTCGGATCGGGTTCCTCGGCGGCCGCACCGACCTCGAGTCCGCCCGGCTGCGCGACGAGGGATTCCGGCAGGCGATGGCAGCCGCCGGCGTCGCCGTCGACCCCGGGCTCGTCCGCGTCGGCGGGTACCGGCGCGAGACGGCCGAACCCGTCGCGCGAGAGCTCCTCGCCGGGCCGGGCCGGCCGAGCGCCGTGTTCGCGGCCAACGACATCTCCGCGATCGCCACGATCGACGCCGCGCGGGAGCTCAACCTGAGCGTCCCCGCCGATCTCTCCGTGATCGGGTTCGACAACGTGCCCGAGTCGGCGCTGACGACGCCGCCGCTCACCACCATCGCTCAGCCCATCCAGGAGATGGGCGCCCAGGCACTGCGCGTGCTCGTCGAGGCCCTGACCGGTGGCGAGGTGCCGGCGCACGTCCGCCTCCCGACGGCGCTGGTCGAGCGGGCGTCGTGCGCGCCGCCCGCACGGCCCGCCTGACCGGCCTTCTTAGCCGGCCTGGCCCTGGCGGATCACTCGAGCGCCGATCCCGCGTCCGCGGTCGCGAGTGCTCGCCGGGCGTCCTCGAGTCCCGTCGCGTTCGCGCCTGGGTCCGGGGCACCGGTCCGAACGTCCATGGTGCACCGCCAGGCGAAGTAGGCGGCCTGGACGCACCACCGCAGGCGGCGGAACGTGTGGAGCCCCTCGGCGACCTCGGCCGCGCGGCCCGGACCCGCCCCGGCGAGATAGGCGGCCACGACGTGCTCCGGGGCGCCGGCGTACATCACGGCGGACGCGACGTCGTACAGGACGGGCCCGACCATCGCGGCGCCCCAGTCGATGAGCGCGACGGTCCCGTCCGCCTGCCTCAGGAACGCCTCGGGAGCCGGGTCGCCGTGCAGCGAGGCCCAGGTCAACGGCCGTCGCGACGTCAGGTGCACGACGTCGTCGAGACCGGCCTGGACGGCCGGCCGGATCCAGGGCTCGAGGTCGAGGTGGTCGTCGAACTGCGTCACGACCTCGAGCCACCGCACGAGGTCTCCGGCCGGCGCGGGGGCGAGCTCGTGCACCCGGGCGAGCGTCGCACCGATCTCCGACTGGTCCTCCGGCCCGCCGGCCAGCGGAGTCCCGTCCACGTACCGCAGCACGGCGAGCTGCTGCTCGCCAACGCGCTCGACCAGCCGGCCGCCGAGGCTCGGGACGGGTGCTCCCGTGATCAGCCCGCCCGCGTCCAGCCGTCGCGCCAGCTCCAGCCCGGCGCCGAACGCGCCGTCCGAGAGCCCGACCGCCTTCGCCACGAAGGCACGCCCTCCGCTGCGGATCCGCCAGGTCAGCGAGTTCATCCCCAGGTCGAGCGGCTCGACGGCGTCGACCTCCACGCCCCACCGGGTGCGCAGCAGGCCGGGGACGTCCACGTCGCGATCGTGCCAACGTCCGCCCACCCGGCGCGACCGAATACTCGGCCTGTGCCCCCTCCGTCGGGCTCCGCTCAAGCACCGACCGTGCGGTTAGTCCCCCGAACCCCCGGCCTCCCGGGACCAACCACACCCTCGAAGCGAGGGCGGACTCCGCCCAGGCACCGACCGTGTGGTTGGTCCCCCGAACCCCAGCCTCACGGGACCAACCACACGGTCGGAATGAGGGCAGGCCCGGCCCAAGCACCGACCGTGCGGTTGGTCCCCCGAACCCCCGACTTCGCGGGACCAACCACACGGTCGGAGAAGGGCGGACGCGCGCCACGTCAGTACGCGGGACGGTGGGTCCGCACCTGCTCCGGCCACGCGAGCGTGATGCCGAGCGTGTCGGTGAGCAGGGCCTGGTAGTCGGCGAGCTCGACGGCGTCCGCGCGCACCTTCCGCGGGGCGATCCCGCGGTCGAGGCTGAACGCGGCGAGCGCACCGACCGCCTCTCCGATCGACCACTCCACCGGGTGCAGCCGGTACGCGCCGTTCGTGATGTGCGTCGTGCCGATGTTCTTGCACGCGGGCAGCAGATTCTCGACCCGCACCGGCAGGAGCGACCCGAGCGGGATCTGGAACGGGAAGCTCGCCACGTCCACGTACGTGCGCCCCGCCGTCGACGGATGCAGGTCGATCCGGTAGTGCCCGATCCCGACGGCGTCGGCGAAGAGCGCCGAACCGGCGTCGATCCCGCGGGCCTCGGTGCCGACGTGCTGCTCGAGCACCGTGAACTCGGCTCGGATGCGCCGCGCCTCGCGGATGTAGGCCGCCTTCGCCAGGCCGTCCGCCGTGCCGGCGACGTCCGGGCGCAGCCGCAGGCCGGGGTAGCCGGTGCCGCCGTCCTCGCGCGGTGCGTCCGTCTGCATCCAGTACAGGAACGCGAGCGAGAGGTCGCGGCTCGCCTCCAGGGCGCGCGCGGCCTCGGAGTCGCTGACGCCGAGCAGGGGCGCCTCCCAGTAGTCGATCTGCGGCCAGTTCACGACCGACACCTCACGGATGCCCGACCGGGCGTCGAACACCTCGGAGCTGAGGATCCGCCGGTAGGCCCACAGGTCGAACGGCACGCCCTCGGTCGGCGCCGACATGAAGATCGGGCGGTCGCGGAGTCTCAGGGACACCGGCTCGACGTCGGTCCAGGACAGCTGCGGGCCCGGCCAGAACGGCGCGACGTGGCTCGCCCAGTGCGAGTACGACGCCGGCCGGTCGATCGTGTGGTCCTCGCCCGGGCGGTGCTCCAGGGCGAAGCACCAGGAGACGGCCTGCTGGTCGAGGGGGTCCGCCTGGGCGGGGGCGTGCAGCTCGCCTGTCTCGTCACGCGACTCAGCCCCGACGACGTGCTCGACGCCGCCGAGCTCGAGCAGGTCGCCGAGCTCCGTCGCGTCGACGACGTACGGCGCGGTCACCGTCAGCTCGTCGCCCGCGGCGTCCCGCAGCGTCACCGCCTCGACGACGTCGCCGTCGGTGTGCACGGCGACGGGCACGTATCCCATGAGCACGTCGATCGCCCCTGACGCGCGCCACGGAGCGAGCAGCTCGTCGAGGACGGCGACGGCGACCCGCGGCTCGTGGCAGAGCCGCGAGACCTTGCCGCGTCCTGGGTTGAGCATGGGGTCCACCGCCGCCTCGGGGGTCAGCGGGTAGGCGCGCCGGTAGTAGTCGCGGATCCGGGTGCGCAGGTCGGCGTAGCTCGGCGAGACCACGTCGGTCTCGATCCAGGCGTGCTCGTCGGGCGGCACGAGCTGGGCGGTGAGCTGCCCGCCCAGCCAGTCCGTCTCCTCCGTGAGGACGACACGGCGCCCGAGCCGGGCCGCCGTCAACGCCGCCGCCACTCCCCCGAGCCCTCCGCCGACGACGAGGACCTCGGTGCTGCGTTCTGTCACGTTCTCTCCTTCTGAAGGGCTGCTGCGATGGTGTCGCCGGGTGCCATCGAGCACGGCACCCAGGTCATGGACGCGTCCTGGCCGGGGTCCTCGAAGATGTCGATCAGGCGGTCGACGGCGATCCGGCCGATCTCCTCGCGCGGGATCACCAGGCAGTCCCACGCGATCGCGGAGTCGGGCTCCCGGGTCTCGAGCACCGCCACCGACACGTCGCGGGGGACGCTGAGCCCTCGCGCGGCCAGCCCGGCCACGAGACGGTCGGCGAGCCACACGCTCTCCGCGACCACCGCCGTCGTCGGCCCGTCGGCGATCCGGTCGATCCACTCGTCGGTGATCCCCGCCCGCCCCTGCGCGCCGGGCGAGACGTCGCGCAGCCGGTGCGCCGAGAGCGCCGCCGCGTACCCGGAGCGCCGGTCGTCGTACGGCGGCATGCCGTGGTGGTCGCGCAGGTACGCGAAGTGCCGGTGCCCGAGCTCCACGAGGTGGCCCACGACCTCCGCGGCGGCCGCCCGGTAGTCCGGCACGACGCACGGGATCTGGGCACCCGGCACCTCCCGGCGTCCGATGTGCACGAACGGGTACCCCTCGGCCGCCAGCCGTGCGAGCTCGTGCGCGTCGGTGGCGACGCCGAGCAGGATGCTGCCGTCCGCGATGCCGAGCCGGTTCACGCCGGAGCGGTACACCGAGCGCGACCCGTCCCCGCCGGCCGCGGACGTGAAGATGACGAGGTCGTTCCCGGACTCCTCGGCGCGCTCCTCGATGCCCAGCAGGAAGTCGACGTAGAAGCCGTCCCGCGCCCGGGAGAAGACCGGCTCGAACGTGTGGACACCGAGCAGCGAGTTGCGGCGGCGGCGCAGGCTCCGGGCGGCCGGGTTCGGCACGTACCCGAGCTCGCGCACGGCGAGGCGGATCCGGTCCTGCGTGGCGGCCGGGATCCGGGCGAGGTCGCCGCTGACCACGCGCGAGACGGCCGACTGCGACACCCCGGCCAGGCGGGCGACGTCCGCCTGCCGCGGGGGCCGTTCGCGCCGGGCGGTCACGAGACGGCCCCCCGGGCGGCCAGCGCCTGCGAGAACGTGGAGGCGCCGATCTCGTCGGCCCGACCCGCCTCGTGCAGCCAGCACCGCGCCCACCGGCCCCCGCCGAGCTCGGCGCGCGGCGGAGCCTCGACGCGGCAGCGTTCCATCGCGAACGGGCACCGTGGGTGGAACCGGCACCCGGCCGGCGGCTCGATGAGGCTCGGCGGCTCGCCGAGCGCCTCGGCGTCGTCGAACAGCTCCTCCCGTGACACGGTGCCCACGCGGTCCGGGTCCGGGGAGGACTCGACCAGAAGCTTGGTGTACGGGTGCGCCGGCCGCGCGATGACGTCGTCCTTCGGACCGCCCTCGATCATCTGGCCGGCGTACATGACGACGACGTCGTCGCACACGTAGCGGGCACTCGCGATGTCGTGCGTGATGTACAGCAGCGCTAGACCTTCCTCGCGGCGCAGCCGGTCCAGGAGGTTGAGCATCTCCAGCCGGATCGACACGTCGAGCATCGAGATCGGCTCGTCGCCGAGCAGCACCTTCGGGCCGACGGCCAGCGCCCGGGCGATGACGACGCGCTGCCGCTGCCCGCCGGACAGCTCGTGGGGGAACTTCTCGAGGAAGTCCTCCCCCGGCGTGAGGCTCACGCGTTCGAGGAGCTCGACGGCGCGGCGGCGTCGCTCGGCGGCGGAGAGTCGCCTGTCGTGGATGCGCAGGGCGCGGTCGAGGTTGTGCCGCACGCGGTGCACCGGGTTCAGGGATCCGAACGGGTCCTGGAAGATCAGCTGGACGTCCTGGTGGTAGGCGCGCTGCGAGCGCGCCGACGCGGGCGCTCCCTCGATCCGGACCTCCCCCGACGTCGGCTCGTAGAACCGGGCCAGCAGGCGGGCGAGCGTGGTCTTCCCGCTGCCGCTCTCGCCGACGACGGCGACGATCCGGCCCGCGTGCAGGTCCACCGAGGCGTCCTCGACCGCCCGCACGACCGCGGAGTCGCCGACGGCCCCGCGCACCACGAAGTGCTTCGTCACGTCGACGGCGGACAGCACGGGCGGGTCGGTCACTGTGCTCATGGTGTGGCCTCCTGGTTCACGAGCAGGCACGCCGCCGACTGCTCGGGCAGCGAGACCAGAGCGGGCAGGACGTCCGAGCACTCCGCGACGGCGACAGGGCACCGGGGGTGGAACGGGCAGCCGGTCGGCAGCCGTCTCAGGTCGGGCGGCGTGCCGGGGATGCCGCGCAGCGTGGTCAGCGGGGCGTGCAGCGGCGGGAACGAGTCGCGCAACCCGCGGGTGTACGGGTGCGCCGGGTCTCGATACAGCGCCTCCGCGGTGCCGATCTCGACGATCCGCCCCGCGTACATGATCGCGATCCGGTCCGCGACCTCGAGCAGCAGGGACAGGTCGTGCGTGACGACGATGACGGCGAAGCCCAGCTCGCGCCGGAGCCGCAGCACCTGCGCGAGGATCTGGCGCTGCATGACGACGTCGACGGCCGTCGTCGGCTCGTCCATGACGACGAGCTGCGGCGAGCACGCCAGAGCGAGAGCGATCGTGGCGCGCTGCCGCATCCCGCCGGACATCTCGTGGGGGAAGCTGCGTGCGCGGTCCGCCGAGATCCCGACCATCCCGAGGAGCTCCGCCGTGCGCGTGCGCGCGCCCTCCTTGCCCAGCCCGGGGACGTGCGTGCGCAGGACGTCGGCGAACTGGTCGCCGAGCCGCATGACCGGGTTGAGCGCGTCCATCGCGCTCTGCAGGACGATCGACATCGACGTCCAGCGCAGGCGCCGGAGCCGGCGGGGAGAGAGCGGCACGAGGTCGACGCCGGGTGTCCCGTCGGCGGGATGGAAGACGACGCTGCCCGCCGTCGTCGTCGCGGGCGGGCGCTGCAGGCGCGTGAGCGCCGTGATCAGCGTCGACTTCCCCGAACCGGACTCACCGGCGATCCCGAGCACCTCGCCGCGCCCGAGCTGGAACGTGACGTCCCGGCACGCGGCGGTGCCGCCGTCCGGCCCGATGTACTCGACGGTCAGGTCGCGCACGTCGAGGACGACGTCGTTGGCCACCTGCCCGGCGCTCACCCTCTGCCGGCCGGACCTCGGCCTCGTGACGGCGGTCATGCGGCGCCTCCTTCGGCGGCGACGGCGCGTTCTACGCGGCGCGTCCGGCGGACGACGCGGCGGGTGGCGGCCCGGAGCTTGGGGTTGGCGAGCTCGTCGACCCCGAAGTTGATCATGGCGGCCGCCGTGCCGATGAGCGCGATGCACAGGCCGGGCGGCACGAACCACCACCACAGGCCGCGCATGACGGCGCTCTGGCTCTGCGCGGCCTGGATCATCGAGCCCCAGCTGATCGAGCCGGAGTCGGAGATGCCGAGGAACGCGAGACCTGCCTCCGCGAGGATCGCCCCGATCATCGCGCCGAGGAACATCGACGCGATCCAGCCTGTCAGGTGGGGCAGCACCTCGACGGCGATGAGGCGCGGCTGCGACTCCCCCAGCATCCGCATCCCGAGCACGAAGTCCCGGTTCCGCACGCTGAGCGTCTGCGCCCGCAACGTCCGCGCGCCGCCCGCCCAGCCGAAGACGCCGATGATGACGGCGATCATCGCCAGACCGGTGCCGCGCAGGTAGCCGGACACGATGAAGATCAGCGGCAGCACCGGCATGACCATGAACAGGTTCGTCACGAAGTTCAGGACGTGGTCGACGGTGCCGCCGAAGTAGCCGGCCGTCACGCCGAAGGCGATGGCGAGCGCCGTCCCGATGAGCGCAGCGAGGACGCCGACGAACATCGAGCCCCGGGCGCCGGCGATGAGCTGGGCGAGCACGTCCTGACCGAACTGGGTGGTGCCGAGCCAGTGCTCGGCGCTCGGCGGCGACGCGATGGCGGACGTGTCGTTCGCGCGGGGGTCCATCCCCAGCACGGTGTCCGTGAGCCACGGCCCCAGGACCGCCAGGAACACGAAGAAGCCGACGACGACGACGCCGAACCGCACCTTCGGGTTCGACCACATCGAGGTGTGCATGCCGCGCCTCATCCCTGCTCGCGGACGCGCGGGTCCACGAGCACGTAGACCGAGTCCGCGACCAGGTTCGCCACGAGCACGGTGAGCGCGATGAGCAGGAACACACCCTGCATCACGGGATAGTCGCGCTTGGTGAGCGCGTCGTACAGCAGGTACCCGATGCCCGGGTAGCTGAAGACGATCTCCGTCAGCAGAGCGCCACCGATGACGCCGCCGAGCGCCAGCGCGAACCCCGTGAAGCTCGGCAGCATCGCGTTCCGAGCGGCGTACCGCAGCACGACGCGCCCCGACGACAGCCCTTTGGCCTGCGCGAGCAGCACGTAGTCCTCGCGGACCGTCGTCACCGTCATGTTCCGCATCCCGAGCAGCCACCCCCCGAACGCGGAGAACACGATCGTCGCGGCCGGCAGGAACCCGTAGCGCAGCGCGCTCAGCCAGAACTCCACGCCCTGCGCGTCGGGGTCGTAGCCGCCCGACGACGGGAACCACCGGAGCTGGAACGCGAACACCCACAGGGCCAGCAGCGCCACCCAGAAGTACGGCACCGAGGAGACGAACGTCGAGACCGGCGTGAGGACGGCGTCGAACCGCCCACCGGCCTTCCACCCCGTCAGCACGCCCAGCCCGGTGCCGAGCACGAACGCGATCACCGTCGTCGACCCGACCAGCATGAGCGTCCACGGCAGACCCGACGCCACGAGCTCCGCGACCGGCGTCGGGAACCTCGAGATCGAGATGCCCAGGTCGAACCGGGCGAGCTGGCCGAGGTACGTGACGTACTGCTCGGCCAGGTTCGCGTCGGGGTTGCCGAACAGCGCCTGGATCGAGACGAGCGTCTCCGGCGGGAGCTGCTGGCCGCTCACCCGCTGCAGCTGCTGGATGATCGCGACCGACGGGTCGCCCGGCATGAGCCGCGGGATGAGGAAGTTCAGCGTGATCGCCGCCCACGCCGCCGCGAGGTAGAACCCGAGCCTGCGGGCCAGGAACTTCCACCTGCTCGGCACGCTCAGGCGCGTGGACGACGGCGGCCCGTCGGCTGCCCCCGCCGTGTCGCCGGGTGGCGGCACCACGAGGTCGGGCGTCGTCGCGCTCATGTCCTCCTCCTCACCGGTGCGCGCCGACTCACGAGCCGGTCGGCTCGAGGCCGAGCAGCGTCAAGGTCGTGGCCGGGCCGAGCTGCGGGAACGGCACGTACTCGAAGTCCTCGGGCGTGGGCCACCCCGTCCAGCTCGTCGCGTTGATGTTGATGAACCAGTAGGACGCGTAGATCGGGCTGAACGGGACGTCGTCGACGACGATCCGCTGCATCTCATACCCCAACTCGCGCAGCTCGGCCTCGTCGGCCGTCGCCGCCATCTGTTCCAGGACCTCGTCCGTGGCGGCGTCGTCCCACCGCCCGAAGTTGGCGGCCGCCTGCTCGCCCTCCGGCAGCACGTACTCGGAGCTGAGCCCGCTGAACGCGCCGAACACGCTCGACCCGCCAGCGGTGTTGATCGTGATGTCGAAGTCGCCGAGCTGCTGCTGCTCGAGCAGCGCGGCACCGGGCGAGCCGGCGGGGGCGACCTCGAGACCGAGGTTCTCGCGCCAGCTGTTGATCATCATGTCCGCGTACGCGTCCCAGCCGAAGTCGGTGTTGAACGAGATCGTCGGTGCGTAGCTCTCGCCGTCCTTCACGAGGGCGCCGTTCTCGATCGTGTAGCCCGACTGCGCGAGCTCCGCGAGTGCGCCGTCGACGTCGACGTCCTGCACCGCGCCCTGGAACTCCGGCAGCAGCCAGTCGTCGTACATGCCGTCCTGGAGACCGCTCGGGTTGGCCTCGGTGCCGGGCCGGTTGAGCGTGGCCACGATGTCCGTGCGCGGGATCGTCATGGCCAGGGCACGGCGCACGTGGACGTCGTCGAAGGGCGCCTGCGCGGTGTTGAACCACGCCGCGTACGAGCCGCCGGTGGCGTAGCGCTGGTAGAGGTTGGTGTCCGGGTTGACGCCGACGAACTCCTCCTCGCCGTTGGCCCAGGAGACGGTGCCCCACTCGACGTCGCCCGCGAGCAGCTGCGACTTGACGGTGTCCTGCGTGACCGGCACGACCTTGACGGTCGTCACCTGGAACTCTCCGCCCCAGTAGTCGTCCCGGGCTGCGAAGGTGATCTGCTGCGGCGAGAAGTCCTCGACGGTGAATCCCCCGGTCCCGACCGGCTCGGGGTTCGTCCAGGTCGTGAGGTCCTGCTCGGCCCAGAGGTGCTCCGGCACGATCAGCAGGTTCGCGAACTGGTTGAGCACGCTGAACGACGCCGCCTCGAACGTCACCTGCACGACGCCGTCGCCCGTCGCCTCGACCGCGGAGTAGGTCGCTCCGCTGGCGTTCAGCTCGGGGTGCTCGAGCGGGATCGAGAGGGAGTAGGCGACGTCGTCGGCGGTCATCGGCTCGCCGTCGGAGAACGTGACGTCGTCGCGGAGGGTGAACGTGAGGCTGGTCCCGTCCTCGGTGAACTCCCACGACTCCGCGAGCCACGGGGCGATCGTGCCGCCGTCGCTGTGGTCGATGCGGACCAGGGGCTCGTACACGAGGTTCGAGTTCGGCGACTTGTCCGTCGCCGGCGAGAACACGTTGAAGTTGAGCACGTACGTCGTGCCGCCGTCGGTGTTGCCGTAGATGAGCTCGGCCGAGGCGTCACCGTCGGAGGCGTCGGAGCCGCCGGGGTCCGTGACGTCGTTCGGCGAGCACGCCGCGGCGAGCACGGCGAAGAGGCCGAGGGGGATGGCAGCCCGGAGGAGCCTGGACGTCCTGCGCATGGGGAGCTCGCTCTCGTCGTCGAGGTGTGCGGTGGTCATGCTTGGGCCACGTGCTCATTCGTATGAGCACAGGTGTCACAGCAGCAGCGCCAACTTTGGTGCTACGTATGACCGGAGACTGTAGGAGCCGCCGTCGCCGACCGTCAAGGGGTCCTGCTCCGCAGCGACCACCGAGGGGCCGCGCGGCCGGGCACCGCACCGGCTCGATCGGGTAGGAATGGTCGGGTGAGTGAGATCCGCGCCGACGACCTCGGCCCCTGGCTGTCCCCCGACGACCTGGACTTCGTCCGCCGCAAGGTGCCGATGGTGTACGTCGACGTCGTGCCGGTGCGACTGGACGACGACGGGCTCGTCGCCTCCGTCGGCGTCCTCCTGCGGGTCTCGCGGGACGGCGGCATCTCCCGGGCGCTCGTCTCGGGACGCGTGCTCTACCACGAGAGCGTCCGCGACGCGCTGGCCCGGCACCTCGAGAAGGACCTCGGCCCCATGGCACTGCCGCGCCTGCCGCTCTCACCGCAGCCGTTCACCGTCGCCGAGTACTTCCCCACGCCGGGGACGGGCTTCCACGACCCGCGCCAGCACGCCGTCTCGCTGGCGTACCTCGTCCCGCTCGACGGCGACGCCGCGCCCCAGCAGGACGCGCTCGAGCTCGCGTGGCTCAGCCCGGCCGAGGCGGTGGACCCCCGCATCCAGGCGGAGATGGTCTCGGGCCACGCCGCTCTCGTGACGACGGCGCTCGCGCACACCGGGCGCCTCCCGTGAGCACTCCCCCGCACGCCGCGAGCGGCGTCGCCGTCGCCCGCGGCGCCGTCGCGCTGGCGGCGGCGCTCGACGTCGTCTGCGTGCTGGTCTTCGTGGTCGCGGGCCGCCGCACCCACGCGGAGGCGGGCACGCTGGTCGGCACGCTCGAGGTCGCCTGGCCGTTCCTCGCCGGGCTCGGGCTCGGGTGGCTGCTCTCCCGCGCCTGGCGCGCACCGCTGCGCCCGATCCCCACCGGCGTCGTGATCTGGGCGGCGACGCTCCTCGCCGGCCTCGCCCTGCGCGGCCTGAGCGGCGGCGGGCTCGCCCTCCCGTTCGTCCTGGTCGCCACAGCCGTGCTCGCCGTGCTGGTGATCGGGTGGCGCCTCGTCGCGGCGGCGGTGGTGCGCCGTCGCCCCGGCGCAGCTGCGCCATGAGCCCGCAGGAGTGCCGGGTCCGGTTCGCCGGCGCCCCGCACGCCTACCTGGCGACCGCCGACGCCGACGGCGTCCCGCACCTCGTGCCCGTCGTCGTCGCCGTCGGAGCGGGCGCCGGCCCGGGCGGGCGCGACGTCGTCGTCCACGCCGTCGACCACAAGCCCAAGCGCTCGCCCGACCTGCGGCGCCTGGCCAACATCCGCGCGAACCCCACGGTCGCCCTCCTCGCCGACTCCTACGACGACGACTGGTCGCGCCTGTGGTGGGTGCGCGCGGACGCCCACGCCCGGGTGGTCGACGGCGGCCCCGAGCTGGAGCAGGCGATCGAGCTGCTCGTCGCACGGCACCCGCAGTACGCCGATCGCCGGCCGGACGGCCCGGCCGTCGTCGCCGAGGTCACCCGCTGGAGCGGGTGGAAGGCCACGCCGGGCTGACCGCTAGGTCGAGCGCCCGAGCTCGAGCCGCGGCCAGTCGGCCAGGTCGGCGCGCATGCGCCTGTCGTGCGTCGCGACGACGACGGCGGCGCCCGTCGCCCGCAGCGCGTCCGTGAGGGCGTCGACCAGGTCCACGGAGAGGTGGTTCGTCGGCTCGTCCAGGAGCAGCACGTGCGGCGCGGCCACGAGCGAGAGCGCCAGGTCGAGCCGACGGCGCTGCCCGACCGAGAGCTCGTTCACCGGCCGGTCGAGGTCCTCCTCGGCGAGCAGCCCCAGCGACGCGACCGCCACCACGCGCGCCGGGTCCAGCGCCCCGTCGTCGAGCAGCGCGAGCCCGCGCCGCGCCGCCGCGTCGAACCCCGTGAACCCCGCGACCCGCGCCCCCTCGCCGGCCGCGTCGTCGTGCGCCCCGGCCTGTTCGAGGGCGCCCTCCTGCTCCAGCGCGCCGAACCGCACGCCGGGCGCGGCACGTCGGCTCCCGCCGTCGGCCGCCAGCGTCCCGGCGAGCAGCCGCAGCAGCGTGGACTTGCCGGCGCCGTTCGGGCCGACCACGAGCAGACGCCCGCCGGGTGCGATCACGCACTGCTCGTCGAGAGCGAGCCGGCCCGTCACCACCGGTGAGTCGAGCACGGCGAGCGGTCCGCCGTCGTGGCCCACCGGCGCCGCCGGCAGGTCCGGGAACGCGAGCTCGAGCGGCGGCACGGGGACGTCGACGGCGTCCGCCTCCAGCCGCTGCAGGAGGCGGTCGGCCGCCTTGACGTGCGTGCGGGCGCGCGTGCCGCGGCGGTGCTTCTGCGAGCCCTTCGGCGGACGCCACTCGTCCGAGAGCCCCTCGTAGCTCGCGTCGAGCACCTCGGCCAGCCGCGCCGAGCGGGTGCGCTCCGCGTGGTAGCGCGACCGCCAGCGGCGCACCATGGCCGCCTTGGCGGCGCGGTAGTCGTCGTACCGCGTCGCGCCGTACAGCGCCGGCCGGCCGTCCATCGCCGGATCGAGGTCGAGGATCGCGGTCGCCACGTCGTCGAGCAGCTGCCGGTCGTGGGAGACGACGACGAGCGCGCCCGGCCACGCCACCAGCCGCTCCGTGAGGTACGTGACGCCGTCGACGTCGAGATGGTTGGTCGGCTCGTCGAGCAGCAGCACGTCCACCGGATCCGCCAGCCGCGCCGCGAGCCGCACCCGGTACCGCTCGCCCACGCTGAGCCGGGTCAGGCTCCGGGACGTCTCTCGGGGCGCGCCGAACCTCGTGAGCGCCTCGTCGAGCAGCCGGTCGGCGTCCCACGCGGCGAGGCGCTCGTACTCCTCGAGCGCGCGGGCGAGCCCGGCCCGGTCGCCGGCGTCCCCGGCGGCCGTCTCGAGCCGCTGCGTGACGGCGCGGGCGGCGGTGGTCGCCTCGGCGAGCACGTCGCCGATCGTCGTCCCGGGCTGGGCGTCGAGCTCCTGCTCGACGACGGCGAGGCTGCCGTGCCGGCGGACCTCACCCGCCGTCGGGCGCAGGTCGCCGGCCAGGACGCGCAGGAGGGTCGTCTTGCCCGCGCCGTTCTCCCCGACGAGCCCGATCCGGTCCCGCCCCGACACGGCGAGGTCGACGCCGTCGAGGACCGGCCGACCCGGGTAGCCGAACCTGACGCCGTCCGCCACGAGCTGCGGCTGCGCGCGGCGCATCAGCGCAGGAGCGTCTCGACCACGAGCGGCGCGAGGGCCCGGAACGCGCGCCCGCGGTGCGAGATGGCGTTCTTCTCCTCGGGATCGAGCTCAGCGCACGTCCGCTCGTGGCCGTCGGGGCGCAGGATCGGGTCGTACCCGAATCCCCCGTCCCCCCGAGGGGCGCGCAGCAGGGTGCCCGCGAGGCGACCCTCGCGGACGTGCTCGGCACCGTCCGGGAGCACGAGGGCCGCAGCGCACACGAACGCCGCCGCGCGGTGCTCGTCGCGCACGTCGGACAGCTGGGCCAGCAGGAGCCGGAGGTTCGCCTCGTCGTCGCCGTGCCGCCCGGACCATCGGCCGGAGAAGATGCCGGGCGCCCCGCCGAGGACGTCGACGGCGATCCCCGAGTCGTCCGCCACGGCCGGCAGCCCGGTGTGCGCGGCTAGCGCGCGAGCCTTGATGAGCGCGTTCTCGGCGAACGTGACGCCGTCCTCGACCGGCTCGGCGGCGCCGACGTCGGCCGCTCCGACGACGGCGCCCTCGGCGAGCCCGGGCAGCAGGGGCGTGAGGATGGCGCGCAGCTCGACGATCTTGTGCGCGTTGTGCGTGGCGAGGACGAGCCGCGCGTCCCCGTGGGTCGTCGTCACGCGAGCCCGGCGACGGACCGCGCCTCGTCACCGGCGACGGCGTCCGACTGCGGGTGCGGCGGGTGCCCCGGGGCGGGTGCCTCCAACGCGGCGGCCTGCACGGCCGCGAGCTGGCGCGTGCCCACGAGCGCGAGGTCGAGCAGCGCGTCGAGCTCGGCGCGGTCGAACGGCGCACCCTCCGCCGTGCCCTGCACCTCGACGAACGACCCGGACCCGGTGACGACGACGTTCATGTCCGTCTCGGCCCGCACGTCCTCCGCGTACGGCAGATCGAGGAGCGGAGCGCCGTCGACGATGCCCACGCTCACGGCGCTGACCGAGTCGCGCAGCACGTGCGCCCCGCGCCGGACCTCCCCGTGCTCGAGCCCCCAGGCCACGGCGTCGGCGAGCGCCACGTACGCGCCGGTGATCGCCGCCGTGCGGGTGCCGCCGTCGGCCTGCAGCACGTCGCAGTCGACGACGATCGTGTTCTCGCCGAGGGCGGCGACGTCGATGACGGCCCGCAGCGAGCGGCCGATCAGCCGGGAGATCTCGTGCGTCCGGCCACCGATCCGGCCGCGCACGGACTCGCGGTCGTTGCGCGTGTTCGTCGCCCGCGGCAGCATCGCGTACTCGGCGGTGACCCAGCCCTCGCCCGACCCCTTGCGCCAGCGCGGGACGCCCGCGGTGAAGGACGCCGCGCAGAGAACGCGCGTGTTCCCGAACTCCACGAGCACGCTGCCCTCGGCGGCGTCGAGCCAGCCCCGCGTGATCCGGATCGGCCGGAGGTCGTCCGGGGCGCGGCCGTCCGCTCGCACGGTCGTCGGGGCGGGGGCGTCGGTGGGGTGGGCACTCATGCGCCCAGGCTACGCGGGGATCACCCGGTGTTCTGCAGTCCTGCGGCGACGCCGTTCACCGACAGCAGCAGGAGTCGCTGCAGCTCGGGGACCTTCGCCTCGTCGGCCCCCTCGCGCAGCGCGCGGAGGGCGCGCAGCTGGATGAGCGAGAGAGCGTCGACGTACGGCGAGCGCAGCTGGACGGCGCGTCCGAGCACCCGGGACGTGGCGAGCAGCCGCTCGTGGCCCGTGATGTCGAGCACCCAGCGCCGGGTGAGGGCCAGCTCGTCGAGCACGAGCGCGGCCAGGTCCTCCCGGTCGCCCAGCTCGAGATACCGGCGTGCGATGCGCTCGTCCGTCTTCGCCAGCGACATCTCGACGTTGTCGATCATCGTCGTGAAGAGCGGCCACTCGGCGTACGCCCGGCGCAGCAGCTCGAGGTCCCCGACGGCGTCGAGCGCGGCGCCGAGGCCGAACCAGCCGGTGAGGTTGATCCGTGCCTGGGTCCACGCGAACACCCACGGGATCGCTCGCAGGTCCTCGAGCGAGTTGACCGACAGTCCGCGCTTCGCCGGGCGGGACCCGAGCGCGAGCAGACCCACCTCCTCCTGCGGCGTGACCTCGGCGAACCACTGCGGGAACCCCTCGGCCTGCACGAGGTCGTAGAACCGGCTCCGCGACACCGTGTCCATGCGTGCGGCGACGTCCGCGTACGTGGCGGCGGCCGAGGAGTTGCGTTCCTCGATCGACGGCGCGGAGGCGAGCAGCGTGGCCGCGGCCACCTGCTCGATGTGCCGCGTGGCGATGTGCGGGTTGCCGTACCGCGCGAAGATGACCTCCCCCTGCTCGGTCAGCTTGAAGCGACCGTCCACGGAGTTCGGCGGCTGGGCGAGGACGGCGCGGTTGGCCGGGCCGCCGCCCCGGCCGAGAGCGCCGCCCCGACCGTGGAAGAGCGTGAGCACGATGTCGTTGTCCTGCGCCCAGCGCGCGATGCGGCTCTGCGCGTCGTAGAGCGCGAGCGTGGCGGAGACCGGACCGACGTCCTTCGCGGAGTCGGAGTACCCGAGCATGACCTCGAGCCGTCGACCGGTCGCCGCCAGCCTCGCCTGGACCTGCGGCTGCGTGACCATGGCGTCGAGCACGTCGGTGCTCGCCTCCAGGTCCGCGAACGTCTCGAACAGCGGCACGACGTCGAGCACCGGTGCCGCCTCGGCCGAGCCCAGGGCGAGCTCGGCGAGCCGGTACACGGCGGCGATGTCGTCCGCCGACATCGTGAACGAGACGATGTAGCGGCGCGCCGCGAGCTGGCCGTAGCGCTGCTGGATCGTCGCGATGACGCGGAACACCTCGAGGACCTCGACGGCGACGGGGTCGAGGTCGCCGTCGACCCCCTTCGCCTCGATCTCGGCGAGGGTGAGGGCGTGGACCTTGGAGTGCTGCCGCACCTCGAGCTCGGCGAGGTGGAACCCGAACGTCCGCACCTGCCAGATGAGGTGCTGGAGCTCGCCGTACGCCCCGCGCGCGTCGCCCGCCGCCACGAGCGAGGCCTGGACGACGTCGAGGTCGGCGAGCAGCTCCTCGGGGTCGGCGTACGCGAGGTCCGCGTCGCGTCGCCGGGTCGCGGCGATGCGCTCGGCGATCACGAGCACGACCCGCCGGTAGGGCTCGTCGGGTGCGCGCGCCGCGATCTCCGCCGTCAGCTCCTCGTCCACGGACTGCTGCCTGCGCCACAGCGCGAGCAGCTCGCCCGACGGGGGCGTGCTCGTGGCATCGAGCGTGAGCGCTCGGCCGATCCGCGTGGCGGCGCGCTCGAGCCCGAGCAGCACGTGCTCGGCGGCGATGCTCGCCGCGGCCCGGGTGACCTTCGCGGTGACGTTCGGGTTGCCGTCGCGGTCCGCGCCGATCCAGCTCCCGAGGCGCACGAACGCGGGCGCGCGGGGCGCCACGCGGCCGGCGTCGGCGCCGAGCAGGTGGTCGTCGAGGATCCGGTAGACCTGGGGCAGCACCTGGAAGAGCGTCTCGTCGAACACGCCCATCGCCGTGCGGACCTCGTCGAGCGGCGACGGCTTCGACGTCCGCAACGGTGAGGTGCGCCACAGCGTGTCGATCTCGCCCAGCATGCGGCGACGGATCTCGGCCAGCGTGGTGGCGCCGAGGCGCGGGTCGTCGCGCTCCGCGACGAGCTCCGAGATGCGCCGGATGGCGGCGGCGACAGCGCGTCGGCGCGCCTCCGTGGGGTGAGCCGTGAGGACCGGGCGGAACTCGAGCCCGGCGAGCCGGCGCGAGGTCTCCTCCTCGCCGACCTCGGCGCGCAGCTGCGCGAGCGCACCGGGCAGGGAGTCGGCCGACGCCGGACCCTCGCTCTCGCCGCGCTCGCGGTCCCGCTGCCGCAGGGTCCGCACCCGGTGGTACTCCTCGGCGAGGTTGACCAGGTGGAAGTAGCACGTGAACGCTCGCGCGACGTCGGCCGCGCGCTCCGGCGTGAAGGAGTCGACGAGCGCCTCGGCCTGGGTGATCGCGCTCGCCTCACCCGCGCCGTACGCGGCGATCGTGAGCCCGCGCAGGCGCTCGACGTCGTCGAGCAGCTCCGGTCCCCCGGTCTCGGACAGCACCTCCCCGAGCAGCTCACCCAGCAGCCGCACGTCGGCGCGCAGCTCGTCCGGCATCTCGTGCACGGCGCCTCCGCGCCCGTTCGACGATCCGGTCATCTCGCCTCCTTCAGTGCGTTCTGGTCCTGTCCGGCGGCGGCGTCGGTGCACCGGCCACGGCGAGGCTAGCGGCTGATCGACGGCGGCTCGGCGGACGTTCGCAGAGTGACCACCGACCGGTCATCTCACAGCTCCCACGTCGCGCCGGGCTCCGCCATGTCGATCGGTCCGTCGAAGACGGCCTCGGCCTCGGCCCGGACGACCTCGGGGCGGGTCCACGGCGGCAGGTGCGTGAGCACGAGCCGGCCGGCCCGCCCCTGCGCCAGCTCGCCGGCCCGGCGTCCGGTGAGGTGGATCCCCCGCACGCTCTCGCGGTTCTCCTCGAACGCCGCCTCGGCAAGGAGCACGTCCGCGCCGTCGGCGAGCGCCTCGACGCCGGGGCAGGAGTCCGTGTCCCCGGTGTAGAGCAGCACGGCGTCGCCGGCGTCGCCGACGCCCTCGCGGGGACCGGTCACCCGGATGCCCACCGCGGGGACGGGGTGTCGCACGGCCGCGGCCTCGAGCCGCAGCGGCCCGACCTGGACGGCTCCACCCGGGGGCCACTCCTCGATCGCGAGCTGCTCCGTGACGGGCTCGTCGTCCCCGGCCATGACGAGGTCGCGGATCCGTTCGTCGGTGCCCTCCGGGCCGAGGACCCGCACGGGTCCGCGCGGCCCTTGAGGGTGGTAGCGCAGGTACACGTGCAGGCCCGCGACGTCGACCACGTGGTCGGCGTGCAGGTGGGTGAGGGCGACGGCGTCGATCTCCGCCGGCTCGACGTGCTCCAGCAGTCCGCCGAAGGCTCCGGAGCCGAGGTCGAGCACCACGCTCCAGGTCCGCGTCCCGCCGAACCCGTCCGGTCCTTCGGCCTGCACGAGGTAGCAGGAGGACGGCGACGCCGGCCCCGACGTCGATCCGGAGCACCCGATCACGGTGAGCCTCATCGCGTGCCCCGCAGGGGTGCCGTGATCCGCGGGATCTCGCCGGTGACCTCCACGGCGTCGTGCACGTCGTCCACCTCGGGCCCGAGGAAGCGGCGCGCCAGGCGGGTGAAGGCCGCGGGGTCGCCGGTCGCGAGGAACCGGTGCCGCGGCGCGGACCGGGCGCCGTCGTCTCCTCGGGCACCGTCGGCCGAGCGCAGCAGGTCGTGCGCGACGAGCGTGCGGTACACGTCCAGCGCCGTCTCCTCGGCCGAGGAGACGAGCGTGACGCCCTCGCCCATGACGTACGAGATCGCCCCGGCGAGCAGCGGGTAGTGAGTGCAGCCGAGCACGAGCGTGTCGACGCCCGCGTCGCGCAGCGGGTCGAGGTACGCGTGGGCGCTGGCGAGGACCGCCGGCCCGGACGTCTCGCCGTCCTCCACGAGCTCGACGAAGTCGGGGCACGCCCGGGTGTGCAGCTGCAGCTGGGGGGCGGCCGCGAACGCGTCCTCGTAGGCGCGGGAGGAGATCGTCGCCCGCGTGCCGATGACGCCGATCCTCCCGTTCCGGGTGGCGGCCGCGGCCCGGCGGACGGCGGGCCGGATGACCTCGACGACCGGGACGCCGTCGCCCTCGTACCGTTCCCGTGCGTCGGCCAGCATCGCGGCCGACGCGGAGTTGCACGCGATCACGAGCGCCTTGACGCCGGAGGCGACGAGCGAGTCGAGGATCTCGAGCGAGTACTCGCGCACCTGCGCGATCGGCCGCGGCCCGTACGGCGTGCGGGCCGTGTCGCCCACGTAGAGCACCGACTCGTGCGGCAGCTGGTCCAGCACCGCACGGGCGACGGTCAGCCCGCCGACGCCGGAGTCGAAGATGCCGATGGGTGCGTCGCTCACGGGCCCCCAGCGTAGTTGCGGCCTCCCACCACGCCTGCCGGGTGGACGTGACGTCCGCCACGGCCATACCGCCGCCGATCCCGTGATTGACGGACCTGGTAGGAATTCCTACCATGACGGTATGAAGACGACCGTGTCAGAGAAGGGGCAGATCACGATCCCGAAGGCTCTGCGGGAGCGCCTCGGCCTTCGGGCCGGCTCCGTCCTCGAGGTCGAGGAGAAGGACGGCCAGCTCGTCGCCCGTCGCCGGGTCGAGCGTGACCCGGTCGACGCCGTCTACGGCGTCATCGAGGTCCCCCAGGGCACCGACGCGGCGATCGACGAGCTCCGCGGACCCCGATGATCACTGCCGTCGACACGAATGTGCTCCTCGATGTCCTGGGCGCCGATCCCACGTTCGGGCGCGCCTCACAGCACGCGCTGCGCGAGTCCATGCGCGCCGGTCGACTCATCGTGTGCGAGGTCGTCTGGGCGGAGACCGCAGCGTGGTTTCCCGAGCCCGAAGCCGCGCAGGAGGCACTCGCCGCACTCGAGATCGCTCTCGTGCCGGGTGACGAGTCGACGGCGATGACAGCGGCTCGGACGTGGCGCAGCTATCGCAATGACGGCGGACGACGCGAGCGTGTGATCGCCGATTTTCTCGTCGCCGCCCACGCGGCACGTCACGCGGACCGACTCCTCACGCGGGACCGAGGCTTCTACCGCGACCGCTTCTCGGCCCTCGAGATCCTCGACCCGACCTCGGCCTGAGCCGCGTCAGTCGGTCCCGTCGTCCCCGAGCTCGCCGAGCATCGCCTGGAGCAGCGTCTCCTGGAGCCAGCTCAGCGCCGCGTACAGGGTCGCCATGGCACGGGCCACCTCGTCGCCGTCGAACGCCCCGTCCTGCGCGCCGACGTACACGTCCTCGGCGTCCTCGTCGTCCTCGATCCCGAGGCGCTCGGCGAGCACGAGCCGCACGTCCGTGAGGGCCGCCGCCCAGGCCGGCGCGTCACCGGGCGCCACGACGACGCGGGAGGCGTCGGTCTGCAGCGACCGCCAGACGAGTGCGAGCCGCTCGGCCTTCTGCGCCCGCACCTCGTTCTCGGTGAGGCGCCGGAACTCGAGCGCCACGGCGTCGTCGTCCAGGCTCGCGCTCGGCAGCAGGCGCGCGAGAGCGGGATCGGTGGGCGGGACGACGTCGTCCGTCTCGAGCACCGGCCACGGCGGCACGTCACCTTCCACGACCGACGTCTCGCCGGCGTCGTCGGTCACCGGGTGACCGAGCAGCTGCGCCGTGTCCGCCACCACGCGCGCCACGATCTGCCGCTCCGAGGTGCCGATCCGCGCGACGAACCCGCCACGCCCGCGCCGGAATCCGTGCACGTCAGTCCTCGTCCTGGCCGAGGGTGGCCCACAGCCCGTAGGAGTGCATCGCCTGCACGTCCACCTCCATGCGTTCGCGCGAGCCGTGGGACACGATGCTCTTGCCCTCGGTGTGCACCTGGCGCATGAGCTTCTCCGCCTTCGCGCGGCTGTACCCGAAGTAGGTCTGGAACACGTACGTCACGTAGCTCATGAGGTTGACCGGGTCGTTCCACACGATGGTGTGCCACGGGCGGTCGTGACGGACGGCGGTCTCGCCCGCGCGCTCCTGCGTCGGTGTCGGGGACACGGGTGAGGTCGAGGCGACGACGGCGCGCGCGCCGGTCATCTCCTCGGAACGCATGCGCCCCAGGGTAGACGCTACGGTTGCGCGCATGAGCCGGCCCAGCGCCGAGCGAGAGCTCCGGAGCGAGGAACGAGCGCAGGAGGATCTCAGACCGATGAGCACCGCGCTGCTCACCGACCGCTACGAGCTGACGATGCTGCAGGCCGCGCTGGCCGACGGCACCGCGCAGCGCAGGTGCGTGTTCGAGGTGTTCACGCGTCGCCTGCCCGCCGGACGGCGGTACGGCGTCGTCGCCGGCACGGGCCGGCTCCTGGAGGCGATCGCCGACTTCCGGTTCGCCGACGCCGAGCTGGACTGGCTCCGCTCCGCGGGGGTCGTGGACGACGCGACGCTCACGTTCCTCGCGGACTACCGCTTCACGGGGTCGATCTCCGGGTACGCCGAGGGCGAGCTGTTCTTCCCGGGCTCGCCGGTGCTCGTGGTGGACGGGACGTTCGCCGAGGCCGTCGTGCTGGAGACGCTCGCCCTGTCGATCCTCAACTACGACTCCGCGGTCGCGTCGGCGGCGTCGCGCATGACGTGGGCCGCGAACGGGCGACCCTGCCTGGAGATGGGGTCGCGGCGCGCGCACGAGGACGCGGCCGTCGCTGCCGCGCGGGCGGCCGTGGTCGCCGGGTTCGCCGGGACGTCGAACCTGGAGGCGGGCCGGCGCTACGGGCTCGACACGATCGGCACCGCCGCGCACGCGTTCACGCTCCTGCACGACGACGAGGAGTCGGCGTTCGCGTCGCAGGTGGCCTCCGCCGGCCCCGGCACGACGCTGCTCGTCGACACGTACGACGTGACCCGCGGGGTCGAGCTCGCCGTCGCGGCCGCCGGGACCGGGCTCGGCGCCGTCCGCCTGGACTCCGGAGACCTGCCGACGCTCGCGCGGGAGGTCCGCGAGCAGCTCGACGCGCTCGGCGCGACCGGGACGCGGATCGTGGTCAGCTCCGACCTCGACGAGCACGCCATCGCCGCGCTCGCCGTCGCCCCCGTCGACTCGTACGGCGTCGGGACGTCGGTCGTGACCGGTTCCGGCGCGCCCACGTGCGGCATGGTCTACAAGCTGGTGCTCCGTGAGGGGGCCGACGGCGAGCTGGCCGCCGTCGCGAAGGTGTCGGCCGGAGCGAAGTCGAGCGTGGGCGGGCGCAAGGTCGCCGGCCGGCGCCTCGAGGGCGGGATCGCGACGGAGGAGGTCGTCCTCACGAGCCCGGACGCCGATGTGCCGGTGGTGGATCCGGTCGCGGCGTCGGGCGACGTGCTGCGGCCGCTCCACGTGCCGCTCGTGCGCGACGGCGAGGTCGGCGAGGCATGGACCGGATCCGAGGGCGTCCAGCGGGCCCGCGAGCGCCACAGCGCCTCCCTGGCCGAGCTGCCACGGGCGGCGAAGCGGCTGTCGGCCGGCGAGCCCGCGCTGCCCACCGAGGTCGTCGTGGTCTAGATGGGCCGGCGAAGGCGTTGTTCGTCACCCCAACGGCGCGACTCGAGTGACCAGCCACACGTTCGCGGCGCCTACGTGCGCCCGACGAACCACCCGCGCACGGCGTCGATCCTGGCCTGAAGCTGATCCGCGCTTGCCAGCGGCACCTCCGGCCCGCCGGACCTCTCGCGCAGCCGCGTGTGGACGACGCCGTGCGGCACGCCGCTGCGGCGCGACCACGCGCTGACCAGCGAGGAGAGCTCCTTGCGGAGCGCTGCGAGCCGGCGGTGATCGCTCGCCGGCTCGGCTCCCCGGGCACGCCGCGAGGCCACGTGCTCCGCCTGCCGGGAGCGCAGGAGATCGCGCACCTGATCGGCATCGAGCAGCCCCGGCAGGCCGAGGAAGTCGGCCTCCTCGTCGGAGCCGATCTCGCCACCCGTGCCGAACTCGCCGCCGTCGAACAGCACGCGATCGAACGACGCCTGGGCCTCGAGCGCCTCGAACCCCGGCTGCGTGAGGTCGGAGCTCGCCTTCTCCGCGCGGTTCGCGGCGGCGAGCTCGGCATCGTCCAGCCCGTCCTCGGTGGCCGACGCCGGGCGGTCCAGCGCGTGGTCACGCTCGATCTCCAGCTCGCCGGCGAGCCCGAGGAGCGTCGGCACGCTCGGGAGGAAGATGGACGCCGTCTCGCCGCGTCGCCGCGCTCGCACGAACCGGCCGACGGCCTGGGCGAAGAACAGCGGCGTCGCCGTCGCCGTCGCGTACACCCCCACGGCCAGCCGCGGCACGTCGACGCCCTCCGAGACCATCCGCACCGCCACCATCCAGCGCTGCGTCCCCGCGGTGAACTCCTCGATGCGCGCCGAGGCGTCGTCGTCGTCGGACAGCACGACGACCGCCGACTCCCCCGTGATCTCCCGCAGCCTGCCCGCGTACGCCCGGGCGGTCTCCTGGTCGGTCGCGATCACGAGCCCGCCGGCGTCCGGCATCCCGCGCCGCACCTCGGTGAGGCGGGTGTCCGCGGCGGCGAGGACGGCGGGGATCCACTCGCCCTTCGGGTTGAGCGCCGTCCGCCACGCCTGCGCGATCATGTCCTTCGTGAGCGGCTCGCCGAGCCGGGCGCTGACCTCGTCGCCGGCCCGCGACCGCCACCGCATCTGGCCCGAGTACGCCATGAACAGCACGGGCCGCACGACGCCGTCCGCCAACGCGTCACCGTAGGAGTAGGCGTGGTCGGCGCGGGACCGCCGGATCCCCTCGCCGTCGGCGCTGTACGTGATGAACGGGATGGCGGCCGTGTCCGAGCGGAACGGCGTCCCGGTGAGCGACAGGCGTCGGCGGGCGGGCTCGAACGCCTCGACGACGGCGTCGCCCCAGCTCAGCGCGTCGCCGGCGTGGTGCACCTCGTCGAGGATGACGAGCGTCGGCCCTGCCTGCGTGCGCGCCCGGTGCAGCGCCGGGTTCGCAGCCACCTGCGCGTACGTGAGCGCGACGCCGTCGAACTGCGCACCGTGCCGGCCCTGGGCGTTGCGGAAGCTCGGATCGATCCGGACGCCGACCCGCGCCGCCGCCTCCGCCCACTGCACCTTGAGGTGCTCCGTGGGCGCGACGACAGTCACCCGGCGCACCAGGCCCGCCTCGAGGAGCTCCGTGGCGACGCGCAGCGCGAACGTCGTCTTGCCGGCTCCCGGCGTCGCCACCGCGAGGTAGTCGCGGGGCGACCTGGCGAGGTAGTCGTCGACGGCGGCCTGCTGCCACGCTCGCAACGCGGGCGCCGTGCCCCACGCCGCCCGCGCCGGGAACGCCGGCGACAGGTGCTCGGCTGCCGTCGTCGAGGCGGAGGTGCTCGTGCCGCGCCCGACCGCACGCGACTGCCCGCCCTCGACGTCGTCGTCGAGAGCGCTCAGATCGCTGAAGAGGTCGGGCTGCGGCTCAGGAGCCGCCGAGCTCACGCGTCGGAGCCGCCGGAGCCACCCGGGTTGTCGCCGCCCCCGGGCTTGCCGCCACCACCGCCGCGCAGGCTCTCGTAGATCTCCTTGCACGCGGGGCAGACCGGGAACTTGTTCGGGTCGCGTCCCGGCGTCCAGACCTTCCCGCACAACGCGATCACCGGGTCGCCGGACATCGCCGAGGCGAGGATCTTGTCCTTGCGCACGTAGTGGGCGAACCGCTCGTGGTCGCCCGGCTCGGCCTCCTGCCGCTCCTCCGCCCGTTCGAGCACTGACGTCGAGGTTCCGCCCGAGAGACGCTCGAGCTCCTCGTCCGGGCCGGTCGGCGGGAGGGGTTGGCTCATGGCAGGTGAGTCTACGACGGGGTGACAGACTCGGGCTGACCGACCGGGAGAGGGGCACCCGATGACGACCGACGACCTCGTCGTCACCACGGCCGCGGGCGACGTCGCCGGCGTGCGTCGTGCGCCGTCGCACGCGGCGTTCCTCGGGATCCCGTTCGCCGAGCCACCCGTCGGTGAGCGCCGCCTCGCCGCCCCGGTCCCCCGCGGGGCGTGGGACGGGGTCCGCCCGTGCCGGGAGTACGGGCCGACGCCGCAGCGCAGGCGGACGGGCGGCGGGGTCACCTCCATCCCGGAGCCGTCGATCCCGGGCGAGGACACGCTCGCCGTCAACGTCTTCACGCCTGCGCCCGGCGACCGTCAGGCGCGCCTGCCGGTGCTCGTGTGGATCCACGGCGGCGGCTACACGTCAGGGTCGCCGGCCTCACCCTGGTACGACGGCCGCACGTTCGCCGCGCGCGGCATCGTCACCGTCACGATCTCCTACCGGCTCGGGTTCGACGGGTTCGGCCTCCTGCCGGACGCGCCGCCGAACCGCGCCGTGCTCGACTGGCTCCTGGCCCTGGCCTGGGTGCAGGAGAACATCGCCGCGTTCGGCGGCGACCCCGACGCCGTCACGATCGCCGGGCAGAGCGCCGGCGGCGGCGCCGTGCTCACGCTCCTCGCGATGCCACGCGCCCAGGGCCTGTTCCGACGGGCCATCGCGCAGTCCGGGGCGCTCGCGGACCTGCCGTCGGACGCGGCCGAGGCGACGACGGCGCAGCTCGCGACCGAGCTCGGCGTCACCGCCACGCGGGACGGCTTCCGGTCCGTGCCCGAGGCCACGGTGCTCGAGGCGCAGCACGCCCTCACCGCGAACGACCTGGCCGACCCGGCGGCCGTGTTCGGTGGCCTCGTGAACCGCACCGCGTCACCGCTGACGTTCGGGCCCGTCATCGACGGCGACCTCGTGACGGCGCCCGCGTCCGCGTCGATGGCTCGCGGCACCGGCACGGACGTGCCCCTGCTGGCGGGGACCACCGCGCACGAGTTCAACGGCGTGGTCACCTCCCACGCCCCCGCCGCGCTGCGCTTCGTGCCGGCGACCCTCGTGCTGCGGCGCGCCGGGATGCCGCACGACGTCACCCGCGACTACCTGAGGGCCCGCAACGGGACCGACACACCCGGCGTCGTCGGCCAGCTGCTCACCGACCTCCTGTTCCGCGCCCCGCTCGCCGAGGTGCTCATGGCCCGCCAGGCGGCCGGTGCGACGTCGTGGGCGTACGACTTCCGCTGGCCGTCCCCGCTCGCGCACGGCACGAGCCCGCACTGTCTCGACGCGCCGTTCGTGTGGAACTGCCTCGACGCCGAGCGGGTCACGGAGGTGAACACCGGGCCGCACCCGCCGCAGGAGCTCGCCGACGCGATGCACGGCACCTGGGCGGCCTTCGTCGCGGGCGACGACCCGGACTGGCCGGCGTTCGCCGCGCCCGACCACGCCGCTCGGGTGTTCACCGTGCCACCGGTGACGGCGCGCAACGCGTACGCGATCGAGCGGCGGCTCGCCGGCCGCTGAGTCGCGTGGCGTTCCGCGAGCGTTCACCACCTCGTCGTCGTCCGGTCCTTCCGGCACCTCCGGGCCGTTCCCTAGCGTCGGTCGGAGAGCCGTGGGACCGAACCGGAGGAGCCACGATGACCACGACCACCAGCACGCCACGCATCGTCGGCCACCGTGGTGCCGCGACCCGTGCGCCGGAGAACACGCTCGCCTCGTTCGCGCGGGCCGTCCTCGACGGCGCCGACGCCGTCGAGCTCGACGTCCACGCCACCCGGGACGGGCGGCTCGCCGTCCACCACGACGCGACGCTCGGGCGGACGTCGGTGGCCGGTCGGCACGCCGGACGCATCGGCGAGCTCACCTGGCGCGAGGTCGCCGAGGTCGAGCTCGCCGGCGACCAGCGCGTGCCGGAGCTGGCCGAGGCCCTCGACCTCATCCCCACCGACGTCTTCGTCGAGGTCAAGGACGTCGCCGCCGCGGCGCCCGCCGCCCGCCTCGTCCGCGAGCGTGGCCTGGCGGACCGGGTCGTGATCACGAGCTTCCTCCCGGACGCGCTGCGCCTGGCTGCCTCCGCCGCGCCCGAGGTGCGCCGGGGCCTCATCGAGGTCCACCCGACCCGCGAGTCGCCGAGCCTGCTGACCGAGCTCGGAGCGTCCGTCTACCACCTGTGCCTGGCGGGGGCGCGCGCCGAAGACGTGGCGCAGGCCCAGGCCCGCGGCCTCGAGGTGGGCGTCTGGACGCTGCACACGTTCGACGAGGTGCGGCGCGCCGTCGACCTCGGCTGCGACACCCTCACCGCCGACGATCCCGCCTGGTGCCGCGCCGCCGTCGAGAGCCTCCGCGCTCCCGCGGCCGGTGCGCGGCCGACGGCGATCGCGAGCCTGCCCGCCGCGTAGGCCCGCGCCGGGCGCCGCTGCCGCCCCGCGCGTACGCTCGCCCACATGGACGGCGTGCGGGTCCTGCTGCTTGAGGGGTTCGACGACGACGCCGTCGACCTCACCCTCGACGCGTTGCCGGCGCACGGACTCACCGGGGTGACGACGGCGCTGCTGACCGGGTTGGCGGCCGAGGTCGACCTGCCGTGCGAGGAGCCGACGACGTTGCTGGTCGAGGTCCCGGAACGGTCCCTGTCGGTGACGCTGGACGTGGCGCCTGGGGCGACCGTCACCGTGTCGCTCAGCCCGGAGGGCCTCGTCGTCGACCTCCCCGGTGACGTCGGCCTCATGTGACGCCGCCGGGTCTCCCGGCCGGGGAGCCCGGGCCGGAGGGACCGCTCCGCACATTCCCAGGGAAAACCCCGATGACGCCGCGGCGGCGTCCTCCTAGCGTCGTCCTCGTCGCTCTCCGTCGCGACGTCACCACCCGCGAGGACGCGGGCAGGCGCCGCCATCCGGGCCACGGGCCCGCCGCTGGTCCCTTCGCTCTGCTCTCCGCTCTGGAGCCCCACGATGTGCTGCAACGACGCCACGAACCCCGCGTACACGCCTGGTCCGGACGGACCGCTCCCCGGTCCTCTTCCCGGCCCGTTCCCCGAGCCCGGCCCCTTCCCCGGTCCCTTCCCGGAGCCGTTCCCCGGCCGGCCGCCGGAGCGCGTGTGGCCGCCGCGGGACTTCCCGCCGTACTGGCTGTGCTGGCGGTGGGGCGGCATCAGCGGCCGCTACTCGGGGTCGTCAGGGCACGTGCTCCTGGGCGAGCGCATCGACCTGCGGATCGACGTGGACGTGCGGCACAACGCGAACTCGCCGGTCATGCACCGCGTCAGCGCCGACCACTTCCGGCGCCGTTTCTCGGGACGGCCTCCGTTCGGCTCGTTCGCGAGCGTGTACCTCGAGTCCTGGATCATCGACGCCCCGCGCGTGACGTGGAACAGGTGCAGCGCCGTCATCACCGGCGCCGTCCGCTACTGGAGCGGCGGGCACGCAGCGACCACCGCCGAGATCGTGGTGCGCTGGTCACACGGGCCCATCGAGTCCGCCACGGTCACCCTCACCGAGGGCGCGAGCGTGCGCGTCTACCAGTGCGAGTACGTCTCGGACTCCTTCCGCGAGCTGGAGCTCGAGCTCGACTACGCCGCGTCCGTCGAGATCGCCCCGCTGGTCCCGACGTACGACACCCACGCGCACAACAACCGTCCGGCGGACACCCCGCAACGGACCCTGACCATCGAGGAGACGTACCGCGAGGCGGGTGTGGCGGTGCAGTACTCGCCGAACTCGTCGGTCGTGGACGACAGTGCCGCCTCGTTCACGTCGTGGAGTCCGGGCGAGCTGCACGACGCGATGGAGACGGCCTTCAGCCGCTACCCGTCGACCTGGCCGGCGTGGCGGATGTGGGGGCTCCAGGCGGGCACGTTCGACGCCTCCAGCGTCGGCGGCATCATGTTCGACGCCGCCGCGGCGTACGGCGGCGCGGGTGACGCCCCCGATCGGCAGGGCTTCGCCGTCTTCCGCAACCACAGCTGGTTCACCGACCTCGTCGACGGCCCGCCGGGCAACCAGGACGAGGCGTGGGCGATGCGGCACTTCCTGTACACGTGGGTGCACGAGGCCGGGCACGCCTTCAACCTGCTGCACTCGTGGAACAAGTCGCGCCCGAGCTCGCTGTCGTGGATGAACTACGACTGGAAGTACGACGAGATCAACGGGGCCGACACGTTCTGGTCCCGGTTCCGCTTCCGGTTCGACGACGAGGAGCTCATCCACATCCGGCACGGCAACCGCGCCTCCGTCATCATGGGCGCCGACCCGTGGGCGTCCGGCGGGCACCTGGAGGATCCGTCCGGTGCGTCGGCGGACCAGGACGCTCCCGGCGCCGTCGAGCTGGTGCTGCGGACGAAGGACTTCGTGGACTTCCTCGAACCGGTGGCCGTCGAGCTGCGACTGCGCAACCTCACGAACGAGCCCGTCCTGGTGGACGGCCGCCTCGACCCGGTGCACGGCACGACCACCGTCTACGTGCGCACCCCGGCGGGACGGACGGTGCAGTACGCGCCGATCATGTGCCAGATCGGGCTGTCCGACGACGTCGTGCTCGCCCCCGCGGACCGCGCGGACGGCGACGGCACGGACCGCCTGAGCAGGTCGGTCCCCCTGGTGTACGGCACCGGCGGCTTCATGTTCGCCGAGCCCGGCGAGTACCAGGTGCGCGCGGTGTACGCGGCCGCGGGTCACCTGGTCGTGTCGAACACCGTCCGCATCCGCGTCGGACAGCCCGCCTCCGTGCAGGACGACCGGTTCGCCGCGTCGTTCCTGCGCCCCGAGGTCGGCCTCACGATCGCTCTCGGCGGCTCGATGTCGCAGCACCTGGGCGACGCCGTCGGGATCCTCACGGAGGCCGCCGAGCGGTTCGCCGGATCCGGCGCCGGGGTGGCCGCGGCCGAGACCGTCGCGCGCAGCATCGGGCGGGACTTCTTCCGCCGCGAGATCGACGCGGACTCGGACCGCATGGTCAAGGGGCACAGCGCCGACCCCGGGGCGGCTCTCGCGATCACCGCGCCGGCGCTCGAGACGCTGTCCGGCTCGAAGGACCCGGCCGCGAACCTCGCGGAGCACCGGCTCGTCAACCTGCGTCGCGAGATGCACGACGCCCGCGGAGACGGCGCCGCGGCGGCGAAGGAGCTCACCGCGCTGGCCGACGACCTCGCCGGCCGCGGCGTCAACGCCGTCGTGCTCGAGGAGGTTCGGGACCAGGCAGGGCAGGCCGCGCCGACGCGTCGCCGCTCGACACGGTCCACGAGCGCGAAGCGCAAGAAGTCCTGAGCGGGCGAGCCGCTCCGCCCCGGGCGGAGCGGCTCGCTACAGGCCCTGCCAGTCGGGCTTCGCGGCGTAGGTCTGGCGGTAGTAGTCGGCCAGCTGCAGGCGCGACGCCGCGGCCGGGTCGACGAGCACGCTGACGTGCGGGTGGTGCTGGAGGATCGTCGCCGGCCACATGGCGCTGACGGCGCCCTCGACGAGGTGGTGGATCGCCTCGGCCTTCCCCCGGCCGGACGCGAGCAGCACGATGTGCTTGGCCGCCATGATCGTCGCGAGGCCCTGCGTGAGGCAGTGCGTCGGGACGGCGTCGACGTCGCCGCCGAAGAACCGGGCGTTGTCCCGCCGCGTCTGCTCGGTGAGCGTCTTGATGCGGGTCCGCGAGGCGAGCGAGCTGCCCGGCTCGTTGAACGCGATGTGGCCGTCGGTGCCGATCCCGAGGATCTGCAGGTCGACACCGCCGGAGGCCGTGATCGCCTGTTCGTACGCCGCACAGGCGGCGGCGACGTCCTCCGCCGTCCCGTCGGGCCCCTGCACGGCGCCCGGGGCGAAGTCGACCCGGCCGGCGAACTCGCGCTCGATGACCGTCCGGTAGCGCTCGGGATGGTCGGCCGGCAGTCCGACGTACTCGTCGAGCATGAACGCCCGGGCGTTCGCGAAGGACACCTCGCCCCGCTCGTAGCGCGCGGCGAGCTCGTCGTAGACGGCGAGCGGGCTCGACCCGGTGGCGAGGCCGAGCACCGGCTCGGGCTCGCGCTCGAGCAGCGCGCCGATCGTGTCGGCGACGAGCGCTGCGGCGTCCGCGGCGTCCGGGACGATGACGACCTCCACGAGGCGACTCCTTCCGGCCCTCCTGGGCCGCTCGATCCGTGAGCACCAGTCCGGCTCCGCTCCCCCGAGCCTGCCATGGTCGCGCCCCGGTCGACGCCGCGGTTCGCTGACCGGAACGCGTGCGCTCAGCGCTTCCGCCAGGACGACATCGACGTGAGGATCGTGACCTCCCGCCGGTCGAGCAGGCTCCCGCCCCACCGGACGCCGACCACGATCGCTCCGCACGCGCTCGCCAGGCCGACGACGAGCGTCAGCCAACCCCACGTCGGGGAGACGAGCAGAGCCGGGAGGAGCGCGAGGAGCGTCGGCACGGCGGCGACGATCGTGCCGACGGACGAGAGGAGCTGACCGGCGATCGTCGCGCCGACGTCTCCGCTCTGCGAGGACATGGGGTTCGCCCCGGGCGGCGGCACGGGGTACACCAGCACCGCGCTGCACACGGCCGCCACCCCGAGCCCGCAGCCGAGCAGACCGAGCGACGCCCCGAGCACGGCCGGCACCATCTCGCCACGTCCCGTCGAGGCGGGGCCGGCGATCGCGACGAGGACCACCAGAGGCACCATCCACACCGACGCACCCAGGGTCCGGCCGAGCCGGTCGGAGCGCCCGTCGAGGCCGCTGCTCACGTGCAGCCAGAACGCCGTCGAGTCGTAGGCGACGTCGTTGTGCATCGTCCACCCGCCGAACCACGCGATGATCGGGGCCGCGGCGAGCGCCACCCACCCGAGGGCGTCCGCGGCGTCGATCCCGGACTCGTCGGAGCTCGAGATCGCGAACGCGACGACGACGGCGACGACTGGCATGACGAGGAGGCTCGCGGCGGACGTGAGGTAGCGGGGGTCCGACCGCCAGTACCGCACGCTCCGGCCGGCGACGGCGGCGGCGCGCGACGGCACGCCGCGCCGGGTCAGTGCCTCGGCGAGTGGGAGCCGCCCGGTCCGGGAGCGTGTCGCGCGCTGGTCGGAACCGACGGTCGTCATGACGTGGCCGAGCAGCCGGCGCCAGAGCGCGAGGCCCGCACCGAGCCACGCGAGCAGGACGAGCGTGCGGAGGCCCGCGAGGCCCCAGGCACCCGCCGCCACGTCCGCGGGCACGGCCCAGGGCGCGCCGAGCGGTGTCCACGCGAGCACGTTCGCCAGCGCGGGCAGCCAGTCCCCCGCCGCCGGGAGGCCCCAGGACTGCAGCGTGGCCGGCAGCAGGCTCACCGCGAGGATGAGCAGGACCGAGACGATCCCGACCATGTCCCGACCGCGCCGGCCGCGCAACGCACCGGCGAGGGACGACGTCGTCAGCCGCGCACCCAGCAGACAAGCGAGGGCGCCGAGCGGAGCGCAGACGAGCGCCGCGAGCGCGGCGAGCGGTGCGTCCCGCCACGCGAGCGCCGGTCCGAACGCGACGAGCACGGTGATCGCGCCCGGCACGGAGACGGCGCCAGCGACGAGGAGGCCGACGGCGAACGCCCGGCTCGGCGTGGTGAAGAGGGAGAAGCGTTGCGGGTCGAGCGTGTCGTCCACGCCGAACGCCAGCAGGGGCACGATCGCCCAGCCCAGCACGATCGCCGACCCGCCGAGCACGACGATCGTCTCGCGCCACGGGGGCTCCACCGAGCCGAGCGCGAACAGCCCCACGGCGAGCAGCAGGAGCAGTCCGAGGCCGTACAGGGCCCCGAACGCCATCGCGACGATCCGCCAGACGTCCCGTTTGAGCGAGTTGCGCAGGAGCGCGAGCTTCAGCCGCGCGAGGGTCGCAACCATGACACCGTCTCGTGGACGTCGGTGGCGCCGACGAGCTGGGCGAAGCGTCGTTCGAGATCCTCGCCGGCGCTGACCTCGGCGAGCGTGCCGGCCGCGACGACGCGTCCGGTGTTCATCACGGCGACGTGCGAGCACAGCCGCTGGACGAGATCCATGACGTGGCTCGAGAGGATCACCGTGCCGCCGCCGGCCACGAAGTCCTGGAGCAGCGACCGGATGTGTGCCGCCGACACCGGGTCCACGGACTCGAACGGCTCGTCGAGCACGAGCACGCTCGGGGCGTGCACGAGCGCCGTCGCCAGGCCGATCTTCTTGGTCATGCCGGCGGAGTAGTCGGCCACGAGCTTGCCGGCGTCCTCCGTCAGGCCGAGCACGGCGAGGAGCTCGGCCGTGCGGGTGTCCACGACGTCCCGTGCCATGCCGCGCAGGAGCCCGGAGTACGTCACGAGCTCCGCTCCGCTGAGCCGGTCGAAGAGCCGCATCCCGTCCGGCAGCACGCCGAGCTCGCGCTTGGCACGCGCCGGCTCGGCCCAGACGTCCACTCCGTGGACGTAGGCCGAGCCGGTGTCCGGCCGCAGCAGGCCGGTGGCCATCGACAGCGTGGTCGTCTTCCCGGCGCCGTTCGGGCCGACGACGCCGTAGAACGAGCCCGCCGGGATGTCGAGCGCGAACTGCTCGACGGCGACCTTCGTTCCGAAGCGCTTGTACAGGCCCCAGAGCCGCATCGCCGGGACCGGCCCCGGCTGTTCGGTCCCGGGCGCGGGCGGTGGCGGCGCTGCGGGCGGCGCCGGCGGCTCGTGAGGAGTTGTCACGTGGGTCCTCGGTCAGACGGCGTCGGTCAGGCGGGTCAGTCAGACGGGGTCAAGCAGCGGCGGAGGGGCCCCGTGCCGGGACACCCTCCGCCGCGTGAGGTTCACTTGCCGACGGCGGACTTGAGCACGCTCCCGGCGCTGATCTTGACCCCGTACCCGGCCGGGATCTGGATCTCCTCGCCCGTGCGGGGGTTGCGGCCGGTGCGCGCGGCGCGCTCGACCCGCTCGACGCTGAGGAGACCCGTCACCTTGACGGTCTCACCCTTGCTGAGCGACGTGACGAGGACGTCCTGCAGCGCGGACAGCGCGGCGTCGGCCTGGACCTTGGTGAGCGACGCCTTGTCGGCGATCGCGGCAACGAGCTCGGTGCGGTTGACGGACACGGATATCCCTCTCGTCGTTCCAGATGCACGCCGAGCGGCGCGCCTCGGGCCCGAGACTACGACCCACGCGGCGGAATCCGCCTGTTGACGCGGCCTCTCGGCGAGTTTCCGCCGATAGCGAATCGGGGCAAGCGCTTGCCCGGCGTCTCGCCTCTCGCTCCGTCCCCAGTTGTCACATGCGTCACACCTGCCCCACGCCGAGTCCCGGACTGCGTGGTCCGGCGCGAGGTGCGCGCCGCCCAGCCCCGGACGCCGAGCGTCTGCCGCACGCGTAGCCTCAGCCCATGCTGCTCCCGGACGACCTGCTCACCCGGATCCACGACCGCGCCGCCGGCTACGACGCCGCCAACGCGTTCTGCACCGAGGACCTCGAGGAGCTGGCCGCCGTCGGCTACCTGCGGGCGGCTGTCCCGGCGGACCTCGGCGGCCTCGGCCTCTCGCTCCTGGAGCTCACCCGCGAGCAGACGCGTCTGGCCGCCGCGGCACCGGCGACGGCGCTCGCCGTCAACATGCACCACGTCTGGACGGTGACGGCGCGCATCATGCGCACCCGCGGCGACCACGCCCTCGACTGGCTGCTCGCCGAGGCGGCCGCCGGCGAGGTGTTCGCTTTCGGCAACTCCGAGGCGGGCAACGACCTCGTGCTGTTCGGTTCCCGCACGCAGGCGGTGCCCGACGGCGCAGGCGGGTACCGCTTCACGGGCACGAAGATCTTCACGTCGCTCTCCCCCGCGTGGACGAGGCTCGGGGTGCTCGGCCGGGACGACGACTCCGCCGACGCCCCCAAGCTCGTGCACGCGTTCCTGCGTCGGGAGGACGGCGGCACCACGGCGGCGGACGACTGGGACACGCTCGGCATGCGTGCGACGCAGTCGAGCACGACGCGGCTCGAGGGCGCCCACGCGAGCGCCGACCGGGTGGTGCGCCGCCTCGACCCCGGCCCGCAGGCGGACCCGCTGATCTTCGGCATCTTCGCGGCGTTCGAGATCCTGCTCGCCTCGGTGTACGCCGGCATCGGCGCGCGAGCGCTCGAGCTCGCGGCCGAGGCCGCGCACCGGCGCACGTCCATGAAGAACGACGGGCGGCCGTACTCCGCCGACCCGGACATCCGGCGTCGGGTCGCGGCGGCCGCCATCGTCCAGGACGCGCTGGCGCCCCAGATCGAGGCGCTGGCCCGCGACGTCGACGACCTGGTGGACCACGGCGACCAGTGGTTCCGCCTCCTCGCCGGGCTGAAGGTGCGCGTGACGGAGGCGGCGCGGGTCGTCGTCGACGAGGCGATCCGCGTGGCGGGCGGCGGCTCGTACTTCAACGGCAGCGAGCTGAGCCGGCTCTACCGCGACGTGCTGGCCGGGATGTTCCACCCGAGCGACGACGAGTCGGCACACGGGACCGTGGCGAACGCCGTCCTCGGCCCCGTCCCGGAGTCGTGACGGTCAGCCGAGCCGGTCGGCGCTGAGTCCGGAGGTCGTCGGGCCCTCAGCTCGCCGGCGCGCGCAGCAGCGGCTCCAGGAGAGACGACGGCGCCAGGGTCGTCGGCCGATCGCTCACCTGGCCGTCACCGACCTCGACGACCCGCCAGACGCCGTCGTCCCGCAGGGCCAGGTCGGTGGTGACGAAGCGGCAGCCGAGGGCGGCGACGGCCGGGGCGACGGCGGCCAGGTCGGGAGCGGGCACGTCGTCCGGAGTGTCGGGATGCGGCCCGACGACCACCGGGGCGCCGTCGACCCACCACACCCGCGCCTCCGCGGCCCGACCGCCGTCCGGCGCGGCGAAGCGCTCGAAGGCGCGCACGACGATGCCCCCGGCGAGGAACGAGTCCTGCAGCTGGACGAACCGGGCGACGACCCGGTGGAGGTGGGTGGCGTCGGCGAGGTCCGGCACGAAGCACGCCTCGGCCCACTCGTGCTTGCGGGACTTGACGTAGTCCTTGACGATGCCGGCCCCGCCGCCGAGGGGAGCGACGAGCGCGGCGAGCGTGTCGGCGTCGGGCACCTCCCCGGCGGACGACGCGCGCCACACGCTCCGCGGGGTCAGGCCGGCGAAGGTCGGGTACCAGCCCGGGAGCTCGTGGGCGCGGGCGTAGTCCGGCGCCGTCGTGCCCAGGCCGACGCCGCGTGCGCGCAGCGCGTCCTCGAGCTCTGCGTAGCGGTCCGCCGGGATCATCCACCCGCGGTACCAGAGCGGGCCGGCGCCCGACGGGACGCGGGCGACTGCGGCGTCGGCCTCACCGGCCAGCAGCGCGTCGTGGTCGAGGAGGACGACGGCGGCTCCCGCCTCGCGGGCGGCGCTCGCCTCGGGCGCGAAGTGCCCGTCGGGCGCGCGCGGCGCCAACGGGTCTGCGGGGACGAGAAGGCCGGTCATGGGCGCGACCCTAGACGGTCCTCGATTCCGTGACCGCCTCCAACGCCTGCGCAGCCGAAGCAGAGACTCAGGGCGAATTCTGGCGCGCTCCCTAAGCGGCCCCTACGCTGCCCAAAGGCCGAGTCATGGGAGACAAGATGCCTGAACAGAGCTGGCACGAGGCGCGACTGATCCCCACCTCCGGGATCAACGGTGCTGACGAACAAGAGCGGCGCGCGACCTCGGCCCTCCTCGCTGTGATGTCGATCGTGCGTGAGTTCGGGCGCGCCCTGACGAAGCCGTACGGAGCTCCGGCCGGCGCCATCCAGACGTTCATCGAAGTCCCGTTCGAGGTCGGTGAACGGAGGATCTTTCCCGACGGTCTGATTCGCATCACGCGCGGACAATCCGTGTGGACGACGCTCGTGGAGGTCAAGACGGGGAACAATCTCTTGCACGCGGACCAGCTCGAGAACTATCTCGACATCGCTCGTGAACAGGGCTATAACGCGGTGCTGACGATCTCCAACGAGATCCCTCCGATTGCGGGACAACACCCGACGAGGGTGGACAAGCGGAAGCTTCGAAGGGTTGACCTTCACCACCTCTCATGGACGCAGGTGCTCGCGGAAGCCGTGATGCAGAAGGAATTCCGCGGTGTCGCAGACCCAGATCAGGCGTGGATCCTCGGTGAACTCATCCGCTATCTCGAGCATCCACGTTCCGGAGCAATGGAGTTCGAGGACATGGGCGAGGCTTGGGTGCCGGTGCGCAACGGCGTCAAGACCGGGACCCTCCGACCGACCGACAAGGGTGCCAGCGAAGTCGCTGCAAGGTTCGATGCCCTCCTGCGCTTCGTGAGCCTGAACCTCGGCCGACAGCTCGGCACGGAGGTGAGCCCCGTGGTCAGTCGGCGTGAGCTCGCCGATCCGTCCTTGCGCGCACAGGCATTGGTCGAGGACCTGACGTCCGCCGGGGTGCTGACCGGATCGATCCGCATTCCGTCGACTGTTGGAGACATCGTCGTGGCGGCCGACGTTCGAGCTGGCACGATCGTCTGCCACATCGATGTCGACGCGCCGCGGCAAGGACGACCGACCACTCGCGTCAACTGGCTCGTGAGGCAGCTGAAGAACGCACCAGAGAGCGTTCGCATCGAGGCAAGAGCCGCGCATTCGAGAGGTGCCGGAGCCGTGGGGCTCCTGAAGGCGATCAGAGATGACCCTTCGCAGCTCGTCGCCGATCCAGCCAAGGAGATCCGAGCTTTTCAAGTGGCGACGGTCACACCGATGGGAACGAAGCGCGGCCGCGGCCGCGGAGCGTTCATCGACTCCGTCATCGAGGCGGTGGATGTCTTCTATGCCGATGTTGTCCAACACCTCAAGGCCTGGTCGGCCGCCCCGCCCCGGCTACGGCCAGAGATCGAGCCAGCCACGGCAGGACCCGACGGCGTCAGTCCTGGCTTGCCCTCGACCGGGCTTTCCTCCCAGGACGATGAGACGCTGACGTCGTCGACCCAGGCTTCATCGCCGTCGTGACCACAGGAGGTCCCGTGCCTGCCCTGCCCGAGCAGACCGATGCTCATCTCGCCGCTGCCCTCGCGGCGGCGAACGGTCGCAGCGCCGAGGTCCTCGTGCACGACGGTCCGCTCCGTCAGTCGATCGTCGCGCTCAAGGCCGGCACCGAGCTTGGCGAGCACAACGCGCCACCGGCGGCGAGCCTGCAGGTGCTCGTCGGAGAGGTCAGGGTCACGGCGCCCGACGGCGACGTCGACCTCGCCGGCGGCGACCTGTGGCTCCTCACCCACGAACGGCACGCCGTCCTCGCGCTCACCGACGCGGTGTTCCTGCTAACCACCGTCACGAGCATCCCCAAGCCCGCATGAGCACCGGCGGCCGACGATTCCGGGCGTCGATCGTCCGCAACCCGGCCTAGCGTGGCGTCATGAGCGCAGCGAGCGAGGCGGCCGGAGGCGAGTACCGCATCGATGCCCTCAGCCCGGACACGTGGGACGCGTTCGCCGACCTCGCCGAGCGCCACAACGGCGTGTGGGGCGGATGCTGGTGCACCTACTTCCACTGCTATCCCGACCCGCCGGAACGCCGGGAGCTCGGAAACCGCGCGTTCAAGCAGCGGCTCGTCGAGGAGGGCCGGGCGCACGCGGCGCTCGTGTTCGACGGCGACGTCGCGATCGCCTGGTGCGAGTACGGTCCGGTCGCCGAGCTGCCGAACATCCAGCACCGCAAGCAGTGGGAGGCGACCACGGTCCGCATGCCCGACTTCCGGCTCACGTGCCTCTTCGTGGACCGCCGGTACCGGCGCGCCGGCGTCGCCGCCGTCGCTGTCCAGGGCGCACTGGCGCTCATCGCGAGCGAGGGCGGCGGGCTCGTCGAGTCCTACCCGCACGACCTCCCCCCGGGGAAGAAGACCTCGGCGTCGTTCCTCTACAACGCGACCCGCACCATGTACGAGCGGCTCGGCTTCACGTACGACCGCCCCAAGGGCCAGGGCAACTGCGTGATGACGCTGTCGGTGCCGCCGGCCGGCTGACGGCGGGCCGAGGCGACGCCGCACGGCCGCGAGCGATACGATCGGGGGGCGCCCACGTCGTGCGCGCCTCGGCGATCCGGTGACGTCTTCTCGTCCCGCGCGAGGCGGACGGCGAGGGCATGCGCCGGCGAGGTCCCGCGCTGAACGCCGCTCAGCGGCGTCCGCAGGACCCGGCGACGGGTCGGGGCAGAGAGCCGCGGCCGAGCTCACACGTCGAGGAGAACACGTGGCACAAGGAGGGCGGCGCCGGACCACCGCGAGTGGTTCCGCACCGCGGCGACGGCGCGGGGCGCCGTCGTCGACCGCACGCGGGCGCGGCCATCGCGACTCCGAGGGGCTGATCCCCGTCCTCGCCAAGGCCTCGCGTGAGGTGGAGGCCGCCGTGAAGCGCGGGCCGGCGACGTCGTCGGTGCGCACCAAGTTCCACGTCGTCGCGCTCCTCACCCGGGAGGAGCGCGCCCGCCTCGCCGGCCAGGACGGCCTGTCCGAGTCCCGGCGCGCCGAGGAGCAGAAGCGGCTCGAGGGGATCGCCACGATCCTCGCGACGACCGCGGCCCGCGACCCGGCCCTGTTCGACCTGCTCGCGGACGAGACCCCGCTCGGGGAGTCGGAGCGCGAGCTGCGCCGTGAGCTCCTCGGCTCGGCCGGGATCGACGTGCCCGAGGAGGAGCCCCCGGCCGACGACGTCGTGGACGACGCCGAGCCGGCGGGTCCCGCCATCCCCGTGTCGGTGCTCTCCCGGCAGCGCTCCAACCCGTTCCTGGCCCCCGACTTCGACGCCGTGCGGGTGCGTCCGCGGACCCGGCGGCTGGACGGCTGGGAGCTGCTCGAACCGCTGCTGCGGTCCTTCGAGCTGGCGGAGGCCGGGGCGGTCTCGTGCATGGATCTGCCCGAGGTCCACGAGTCCGACCTCCCCCGGTCGCCCGGGCGCTCGCTCATGCGACACCAGGCTCAGGTCGTGGCCGCCGCGCGCGACGGGCACCGCACGTTCCTGCTCGCCGACGAGCCCGGGCTTGGGAAGACGGCGCAGGCGCTGCTCGCGGCCGAGGCGGCCGACGCGTACCCGCTGCTCGCCGTCGTGCCGAACGTGGTGAAGACCAACTGGGCACGCGAGGTCGGGATGTGGACGCCGAACCGCACCGCGAGCGTGATCCACGGCGACGGTGACGACGTCGACGGGTTCGCCGACATCATCGTCGTCAACTACGAGGTGCTCGACCGCCACGTGGGGTGGATCGCCACCCACGGCTTCCGGGGCATGGTCGTCGACGAGGCCCACTTCATCAAGAACCGGTCGTCGCGGCGCTCGCGGAACGTGCTCGAGATCTCGGACCGGATCCGCACCCGCACCCTGCGGCCCCTGCTCATGGCGCTCACGGGGACGCCGCTCATCAACGACATCGACGACTTCCTCCCGATCTGGCAGTTCCTCGGCTGGATCGACGAGAAGCGGCCGCTCGGGGACCTCATCGCGTCCCTCGAGGAGACGGGGCTCACCCCGACCGATCGCGCCTTCTACCCGGCCGCGCGCCGCGCCGTCGTCGACATGGGGATCGTGCGCCGCCGGAAGGCCGACGTGGCCGCGGACATCCCGGCTCGCCGCGTGGCGGACCTGCCCGTGGAGCTCGACGACGCCGAGGGTCGCTCGATCCGGGACGCCGAGCGCGATCTCGCCCGCCGGATGGTGGAGCGCTACGACCGGGTGCGGGCGACCCGCGACATCGCGAGCGACGCCATCGACCTGGGCCTCGTGCGGCAGGTCGCGACGTGGGAGCGCGAGGGGGCCGACGCCGCCTCGGGCGAGAACGTCTTCTCGATGATGCGCCGCATCGGCCGGGCCAAGGCCACCCTCGCGGCGGACTACGCGGCCCAGCTCGCGCACAACGTCGGCAAGGTCGTGTTCTTCGCGAAGCACATCGAGGTGATGGACGCCGCGGAGGAGCTGTTCGCGCGCCGGGGACTGCGCTACGCCTCGATCCGCGGCGAGCAGACGACCGCCGTCCGGGAGCGGAACGTGACCGCGTTCCTGGAGGACCCGGAGGTCGCCGTCGTGGTCTGCTCGCTGACCGCGGCCGGTGTCGGCATCAACCTCCAGGTGGCCTCCGACCTCGTGCTCGCCGAGCTCTCCTGGACGGACGCCGAGCAGACGCAGGCCATCGACCGCGTGCACCGCATCGGGCAGTCGCAGCCGGTGACCGCGTGGCGGATCATCGCGGCGCAGACGATCGACGCGCGGATCGCCGAGCTCATCGACGCCAAGGCCGGGCTCGCCGCGCGGGCGCTCGACGGCGCCGGCGAGGTCGAGGCGGCGTCCGTCGACGTGCAGCTCGAAGCCCTCGCGACGCTGCTCGAGAGCGCGCTCCTTGAGCGCGGGGACGGCACGATCACAACCGACGTCTAAGCACCTTTCTAGACTGGCGCGATGGACGTGACGCGAGCACCGGCCCAGGTGATCGAGCGGCTGTGGGCGCGCATGTCCGCCCGGGACTGGACCGGGCTCGGCGAACTCATCGCGGAGGACGTCGTCGTCGACTGGCCGTCGAGCGCCGAACGGATCGTCGGCCGCGCGAACTACGTGGCGGTCAACGCCGAGTACCCGGAGGGCTGGTCGATACGGGTGCTCGGGATCGTGGCCGACGGCGATCGCGTGGTCTCCGAGGTCGAGGTGCCGATGGAGGGAGCCGAGACGTTCCGGGTCGCCTCCTTCTGGACCGTGCGCGACGGCGTCGTCACTCACGCCACGGAGTACTGGACGACCGTCGACGGCGACCCCTCCCCGGAGTGGCGCCGCCGCCTCGTCGAGCCCATGCCGCTGGGCTGAGCGACGGGCACGCCGAGGGCCGGGCCCGCGCGGGTCCGCGCTCGCCGACGCGGTGTCCCGGCCCGATGGCGGCGGTCCGGGTTCCTACGGGACCGCGAGTCGCCGCACCGCCTCCGTGACGACGGCGACCACGCGCTCCTCGAGAGACGTCGCCTCGACGTCGAGCAGGAGGTCGCGCTCGAGCTCGGGCAGCCCGGCCGCGAAGCGCTCGTACATCTCCGTCAGGAAGTCCCGGTCCTTGCTCAGCCCTCGGGTCGGGTCCCCCTGCGCCCGCTCCCACGATCGTTCGACGTCGGCGACCAGCACCACCTTGAGCACCGGGGCACCCTCCGGAACCGCGCGCAGCACCTGGGCCACCTCGGCTGGGGTCTCGGTGCCCTCGTCGAGCACCACCTCGATCGGCGTCGCCGACCAGGCGCCGACGAGGCCCGCGTGGATGCTGTGCGCCCAGTCCCAGTCCGGCAGGGTGGGCAGGGCCATCTCGGCCACGGTGTCCAGCTCGACGAGCGCCACGGTCCGCCCGAGCTCGCGCAGCTGCCGCGCCACCTCCCGGGCGAGCGTGGACTTCCCGGCCGCGATGGGGCCGCTGATGAGCACGAGCAGATTCACGAGGACCATCCTGCCGCGACGGCCGGCCACCGGACCGGGCGGCGGGCTGACGACCGCTCCCCCGGATCGGCCCGGAGCCCGAATCCGAGAGGCTGCCATACTCGATCCGGCCCCGACGCGCGCGCAAAGACGAACGAGCAGCCCCCAGGGAGGGGACGCGGCGGGAGAAGGGGAGACAGATGCAGTCCGACGCCATCGCGCCCACCAGCGATCCCGCACGGTTGACACCCGCCATCGAGGCCAACCTGGCCGAGCTCCTCCTCGCTCTCGGCCGCGCGGGCGGCGCCGAGGAACGAGACGAGCCGTCGATCCAGTGGGTCATCGGCGGGTCGCCGATCGACTATCACAACTGCGTCGTCCGGGCCGACCTGGCCGACGGTGAGGTCGACACGCTGATCCAGGAGATGATCGCCGCCTGCGATCGCCTCGGTGTGCCGGGCACGTGGCACGTGGGCCCGTCCATGCGGCCTGCCGATCTCGGCCGGCGCCTGGAGCAGGCTGGGCTGCGGGACGACGGCGTCGAGCCGGGGATGGCGCTCGACCTGCGCCGCCTCGCCGACGCCCCGATGCCGCCCGGCACGACAGTCGAGCGCGTCACCGACGAGGCCGGTCTGGCCGCCTGGGTCGCCACCCTCGGCGCCGGCTTCGGGGAGGGACCGCGCGAGGCCGAGTGGGTCGGGGCGATGTACGCACGGATCGGCCTCGACGCCGACACGACGTGGCGGCACTACCTGGCTCGGCTCGACGGCGAGCCTGTCGCCACCACGTCACTGTTCTGCGGCGCGGGAGTGGCCGGCATCTACTTCGTCTCGACGCACCCGGATGCCCGGCAGCGCGGAATCGGGTCCGCGATCACGCGGGCGGCCCTCCAGGACGCGATCGAGCTCGGCTACCACGTCGCGGTGCTGAACTCCTCGACCCAGGGATACCGCGCCTATCAGCGGCTCGGCTTCGAGGAGATCTGCCCCATCGGCATCTACACCTGGCCCGCCGCGACGGGATGATCGCTCTCGGGAACGCGGCGAAGGCCTGAGCACGACGGCGCCGGGACGACGAAGGCCGGACCCCTCGTGGGGTCCGGCCTTCGCGACATGGTGGAGGTGGCGGGAATCGAACCCGCGTCCGACGGTATTGAGCCAGGGCTTCTCCGGGTGCAGTCTGCTGCTGTTCTGCTCGGCCCCAGCGATGGCGCAGACACCTCGCTGACGGGCCCAGTCACCTAGTTGTTCCGGCAGCCCCGATGACGAGGACTACAGGCAGTGGCTTCCTTGATGACGCCAGGACCCCGGTCGGAAGCACTCCGGGACTGACGGACTTCTACTCTTGCTCAGGCGGCGAGAGCGAAGTCGGTGCGCTTGGAATCGGCACCTATGGGTTTGCATGGAGCGTTAACGAGATAACCATGCATCCTCGACCCGCTTCCCCTGGAACGACGACCGTCGTCGAAACCGATCACCCCCATGTTGAGTTGTCAAGCACGACCGGCGAACCGGCCGATGACCAGTCTACGTCCTCAGCACCCCGGCACGCCTCGTTATTCCGCCTCGGCCGTCGCCCGCGGCAGCTCGGCGTCCACGAGCGGCTTGACCGCCGTGCCGAGCAGCTCGATCGCCCGGAGGGACTCGCGCTGCGGCACGCCCGACAGGTCCATCTGCAGGATCTGGCGGTCGTGTCCGAGGACGGCGGCGAGGCGCACGATCTTCTCGGCCACCTCCTCAGGGCTCCCGACGGCGTACGCGCCGTCCGGCGTCGTCGTCGCGTCGTACGTGATCCGGTTGGGCAACGGGAACCCGCGCTCCCGCGCGATGCGGTCCATCGAGGCGTGCCAGTACGGGTAGAAGTAGTCGCGGGCCGCCTTCGGATCGTCGGCGACGAAGCCCATCCCGGACACCGCGACCGACGGCCCGGTGTCGACACCCTCGCCGAGCCCGCGTGGGCGGAACTCCGAGCGGTACAGCTCCGCCAGCGGCGCGAACTGCGCCGGACGCCCGCCGATGATCGCGTAGTTCACGCCGAGCCCGAGCACGCCTGCGCGGACCGAGGACTCCGGGGTCCCGCCCGTGGCCACGGCCAGGTTGAGCCGGCGGCCGCGCCCCGGCAGGTCGGCCGGTCGAGGTAGCACCAGCGCGTCGTCGAGCGTCGGCCGGAACCGCCCCGACCAGCTCACCGTGCCGTCCCGCGCCCCGGCGTCGTCGAGTGCCAGGAGCAGCTGGATCTTCTCGTCGTACAGCGCGTCGTAGTCGTCGAGCCGCGCTCCGAACAGCGGGTACGACTCGATGAACGAGCCCCTGCCCGCGAGTAGCTCGACGCGCCCGCCGGAGAACGCGTCCATCGTCGCGAACTGCTGGTAGACCCGCACCGGGTCCTCGGTCGAGAGCACCGTCACGGCGCTGCCGACGTGGATCCGCTCGGTGCGGGCGAGCGCAGCGGCGATGACCGTCGACGGCGAGCTGATCGCGTAGTCCGGGCGGTGATGCTCCCCGACGCCCACGTAGTCGAGCCCGACCTGCTCCGCGAGCTCGACCCGTTCGAGGATGTCGCGGATCCGCTGGCCGGGGTCGGTCTGCTCCCCGGTCACCGGGTCCGGATGGACGTCCCCGAACGTGTACACACCGAGCTCCATGTGCATGCGAACGCATCGACCGGGCCGCCCATTCCGGGCGGTAGCGTCGACTCCATGGCGCGCCGCCCGAACATCTGCCTCATCCTCACCGACGACCACGCCGCCCACGCCGTCGGGACGTACGGATCGGTCGTGAACTCGACGCCGCGCATCGACGAGATCGCGCAGCGGGGCTGGCGCCTCGACAACCTTTTCTGCACGAACTCGATCTGCACGCCGAGCCGGGCCTCGATCCTCACCGGCCAGCACAGTCACACCAACGGCGTGCGCACGCTCTCGACGCCGATGGACCGCGAGCTGCCGACGTTCGTCTCACAGCTCAAGGACGCCGGCTACCGCACGGCGATCGTCGGCAAGTGGCACCTCGGCGAGGGCGAGGAGCATCGGCCGCGCGCGTTCGACCACTGGATGATCCTGCGGGACCAGGGCGAGTACCACGACCCGACGTTCCGCACGCCGGACGGGCTGCGCACGGTGACCGGCTACGCCACCGACGTCATCACCGACCTGGCGCTGCAGTGGCTCGACGATCTCGACTACGGGCCCGACGGGACCGACTCACCCTGGTGCCTGCTCATCCATCACAAGGCACCGCACCGCTCGTGGGAGCCGGACGAGGCCCACCGGGCGCAGTTCGCTGGCCGGCCGATCCCGGTGCCGGCCACCTTCACCGACGACTACGCCACCCGCTCCGGAGCCGCGCACCGCGCCGCGATGCGCGTGGCCGACCAGCTCACGCGCCGCGACCTCAAGGCCGATCCGCCCGCCGGCCTGTCGTACGAGGACGAGGCGCTGTGGAAGTACCAGCGCTACATGGAGGACTATCTCGCGTGCGTCGCCAGCGTCGACGACAACGTGGGCCGCGTGATCGACCGGCTCGCCGAGCGCGGTGAGCTCGACGACACCCTGCTCATGTACACGTCCGACCAGGGCTTCTTCCTCGGCGACCACGGCTGGTTCGACAAGCGCTTCATGTATGACGAGTCGATCCGGATGCCGTTCGTGGTGAGCTGTCCGACGGCGCTCGACGGCGGCCGCAGCACCGACCAGATCGTCACGAACGTCGACCTCGCGCGCACGATCCTCGAGGCGGCCGACGTCGAGCCGCACCCGGGCATGCAGGGTGAGAGCTTCTGGGGAACGCTCGCCCGCGGAGAGACGCCTCCCGCGGACCAGTCGTTCTACTACCGCTACTGGGAGCACGACGACGGCGCCCACCACGCCGCGGGCCACTACGGGATCCGCACGGAGCGCTACAAGCTCATCTACTTCTACAACGACGGGCTCGGGCTGCCCGGCACCGGCTGGGCGACGTACGCGCCCGAGTGGGAGCTGTACGACCTCGAGGCCGACCCCGACGAGCTCGTCAACGTCGCCGACGACCCCACGTACGCCGTCGTGCGCCGCGACCTCACCGAGCGGCTGGCCCGCGAGCAGGCAGCCGCCGGTGATGTGCCGTACGCGGACCCCGGTCCGGTGCCCGCCCGCTGAGACCCCGGTCCGGCGTCAGCGGCGCTTGCGCGTGGTCGCGACGTCGACCAGGAGCCCGAGCCCGATCCCGAGCATGAACACGTCCTTCGCCAGCCCGATCCCCGACGGCGTCGGCCGGACGCCGTCGACCGTCGCGCCGGGCGTCTTGTGGTACATCCAGAGCAGCGCCCCGGAGAACCCGGCGAGCCCGAGCCCGGCCAGCCCGGACGGCACGAACGGCAGGAGCAGCGCGCCGCCGAGGCCGATCTCGGCCGCGGACAGCAGCTTGCCGAACTCCTTCGGGTCGATGTCCTTCAGCTGCGGGAACGCGCGTACGGCCTGGGCGTGCAGGTGCGCGGCGGTCTCCGCGTCGAGCGAGCTCTTGCCGAGCCCCGAGTTGAGGATGAACGCACCCGCGGCCACGCGGGGCGGGATGCGACGCAGAGCGAACGCCATGAAGTCTCCTTGACGTCGACGACGGATGGGTCACCAGCGAATCTACGGCGCCTGCCCGTCAGTCACCAGCCGCCGCCGCCTCCGCCGCTGGCCCCGCCACCGGAGAACCCGCCTCCGGTCCCGGACGACCCGCCTGAACCCGGCGTTGGGGCCGTGATGGCCGACGTCGTGGTGGTGGAGAAGGCCTTGAGCGAGTCCGTGAAGCCCCCGCTCGCCCACGCTCCCGCGTACGCCGCGCCGTAGGGATGGGCACCGACGTACCAGGTCGGGTCCGGAACGGCCCGTCCGGCAGCAGCGAGGTCCGCGAACACCTTCGCCCAGCGCTCGGCCACCCCGAACGCGATGGCGTACGGCAGGTAGCGCGAGAACAGGTCCTCGCCCTCGGAGAACCGGATCTGGTTCGCCTCCGCCGTCCGCAGGTACAGCTCGAATCCGCGGGTCTGGGCGAGGACGGCGCTGCCCGACGCCGTCCTGGCCGGCATCGCGTGCGCGCACGCGAGCGTGACGATCCCGACGACGAGGATGCCGAGCCCGACCAGCCCCCAGCCCACCGACGCCGCCAGGACGGCGGTACCGACCAGGCCGAGGACCGTGAGCACCCCGCCGAGGACGTACCAGGCCACACGCTCGGCCTGCGGGCTGCGGCGGAACCAGCCGCGCTCGACGACCTCGGCGTAGAGCCCGCTCTGCGCCGCCGCCATCGACGAGGCGAACGTCGTACGCAGCTCGGCGAGCGACACCTCGGCCCGACCCGAGAAGATCGCGGCGTCCAGGTCCCGCTCGTACCCCACCAGGTCGTCCCGGGAGCGGTCGAGGCGCTCGAGGCGCCAGTCGGTCGGCTTCCCGCCCTCGTCACGGTCGGCCTCGGAGATCCGGAGGTAGCCGTGCACGGCGAGGTCGACGATCGTCGCCGTGACGTCTCGCGGGTTCGCCACCTCGTCGGCGAGCGTTCCCATCTCACCGGGCCGGACGCCGTCGGGCGGGCTGAACTGCACCGCCACCGGAGCCGTGCCCCGGCGCTTCGCGACGCCGTCGTCGACCCCCGGTACCGGCTCGAGCCCGGGAGTGAGGCCGCTGTACACCTCGTCGCGGCCCTTCCGCCGCGCCGCCGTCCCGACGAGCACGGACCCGACGGCGGCGATCCCGACGGCGAGTCCGCCGGTCGCCGGGGTCACGCCGAACGCGTTGCTCCACGTGCGGCGGGGCACGAGGTCCGGGTCCGGCGCGTCGAACGTCCCGGCGGGCCAGTCCAGGGCGATGGTCATGCCCGCGCCCGGGGCGAGGCTGTCCTCCGAGAACACCGTGGTGGCGCCCTGGGCCTCCACGCCCGCGCACGGCGTCGTCGACCCGACCCCGCCGCGGTAGCACGCGACGTCGTCGGGCTCACCCGGACCGGTGAACGTGACGCTGACGTCCGACAGCGGGATCTCCCACTGCTGCCCGACGACGTTCCAGTAGACGGCGTCCGGTCCGCCGGTGACGGAGGCCGGGTTCACGATGCCGTGGATCGTGTAGGAGATGACGTACGACTGGACGCCCTCGACCGTCTCGTTCTCGTCGCCGACGAAGATGCCGAGCACGCCGTCGTCCGTCTCGGTCCGGACGTCGGCCGGCGCTCCGGACGGGCTCGACGCCGTCAGGTCCGTGACCTCGAACCTGCGGTAGTGGTCGGGGTCGTCCGGGATCTCCTGGAGCACGCCGATCGTGACGTACGGCCCGTGGCCCGCCTCGTCGCCGAAGTCGAAGTCCAGGTCCAGCGTGACGTCGATGGCGCCGTCGGCGGCCGCGTCCGCGGTGACGTCGTACCGCGTGATCTCCCAGTCCTCGCCGTTCTCCTCCGCCTGGGCACCGGGTGCGAGCAGGGCGATGCCGCCGACGACGAGAGCCGCGGTCGCCGCCAGCCGTCCGATCCCGCGCCGCCCGGGAGCGCGCCGGCCAGAAGCGAGGCCCGCGGAGGACCCCGTCACCGGTTCTGCCGCAGGCTCATCGCGCGCTGGGCCTCACGAAGGTCCTGCTTCGCGCGGAGCGTCTGCCGCTTGTCCCACTCCTGCTTGCCGCGGGCCAGACCGATCTCGACCTTCGCGCGGCCGCCGAGGAAGTACAGCTCGAGGGGGATGACCGTGTACCCCTTCTCCCGCGCCTTGCCGGCCAGCTTGTCGATCTCCTCGCGGTGCAGCAGCAGCTTCCGCTTGCGCCGCGGCGCGTGGTTCGTCCACGTGCCCTGGGTGTACTCCGGGATGTGCACGCTCTCGAGCCACGCCTCGCCGCCGTCGATGCTCACCCACCCGTCCGCGAGCGAGGCCCGCCCGGCGCGCAGCGCCTTGACCTCCGTGCCCGTCAGGGACAGGCCCGCCTCGTAGGTGTCGTCCACGTGGTAGTCGTGGCGGGCGCGCTTGTTGCGCGCGACGACGACCTTCTCGGTCTTTTTGTCCCTCTTCGCCTCGGCCGCCCTCGCGGCCCGGGCATTCTCCCGTTCGACGTTCCGCATGCGCGACATGCCACGTTCACCCCATACTCGTCCGATTCCGCGTCCAGACTACGGCGCGCGACGGCGTCGTCCGAAGCGGAAATCGTCCACGCGGCCTGCAGGGGCTAGTTGCTGCGCGACCAGCCCGGCAGCGACTCCGGGTTGATCGTGGCGCCGTTGATCCAGACCTCGATGTGGACGTGACAGCCGGTCGTCCCGCCCGTCTGCCCCGTGTAGCCGATCGCCTGCCCCTGGCCGATCCCCTGGCCGACGCCGACGGCGAAGCCCGACAGATGGTTGTAGACGGTCAGGACGGACTGCCCCCCGATGACGCCGTGGTCGACCATCACCTGGTTGCCGTGCGTGCCGTTCCCCCAGGCACCGCGCACCGCGACGACCGTGCCGGCCGCGGCCGAGACCTGCGTGGCACCGCAGCCGGACCGGATGTCGGTGCCTGGGTGGAAGAACCAGCCGCCGGTGATCGGGTACTCCCGGTACCCGTACGGCGAGGTGACGTGGAACGGCGCGGCCACGGGCGGGACGAGCGACAGCCCGCCTCCGCCACCGCCGCCTCCCCCTCCGCCGCCACCGCCGCCGGGGTTCTGCGCGGCCTGGCGGCGGCGCTCCTCCTCCTGCTGACGCTGGATCTCCCGGATCTGCGCGGCGAGGTCGTCGTTGTCGGCCTGCAGCCTGGCCTGCTGCGCCTCGTAGTCGTCCTTGCGGTCCTCGAGCTCGGCGGCCTTGGCCTCGCGCTGCCGCTGGAGGCGCTCGATCTCCGCCTTCCGGTCGGCGGCCCGCTGTCGGGCGTCGGCAGCGGCGGCGACGGCCTCGTCGGCCTCGACCTTCAGCTCACCGATGCGTTCGCGCACGGCCTCCAGCCGCACCTCGTTGTTGCGCTGGACGGCGGCGAGGGTCTCGAGGTCGTCGAGCACCTGGGTCTGGGACCGCATCGCCGACCCGACGGCGCTGTACCGGCTCGCGAAGTCCTCCGGGCTGGCGGCGTCCAGCACCACGGACAGCGCGGACAGGTCGTCCCCGCCGCGGTAGCTGGACCGCGCGAGCTCCCCGATCGCAGCCTCCGTGTCCTCGATGTCGGTCTCGCTCTGCGCGATCTCGCCCTCGAGCTGCGTCTGCTGGGCCTCGGCGACGGCGAGCCGGTCGGCGACGGAGCGCTGGTGCCGTTCCGCGGCGGCGAGGTCCTCCTCGGCCTGGCGGAGCTCCGCCTGGGCGATCGGCAGGTCGATCTCGATCTGCTGGAGCTCGAGGTAGACGCCGGTCAGCTCGGCGTTCGTGCCCTCGAGCGCCGACTCGACCTCCTCCTGCTGCGCCTCGTTCTCCTCCTGCTGCTGCTGGAGGTCGTCGAGGTCGTCGGCGAGGGCGGCGGGCGCGGCGAGGCACAGGACGGCGGTGAGCGCAGCACAGGCCCCCGCTCGCCAGCGGCGAGAGGCGGGCCGGGACCAGGCACGTCGTCGGTCGGTCATCCCTCACACCCTCGTGTAGCGGCTCAGGCTCACCAGCGACGACACACCGGCGATAGCGATCCCGATGACCGCCAGGAACGGGGCGAGACGCCAGACGTCGTCCGTCCCCACGAAGTTGACGAACTCGAGGGAGGACGCCAGCCAGTCCTCGACCCCGTACCGCACGCCGGCCCACAGCGCCCCGACCGCGAGAGCAGCACCGATGAGCGCGGCGAGGGCGCCCTCGAGCATGAAGGGCAGCTGGATGAACAGGTTCGAGGCGCCGACCAGGCGCATGATCTCCGTCTCCCGCCGCCTGCTCATCGCGGACAGGCGGATCGTGGTCGTGATGAGGAGCACGGCCGTGACGGTCATGACGACGGCGAGCCCCACCGAGAGCAGCGTCGCGCGGTTGAGGACGAGGAACAGCGGCTCGAGGATCTCGCGCTGGTCCTGCACGACCTCGACGCCGGCCCGCCCCGTGACCTCGTCCCGCACGATCTCGAACTGGGTCGGGTCGGTGAGCTTGACCCGGAAGGAGGCCTGCATGAGCTCGGGCGTGAGCCGCTGCACCCACTCCTCCTCGCCGGACTGCTCGACGAGGGCGGAGTAGGCCTCCTCCTTGGTCTCGAAGAAGATCTCCTGGACGTACGGCGCCAGGCCGTCGGAGGCGAGGACGCCGCGGATCTCCTCGATCTGCTCCTCGGTCGCCTCGCCCGTCGCGCACGTCGCCGCGCTCGAGTTCTGCGGGCACAGGAAGATCGAGACCTCGACGCGGTCGTACCAGTCGTCCTTCATGTTCGAGATCTGCGTCTGGAGCAGGGCCGCCGCTCCGACGAACGTCAACGACACGAACGTGACGAGCACGACGGCGATCGCCATGGACATGTTGCGGCGCAGCCCCTGGCCGATCTCGCCGAGGACGAACCGGGCCCTCATCGCAGCGCCCCGTACACGCCACGCGCCTGGTCGCGCACCATCTCGCCGTCGACGAGCTCGACCACGCGCTTGCGCATCTGGTCGACGATCTCGTCGTCGTGCGTCGCCATGACGATCGTGGTCCCGGTCCGGTTGATCCGGTCGAGCAGCCGCATGATCCCGACGCTCGTGCCCGGGTCGAGGTTGCCGGTCGGCTCGTCGGCGAGCAGGATCGACGGCCGGTTGACGAACGCGCGCGCGATCGCCACGCGCTGCTGCTCGCCACCGGACAGCTCGTGCGGGTAGCGCTTCTCCTTGCCGTCGAGCTTGACGAGCTCGAGGGTCTCCGGCACCGCGCGCAGGATCGTGTGCCGAGGCTTCCCGATCACCTGCAGCGCGAACGCGACGTTCTCGAAGACCGTCTTGTTCGGCAGCAGGCGGAAGTCCTGGAACACCATGCCGATCTGGCGGCGCAGGTGCGGAACCTTCCACTGGGAGAGCGTGGAGATCTCCCGGCCGGCCACGAACACCTTGCCCGACGTCGCGCGTTCCTCGCGCAGGACGAGGCGGAGGAACGTCGACTTCCCCGACCCGGAGGCGCCCACGAGGAAGACGAACTCCCCGCGTTCGGCCTCCAGCGAGACGCGGTCCAACGCCGGCCGGGCACCCCGGGCGTAGACCTTGGAGACGTTGTCGAATCGGATCACGGCACTCTTCGTCGGCCAGGTGTGGGGAAGCTCGGACGCGTGCTGGCCTCTTGCACCATAGGGACGCATCCCGCGGCGCGGGTGCTGACACGCCGGGCGCCGGCGGCCCGGAGAGCCGGCCAGGACCGCGCAGCCCGCGGTCAGGCAGTCATCGATCCTCCCGGCGGTCAGCCGTCAGGACGGCGGCACGTCCGGCCTCGAGCCGGGCGACGGGCACCCGCAGCGGCGAGCAGGAGACGTAGTCCAGGCCGGCGTCGTGGAAGAACCGGATCGACTCCGGGTCTCCCCCGTGCTCACCGCAGACACCGATCACGAGGTCGGGCCGCCGCTCGCGCCCCTCGCGGGTCGCGAGCGTGACGAGACGGCCGACGCCGACCGCGTCGAGGGTCTCGAACGGGGAGACGACGAGCACCCCGTTGTCCAGGTAGGCCGGGAAGAAGGCGCCCTCGACGTCGTCACGCGAGAACCCCCACACCGTCTGGGTGAGGTCGTTGGTTCCGAAGGAGAAGAAGTCGGCGACCTCGGCGATCCGGGCCGCCGTGAGCGCGGCGCGGGGCAGCTCGATCATCGTGCCCACGCGCAGACCACGAACCCCGACCTCGGCCGAGATCTCCTCGACCTGCGCGCGGACGAGCCGCATCTCCTGGGCCGACCCGACGAGCGGGACCATGATCTCCGCGTGCGGGTCGCGCCCCTGAGCCCGCAGGTCCGCCACGGCGTCGCAGATCGCGCGGATCTGCAGCGCGAACAGGCCGGGCAGCACCAGGCCGAGGCGCACGCCGCGCAGGCCGAGCATCGGGTTCGCCTCGTGCATCCGCCGCACGGCACCGAGGAGGGCGACGTCGTCCGGGTCGCTCTCGCCGCGCTCGTCCGCGACGGCGACGCGCACCGCGAGATCGGTGAGATCCGGCAGGAACTCGTGCAGCGGCGGGTCGAGGAGCCGGATCGTCGTCGGGAGCCCGTCCATCGCCTCGAGCACGCCGCGCACGTCGGCGCGCTGGAGCGGGAGGAGCGCGTCGAACGCGGACTGCCGGGCGGCGTCGTCGTCAGCGACGATCGCGCGCTCGATCAGCACGCGCCGCTCGCCGAGGAACATGTGCTCCGTGCGGGCGAGGCCGATGCCCTCGGCGCCGAGCTCGCGGGCCCGAACCGCGTCGTCGGCGGTGTCCGCGTTCGCCCGGACGCCGAGCCGGCGGGCGGCGTCGGCGTGCCGGAGCAGCCGGTCGACGGCGCCGACGAGGGCGCGTGCGTCGTCCTCGCCGGCCTGCGCGAGCGCGGCGTCGACGCCGTCGGTCAGGTACAGCGTCACCGGGGAATCGATCACCGGGACGTCGCCGAGGAACACCTCCCCGGTTCCGCCGTCGAGAGCGATGACGTCCCCCTCCGCGATCACCCGGCCGTCCGTGCGGAAGGCCCGGGCGGACGGGTCCACGTCGACGGCGTCCGCGCCCACCACGCACGTGCGCCCGATCCCGCGTGCGACGACGGCCGCGTGGGACGTCTTCCCGCCGCGCGCCGTGAGGATGCCGACGGCGGCGAGCATCCCGCCGAGGTCGTCGGGGTTGGTCTCGCGGCGCACGAGCACGACCGCCTCGCCCCGGCCCGCCCACTCCTGGGCCGTCGCCGGGTCGAACACGGCGCGCCCGACGGCGGCGCCGGGCGAGGCGCCCAGCCCACGGGCGAGGACGGTGCGCTCCGCGGCGGCGTCGAACCTGGGGAACAGCAGCTGGGTGAGCTGCTCGCCCGTGACCCGCGTCAGCGCCTCGTCGAGCGTGATGATGCCCTCGTCGACGAGCTGCGTGGCGATGCGGAACGCGGCCGCCGCCGTGCGCTTGCCGACGCGCGTCTGCAGCATCCACAGGTGCCCGCGCTCGATGGTGAACTCGACGTCGCACAGGTCGCGGTAGTGCGTCTCGAGGCGCCGCATCGCCCGGCGCAGGTCGGCGTACGAGGCCGGGTCCAGGCGGGCGAGGTCGGCGAGCGTCGAGGTGTTCCGGATCCCGGCGACGACGTCCTCCCCCTGCGCGTTCGGCAGGTAGTCGCCGTAGTCGCCCGCCCGGCCGGTCGCGGGGTCGCGGGTGAACGCGACGCCCGTGCCGGAGTCCGGTCCGAGGTTCCCGAAGACCATCGCGCACACGTTCACCGCCGTGCCGAGGTCGTCGGGGATGCGCTCCTTGCGGCGGTACAGGCGGGCGCGGTCCGTGTTCCAGGAGTCGAGGACGGCGACGATCGCGGCGTCGAGCTGGTCGCGCGGGTCCTGCGGGAAGTCGCGGCCGGAGCGCGCCCGCACGATCTCGAGGTACGTCGCCGTCAAGGTGCGCAGCTCGTCGGCGCCGAGCTCGACGTCGGACGCTACCCCGGTGCGTTCCTTCGCCGCGTCCAGCGGGTCGGCGAAGGCCGCGCCGTCGATGCCGAGCACCGTCCGCCCGAACATCTGGACGAGCCGGCGGTAGGAGTCCCAGGCGAAGCGCTCGTCCCCGCTCTGGGCCGCGAGCCCGTGCACCGACGCGTCGTTGAGGCCGACGTCGAGGATCGTCTCCATCATCCCCGGCATGGAGAACCTCGCCCCGGAGCGCACGGACACGAGCAGGGGGTCGTCCGGGTCGCCGAGGCGCCGGCCGCCGGCGTCCTCCAGGCGGCGCAGCGCCGTGGTCACCTCCACGCGCAGGCCGGGCGGGACGACGCCGGTGCGCATGTACTCGACGCATGCCGCCGTGGTGATGGTGAAGCCGGGCGGCACCGGGAGACCGAGCCGCGTCATCTCCGCGAGGTTCGCACCCTTGCCGCCGAGCAGGTCCGCGGCGTCCATGCCGCCGTCGGCGAAGTCCTGGACGTACACCCCCGACACCTCCCGCAGGCGCGACACAGCGCGCCGCCACGACCAGTGTGCGCCTCGCCGGGCGGGTCGGCACCGGGTCGCGGGGCCGGGTCGGGCCGGGGTCGGGCGTCGCGTCCGTGCGGGAGGACGGCCGGACCGTCCCTACGCGGTGGCGGACTCCCGAACGGTCTGCTGCTGGCGGCGCCAGCGGATGCCGGCCTCGATGAAGTCGTCGATGTCGCCGTCGAACACCGCCGACGGGTTGCCGACCTCGTGCTCCGTCCGGAGGTCCTTGACCATCTGGTACGGCTGCAGCACGTAGGAGCGCATCTGGTCGCCCCAGCTGGCCTTGACGTCGCCGGCGAGCTCCTTCTTCTTCGCGTTCTCCTCCTCCTGCATGGCCAGGAGCAGGCGTGACTGGAGCACGCGCATCGCCGCGGCGCGGTTCTGGATCTGCGACTTCTCGTTCTGCATCGAGACGACGATCCCGGTCGGGAGGTGCGTGATGCGGACGGCGGAGTCGGTCGTGTTCACGGACTGCCCGCCGGGGCCCGAGGACCGGAACACGTCGATGCGGATGTCCGTCTCGGGGATGTCGATGTGGTCCGTCTGCTCGATGAGCGGAATGACCTCGACGGCGGCGAACGACGTCTGGCGGCGGCCCTGGTTGTCGAACGGCGAGATCCGGACGAGGCGGTGCGTCCCGGCCTCGACCGACAGGGTGCCGAACGCGTAGGGCACCTTGACCTCGAACGTGGCCGACTTCAGGCCGGCCTCCTCGGCGTAGGACGTGTCGAGCACCTGCGTGGGGTAGCCCTTGCGCTCCGCCCAGCGCAGGTACATGCGCAGCAGCATCTCGGCGAAGTCCGCGGCGTCGACGCCGCCCGCTCCGGACCGGATCGTCACGACCGCCTCGCGGGAGTCGTACTCTCCCGCCAGCAGGGTGCGGACCTCGAGCTCACCCATGCTCGTGCGGATCTTCGTCAGCTCGGCCTCGGCCTCGGCGAGCGTATCGGCGTCGTCCTCCTCGGCGGCGAGCTGGACGAGGGTCTCGAGGTCGTCGATGCGCGAGCGCAGCGTGTCCAGCCGCTCGAGCTCGCTCTGCGTGTGGGAGAGCCGGCTGGTGACCTTCTGCGCGGCGTCGGGGTCGTCCCAGAGATCGGGCGCCGCCGCGGCCTCGGAGAGCTCCGCGATCCGGGCGCGCAACGCGTCCGGGTCCGTCACGGCGGTGATCTGCTCGAGCGTGCCGCGTAACGCGCTGATCTCGGCAGGGAAGTCGGTGGCCACGATCCTCCAGGGTACGCGGTCGCGCGCCGCCTCAGCCCACGGCGTCGAACGCCGACTCGGGGCCTCCCGGACCGCGTCCCGTGACCGGGTCAGCGCAGCAGGCGCGCCAGCGCGTCGCGCTGCTCGGTGAACCAGGCGTCGTTCCGTCGAATGACGTCGCCCACGCCGTCGTCCCACATCCGCTGCCAGCCCCCGCCGCGCGTCTGGGCCGCGTGCCGCATCGAGTACCACGAGCGTGCGAAGCGGCGCGCCGTCACGTCGAGCAGCTCCAGACGCTCGGAGCGGTCCAGCCCATACGCGTCGGTGAATACCCGGATCCGGCGTGCGACGTCGAGATCGACCATCCCCGCGTCGCGCTCGCTGGGTGCCCGGACCGGGCCCCAGTAGCTGAGCGTCGTGGCGACGTCGAGGATCCGCGTCGACGGACCGGCGAGATCGAAGTCGATCACCCCCCGGACGTGCCGCTGCCCGTCCTCGCCCGCCGGGGAGAAGATCGTGTTCTCGACGGTGATGTCGTTGTGGCCGACGACGTCGGGAGCGTCGAACACATCGGGCACCTCGTCGATGCGGACGCGCTCACGCCAGGTCACGCCCGGCGGGAGAACGACGTGGGCCGAGACGTCGTGCAGCCGACGCTGCAGCTCCGCGAGCTCCACGAGCACGTGCTCCCCGAGCGCCCACGGGTGCACGGGACGGCCACCCATGTCGCCCTCGACGAACGTGCAGACCTCCCGACCGACGTCATCGATGCCGAGGAACCGGGGCGCACCGTCGAAGCCCGCGCGTTCCAGGTGCAGGAGGTAGGCCTCGACGGCCGCGCTGTGCTCGCCGCGAGGACGGCGCACCGTGGCCCCCCGGCGCACGAGTCCGTCGGAGACGTCGCCACCCTCGAGCGGCGTCTCGACCTCGGGGGCATCGTCGGTCCAGGTCATCGTGTCCGGGTGCACCGCGTGATCCTGCCAGATCACCCTCAGACGCGACCGGCGAGCCGCCCGAGCCGCGCGACGGCGTCGACCACGGCGTCTGCCGCCGCGGTGAGGTCCTCGGCGCCGCGGGTCCGCCCGAACGTGAACCGCACGGCGGTCCGGGCGAGCGCGGCGTCGTAGCCCATCGCCGTGAGAACCGGCGACGGCTCGTCGCTGCCCGCCGCGCATGCGGAACCGGACGAGCACGTGATCCCGCGCTCCTCGAGCTCCAGCAGCACCGCCTCGCCGCTCGCGGCCGCGAAGACGAACGACGCGTGACCCGGGAGACGGAGCGTGGCGTGCCCGGTGAGCGCGGCGCCCGGGACGCCGTCGAGCACGCGCGCAACGAATGCGTCGCGCCGCGCGACGACGGCGGCGTCGGACGCGCCGTCGTCGTCCGGCAGCGTGCGGGCGTCGGCAGCGAACCTCACGGCCGCCGCCATCCCGACGGCGGCAGCGACGTTCTCCGTGCCGGAGCGCCGCCCGCTCTCCTGCCCGCCGCCGTGCAGGAGCGGCTCGAGCGGGACGCCGCGCCGGGTCCACAGCACCCCGACGCCCTTGGGTGCGCCGAGCTTGTGACCGGACAGGCTGAGGGCGTCGACGCCCAGCGTCTCGACGTCGAGGTCGAGCCACCCGGCCGCCTGCACGGCGTCGCTGTGGAACAGGGCGCCGACGCGGGCGGCCAGTGCGGCCAGCTCGGCGACCGGCTGGATCGTGCCCACCTCGTTGTTCGCGTGCTGCACGCTGACGATCGTGGTGTCCGCCCGGAGCGCCGCCTCGAGGACGCCCGGGTCGACGCGCCCGTCGCGGTCGACGTCGAGGACGTCGACGGCGTAGCCGAGCCGGCCGAGGAACGCCGCGGACTCCAGCACAGCCGGGTGCTCGACGGCGGACACGACCACGTGCCGGCCCCGGGGCGCCGCGAGCGCGATCCCTTTGACCGCGGCGTTGTCGGCCTCGGTCCCGCCCGAGGTGAACGTGACCTCGTCCGGGCGCGCGCCCAGCACCGCCGCGACGTCCGCGCGCGCCTCCTCGAGCCCGCGCCGGGCGGCCGCGCCCACCTCGTGGTGGCTGGAGGGGTTGCCGTAGGACGGCCCGAGGTACGGCCACATGGCCTCGAGGACGTCGCGCCGCAACGGCGTCGTCGCCGCCTCGTCCAGGTAGATGCTCACGGGTCCCTCCTCGCTCGGATGTCGAGGCCCAGGTCGAGGGCCCGCGCGCTGTGCGTGAGCGCACCGACCGAGACCAGGTCGACGCCGGTGGCCGCGACGGCGGCGACGTCCTCCAGGGTGATCCCGCCGCTGGCCTCCACGAGCGCACGGCCCGCGATCAGGGCGACGCCGGCGCGCAGGTCCTCGAGCGAGAAGTTGTCGAGCATGACCGTGCCGACGACGCCGGACGCGAGCACCGGCTCGATCTGGTCGAGCCTGTCCACCTCGACCTCGATGTGCGTCGTGTGCGGCAGCGCCGCACGGGCCCGGACGAGCACGGCGGTGATGTCGCCGGCCAGCGCCAGGTGGTTGTCCTTCGCGAGCACGGCGTCCGAGAGCGAGAAGCGGTGGTTGTGCCCGCCGCCGCAGCGCACGGCGTGCCGCTCCAGGGCGCGCAGTCCGGGCGTCGTCTTGCGCGTGTCGGTCACGCGCGCGGCTGTGCCGGCGACGGCGTCGACGTAGCGGCGCGTGAGCGTCGCGATCCCGCACATCCGCTGGAGGAGGTTGAGCGCGACCCGCTCCGCCCGGAGCACCGCGCGCGCCGGGCCGCGCACCTCGGCGAGCACGTCCCCCGGACCGAACGCGGCGCCGTCGGCCACCTGTGCGGTGACGACGACGTCCCCGCCGAGCGCCGGCGCCGTCATCGCGACCGCGAACACCTCGGCTCCCGCCATGACCCCCGGCTCGCGCGCCACGAGCGCGGCGTGCGCGACGGCGTCCGCGGGCACGAGGCTCTCCGACGTCAGGTCGCCCCACGGCGCGTCCTCCTCGAGAGCGGCACCGACGACCCGCTCGATCTGCGCGCGCGTCAGCATGCGGCACCGTCGCGTCCCCCGGCGGCCGCCCCCACGAGGACCCGGCGCGGTGTGCCCGCGACCACGCTGTGCCGCGGTGGGTCGAGCGCGGGCAGCGAGTCCGTGCGGTGGTGAGCTCCGACGGACGCGGTCCGCTCCTGGGCGGCCGCCACGAGCGCGCGGGCGCACGTGAGCAGGTTGCGGTCCTCGGCGGACGCGCTGTCCACCGCGTCCGGCGTCGCGAGGCCCGCGAGCGCCGTCGCCGCCAGGGCGAGGCCCTCCGCGTCGCGCTGCAGCCCGGCGTGCGCCCACATGAGCGTGTGCAGCTCGTCACGCGCGAACGGTGCGGCGTCGGCGGCGTCGTCGAGGACGATCGGCGACGGCGCCGACCACGCCGGGCCGCCCGCCTCCCGTGCGGCGGGCCGAGTCAGCGAGCGCACCGCCCGGCGGGCGAACACCGCGCCCTCCAGCAGCGAGTTCGACGCCAGCCGGTTCGCCCCGTGCACGCCCGTGCAGGCGACCTCGCCCACGGCCCACAGCCCCGGCAGGGACGTGCGCCCGTCGACGTCCGTGCGGACGCCGCCCATCCAGTAGTGCGCCGCCGGCGTCACGGGCACCGGATCGCGCGCGAGGTCGAGGCCGCGCGCGGCGCACGCGGCGACGATCGTGGGGAACCGGCGCGCGAGGAAGTCCGCGCCGAGCGCCGTGGCGTCGAGCCGGACCGGCTCGCCCTGCGCGGCGGCGACGGCGGCGATCGCCCGCGCCACGACGTCGCGGGGCGCCAGCTCCGCGTCCGGGTGCACCTCGAGCATGAAGCGGCGGCCGCGAGCGTCGAGCAGCACAGCACCCTCGCCGCGGACGGCCTCCGAGACGAGGAAGCTGCCGGGCCCGGCGAGCGCCGTCGGGTGGAACTGGTAGAACTCCAGGTCCGCCACGGCGGCACCGGCGCGCAGGGCGATCGCGACGCCGTCGCCCGTCGCCACGCCCGGGTTCGTCGTGTGCGGGTAGAGCTGCCCGGCGCCGCCCGTCGCGAGGACGACGGCGTCCGCGGCCAGCTCCGTGCCCCCGAGCAGTCGCACGCCGACGACGACGCCGTCGGCCGACACGAGGTCGGTGACGGTCGTGCGCTCCAGCACCGTCACGTCGCTGCGGCGGAGCTCCGCGACGAGCGCCCGCGAGATCTCCGCGCCGGTCGCGTCACCGCCCGCGTGCAGGATGCGGGCGTGGCTGTGCGCGGCCTCGAGGCCGCGTGCGAGCACCTCGCCGGCGGTGCCGGGAACGCCGTCGAACACGACGCCGCGACGCCGGAGGCCGACGATCGCGTCGGGACCGCCGGCGCACAACGCCTGCGCGGCCGCCGCGTCCACCAGACCGGCGCCGGCGGCGACGGTGTCCGCGACGTGTGCCGCGACGCTGTCCGGCGCCGGGCCGGCGACGGCGACGCCGCCCTGCGCGTGGGCCGTCGCGCTGACACCGAGGTCGGCCTTGGTGAGCAGCGTGACGTCGTGCGTCGCGCTCGCCTCGAGCGCCGCGACCAGGCCGGCGATCCCGCCGCCGACGACGACGACCCTCATGCGCGTGCCCCGGTCAGCGGCTGCGGGAGTGCGGCGAGCATGCGCTCGAGCGCCACCCGCGCGTCGCGCGCGACATGCTCGTCCACGGTGATCTCGTTGCGGACCTCGCCCTCGACGAGCCCGTCGAGCACCCATGCGAGGTAGCCGGGGTGGATGCGGTACATCGTCGAGCACGGGCAGATCACGGGGTCGAGGCAGAACACGGTCTTGTCCGGGTGCTCCGCGGCCAGCCGGTTGACGAGGTTGATCTCGGTGCCGATCGCGAGCACGGAGCCGGGCGCCGCCTCGGCGACGGCGCGCCGGATGTAGTCGGTCGAACCGGTCTCGTCGGCGGCGTCGACCACGGGCATGGGGCACTCCGGGTGCACGATGACGCGCACGCCTGGGTGCTCCTCGCGCGCGGCGTCGATCTGCGCCGTCGTGAAGCGCTTGTGCACGGAGCAGAACCCGTGCCACAGGATGACGCGCGCGTCGTCGAGCTGCTCCGGGCTGTTGCCGCCGAGCTCCTTGCGGGGGTTCCACATCGGCATCTCCTCGAGCGGGACGCCCATCGCCTTGGCCGTGTTGCGACCGAGGTGCTGGTCCGGGAAGAACAGGACCCGCTGCCCGCGCTCGAACGCCCACTCCAGCACGGTCCGCGCGTTCGACGACGTGCACACGATCCCGCCGTTGCGCCCGCAGAACGCCTTGAGCGCCGCCGAGGAGTTCATGTACGTGACCGGGATGACCGGCACGCGCCCGTCGGCATCCGGCTCGGTGCCGAACCGCGCGACGAGCTGTTCCCAGCAGGCCTCGACCGAGGCCTCGTCCGCCATGTCCGCCATCGAGCAGCCGGCCGCGAGGTTCGGCAGGATGACCCGCTGCTCCTCGCGCGCGAGGATGTCGGCCGTCTCCGCCATGAAGTGCACGCCGCAGAACACGATCGTCTCGGCGTCGGGACGCGTCAGGGCGGCGTTCGCGAGCTGGAAGGAGTCGCCCACGAAGTCGGCGTACCGCACGACCTCGTCGCGCTGGTAGAAGTGCCCGAGGATCACCAGGCGCTCCCCCAGCGTCTCCTTCGCGGCGGCGATCCGGGCGTGCAGCTCCGCCTCATCCATCCGCTGGTACGCGGGCGGCAGCTGGCCCGGCCGGATCACCGGCTCGGGGATGACGTCGAGCTCGGACGATCCCGGCCCGTAGCCGGGGACGGTGTCGAACACCCACGGCCCTTCGGCCAGGTCGGTGTCGCACGTCTCGGCGGGTCGGGCGACGACGAGGTCGTTGACGGAGGTCATCACACGCTCTTCTCTCGCGGGGTGAGGAGGTTGCGGCGGCCCTGTGCGGCGTCGCCTGAGTAGCGGTACAGGCTGGGCGGGCGGTGGCTCGTGCCCTCGACGCGCCGGCCGGTCGGCTCGAGCACGTCCGAGGCGAGCATCTGGCGGCGGAAGTTGGCGGGGTCGACCTGCCTCGCCAGCACGGCCTCGTAGACCTCGCGCAGCTGTGCGAGCGTGAACTCGTCCGGCAGGAAGGCGTGCGCGATCTGCGAGTACCCGAGCTTCGCGCGGAGCCGCTGCAGCGCGTAGTCGACGATCTCGGCGTGGTCGAACGCGAGCTCGGGCAGCTCCGCCGCCACGAACCACTCGACGTTCTCACCGTCGACGGCGAGAGCCGCCTCGTCCGGTCGCACCAGCGCCCAGTAGACGATCGACACCACGCGCGCACCCGGGGAGCGGTCGAGCCCGCCGAACGCGTAGAGCTGCTCGAGGTAGCGCGGCGTGAGGCCCGTCGTCCGCTCGAGGGTGCGGCGGGCCGACGTCCCGAGGTCCTCGTCGGGGCGCAGCGGGCCACCGGGGAGCGCCCACATCCCTTCCTGCGGCTGGCGGATGCGGCGCACGAGCGGCAGCCACGGCGTCGCGAGCCCGGTCTCCGGGTGCGGCAGCAGCGCGAGGATCACGCTCGAGACGGCCAGCTCGACGTCGTCGGCCGACGACGACGGCGCGGCGCGGCTCGTGCGCGCGTCGGCACCCGGGTCGTCAGCCACCACGTCCACTCGTCCACCTCGTCCGTCGAGTAAAGGTGAACGTGACCTTATGCCGGACCTTAGAGTCGACTCAACCCTAAGGGGGTGTGAGAGGCGTCACACCCCCGACCTGTCTCCGCGCCGGCGACCCGCCGAGTGCGCGAGTTCTCAGGCGGGATCCGCCCCGAGCAGGCGGCGCAGCGCGTCGACCTGGGCGACGACGAGCCGCTCCCGCTCCGCCCTACCGAGCGCATCGGAGTGCGCGACGGACCAGGAGTCCATCGCCTGCAGCACCGCGAACGCGAGGCGCGCCTGCAGGTCCGGCGGCAGGTCGTCGCGGACGGCGCCGGCAGCGCGCCCGGCGGCCAGCGCGCCGTCGAGCCAGGCGGCCATCGCGGCACGCGTGCGCACGAGAGCCGGCGACGCCGGCGCGTCGGGCAGGTGGAAGAGCTGCGCGAGGGCGAGGTACGAGCCCTCCTGCTGCCCGAGCCGGTCGATCCGCTCGACGAGCTCGCCCACGCGTTCCCAGAAGTCGCCGCGGGTCAGCCCCCTCGGATCGGGAACGGCCAGGTCCACGGCGAGCGCCCGGCCGACCTCGTCGACGACGGCGTCGAACAGTGCCTCCTTGCCGTCGACGTAGTGGTAGAAGGAGCTCTTGCTCATCCGGCACTCGGCGATGATCCGGTTGAGCGAGGCCCGCTCGTACCCCGCCGCGGCGAACTCGCGAGCCGCCGTCGCGAGCAGCAGGGCGCGCCGATCCGCGGGCAGGACGCCGACCTCCCGAGATGCCACGAGGGCACGCTACCACCGCCGTGGACCACCCGGTCCACGGCGGTGCTACGTTGTGTGGACCGTGCAGTCCACACCGAGGAGGTCATCATGCTCGCCGAGAGCTCTGTCCAGGACCAGCTGGACGCCGCACGGCACGACGCCCTGCGCGTGCTGGTCGTCGGCGCCGGCGTCGCCGGCTCGACAGTGGCTCAGCTGCTCCGCGCCCACGGGGTGCATCCTGTGCTCGTCGAACGAGCCGGGCCGGACGCCGGGAGCGGCTACATGCTGGCGCTCATGCCGCTGGTCGACCCCGTGATCGCCGCGCTCGGCGTCGCAGAGACCTATCGCGCGGCAAGCACCCCGCTGCGGCGCTACGAGATCCTGAGCAGCCGCGGGCGCAGGCTCCGCGAATACGGCATGACGAAGCTCCTCGCCGAGTTCGGCGACAACCGCGGGCTCAGCCGCGCCAGCCTGCTGCGCGTGCTCCACTCCCCCGGCGGGGCGATCACGCACCGCGCCACGGTGAGCGCGATCACGCAGACCGAGCGCGCCGCCGTCGTCACCATCGACTCGGGCGACGGTCCGCGGACCGGTGAGTTCGACGTCGTCGTCGTGGCGGACGGCCTGCACTCGACGACGCGCGACCTCGTGCTGGAGCCGGGCGAGGTGACGCGGTTCGACACCGGGTGGGGCGGCTGGGTGACGTGGTCCGACCCTGTCCACGACGCCGAACTGGGCCGTGAGCTGTGGGGAGCGGGAGCGTTCGTGGGGTCCTACCCGGTGGCCGACCGGCTGGGCTACATCGTGTGCGGGCCGCGCGACGAGACTCGCGCCGGGCCGCGCGTGTTCACGGACCGTGTCCGGCGACACCTCCCGAGCGTCGACGCCGCACTGGAGGACGTGCTCGACGTGACGGCCCGGGAGCACGACCCGTACTTCTGGCGTCTCGACGACTGCCGCACGGCCGCCTGGTCGCGGGGACGGGTCGTGCTGCTCGGGGACGCCGCCGCCGGGTTCCTCCCGACCGCGGGAATCGGCGCGGGCATGGCGATGGAGTCGGCCTGGGTACTGGCCGGGCGGCTCGCCGACACGTCACCCGGCGACGTGCCGCACGCGCTCCGGGCGTACGAGCGCGCTCAGCGCCCACGGGTCGAGGCGGCGCAGGACAACTCACGTCAGCTGGCGGGACTGATGTTCCGGCGAAGTCGCGCGTTCGCCGTCGTCCGTGATCTCGCCGCCCGGTTCATGCCGCTCGAGATGGCCATCCGGCCCATCCGGCGCCTGCTGCGGACCAGTCCACAGCCTCAGGCGGCGGCGCCCTCGGCCCAGCCGCCGCGGCGATAGGCCGGCGTCGCGAGCGCCAGGACCACGAGCGCGAGCAGGATGGAGCCGACCATCACCGTCGCCATCGCGACGGCGTCGCCGCCGAGCACCCCGACGATCGGGCTCGCGGTGGCGGCGACGGCCGCCTGCACGGCGCCGATCGTCGCGGCAGCGGCCCCGGCTCGCTCCCCGTGCCGGCTCAGGGCGATGGCCGACGCGTTCGGGGGGACGAATCCGTTGATCGCGATGACCGCCCACAGCGGGATCACCAGCCCCACGATGCCGCCCGCCCCGGTGAGCGCGACGACGAGCAGCGCGACGCAGGCGAGGAGGCTGGCGGGCAGAGCGAGCCGGATGATCCGGATCGGCGCGAACCGCCGGACGATCGCCGCGTTGACCTGCGCCGCCGCCACGAGGCCGATGCCGCCGGCCGCGAAGAGGAGCGCGAACTGGTTCTCGGAGAGCCCGTAGCCCTCGCGGAGGATGAACGGCGAGCCCGCGACGTAGGCCATGAGGGCGGCCATCGCAAGGCCGGGCAGGATCGCGAGGACGAGGAAGTGCCGGTCCCGCACGAGCACGCCGTAGGAGCGCAGGGCACCGCGCAGACCGTCCGTGCGGCGCCGCTCGGTGGGCAGGGTCTCGGGCAGGAACTTCCAGACGGCGAGCATGAGCAGCAGGCCGAGGCCCGCCAGCACGGCGAAGACGGCACGCCAGCCCGCGACGCCGGCGATGGCCCCGCCCACCGTCGGGGCAAGGAGCGGTGCGACGCCGATCACGAGCATGAGGCGGGACAGGATCGCCGACGCCGTGCCGCCGGTGAAGCGGTCACGGATGACGGCCATCGCGACCACCTGGGCGCTCGCGTTGCCCACGCCCTGGATGACGCGCAGCACGACGAGCGGCCAGAGGCCGGGGGCGACGAGGCACAGCAGCGACGCCACGACGTGGAGTCCGATGCCCACGAGGACCGGCGCGCGGCGGCCGAAGCGGTCGGACATCGGGCCGACGAGGAGCTGGCCGATCGCGCCGCCCACGAGGACCGCCGAGATCGTGAGCTGCGCCGAGGCGGTGGTGACGCCGAGGTCGGTCGCGACGTCCGGCATCGACGGGAGATACATGTCGATGGTGACGGCGCCGAGGCCGGACATGGCTCCGAGCAGGAGAACGAACTTCGGGCTCACGCGCTCGTGTCGCACTCGCGCACGGCGCTCAGCTGTCTGCGCGGGGTCGACGGCGGCAGCCGGGTCGACGGCGGCAGCGGGCTCGGCGACGCCGGTCGCCTCGCCGGGTGTGGTGACGTGCGGCGTGGACGGCGCGTGGCGGCGACCGGCAGATCGCCGGTTCAGGACAGGGAGGGGCACGGGCAACAATTCTCGCGGCCGGCGGCGCCGTTGTCGAATCGATTCGAGCGGGTTCGTCGTCCCTTCGCCCGGCGTGCACAAGATCTCCCCCTGGCGCTGGCCACGGACCGCGTGGTGGGATGGGTGGTCCGCGCTTCGAGGAGGTCCGCGTGCCCAACACGTTCGTGCCGGCGGCCTACGACCTGGTGTGGTCGGGTGCCGCCGTGGTCGTGCTCGGCCTCGCCGTGTGGGCGCTCCTGAGCCTGGGCGCGGACCGCACGCTGACGCCGGGCGTGCGCCTCCTGTGGGCCGTGCTCATCGTGGTTGTGCCCGTGCTGGGCGCCGCGGCGTGGCTCCTCGGCGGCCGGTCGACACCTCGCGCCGCCGCGAGCCGCGGCCGGCGTTGAGGATTCTGCCCCCCAGGCCAGAGCGGACTGACCTCGAGCTCAGGCGCCCCGACGACGGCGGCTGACGCCGAGGAGCCCCGCACCGAGCCCGAGGAGCAGCAGGACGGCGCCGACGCTCGGCAGGACCCCGATGCCCGTGCCCGGGAGCCCCGGCCAGCCCGGCCCCGGCCCTGGCGCCGGACCCGGCCCGGGCGGCGGCACCTGCGCGGGGACCTCGAACTCGGCCCAGACCTCCCCGCTGGCATCCCCCGTGAGCGTCACGCGGTGCGTGCCCGGGTCGATGTCGGCGGGAAGAGTCACGGTGAACGTCACAGCGCCGTTCTCGTCGGCGGTCAGCGTGCCCAGGTCGACAGGGTCGGACTCGAGGAGCCCGGACACCGACTCCCCCGGCAGGAAGCCCCTCCCGTAGGCGATCTGCACGTCACCCGCCTCGGCCACGCTCAGCTCGAGCGTCACCGATGCCCCGCCGACGCGGACGAAGCCCGGCTCCGAGGTGTTCCCGGCCTCGTCGGTGGCTGTCGCGGACAGGAGCGTGCCCGTCGGGATCCGCTCGGCGGGCACGCACACGAACCGACCGCCCGCGTCCGCCGTCGTCACACACACGACGTTCCCGCCCGAGTCGCGGATCGTCACCGTCGTGCCCGGCTCGGAGACGCCGGTCACCTCGGCGCCGTTGGTCGGGTCGAGCTGCGGGGGTGCAGGCGCAGTGTCGTCGACGGTCACGGTGACCGGCGCCGACGGTTCGCTCGTGTTGTCCGAGGGGTCGGTCTGGGCTGCGACGAGGGTCGTCTCACCGACCGGCAGCGGACTCGACGGCGTACACGACCAGGCCCCTGTCGCGTCCACGGCAGCCGTGCAGACGACCGTGCCGCCGCCGTCCGTCACCGTGACCGTCGCGCCGGGCTCCCCCGTGCCCTCGACGAGCACGTCCGGACGCACGCTGGCCCCGTCGGACGGTGCGGTGATGACCGGCGGAGCGGGCGGCGTGGTGTCCACGACGGCGACCTGTGCCGTCGTCGTCCCGTTGGCGCCGTTCACGGTGAACGTGAGCACGGCCGTGCCGATCTGCGTGGCTGTCAGGGTGGCGGTGTACGTGCCGTCGCCGTTGTCCGCCACGGCTGACAGCGTCCCGAGCGACGTCGTGATCGTGACGTCGTCGCCGCCGCCCGGCACAGGGTTCCCGTTCGCGTCAACCAGCGTCACGGTGACCGTCGACGACGTCGTCCCGTCCGACTCGATGGTCGCGGGCGCGGCCGCGATCGTCGAGGTGCTCGGGTCCGGCACGCCGACGACGAACTCGACGCTCGCCGTCGCCGCACCGGCTGCGCCGCCGACAGCGAACGAGACGGTCGCCGTCCCGACGCTCGTCGCCGACGTCAAGGTCGCCGTGTACGTGCCGTCGCCGTTGTCCGTCACGGTGCCGAGCGTGCCCGCGCTCGTCGCCATCGTCACGGTCGACCCGCCGGCACCGACCGGGTTGCCGTTCGCATCCAGCAGCGTCACCGTCACGGCTGAGGTACTCACGCCGTCGGCCACGATCTGCGTCGGCGAGGCGACGATCTTCGACGTGCCGGGGTCCGCCGGGCCGGGCACGAAGTCGACCTCGGCCGTGGCCGAGGCGCCGGCGCCGCCGATCGCGAAGCTGACCGTCGCCGTGCCCACCGTCGTCGCCGACGTGAGGGTCGCCGTATAGGTGCCGTCGCCGTTGTTCGTCACGCCGCCGAGGACGCCCAGCGTCGTCGTGAGGGTGACGACGTCGCCGGCGTCCGTCACGGGGTTGCCGTTGCCGTCCCGCAGGGTCACCGTGACCGTCGACGTGGAGACGCCGTCGGCGGTGATGCTCGCCGGGTCGGCGGCGATCTCGGACGTCGTCGTCGACGGCACGCCCGCGACGAACGCGACGGTGGCCGTCGCGGTCCCCGGCGTGCCGTTCAGCGCGAACGTGATGATCGCGGCCGGCGGGTCGGTCGACGTCGGCGACGTGAGGACGGCGGTGTAGGTGCCGTCGCCGTTGTCGCTCACCGGGCCGAGGGCACCGGCGTCGGTGCTCATGGTCACCGTGCCACCGGACGCGCCGACGGGGTTGCCGTTCGCGTCCAGCAGCGTGAGCGTGACGGTCGACGTGCTGACGCCGTCGGCGGTGATCTGCGTGGGGTCAGCGGTGATCGTGGACGTCGCGGGATCGGGCGCGCCGGCGGTGAACGCCACGCTCGCCGTGCTCGAGCTCGCGGCACCGTTCACCGTGAACGTCAGCGTGGCGGTCCCGGCGTCGGTCGACGATGTGAGGGTCGCCGTGTACGTGCCGTCGCCGTTGTCGGTCGTCGCCGTGAGCACACCCGCGTCCGTCCCGATGACGACGGTGCCGCCGGAATCCGTGAGCGGGTTGCCGTTCGAGTCCACCAGCTGCACCGTGACCGTCGACGTCGAGACGCCGTCGGCCACGATGCTCGCGGGGTCGGCGGCGATCGTCGAGGAGCCTGGGTCCGCGGCGCCGGCGGTGAACGTCACCGCCGCGGTGCTCTCGCCCGCCACGCCGTCGATCGTGAACGAGACAGTGGCCGTACCGGCGGCGGTGCCCGAGGTCAGCAGGGCCGTGTACGTCCCGTCGCCGCCCGCCGTGACGGCGCCGAGCGTGCCGAGCGTGGTGGCGAGGGCGACGACGTCGCCTGCGTCCGTCACCGGGTTGCCGTTCACGTCGCGGAGCGTGACGGTGATCGTCGACGTGCTGACGCCGTCGGCCACGATGCTCGCGGGGTCGGCGGCGATCGTCGAGGTGGCCGGGTCCGCGGCACCGGCCGTGAACGTCACCTCCGCCGTCGCGTCGGCGCCGGCACCGTTCACCGTGAAGCTCACCGTCGCGGTGCCCGCCGCCGTCGCGGACGTGAGCGTGGCCGTGTACGTGCCGTCACCGTTGTCCGTCACACCTGACAACGTGCCAGCCGTGCTCGACAGCGTGACGGCGTCGCCCCCCGCACCGACGGGGTTGCCGTTCGCGTCCAGCAGCGTGACCGTGATCGTCGACGTGCTCGCGCCGTCAGCCGGGATGCTCGTCGGGTCGGCGGCGATCGTCGAGGTGGCCGGGTCGGCGGCGTCTGCCGTGAACTCGACGCTCGCGGTGTCCGCCCCGGCCGCACCGTCGAGCGTGAACGTGAGCGTCGCCGTCCCCACGGCCGTCGCCGAGGTGAGCGTCGCCGTGTAGGTGCCGTCGCCGTTGTCGACGGTGCCGCTGATCGTCCCGGCGTCGGTGGCGACGACGACGGCGCCCCCGGACGCGCCGACGGGGTTGCCGTTGGCGTCCAGCAGCGTCACGGTGACCGCCGACGTGCTCGTGCCGTCGGCGACGATCGTGGTCGGGGCCGCCTCGATCGTCGAGGTCGCCGGGTCTGCGGCGCCCGCTGTGAGCTGCACCTCGGCTGTCGCTGGGGCGTCCGCACCGTTCACGGTGAAGCTGACGGTGGCGGTCCCGGCCGTGGTCGCGGACGTGAACGTGGCGGTATAGGTACCGTCGCCGTTGTCCGTGACGACGCCCAGCGTGCCCGCGTCGGTCGCGATCGTCACCGTGTCGCCCCCGGTCCCGACCGGGTTGCCGTTGCTGTCCTGCAGCGTGACGGTGATCGTGGACGTGCTGGCGCCGTCGGCGGTGATCGACGTCGGGTCAGCCTCGATCGTCGACGTGCCCGGATCCGCCGCGCCGGCCACGAACTGCACGGTCGCCGTCGCGTCCGCCGCGGCGTCGTTGACGGTGAACGTGAGCGTCGCCGTCCCGGCGGTGGTCGCGGACGTGAGGGTGGCGGAGTACGTGCCGTCGCCGTTGTCCGTGACGGCGGAGACCGTGCCGGCGTCGGTGCTGACGACGACGTCGTCGCCGCCCGCCGTCACCGGGTTGCCGTTCGCGTCCAGCAGCGTCACCGTCACCGTCGACGTGGACGCGCCGTCGGCCACGATCGACGTCGGGTCCGCCTCGATCGTCGACGTGCCCGGATCCGCCGCGCCGGCCACGAACTGCACGGCCGCCGTCGCGTCCGCTTCGGCGTCGTTGACCGTGAAGCTGACCGTCGCAGTGCCCGCGGCCGTCGCGGACGTGAGCGTCGCCGTGTACGTGCCGTCGCCGTTGTCCGTCACACCTGACAACGTGCCCGCCGTGCTCGACAGCGTGACGGCGTCGCCCCCCGCACCGACGGGGTTGCCGTTCGCGTCCAGCAGCGTCACCGTGACGGTCGAGGTGCTGGCGCCGTCGGCCACGATCGACGTCGGGTCCGCCTCGATCGTCGACGTGCCCGGATCCGCCGCACCGGCCACGAAGGCCACGGCAGCCGTGTCGGCGCCGTCGACGTCGTCGAGCGTGAACGTCAGCGTCGCCGTCCCGGCCGCTGTCTCCGACGTCAGGATGGCGGTGTAGGTGCCGTCACCGTTGTCCGTGACCCCGGACACGGTGCCGGCATCCGTCGCGACGACGACCGTCCCCGCCGAGGCGCCCACCGGGTTGCCGTTCGCGTCCAGCAACGTCACCGTCACCGTCGAGGTGCTGGCGCCGTCGGCCACGATCGACGTCGGGTCCGCCTCGATCGTCGACGTGCCCGGATCCGCCGCACCGGCCACGAAGTCCACGGCAGCCGTGTCGGCACCGTCGACGCCGTCGAGCGTGAACGTCAGCGTCGCCGTCCCGGCCGCTGTGCCCGACGTCAGGATGGCGGTGTACGTGCCGTCGCCGTTGTCGGTGGTCGTGCCGACCGACCCGAGGTTCGTCGTGACGACGACGGCGTTCCCGCCGCCCGGCACCGGGTTGCCCTGAGCGTCCCGCACCGTGACGGTGACCGTCGAGGTGGCCGCGCCGTCGGCGGTGATCGACGTCGGGTCCGCCTCGATCGTCGACGCTCCCGGGTCGGGCGCGCCGGCCACGAAGTCCACGGCAGCCGTGTCGGTCCCGTCCACGCCGTCGAGCGTGAACGTCAGCGTCGCCGTGCCGGCCGTCGTGGCGGCGGTGAGCGTCGCCGTGTACGTGCCGTCGCCGTTGTCGGTGACGGCGGAGACCGTTCCGGCGTCAGTCGCCACCACGACGGTGCCGGCCGATGCGCCCACGGGGTTCCCGCTCGCGTCCAGCAGCGTGACGGTGACGGTCGAGGTGGAGGTGCCGTCGGCGGTGATCGACGTCGGGTCAGCCTCGATCGTCGACGTGCCCGGGTCCGCGGCTCCAGCCACGAACTCGACGGTCGCCGTCGCGTCCGCGTCCACCCCGTCCACGGTGAAGGACAGCGTCGCCGTCCCGGCCTGCGTCGCCGACGTGAGCGTCGCCGTGTACGTGCCGTCCCCGTTGTCCGTCACTCCGGAGACTGCCCCGGTGTCCGTGCTGACGACGACGACCGCGCCACCGGCACCCACGGGGTTCCCGTTCGCGTCGAGCAGCGTGACGGTGACGGTCGAGGTGCTGGCGCCGTCGGCGGTGATCGACGTCGGGTCTGCGGCGATCGTCGAGGTGCCCGGGTCCGCCGGACCCGCGACGAACGCGACTGACGCCGTCGCGTCCGCGGCGGCCCCGCCGACGGTGAACGTCAGCGTCGCCATGCCGGCCGAGGTGGCCGACGTGAGCGTCGCCGTGTACGTGCCGTCGCCGTTGTCCGTGACCGCGCCGATCGTTCCGACGTCGGTCGCGATCGTGACGGCGTCGCCACCGCTGGTGAGCGGATTGCCGTTCGCGTCCAGCAACGTCACCGTGACGGTCGATGTCGAGACGCCGTCGGCCACGATGCTCGTCGGGTCGGCCGCGATCTGGGACGTGGCGGGATCCGCGGCACCCGCCACGAAGGCGACCTCGGCGGTGTCCGTCCCGGCCGTGCCGTCCAGCGTGAACGTGAGCGTGGCGGTGCCCGCTGCCGTCGCGGAGGTCAGGACGGCGGTGTAGGTCCCGTCGCCGTTGTCGGTGACGCCGGAGATCGTGCCCGCGCTCGCGGCGATGACGACGGCGGCGCCGCCCGCCCCCACCGGGTTCCCGTTCGCGTCTACCGCCGTCACGGTCACCGTCGACGTCGCGACGCCGTCCGCGGTGATCGACGTCGGGTCGGCGGCGATCGTCGACGTCGCCGGGTCGGGAGCACCCGCGACGAACACGACCTCGGCCGTGTCCGTCCCCGCCGTGCCGTCCAGCGTGAACGAGACGGTCGCGGTCCCCGCCGCCGTCGCCGACGTGAGCGTCGCGGTGTACGTGCCGTCGCCGTTGTCCGTGACGGCACCGACGGTGCCGAGGTTCGTCGCGACGACGACGGCGTTCCCGCCGCTCGGCACGGGGTTGCCGTTCGCGTCGAGCAGCGTCACGGTGATCGTCGACGTGGACGTCCCGTCGGCGGTGATCGAGGTGGGGTCGGCAGCGATCGTCGACAGGCCGGGATCGGGCGGCCCGGCCGTGAGCTCCACTGTCGCGGTGTCCGTGCCCGACGTCCCCTCGAGCGTGAACGTCAGGGTGGCCGTGCCGGCCGTGGTCGACGACGTGAGCGTCGCCGTGTACGTCCCGTCGCCGTTGTCGGTCGTGGCGCCCACGGTGCCCGCGTCGGTGCTCACGACCACGTCGCCCCCGGAGGCCCCCACCGGGTTCCCGTTGGCGTCCAGCAGCGTCACCGTGACCGTCGACGTGCTCGCGCCGTCGGCCACGATCGACGTCGGGTCAGCCTCGATCGTCGACGTCCCCGGGTCGGCCGCACCGGCCGTCAGCTCGACGGTCGCCGTGTCCGTCCCACCCGCGCCGTCCAGCGTGAACGTCAGGGTGGCCGTGCCGGCCGTGGTCGACGACGTGAGCGTCGCCGTGTACGTCCCGTCGCCGTTGTCGGTCGTGGCGCCCACGGTGCCCGCGTCGGTGCTCACGACGACGTCGCCGCCGGAGGCGCCCACCGGGTTCCCGTTGGCGTCCAGCAGCGTCACCGTGACCGTCGACGTGCTCGCGCCGTCGGCCACGATCGATGTCGGGTCAGCCTCGATCATCGACGTCGTCGGGTCCGCCGCCCCCGCCGTGAACTCCACGTCGGCGGTGTCGGTGCCGTCGACGCCGTCGAGCGTGAACGTCAGCGTCGCCGTGCCCGCGGCAGTCGCCGAGGTCAGCGTCGCCGTGTACGTCCCGTCCCCGTTGTCCGTGACCGAGCCGAGCGAGCCCGCCGTCGCCGCCATCGCGACCTCGCCACCCGATGCCGTGAGCGGGTTCCCGTTCGCGTCCAGCAGCGTCACCGTGACGGTCGACGTCGACACCCCGTCCGCCGTGATCGACGTCGGATCGGCGACGATCGTCGACAGGCCGGGGTCCGCCGCGCCCGCCACGAACTCGACGGTCGCGCTCGAGTTGGTCGCCGGCGCCCCGTCCACGCTGAACGTCACCGTCGCGGTGCCCGCTGTGGTGCTCGAGGTGAGCGTCGCCGTGTAGGTGCCGTCGCCGTTGTCCGTGACGGCGCCGAGCGAGCCCGCCGTCGTCGCGAGCGCGACCACGTCACCGGCGTCCGTCACCGGGTTGCCGTTGGCGTCCAGCAGCGTCACCGTGACGGTCGACGTCGACACCCCGTCCGCCGTGATCGACGTCGGGTCCGCGACGATCGTCGACGTCCCCGGATCCGCGGCGCCCGCCACGAACTCCACCTCGGCGGTGGCGGTGCCCGCGGCGCCGTCCACGGTGAACGAGATCGTCGCGGTGTCGAGCTCGACGCCCGAGGTGAGGGTGGCGGTGTAGGTGCCGTCGCCGTTGTCCGTGACCGCGCCCAGCGAGCCCGCCGTCGTCGCGAGCGCGACCACGTCACCGGCGTCCGTCACCGGGTTGCCGTTGGCGTCCAGCAACGTCACCGTCACGGTCGACGTCGACACCCCGTCCGCCGTGATCGACGCCGGGTCCGCGACGATCGTCGACGTCCCTGGGTCGGCGGCGCCGGCCACGAACTCCACCTCGGCGGTCGCCGCGCCGGCGGCACCGTCCACGGTGAAGGACACGGTCGCCGTCTCCGCGGTGGTCGACGACGTGAGCGTGGCCGTGTACGTGCCGTCGCCGTTGTCCGTGACCGCGCCCAGCGAGCCCGCCGTCGTCGCGAGCGCGACCACGTCACCGGCGTCCGTCACCGGGTTGCCGTTGGCGTCCAGCAACGTCACCGTCACGGTCGACGTCGAGACGCCGTCCGCCGTGATCGACGCCGGGTCCGCCACGATCGTCGACGCCTCGGGATCGGCAGCGCCCGCCACGAACTCCACGGTCGCCGTCGCGTCCGCGTCCGCGCCGCTCACCATGAACGAGACGGTCGCCGTCTCGACCGCCGTCGACGACGTGAGCGTCGCCGTCCACGTGCCGTCGCCGTTGTCCGTGACGTCCGAGAGAGCGCCAGCCGTCGTCGCCAGCGTCACCGTGCCGCCCGAGGCGCCGACCGGGTTGCCGTTCGCGTCGAGCAGCGTCACGGTGATGGCCGACGTCGACGCGCCGTCGGCGGTGATCTGCGTGGGCGACGCCTCGATGGTCGACGTCGCGGGGTCAGCGGGACCCGCCACGAAGTCCACGGTGGCGGTGGCGGAGGCGCCCGCACCGTCGATCGCGAACTCGACGGTCGCGGTCTCGGCGCTCGTCGACGACGTGAGCGTCGCCGTGTACGTGCCGTCGCCGTTGTCCGCCACGGCGCCGAGCGTGCCGGCGTCGGTCGCGATCGTCACGACGTCGCCGGCGTCCGTCACGGGGTTGCCGTTGCCGTCGAGGAGCGTGACGGTGACCGTCGAGGTCGAGGACCCGTCGGCGATGATCTCGATCGGGTCGGCCTCGATCGTCGAGGTGGTCGTCGACGGGACGCCGGCCACGAACGCGACGGTCGCCGTCGCCGTGCCGTCCACGCCGTCCAGTGCGAACGTGATCGTGGCAGCCGGCGGGTCGGTCGACGTCGGCGCGGTCAGCGTGGCGGTGTACGTGCCGTCGCCGTTGTCCACGACGGCGCCGAGCGTGCCGGCGTCGGTCGCCATGGCCACCGTGCCGCCCGAGGCGCCGACCGGGTTGCCGTTCGCGTCCAGCAGCGTCACGGTGACCGTCGACGTCGACGACCCGTCCGCCTCGATCTGGGCGGGATCGGCAGTGATCGTGGACGACGCCGGGTCGGCCGGGCCCGCGACGAACGCGACAGCGGCGGTTGCGGTGGCGTCCGCGCCGGCGACGGTGAACGAGACGGTCGCCGTCTCGACGTCCGTCGACGACGTCAGGGTGGCCGTGTACGTGCCGTCGCCGTTGTCCGTCACGGCCGACAGCTCGCCGGCCGTGGTCGTCATCGTCACCGTGCCGCCCGAGGAGCTGAGCGGGTTGCCGTTCGCGTCGACCAGCTGCACGGTGATCGTCGACGTGCTCGCGCCGTCGGCGGTGAGGCTCTCCGGGTCGGCGGCGATCGTGGAGGTGCCCGGGTCCGCGGCACCGGCCACGAACTCGACGGCGGTGGAGTTGCCGCCCTCGTCGCCGGCCACCGTGAACGACAGCACGGCCTCCCCCGTCGTCGTGGAGGTGATCGACGCCGTGTAGGTGCCGTCGCCGTTGTCGATGACCTCGCCGACCGTGCCGAGCGTCGTGGCGATGACGACGTCGGCACCACCACTCGTGACCGGGTTGCCGTTCGCGTCGTAGAGCGTCACCGTGGCGATGGCGGCCGACTCACCGTCGGCGACGACCATCGCAGGGTCCGCCTCGATGACCGACGGCCCCGCCGCGGGCGGACCGGCGACGAGCTCGACGTCCGTCGTGGCGGCGGCGTCCGCGCCGTTCACCGTGAACGACACCGTCGCCGTCCCGACGGCAGGGGTCGACGTCAGCGTCGCCGTGTACGTGCCGTCCCCGTTGTCCGTGACGTCAGACATCGTGCCGTTCGTGGTCTCGATCGTCACCGTGTCGCCGCCAGCCGTGAGCGGGTTCCCGCCGGCGTCGAGCAGCGTCACCGTGATCGTCGACGTGCTCACGCCGTCGGCGGTGATGCTCTCGGGGTCGGCGGCGATCGTCGAGGTGGCCGGGTCGGCGGCTCCGGCGACGAAGTCGACTGTCGCCGTGCCGGCGCCCGCCGCGCCGTTCACCGTGTACGTCAGGGTCGCCGTGCCCGCCAGCGCCGAGGTGAGGAACGCCGTGTAGGTGCCGTCGCCGTTGTCGAGGACAGAGCCGAGCCCCCCGAGGTCGGTGGCCACGGTCACCGTGTCGCCCCCCGCCTCGAGCGGGTTGCCGTACGCGTCCTGGAGCGTGACGGTGACGCGCGACGTCGCGGTCCCGTCGGCCGTGACGCTCGTCGGGGCCGCGGCGATGGTCGACGCGCCGGCGTCCGCCGGCCCGGGCGTGTGGAGAACGGTCGCCGTGCTCGCGCTCGTCGCGCCGTTGACGGTGAACGTCACGGTCGCCGGGCCGGTCGTCGTCCCGGCCGTGAGCGTCGCCGTGTACGTGCCGTCGAGGTTGTCGGTGACCGGCCCGAGCGTGCCGAGGTCCGTGAGGATCTCGACGGCGGCGCCGCCCTCGGTGAGCACGGTTCCCTGCGCGTCGCGGACCGTCACCGTGATCGTCGACGTGTCGGTCTCGTTCGCCACCACGCTCGTCGGGTCGGCAGCGATGAGCGAGGAGTCGGCGTCGGGTGCGCCGGCCAGCAACGTAATCGTGGCCGTGGCGGTGCCCGTTACGCCGTTCACCGTGTAGCTGATCGTGGCGACCCCGGGCGAGCGCGGCGAGGTGAAGACGGCCGTGTAGGTGCCGTCACCGTTGTCGCGGACGGCGCCGATCGAGCCGACGTCGGTGGTCATCTCGACGACGTCGCCGCCCGTGGCGAGCGGGTTCCCGTCCGCGTCGCGCAGCGTGACGATGACCGACGACTGGCTGACCCCGTCGGCGGTCAGCGACGAGGGGTACGGCTCGATGTCCGAGGTCGCCGGATCGGCGGCGCCGGGTACGAACTCGACGACGGCGGTGGTGCTGCCGGCCGCGCCGTCGAGGACGTACGTCACCGTCGCGGGCCCCGCCGTCGTCGCCGAGGTCAGCGTGGCCGTGTACGTGCCGTCGCCGTTGTCGGCGACATCGGACAGGCTCCCCGCCGTCGTCGCGAGCTCGACGGTGTCGCCGCCGGCGGTCACCGGGTTGCCGTACGCGTCGACGAGCGTCACGGTGACGGTGGAGGTGCTGACGCCGTCCGCCGTGATCGACGTCGGGTCCGCCTCGATCGTCGACTGTCCAGGGGACGCCTCACCCGGGATGAAGTTGACCTGCACCCACTGGGTGGTCTGGCCGCCGATGTTGGCGCTCACACGCGCCGCACCGACCGTCGTCGGCGCCGTGAGGCGCGCCGTGTAGGTGCCGTCGCCGTTGTCGGCCTGCTCCGAGAGCGTCCCGCCGCCGGTGGTGTTCCACAGCGCGGGCCCGCCGCTCGACGTGATGCGGTTCCCGAACGCGTCGACGAGGGTGATCGTGATGACCGCCGACCCCACGCCGTCGGCCACGAGCTCCGCGTGGGACGACGTGATCGTCGTCGTCGCGGGGTCCCACGGCCCAGCGACGAAGCTCGCCGTGGCCGGGCTCCCGCCGATCTCGCCCGCCTCGAGGAACGCACGGATCTCGTGGTCGGCCGCCACCGTCGTCGTCAAGGTGACGGAGCACGTGCCGTCGGACGCCGTCACGCACGAGCCGGCGGACGCGGTCACGGCCGAGGGCGTCTGGAACGTCACGAGCTGGCCGCCGACCGGCCCGCCGGCGGCGTTGCGCACCGTCGCCGTCGCGGCGTGCGACTCCACGCCGTTCGCGACCCGGGTGCCCGAGCTGATCGTCAGGCTCGAGTCGGTCGGGACGGGCTGGTCGTTGTCGAGCACCTCGAGGGCGACGTCGGGCAGCACCAGGCCGTCGAAGTTCGGGTCGGTGGACGTGACCTGGTGCGTGATCGTGGTGGTCCGCGTGCCGTTGACGATCGAGTCGTCCACGGCTGCGGCGACGATCTCGCCGGAGCTCGCCGTCGTCGGGACGACGAGCGGCGACGGCGTGAGTGTCGCCCACGCCGGGTCCGTCACGGTGGGCGCGATGGTCAGCGGCGCCGTCGCGGGCAAGGAGCTCGTGACCGTGTAGGTGCCGGTGGCCCCACCCTCCTCGACGCTGAGCTCCGTCGGCGCGAGCGTGAGCGGTGAGACGTACTGGACGACGTTGTCGGTGGAGGTCGACGCCTGCGACGGGTTGGCGGCGTCGTCGGCGATCGCACCCTCGGGCAGCGAGAGCTGCACCAGGCCGGATCCGTCCGCGCGGGCCACGACGTCGAAGGAGCTGCCTGACGTGCGGGTCACGCTCGTGACCCGCGCGCCGGGTGCGGTCGATCCCTCGGTGCTCACGGCCGCCGGGAGGAGGTCGGCGGTCACCGTCTCGGAGAGCGTCACCGTGAAGTGGATGTCGCGGACGGACGTCGGGTCGGCCTGGCTCGCGGCCTGCTCGACGGTGGTGAACGGTCCGCAGCTGTCCGCCTCCGGCTGAGCGAGCACGCGGGAGTACTGGGACGTGGCGCCGGTGGCAGCCGTCGTCTGGACGCGGATGTTCCCCGCGCCCAGGGTGTACGGCACGGTGATGGTGGTGGCCGCGGTGATACCGCTCTGGGAGCCGAGGTAGACCTCGGCCTTCGTCGTCGGCGTGTAGTACACGTCGATCGTCACGGGCGTCGCCGGGACCACGCCGGCGGTCGGAGGCGTCACCGTCACGTCCAGGGTGCACGTCTGGTCCCCAGGTGCGACGGCGGTCGGGAACCAGGTGCGGATGTTCTGGTTCGAGTTGACGCCCTCGTTGAAGACCAGCGCCGTCGTGTCGTCCTCGTTGGCGGGCGTGCCGCCGCCGAACGAGTTCGGGCCGAACGTGTTGCGCTGGACGGGCAGGATGCCGGAGCCGGCACCGACGAATACCGACCAGGATCGCCGCCCGTCGAAGTAGTTGTCCTGGACCGTCCAGCCACTGCTCGCGGTTCCGGTCAGGCCCATCCCCGCGAAGTAGACGCCGTAGCTGGCGTTCTGGGCTGCCGTGTTGCTGAGCGTGTTTCTCTCGATGACGTTGCCCGAGCCTGCCCGGTTGACATAGATGCTGGTCGCCCCGGCGCTGTTGATCCTGGTGAACGTGTTGCCGGTGATCGTCGCGTCGGTGAGCGTCGCCCCGGTGAGGTCGAGCTGGTAACGGCCCGACTGGAAGCCCTCGAAGGTCGAACCGGTGATCGTCAGGCCGTTCAGCGTCGCGCTGCCCTGCATCTGGAAGCCGTAGTAGGCCTCCGTGTCGGGGTCGAACATGCGGATGCGGTCGAGCGTCAGGTCGTTGATCGTGGCGCCGGCGGCCACGCGGATCGCCGAGCCGCCGCCCGAGTAGGTCGATCCCATCTCGACGTTGCGGATCGTGACGCCGTCCGCGCCGTCGGCCAGCCAGAAGCAGCGCTCGAGGTTGATGCTGCCGGGGTCGGTGCACGAGCCGTTCTCGACGACGGCGCCGTCACCGCTCGGTCCGAACACGAACGCCGTCTCGTTGCTCTTGATGTTCGAGAAGTTGCGGACGGCGACGTCCGGGCCGTTGAGGTAGATCGCCGTCGCGCCGCCGGCGTCGTTGAGCGAGGCGATCCCGAGGCGGTTCTGGAAGTCGAACGTCACGGTGGCCGTCGCCATGAAGTAGGCGCCCGAGTCGCCCCACGGCGTGAGCGTCCCGACGTACATCATGTTCGTCGCGCCGGTGCCGCTGGCGACGATGGTGCCGCTGGGCTGGACGCCTGGTGTCGCCGAGTCCACGTCGTCAGCCGGGGCGATCGTGACCGTGTCGTCCGCCGGCAGCGCGTTCGACTCCTGCAGCGCGGCGCGCAGCGTGCACAGGCCGGTGGCCGTCTCGCAGACGCCGTCACCGGGCGCGGCGTCGTCGCCCTGGTGGCTGAGGGAGTTGACGAGGAACGTGTGGCTGGCCGCTGCGGCCGGGACGACCTGCAACGCGACGACGCCCGACGCGAGCAGCGCCCCGATCGCCACCGCGGCGGCGATGCCGCGCCGTCGCCGTCCCGGCTCGGCGTGCCTGACCCGATCCCCATGCGCGCCGGAGTTCCGCATGAGTCCCCACATGTGCCCACCCCGCCTCGTGTGCACCCGCCTGCGGGCACACGATCACCCCGATGCCAAGCTCCCCCGGGCGCATCCTTCCGGTGGGCAACGGTGTCCGCCACCCGAGCCGGCCCCACGTGCGCCCGACAGCGGGCAGGATGGCAGGAGCGGCCGCACGCCTCACGAGGGCGCGGCCGACCTCGGAGCGAAGGAGCCTCGATGCGGATCGGCATTCCGGCCCAGACCGGGCAGAGCCTGGTCGCCGCCACCCCGGCGACGCTCCCCCGGCTGCGCCGCCTGGGCTACGACGTCGTCGTCCAGGCCGAGGCCGGATCGCAGGCACGCTTCCCGGACGCGGCCTACGTCGAGGCCGGCGCCACGATCGATGACGCCGACGCCGTCTGGGCGAGCGACGTCGTCGCCGCCACCACCGCGCCCGACGCGGCTCAGGTCGCGGCGCTGCGCCCCGGAGCGCTGCTGGTCACGATGCTGGCGCCCGCCCATCGGGCCGGCCTCCTCGACGCGCTCGCTGAGCGAGGGGTGACGGCCCTGGCGCTCGACGCCGTCCCGCGCATCTCGCGGGCGCAGTCGATCGACGCGCTCTCGGCGCTCTCGAACGTCGCGGGGTACCGCGCCGTCATCGAGGCGGCCAGCGAGTACGGCGGCATGTTCGCCCCGCAGGTCACCGCTGCCGGGTCGACGGCGCCCGCCCGGGTCTTCGTGATCGGCGCCGGCGTGGCGGGGCTCGCCGCGATCGGGACGGCCGGGAGCCTGGGGGCGGACGTGAGGGCCTTCGACGTCCGGCCCGAGGTCGCCGAGCAGATCGAGTCGCTGGGGGCGACGTACGCGCGCGCCGACGGCGCCGAGCAGGAGGTGAGCGCCGACGGCTACGCGCGCGAGCTCACCGCCGCGCAGGAACGCGCGGCCGCCGCCGTCTACGCCCGCGAGACCGCGAACGCCGACGTCGTCGTCACGACGGCGCTCGTCCGTGGCCGCGCGCCGCGCACGATCACCGCCGAGATGGTGGCGGGGATGCGGCCCGGCAGCGTGATCGTCGACGTCGCCGCGACCGGCGGCGGCAACTGCGAGCTGACCGTGCCGGGGCAGCGGGTCGTGACGCCGGGCGGCGTCGTCGTCCTCGGCTGGACCGACCTGGCGGGGCGGATGCCGGCGCACAGCTCCCAGCTGTACGGCACGACAGTGGTCAACCTGCTGACCCTGCTCACGCCCGACGCCGACGGCACCTGGCGCCTCGACCCCGACGACGCGGTGCAGCGCGGGATGACCGTGACCGACGGCGGGCGCGTCACGTGGCCGCCTCCGCCGGTCGCGGTGTCCGCCGGGGTCGCCGCGCCGCCCGCGCGGCCCGCACCACTCGTAGCGGCGGCGGTGCCGCCCGCGCCCGGCGAACCGGGTGCGGGTCCTCCTGGGTCATCCCCCGCGCCGCCGCGAGCGCCCAGCGTTCCCGACGACGGTGAGCTCCGCCGTCGTCGTGCGCGGCGCACCGTGACCGGCGCACTCGCCGCGACGCTCGTGATGCTCGGGCTCTCGTTCGCGCCGACGTCGGTGCTTGCCCAGGTGACGGTGCTCGTGCTCGCCGTCATCGTCGGGTTCTACGTGATCTCGAACGTCAGCCACGCGCTGCACACACCGCTGATGTCGCAGACCAACGCGATCTCGGCGATCATCCTCGTCGGCGCGATCGTGCAGATCGGGAGCTCGAGCTGGGTCGTGACCACGCTGGCCGTCGTCGCGGCCGCCGCGGCCAGCATCAACGTCGTCGGCGGCTTCGCCGTGACGTACCGGATGCTCGGCATGTTCACGAAGGGGCGCTGAGCCGTGCTCCTCTCCGCCGTCCAGGCCGTCTACCTCCTCGCCGCCGTGCTGTTCGTGCTGTCGCTCGCGGGCCTGTCGAAGCAGGAGACGGCGCGGCGCGGGAACGTCCTCGGGATGATCGGCATGGCGCTCGCGCTGGGCGCCACGATCGCGCTCGCGCTGGCCGGCAGCTCCCGGCCGGTCGCGGTGACGGCCGCGCTGATCCTGCTCGTGCTCGGCGTCGGGACGGCGGTGGGTCTGCCCGTCGCGCGGCGGGTGCTGATGACGCAGATGCCGGAGCTCATCGCCCTGCTGCACAGCACCGTCGGTCTGGCGGCCGTGCTCGTGGGGTTCACGTCGTTCCTCGAGGGCACGCGTGACGCCGCGCACCTGGTGGAGATCCACGTCGGGGTGCTCGTCGGCGGGGTCACGCTGACCGGTTCGGTGGTGGCGTACCTCAAGCTCGCGGGGCGGATCCCGTCGGCGCCGCTCGTGCTGCCCGGGCGGAACTGGCTCAACCTCGCGGCGCTCGTCGCGTCCGGCGGGATCCTCGCGTGGTTCCTCGCTGCGCCGTCGATGGCTCCCCTGCTGGTGGGCGCGGTCGTCGCGCTCGCCCTGGGCGCCCACCTCGTCGTGGCGATCGGCGGCGGCGACATGCCCGTCGTCGTCTCGATGCTCAACTCGTACTCGGGCTGGGCGGCCGCGGCGGCCGGATTCATGCTCGGCAACGACCTCCTCATCGTGACGGGGGCGCTCGTCGGGTCCTCCGGTGCGATCCTCTCCTACCTCATGTGCCGCGCGATGAACCGCTCGTTCGTCAACGTGATCCTCGGTGGGTACGAGACGGCGGGTACCTCGGGCGCCGGCGCGGCAGGCGGGTCCGGCGTGGCGGGCGGGCCGGACGCGCGGGGCGCCGTGCCCGCCCACACCGAGATCGCCGCGGCCGACGTCGCCGCACTGCTCGAACAGGCCGGTTCCGTGATCATCGCGCCGGGGTACGGGATGGCGGTCGCTCAGGCCCAGTACCCGGTGGCGGAGCTCGCGTCGCGGCTGGCCGCCGACGGCGTGCGCGTGCGGTTCGGCGTCCATCCGGTGGCCGGTCGGTTGCCGGGTCACATGAACGTGCTGCTCGCCGAGGCGAAGGTGCCGTACGACGTCGTCCTCGGGCTCGACGAGATCAACCCCGACTTTCCCGCGACCGACGTCGTGCTCGTCATCGGCGCCAACGACACCGTGAACCCGGCCGCGCAGGAGGACCCCGGGTCCCCGATCGCCGGGATGCCGGTGCTCGAGGTGTGGAAGGCCCGGCGCGTGATCGTGTTCAAGCGGTCGATGGCGGCAGGCTACGCCGGCGTGCCGAACCCGCTCTTCGTCCGCGAGAACACGGCGATGCTGTTCGGGGACGCGAAGGAGCAGGTCGAGGCGATCCTGCGCGCTTTGTGAGCGCGATCGCGGCCCGCGCGTCCGATCCGGTGAGCGACTAGCGGGGCCGGCGGGCCGCGGGCCCGTCAGCCGGTGCTCGCGAAGACCGTCACGCGCAGCGGGATGCCGTCCGCCCAGGGCATCAGCGCCCACGGGAGGAAGGGCGGCCGGGCGCGCGCCGTCAAGGTGACCTGCGCCGTCGTCGGGTCTGCCGCGCCGGTCGGGCCGACGGCGGCCAGGTCCTCGAGGTCTCCGACGACGACGCCCGGGGCCGACGCCAGGAACTCCTCGACGGACGTCCGCACCGATGCGTCCGTCAGGGCTGGTTCGCCGGCGCCGAAGTACTCGTCGGTGTCGAACGCGTCGGCGGCGTCGGCCGCTGCCGCGTCGGCGAGCGCGAACAGCGCCTTGCGCTCGAGGTAGACGGCGCTGGCCGAGGCCACCACCAGGATCATCGCGAGCGCGAAGGCGACGCACGCGAGGGAGAGCAGCATGACCTGCCCGCGCTCGCCGTCCTCGTCGCCGCGCCGGACACGCCGCCAGCGGAGTCGAGCGGCGTGCAGAGCTCCGACGAGCGCTGCCGTCGCCGCTCCCATCAGCGCTCCCGGTACTGGTCGACGGCGGTCCACGCCTGGGCGGAGACGGGCACCTCGAGCGGGACGGCGGAGCGCAGCCACGACGGCACGAGCGGTAGCGGGACGGTCGCGTCGACCTCGACCAGGACCGTGCTGCCGGCGGCGAGGCACTCGTCCTGGCAGGAGATCCGCAGGGCCGCGTCGCCGTCGACCTCGATGCCCTGGTCCGCGAACGCGATCTCGACGGCGCGGGCGGCGAGGAGCTCGGCGTCGTGCGGGTCGCTCGCCTGCGCGACGATCCGACCGGCGTCGCGGGCGGCGCCTTCGGCGGCGAAGACCGCAGCCTGCGCCTCGCCGAGGACGAGCACCAGATAGACGAGCGGGACGAGGAGCAGGAGCGCCACGCCGAGGAACTCCACGACGGCGCTGCCGCGCTCCGGATCGTCCTCGAGGGGCGTCACTGTTCCTGCACCGCCCGCCCGGTCACCGTGACGACGCCTCCGGGGCCGAGGAGTCCCAGCACCGGCAGGGGTGCCGTGACATCGACCTCCACGGTCGCGACACCTCCGTCGTCCGAGGTCCGGGCCGTGACGTCCTGTGCGTAGGTCGGAGAGAGCGAACCCGCGATCAGCGCCTCGGTGCGGGCGACGCCGTCGTCGAGCTCGCCGTCGTGCAGGGCGGCCAGCCGGGCGCCCTCGGCGGCGCAGTCGATCAGCGTGGTGCGCACGTGCAGCACGAGGGCCAGCTGGATGACCCCGAGCGCCAGGACCACCACGAGCACGCTCACGAGAGCGAAGTCCACGACTGCCGACCCCCGCTCGGCGTCGGCCCGCGCCGGCCGGGCCGAGGCGCCCATCAGAGGTTGAGCACCCGATCGAGAGCGGTGTTGAACACGTTGACGAGTGCGTCTCCGGCGATCGCCCACAGGGCGACCACGAGCCCCGCCGTCATGAGCGTCACGAGCACCCACCCCGGGACGTCGCCCCGTTCGGGGTCTTCGCCGGCGAGGCGGGCCGTTCTGCCCCGCCACCATCGATCCGCCATCTCAGAACCTCCTCATCCTTCTCGACGCGACCGCGTCAGAACCCCACCCGCAGGACTGCGAGACCGGGGAAGAGTGCGAAGACGACGGTCACCGGGAGGACGAGGAAGACCACCGGGATCATCATCGCCACCTCCTTGCGACCGCCGGACTCCATGAGCTCGCGCTTGCCGGCGTCGCGCGCGTCAGCGGCCTGGGCGCGCAGCACGTCGGCGAGCGGGCTGCCCCGCTCGATCGCGACGGCCACGCCGTCCGCGAACCGGGAGACGGCCGGCAGGTCGGTGCGGCGCGCGAGGCCCTCGAGGGCGCCGGCCATCGTGGCCCCGGCCCGGACGTCCGCCAGGGTGCGGCCGAGCTCCGCCGACAGCTCGCCCTGCGTCGAGCGAGCCACGCGGTCGAGGGCGGCGACCGGAGCCTCCCCGGCACTCACGGCCAGGGCGAGCAGCTCGGCGACGGTCGGGAACTCGGCCATGATCCGCGCCTCGCGCGCCCGGACCTGGCGCGTGAGGCGCCGGTCCCGCAGCAGCATCCCGGCGACGGCGGCGAGAGCAACGAGCACAGCGAGCGGTACGGGGCTGACGCCCCGGGTCACACCGATGACGATCGCCAGGGCCAGGCCGAGAGCGAGTCCGGCCGCACCCCAGGCCACCTGCTCCACGCGGAACGCGTCGACGCTCGTCCGCCCGCCGGCGAGCGCGAGGCGACGGCGGATGCTCGACGACGAGCTCCCGAGCCGTTCGAGGAGCTTCCCGACGTCGCCGACCACGGGGGCGATGAGCCGCTCGAGGGCGGAGGCGGCGCCGTCGCTGGCGGGGAGCAGGGTCGACGTCGCGCGCCTAGCCCGCACGTAGGGGCCGACCCGGTCCGCGAACCGCACACGGCGGGCGGCGAGCCGCCACCAGACCGTGACGAGCCCGATCCCGAGGCCGAGGCCGGCGAGCGCGCCGATCGCCGCGAGGGTGCCCGGGGCCACGGGGTCGCTCATCGCAGCACCCGCGGATCCTCGGCGAGGCGGCCGATCCGCATCATGGCGAGGTAGGCGACGACGCATGTCAGCCCGCCGGCCAGCAGCATGAGGACGCCGGCCGGGGTGTCGAACGCGGCGGCGGTCTCGGGCCGGGTGCTCATGAGGGCCAGCACGACCCACGGCGCGGCGACGGCGAGCCGGGCACCGTTGACCGTCCACGACTGCCTGGCCTCGAGCTCGCCGCGGGTGCGCAGGTCGTCCCGGAGGAACTCCGACAGGGTCCGGAGCATGCGGCCGAGGTCGCTGCCGCCGACGTCGGTGGCGATCCGGAGGGTCTCGACGATGCGGTCGGCGACGGGATCGGCGAGCCGCTCCTTGAGTGCGTCGAGCGAGGCCACGAACCGCCCGGAGGCTCGGTAGTCGACGGCGAAGGCGTGCAGCTCGGCGCGCACCTCCTGGGGTCCTCGCTCCGACAGGGAGATGAGGGCCTCGGGGAGGGTCATCCCTGCTCGGACCGCTGAGGTGAGGTCGTCGACGACGTCGGGCCACACCTGCCGCAGCTCCACCCGGCGGCGCCGGGCACGCCCACGCACGTAGACCGTGGGCGCCGCTGCGGCGATGAGTCCGAACGCGGCTGCGATGCTCGCCCCGGAGCCGACCGCGAAGGCCGCCGTCGCGACGATCAGGCCGAGGCCGAGACAGACGCCGACGAAGGTCCGCAGGCTCACGCCGTGGAGACCCGCCTGGACGAGCTCGTCCTGGGCTCGCGCCGTCCATCCGGTGGCCGGCCGAGGCGACGTCGATCGAGGCCACCACGCCGACCAGGCGGTCACGATCCCGGCTCCGAGGAGCAGGCCCGCGACGGCGCCCATCGCCTCAGTTCTCCCCGTGCGCGAGCAGGCGGGCGAGGTCGAACCCGGCGCGGACGAACCGGTCCTCGTGGGGCGGGTAGCCGTCGGCGCGGTGCAGGACGCCCGCGACGGCGTCGCGCGGGCGGGTGAAGAGGCTCGCGGTCTCGACGACGCCGCCCTCGGCGCGGCCCGTCAGTGCGACGACCTCGCGCACGCTGCGGTGCCCGTGCGCATCGAGGTCGAGGTGCACCACGACGTCGATCGCGGAGGCGACGGTGGGGACGACGAACTGGGAGCTCACGTTCTCGCCCGCCAGGAGCGGCAGGACGCACATCTTCACCACGGCCTCGCGGGCGGAGTTGGCGTGCACCGTTCCCATCCCGGGAATGCCCGCGTTGAGAGCGATGAGCAGATCGAGGCTCTCGGCTTCACGCACCTCCCCGACGACGAGGCGGTCGGGCCGCATCCGCAGGGCCTCCTTGACGAGGCGGCGCAACGGGATCTCGCCCGTGCCCTCGAGGTTCGGCTGTCGGCACTGCATACCGACGACGTCGCGGACGGCCGGTCTCAGCTCGAAGACCTCCTCGCAGGTGATGAGGCGCTGCGAGGCGGGGATCGAGCCGGACAGAGCGTTGAGCAGGGTGGTCTTGCCGGCCTGGGTCGCACCGCTGACGAGGATGTTGAGGCCGGCGACGACGCACGCGTGCAGGAAGGCGGCGACGCCGGCCGGGAGGGCACCGAGGCCGACCAGGTCGTCGACGTGGGTCGCCCGCACGAGGTACTTGCGGATGTTGACGGCGAGGTGGCGCCGTGTGATGTCCGGGATCACGACGTGCACGCGTTCGCCGGTGGGCAACGTCGCGTCGACGAACGGGACGGAGAGGTCGAGGCGCCGGCCGGACGTGCGGAGCATCCGCTCGACGAGCTCGCGCACCTCGGGCTCGGTGAGCATGACCGTCGTCAGCTCGGGGACCCCGCGCCGCGCGACGAACACCCGACCGGGCTCGTTGATCCAGATCTCCTCGATCGTGGGGTCGTCGAGGAGCGGCTGGAGCGGACCGAGCCCGGCGACGGCGTCGAGCACGGCCTTGGCGGCGAGTGCCGTGTCTGCGAGCGGCGGGACCGCGCCGCGGAGGGCGCGTTCGTCGTAGTCGGCGACGGCCTCGGCGATGAGGGAGCGGACACCGGTGGTGTCCCGCGCCGGATCGAGCCCGCGGCGTCGGATGACCTCACGGACCTCCGACTCGATGCGCGCGACGGCGTCGACCATGCGTCCCCTCCCCCTTCCCGGTGCCCCCGCGGACGTCCTCGTGGCGTCACCATAGGCGCGCACTGCCGGGTTCGTGGGCGGTTTCGGGACATCTGTGGACGACGGCGTCCGGGCGGTGCACCGGCGCCGTCGCCCGCGCGGGGTCGTGCCCCGCGGCCGCTCAGGCGGTGGGGTCCTTCAGCGCGCGCATCGCGTCGAGCAGCGTGTCGTGGATGTAGGCGAGCTCGGGCGAGGCGCTGCCCCATTCCTCGGCCGGCGCGTCCCCGTCCCAGGCTTCCGCATCGGCGCCGGAGTCCCACGCGAGCTCGCCGTGCTGCCAGATCCACCAGAGGTTCGCGCTCGGGTCCTGGACGCGAGCGAACTGCGTGCCGAAGAAGTCCGTCGGTCGCGTGACGAGCGTGGCGCCGCGCTCGAGCGCCCGCTCGAGGGTCGCCTCGAGGTCGTCCACGTAGACCTGCAGCAGGCTGGGCGTGAAGGGCCAGTCGGGCTTGCGCTCCGCGAGCATGATGGTCGTCGTGCCGACCACGACCTCGCCCTGCAGGAGCAGGCCGTCGTCGTCGACGGTGCGTGCTTCCGGGCGCTCCGTGCCACCGAAGACGTCGATGACGAAGCGCGTGAGCTCCTCCGCACCGCGCGTGATGATGAACGGGTTGACGGTGGCGTAGCCGTCGGGCGCTGCGGGGATCGACATCGTGGCTCCTGATCGTTTCGTGCGAGCTTGGTGCCCCCATTTCATCGCCCGCCGCGGGACTCGGGATTGAAGATTTCCGCCCTCAACCGGTGGCGAGGATGCGCGCGGGCGTCTGCCCGTGGAACACCCGCAGCGACCTCGTCAGGTGGGCCTGGTCGGCGTACCCGCACAGCGTCGCGCACTCCGCCGGAGGGACGCCCTGCTGGAGCAGCGCGAACGCCTCCCGCGCACGGACCAGCTGCGCGATCTGCTTGCGGGTGAGACCCGTCGACGCGCGGACCCGACGCTGCCAGTGCCGCTCCGAGTAGCCGGCGTCGTCGCCGGACAGCGCGCGACGTACGGCATCGTCGGAACGCACGATGCCCAGGTCCAGCAGCTGGTCGACGAACGTCGTGAGCTCGCCGAACTCCGGGAGGGGGACACGATGTCGCGTGATCTCGACGTGCCCGTCACGGACCGGGAGACGACGCTCTGCCCCCAGCACGAGCTGTTTGCTCAGGCCGGGCACGACGACGTGGGCACGCAGCTGCACCCCCCACACGTGCTCGCCCACGGCCGACGCGATCCACCGGTGTCCGAGGCTCGGGCCGGACAGACCAGCGAGCACCTCACCGCCCGGCCGCCGCGCGAACCAGAGGTCCCAGTACTCGACCGCGGGCGCGAGATACCGCTCGTCGCGAACCGCACGCGCCTGCCACACGCACTCGATGTGCGGTGAGTCGAGCCGCCGCTCCTCGTACATCGCGGCGTCGTCCGGCACTCCTCGATTATGCCGTTCGGCCGAGGCTCAGCAGCCGGGTGACGCCTCGTCAGAGCACGAGGTGCTGGTGCCCGTCCAGAACCTCGCGCACCAGGTCCAGCTGGCCCGCGTGCGTGCTCGTCTCGACGATCACGTGCAGCACGACGGACCGGACGGTCGGAAAGGCGCCGGAGTCCGCCCACCCGGGCTCGGGCCGCCGCGGCGGAGCGTCGAGGTCGACCCCGGCGAGGATGCGGTCCGACGTCGCGATCGCGTGGCGGTAGGCCGTCAGGACCGCGTCGGGATCCTCGTCGTCGGCGACGACCCAGTCGCCGTTCGGACCCTCCGGCCAGAAGTCCAGCGGTCCCCCGGCGACGACCACCTCGAACCAGTACCGCTCGTCCGAGAGCGTCAGGTGCCGAAGCAGCCCCAACGTCGACCAGCCGGACGGCGCCACCACCGCGCGCAGCTGAGCCTCGTCCATGCCGGCCGCCTGGTCCAGGACGTGCCGGCGCGCCGAGCCGAGGGCGAGGAGGAGCGCAGCTCGCTCCTGCTCCGATGTCATCCGGCCATCCAACCAGCCCTCGAACGAGCCGGATGCCGGTGCCCCATGGCCCGCCACGCGTCCGAGGATCAGGCGGACGCCACCACCCCGGAGTACCGGTCGAGCACGATCGCGGTGAGCCGCCGGTCGGGCGCGAGCGGCGCCGTGACGACGTCGGCGCCCGCCGCCCGCACCTTGTCGAGGAAGAACCCCGGCGCCAGCAGGTATGCCGCGACGACGACCCGCCCGCCCTCCGGCAGCCCCGCCCGCGCCGCCGCCACGGCCTCCGGCACCGACGGCCGTGCGATCGAGCCGTACCCCACCTCGACCGGCCGGGCGAGCGTCAGCGACAGCGCGCCGGCGACGGCCTCGACGTCGCCCGACGAACGCGCGTCGCTCGACCCTGCGGCGGCGAGCACCACGCCGTCGCCCGGCCCGAGCCCGGCCTCGTGGAGCCGGTCCGCGAGGATCGCCACGAGGCGCCCGTCCGGCCCGAGCGGTCCCGACGCCGCGGACCGGCCGCTCTCCGCCGACGACGCGCCGGGCCTCTCGGCGTCCCTCCGCACCGCCTGCGCGACGTCCACGTGCACGTGGTACCCGCCGGACAACAGCAGCGGGACGACGACGGCGTCCCCGCCGTCGTTCGCGACGTCCCGTACGACGTCGGCCACCGCCGGCTCCTGCACGTCGACGAACGCCTCGCGCACGTCCAGGCCGGGGGCGGCGCGGCGGACGTCGTCGAGCAGGGCGCGCACGACCGCTCGCCCGGCCGGGTCGTCGGTGCCGTGCGAGCACCCCACGAGAACCGGCGGCCGCGCCTCGTCGCCCACCGCGACGTCAGCCGTGACCTCGGCCTCCGACACCGCCGCGCGCTCTCCCGCCATGCCCTGCATCGTCACGCTCATCCCGCCAGCTCCAACCGGTAGCCCCGCTTCACGACGGTGCGCACGAGCCCCGGCGCCCCGGTCGACTCCCGCAGCCGGGCGATCGCGACCTCGGCCGCGTGCGGGTCGCGCGACTCGCCGGGCAGCGCCTCGAGCACCGCGTCCCGCGAGACGACGTCGCCGTGCGCGGCCGCGAGGGTCCGGAGCACCTCGAGCCCGCTGGGCGAGAGTCCGAGCACGCGCCCGTCCAGCACCGCGACCCGAGAGCGGATGAGGAGTCGCCCGGCGGTCGTGCACAGGGCGTACGTCTCCGCCTGCTCGTAGTGGGCGATCAGCGTCCGCACGAGCGCTCCGAGCCGCCCGCGGTCCGGCTGCAACGGCCTCACGCCGCGGCGCTCGAGCGGCTTCGCCGTGATCGGACCGACCGCCGCCGCCACCATGGCGCCCGACGCCAGCCGCGCGACCACCTCCGCACCCACGCCCTCGGCCTCCGCCGCGCCGAGCCACGCCTCCGCGCCGGGCGCCGACGTGAACACGACGGCGTCGATCTCCCCGTCCGCCGCCGCGTGCACCGAGACCCGCACCGCCTCCGGGTCCGGCGCCGGCCCCCACCGGTACACCTCGAGGCTGATCACCTGGGCGCGTGCCTCGGCGAGCACGACGTCGAGCCCGTCCGCCCCGGCACCGTGGTGCTGGACGGCGATCCGCAGCCCGACCACGCCCTCGCCGAGGAGCAGGTCCGCCACCTCGGCCGACGTCTCCGACTCGGCCACCCAGTCCGCCGTCAGCCCCACCGCCTGGATCGCCCCACGCGCCTTCGGTCCACGCGCCACGAGCCGCGCCCCGGCGAGGACCTGCACGAGGTCGTCCGCGAGCCCGTGCGCGTCAGCCGCCTCGACCCAGGCCCGGAACCCGATCCCGGTGGTGACGACGACGACGTCCGGCGCGTCCTCGAGGAGCGCGCGCGTGGCATCGAGCAGCCGGGAGTCGTCGACGTGCGGGATCATCCCGAGCGCCGGCGCATGCCGAACCTCCGCGCCGCGCCGCTCGAGCGCCGCCGCCAGCTCCGAGGAGCGCCGGTCCGCCGTCACCAGCACCGTGCACCCGGCCATCACCTGCGTGAGCTCGCGCCCGGCGCTCCCCGGCTCGACCTCCGCGCTCACGACGCGGCCTCGAGCACACCAGGCGCGGCGACGTCCCCGACCACGATCACCGCCGGCGCGCGCACCCGGGCACGCCGGGCGACGTCGGCGATGTCGTCGAGCCGTCCGCGCGTCACCCGCTGCTGCGGTGTCGATCCGCTCTCGACGACGGCGACCGGTGTCGCGGCGTCGGCCCCCGCCGCGAGCGCCTCGGTGGCGATCCGCGCGAGGTTGGACACGCCCATGAGCACCACGAGCGTGGCCGCGCGGTCGCGGACGCACGCGAGCGCGACGTCGTCGAGTCCGGCGTGGCCGGTGACGACGTGCAGCGCCGCGACGCTCCCCCGGTGCGTGAGCGGAATCCCGGCCAGCGCGGGCACCGCGAGCGCGCTGCTCACACCCGGGACGACGTCGACGTCGACCCCCGCCTCCCGGCACGCGAGCACCTCCTCGCCGCCGCGTCCGTACACGAACGGGTCGCCGCCCTTGAGCCGTACCACGCGCTGCCCGCGCCGCGCGCGCTCGACCAGGATGGCGTTGATCTCGTGCTGCGGCACCGGGTGGTGTCCGGGCGTCTTGCCCACCTCGACGATCTCGACGCCGGCCGGCAGCTCCGCGAGCACGCCGCGTGGCCCGAGCCGGTCGGCGACGACGACGTCCGCCTGCGCGAGCTCGCGCCGCCCGCGCAGCGTGAGGAGGTCGACGGCGCCCGGGCCGCCGCCGACGAGGACGACGCGGCCGGGTCCGGGCCGCCGGCGACGCTGGTCGACGCCGTCGGCCAGCGTCGCCGCGATGCGGTCGCGCACGGCTCGCGACCGGCCGGGGTCGGCCGCCGCGGCGCGCGCGTCGGTCACGACGCCGACGAGCACGTCGCCGCTGCGCGTCGTCGCCGGCGTCCGCGCGCTCCCCTCGTGCGCGGCGCCCGCGTTGACGCACCACACGCGCGCCGCCTCGGCCCACGCCGCGAGCTCCCGGTTCGCGGCCGCCGAGCCGGTCGCGGCGAGGACCAGCCACGCCCCGTCCAGGTCCGCGGGGGCCACGTCCCGTGCCGACCAGTCCAGCGTTCCCGCCGCCACGAGCTCCGCCAGGTCCTCGCACACCTCGGGGGCCACGAGCCGCACCCGCGCCCCGTCGTCCAGCAGCGCCCGCGCCCGGCGCGCGGCCACCGGCCCACCGCCCGCGACGAGCACCGTGCGGCCGGCGACGTCCAGCCCGAGGAGCGTCGTCATCCGGGCTGCCCCACGTGGACGACGCCGTCCGTCACCTCGGTCGGATACGTCACCAGATCCGCGGCCTCGCCGGGGAGCGGGTCGCGGCCGACCGTGTCGAGGCACCGGCCGGTGGCGAGGTCGAAGACCTGCTTGTACATCGGGCCCGCCACCGTCGGTACGCCGCCTCGCGTCCCCACGATGCCTCGCGAGATGACGTTCGCCCCGCTGTACGGGTCACGCTGCTGCACGGCGAGCACGCGGTCGTCGGTGAGCCGGAACAGCGCGACCTGAACGCCGTCCAGCAGCGCGGCCGCCCCGCGCTCCACGGCGAGATCCGACACGCGACACACCGCGTGCCACGTCACGGACGTGGCGAGCGCCGCCGTCGTCGTGCCTGGTGTCGCGGCACTCATCCCCGCACCTCCAGCCGCGCCGGGGCGATGACGACCGACTGCCGCTCGGTTGCGGTAGCCGGCCGTGGCTGCCCCCGCTCGGCCACGTACGCCAGGTCCGGGTCCGGCGTCGTCGGCGCGTTGACGAACGAACCGAACCGCCGCAGCTTCTCCGGGTCGGCGAGCACGGCGCGCCACTCGTCCTCGTACGCCTCGACGTGGGCGACCATCGCCGCGTCCAGGTCGGCCGCGATCCCGAGGCTGTCGTCCAGCACCACGGCGCGGACGCCGTCGAGCCCGCCGTCCACCTCGTCGATCCAGGCCGCCGTGCGCTGCAGCCGGTCGGCGGTCCGCACGTAGTACATGAGGAACCGGTCGATCGTGCGGACGAGCGTCGCCGTGTCGAGGTCCTCGGCGAGCAGCCGCGCATGCTTCGGCGTGAACCCCCCGTTCCCGCCGACGTACACGTTCCAGCCCTTGTCGGTCGCGATGACGCCGACGTCCTTCCCGCGCGCCTCGGCGCACTCCCGCGCGCACCCGGACACCCCGAGCTTGAGCTTGTGCGGGGAGCGCAGGCCTCGGTAGCGCAGCTCGAGCTCGACCGCGAGACCCACGGAGTCCTGGACGCCGTACCGGCACCACGTGGACCCCACGCACGACTTCACCGTGCGCAGCGCCTTCCCGTAGGCGTGACCCGACTCGAACCCGTGCTCGACGAGCCGCGCCCAGATCTGCGGCAGCTGCTCGATCCGGGCCCCGAACATGTCGATGCGCTGACCGCCGGTGATCTTCGTGTAGAGGCCGAAGTCCCGCGCCACCTCCCCGATCGCGACGAGACCGTCCGGCGTGACCTCCCCGCCCGGGATCCGCGGCACCACCGAGTACGTGCCGTCCTTCTGCAGGTTCGCGAGCACGTGGTCGTTGGTGTCCTGCAGTGTCGCCTGCTCGCCGGAGAGGATGTGGCCGTTGCCGAGCGACGCCAGGATCGACGCCACGACCGGCTTGCAGATGTCGCAGCCGCGGCTCGGCAGCGTCCCGGCTGTCCGGGTATCCACCGCATCCTCGGCCGTCCGCCCGAACCGCGCGACGATCTCGCTGAACGTGTGCAGCTCCGCCACCCGGACGGCGTCGAACAGCTGCGCCCGCGAGAGCTCGAAGTGCTCGCACAGCGCGTTCGAGACGGCGACGCCGGCCCGCTCGAGCTGCGTCGTCGTGAGCTTCTTCACGAGCGGGAGGCACGACCCGCAGCTCGTCCCGGCCCGCGTGCAGGCCTTGACCCCCGCGACGTCCGTGCACTCGTGCTCGGTGACGGCCGCGCGGATCGTGCCGGCCGAGACGTTGTTGCACGAGCAGACCGTCGCGTCGTCCGGCAGCTCCAGGTCGGCGGCGCGCGCCCCGGCCACCGACGCCGGGAGCAGGAACGACCCCGGGTCCCCCGGGAGCTCGCTGCCGACCATCGGCCGCAGTGATGCGTACGGCGACACGTCGCCCACGAACACGCCCCCGAGCAGCGTCCGTGCGTCGTCGGAGAGCACCAGCTTCGAGTACACGCCCGCCGCCGGGTCGGCGTGCACCAGCTCCATCGAGCCGGGTGTGCTGGCGAACGCGTCGCCGAAGCTCGCGACGTCGACGCCCTGGAGCTTGAGCTTCGTCGCGGTGTCCGCGCCCGGGAACGTCGCAGCTCCGCCGAGCAGCCGGTCCGCCACCACCTCGGCCATCGCGTACCCGGGTGCGACGAGCCCGAGGCACCGGCCGTCGATGCACGCGACCTCCCCGACCGCCCACACGTGGGGTGCCGACGTGCGGCAGGCGTCGTCGACGACGGCGCCGCCTCGCTCCCCGATCGCGAGTCCCGCGGCGCGGGCCAGCTCGTCGCGCGGCCGCACCCCGGTCGCGAGGACGACGACATCGACGTCGAGGCGCGTGCCGCCGTCGAACTCGAGCCTCCCCACGTGGCCCGTCCGACGGGACGGCTTCATCGCGGCGGTGGCCGTGGACGTGCGCACGCTGATGTCCAGCGCCCCGATGAGTCGGCGCAGCGCCTCCCCGCCGCCCAGGTCGATCTGCGCGTCCATGAGATGCGTCCCGAACTGGACGACGTTCGCCTGCGCCCCCAGGGCGCGCAGCGCGCCTGCCGCCTCGAGCCCCAGGAGCCCGCCGCCGATCACGGCCCCGCGGACCGGCCGGGTGAAGCCGCCGGTCGCGTGCTCCGCGTTCGCCCGGCGCTTGTCCTCGACCCAGCCGCGCAGCGCGGCGACGTCGTCGACCGTGCGGTACACGAACACGCCCGGCAGCTCGTGGCCGGGGATCGGCGGGACGGCCGCGCTGGACCCCGTGGCGAGCACGAGCTCGTCGTAGTCCCAGACGTGGCCCAGGCGGTCGACCGCCTGGCGGGCGACCGGGTCGATGCGTTCCACGGCGCGGTCGGTGTGGAGCTCGACGAGCGGGTCGTCCCACATCCGCGGCTCGCCGAGCGCCAGCTCCTCGGGGTCGCGCGCCGAGAAGTACGACGTGAGCGCGACCCGGTCGTACGGGCGGCGCGGCTCCTCGGCGAGGACGGTGATGCGCCAGGCGGCGGCGCCGTCGCGGGCACGGAGCGCCTCGACGAGCCGGTGCGCGACCATGCCGCCACCGACCACGAGCAGGTGCTTCACACGGGTGCTCACTGCGGCCTCCCTGGGTCGAACGATCCGCGAACGCGACGGGCCGATGCTCGGACGGTAGGCGGGCGGCGTTTCACGGGGGTGCTCCGCGGGTTGCGCCCCCGTAACGTCGCCCTCACGCGAACGTGGCCGCCGTCGTGAGGGCGCGGTCCGCGAGGAACTCGACGAGTCCGCACACCGCGTCACGGCACGTGCCGCAGCCGGTCGTCGCACGCGTGGCCCGCGCGACGTCCTCCACGCTGCGCGCGCCCGAGCGCACGCACGCGGCGACGTCGCCCTTGGTCACGCCGTTGCACGTGCACACGCGCGCGGCGTCCGGCATGTGCTCGGGGCTGGACACCGGCGCCGTCGACGCCGCCACCGGGCGCAGCAGCAGGTGCGCGGGATCGGCCGGGACCGGGGTGCGCCGCGTGTAGGCGGACGCGAGGTCGGCGCCGACGTCGGGGGCGCCCACGCACGTGGCGCCGACGAGCAGCCCGTCAGCCACGACGACCTCGACGTGCCGCCCGGACGCCGGGTCGCTGAGCGCCACCGATCTCTGGCCCGGCTCGCGGGCGGCGCCGCCGCACACGCCCATCGTGACGACGTCGAGCCCCGGCGCCTTGACGCGCACGACGTCGGTCCCGCGGGCGCCGGGCTCCTCGAGCGTGCGGACCACCACCCGGGTGCCGAGGCGCCAGGCCATGCTGGGCCGGTCCGGCGACGCCGGGCCGCGGGACACCGGGCCGCGGGACGCCGCGCGCGACGCGCCCGGCCCCACCTCCGCGGCACCGGCCAGGTCCGCCAGCGCCGTCGCCAACCTCCGCGCCTGGTCCCAGCCCTGCGCGATGAGCCCGGTGCCGCCCTCGGGCGGCTGCGCGCAGTCCCCGATCGCGAACACGTGGGGGTCGTCCGGGCTCGCCAGGTCGGGGCCGACGACGACGCCGCGCGCCACGCTCAGCCCCGCGGAGGACGCGAGGCGCGTCTCCGGCGTCGTCCCGCACGCGAGCACCACGAGGTCGGCCCGGACGTCCCACGCGCGGCGGCCCTCGCCGTCGGGAGCGACGCCCTCGACCACCACGCTCTGCACCCGACCGCCGCCCGCGCGCACCGCCCGCGTGGCGGCACCCGTCACGGTGGTGACGCCGAGCTCGCCCAGCGAGCGTTCGAGCACCGCCCCGGCCGCCGCGTCGAGCTGGCGCTCCATCGGCGTCGGCCCCGGGTGCACGAGCGTGACGTCGAGCCCGCGCCGCGCCAGGCCGCACGCCGCCTCCACGCCGAGCACCCCGCCCCCGACGACGACGGCGCAGCGCGAGCTGAGCGTCGCCGCCACGACGTCGCGCGCGTCGTCGAGCGTCCGCAGGGCACGGACCCCGGCCGGCAGGGCGCTCTCGAGGCCCGGCACGTCCGGGATCCGCGCCTGAGCGCCCGTCGCGAGCACGAGCGCGTCGTACGGGTACGCGGCGCCGGCCGTGAGGACCGTGCGCGTGCTGCGGTCGATCGCGATGACCTCGGCGCCGAGCCGCACGTGCGCACGCTCGTGCGCCTCGGGCAGCGCCAGGTCGGCGAGGTCGCGCCGCCCGGCGACGACGTCGCTCAGCAGCACCCGGTTGTACGGGGCGTACTCCTCGGCGCCGAGCACCGTGACGTCGACCTGATCCGTCCGGGCGAGCAGGTCGGCTGCCAGCCGGGACCCGACCATCCCGTTGCCCACGACGACGACGCGCAGCGGTTCCGGCGTCGTCGTCGCTGCGCCGCTCACGCGGGCTCCGCGGCGGGCGCGACGTCCACGGCGCAGACCTTGAACTCCGGCATCCCGGAGACGGGGTCGGTGGCGTCCGACGTCACGCGGTTGACGCTGCCCTCGCCCGCCCAGTGGAACGGCATGAACACGGTGTCCGGCCGGATCCGCCCCGTGAGCCTGGCCGGGGCGACGGCGTCGCCCCGGCGCGAGGTGACCCGCACCGCCGCACCCTCGACGATGCCGAGCCGGTCGGCGAGCAACGGGTGCAGCTCGACGTACGCGCCGTCCAGGGCCGCCGCCAGCTCCGGCACTCGCCGCGTCTGAGCGCCCGACTGGTAGTGCTGGAGCACGCGGCCGGTCACGAGGTGCACCGGGGCCTCGGCCCGGACGTCGTCGCTCGGCCCGACGTGGTCGACCGGGATCATCCGCGCGCGCCCGTCCGGCGTCGGGAAGCCCGTGAGGAACAGCCGGGGCGTGCCCGGGTGGTCGGCGCTCGGCACCGGCCAGTACAGGCCCGGGCCGCCGCCGGCCTCGTCCGCGTCGAGGCGCTCGTGGCTCAGCCCGGCGTAGTCCGCCACGCCTCCCGCGCTCGCGCGCGCCAGCTCGTCGAACACCTCCGCCGGGTCCGTCTCCAGCGTCACCGGCGAGCCGAGACGGCGCGCGAGCTCCGCGAGGACCCACAGCTCCGAGCGCGCCTCGCCCGGTGGATCGAGCGCGCGGCGACGGCGGATGACGCGGCCCTCGAGCGAGGTCATCGTGCCCTCTTCCTCCGCCCACTGCGTGACCGGGAGGACGACGTCCGCCAGCAGCGCCGTCTCCGAGGGGACGACGTCGCTCACGACGAGCAGGTCGAGCGAGCGCAGGTTCTCCGTCACGCGTGTCGCGTTCGGTGCCGACACCACGAGGTTGCTGCCGTGCACCAGCAGCGCGCGCGGTCCGTCGGCGGTCCCGAGCGCGTGCAGCAGCTCGACGGCGGGCCGGCCCGACCCTGGCAGGCTCTCCGGCGCCACGCCCCACACCGCCGCGACGTGCCGGCGAGCGCCGTCGTCATCGATCCGCCGGTACCCCGGCAGCTGATCGGCCTTCTGCCCGTGCTCGCGGCCGCCCTGCCCGTTGCCCTGCCCCGTGATCGCGCCGTACCCGCTGCCGACGCGTCCGGGAAGCCCCAGCACGAGCGCGAGGGCGATCGCCGCCGTCACCGTCGCCGTTCCCTGCGTCGACTGCTCGACGCCGCGCCCGGTGAGGACGTACGCCCCACGGCCACCGCGGGACGGCGACGCGGCGGCGAGCAGCCGAGCGACGCGGCGCAGCTGCGCGGCCGGCACGCCGCACACCGTCTCGGCCCGCTCCGGCCACCACTGGCTCACGGCGCGCCGCACCGCCTCGGCACCGCTCGTGCGCTCCGCGACGTACGCGGCGTCGTCGAGCCCCTCGGCCCACACGATGTGCAGCAGCGCCAGCAGCACCACGAGGTCGGTGCCCGGAACCGGCTGGAGGTGGGCTCCCTGGCCGTCGTCGGCGAGCGCCGCCGTCGCGCTGCGGCGCGGGTCGACGACGACGAGCCCGCCCGCCGCCCGAGCCCCGGCGAGGTGCTGGACGGCGGGCGGCATCGTCTCGGCGACGTTGCTGCCGAGCAGGAGGACGGCGTCGGCCCCGCCGAGGTCAGCGAGCGGGAAGGGCAGGCCACGGTCGACGCCGAACGCGCGCGTCGCCGCGGCCGCGGCGCTCGACATGCAGAACCGGCCGTTGTAGTCGATGTTCGGCGTGGCGAGCACCGTGCGCGCGAACTTGCCGAGCGTGTACGCCTTCTCGTTCGTCAGGCCGCCGCCGCCGAACACCGCGACCGCCTCGCGGCCGTGCCGGTCCTGGATCTCGCGCAGCCGCGTCGCGACGACGTCGAGCGCCTCGTCCCAGGACGACGGCGCCAGCTCGCCCTGCGCGTCGCGCACGAGCGGGACGGTGAGCCGGTCCGGGGCGGTGAGCACCCGGGCGCTCGTCCAGCCCTTCTGGCACAGTCCGCCGCGGTTCGTCGGGAAGTCGCGCGGCGTGACGGCGACCTCCGTCGGTCTGCCCGGGGCGGCACCCGACGCGGGGTCCAGGCGCATCGCGCACTGCAGCGCGCAGTACGGGCAGTGCGTGTCGGCGGATGTCGCGGCTGTCATGGACGACGCTCAGATCGCCTGGGCGGCGAGCGCCGTGCCGCGACGCGCGTAGACCGCCCACGTCACCACCGCCATCACCAGGTAGACGGCGACGAACACCCACAGTGCCGGCACCAGGCTGCCCGCCAGCGACGTCGACATCGCGAACCCGCGCGGGATGAGGAAGCCGCCGAACGCGCCGACCGCCCCGGCGATCCCGAGGCACCCCGCCGCGGCGAGACGCGCCCGGGCGATCGCTCCGCCGTCGTCGGCCGCTCCCGCACGGAACACGGCCGGGATCATCCGGTACGTCGCGCCGTTGCCGACGCCCGTCGCCACGAACAGCACCAGGAACGAGGCGAAGAACCGGCCGAACGACCCCGACCCCAGCGCCTGGATCGCGCCGACCGCCCCCAGCGCCATGACGACGAACGCGGCGATGGTCACACGGGCCCCGCCCACCCGGTCGGCGACCATCCCGCCGAACGGACGCGCCACGGAGCCGACCAGCGCCCCGAGGAACGCGATGGACAGCGTCACGTGCGGGAACTGGCCGGCGAGAAGCGTGGGGAACACGCCGGAGTAGCCGATGAACGAGCCGAACGTGCCGATGTACAGGAACGAGATGATCCACGTGTGCCGGTTGCGCACGGCGGCGCCGAACGAACGGGTGTCGGCCTTCGCCGTCGCCAGGTTGTCCATGAACCGCCACGCGAGGAACGCCGCGAGCACGACGAGCGGGATCATCATGAGCCCGGCGCGCTCGAGGGCCACGCCGCCCGCCGTCACGATGACGAGGGGGACGGCGAGCTGCACGGCCGCCGTCCCGAGGTTGCCGCCCGCGGCGTTCAGCCCCAGCGCAGCGCCCTTCTCCTTCTCGGGGAAGAAGAACGAGATGTTCGCCATCGACGACGCGAAGTTCCCGCCCCCGAAGCCGGCGGTGGCGGCGACGACCAGCAGCACGCCGAACGGCGTCTCCGGGTTCTGGACCACCACGGCGAGCAGCCCAGTAGGCACCAGCAGGAGCAGGGCGGAGATGACCGTCCAGTTCCGTCCCCCGACGATCGGGACCGCGAACGTGTACGGGATGCGCAGCGTGGCGCCCACGAGGCTCGGCACCGCGATGAGCCAGAACTGCTGGTCCACCGTGAGCGTGAAGCCGGCCGCGCCGAGCTGCGGGACCACGATCGACCACAGCGCCCACACGGCGAACCCGAGGAACTCCGCGAAGATCGACAGCCACAGGTTCCGCCGGGCGACGGCGCGGCCGCCGTCGCGCCAGAACGTCGCGTCCTCCGGGTCCCACCGCTCGATCCACCGGCCGCCCAGCCGGCGCGGCGCGGCGTCGGGCCGGGGCGGGCGGGTCGACGACGACGGCGCGTCCGGGGACGCGGTCGCGGCCTGCGGGGCGGTCGGGGCGGTCGTGGCGAGGCGACCCTGGTCGTCGTTCGTCGTCGTCATCTCGGCTCCCGGTGAGCTGGTGTCGCGAGCGGGTGGTCCGGCGTGAGCGACGCTAGGCAGCGCGCGTTTCCGGGCGAGCCACCCGCTGTTACCCGGGCGTAAGGATCAGCGCACAGCGCGCCGCGACCCCCTGTGAGCGGGCAGTCGTCGCCGAGTGCGTGATCTCTGTCGACGACACGCCGTCGAGCGCGTGAGACGTCACGCACTCAGCATCCGGGCGCGGCTCCGAGACCCGCTCCCGGCACCCGACGCCCTCGCCGTGCGGGGGGTGGGCGCCGGTGGGAGGGTGTCGGACGAACCGACGCGCCCATCTCACCTGGGGGACTGATGTCGAGAACGAGCCCGGCCGCCGACGTCGACGCGCGCGGCTCGGACGGCCCGCTCGAGGATGCGCTGCTGCGGCTCGGCCGCCACCTGCGCCCCGGCGAGGTGTCCGAGGACCTGCGTCAGGTGTTCCTGCGCGGCGGCCGCGAGGGTGACGTCTTCTACCGGGACCGTTGGTCGCACGACAAGGTGGTCCGCTCGACCCACGGCGTGAACTGCACCGGCTCGTGCTCGTGGAAGGTGTACGTCAAGGACGGCATCATCACGTGGGAGTCCCAGCAGACCGACTACCCGAGCGTCGGGCCCGACTCCCCCGAGTACGAGCCCCGCGGCTGTCCCCGCGGCGCCGCGTTCTCCTGGTACACCTACTCGCCCACGCGGGTGCGCTACCCGTACGTGCGCGGCGTGCTGCTGGCGGCCTACCGCGAGGCGAAGGCGCGCACGGGCGACCCGGTGCTCGCCTGGGCGGCGCTCACCGGCGACCCCGACACCGCGCGCGCGTACAAGTCGGCCCGCGGCAAGGGCGGTCTCGTGCGCGCGAGCTGGGACGAGGCCGCGGAGATCGTCGCCGCCGCGCACGTCCACTCCATCAAGGCGTACGGCCCCGACCGCATCGCCGGCTTCTCCCCGATCCCCGCGATGTCGATGGTGTCGCACGGCGTCGGCGCCCGGTTCATCCAGCTGCTCGGCGGCACGATGCTGTCGTTCTACGACTGGTACGCCGACCTGCCCGTCGCGAGCCCGCAGGTCTTCGGCGACCAGACGGACGTCCCGGAGTCCGCCGACTGGTGGAACTCGACCTACTGCATCATGTGGGGCTCGAACGTCCCGGTGACCCGCACCCCTGACGCCCATTTCATGACGGAGGCGCGGTACCGCGGGCAGAAGGTGGTCGTCGTCTCGCCCGACTACGCCGACAACACGAAGTTCGCCGACGAGTGGATGGCCGTCCACCCCGGCACCGACGGCGCTCTGGCGATGGCGATGGGGCACGTCATCCTCACGGAGCACTTCGCGCACGAGCGCACGGTCCCGTTCGTCGACTACGTCACGCGGTACACCGACATGCCGTACCTCGTGGCGCTCGACGAGTCGCCGACGCCGGAGTCCTACGTGCCGGGGAAGTTCGTCACGGCCGCCGACCTGCCGGAGCACGCGGCCGAGGCGAACGCCGCCTTCAAGCCCGTCGTGCTCGACGACGGCGGATCACCCGTGGTCCCGAACGGCTCCCTCGGGCATCGGTGGGGTGAGGCCGACGTCGGCCGGTGGAACCTCGACCTCGGCGACCTCCGCCCCCTGCTGTCCGCCGCCGACGGCGCGGGAGCCGAGGGCACCGCCGCCGTCCTCCTGCCCCGTTTCGACCTGGTGCCGGGTGACGGCGAGGAGCACCAGGGCGGGTCCGGCGTCCTCGTGCGCGGCGTCCCGGTGCGGCGGGTCGGCGGACGCCTCGTGACGACGGTGTTCGACCTGATGCTCGCCCAGTACGGCGTGAACCGGCCGGCCCTCGACCTGCCCGGGACGTGGCCGTCCGGGTACGACGACCCACAACCCTGCACCCCTGCGTGGCAGGAGCAGTTCACCGGGGTGTCCGCGGCGCAGGCCCAGCGCATCGCCGCCGAGTTCGCCGACAACGCCGAGCGGTCCGGCGGCCGCTCGATGATCATCATGGGCGCCGGCGCGAACCACTGGTTCCACGCCGACACGATCTACCGGGCGTTCCTGGCACTGACCACGATGACCGGCTGCCAGGGGGTGAACGGTGGCGGCTGGGCGCACTACGTGGGCCAGGAGAAGTGCCGCCCGATCACCGGCTGGGCGCAGTACGCGGCCGGGCTGGACTGGTCGCGCCCACCCCGGCAGATGATCGGGACGGCGTTCTGGTACACCGCGTCCGACCAGTGGCGGTACGACGGGCTGGGGGCCGACGCCCTCGCGTCGCCGTTGGCGCGCGGCCTGTTCGCCGACCGGACGACGGCCGACTGCCTCGTCGAGTCGGCGCAGCGCGGCTGGATGCCGAGCTACCCGACGTTCGACCGCAACCCGCTCGACCTCGTCGACGAGGCGGAGGCCGCGGGGAAGGAGCCCGCTCGGCACGTGGTCGACGAGCTCGGCGCCGGCCGTCTGCGGTTCGCTGTCGAGGACCCGGACGACCCCGCCAACTTCCCGCGGTGCGTGACGATCTGGCGCGCCAACGTCCTCGGCTCCTCCGGCAAGGGCAACGAGTACCTCCTCAAGCACCTGCTCGGCACCGACGCCGCCGTCTTCGCGCAGGAGTCCGAGCCGCAGCGGCGGCCGCGTTCCGTGACGTGGCGCGACGAGGCGCCGGTCGGGAAGCTCGACCTGCTGACGACCCTCGACTTCCGGATGACGAGCACGACGCTGTTCTCCGACGTCGTGCTCCCCGCGGCGACCTGGTACGAGAAGCACGACCTGTCGAGCACGGACATGCACCCGTTCGTGCACTCGTTCAACCCCGCGATCGACCCGCCGTGGCAGACCCGCACCGACTTCGACATCTTCCACACGATCGCCCGTCGGATCTCCGAGCTCGCCGCCACGCATCTCGGCGTCCGCAAGGACCTGGTCGCCGCGCCGCTGCAGCACGACACCCCCGACGCGATGGCCGTGCCCCACGGCACCGTGCTCGACTGCGGCGCCGGGCCGACCGAACGCGAGCTGGTCCCCGGCCGCACGATGCCGAAGCTCGTCGTCGTCGAACGCGACTACCCGGCGTTCGCCGCGCGGATGGCCGCGCTCGGCCCGCTGACGGACACGCTCGGCATGGTGACGAAGGGCGTGCCCTACGACCCGACCGAGGAGGTGGCCCACCTCGGCCGCCTGAACGGCGTCGTCGCGGACGGTCCCGCCGCCGGACGGCCGCGCCTGGAGGCGGACACGCACGTGTGCGAGACGATCCTCGCGCTGTCCGGGACCACCAACGGGCGGCTCGCCGTGCAGGGCTTCGAACGGCTCGAGGAACGGACCGGGCAGCGCCTCGCCGACCTCGCCCGCGACGAGCAGGGCAAACGCGTGACGTTCCCGGACGTGCAGGCGCGCCCGACGGCGGTCATCACCTCTCCCGAGTGGTCCGGATCCGAGCACGGCGGACGGCGGTACTCGGCGTTCGTCGTCAACGTCGAGCGGCTCAAGCCGTGGCACACGCTGACCGGGCGACAGCACTTCTTCCTCGACCACGACTGGATGAGCGAGCTCGGCGAGAACCTGCCCGTCTTCCGGCCGCCGCTCGACATGCACCGCCTGTTCGTGGACTCACCGCCGCTCGGCGACACCTCGCCCAGCGGGTTCCCGGCGTCGGCCGGGCACGCGGAGGTCGCCGTCCGGTATCTCACCCCGCACTCGAAGTGGTCGATCCACTCGGAGTACCAGGACAACCTGTTCATGCTGTCGCTCTCCCGCGGCGGGCCGAACATCTGGATGTCACCCGTGGACGCCGCGAAGGTCGGCGTGGTCGACAACGAGTGGATCGAGGCGTACAACCGCAACGGCGTCGTCGTCGCCCGCGCCGTCGTCAGCCACCGCATGCCGCCCGGCACCGTGTACATGCACCACGCGACGGACCGCACCGTCGACGTGCCGCTCGCGGAGACGTCCGGGCTGCGCGGCGGCATCCACAACTCGCTCACGCGCATCCTGCTCAAGCCGAGCCATCTCGCCGGGGGGTACGCCCAGCTGGCCTGGGCGTTCAACTACCTCGGGCCCACGGGCAACCAGCGCGACGAGGTGACGGTGATCCGACGCCGGTCCCAGGAGGTCGAGTACTGATGCGGGTCATGGCGCAGATGTCGATGGTGATGAACCTCGACAAGTGCATCGGGTGCCATACGTGCTCGGTCACGTGCAAGCAGGCGTGGACGAACCGGACCGGCGTCGAGTACGTGTGGTTCAACAACGTCGAGACCCGGCCCGGCCTCGGCTACCCCCGGACGTATCAGGACCAGGAGCGCTGGCAGGGCGGCTGGGTCCGCACCAAGCGGGGGAAGCTCAAGCTGCGTGCCGGCGGTCGCGTGAAGAAGCTCGCGACGATCTTCTCCAACCCGAAGATGCCGTCGATCCACGACTACTACGAGCCGTGGACGTACGAGTACGACATGCTCCTGTCCGCGCCGCAGGGTCCGCACACCCCCGTGGCGAAGCCGAAGTCCCTGCTCACCGGCGAGGACATGCGCATCCAGTGGTCGGCGAACTGGGACGACGACCTCGGCGGGTCCACCGCCACGATGCAGGACGACCCCGTCCTCAAGCACATGAGCGAGCACGTGGCGGAAGAGCTCGAGCAGACGTTCATGTTCTACCTGCCGCGGATCTGCGAGCACTGCCTCAACCCGTCGTGCGTCGCCTCGTGCCCGTCCGGCGCGATGTACAAGCGGGCCGAGGACGGGATCGTGCTCGTCGACCAGGACCAGTGCCGCGGCTGGCGCATGTGCGTCACCGGGTGCCCGTACAAGAAGGTCTACTTCAACCACAAGACCGGCAAGGCCGAGAAGTGCACGCTGTGCTACCCGCGCATCGAGGTCGGCCTGCCGACGGTGTGCTCGGAGACGTGCGTCGGCCGGCTGCGCTACCTCGGCCTCGTGCTGTACGACGCCGACCGCGTCACCGCGGCAGCGGCGGTCGAGGACGAACACGCTCTGCTGGCCGCCCAGCGCTCGGTGTTCCTCGACCCGCACGACCCCGAGGTCGTGGCCGCGGCGCGTGCCGAGGGCATCCCCGACGACTGGATCACCGCCGCACAGGCCTCGCCCATCTGGGACCTCATCTCCCGGTACGAGGTCGCCCTCCCCCTGCACCCCGAGTACCGCACGCTCCCGATGGTCTGGTACATCCCGCCGCTGTCGCCGGTGGTCGACGTCGTCGCCTCGTCCGGGAACGACGGCGAGGAGGCGCGCACGTTGTTCGCGGCGATCTCGCAGCTGCGCATCCCGCTGGAGTACCTCGCCGGGCTGTTCACGGCCGGCGACACCGCGCCCGTCGAGCGCGTCCTGCGCCGCCTGGCCGCGATGCGGTCGTACATGCGCGACCTCAACCTGGGTGAGGAGCCGCGGGAGGAGACGGCCGCCGCCGTCGGGATGTCCGGGTCCGAGATCCAGGCGATGTACCGCCTGCTCGCGATCGCGAAGTACGACGAGCGGTACGTCATCCCGAGCGCACACACGGAGATCGCGCGTGAGCTGGACGAGCTGAGCTGCTCCCTCGACTACGACGGCGGGCCCGGCATGGGCGGCGGCGGACCGTTCGGCTCGTCCAGCGGGACGCCGACTCCCGTCGCCGTGGAGAACTTCCACGCCCTCGGAGCTCGCCAGAGCGCCGACTCCCCGAACGGGCCGAGCACGCCCGGCCGCGTCAACCTGCTCAACTGGGACGGCAACGGCGCACCACCCGGCCTGTTCCCGCCGAGCAGGCCCGACGACGCCGGCCCGACGTCCGGCGGGGGTGCCTGATGCGCACATTCCTGCCGCGCCCGAGCGCCCGAGCCCCTGAGGTCCCGCCGCTCGCGGCCGTCACGGTCACGCCGGCCGAACGCCGTCGCACGCACCTCGCGGCGAGCGTGCTCCTGGAGTACCCCGACGCGCGGGTGCGCGACGCCGTCCCGGACGTCGCCGCCGTCGTCGCGACGCTGCCCGAGCCCGTGGCGACGCGCCTCGCGCGGTTCCTCCGCGTTCTCGAGGAGCGCCCGTCCGCCGAGCTCGAGGCCGCCTACGTCGCGACGTTCGACCTCAAGCGCCGGTGCTCGATGTACCTCACGTACTACGCGACGGGCGACACCCGGAAGCGCGGCACGGCGCTCGTCCGGTTCGCCGAGGCGTACCGCGCCGCGGGCTGGGAGCGCGGTGGCGACGAGCTGCCGGACTACCTGCCGATGGTGCTCGAGTTCTCGGCCCGCGCCCACGACGACGACGCCGCCCGCATCGCCGCGGGACTGCTCGGTGCGCATCGCGACGGCATCGAGGTGCTGCGCTCGGCCCTGACCGCGGCGCAGAGCCCCTGGACCGACGTCGTCGAGGCCGTGTGCCTGACGCTCGGGCCGCTCGACGACGCGACGCGGGAGCGCTTCGTGGAGCTCGTCACCGCCGGGCCGCCGACCGAGATGGTGGGCCTCAGCGCGCTCGGGCCGTACGAGACCGGCCCGGCCGCCCAGAGCTCCGCGACGACGGGGGTGCGCGCATGAGCACCGGATCGGTCCTGCTGTGGGTCGTCCTCCCGTACGTGACGTTCGCCGTCTTCCTCGTCGGGTCGATCTGGCGGTACCGGTACGACAAGTTCGGGTGGACCACTCGCTCGAGCGAGCTGTACGAGAACCGGCTCCTGCGCCTCGGGTCGCCGCTGTTCCACGTCGGGCTCCTCTTCGTCGCGCTCGGCCACGTGCTCGGGCTCGTCATCCCGAAGACGTGGACGGAGGCCGTCGGGATCGACGAGGCGATCTACCACGCCGTCGCGACCTACCTCGGCACGCTGGCCGCCGTCGCTCTCGTCGCCGGGCTCGTCATCCTCGTCTACCGACGGCGCACCACCGGCCCGGTGTTCCGGGCGACCACGCGCATGGACAAGACGATGTATGTGTTCCTCGCCGCGTCGATCCTCGTCGGCACCTGGGCGACCGTCCAGACGCAGCTGCTCGCCGGCGGCCACGGCTACGACTACCGCGAGACCATCTCGCCGTGGTTCCGCAGCCTCTGGTACCTCCAGCCGCAGCCGGAGCTCATGGCCGGCGTGCCCGCCGCGTTCCAGCTGCACATCGTGGCGGCCAACCTGCTCTTCATCCTGTGGCCGTTCACCCGCCTCGTGCACGCGTTCTCCGCGCCCGTCCCGTACCTGTTCCGGCCGTACATCGTCTACCGGTCGCGCGAGGCGTCCGTCGGCTCCCGCGCACCGCGCCGCGGGTGGGACCCGACGACGACGCCACGCCGCTGACGCCTCACGAGGAGGGACCATGTCGCACCGCGCCGAGGAGCCGCCCGCGCCGCCGTCGGAGGTCGCCGGTGCGCCGGGCCGGAGGTCGGCCGGCGGCCCGGCCGGGACGTCGCCCACCGTCCAGCTCGCGCTCGCCACCGTCGGGTTCGCCGTCAACTTCTGGGCGTGGGCACTGATCAGCCCGCTGGGGGCGGCGTACAAGGAGGACCTCGGCCTCACCGACGTCGAGCAGTCCATCGTCGTCGCGATCCCGGTCATCGTGGGCTCGCTCGGTCGCATCCCCGTCGGCGCGCTCACCGACCGGCTCGGCGCCCACGTGATGTTCCCCGTCGTCAGCGTGCTGACGATCGTCCCGGTCCTGTTCATCGCCCTCGTCGCCGACTCGCTCGCCATGCTCGTGATCGGGGGCTTCCTGCTCGGCATCGGCGGCACGGCGTTCGCCGTCGGCGTCCCGTTCGTCAACGCCTGGTACCCGCCGGCGCGACGCGGCACGGCGATCGGCATCTTCGGGATGGGCATGGGCGGCACCGCGATCTCCGCCTTCACCACGCTGCGGCTCGCCGAGACGTGGGGGCGGGCGACGCCGTTCGTCGTCGTCGCCGTCGTCCTGGCGGTGTTCGCCGTGGTCGCCTGGCTCCTCCTGCGCGACGCCCCGGGCCGCTCGGTCGCGCCCGCCGGGGGGATGCTCGCGCGCACGTGGGCGACGCTGCGCCTCAAGGGCACGATGCCCCTCGCGTGGCTGTACGCCGTCGGGTTCGGCGGCTTCGTGGCGTTCTCCGTGTACCTCCCGACGTTCCTCGTCAACGCGTATGACCTGACGCCGTCCGACGCCGCCCTCCGCACCGCCGGCTTCGTCGTGCTCGCGGTCGTCATGCGCCCGGTCGGCGGGGCGCTGTCGGACCGGCTCGGGGCCATCGGCGTGTCGGTGGTGTGCTTCGGCGTCGTCGCCGTGCTGGCGGGAGTCGTGGCGCTCGGCCCCGCGCTCGTCCCGCTCGGCACGATCGGCTTCCTCGGGCTGGCGGCGGCGCTCGGTGCGTCGTCCGGAGCGACGTTCGCCCTCGTGGCGAAGGTGGCCCCGGCGGACAAGGTCGGCGGTGTCACGGGGCTCGTCGGCGCGGCGGGCGGTCTCGGCGGGTTCATCCCGCCCCTCATCATGGGTGCGGTGTACCAGCTCGACGGGACCTACGGCCTCGGGCTCGGTCTGCTCGCCCTGACGGCGTTGCTCACCGTGTTCTTCACGCTGGGTCCCGTCCGCCGGGCCGCCCGCCCCTCGTGAGCGCCGTCAGCGCCGTCGACGCCGTCGTCCTCGCCGGCGGGCGCTCCGCCCGGCTCGGCGTCGACAAGGCCGGCCTGCAGCTGCACGGACTCCCGCTGCTCGACCACGTGCTCGCCGCCACGGCCGGAGCCCGGCGCACGGTCGTCGTCGGCCCACCGGACGTCGCGCGCCCCGGTCTGCTGCTGGCGCGCGAGGAGCCGTCGTTCGGCGGACCGGTCGCCGGGATCGCCGCCGGTTTGGCCGCGTTCGAGAGCGCGGACGGCGCGGACGGTTCCTCGCCCGCGCCGCTCGTGCTCGTGCTCGCGTGCGACGTCCCACGCGCGGCCGAGGCGGTGGCCCACCTGCTCGCCGCGGCGGCCCACCTCGCGCCCGAGAACGACGGCATGTTCCTCGAGTCCCGCGGCCGCGACCAGTGGCTGGTCGGGGTGTACCGCCGGGCGTCGCTGGACCGGGCGCTGCGCGAGCTCGGCGCGCCGGGCTCGGTCCACGGCGTCAGCGTGCGGGCGCTCGTCGAGCGGTTGGCCTGCGTGCGCGTGCCCGACCCCGAGCACGCGAGCGCCGACGTCGACACCTGGGACGATCTGGGTCGCGCCATCCGGCACGACGGACGGGAGTGATCTCTTGAGCGACCTCGACGACTGGGTGGACGCGCTGGCCGCGGAGCTGGGCGTGCCGCGCGAGGCGGTGGACGTGCCGGCGATCCTCGATCTCGCGCGGGACGCCGCGCACCGCGTCGTGCGGCCCGCGGCGCCCGTCAGCACGTACGTCGCCGGCTACGCGGCCGGCCTCACCGCGGGGAGCGCCGCCCGGCCGGAGCCGACGGCCCCGCCGACCCAGGGGACCCCGCTCGAACGAGCACGCGACCTGGCGCTGCGCTGGCCGACCGCCTCTGCCGAGGACGCAAGTCCGATGTAAGCGGCCCTTGCCACGCTCGGAGCCAGGCCGCCGCCGGTGGCCGGTATCGAGAGCGGAGGCCGCATGAGCGAGTTCTACGTCGAACCCGAGTCGTTGCGCCGTTACGCGCACCAGGTCTCGGACCACGCCCGTGCGGCCGAGGCCGCTGCCGCCTACGCGGACTCCTGGCTCGTGGAGGCCTGCGCCGTCGGCGTGCTGTTCGACCAGTTCGACGACGCCCGGTGCGACGTGGCGGACCTCGCGTCCGCGACGTTCCGCTCCCTCTCCGAGGCGCTGCAGGCCTCCGGTGACGAGCTCGCGGCGTCGGCCGACTACTACGCGACCACCGACGAGGACCAGGCTGCCGAGCACGACGGCGCCCTCCCGGACGGCGGTGAGACGGATGGGGAGCACAGCGGCGCTGGTGTCACCGCAGGAGCCGGAAGTCGAGACTGACCTCGTGGAGGTCGTCCTCCCCGGCACGTTCTCGAACCCGACGGAGGTCGTCAGCACCGTGCTGGACCTCGCCCTGGGGTTCGACCCTCGGCAGGTCGTCGAGGACACGTTCCGCGGCGACTGGCGTGGCGTCGGGCGCACCGGGTACGCCTACCGCGCGCTCGTCGAGTTCCAGGAGATCCTCGTGTCCGACCTCCTGCGCCACTCCTCGGAGGCGATGGCGGACTGGGACGGGCGCGCGGCCGACGGCGCCGACGCCTACGTCCGGTCGCTCGTTCGCGACATCGACGAGCGGCAGGCCGCGGTTCACGGCCTGGCAGGGATCCATCTCGACCTGGCGCTCGGCATGCAGAGCGCCGCGGAGACGATGCGGGACGCGTTCGACGAGCTCGAGGTGCTCGTGCTCGAGGCCGCCGGCATGGGCGTCGTCTCGGGCGCGGGCGGCTGGCTCCCGTGGGTGGGCGACGACCTGAAGGCGCGCTTCGAGGAGCTCCTCGCGGCGGTCCGGGCGCAGTGGAACGTGATCGAGCAGCAGTCTCAGCAGACGGCCACGCGCGTCGGCTCCGCGGCGGACGCGGCACGGCGGGAGGGCTCCCGGCTCGGACTCCCGCTCTCGCAGCCGGGCGGGTACGACCACCCGATCGCCGAGGCCCCGGACGACAACCCCGTGGCCGATGGCCTCGGTCCCGACGGCGGGGGCGACAGCTCGGGCGAGGACGACCCGGCCGGCGAGCTCGGTCCCGAGGACGGGGCCGGCGAGCTCGAACCCGAGGGCGACGCCGGTGCGCGAGATCCGGACCGAGGCGACGACCGGGACTGAGCAGGACTGAGCGGCCCCGGCGGGAATGCGCTGGCGCGCCGGCGTGCGGCGGTGCTTACCTCGACCAGCCGCTGGTCGCGGCCGAATCGAACCGGAACGAGAGCCAGCATGTCCTTCACGCCCACGATCACGCGGTACTGGCAGACGCCTTTCGCCCACGGCGAGGTGCTGCCGGGCGAGGGCCGCTTCTCCCTGACGATCAACGCGGACCTCGGCGAGGACAGGCGGGTGACGGTGCTCACGACGTCGGACGGCACGGTCCGAGCCGCCGTGACGCCGGCGCTCGCCGAACGCGCCGGCCTCGCCACCGGGACGTTCTCGGCGTCGTCCTTCCGAGCGAGGCTCGCGGAAACCGGGATCACCGTCCACGACCCCGACAACCTCTTCTACTTCCCGGAGTCCGAGCACGCCGCGCTGCAGCGGGAGGCGGCGGCCGACGGCGTCCGCCGGTTGACCGCGAGCGACGGCGCCGCCTTCGCCGCCTTCGAAGCGGCGGCTCCGGAGGCTGACCGGGACGACGCCTTCGTCGAGCTGGACCACTGGGCGGTGGTCGGGGCCTTCGCGGCCGGCCGGCTCGTCAGCGCCGCGAGCGCGTACCCCTGGCGCGACGCGCCGGTCGCGGACATCGGAGTCCTGACCGTCCCGGACTCCCGCGGACGCGGACACGCCCGCGCCGTCGTGCGTGCGCTGAGCGCGTACGCGCTGGGCGAGGGCTACGAGCCGCAGTACCGCTGCCAGCTCGACAACGTCGCCTCAGCGGCCACCGCGCGACGCGCCGGCCTGACGCTGTTCGGCACGTGGGAGGTCGTCTCCCCCGACTCGGCCTGAGCATCTCGGGCGCCGGCGTCGGGCGGCGCGGCTCCGTCCTGCTCCCGGTCCGGCAGGATGGGCGCGTGAGCACACCACGCTGGGTCGACGTCGCCCGTGCCGCCGGCCTCATGGGCGACGACGGCGTCCCGCGGCCCACGATCTTCGCCGAGATGAGCGCCCTCGCCACGGCCACGGGATCGCTCAACCTCGGCCAGGGCTTCCCGGACGTCGACGGCCCGGCGTGGATCCGCGCGGCAGCGATGCGCGCCATCGACGACGGCGCGAACCAGTACCCGCCCGGCCCCGGCATCCCGGAGCTGCGCCACGCCGTCGCCCGGCACCAGCACCGGCACTACGGGATCGACCTCGACCCCGACCGCCAGGTGCTCGTGACGACCGGGGCCACGGAGGCGCTCGCCGCCGCGGTGCTCGCTCTCGCCGGCCCCGGCGACGAGGTGCTGACGCTCGAGCCGTACTACGACTCGTACGCGGCCACGATCGCCCTCGCCGGCGCCACGCACACCACGGCGCCGCTCGTCGCGACGCCGGACGGGTTCCGGCTCGACGTCGCGGCCCTCCGAGCGGCAGTGACGCCGCGCACGCGCGTGATCCTCCTCAACACCCCGCACAACCCGACCGGGACGGTGCTCACCCGCGACGAGCTGGAGGCGGTGGCGGCCCTCGCGCGCGAGGCGGACGCCGTCGTCGTCACCGACGAGGTGTACGAGCACCTCACGTACGACGACGCCCGCCACGTCCCGATCGCCACGCTCCCGGGCATGGCGGAGCGCACGCTCACGATCTCGTCCTCCGGCAAGACGTTCTCGCTCACGGGCTGGAAGATCGGCTGGGTGAGCGGGCCGGCCCCGCTCGTCGACGCGGTCCGCACGGTCAAGCAGTTCCTCACCTACGTCTCGGGCGCGCCGTTCCAGCCGGCGATCGCCCGGGCGCTGGACGACGACGACGCGCCGCGCGAGCTCGCCGCCAGCCTCGCCGCACGCCGCGACCTGCTCTGTGCCGGCCTGCGGGACGTGGGGTTCGACGTCGTCGTGCCGGCCGGCACGTACTTCGTGCTGGCCGACGCCGCCCCGCTCGGCTGGACCGACGGCGCCGCCCTCGCCCGAGCGATGCCCGAGCGGGCGGGCGTCGTGTGCGTCCCCGTGAGCGCGTTCTGCCGGACCGACGACGCCGTCGCGACGGCGTTGCGCTCGTGGGTGCGGTTCACGTTCGTCAAGAGCGAGGACGTGCTGCGCGACGCCGTCGAGCGCCTGCACGCGCTCCGCGGCTGATCAGGCGCGTGTGTCGGCGAGCGTGCGCTCCAGCAGCGTGCGCAGCGCGTCCCGGTTCACTCCCGTCAACCGCGTGAGGTAGAGGCAGACCTTGCTCGCGCGGTGCGGCCCGAGCCCCGCCACGAGGTCGGGCCAGCGCTCCGAGAAGTCGTCGGGGAGGTAGATCGTGTGCTGCCGGGGACCCGGCGCGAACGCGAGCCGCGGGGCTCGACCCCGGTGCCCGCTCTCGTAGGAGTAGGCGTACTCGCCGAACCCGATGATGCGGCCCGCCCACACGACCGGCTCCTCCCCGCTGACCTCGCCGAGCATCGCGAGCAGCTCGTCGGCCTCGGCCCGCCGAGGGCCGCTGGCGCGGTCGAGCACCTCCTCGACCGGGAGGTCCGACGGCGACATCGCCGGCTGCTTCGCTGCCATGGGACCTCGCAAGGCTGGGGCGCCCAGCGTACTGCGGGAGCGGACACCGAGGCAGGCAGCGCAGCGACGTCCGAGCGTCAGCGGCTCAGCACGTACGACTGGATCGCGACGGCCGCCGCGCCCCGCGCCCACTCGGAGAAGTCGGCATCCCTCACGAGGAGCTCGACCGGGCTCGCGGCCGGGTGCCGGTGGGCGTCGAGCTCCGCCCGCGCCACGTCCCCGGCGACGGCCATGAGCCCGACTCCCTCCCCCGCGAGCACGATCGTCGACGCGAACGTGAGGTTGGCCGCTAGCGCCGCGAGCCGACCCAGCGCCGCGGCGGAGCCCCGGACGACCGAGCGGGCCACCGGGTCGCCGTCGGCGGCCAGTCGCAGCACGTCCTCATACGTCACGAGCCGGCCGAGCCCGACCGACGCCTGCGCCACGACGCTCGACGTCGCGAGCATCGCCGACGCGCAGCCGCGGTGACCGAGCGGGCACTGCGGTCCCCCCGGCTCGAGCGGGATGTGCCCGACGAGTCCGACACCGGCATCGTCGCTGGTGATGACCCGTCGCTCGGCGACGAGGCCGAACCCGACCCCGGCGCCGATCGTCAGCACGGCGAACGTGTCCCAGCCTCGGCCGGCGCCGAACCACAGCTCCGCCTGCGCCAGCGCGGCGAGATCGTTGCCGACCACCGCCGGGAACCCTGTCGCTCGTTCGAGCTCGTCGGCGAGGTGGACCTCGTCCCACTCGAGGAACATCGCGTCCTGCACGACGCGACCGTCGCGGACCCGCCCTCCGACGCTCAGGCCGAGCCCGGTCACGGCAGGAGCGTGCTCCGCCAGGCGGGCGACGACGGAGGCAACGGTCGCGACCACGTCAGCGACGTCGTGCCCGGCGAGCGGCGCGTCGGCACGGGCGACCTCCTCGCAGCGCAGCGTCGTCAGGACGCCGTGGACGTCCGTGCCGGTGATCTTGACACCCACGAAGTGGTGGGAGTCCGGGACGACGTCGAGGGGCCGACCGGGGCGGCCGACCCGCCCCGGACCCGGGTCCGCGCCGGCCTCGACGAGGAGCCCGCCGGCGAGCAACGGCTTCGTCAGCCGCGACAGGCTCGCCTGCGAGAGATTCATCCGGCGGGCGAGCTCGGCACGCGAGAGCGGCCCCGCGAGCAGCACCTCCAGGGCCACGGCGTGCGCTGTGCCCTCCGGCTCGACCCACCCCGTGGCGCGGTGCGCCGACGGCGTCGGCTGGATCGGCGGCATCGGCTCACCTCCTCGGCTCTCACGCGCATATTACTTCCGGTTCGGAACGTTGTCCGGGGAATGGGCCGCGCCCGAACGAGCGGATGGGCACCTTGACGTCCTAATAACTGTCGCGGTAGAACTAATCCCGGTCGCCTGATGTGACCCGAGCCACCCTGACGAAGGAGTCGATGCGTGTCCCGCGTCGTGTCCCACCCCGCCCCGTCCGACGTTCCCGACGCCGTCCAGCTCAGCGCAGGCGGCACCGGCGTCGTCCTCGACCTCGCCGGAGGCCGGCTGCCGCGGGTGCTGCACTGGGGCCGCGACGTCGGCCGGCTCCCCCCCACGGAGATCGACGACCTGCGCCGCGCGAGCGTCCCGCCCCAGGTCTCCGGCTGGGTCGACGTCGACGTCCCGCTCGGGCTGCTGCCCGAGCAGAGCGCCGGCTGGCTCGGCACCCCCGGACTCACCGGTCACCGCGCGGGCCGCGACTTCTCGACGGCGTTCGTCACCACCGCCGTCGACGTCACCGAGCCCGCGGACGACCCCACGATCGCCCACCGCGTCCGCGTGAGCGCCCGGGACGCCGTCGCCGATCTCGACCTCGAGCTCGACCTCGAGCTGACCCGGTCGGGCGTGCTGCGCCTCCGTGCTCGGGTGACGAACACCGGCGACGACGTCTTCGACCTCGCCACGCTCGACCTCGCGCTGCCGGTGCCGACCGAGGCGGCGGAGCTGCTCGACCTCACAGGCCGGCACCTGCGGGAACGCTCGATGCAGCGCGGCCCGTTCACGCTCGGGACGCACCTGCGGGAGTCGCGGCGCGCCGCCGGCCACGACGCCAGCCTCGTGCTGGCCGCCGGCGAGCCGGGCTTCGGGTGGCGGCACGGCGATGTGTGGGGCGTGCACGTCGCGTGGTCGGGCAACACCCGCACCTACGCGGAGCGCACGAACCACGGCGAGTCGTTCCTCGCCGGCGGCGAGCTCCTCCTCGCGGGCGAGGTGCGGCTGCACCGCGGCGAGCGGTACGAGACACCGTGGCTGTACGCCTCACGCGGCACCGGCCTCGACGACCTGGCGGCGCGCTTCCACGACTTCCTGCGCGCCCGGCCCGAGCACCCCCGCTCGCCGCGGCCGGTCACGCTCAACGTCTGGGAGGCGGTCTACTTCGACCACGACCTGCCCCGGCTCCTCGAGCTCGCCCGGATCGCCGCCGACGTGGGCGTCGAGCGGTACGTGCTCGACGACGGCTGGTTCCGCCACCGCCGCAACGACTCCGCCGGCCTGGGCGACTGGTACGTCGACGAGGGCGTGTGGCCGGACGGCCTCGCGCCGATCGTCGACGCCGTGCACGAGCTGGGGATGCAGTTCGGCCTGTGGTTCGAGCCCGAGATGATCAACCCCGACTCGGACCTCGCCCGCGCCCACCCCGAGTGGATCATGGCTCCGGGCGACCGCCTGCCGGTGCCGGCGCGGCGGCAGCAGGTCCTCAACCTCTCGATCCCCGAGGCGTACGAGCACGTCCGGTCGAGGATGCTCGCGATCCTCGACGAGTACCGGATCGACTACATCAAGTGGGACCACAACCGCCCGCTCGTCGAAGCGGCGACCCGCGCCACCGGGCAGCCAGCCGTGCACGCCCAGACGCTCGCCACGTACCGGCTCATCGACGAGCTCAAGGCGGCCCACCCCGGCCTGGAGATCGAGTCGTGCTCCGGCGGCGGCGGGCGGGCCGACCTCGGGATCCTCGCGCGCACCGACCGGATCTGGGCGTCCGACTGCATCGATCCGCTCGAGCGGCAGCAGATCGAGGCGGGAACGTCCCTGCTCCTCCCGCCCGAGCTCGTGGGCTCGCACGTCGCCTCCCCGGTCAGCCACACGACCGGCCGGTCGCACTCCCTCGACTTCCGCGCCGGGACGGCGTTCTTCTCCCACCTCGGCATCGAGTGGGACGTGACGAAGGCCGACGACGCCGACCGCGCTCGCCTCGCCGCGTGGGTCGCCACGCACCAGGCCCACCGGCACCTCCTGCACACCGGCCGCGTCGTCCACGCGGACCAGCCGAACCCGGCGCTGTGGGTGCACGGCGTCGTCGCCGCGGACGCCGCCGAGGCGATCTTCGCCGTCGTCGCCCTCGCCACCGGTGTCGCGTCCCCGCCCGGCCGGGTCCGGATCCCCGGTCTCGCGCCCGATGCGCGGTACCGCGTCGCCCCGCTGCCGCCGGGCGACTACGACGACCCCCGGGTGCGGTGGCACCAGCCGTCCTGGTGGGCCGACGGCGTCACGCTGGCCGGCGTCGTCCTCGCCGAGGTCGGGATCCAGGTACCCGCCCTCCTTCCCGAGCAGCAGGCGCTGCTCCACCTCGAACGGGTCTGAGCGCTTCACGAGCGAGGACACCAGCCGCACCGTCGCGTCAGGAGGCACCATGGCAGTCCAGACCTCGGCCCTTCCCTCGACCAGGGCCGGCACCCGACCATCGAGGAAGCAGCGCCCGCGGAGCGACTGGCGGATCGCGCTCGCGTTTCTCGTCCCGGCCGCGATCGGCCTCGTCGTGTTCTACATCTGGCCGGCGCTGCGCGGCCTCTACTTCAGCTTCACGACGTACCAGGTGCTCACCCCGCCGGAGTGGGTGGGCGGCGAGAACTACTCGCGGATGTTCGACGACCCGCTGTTCTGGAACGCGCTGTGGGTCACCGCGTACTACGTGCTCCTGAACATCGGCATCCAGACGCTCGTCGCGATCGCGATCGCCGTCCTCCTCCACCGGTTGACCCGGTCCACCGTGATTCGCGGGATCGCGCTCCTGCCCTACTTCGTCGCGAACGTGATCATCGCGCTCGTCTGGTTCTTCATGCTCGACTTCCAGATCGGGATCGTGAACGTCGCGCTGGACACGATCGGGCTCGACCGGATGGCGTTCTTCGGAGACCCGGCGCTCGCGATCCCGACGATCGCTCTCATCAACGTGTGGCGACACATGGGCTACACGGCGCTGCTGCTGTTCGCCGGCATGCAGATGATCAACCCGCAGCTCTACGAGGCGGCGCGCGTCGACGGTGCGTCCGAGCTCCGGCAGTTCTTCTCCCTCACGCTCCCGCTCCTGCGCCCGGTGCTCGCGATGGTGCTCATCGTGACGATCACCGGATCGTTCCAGGTGTTCGACACGGTCGCCGTCACCACAGGCGGTGGTCCGGCGAACGCGACCCGCGTCCTCAACATGTACATCTACGACCTCGCCTGGGGGCAGCTGGACTTCGGCTACGCGTCAGCGCTCGCCGTGGCGCTGTTCGTCCTGCTGTTCACCATCGCGTTCGTCCAGCTCCGGCTCATGCGGGCCGGCGAGTCGGACGAGAACTGAGGAGGCCACGATGGCTACCACCACAGCACTGCCGGGCTCCGGCGTCGACACGTCCGCCGGTCCCCGCCCGCGGGGCCCGAGGCCGGGGCGCGTCGTCGCCTGGATCTGCCTGGTCCTCATCCTCCTCGTGACCCTCGTGCCGTTCTACTGGATGCTGCGCACGGCGTTCTCGACGAACGGCGTCCTCTCGGCCGAACCCGGCAACCTCCTGCCGGCCGGGTTCACGCTCGACGCGTTCCGCCGCGTCTTCGGGCTGACGACGCTGGAGGAGAACCTCGCCCAGGGCGGCGCCGGCTCCGCCCTCAACTTCTGGGTGTACCTGCGCAACTCGGTCGTCGTCTCCACGCTCATCACCGTCGGCCAGATCACGTTCTCGGCGATGGCCGCGTACGCGTTCAGCCGGCTCGTCTGGCGCGGGCGGAACGCCGTGTTCGCGCTGTTCCTCTCCGCGCTCATGGTGCCGGGCATCTTCACGGCGATCCCGAACTTCGTGCTCGTCAAGGAGCTCGGACTGCTCAACACGTATGCGGGCATCGTGCTGCCGACGTTCTTCATGACGCCGTTCGCGATCTTCTTCCTCCGGCAGTTCTTCCTCGGCATCCCCCGGGAGATCGAGGAGGCCGCGCTCATCGACGGCGCGGGTCGGGCTCGCGTGTTCGCGCGCATCATCGTGCCGATGAGCTCGGCTCCGATCATGACGCTCGCGGTGCTGACGTACATCGCGGCGTGGAACGAGTACCTGTGGCCGCTGCTGGTCGGGCAGGCGGACAACGTGCGCGTCCTCACGGTCGCGCTCGGCATCTTCCGGTCGCAGACGCCGAACGGCACGCCCGACTGGTCCGGCCTCATGGCCGGGACGCTCGTCTCCGCGTTGCCGATCATCGTGCTGTTCTGCGTGCTCGGGCGACGCATCGTCAACTCCATCGGCTTCAGCGGGATCAAGTGAGGGAGGCTGCCATGACCAGAACTGGAACCCACGCACGGACGCGCGTCCGCGCCGTCGTCGCCGCCACGGCGGCACTGACCGCCGCTGGAGCCGTCCTCGCCGGATGCGCTCCGCCGAACGACGTCGGCCGCGACGGGCGCACGATCGTCCGCTACTGGATGTGGGACTCGAGCCAGATGCCCGGGTACCAGCAGTGCGCCGACGACTTCGAGGCGGCGAACGACGACATCGAGATCCGGATCGAGCAGTACGGCTGGGACGACTACTGGACACAACTGACGGCGTCGTTCGTGGCCGAGAACGCCCCGGACGTGTTCGTCGACCACACCGCGCACTTCGGGAAGTTCGTGGTGCTCGACCAGATCCTCGACATCTCCGACCGGGTCGAGGCCGACGGCGTCGACCTCGACCAGTACCAGGACGGCCTCACGAGCCTGTGGACCGGGCCGGACGGCGAGTCGCTCTACGGGCTCCCCAAGGACTGGGACACCGAGGCGCTGTTCTACAACACGGCCATGATCGAGGAGGCCGGGTACAGCGCCGAGGACCTCTGGGAGCTCGAGTGGAACCCGACCGACGGCGGCTCGTTCGAGGAGCTCGTCGCGGCGCTCACCGTCGACGCGAACGGCGTCCGCGGCAACCAGGAGGGCTTCGACGCGGACAACGTCGCCACCTACGGGCTCGGGTTCAACGGGTCCGGGGGCGCGTTCGGCCAGACCCAGTGGAGCCCGTTCGCGCTCGGCAACGACTGGCAGTACGCCGACCAGAACCCCTGGGGCACGGAGTTCTACTACGGCGACGACGAGTTCACGGAGACGATCTCGTGGTGGCGCTCGCTCATCGAGAAGGGCTACATGCCACCCCTGGCGCAGGCGACGTCCGGCGTCAACCAGATGGAGACGCTGGGCGCGGGCGGGTACGCGATGATCGTCGAGGGTGCCTGGAACGCCCGTGCGGTCTCCGAGCTGGCGGGCATCGAGGCGCAGGTCGCGCCGACGCCGATCGGGCCGAGCGGACAGCGCGCGTCGGTCTTCAACGGGCTCTCCGACGCCATCTGGTCGGGCACCCCGAACCCGGACGAGGCGTGGCGCTGGGTGTCCTACCTCGGCTCCCCCGACTGCCAGGACGTCATGGCGGACAGCGGCCGCATCTTCCCGGCGATCAGGACCTCGACCGATACCGCCATCGAGGTGTTCGAGGGCCTCGGGATCGACGCCGAGGCGTTCGCCGTGCACGTCGACGACGGCACGACCGTGCCGACGCAGATCAGCGACCGGTTCGCGCAGATCGACACGATCATGCTGCCGGCGCTGGACAGCGTCATGGCGTTCGACGCCGAGCCGGACACCCTCGTCGGCGCGAACGACCGGGTCAACGCCCTGTTCGACGACGACTGACCTTCGCGAGAGGAAGTTTGCGCGACCGCGAGAGGAAGTCTGCGCAGACTTCCTCTCGCGGTCGCGCAAACTTCCTCTCGCGAACGGTGTGGGTGGGGCGTGGAAGGCTGAGGGCATGTGCGGGAGGTATGCCCAGTTCCGGGCGGCGCAGGAGCTGGCCGACGCGTTCGACGTCGACGAGATCATGGACGACGCCGAGGAGCTCGAGCCCTCGTGGAACGTGGCCCCGACGGACGGCGTGCGCACGATCCTGGATCGCGCCCCGAAGCCGCCCGAGGGTGCGGACGACGGCGGCAGCTCCGGCGCCGCCGGTGGCGGGACGGACCGCACGCGCGAGATGCACCTCGCCCGGTGGGGTCTCGTGCCGGGCTGGGCGAAGGACCTCAAGGTCGGCTCCCGGATGTTCAACGCACGCCTGGAGTCGCTCGCGGAGAAGCCCGCGTTCGCGAAGTCGCTCGCCACCCGGCGCTGCCTCGTGCCCGCCGACGGCTACTTCGAGTGGCAGAAGCACGAGGCCGCCGGCGGCGGGAAGCCGACGAAGACTCCGTTCTTCATCCACTCCACCGACGGCGCTCCCCTCGCGTTCGCAGGGCTGTACGCGTTCTGGCGCGACCGGTCCAAGGCGGACGACGATCCGGCGCGCTGGGTCCTGTCCACCACGGTCGTGACCACGCAGGCCCGCGACGGGCTCGAGGCGATCCATGACCGGGAGCCCGCCGTGCTCGCCCCTGACGTCGTCGAGGCCTGGCTCGACCCCGCGCTCACGGACCCGGCGGAGGTGCTCGCCCTGCTCGAGACACCGCCTCCCCCGCTCGAGTGGTACGAGGTCTCGGCGCGCGTCGGCTCGGTCCGGAACAACGGCCCCGAGCTCGTCGACCCGGTCTGACCTGCGCCGTCGCGGCGCCGAGAGCCGCCACCACGCCGGCTCCGCGCGCAGCGGTGCCACCTCCACCGCCGGTCTGACGCCCGCCTCGTCCCCCGGTGGGACGACGATGCGGGCTCGCGAACCTAGGCTCACCCGTGTGAGTACGCCCGCGCCTGCCCGAGAACCCGGGGCCGTTGCCGTGCTCGACCGCAACCAGCTCGCGGTGGACGTGCTGCTCGCGGGCGGCGCGTTCGTCATGCTCGGACTGGCGACGATCGCGCTCGGAGTCGGGACGTCGTCGTCGTTCTGGGACGTCCTCGCGGGCGTCGGCATGCCGGTCGCGATGGTGTTCCGCCGGCGCTCCCCCGTCTGGTCCGCGGCCGCCGTCGACGCGTTCGCGCTGCTGCACTTCGCGTTCGGTTCGCCGCTCCTGCCGGTGGACGTCCTCATCTTCGCGAGCGTGTACTCCGTGACCGTCCACGGGCCGCTCTGGGCGCGCCGGACTGCCCTCGGGGCGGCGCTTCTCGGGTCGCTCCTCGTGCCGCTGCGCTACCTCGACTCGCCGATCTCCGACCCGGTCGGGTGGTCGCTCTTCATCCTGCTGGCGTTCGCGGGGCTCGCCTCGCTCGTCGTGGCCTCGTGGGCGCTCGGCCTCCTGCGCCGGTCGCGCATGCAGCGCGTCGAGTCGTTGCGGGAACGTGCCGAGCGCCTCGAGCTCGAGCGGGACCAGCAGGCGCAGATCGCGACGGCCGCGGAACGGGCCAGGATCGCCCGCGAGATGCACGACGTCGTCGCCCACTCGCTATCCGTCGTCATCGCCCAGGCGGACGGCGGGCGGTACGCGGCGGCGAACGACCCGGCGGCCGCGACACGCGCCTTGACCACGATCAGCGAGACCGGGCGCGCCGCGCTCGCCGACATGCGCCGCATCCTCGGCGTCCTGCGGTCCGGCCCCGGCGGCGACGCCGCCGTCGCCCCGCAGCCCGCCGACGCCGACCTGGACGAGCTCATCGGCCACGTGCGCGCGAGCGGCGTCGACGTCTCGCTCGTCCGTGTGGGGCAACCGCGGCCGCTGCCGCCGGGCGCCGGCCTCACCGTGTACCGGATCTGCCAGGAGGCGCTGACCAACGTGCTCAAGCACGCCGGCCCCGGCGTGCGCGTCACTGTCCTCCAGACCTGGACGGCGACGCACCTCGTGCTGCAGATCGACGACGACGGGCGCGGCGCGGCCGCGTCGTCCGACGGCGCCGGCCAGGGCCTGCTCGGGATGCGGGAGCGGGCGACGATGTTCGGCGGCACCCTCACCGCCGGTCCCCGACCGGGTGGGGGCTACCGCGTCCGCGCCGAGCTGCCCCTGCCGTCGCGGTCGGTGCCGCCGACGCCGTACCGTCCCTTCGAACCGACCCACGCGCCGACCCACCCCGCGCGCCCGGTCGCCCCGCCCGGCAGCCCACCGCAGGAGAGACAGTGACAGGCACCCCCGACGCGCCGCCCATCCGCGTCGCCATCGTCGACGACCAGCAGCTCGTGCGCGCGGGCTTCGCGCTCGTCATCGACTCGCAGCCGGACATGGAGGTCGTGCTCGAGGCCGGCGACGGCGCACAGGCGGCCCGGCTGCTGGCCTCGCACGACGTCGACGTCGTCCTCATAGACGTCCGGATGCCCACCCTCGACGGCCTCGCCGCCACCCAGCGCATCCTCGCGTCACCGCCGCCCGGCGGGACGGCTCCGAAGATCGTCATCCTCACGACGTTCGACCTCGACGAGTACGTGCTCGCGGCCATCAAGGCCGGCGCGAGCGGGTTCCTGCTCAAGGACACGCCGCCCGAGGAGATGCTCGCGGCGATCCGCACCGTGCACGCCGGCGACGCCGTCATCGCGCCGTCGTCGACGAAGCGGCTCATCGAACACCTCGCGGCGGTCCTGCCGGACGAGCAGAAGACGCCCACGACCGCGCTCGACGCGCTGACCGAGCGCGAGCGCGAGGTGCTCGTGCTCATCGCCCGCGGCCGGACGAACACCGAGATCGGTGCTGACCTGTTCGTGGCCGAGGCGACGGTGAAGACGCATGTCGGCCGCATCCTCGCGAAGCTCGGCGCCCGCGACCGGGTGCAGGCCGTGGTGATCGCCTACGAGACCGGACTCGTGGCGCCGGGCGCCTGACGCCGTCGTCGCCCACCGTGCGGCGGGCACCGGTAGGCTCTGACACGAGCGTGGGTCCGCCGCGCGTGAGCCCGGGAGGCCCAGATGTCGGGTTTCGAGAACCGCAACCCGTCCGCGCCCGCCGAGCGCCCCGTGACGATCACGACGGCCCGCCGCGCACCACGCTCCTCCTCGATGCCTCCGCCCTCAGCGGCGCCGCGGGCGTCCTCCGCCCCGAAGGCACCCAGCAACCGGGCGTTGTTCCGGCTCGGGGCGACCCAGATGGTGCTCACGATCGTCGTGGTCATCGTGCTCAACGTCGTCGCGCGCAGGCTCGGGCTGAACTTCTGGGGCTCCGTGGCGCTGTGCGCCGTCGTCGCGCTCGCCTGGCCGTTCGTCGCCGCGCGGTTCCGACGCCGCTGACCGGCGGGCGGACCCACCCGCCGGCACGTCCCACCACGGGATGACACCCGGACCCACCCGCGGCCCGACGCCGGCCGATCGCGCGCTCCGTACCGTCGAGACCGTCACCACGCCAGGTCTCCCGAGGAGCAGCACATGTCCATCGACGTCACCCCCGCACCCGCCACGGGACCAGCCGCCGCGGTGCCCGCCGTGCGCGCCGCGGGCCTGCACAAGGTCTACGGCCGCGGCGAGACGGAGGTGCGGGCGCTCGACGGCGTCGACGTCACGTTCGCGTCCGGGGCCTTCACCGCGATCATGGGCGCGTCGGGCTCCGGCAAGTCGACGCTCCTGCACCTGCTAGCGGGTCTCGACTCCGCGACGGCCGGCAGCGTGTTCCTCGGCGAGACCGAGCTGACTCGCCTGGACGACACCGCCCTGACGCTCCTGCGCCGCGAGCGCGTCGGGTTCGTGTTCCAGGCGTTCAACCTGCTCCCGATGTTCACCGCCGAGCAGAACATCGTCCTCCCGCTCGAGCTGGCCGGGGCCGACGTCGACCGGGCCTGGTTCGACACGCTCGTCGAGACCCTCGCCCTCCGGGAGCGGCTCACGCACCGCCCGAGCGAGCTCTCCGGTGGGCAGCAGCAGCGGGTCGCGATCGCCCGCGCACTCCTCACCCGGCCCGACGTGGTCTTCGCCGACGAGCCGACCGGGAACCTCGACTCCCGCACCGGCGCGGAGGTCCTCGCGTTCCTGCGGCGGAGCGTGCGCGAGCTCGGCCAGACGGTCGTCATGGTCACGCACGACCCGGCCGCGGCCGCGTACGCCGACCGCGTGGTCCTGCTCGCCGACGGCCGCGTGGCCGGCGAGATCACCGACCCGACGCCGGAGTCCGTGCTCACCGGGCTGGAGGCTCTGCGCGGCGCCGACGTCGTCGCGCAGGCCGCGGGCGGCCGACACTGATGGGGCGGCTGACCTGGGCGCAGATGCGCCGTACCGCCCCCCGCCTCGTCGCCGTCGGCATCGCGATCATGCTGGGCGCCGCGTTCATCGCCGCGATGCTCCTGAGCTCGGCGACGATGCGTCGGGTCGGCTTCGACGCCGCCACCGCGTCGCTCGGCGACCCCGACCTTGTCGTCGTCGCCGACCAGGAGTCCCTGACCCAGGCGGATCTCGACGCCCTCGCGGCGCTCGACGACGTCGCCGCGATCGAGCCGCGGCGGGAGATGTACGTCGATGTCGGCGGCTCGGGCCGCAGCGAGGGCGTGCTCGCGACGCCCGTGGCGTCGCACCCGCGGCTGGCGGGCTACACGATCGAGCAGGGCGAGGTGCCCACCGGCGCCGGCCAGGTGGCCCTGCCCGCGGCGACGGCCGACCGGCTCGACGTCGGGATCGGCGACGACGTGACGCTGACCCTCCGGGTCTGGACGCCCGACGGCGAAGGGGTGCCCGAGCGGAGCGACGCCCAGGTCGTCGGCATCGCCGCCGACGGCACGGGCTTCGGCTACGGCACGCCGACGGCGCTCGTCGACCCCGCACAGCTCGACGCGTGGGCCTCCGCCGCCGACGAGGAGCCGAGCTTTGTGCAGGTGAGCCTGCTGCTGACGGACGGGGCCGACGTCGAGCAGGCGCGCGCGGCGATCGCCGACGCCCTCCCGGCCGGCGACGTCCGGACGCGGGACGAGCACGCGGCGGCGCTCGCCCGCGACCTCACCGGCGACGAGGACGTCCTGTCGATGCTCGTCCTGCCGTTCGGGGCCGTCGCGCTCTTCGTGGCCGGCCTCGTCATCGCGAACACGTTCACCGTGCTCGTCGCCCAGCGGACGCACACCTTGGCACTGCTGCGGTGCGTCGGCGCTACCCGCGCGCAGCTGCGCCGGTCCGTGCTGCAGGAGGCCGCGGTCGTGGGCGCCATCGCCTCGGCGGTCGGTGTGCTGCTCGGGATCGGTCTCGGGCAGGTGACGCTCACGCTGCTGCGCGCGGCCGACCTCGACGTCCCGCTCCCGGCCACCGTCACGCTGACGCCCTGGGTCGTGGCCGTCCCCCTCGTCGTCTGCACGCTCGTCACGCTCGTCGCGGCGACCGGACCCGCCCGCCTCGCGACGCGCGTACCCCCGCTGGCAGCGATGCGTCCCGTCGAGCTCACCCAGGCACGTGGCGCCGGACGTCTGCGGCTCGTGGCCGGATGGGCGTTCGCCGCCGCCGGCGGTCTCCTCATGGTCGGCGCGCTCGCCGGGGGCGAGACGATCGGCTACGAGCTCTCCCTCGCCGTCGGGGTCGCGGGCGGCGCGATCTCGATCCTCGGGTTCATCCTCCTCACCACGTGGATCGTGCCCGCCGGCCTGCGCGCTCTCGGCCGACTCGCGACCCGCGTGGCCGGTGTCCCCGGTGCGCTCGCCGCCACGAACGCCCGGCGGAACCCGCGACGCAGCGCGACGACGGCGACGGCGCTGCTCATCGGCGTCACGCTCGTCACGATGATGGCGACCGGGGCGGCGATGACCCGCGCCCAGATGGGCGAGACGCTCTCGGACCGCTACCCGGTCGACGTCTCGATCGGGTCGGACCCCGACACCGAGGTCGGGCTGCCGATCGAGGAGGCGCCCCTGAGCGACGCCCAGATCGAAGCGGTCGCCGGTGTCGACGGCGTCGCGCACGTGGCGCCGCTCACGGGCGTCGTCGTGACGGCCGTCGGAGCGAGCGGTGACGGCGTCGAGCTCGCCGTGCGCGGCATCGCGCCGGGCGACCTCGACGGCGCCGTGCGGGACTCGCCCGCCGCGGAGCTCGACGCCGGCACGGTGCTCGTCCCGCAGGGGTGGCTCGCGGACCTCGGCGTCGCCGGTGGCGACGAGCTCACGCTCGAGGGCGCGGGCGGCGAGGCCACGCTCCGCGTCGTCGTCGCCGACTCCGCCGGTGCGGTGCCGCTCGTCACGCCGGACGTCCTCGACGAGCTGCAGCCGGGCGCTGCCGTGAACCGGCTCTGGGTGCGGATCGCCGACGGCGCGGACGTGCGCACCGTCACCGGCGACCTCTCGGACGCCCTGGTGGCAGTGTCGTCCGACGCCGACGCCTCACCGGTGGTCAGCGGGAACGCCGTCGAGCGGGTGGGGTTCGAGCAGGTCGTCGACACGCTCCTGGCGGTCGTGGTCGGGCTGCTCGCCGTCGCCGTCGTCATCGCGCTGGTCGGCGTCGCCAACACGCTCGCGCTGTCGGTGATCGAGCGGCGCCGGGAGAACGCGCTGCTGCGAGCGCTCGGGCTGACGCGCCGGCAGCTGCGCGGCACGCTCGCCGTCGAGGGCTTCCTCCTGGCGTTCGTCGGGGCGCTGGTCGGCGTCGCCCTCGGCCTCGGTTACGGGTGGATCGGCGGGGTCCTGCTGCTGCGGTTCGGTGGCACCGCCGACCTCGTCGTGCCGTGGGCGCACATCGGGGCGGTCCTCGCGATCGCCGCCGTCGCCGGTGTCGTGGCGTCGGTGCTGCCGGGACGGTCGGCGGCGCGCGTCTCGCCGGTGGCGGCGCTCGCGGCCGACTGACGGCCCGCGAGACCCGGTTCGCGCCGCGCGCGACCGGTGTGCTGGGGCGGGTGTGGACGACGGCGGAGGGTGCCGTCGTCCACACCCGCCCCGTCCGCGTCCGCTCCCGCGCGCGACGATCCGGGCGTGACGAACCCCGCGGCGCTCCTCCCCGCGTGCTGGAGCACGCCCTGGCACCTGGCCGTGGTGGACGGGCCGGACGTCGGGTGGTGCCTCCCGATCGTGGCTCGGGCGCGGGTCGTCGGGCGGGGCGTCGACGCGGACCTGACGCTCGAGGACCCCGCCCTCTCCCGGCGGCACGTCGCCGTCCGCCTGCGCGGTGACGCGGTCCAGGTGCGGGACCTCGCCTCCGCCAACGGCACCCGCGCGCTGCTCCCGCCGCGACGGCCCCGCCGGCCTCGCCGCGCGGATGCGGCGGCGCCGACGAGCCGCGGCCCGGCACCGGGCCGCACGCGCCGACGCCGGGCCGGCCGCGCCTGGCGCATCGTCCCGCCCGGCACCGTTCTCGTCGCCGGGGGCTCTCGCCTCGAGGTCCGCGCGCGCCCCGGCCGCGCGGCACCCGACCCGCCGCGCCCGGACGCCGGACTGCCCGTGGCACGCCTCGTGACGCCGCTGCTCATGGGCCTCATGTCGGTTCCGTTGCTCCTCTCCTCCGTCGGGTCCGGGCCGCTCCCGGCGTGGCGCCTGGCGCTGCTCGTCGCCGTGCCCGCGCTGCTCGTGGTCTCCGTCGTGGCCGCGGTCGTCGGGCACCGGCGTGAGCGCGGCCGCGACCCCGAGCTGCCCACGCCGGACCCGCCGACGGCGCCACCCGACCCGCCGGCGCTCGCGCTGCTCGCCGTCCGCGGCGGACCCCTCCCCGAGGCGAGCGGCATGCTGGACGTGGGCACCGAGACGATCGAGCTCGACGACGCCGCGTCGCTCGCCCTCGTGGGCGCACCGGCGGCCGTGGCGGCGATGGCCCGCTGGGTGGACGCCCAGCTCCGGCTCGCCGGGCGCACCGCCCGGGTCCTCGTCGCGTCGTCCTGGCACGAGGTGCCGGCGGACGCGGGCCGCGTCGTCGAGGTCGGCGAACGCCATGTCCGCCGCGTGTCGGCCGGGTGGGCGGAGGCGATCGTCGCTCACCTGGGCCGGCCCGCGGCACCGGAGCTCCCCGCCACCGTCCCGCTCACCGACCTCCTCGGCGCACGGACCGGGCCGGAGGTCCTCGCCGCGTGGCGCTCCCCGAGCGGCACATTGGCGGCGCCGATCGGGGTGGGCGCCCACGGGCCGCACGTCCTCGACCTGGCCGCGGACGGCCCGCACGCCCTCGTGGCCGGGACCACCGGCGCCGGCAAGTCCGAGCTGCTGCTCGCCTGGATCCTCGCGCTGACCGCCACGCACCCGCCGCGCGACCTGGCGCTCGTCCTCGTCGACTACAAGGGCGGGGCGACGTTCGCCGCCGTCGCCGATCTCCCGCACGTGACGGGCGTGCTCACCGATCTGGACGCCGCCGCCACGGGCCGGGCGCTCGCGAGCCTCCGCGCGGAGCTGCGCCGCCGGGAGCGGGCGTTCGCGCTGGTCGGGGCGCGGGACCTCCCGCAGTACCGGGCCCGCGACCCTGCCGAGCGGGTGTCGCGCCTCCTCGTGGTCGTCGACGAGTTCCGGACCCTCGCCACCGAGCTGCCCGGGTTCGTCGACGGGCTCGTCCGCCTCGCCGCGCAGGGGCGTTCGCTCGGGATCCACCTCGTGCTCGCCACGCAACGCCCGGCGGGCGCCGTCACCGCCGAGATGCGCGCGAACATCGGGGTGCGGATCTGCCTGCGCGTGCTCTCGTCCGCCGACTCCCTCGACGTCGTCGACGCTCCCGACGCCGCCGAGCTGCCGGCCGCGCCCGGCCGCGCCCTGGTCCGGACGACGGGGCTCAGCGAGATCCAGGCCGCGTGGAGCGGCGGCGAGCACGACGGCGGTCCGATCGCCTCCGCCGTCCGGCACGCGGCGCGTCTCGCCGGCGAGCTCGGACACGGCGAGCTCGTGGACGTGCGCACCCCCTGGGCCCCTCCCCTGCCGGTCGACGTGCGGCGACCCGACGTGCCCGGCGTCCTCGTCACCGACCTCCCGGAGGAGCAACGGCTCGGAACCTGGTCGTGGGAGGGCGCACCCCTGCTCGTCACCGGCGGACCGGGCTCGGGGCGCAGCACCGCCCTGGCCAGCCTGCTCGGGGCGCGCGTGCGCGCCGGGGACCACGCGCACGTTATCGGCAGGGACCTCGCGAGGCTCTGCCCGGCGGTCGGGCTCGCGCGGGGTGACCATCCGACGCTGGGCACCGTCGTCGGGCCGGAGGACCCGCGGCGTCTCGCGCGGCTCGTCACGGTGCTCGAGTCCGGCGGTGCGCGGCCGGGGACGGTCCTGGTCGTCGACGACGTCGAGACCGCGACCGAGGCGCTCGACCGCGTCGGCGGCCCCGGCGCCGGCACGGACCGGCTCGTCTCGCTGCTGCGCCGGTCCGCGTCCCTCGGGCTCCGGATCGCCGTCGCCGGCGCGGCCCCCGGCACCCGGTGGTCGGCTCTCGTGCGCCACCACCTCGCGCTCGGGGTCCGCGACGCGGGGAGCGCGGCCCTGGCGGGGATCCCGCGCGAGCTCGTGGGGGTGGCCCTCTTCTCCGGGCGCGGGGTGCTGCTCGGGCCGGACGGCCCGTTGGCCGTGCAGGTCGTGCGCGACGACGGCGCGTGGCCGACCGGCGGCGGTGCGGCGACCCCGCGCCTGCATGCGCTGCCGGACGTCGTCGACCTGGCGGCGCTCCCGCCGTCGGACGGCGAGGGCCTCGTCATCGGGGTGGGCGGCGACGACGCAGGGCACGTCCGCGTCCCGCTGCTGCCCGGCCGGCCCTGGCTCGTGGTCGGCTCGCCCGCCACCGGCCGGACGGGCGTCCTCGACATGGTGGCCGACCTGCTCGGTGACTCCCGCCGCGTGGTCCGCGTCGACCCCGGGACGCAGACGCTGCCCGACTCGCCTCCCGGCGTGACGTGGCTGGTGGACGACGCCGAGTCGCTCCTGCCCGAGGTGTCCGACGCGCTCGCCACCCTGCTCGCCGGCCGCCGAGAGCGCTGCGTCGTCGTCACGACCGGCGAGGCAGCCGCCTCCTCCTATCGCGGGGTGCTCGCCGTCGTCCGCGACGCACGGACGGTGCTCCTGCTCGGATCGGCGGCCGGCTCCCCCGCCGCCGGCGTCGACACGAGGGCCGCCCGGGACCCGGTTCTCGGGCACCTGCCCGGCCGGGGCGTGCTGGTCATCGGCGGGCGCGCGTCGCCGGTGCAGATCGCGCGCGTCGGAGGATCGCGCCGCTGACTACAGCAGGGCCGACGGCGTCCCGCGCGCCTGCGTCGCGGCGAGCGAGGAGGGAACGAGCAGCAGGACGAGCGTGGCGATCCCCAGGACGACGACGGCGCCGCCGAGCACGGGGTTGGCCCCGATCTGGGAGATCCCGACGGCGGCGAGCAGCAGCTGCCACGTGACCACCGGTCCCCGCGGCCAGCGCCGGCCGCGCGCGAGGGCGCGAGCGCCGGCACCGAGCAGCGCCGCGAGCCCGAGAGAGAAGATCGCCAGGCCGACGGCGCTGAGCGGCTCCCCCACCCCGCGCAGGAGGTCGACCACGAAGAGGACGCCGAACGCGGTCAGGGCCGCCACCTGGACGAGCAGCAGCAGCAGCGCGACGCGGAGCGGGACAGGGAGCGATCCGAGCGACGATCGCCGTCGGCCGGCGTCGTCGGACCCGGCCGCGGAATCGGCGGATTCAGGTGGTTCGGGGGGCACGACGACTACTGTAGGCTGGCCCGCACCGTGGACGCGGACCCGACGACGAGGCCACGACCCGGCGCAGTGTGACGAAGCCCTCACCCGTCACGCGGGTGAAACTTGCGCGTAACCCCTTGTGTGCGCAGAAGTCGCATGTGACAGTGGTGTGCAGCAAACACCCCCCGAGTCGCCCGGATCCGCCCGGATCCCGTGTAGCGACGCGCGCCCACGAGGAGCTGTCATGACGGACTGGCGTCACCGCGCTGCGTGTCTCACCGAAGACCCTGAGCTGTTCTTCCCGATCGGCAACACCGGTCCTGCGCTCGCCCAGATCGACGAGGCGAAGGCCGTCTGCCAGCGCTGCGACGTCGTCGACTCCTGCCTGAAGTGGGCCATCGAGACCGGCCAGGACTCCGGCGTCTGGGGCGGCATGTCGGAGGACGAACGCCGCGCCCTCAAGCGCCGCACGGCCCGCGCCCGCCGCGCCGGCTGACACTCCGCCGATCGGGGCCGCTCGAGGTCACTCGACCTCGAGCGCCTCGTCCATCTTGCCCGGGAGCACCACCGACGGCGGTGCCGCCCGGCCCTCGTCGGCACCGTCTCCGCCGTCCTGGACGCTGATCCGCAGCGGCGCGAGCCGCGCGACGATCCGGACCTCGGTCCCTCCGCCGTCGGCGTGATGCCACTCGATGGTCCCGCGCAGCTCCCCCGCGACGAGCGTGCGCACGATCTGCATCCCGAGACCCGTGCCCGACGGGCTGCCCAACGGCCCCATCCCGACGCCGTCGTCGATCACGCGCACGACGAGCCGGGTGCCGTCCCGCTCAGCGAGGATCCGCACCGTGCCGCCGGTCTCGGCGAGCCCGTGCTCCACCGCGTTCGCCACCAGCTCCGTGAGGACGACGGCGAGCGCGGTCGCCTCCGTGGCCGGGACCGGCCCGAACGACCCCTCGCGCACGGTCCGGACCGACTGCTCACCGGACGCGACGTCCGCCGCGAGCCGCAGCGTCCGGCCGAACACCTCGTCGAAGTCGACCACCTCGTCGATGGTCTGCGAGAGCGCCTCGTGCACCGTCGCGATCGTCGCCACCCGGCGCATCGCCTCCTCGAGGGCGAGGCGGGCGTCGTCCGACGTCGTCCGGCGGGCCTGCAGGCGCAGCAGCGCCGCCACGGTCTGCAGGTTGTTCTTCACGCGGTGGTGGATCTCGCGGATCGTCGCGTCCTTCGTCACGAGCTCCTGCTCGCGCCGCCGCAGCTCCGACACGTCGCGGCACAGGAGCACGGCGCCCATCCGTGCGCCCTTCTCCGTGAGCGGGATCGCGCGCAGCGACAGGCTGACGCCGCGGGACTCGATGTCCGTGCGCCACGCCGCGCGGCCCATGACGACGAGCGGCAGCGACTCGTCGACGAGCTCCGCCTCGTCGATGAGACCGGTCACGACCTCCGCGAGGGAGTGGCCGACGAGGTTGCCGAGCACGCCGAGCCGGTGGAAGCAGCTCAGGGCGTTGGGGCTGGCGTACAGGACCTCGCCCTCGCCGTTGAGGCGGACCAGGCCGTCCCCCACCCGCGGGGCGCCCCGCAGGCGCCCGGTGGCCGAGTTCATCGACGGGTACTCGCCGGTCGCGATCATCGAGCAGAGGTCGTCGGCCGCCTCGACGTAGTTGATCTCCAGGCGGCTCGGCGTGCGGGAGGCGCCGAGGTTCGTCTCCCGCGCGATGACGGCGATCGCCTTGCCGTCGCGCACCACAGGGATGGCCTCCTCGCGGATCGCGTAGGACCCGTTCCACCGCGGCTCGCGGCTGCGCCGGATCACACCGCCGGTCAGCGCCTGGCCGAGGGCCGCGACCTGTCCCTCGGGCGCGCGCCGTCCGACGACGTCCTCGTAGTGGACGGTCGCGCCGGTGGAGGGACGGCAGTGGGCGACGGCGACGAAGTCGTCGTCCCTCGTCGGCAGCCACAGCACGAGGTCGGCGAACGCCAGGTCGGAGATCACCTGCCAGTCCCCGACCAGCAGGTGCAGCCAGTCCATCTCCGCGGACCTGAGATCACCGTGCGCCTGGATCAGGTCGCTCATCGTCGACACCCGGCAAGCGTAACGACGCCGGACGGCGACCACCGGCGCGGTGCCGTCGTCGTCGGGCACGGCCCCGACGATAGGCTGCCCACGAGCAGCCGGGAGGAGTGGTCATGGAGTTCACCGCCGAGCTTGACTACGCCGCCGCACCGGACCGCGTGGCGCGGATGCTCGCCGACCCGGAGTTCGTCCGGCGCAAGATCGACGCGACCGGCGCGCTCGAGGCCACGATCGACGTCGCCGACGCCGCCAACGGCGCCTTCACCGTGACGTCACGCCGCTCGCTGCCGACCGATCAGGTACCGGCGTCGTTCCGCACCTTCGTCGGGCCGACGCTCGACGTGCGTCTCGTCGAGGCGTGGGGTCCCGCGGACGAGGCCGGACGCCGGGCCGGCACGCTCGCGCTCGAGATCGTGGGTGCCCCGGTCCGCGTGAACGCCACGCTCGCGCTCGTGCCGGACGGCGCCGGGTCGCGGGAACGCGTCCGGGGCACGATCAAGGCGCTCGTCCCTCTCATCGGCGGTCCGATCGAGCAGGCCGCCCGGACCGCCCTCGACGCCGCCGTGCACGCCGAGGGGCGTGTCGGGCGGGAGTGGCTCGCCGCTCAGTCCACGGCCTGACGGCTCGCCGGGACGAGGCGATCGGCGGATCCGAGCAACTCGGACGACCGGATGTCCACATCGTGGACGGAATCCGCCTCGCCGCCGACCCGCCTCCGACGCACGGCACTCTGGGCGACGTCCAGTCACGGCCCACGATCGAGAGGTCAGCCCCAGTGTCACGTCAGGTGTCGGATCAGGTGTCGGATCGGGAGTCCGACGACACGCCCACGCGGAGCCGGTTCCGGTTCCCGTCCTTCAGCGTCCAGGTGATCGGCGGCCTCGTGCTCGGCGCGATCCTCGGCTGGATCGCCTTGCGCATCGGACCGGTGGGCGCCGACGGCGACCCCAACTGGCTCACCGAGACGCTCGACGTGATCGGCTCGTCGTTCGTCGGTCTGCTCCGGGCGATCGTGCCCCCGCTGGTGTTCACGGCGATCGTGGCGTCGATCGCGAACCTCCGGAACGTCAACAACGCGGCGCGCCTCGCGGGGCAGACCCTGCTGTGGTTCGCGATCACGGCGGCGATCTCCGTGGCGATCGGCATCGCGCTGGGCCTCATCGTCCAGCCGGGGGTCAACACGTCGATCGGCGCCGAGCACGCGGAGACGCCCGGTCGCACGGGGACGTGGGTCGACTTCCTCACCGGGCTCCTGCCCGCGAACTTCCTCGGCCTCGGCGGGAGCGTCGGCGAGGACGGCCTGAACGTCAGCTTCAACGTCCTGCAGATCGTCGTGATCGCGCTCGTCATCGGGATCGCCGCGCTCCGAGTCGGGCGCAAGGCCGAGCCGTTCCTCACCTTCAACGCCTCGGCGCTGCAGATCGTCCAGAAGGTGCTCTGGTGGATCATCCGCCTCGCGCCGCTCGGCACGCTCGGCCTCATCGGCAACGCGGTGGCGACGTACGGCACCGACCTCTTCGCGCCGCTCGCGTCGTTCGCCGGTGCCGTGTACCTGGGCCTCGCGCTCGTGCTCTTCGCCGTCTACCCGATCCTGCTGCGGTCGGTCGGGCTGCCCGCCCTGGCGTACTTCCGCGGCGCATGGCCGGCGATCCAGCTGGCATTCGTCTCGCGGTCCTCGATCGGCACGCTGCCCGTGACCGAACGGGTCACGGAACGCAACCTCGGGGTTCCCCGCGCGTACGCGAGCTTCGCCGTGCCGCTCGGCGCGACCACCAAGATGGACGGGTGCGCCGCCATCTACCCGGCGATCGCGGCGATCTTCGTCGCGCAGTTCTACGGCATCGAGCTGTCGATCACCGACTACCTGCTCATCGCGTTCGTGTCCGTGGTCGGTTCGGCGGCGACCGCCGGCCTCACCGGCGCGATCGTCATGCTCACGCTCACGCTGTCGACCCTGGGCCTGCCGCTGGAAGGCGTGGGCCTTCTCCTCGCGATCGACCCGATCCTGGACATGGGTCGTACGGCGGTCAACGTGGCCGGACAGGCGCTCGTCCCGACGATCGTCGCGAAGCGCGAGGGCATCCTCGACGAGGAGCGCTACCGTTCGGGCCGCGCGGAGGACCTGTTCACCGACGACGACGCTGACGCCGACACCGCGAATGCCGACCGGACCGACGACGACCGGACGCCCGTTCCCGCCCGCGCCTGACTCCGGCCCGGACCGCCGCGCCGGCGGCCGGTCGGTCGGTCGGTCGGCAAGAGCACCCCATCTAGCCAGGGCGGGTACCACCTCGGCGAGATCGATGCCCAGGTATCGATCTCGCCGAGTGATACGCGCCGCAACCGAATGGGCTACTTGATTCCCGTGTTCGCGAGCGCGGCGACGAACTGCCGCTGGAACACGAGGAACACCACGAGAACCGGGATGACCGAGGACACGGATCCCGCCATGGCGAGTCCCGCCGAGAGCCCGCCGTCGGCGTCGACGAACCGCGTGAGGCCGAGCGGGATCGTGTAGAGGAACTCGTTCGACAGCATGATCAGCGGGGTCTCGTAGTCGTTCCAGGACCCGACCCAGCTGATGATCGCGAGCGCCGCCAGGGTCGCGCGGACCTGTGGCAGGTAGATGCGGAAGAAGAGCCGGAACTCCCCCGCCCCGTCCATCCGAGCGGCCTCGCCGAGCTCGGCCGGGACGGCCAGGAACGCCTGGCGCATCAGGAACGTGCCGAACACCGTGAAGATGCCCGGCAGGATCAACGCCCACAGCGTGTTGTAGAACCCGACCTGCTGGAAGAACATGAACCGCGGGATGAGCAGCAGCTGCGTCGGCACGATCGTCGTGGCCAGGTAGAGCAGGAACACCTTGTCGCGGCCCTTGAAGGAAAGCCGGGCGAACGCGTAACCGGCGAGCGCCGACGTCGTGAGGTCGCCGATCAGGCCGAGCCCCGACACCGTGATCGAGTTGGCGAAGAACACGGCCATCGAGGGGATGCCCTCGAGCCAGACGACGACGTAGTTCTGCCACTGCACCGGGTCCGGGATCCAGGTGGGTGGGATGGAGAAGACGTCGATGTTGCGCTTGAGCGACGACGACAGCATCCAGACGAACGGGAGCAGGAACAGCATCGCGAACGCCCAGAGCAGCACCGACTTGACGACGTAGCGCGTGCGGGCAGCCGCCCTCTTGTTCCGCGGCGTCCGCGTCGCTACCTGAGGGCCGCTCGCCGCAAGAGCGGTCGCGCCCGCGGGCAGCGGAGCGGTGGCTCCGCCCAGCACCGGGACCCCCACGGCCGGCCCGGAGGAGTAGTCCTCGACGGACTCAGTCATGTGTACAACCCCCGTCCACGCTGGATCCGCCAGATGAATGCCGTCAGCAGAGCCACCCCGACGAAGCTGAGCATGCCCATCGCCGCGGCGTATCCGAACCGGTAGAACTGGAACCCGGTCTGATACATCAGGTACGACAACGTCGTCGACGACTCGCCGGGCCCTCCAGAGGTCAGGAACGCGATGAGCCCGAATCCCTGTGAGTGGCCGATCATCGACATGATCAGCAGGAACGTCGTCGTCGGAAGCAGAGCCGGCCAGGTGATGGTCCAGAACTTCCTCACCCGGCCGGCGCCGTCGAGCTCAGCCGCCTCGTAGAGGTCAGGCTGCATCGCTTGCAGCGCGGACAGGAAGATCACCGAGTGGAACCCCATGCCCGCCCACGACGTGATGAGGATCAGCGACATCAGGCTCCACTGCTGGTCCACGAGCCAGGCCGGAGGGTCGGCGACCCCGAGATTTCCCAGACCCTGGTTCACGAGGCCCGCTGTGGGGTGCAGCAGCACCAACCAGACGAAGCCGATCGCGATGGAGCTCACGATGTGCGGCACGAAGAAGATCGCCCGCAGCACCGCCTGCCCGAACACCGGCCCGTTGAGGCACAGGGCGATGACGAGCCCACCGGCCATCGTCAAGGGCACGCCGATCCCGGCGTAGAGGAAGGTGCGACCCACCGCCCGCCAGACCTTGTCGTCCGAGATCAGCGCGACGAAGTTGTCGACCCCGATGAACGTGATCCCCTCCAGGCCGGACACCACGTTCCAGTCCGTGAAGGTGATCGCGATGCCGCTCACCAGCGGGACCAGCGTGAAGGCCAGGAACCCGAGCAGGTTCGGCAGGATGAACAGCCAGCCGATCGTCGGCGACATCCCGCCGGGGCCGAGCCGCTTGCGGCGCGGCCCGGCCCCGGGGGAGGCGCTCGCGGCGACCGCGACCTGGCCTGCCGCGACAGTCACGACCGGTCGCTCTCGTGCCGACGACGACGCATCACGCCCCGCCGTTCGCGATCGCGGCGTCCCCCTGCGCCACAGCCTCCGTGACCCACGACTCGACGGTGCGGTCGCCGAGCAGCACCTCGTCGGTCAGGGTCAGTGTGATCTGGTCGAGCTGGGTGCCCGCGGTGAAGATGGAGTCGACCGGGAGGATGAGGTCGGGGCTGAACAGCATCGAGCGCCACGACTCGACGTCGTACAGCTCCTCGGCGTTCTCGCTGAGCAGGTCGGCCAGGATCTGGTCCTCGCTGGTGTCGCCCACCAGTGCCGGGAGACGGCCGCCTCGGGTCATGAACTGCGCGGCGTTCCGCATCCAGAACTTCGCCAGCTCCCACGCCTCGTCCTGGTAGTCCGACTCCGGGTTGATCGAGATCAGGTCGCCGCGCTGCCCGGTGTTCCACGCCGTCATGCTCGGGTCCGGCGTCGGGAGCGGCATGCAGTACGTCTGGAAGTCGTGCGGGTACTCGTTCGTGTCGTTGATCGAGCGGATGATCTGACCGGACGCGATCAGCATCGCCACGCGGCCGGCGATGTACGGGTTCTGGCTGAAGGTCTGGAGCTGTTCGGCGATGATCGTCTGCTGGTCCATCTGCACGCCCTCGGCCTGCAGCGCGAGTCCCAGCTCGAGCTCGGTGGCGAACCACGGGTCGGCGAAGTTGGTCCGGGCGCCGTCGTCCGCGTAGCGGTAGTCCGGTCCGAGCAACACCCGGGCCTGCGACGGGTAGTTGAGCGTGCCGAACACACCGTCGCCGGTCAGCTGCCGGGCGACGTCGACGAACTCCTCGACGGTCCAGGTCGCGCCGAGGGTGATGCCGGCGGCGTCCAGCATCTGCTTGTTGATGTACACGTGCGCGGGTGCGCGGGCGGCCGGGATCGCGAACACCTGGCCGTCCCGGACGTAGTTCGCGGCCGGGTCGGCGTCCGCCCTGAACTCCGCGAAGTCGTCCTCGGCGGCGATCTTGTCGGTCAGGTCGATCGCGAGCCCGGCGTCGGCGCGCTGGAACAGGCGCGCCGGGTTGTAGCTGAAGAACACGTCGATGCCCGCGCCGCCGGTCAAGGACGTGTCGAGCTTGAGGTTGCCGTCCTCGTCATTGACGTACCGGGTGTAGGTCACCTGGATGTCGGGGAACTCGTCCATGAACGCGGCGCACAGGTCGTCCGGGCCGGTCTCGTTCGGCACGCCGCCCCAGACGTTCAGGGTGGCACCTCCGCCTCCGCCCCCGCCTCCGCCGCCCCCGCCTCCGCCTCCGCTGCCTCCGCCCGCGAGGTTGCACGCTGACAGGCTGGCGGCTGCTGCGGCGACGCCGGCGCCGCCCAGGAACGTGCGGCGTCCGAGCTGTGATCGGTGGGTCATCATGGTCTCCTCGTTGAGTGATGTTCCGTGGACGGTGGAGCGGGTAGGGCGGCGATACGGTCAGAAGCTCTGCTCGACGGCGCGGCGGGCCTGGTGGAGAAGGACCTTCAGCTTGTCCGGACCCACGGAACCTGTGACGTCCACGAGCGCGAGGGCGACGGGGTGCGGCTCCGGCGTGACGAGATCGATGGCGCCGGCGATGTGGTGGGGCGCGAGCCAGTTCTCCAGGATGAGGACGTCGTCGGCGAGGAGCTCGCGGGCCGCGGCCAGCACGCCCTCCTCCGTGTCCGCGACGACGGCGGGGTCACCTCCCCATCCGTCGCGACGGCGGGAGGCGCGCAGGATCTCGAGGGCCTCCTCCTCGGGCAGGTCCAGCACGAGCTTGAGCGCCAGGACCGAGACGTTGAACGGGAAGTGACCCGACCAGAACGTGACCGTCTCCGTGCCGTGGCGGACGCGGAGCAGGTAGATCAGCTCGTCGCGCCACAGCATCGACATCGCCAGCATGAAGTCCGGGTGGTCGGCGGCGAACGCCTCGATCGGCCCGCGCGCCGTGCGCAGGAGCGACACCCGGGTCGCGGCCGACGCCAGTGCGAACACGCCGTAGTCGGGCGCGAACGCACCGGCGTCGTTCTTGCGGAGATAGCCGATCTCGGTGAGCGTGGCGAGGATCCGCGACGCCGAGCTCTGGTGGACGCCCAGCCTGCGCGCCACCTCGGTGCCGGTCAGGGGCGCATCCTCGTCGACGACCATCTGCAGTACGTGCAGCCCGCGGGCCAGGGCCTGGTTGCGCGTCGCCCCCGGCAGCTGCGGCACCGTCATGGGAGGCCGGCTGTCGCGATCGCCGTCTCACGCCCGGGATCGCGCACGATGCGGTGATCGGGGTCGCTGTAGCACCGGACGGCGAACAGGGAGGCCGGCGCGTTGCCGTGCACCCCGCGCACCTCGACCGTCAGGTCCGACGTGGTGACCGGGGTGTCCAGGACCAGCCGGTACGCGCTCTGGTGGTGGTCCTCGACCTCGGCCAGCACCCGCCCGTCGGCCCGGACGGTGAAGGCGCTGACGCACTGCGGCATCGCATCCTCCGGGTGCGTGTACAGCACCGACTCCATCGCGTGGTCGAAGTCGGTGTCGAACCGCAGCTCCACCCGGCCGACGACCTGAGGCTCGTCCCAGGTGAGCCGCAGGGTCGGCGTCGGGTCGTCCGGCGCGGCGATCCAGGCGTTGCCGGAGCCGCTCGGTCGATCCACGCCGTTGCTCACAGCCGCCGGCGGACCGAGCCGGACGGGCGGGTCGAGCGTGAGCGCGATGTTGCGGCCGGCTGGGCGGCGCACCGGCGTCCAGAACTCCAGGCCGGGCTGACCGATCCGGTCGTCGGCGACCTGGTCGCCTCCGTGGCGCAGCGGGACGAGCCCGGTCACCACGAGGTCCGAGGCGTGCACGGCGACATCGGGGTTCGCGAGCAGGCACAGGACGACGTACGCCGGCTCGTCCAGCTCGGCGTCGAGGTCGACCTTGACGAGCTGCTCGCCCGGCTCGAGGTCGATCGCGCACTCCCCGACCACCTGGTCCGGCGTGTAGTCGTCGGCCCGCGCGCCGCGACGCAGCTGGACACGCAGCGTCGTGGGTGCCGCGACGTCCACCCGGAGGCCGACCTGCGGCACCGGACCGGCCTCCAGCGGAAGGAGCTGGCCGCGGTCGACGTCGAGGGCCACCGGCGCGCCCGCCGCGGCCAGGGAGCCGAGGACGTACTCGGAGCTCGCCGTGATCCTGGCGGACCGGCCCAGGTCGTCCGGGTCGTCCAGGGCGTGCTGCGGGATGTGCTGGCCGGTGCGGAGCAGCTCGCGCTGGAGCTCGGCCATGAGGTCGGGGGCCAGGAGCTGCGCCGGCAGCAGCCCCTCGCGCAGGCACAGGGCGGCCGCCGTCGCCGCCGCCTGTCCGCCGTGCGCCCCGGTGGCCATGACCCGCGTCGACCCGAACGCGACGTGGCTCGCCGAGATGATCCGGCCGGCCAGGAACAGGTTGTCGACGTCGCGGCTGACCAGGCAGCGGTACGGGATCTGGTACGTGCCGCGCGCGTGCAGGTGGTTCGAGCCGGGCTTCTCGCTGAACACCCCGTCCGCCGGGTGCAGGTCGATCGACCAGCCGCCGAAGGCCACGGCGTCGGCGTGCTGCGTCTGGTCGAGGACGTCGTCCTGCCGCAGCATGTGCAGCCCTTCGAACCGACGGCTCTCCCGCTTGCCCGGGATCGTGCCGACCCATTCGAGCGTCAGGTTCTCGGCGTCGGGGAACTCGCCCGAGTTCTTGAGGTGGTTCCACACGCCGTACACGACCTGCCACAGCCGCCACTTGATCGTCTCGGTCTCGTGCACGGTGTCGAGGCGGCCGCCCCACTCGATCCACCACAGGCGGCAGCCGTCGACGTTGGTGGCGAAGCTGCGCGCCCGCGGGATCTCGCTCAGGTCCGCGAGCGCGTAGGACGGCGGCGTGAACCGCACCGGGTGGCCGACGTCCTTGCTGTAGAAGTAGATCGAGTGGCCGAGGAGGTGCCCGTAGTCGTCCGTCGGGGCGAACTTCTCGCCGAACTCCGCGCTCGCCTCCGCACCCATCCGGAACGCAGCGCCCGCCAGGAACCCGAGCGCGCCGTCGCCGCTCGCGTCGAGGAAGTACGGGGCGGTGATCTCGTACCGCGTGGAGTTCTGGCTGCAGAACGCCGTCACTCCGGCGATCCGGTGGGTCTCGTCGCCGGTGTCGGCCATCTCGACGTCGACCATCGCCGTGTTGAGCAGCAGCGTGATGCCCGGCTCCTCGACGACCTTCTCGAGCAGGATCGTGTCGAAGATGACGGGATTCCCGTCCCGGTTGCGGTACGTGTTCTCGACCAGCACCTCGTCGACGACGCCGCCCTCCCGGGCGAACCTGTTGTTGTTGCCCATGTGTGCTGTCGCGCCGAGGATCCACAGGCGGACCTCCGACGAGGAGTTGCCGCCCAGGACCGGCCGGTCCTGCACCAGGACGACCCGCATGCCGGCACGGGCCGCGGTGATCGCCGCGCAGCTCCCCGCCAGTCCGCCGCCGACCACCACGAGGTCGGCGTCATGCGTCTGGGTCGTGTACTCCCGTCGGTCCTGTGCCGCGACGACGGCGAGCCGTTCGGCCCGTGGTTCGGGGACATCGGTGCGGTTCGGTAGCCGCCCTTGGCTATGACGCATGGCCAGACCCAAGCATGCGCCACACGCATGGTCAAGACCCTTGCGGCGCGGCGTCTCGTCCACTCCGGAGCGCACCACGCCCGATCGCGTGGGTCCGTGACCAACTCGTGACCCGGTTTCCGGCCGCTCCGGCTTGACGTCGGCCGCAGCCGTGGGACACGCTTCACCCACCGTGAGAGCGCTCCCATGGAGCGTCGCACGATCGCCCTTGGGAGCGCTCTCACCACTGGTCGCGGCGACGCGGCACGCAGTGAGAGAACCGGGTGGCACGCTCGCCGCCCCGACGACGAAGGAGTCACCCCGTGCGCACTACCCGCATCCGCGCGTCAGCCGGTCTCGCCGGCACCGCCGCGCTCGCCCTGGTCCTGGCGGCCTGCTCGTCCGGAGGGGGCGACGACGAGACCCCCGACGCCGAGGAGCCCGGTGGAGGTGAGGAGATCACGCTCACCGTCTCGACGTTCAACGACTTCGGCTACACCGACGAGCTCCTCGCGCTGTACGAGGAGGAGAACCCCGGCATCACCGTCGAGCACGTCCTCGCCGCGCGCGCCGAGGACGCCCGCGCGAACCTCACCACGAACATCGCCGCCGGCGGCGAGGGTCTCTCGGACATCGAGGCCATCGAGCTCGACTGGTGGAGCGAGTTCATCCAGTACCCCGACAACTTCGCCGACCTGTCCGACCCGTCAGTCGAGGGCCGCTGGCTCGAGTCGAAGACGGCGGCGGCCACGACCGAGGACGGTCGCCTGCTCGGCTACGGCACCGACACCGGGCCGCAGGCCATCTGCTACCGGGCCGACCTGTTCGAGGCGGCCGGCCTGCCCACCGACCGCGCGGAGGTCGCCGAGCTGCTCGGCGGCGAGGACGCCACGTGGGAGACGTACTTCGAGGTCGGGCGCGAGTTCGTCGCCAACAGCGAGTCCGCGTGGTTCGACGTCGGCACGTCGATCTACCAGGGCATGGTCAACCAGATCGAGTTCGCCTACGAGGAGGCCGACGGCACCCCGATCGGTCTGACGAACCCCGAGGTTCGGGAGGCGTACGACGCCGTCATGCAGGCCACCGACGACGGTCTGTCCGCCGGGATGGAGCAGTGGCAGGAGGACTGGACCGCAGGGTGGCAGAGCGACGCCTGGGCCACCCAGCTCTGCCCGCCGTGGATGCAGGGCCCGATCGAGGGCAACGCGGCCGGCGTCGAGGGCTGGGACATCGCCGACGTCTTCCCCGGTGGCGGCGGCAACTGGGGCGGCTCCTACCTGACGGTCCCCGCGGGCGGTGAGCACGTCGAGGAGGCGATCGCGCTGGCGAACTGGCTGACGTCGCCCGAGACGCAGGTCCTGGCGTTCCAGAACGCCGGGACGTTCCCGAGCCAGGTCGACGCGTACACCGACCCGGCACTCACCGAGTACACGAACCCGTTCTTCAACGACGCGCCCGCGGGTGAGATCTTCTCCAACCGCGCGCTGGGCGTCGACGAGCTCGGCTTCATCCCGTTCAAGGGTCCGAACTACTTCGCGATCCACCAGACGGTGCAGGACGCGATCCTGCGGGTCGACGTCACCGGCGAGCAGGACGCCGAGACGGCCTGGCAGACGGCGGAGCAGGCGTACACGGACCTCGGTCTGTAGCCGCCGCTCATCAACCCGTTCGCCAGCCGGCGGGGGTGTGGACCCGACGGTCCACTCCCCCGCCGGCGCCCCGAGGAGAAGGAGCTGGAATGGCCGTCGTCACCCCCGGCCGTCCGACCCCGACGCGCGAGCGTCCCACCGAGGCACGCCGCATCGGTTTCCGCCAGCGCATGGGCCGGTGGGACGTCAAGGTCTCGCCGTACCTGTACATCTCGCCGTTCTTCCTGCTGTTCGCCATCACCGGGCTGTTCCCCCTGCTGTACACGGCGTTCGTGTCGGTGCACGAGTGGAACCTGCTCGGCGGGCAGGGCGAGTTCGTCGGACTGCAGAACTTCGCTGACGTCTTCGCCCAGCCGAACTTCGTCAAGTCGATCGTCAACACGTTCAGCATCTTCCTGTTCTCGAGCGTGCCGCAGGTCGTCGCCGCGATCGCGCTCGCCGCCGTGCTCGACGCCAACCTGCGGGCCAAGACGTTCTGGCGGATGGGTGTGCTGCTGCCGTTCGTCGTGGCGCCGGTCGCCGTCGGCCTCATCTTCGGCCGCGTCTTCGCCGACGACTCCGGCCTCGCGAACGCCCTGCTCACCACGATCGGTCTCGAGCCGCTCGGCTGGCACTCCGACCGCCTGACGAGCCACGTCGCGATCGCGACGATGGTGAACTTCCGCTGGACGGGCTACAACACGCTCATCTTCCTCGCCGCGATGCAGGCGGTCCCGCGTGACCTGTACGAGGCGGCGATCATCGACGGCGCCGGGCGGATGCGGCAGTTCTTCTCCGTCACCGTGCCCCAGCTGCGGCCCACGATCATCTTCGTGGTCATCACCTCGACCATCGGCGGCCTGCAGATCTTCGACGAGCCGCGGATGTACGACGGCCAGGGCCTCGGCGGCCCGTCCCGCAACTGGATGACCATCGCGATGTACATGTACGACGTCGGCTGGGGCAATCAGAAGAACTTCGGTCGGGCCGCCGCGATCGCGTGGCTGCTCTTCCTCATCATCGTCGTGGTCGCGAGCATCAACTTCCTCATCACGCGGCGGATCTCGACCGGCGACGGCGCCCGCAGGGGTCGCGCCCGGCTCGTCACCGACGCCGCACGCGCCTCACTCACGAGCAAGGAGTCGGCATGACCTCGCTCCCCGTCATCGCTCAGACCGCCGGCCCCGGTGCGGCGAGGTGGGCCGGGCGGCGCCGCGGCCGGCGCACCGGCGGCACCAACCGCCGTCCCGGCTGGCTGACGTACGCGATCCTCGTCGTCGTCATCCTCGGCTCCGCGTACCCGCTGTACTACACGATCCAGCTCGGCTCCTCGGACGCCGTCACGATCGCCCAGGAGCCCATCCCCCAGCTGCTCCCGCAGGGCAACTTCTTCGACAACGTCGCGACGCTGTTCGACGGGACGATCCCGTGGGGCCGCGCGTTCCTCAACTCCGTCGTCATCTCGACCGCCGCCGCGCTGTCGGTGGTCGCGTTCTCGACGCTCGCCGGCTACTCGTTCGCGAAGCTGCGCTACAAGGGCCGCGGACCGCTGCTCGTGTTCGTCATCGCGACGATGGCCGTCCCGACGCAGCTCGGCATCGTGCCGATGTTCATCCTGTTCACCGAGCTGGGGATCAACAACAACATCCTCGGCGTGATCATCCCGGCGATGGTCTCGGCGTTCGGCGTGTTCTGGATGACGCAGTACCTCGAGCAGGCGCTGCCGTACGAGCTCATCGAGGCGGCCCGCGTGGACGGCGCCTCGATGATCCGGACGTTCTGGCACGTGGCACTGCCCGCGGCGCGACCCGCGGCGGCGATGCTCGGGCTGTTCACGTTCGTCACGCACTGGACGGCGTTCTTCTGGCCGTTCATCATCCTGACGTCGGCGAACCCGACGCTGCCGATGGCGGTGCAGCTGCTGCAGGCGAACTACTTCACCGACTACTCCCTCGTGATGGCCGGCGTGCTCCTGACGACCGTCCCGCTCCTCGTGCTGTTCATCGTCGCCGGGAAGCAGCTCGTGAGCGGCATCATGCAGGGCGCGGTCAAGGGATGACGCGCCCGGCCACCCCCCGCCCCGGCACGCCTGCGTGCCCCTCCCCGACCTGCGAGGCCCACCTGTGACCAGCTCCACCGCCGACGTCACGGCGAGCACCACCGCCCGGGGCGGCGTGGTGCGCCGCTTCCCCGCCGACTTCCTCTGGGGCTCCGCGACGGCGGCGTTCCAGATCGAGGGCGCGGCGTGGGAGGACGGCCGCGCCGACTCGATCTGGGACGCCTTCGCCCGCGTCCCGGGCGCCGTCGTCGGCGGCGACGACGGCAGCGTGGCCACCGACCACTACCACCGGTACGCCGCCGACGTGGAGCTGATGGCGGAACTCGGGCTGGGCGCGTACCGCTTCTCGACGTCGTGGGCGCGCATCTGCCCCGACGGCGGCGCACCGAACCGCGCCGGCCTCGACTTCTACTCGCGCCTCGTCGACGCGCTCCTCGAGGCGGGCATCACCCCGTGGCTCACGCTGTACCACTGGGACCTGCCGCAGACGCTCGAGGAGCAGGGCGGGTGGACGAACCGCGACGTCGCCCAGCTGTTCGTCGACTACGCGCTCGCCACCCACGAGGCTCTGGGCGACCGGGTGCGGCACTGGACCACGCTCAACGAGCCGTGGTGCTCCGCGTTCCTCGGGTACGCCGGCGGGCAGCACGCGCCCGGTCGTCGGGACGACAGCGCGGCCCTAGCGGCCCTGCACCACCTGCTGCTCGCGCACGGTCTCGGCATCACGGCGCTGCGGGAGCGGGACGCGGACGCCAGCCTCGGGATCACGCTCAACCACTCGCACTTCTGGCCCGCGGACCCCGACTCCGCCGCCGACCTCGACGCCGTACGGCGCATGGACGCCCTGCAGAACCGGTTGTTCCTCGACCCGATCTTCCGCGGGTCCTACCCCGCGGACGCGCTGGTCGACCTCGCCGACGTGTGGCCCGACGTCGTCCGGGACGGCGACCTCGCCACGATCGCCGCGCCGATCGACGTGCTCGGGGTGAACTACTACACGGCGAGCGTCGTCACCGCCGACGGCGTCCGGGGCGGCGTCTCCCTCGGCGACGTTCCCAGCGACGTCGAGGACGGCGGTTCCGGCGATGCGGCAGCGCACACCGTGCGCTCGCCGTGGGTGGGGGCACGCGACGTGCGCGTGGTCGACACGGCCGCCGCACGCACGGCGATGGACTGGGAGGTGCACCCGGACGCGCTGCGCGACCTGCTCGTGCGGATCGACACCGAGTACGCCCGCCCGGCCGGGACGGCGCTCGTGGTGACCGAGAACGGGGCGGCGTACGACGACGAGCCGGACTCGGACGGGCTCGTGGACGACGTCGAACGGCGAGACTACGTCGCGGCGCACCTCGCCGCCGTGCACGAGGCGATCCAGACCGGGGCCGACGTGCGCGGATACTTCCTCTGGTCGCTCCTCGACAACTTCGAGTGGGCGTTCGGGTACTCCAAGCGGTTCGGGATCGTGCGCGTCGACTACGACACGCTGCGACGCACCCCGAAGGGGAGCGCGTTGTGGTACTCGTCGGTGGCACGCTCCGGCGAGCTGGGCGTCGACGGCGCTCGATGAGGCGCGGCGTCGCCGGGCACACGGTCGTGGCGGGTACGGGGATGGACACAGGGTCGTGATGGACAAGGACATGGCGGGGACGGACGAGGGCCGGCGCACGGCGCCGACGCTCGTCGAGGTCGCACGACTGGCCGGGGTGTCGCGGGCGACGGCGTCACGCGCGCTCAACGGCGGGCTGCGCGTGAGCCCGGAGGCGATGGACGCCGTCCGGCGCGCCGTCGCCGAGCTCGGGTACTCGCCGAACCGGGCCGCGCGCTCCCTCGTGACCAGGCGCACGGACTCGATCGCCGTCGTCGTCCCCGAGTCCGACGACCGGGTGTTCTCCGACCCGTTCTTCGCCGTCACGCTGCGGGGCGTGACCTCGGCGCTCGCGGCGACCGACATCCAGGCCGTGCTGCTCGTGGGGCAGGGCCGGCACGACGTCGGCCGGGTCGAGCGGTACCTGCGGGGCGGGCACACCGACGGCGCGATCGTCGTCTCCCACCACCAGGCCGACACGTTGGCCGTGACCCTGCGGGAGATCGGGCTGCCGTCGGTGTACGTCGGGCGCCCGCTCGCACCCGACGCCGACGTGCCGTACGTGGACGTCGACAACGTCGCCGGGGCGCGCCTCGCCGTCGAGCACCTCATCGCCCAGGGTCGCCGCCGGATCGGTCTCATCGCCGGCCCGCAGGACATGAGCGCGGGCGTCGACCGGCTCGCCGGCTGGCGCACGGCGCTCGCGGCGGCGGGCCTCGACGCACCGGAGCCGGTCGTGGCCGACTTCACGCTGGCCGGGGGCGCCGCCGCCGCCGACCGTCTCATGGCAGCGCACCCCGAGCTCGACGCGGTGTTCGCCGCGAGCGACCGCATGGCCGCCGGCGCGCTGCCGATCATCGCCGCGCACGGCCGGAACGTGCCGGACGACGTCGCCGTCATCGGCTACGACGATCTCGAGCTCGCGTCGCAGACCCACCCGCCGCTCACCACCGTGGTGAACCCGGTCATCGACATGGCGACTCGAGCCGTGCACATGGTCCTCGACCAGATCGCCGGGCGCGACGTCGCCTCGCCGGTGCTGCTCACCACTCATCTGGTGCTGCGCCGCTCGGCTTGACGTGCTGCCGGTCCGGTCCGCGGCGGTGCGGGGATGGCCCGCTCCGCCCACCGGTTGAAACGTGCCAGTTGGCGCAAGGGGCGGTCTCATCGGCTCACACACCGCCACATGCGACAGGTCGCGGGGCAGATGTCGCCCTTGCCAGGTCTTAAACGATTTAGGTAGGGTCGCTGCCGCACGCCGTCGCGCTTCGCACGGCGGACCTCGACGCGGAGGAGAAGGCCATGCAGGTTCGGACCACACGGGTGGCGCGATGGGGCGTCCCGCTCGCAACAGCTGCACTCGCGCTCGTCGGGAGCACCTCGGCCGCCGCAGCACCGACCACCACGGAGCGCGGCGACGGCGGCGTCGAGATCACGGGCCACCGCGGCAGCGGCGGACTCAGCCCCGAGAACACAGTGCCTTCGTTCCTCATGGGCCGCGTGCAGGGCTCCGACTGGATCGAGATCGACGTCCAGCTGAGCGCCGACGACGTCCCGTTCCTGTTCCACGACGCCACGCCGGCACGGACCACCGACGTCGAGGACGTCTTCCCCGACCGCGCCACCGACCCGATCACCTCGTTCACCTGGGACGAGCTGCGCCGTCTCGACGCCGGGTCGTACTTCGACGACCTGTACACCGGCACGCGGATACCCGGCCTGCGCGACGCGGCCTGGATCGCCGGCGGCAGCTCCGGCATCAACATCGAGCTCAAGTCGCCCGAGAACTCCCCCGGCGTCGAGCAGGTGCTCGCCGACGCCCTCGCCACCGACCCGCTCTGGCAGCGCCTCGTCGACCGAGGCCTCGTGGTCGTCAGTTCCTTCGACGAGACCTCGCTGCGCGCGTTCCACGAGCTCGCTCCGGCGGTCCCGGTGCTGCAGGTCGGTGCTGTGCCCGACGACGCCACCCTCGCGGAGTGGGCGACCTGGGCGGACGGCGTCGTCACGAACTACCGGCTGCTCGCGGACGCCGACGTGGCGCGTGTCCAGGGCTTCGGGCTCGACCTCAACGTGTACACGGTGAACGCGCCCGACGCGATGCAGCGCATGATCGACCTGGGCGTCGACGGCATCATCACCGACTTCCCGGGGACCCTGGCCCGCCTCGAGGCCGGACGCGACCCGCTGCCCCTGGCGAACGGCATCGAGGTCGCCGAGGTCAACGCGAACGTGCCGGGCGACGACCTGCAGCCGGAGACCGGCGAGCACGTGGTGCTCACGAACACGACCGACGCGCCCGTCGACGTCTCGGGATGGACGCTCCAGGACGCCGTCATCAACCGGCTCGCGATCGGCGAGGGCTACGTCATCCCGCCGGGAGGCACGCTGCGCGTCTACACGGCCTCGGGCACGAACGCGCCCGACGCCTACTACAACGGCGGCACGCGCACCGTCCTCAACAACGACGGCGACTCGATCGCCGTCATCGCCGGGACCCCCGACGCCACCCGAGTGCCCGTGAACCTCCTGCTGCGGGACCTGTATGCGTACTGAGGCCTCGACCCTCCGGCGGGGACCCGCCCTGCGGCGGGGGCGGACGCAGGCGTACCACGGACTCGTGCCCGGGCCCGGTGAGCCGCACCTCGCACGCCGGGACCTGCTGCCCGCCGCGGAGGGCCGTCTCTCGGAGAACGCGAGGTCGGGGTCGCCCCGGAGCGTGGCCTACCTCGCCCACCTGACGGACGTCCAGCTGCTCGACGTGCAGTCGCCGTCCCGGCTCGAGGCGGTGCACCGGTTCGGCTGCCGAGCGGACACCCGGCTCCTCCTGCCCATGCAGCGGCCGCAGGAGGTGCTCGCCGCGCATGCGACCGAGGCGCTGGTCCGCGCGATCAACGCCGCCGGCCGGAGCCCGCTCACCGGCGCCGAGCTGCAGCTCGCGTTCACGACCGGCGACAACGTCGACAACATGCAGCTCAACGAGGTCCGCGCTTTCCTGCGGCTCATGAGCGGCGGCGAGGTCCGCATGGACTCCGGCGGCCCGGCGTACGAGGGGGTGCAGGACGGCCGCTTCGAGTGGGCGTGGGCGCCGGACGACCCGGCCAACGACTGGGGCCGAGCGCACGGCTACCCGACCGTCCCCGGGCTCGTGGCCGCGGGCCTGCGCCCGTTCCGGGCGACCGGGCTCTCCGTGCCGTGGCTGTCGTGCTTCGGGAACCACGACGGTCTGGTGCAGGGCCGCGTGCCGAACTCCGAGGAACTCACGGCGATCTCGGTCGGGAACCGGAAGGTCATCGACGTCGAGGAGCCGTTCGGCGACTTCTTCGCAGCGCCGGCGAGCTTCTTCGCCGGGCGCGCGGAGCGCGTGACCGCCGACGCGGACCGGCGCGGCGTTCCCCGCGCCGAGTTCGTCGGGGCGCACGCCGCGGCCGTCGACGGCGCGCACAGCCACGGCTTCACCGAGCGGAACGTCGCGGACGGCACCGCGTACTACGCCTACGACGGCATCCCCGGGCTGCGCATCGTCACGCTCGACACGACGAACCCCGCCGGCGGCTTCGAGGGCTCGATCGACTCCCGGCAGCTCGCCTGGCTGCGCGAGGCGCTGGAGGAGGTGCACGACGCCGCCGGCCGCGCCGAGCGCCTCGTCGTCGTCACCTCGCACCACCCGCGCACGTCCATGACGAACGACCTGGCGGTGCCCGCCGGACAGCCCGACGCCGGCCGGCGCGTCCTGGGCGAGGAGGTGGCGGCCCTCCTCCACCGCTACCCCGGCGTCGTCGCCTGGGTCACCGGACACGTGCACGTGCATCGGGTGCGGCCCTGCCACCCGCCCGCCGGGGCGCCCGGGAACGGGTTCTGGGAGATCACCACGGCGTCGGTGATGGAGTGGCCGTCCCAGGTGCGGCTGCTCGAGATCGTCGACGACGGCGCCGGCTCCCTCGCGGTCGTCTCGACGGTGCTCGACCACGACGCCGCCGCGCGACCCGACGGGCTCGCCTCCCCGCTCGAGCTCGCGGCCTGGCACCGGGAGCTCGCGGCGAACGACCCCGGCTCCGTCGGCGGCTTCGACGCCGAGGGCGCCGCCGACGACCGGAACGTCGAGCTGTGGCTGCCCGACCCGCGCTGACGACCCCGCGCTCAGCGCGCCGGCGGCGCCGTGGACCCTCGCGCGACCAGCTCGACGGGCTCGACGTGGTCGCCGAGCGACGGCCCGTCGGCCAGTCGTTCGAAGACGGCGGCGCCGAGCGCATGCCGATCCAGACGCAGCGTCGTGAGAGGCGGGTCGAGGAGCTCCGACGTCGTGAGGTCGTCGTGGCCGACGACGGACAGCTCCGCGCCGATCCGCACGTTCCGTGCGCGCGCCGCGCGGTAGACGGCGTGCGCGGTGAAGTCGGAGTTCGTGACGATCGCCGTCGGGGGGCGATCGCTCGCGAGCAGCTCCGCGGTCCGGGTCTCGACGCCGTCGATGCTCAGCGCCACCTCGACGGCGTCAGGCCGCACGCCGATCTCTGCGCAGCGGGCGAAGAACGCCTCCACGCGGTCGGTGTCGGCGACGACGCCGGCCGGCGCGGTGAGGAACGTGATCTCCCGGTGGCCGAGGCCCGCGAGGTGGTCGACGGCCTGGCGCACCGCGGAGACGTTGTCCGGCGTGACCCGGCTGACGGCGGGATCGGGCTCGGTGACGGCGTTGAGCACCACGGTCGTCGCCGCGGGGCTCAGCGCCCGCCAGGTACGGACGGCCTCCCCGGTCCCGACCGGGGCGATGGCCAGGCCCGAGACGCGGCGCGCGGCGAGGTGCTCGAGGTGCTCGTGCTCCCGCTCCGCGGAGTAGTCGGAGTCGACGGCGAGGATCGTCGCCCCGCGCGCCGTCGCGGCGGCCTGGGCACCCCGGATGATCTCGAGGAACAGCGGGTTGCGCATGTTCCGGATCATGAGTCCGAACGTGTCGGTGGACCCCGTGCGCAAGGCGCGAGCCACCGGGTCGGCCCGGTAGCCCAACCGGCTGGCCACCTCGAGGATGCGCTCCTTGGTGGCGGCTGCGACGCCGTCCCGGTCGTTGAGCGCGAAGCTGGCGAGCGCCGTCGAGACTCCCGCCTCGCGCGCCACGTCGCGGATGCTCGGCCGATCTCCCACTCGTCTGCTCCTGTCGGTCGCGTCGTTGACGATCTTAATCGATTTAGTCTACGTTGGCCCCAGTCCGCGGCGGCGCGTCGCGGCCGGGCAGAAGTACATCGGAGTACACCCACGGAGGCCAGATGTCCGACGTCGAGCTGAGGGCCGTCGTCAAGACGTTCCCCGACCCGGGCGCCGGGGAGACGACAGTCCTGCACGGGATCGACATCCGTGCCGGGAGCGGCCAGTTCGTCGTCCTGCTCGGCCCCTCGGGCTGCGGCAAGTCGACGTCGCTCCGGATCGTCGCCGGGCTGGAGTCCGCCACGAGCGGCGACGTGCTCATCGAAGGCGTCCGCGTGAACGAGGTCCCCGCCGCCAAGCGTCACATCGCCATGGTGTTCCAGAACTACGCGCTGTACCCGCACCTCACCGTGCTCGAGAACATCGTGTTCGGGCTGCGCGTGCGCAAGGTGCCGAAGGCGGAGCGGGAGGCGAAGGCGCGCGACGCCGCCGAGCGCGTCGGGCTCGAGGCCTACCTCAAGCGGCGGCCCAGCCAGCTGTCCGGCGGGCAGCGGCAGCGGACCGCTCTCGCCCGCGCGCTCGTGAGCGACGCGAAGGTCGTGCTCATGGACGAGCCGCTGTCGAACCTCGACGCCCGGCTGCGCCACCAGATGCGCGTCGAGCTGCGCGAGCTCCAGCGCAGCCTCGGCCTCACCGTGCTCTACGTGACCCATGACCAGGTCGAGGCCATGACGATGGCCGACCATGTCGTCGTCATGCGCGACGGGAACGTGGCGCAGGCGGCCTCTCCGGTCGACCTGTACACGGACCCGGCGGACGCCGGGGTGGCGGCCTTCATCGGTTCGCCGCCGATGAACCTGCTGCCCGGCCGGCTCGACGAGGCCGGGCTCCGGCTCGCCGGCGACGGCGCCGGGCTGCCGATCCCCACCGCCGTCGCCACCCACGGCCTCGCCGACGGCCGCCTCACCGTCGGTGTGCGGCCCGAGTCGCTCGCCCTGACCGACGACGCCGCGGCACCGCTCGCCGGCACCGTCCGCCTCAGCGAGATCCTCGGCGCCGAGACGCTGCTCACCGTCGACCTCGCGCCGGGCGAGCAGGTCGTGGCCCGGCTGCCCGGGATCGTCCGGGTGGCCGACGGCGCTCACGTGCGGCTCGCCGTCGCGCACGACGACGTCCGGTACTTCGACCACACCAGCGGGCGCCGGCTCGCCGGGGCCGACGACGACCCCGCACCCCTCGAGAGAACAGGAAACGCGCGATGAGAACGACACGACGACACGCCGCCATCGTGCTCGCCGCCTCGGCGGCCGGCGCGCTCGCACTCAGCGCCTGCTCCGGCGGCGGTGAAGACGGCGGCGGGGGCGACGGTCCGGTGGACCTCACGATGTACTACCCGATCGCCGTCGGCGGCCCGCTGCAGGAGGTCGTGGACGACCTCGTCGCGCAGTGCGAGACCGAGCTCGGCGACGTCTCGGTCGAGGCCGTCTACGCAGGGTCCTACGCCGACACGATGACGAAGGCGCAGACGGCGTCCCGCTCGGGCGACGGACCCGATCTGGCCGTCCTGCTGACGACCGACCTGTACACGCTGACGGACAACGACCTCATCCTGCCGCTGGACGAGCTGGACGACGACCTCTCCTGGACCGAGGAGCAGTTCTTCCCCGGGTTCCTCGCCGGCGGGCAGGCCGAGGGGCAGCTGTGGAGCCTGCCGTTCCAGCGGTCGACGATCGTCCAGTACTACAACAAGGAGCTCTTCGAGCAGGCGGGGCTCGACCCGGAGGCACCGCCGACCACGTGGGAGGAGCTCGCCACCACGGCCGCGGCGCTCCAGGAGGCCGGCGTCGCCGAGTACGGCATCGAGATCCCGTCGACGCAGTTCGGGAACTGGATGCTGCAGGCCATGGCGATCCAGAGCGGCGTCGAGGACACCGCCGGCGTCGACGGGATGGTCGAGTACCTGGGCGACGACGGCACCATCGAGGCGATGGACTGGTGGCTCGACCTCACCGAGTCCGGAGTCATGCCGAGCGGCACCACGGAGTGGGCCTCCACCCCGGAGGACTTCCTCCAGGGGCGCACGGCGATGATGTGGCACACGACGGGCAACCTCACGAACGTGCGCACGAACGCATCGTTCGAGTTCGGGGTGAGCATGCTGCCGGCGAACACCGAGCCGGGCTCCCCGACCGGCGGCGGCAACCTGTACGTCTTCGACACGGGCGACGACGCGCGCCAGCAGGCTGCGTACGAGTTCTCCCGGTGCCTCACCGAGCCCGAGCGAGCGGCCCAGTGGAGCATGGACTCCGGCTACGTCGCCACCGGCCCCGCCGCCTGGGAGACCGACACCATGGCGACCTACGCGGAGGAGTTCCCGCAGGCGACGGTGGCGCGGGACCAGCTCGAGGTCGCTCAGGGCGAGACGACGTCGCACGAGAACCAGCGCGTCGCTCAGGCGATCAACGACGCCATCGCCGCCGTCCTGACCGGCTCCGGGGACGCCGACTCCGTGTTCACCGGGCTGCAGGAGGAGATCGACCAGATCCTCGCGCCGTACGCCCAGTAGGCCCCGGTGGGGGCGGCGCCGAGGGCGGCGCCTGCCCCCACCACCACCTCGTCCAAGGAGCTGCCGGTGGCCCAGGTCATCGACGTCGTCGCCGAGGCGACCCACGGCGTGCCCCGTCGCGAGCGCACCGCCCGGGCGCGCGACACGGCGTTCGCGTGGGCGCTGCTCGCGCCCGCGTTCCTCGTGCTCGTCGCGTTCACGCACTACCCCGTGATCTCCTCGGTGCTCGCCAGCACCGAGGAGCGCGGCGGGGACCGCGGGTTCGCGAACTACGAGCGGATGATCAACGACCCCGTGTTCTGGAAGGTCGTGGTCAACAACATCTGGTTCGCGCTGGGCACGGTCCCGACGTCGATGGCGCTCGCGATCCTCATGGCCGTCTGGGTGAACGGGAAGCTGAAGGGGCGTGGCTTCGTCCGCCTCGCGTACTTCACCCCCACGATCCTGCCGATGGTCGCCGTCGCCAGCATCTGGCTCTTCTTCTACTCCCCCGGCATCGGACCGATCGACCAGCTGCTCACCTGGGTGGGCCTGCCGACCCGCAACTGGCTCGGGGACCCGTCGACGGCGATGCCCGCGCTGATGGTCATGATGATCTGGAAGCTGGCGGGCTTCTTCATGATCTTCTACCTGGCCGGGCTGCAGAGCCTCTCCCCCGAGCTCGAGGAGGCGTCGACCCTCGAGGGCGCGTCGCGGTGGTACCACTTCCGGCGTGTGACGTTCCCGCTGCTCGCCCCGACCACGCTGTTCGTGTTCGTCGTGGCCGTGACGGACGCGTTCAAGATCATCGACCACCTGTTCATCATGACGAGCGGCGGCCCCAACAACGCCACCAACCTGCTGCTCTACTACATCTACGACACCGCGTTCACGTTCTTCGACCCTGGCTACGCCGGAGCGCTCACGCTGGCGCTCGTGGTGATCCTCGGCGTCGTCGCCGTCGTGCAGTTCGGCGTCCTCGAGCGGCGGGTGCACTACCGATGACGACGGCGACCTCCCCCTTCGCGCGCGGCCTCGAGACGGTCGGGGCGTGGCTCCTCGGCCTGCTCTGGCTCTTCCCGCTCGTGTACGCGCTGTGGGCGTCGGTGCACCACCGCGACGCGGCCACCAGGCTGGACCTGACGGCGCCGCTGACGTTCGACAACTTCGTCACCGTGTGGAACGGGGCACCGTTCGACAGGTACTACCTCAACACGATCCTGCTGGTGTGCGGCATCCTCGCGGGGCAGCTGGTGCTGGGGACGCTCGCGGCGTACGCGTTCGCCCGGTTCGACTTCGCGGGCAAGAACATCGCGTTCGCGCTGGTGCTCGTGCAGCTCATGATCACGCCGGACATCCTCATCTCCGAGAACTATTCGACGATGGCCCGGCTGGAGCTCGTGGACACGATCCCGGCGATCGGACTTCCGTACATCGCCAGCGCCTTCGGCATCTTCCTGCTCCGGCAGACGTTCAAGTCCATGCCGATCGAGCTGGACGAGGCGGCCGAGATCGAGGGGTGCTCGCGGCTGGGCCGTCTGTGGCGGGTGTACGTGCCGTTGGCGAAGCCGACGTTGGTCGCGTACGGTCTCGTCTCCGTGAGCACGCACTGGAACAACTTCCTGTGGCCGCTCGTCATCACGAACAGTGTCGAGGCTCGGCCGCTCACGGTCGGACTCTCGATCTACAACGGCACCGAGTCCGGGATCGACTGGACCCTCATGTCGGCCGCCACCGTGATCGTCGTCGCGCCCCTCCTCGTCGCCTTCCTCCTCTTCCAGCGGCAGTTCGTCCAGAGCTTCATGCGGGCCGGCATCCGGTGAGCGCGGCGGCAGCGGAGGCGCCCGGTGGGGCGGCCTCCGGAGGGATGGTCCGCGCCGTCGTGTGCGACCTCGACGGCACCGTGTACCTCGGCGGTACCCCGATCCCCGGCTCGCCGGAGGCGATCGCCCGGCTGCGCGAGGGCGGGGTACGGGTGCTGTTCGTGTCGAACAACCCGACCCGGACCGCGTCCGACTACGCCGACCGGCTCAGCGGCATGAGCATCCCGACGCGCCCGGACGACGTGCTCACGAGCGGGGGCGTCACCGCGCGGTGGCTCGCCGCGGAGCACCCCGACGCGAGGGTCTACGTGATCGGCGAGCAGAGCCTGGTGGGCGAGCTCCTCGCGGCCGGGGTCCGCCTCGCCTCCGACGACGACGCCCCGGACGCCGACATCGTGCTCGCGGCGTTCGACAGGACCTTCACGTACACCAAGTGGGAACGGGCCCACCAGGCGCTCCTGCGGGGGGCGCTGTTCGTCGCGACGAACCCGGACGCCGCGTGCCCGGTCGACGGCGGCGGCACGATCCCGGACTGTGCGGGCGTCACGGCCGGCCTGACCGCGACGACGGGACGCGCGCTCGACGTCGTCGTCGGCAAGCCGTCGGCGATCATGGCGGCGGCGATCCTCGGCGTCACCGGCACCCGGGCCTCCGAGACCCTCGCGGTCGGCGACCGGGTGGCGACCGACGTCGAGCTCGCGACGGCCAACGGCTTCGCGGGTGCGCTCGTGCTCAGCGGCGTGACGACGGCGGAGCAGGCGGCCGCGCTGCCGGACGACGTGGCGGTGCTCGGCTCGCTCGCCGACCTGCCGGCGCACCTCGGGCTGGCTCAGGCGGCGGTGTGATCCGGCGGATCGTCGTCGGCGCGCGGGTTCGGACCGAAGCGGCTCCGATCCGCCTGGCGGTGGCCACCGCGCCCTGAGTCGCGCAGGATCGCCCCACAGCGCGGCTCAGGACGCGCTCGGCCGGGCGAACCGCGACTCAGGGCGTGCTCGAATGCCCCGGGCGTTCGAGCCGCGCGGGCCACGCACACGAACGCGGTCCTGCCGACGGCGGCTCAGCGACCGGGCTCGAGGTGCCCGAAGCGGTGCCGCGTGCGGCTCACCGCCTGCTCGCGCAGCACGGCGAGCAGCTCCCGCCGGCCCGTCAGGAGGACCGGGCCGTCCAGGATCGTGGCGTCGGCCTCCGCGGCGGCGGCGTGCAGCGCGGGCGCCGCCGGACCGAGGACCCGGACGCGACCCGTGACCTCCCCGGCCGCGACCCGCGCGGCGAACGCGGCGTCGTCCTCGACGACGACGTCCCGCACCGCCCGCGACGCACCGCGCGACGCGGCGTCGTCGGCCGCGCTCATGACCACCGGCACGCGGACGGCACCCGCCGCCTCGCACACGCGGCGCACGTCCCGGCCGCTCGCGCCCGCCGGAGCGCGCACGGTGAGGCCGGGAACGGGCCGGAACCGGAGCAGGTTCTCCTCGGCGCGCAGGCCCGTGGCGTCGCGCGCGGCGAGCTCGTCCGCGAGCACCGCGGCGTCGGAGGCACGCGCGGCGACGAGCCACGCGTCGTCGGCGAGCGGCCCGCCGTGCTCCGCCGGATCGGCCTCCCAGCGACCGAGCTGCGCCACGTAGTGCGGCCCGCCGGCCTTGGCGCCGGGGCCGACGGCGGAGTCCTTCCACCCGCCGAACGGCTGACGCTGCACGATCGCGCCGGTGATGTGGCGGTTGACGTACGCGTTCCCGACCTCGACGGCGTCGAGCCACTGCTCGATCTCGCCGTCGTCGAGGCTGTGGATCCCGCCGGTCAGCCCGAACCGCACCTGGTTCTGCCACGCGATCGCCTGCTCGAGCGAGGAGGCGCGCATGATCCCGAGCACCGGACCGAAGCACTCGGTGAGGTGGAAGAACGAGCCCGGGGCGACGCCGTCGCGCACGCCCGGACGCCACAGGCGGCCGGTCCAGGGCGCGTCGGCGTCGAGCTCCGCCGGCTCCACCAGCCACGTCTCCCCCGGCTCGAGCGCGGTGAGTGCCCGCAGGAGCTTGCCCTCGGGCGGCTCGATGACCGGGCCCATGCCGGTGCCGGGGTCGGTCGGCGCGCCGACCCGCAGCGAGCGCACGGCGTCGACGAGCTGAGCGCGGAACCGTGCGGAGGAGCCCACGGAACCGACGAGGATGAGCAGGCTCGCGGCTGAGCACTTCTGCCCGGCGTGCCCGAACGCGGAGCGGACGACGTCGGCGACGGCGAGGTCATAGTCGGCGCTCGGTGTCACGATCAGCGAGTTCTTCCCGCTGGTCTCCGCGAACAGGCGGGGCCCGCCCGGGTGCGCCGAGCGCCAGCCGGCGAACATGCGGGCCGTCTCGATCGCACCCGTGAGGATCACCTGGTCGACGCCGCCGTGCCCGACGAGGTGGCGTCCGACGCCGCCCTCGTCGGTCCGGACGACCTGCACGAGGTCGGCGGGGTGACCGTGCGCGGTCAGCGCCTCGCGGACGGCGTCGGCGGCGATCTCGAGGCAGCGCGGCACGGCGTGCGCGGGCTTCGCGACGACGGCGCTGCCCGCCGCGAGCGCGGCGAGCACGCCGCCGGCCGGGATCGCCACCGGGAAGTTCCACGGGGGCGTGACGAGCGTGACCGCCACGGGCACGTACCGGATCGGCTCGCCGTCGGCCGCCGACGCCGCGGCCGTGGCGTCCAGCGCGCGGGCCGACGCCGCGTAGTACCGCGCGAAGTCCACGGCCTCGGAGACCTCGGGGTCGGCCTCGGCCACGGTCTTGCCGCCCTCGTGCGCCATCGACGTCACGAGGTCGCCGCGGCGTCGTTCGAGCGCGTCGGCGGCGGCCTCCAGCACGGCTGCCCGCTCCGGGGCCGGCACCGCTCCCCAGGCGGCGCCGAGCGCACCGGCCCTCTCGACGACGGCGTCGACGTCGGCCGTCGTGTGCAGCACCGGCGACGACGGCGCGCCGGGATCCGCGCCCAGCGCCCCGAGCGCCCACGCCCGCACGTCGTCGAGCGCCGGATCGGAGTCGACGGCGTTCCTGAACGCGGCACCGGAGGCGTGAGCGGCGCGCTCGGCCGTGCGGCGCGCATCGTGGGAGATGCGCGGAGCGGCCCCCACGCTCGCCCGGAAGCGGGCCTCCTGCTCCGGCATCGCGCCACCGGCGTCGTCGTGCGGCGCGAACAGGGCGTGGAGGAAGTTCTCGGGCGCCGCGTTCTCCTCGAGCCGGCGCACGAGGTAGGAGACGGCGACGTCGAAGTGCTCCGGTGCGACGACGGGTGTGTACAGCAGCACGGAGCCCACGTCGGCCTTGACGGCGCGCGCCTGGGCGGGCGCCATGCCCTGCAGCATCTCGACGTCGAGCGCCTCGCTCACGCCGCGCCGGGTGGCGAGCAGGTGGGCGAGCGCGACGTCGTACAGGTTGTGGCTCGCGACGCCGAGCCTCACGGCGTCCGCGACCTCGGGGCGCAGGCCGGCGTCGAGCAGGTGGACGCAGTTCGCGTCGACGTCCTCCTTCGTGAGGTACGGCGCCTGCTCCCACCCGTGCAGCTCGGCCTCGACGCGCTCCATCGCGAGGTTCGCGCCCTTGACGAGGCGGACCTTGATGCGGGCACCGCCGGCAGCTCGTCGAGCCCGCGCGAACGCCACGAGCCGCTCGAACGCCGGCGCCGAGTCCGGCAGGTAGGCCTGGAGCACGATGCCCGCCTCGAGCCCCTGGAACTCGGGCTCGGCCAGCAGCGTCGTGAACACGTCGACGGTGAGGTCGAGGTCGCGGTACTCCTCCATGTCGAGGTTGACGAATGCTGCCGGCGAGCGGCGCGCGGCGGCCCGGTACAGCGGCCGCAGCCGCTCGAGCACTCGGGCCACGGTCCCCGCCGTGTCCCACGTGCTGATCTGCGACACGAGGGAGGAGACCTTGATCGAGACGTAGTCGACGTCGTCGCGCATCAGCAGCGACCGGGTGCGCTCGGTGCGCGACGCCGCCTCCGCCTCGCCGAGCACGGCCTCGCCCAGCAGGTTGATGTTGAGCCGGAACCCGGCCGCCGTCGACGCCGCCAGGTGACGGGACAGCGGTCGGTCCCGCGCGTCGACCACCAGGTGCCCGACGAGCTGGCGCAGCCGTCGTCGGGCGAGCGGGACGACGACGCCCGGTGCGACGGCGGCCACGCGGGTCCCGAGCCCGAGCAGGAGCCGGTCTGCCGCGGAGAGGAACGCGCCGGCGGCGGACGACGACAGCTGCGCGAGCTCGCGCGCCGCGACCCGGACGTCCTCGGGCCGGGCGACCCGGTCCACGAAGCGGACCGCGAGGTCGAGTCCCGCCGGGTTCGCGACGAGGTGGGCGAGGCGGGCGCTCGTGGCGGCCTCGCTCCGCGTGGCTCCCGACGCCGTCCGCTCCGCCCACCGGTGGGCCAGCTCGACGGCCTCGTCGGCGAGGTCCGCGGGGGCGACGGCGGCGGGTGCGTCGGCGTCGGGTGCGGGTGCGACGGCGTCGCTCGGGGCGGGGTCGGCCATGGCACCAGTGTTCGCCCGCCGGCCGGCGTTGTCTTGTACGATCCGGCGCGCGATGACGAACGACCGAGACAACGACGGCGACGACGGCGACGCGGCCGCCCTCGGCGCCCGGGACCTCGGCCCCGCCCTGCTCGCGCTCATGGACGAGCTCACGGTCACGATGTTCTGCGCGAAGGACACCGCCGGCCGGTACGTCGCCGTCAACCCGACGTTCGTGCGGCGAGCCGGCGAACGGTCCCGGCGCGCGGTGCTCGGCCGGCGGGCGGAGGACCTCTTCGTCGCCCCGCTCGCCGAGCGCTACTCGGCGCAGGACGCCCGCGTGCTCGCCGGCGCGGAGCTGCGCAACGAGCTCGAGCTCATCCGCTCGCTCCACGGCCAGGCGCGGTGGCACCTCACCACGAAGCTGCCCGTACGGCAGGCGAGCGGCGCCGTCGTCGGCCTCGTCTCGATCTCGCAGGACCTCGGCGAGCAGCGCGCCGACGACGCCAGCCTCGCGTCGCTCGCGCGTGTCGTCGAGCGCATCCATGCCCGCCCGGGCGACGTCCCCTCGGTGGCGGACCTCGCCCGGGAGGCCGGCTGCTCGCCGGGCGTGCTGGCACGGCGGGTGCGCCGGGTGTTCCAGCTGTCGCCGGGGCAGCTGGTGCTCCGCGCCCGGATCGACCACGCCGCGGGCCTGCTCGCCGGCACGGACACACCCATCGCCGAGATCGCGCAGGCCAGCGGCTTCTACGACCAGGCGGCGTTCTCCCGCACGTTCGCGCGCCTGTCCGGGGAGACGCCGGCGCAGTTCCGACGGCGGGAGCGTCGCGTCACGCGGCCGTAACTCCCGAGCGCACCGCGCGACACGATCACGTGCCAGCCTGGAGAGCATGACGACGCAGTCCACGGCGTCGGGCCGGGTCCCGACGAACGCCCGCATCGTGGCGATGAGTGCCGCGCACTGGGACCGGGTCCACGCGATCTACGCGGCCGGCATCGCCTCCGGCCACGCCACGTTCGCCGAGGAGCCGCCGACCTGGGCGGAGTTCGACCGCGGGAAGCTCCCGGTGCTGCGGACCGTGGCGATCGACGAGGCCGGCCACGTGCTCGGATGGGCCGCGTGCAGCTCGACGTCGTCCCGCCTCGTCTATGTGGGCGTCGTCGAGCTGTCGCTGTACGTCGACCCGGCGGCCCGCGGCCGAGGGATCGGGACGCTCCTGATGTCGCACCTCGTCGCGGCGAGCGAGCGCGCCGGGTTCTGGACGCTGCAGTCGGCGGTCTTCCCGGAGAACACGGCGAGCCTGGCGCTGCACCAGGCGCACGGCTTCCGCACGGTCGGCATGCGGACGCGCATCGGGCGGATGACGCACGGGCCCCTGGCCGGGCACTGGCGGGACACCGTCCTGCTCGAGCGCCGCAGCACCGTGGTCGGCTGACCGCGTTCAGTCGACGTCGAGCCGGACGGTCGGGCCGGGTCGGTCGAGCACGGTGGCGAGCACGGCGTCGATGGCGAACGCGGTCGCGGCCGACAGGTCGACGGCGTCCGGGTCCAGCAGCCACTGGATCTGCAGCCCGTCCATCACCCCGATCACCGAGCTCGCCGCGTGGGACAGCCGCTCCTCCGACGGCGTGGGCCCGCCGCCGTCGGCAGCGGCGTCGCGCAGCGCCGTCACGATCTCCGCGCGGAGCACGGCGAACCTCTCCCGCGCCCAGTCGCTCGCCGAGTGCCCGTCCGTGACCGCCTCCGCGGTCAGCACGGTGTACGCCTGCACGACGCCCCGCCGTCGCGCGTTCTTCTCGGCCGTCCGCTCGAGGTGGCTGAACATGCCCCGGCCGCCGGGCATGTGGTGACCTTCGACGTCCGCGACGTCGATCCGGTCACGCAGGCGGAGCACCTCCTGCAGCAGGAGGTCCTTGGAACCGAAGTGGTGCAGGACACCGGCCTGCGTGATGCCGACCTGCTCCGCCACGTCGGCCAGGGAGCCCGCGTGGTAGCCCTTCGACCCGAAGACCTGCATCGCCGCCTGCACGATCTCCGCGCGGCGCTCCTCACGTGCGGGCCGCAGCCTCGTGGGCGCAGCACCGCCACGTCTCCGAGCAGCCGGTCCATCCACCATGACCGCACCCTACGGCCCGTCGCGGCCCGCTCCTGCACCCCGTCCGCGAGCGGCGTGACGGGCGCTGCCCCGTCTCCCTACCGCTCCGCGCCCGGAGTCTCCGCCGGCGCCCCCTGATCGGCGATCCACGCGTCCTCGGCGGCGTAGTCGAACTGCGGCGTCTGGGAGTCGACCCACGCGAACGTGGGGAACGCCTCCCGCCAGTCCTGGCTCGCCGTCACCTCGCGCATCCAGTCGATCTCCCCCGGAAGAGCGTCGTCGTAGGAGGTGACGGCGCGGTAGCCGAGCTCGCGTTCGGCGGCGCTCATGTCCAGCACGAAGGGCCACGGAAGGCCCCACGGGGAAGCGCCCAGCCCGGCCACCGCCGGCCCCGCCATCGGGTGCACGCGCACCTCGGCGCCGACCACCCCGTAGACGCGCCGCACGATGTCGGCGACGGTCGGCGCGCTCGGGTCGCCGCCGTTGAGCACCCGGTCGCCCGGGTTCGCCGCCGCGAGCCGCACGAGCTCCGCGAGGTTGGCAGCGGCGACCGGCTGGAACCGGCTCGCGCCGTCGTGCGCCAGGACCACGTCCCGCCGCCCGTCGAGCACGCGCTTGAGCGCGAACCACTCGCGGGGATTCGTCGCCCTGGGTCCGTGGATCGCGCCGGCCCGCAGGAGCGTCGCCGGCACCGGACAGGCGAGCCACGCCTCCTCCAGCTCGACCTTCCCGCCCGCGTACGTCTCGCCGTCCGCCTCCACCACGCGCTGCCCCTCCGTCACGGGCAAAGGCGGCGGCGGGTGGTCGTCGCCGAGAAGCGGCCGTCCGTCGTCGGTCGCGTAGACCGCCGCGGAGGAGATGACGACGGCGCTGCCGACGTCGAGCCCCTGCACGGCCCGGGCGTGCTCCGCCCGCATCGCGACGACGTCGACCACGACGTCCGTCCCGGACCCGACGGCGGCACGCAGGACGTCCGGGTCGTGCGCGTCGCCGATCACCTCGCGCACACCGAACGGGCCGAGCTCGGCGTCGAGAGGTCGCGACCCGCGATGGACGAGCGTGACCTCCCACCCGTCTCGGGCGAGCGCCGCCGTCGCCGCCACACCGATCAGGCCGTTGCCGCCGAGCACCACCGCGCGTCGCGTCATGACCGCGACGCTACGAGCGCCGGGCGCCCGGGACCAGCGGTTCTGCCGTCGGCAGAGCGCGGCGGGGCGCGCGGCAGCACGCACGCCGCGTGCGACGATCAGGGGATGACGACGTCGAACGCCACGCCTGACGCCCCGGAGACCCCCGAGCCCGAGTCCACGCACACGTTCGAGACCCTGTGGACGGAGCGGGTCGGAGCACGCACCTACGTCGGTCGCAACGAGCGCGGCGGCGAGGTGCGCATCGGCCCGCAGGAGCTCGCCGGTGCGTTCACTCCGGGGGAGCTGCTCGCGATCGCGCTCGCCGGGTGCACCGGCATGAGCGCCGACTCGCCGATCGCCCGCCGCCTCGGTGACGACGTCGCGATCAGCGTGGGCGCGACGCGCATCAAGGACGTGCCCGGCAACCGGTACGGCCAGATCTCGCTGGAGATCGTCGTCGACGCCGCGAGCCTCGACGAGGCCGGCCGCGCCCAGCTGCAGAACGTCGCACGGCGCGCCGTGGACAGCCAGTGCACGGTCGGACGCAGCATCGAGCCGCCCGGCGTGCACGTCGATCTCGCGTTCAGCGACGAGGGGTAGCCGTGCCACGGCCGCGCTGGTTCCGGTTGCCCTCCACCGGCCACCTGCCGACGCTCGAGGACGTCCTCGACGGCGCGCTGACGGTGCCGTCGACGCTCGTCCGGTCGCAGGTGGACAGGCTGCGGAGCCGCCGGCCGGACGCGACGCCCGCCGACGTCGTCGCCATGCTCGAGCGCCGCTACCTGCTCACCGTGAGCGGGATGGGTGGCGCTGTCGGCGCGACGGCGGCGGCCCCCGGGCTCGGCACGGGTGCGGCGATCGCGCTCACCGCCGGGCAGGTCGTGACGTTCCTCGGCGCCTCGGCCGCGTTCGCGCTGTCCGTGGCGGACGTGCACGGTATCGCCGTCGACGACGCCGAACGCCGGCGCGCGCTGCTCCTCGCCGCGCTGCTCGGGCCGTCGGGCACCCGCGTGGTCGAGGAGGAGATCGGCGTGGGTACCGCCCTGTGGGGCCGCGCGCTGCTCACCCGCCTCCCGCTGACCACGGTGAAGAGCGTGAACGCGACGCTCGCCCGGAAGGTCGTGCGGACGACGACGGCGCAGGTCTCCTCCGTGATGATCGGGCGCCTCGCGCCGTTCGGGATCGGCGCGATCGTCGGGATCGTCGGCGGCCGGGCGCTCGGCGGCGGTGTCGTCCAGGCGACGCGGGACGCGTTCGGCCCGGCGCCGGCCGACTTCGTGCGCGAGATCGGCCACGGGCCGGCGGACCTCCCCGAGCTCGAGCCCCTCCTCATCGAGGCGGTGCCCCTCGCGCTGGAGGCGGGACCGAGCGCTGCCGCGACTCCGGCCTGACCCGCCGACGCCCGTCCGCGGCCCGATCCCGGACCGGGGTGCGCGGAGCCGCCCCGACGGGGAAGACTGGTGGCCATGACCAGCGCCCCGATCCCCACCGTCACCCTGCGACCCGGAGTCGACATCCCGCTGCTCGGCCTCGGCACCTGGCAGGCCACGGGCACGGACGGCTACGACTCCGTCCGCGCCGCCCTCGACCTCGGCTACCGCCACGTGGACACCGCCCGCGCCTACGGGAACGAGGACCAGGTCGGGCGTGCCGTCGCCGACTCGGGCATCGACCGGAGCGAGGTGTTCGTCACGACGAAGCTCCCGCCCGAGGAGGCGGGCGACGCGCCCCGGATCATCGACGAGTCCCTGGAGCGGCTCGGCTTCGACTACGTCGACCTGTGGCTCGTGCACTGGCCGCCGAACAAGCAGGCCCGCCCGGACGTGTGGGCCGACGTCGTCGCCGCGCAGGAGGCCGGGAAGGCCCGCGCGATCGGCGTCAGCAACTACTCCCCCGCCCAGATCGACGAGCTGACGGCGGCGACGGGTGTGACGCCGTCGATCAACCAGATCCCGTGGAGCCCGTCCGACTTCGACGCCGACCCCGTGGCGGCGCACCGCGAACGCGACGTCGTGCTCGAGGGCTACAGCCCGTTCAAGCGCACCAACCTCGAGGACCCCGTGCTCACCGCCATCGCGGACGCGCACGGCGTCACGACGTCGCAGGTCGTGCTCCGGTGGCACCTCGACACCGGCGTCGTCGTCATCCCGAAGTCCGTGCATCCCGACCGGATCGCGGCGAACCTCGACGTGGCCGGGTTCGCGCTGGACGCCGACGAGGTGGAGCGGATCAGCGGCCTCGGCGGCTGACGCCCCTGACCGCACGCCCAGTCAGACCCCAACGTTCGACTCAGACCCTCCGGCGGGTCTGAGTCGAACGCTGGGGTCTGACTCGTCTGGGGCGCCGTTGACGACGACGCCGCCTCGCCGTACAGTACCGAACTGTTATGAAACCTCTCGGTTATGCGAACGCGGGAGCGCCGCCGTCGAACTCCCGGCTCGACGCGACGTTCGCCGCCCTGGCCGACCCCACGCGCCGGGCGATCCTGGTGAGGCTGCGGGCCGGCGAGGCCACGGTCACCCAGCTCGCCGCGCCGTTCGCGATGACGCAGCCCGCCATCTCGAAGCACATCAAGGTCCTCGAGCGGGCCGGCCTCGTGACCCGGGGCCGGGTCGCACAGAGCCGCCCGGTGAGGCTCGCGGCTGAGCCCCTGGCGGAGGCCACCGAGTGGCTCGCGGCGTACCGGGACTTCTGGGAGTCGCGCTTCTCCCGGCTGGACGCGCTGCTCGACGACCTCCGGGAGCAGCGATGAGGTTCGCCGGGACGCTCGCCGTCACGACGCCGTCGGAGACGGAGCTCGAGGTGGTCCGCCGGTTCGACGCCCCCCGCGACCTCGTGTTCGCCGCGCTCACGCAGCCGGCGCTCCTGCGGCGGTGGCACGGCGCCGACGGCTGGGACCTCGTCGTGTGCGACGTCGACCTGCGCGTCGGTGGCGCGTGGCGCTTCGTCGCGCGCGGCCCTGCCGGCGAGCCGGACATGGGCTACGGCGGGGAGTTCGTCGAGGTCGAGCCGCCGTCGCGGCTCGTGCAGACCGAGCGGTTCGACGACGCCTGGTACACCGGCATCGCGCACGTCACGACGGACCTCGCCGAGTCAGACGGCGTCACGACCCTGCGCATGCGGATCCGGTACGCCTCCCGCGAGGTGCGCGACGCCGTCGTCGCCTCACCCATGTCGCGCGGCATGACCGAGGGCTACGACCGCCTGGCCCGCCTGCTCGCCACCGAAGAAGGAGATGTGTCATGACCCATTCGCCGATGAGCTGGTCCTTGGAGGTGGTCGTGGTCCCCGTGTCGGACATCGACGCCGCCAAGGCCTTCTACGCCGACAAGCTCGGCTTCGCCGTCGACCACGACACAGTGATCAACGAGAACGTGCGCATCGTGCAGCTCACGCCGCCCGGTTCGGGGTGCTCGATCGTCATCGGGAAGGGTGCGGTGCCGGACATGCCGCCCGGGTCCCTGCAGGGCCTGCAGCTCGTGGTGCCCGACATCGAGGCCGCCCACGCGCAGCTGGTGGAACGCGGGGTCGACGTGAGCGAGGTGCAACGACTCGGGGAGAACCCGCAGCCGATGCCGCACCCCCTCGACAACGTCGGGTTCGTGTTCTTCTCCGACCCGGACGGCAACGGGTGGGGAGTGCAGCAGATCTCGACACGCGCGCAGACCGGGGTGCCGATCGCGCCCGTGACGTGAGGTCCTGCGACGGTTCCGGCGCGCCGGAGCCGCGTCGGCGCGGAATGCTCTCCGGGGCACGCGAGTTGTCGCCACCGTGACCACTCCGCCTCCGCGCGCCCGCCCGCCTCTGTCCGTGCTCGACCTGGCCTCCGTGAGCGAGGGGATGTCGAGCGGCGACGCCCTCGCGGCGACGACGGCGATCGCGCGCCGGGCGGACGAGCTGGGCTTCGCGCGGTTCTGGGTCGCGGAGCACCATTCGATGCCGGCTGTCGCCTCGACGACGCCGCCGGTGCTCATCGCGCACCTCGCAGCGGCCACGGAGCGGATCCGCGTGGGCTCGGGCGGCGTGATGCTGCCGAACCACGCACCGCTCGTGGTCGCCGAGCAGTTCGCGATGCTCGAGGCGCTGCACCCGAGCCGGATCGACCTCGGGATCGGCCGCGCACCGGGGGCGGACCCGGCCACGGCGGCGGCGCTGCGCCGTACCGCCGACGGCAGCGACGTCGCCGACTTTCCGCAGCACGTGCTCGACGTCCTCGGCCTGCTCGGCGACCCGCGCGGCGCGACCGGCCTGGCGATGCGGTTCACCGCCACGCCCGCGGCCGACGGCGGCCCTCGCCCCGGTGCGTCGGCTCCCCCGGTGTGGTTGCTCGGCTCCTCCGGGTACAGCGCGCAGCTCGCCGGCGAGCTCGGGCTGCCGTTCAGCTACGCGCACCACTTCAACACGCCGTACACGGACCAGGCGCTGGCGCTGTACCGCTCGTCGTTCCGCCCCTCCCCGGCGCTCGACGCGCCCCGCGCGATGGTGAGCGCCTCGGTGATCGTGGCGGACACGAGTGAGGAGGCGGACTACCTCGCAGGCCCGAGCCGCGTCATGGCGCTGAGCCTGCGGCGGGGCACGCTCGCCCCGATCGTCCCGCCCGAGCGGGCCGCGAAGATTCTGAGTGACCTGAGCGAGGTCGACCGCGCGCAGCTGGACCAGCTGCCGGGCACCCAGATCCGCGGGACCGCCGAGCACGCCGTCACCGAGCTCGAGGCGCTCGCCGCCCGCACGCAGTCCGACGAGCTCATGGTCACCGCGACGACGTTCGACCCCGCCACGAGAATCGGCACGCTGGAGGCGCTCGCCGCCGCCTGGTGACGGTGCCACGGGCGTGCTGGGCGCGCTCGGGTCCGCGAGTGCGGAGTGTGCGTCCGAGTGCGGTGCGTGCCGGTCCGCGCTCGGACGCCCACCCCGCACTCGGCGGAAGGTGAGGCCGTGGGAGGCCCGTGATGGGATGGGCCCATCCGAGCGAAGGAGCACGTCATGACGGACCCGACGATCGCCGTCGTCCTCCGCCCCCAGGTCGCACCGGAGCGGCTGCGCGAGTCCGTGCGCGCGGCCGAGTCGGCCGGCCTCGAGGAGGTCTGGCTGTGGGAGGACTGCTTCCTCACCGGCGGCATCTCGACGGCGGCGCTCGCGCTGGCGTGGACCGAGAGCCTGCGCGTCGGTGTCGGCCTGCTGCCGGTGCCGCTGCGCAACCCCGCGCTCGCGGCCATGGAGCTGGCGACGCTCGAACGCGTCCATCCCGGGCGGTTCCTGCCCGGGCTCGGGCACGGGGTGCTGGACTGGATGGGTCAGGTCGGCGCGCGGGCGGCCTCGCCGATGACGCTGTTGCGGGAGTACACGGTGGCCGTGCGGTCGCTGCTCGCCGGTGAGCGCGTGGACGCCGCCGGCGACTACGTGCAGCTGGACGGCGTGGCTCTGGACTGGCCGCCGGCCGCACCGCCGCCGGTCTACCTCGGTGCGACGGGTGCGCGGACGCTGCGCCTCGCCGGCGAGGTCGCCGACGGCACGATCCTCGTCTCCTCGACCGGCCCCGACGGCGTCCGGGCGGCGCTCGAGCACGTGCGCGAGGGGCGCGAGGCCGCCGGTCGCACGGACCCGCACGAGGTCGTCGCGTACGTGTCGTTCGCGCCCGGTCCCGACGGCGCCGAACGGGTGCGGCGCGAGCACGAGCCGTCGCGCGTGCTGGACCCGGAGCGCGCCGCCCTGGTCGGCGACGTCGCGGCCATGCGCGAGGTCGTGGCCGCGTACCGCGACGCCGGCGTCACGACGATCGCGCTCGAGCCGGTGGCCGAGGACCCCGAGCTGACCGGGGTCATCGACGTCGCCGCCGAGCTCGCGGGGCGCTGACCCGCATCTGGTCAGCTGGCCGAGCCGGCATCCGAGCTCGGGGTGAGTCGTTCTCGCGGTGCTACGTCACTGATCCACCACACGGATCAGTGACGTAGCCGACCGGGCCCCTCCCGCAGCCCTACGTCACTGATCCACCACACGGATCAGTGACGTAGCCGACCGGGCCGCTCCCACAGCCCTACGTCACTGATCCACCACACGGATCAGTGACGTAGCCCGCCGGAACGACCCGCGCCCAGGGCGGGCCGGCCCAACGCGCGCCGCGGCAGCACGCGGCGCGGCGCGGCCCGATCAGCGCAGCGCAAGCCGCGCGACGTGCGCGGCGGTCTCCCGGACCAGCTCGGCCGTCCGCGGGAGCAGCGTCTCGAGCGGCACCGGACCGGGCGCGATCGAGAACGCCGCCGTCAGCCCGGCCCGCGCGACGGCTCCCGCGTCCAGCTCGACGCGACCGGCGATCGCGACCACCGGGACGTGCCCGCCGGCCAGCTCGGCGATCGTGCCGACGACCTTGCCCTGCACGGACTGGTCGTCCAGCGCGCCCTCGCCGGTGAGCACGAGGTCGGCGCCGGTGAGCAGCACCGGCAGCCCCACCGCCTCCGCTACGAGCAGCCCCCCGGCCGTGATCTCGACGCAGTCCGCGCCGAGCACCCCCAGCAGTCCCGCGGGGACTCCCCCGGCGGCTCCGGTGCCGGGCACGGCAGGGTCCGCGCCGATCACGGCCGCCCAGCGCGCGAGCGCAGCGTCGAGCGCGGCGACGTCGTCGGGGGCGGCCCCCTTCTGCGGGCCGTAGACGGCGGCCGCGCCGGCGGGACCGAGGAGCGGGTTCGTGACGTCGACGGCGAGCCGCCACCGCACCGCCCGCGCCCGCGGGTGGAGCGCGGCGTCGTCGACCGCAGCCAGGCGCGCCAGGCCGCCGCCGCCGGGGGGCAGCTCAGCGCCGTCGTCGTCGAGCAGTCGCACGCCGAGCCCCCGCAGCAGGCCCGACCCTCCGTCCGTGCTCGCGGATCCGCCGAGGCACACCAGGATCTCCGCGACGCCGGCGTCGAGCAGTGCCCGCGCCACGACACCGGAGCCGGTCGTGTCCGCGTCGCGCGGCCGCGGGGCGACGTCGGCGACGGTCGGGAGCCCGCTCGCCTCCGCGAGCTCGAGCACGCCGAGCCGCCCGTCGGCGCTGATGCCGTACCGGGCGCGGCCCGGCCGGCCGAGGGCGTCCGGGGCGTCGACCGCGCGGGGCGCGACACCCCAGGAGGCGAGCAGCGCATCGAGGGTGCCCTCGCCGCCGTCGGCCATCGGGCACGCGACGACGTCCGCGTCGCTCCGCGCCGAGCGCACGCCGTCCGCCATCGCCGCAGCGACATCGGCGGCGGCGAGCGAGCCCTTGAACGAGTCGGGGGCGACGACGACGCGCGGGACGCTGCGGGTGGGATCGTCGTCGCTCACGCCGTGCACGATAGCGACGACGACGCCGGCGACGTCGTCGTCGTCCGACACACGAACCGATACACCCGGGTCTGTCGGCGCCGCGCCCTACCCTGGGAGGCGTGACGCTCACCGACGCGGCCGCCGCCCCCCGGACCGACACGCAGTACGAGGATCTCCTCGCCGAGGTGCTCGCCGACGGCGCGCACAAGTCCGACCGCACCGGGACCGGCACGCGGAGCGTGTTCGGCCGGCAACTGCGCTACGACCTGCGCCACTCCTTCCCGCTCGTCACCACGAAGCGGGTCCACGTGAAGTCCCTCGTGCACGAGCTCCTGTGGTTCCTGCGCGGCGAGTCGAACGTGCGGTACCTGCAGGAGAACGGCGTGCGGATCTGGAACGAGTGGGCGGACGACGACGGCGAGCTCGGCCCGGTCTACGGCGTCCAGTGGCGCTCGTGGCCCACGCCCGACGGTGGCCACATCGACCAGATCGCGCGTGTGGTGGAGAACCTGCGGACGGACCCGGACTCGCGGCGGCACATCGTCTCCGCGTGGAACGTGGCCGAGCTCGACGACATGGCGCTCGCGCCGTGCCACGCCCTGTTCCAGTTCTACGTGGCGAACGGCGAGCTCTCGTGCCAGCTGTACCAGCGCAGCGCCGACCTGTTCCTCGGCGTGCCGTTCAACGTCGCGAGCTACTCGCTGCTCACCCACATGGTCGCGCAGCAGACCGGGCTGGCCGTCGGCGACTTCGTGTGGACGGGCGGGGACTGCCACATCTACGACAACCACACGGAGCAGGTCCGGGAGCAGCTGGCGCGGGACCCGTACCCGTTCCCGACCCTCGCGCTGCGCCAGGCGCCGTCGATCTTCGACTACGCCTACGCCGACGTCGAGGTGGTGGGCTACCAGCACCACGCCCCGATCGCCGCGCCGATCGCCGTCTGAGGCGAGCCCAGGGCGAGCGATGATCGGGATGATCTGGGCGCAGGCCCACGACGGGGTGATCGGCGCCCGCGGCACGGTGCCGTGGCACGTGCCCGAGGACTTCGCGCACTTCAAGGCGACGACGCGCGGCCACGCCGTCGTCATGGGCCGCGCCACGTGGGACTCGCTGCCCGACCGCTACCGGCCCATGCCCGAGCGGCGCAACGTCGTCGTCACGCGGCAGGTGGACTGGTCGGCCGACGGCGCCGAGCGGGCCGGGTCGATCCCGGACGCCCTCGAGCGGTGCGCAGCCGAGCCGGAGACGTGGATCATGGGCGGCGCCCAGATCTACGCCGAGGCGATGCCCTACGCCGACACGCTCGTGGTCACGCAGCTCGACCTGGCCCTCGACGTCGAGGGCGCACCGGACGTCGTCCACGCGCCGCCGATCGGCCCGGAGTGGCGGATCGCGACGGACACGTGGGACGGGACGTGGCAGACGTCGCGGACGGGCGTGCGCTGGCAGGTCCACCAGTACGTGCGGGCCTGACGTCAGGCGCGGACGGCGACCACCCGGTCGATGTCCACGTGCGCGACGCTGTCGGAGTCCGGCGGCGACATCCAGAACGCGACGTCGAAGCTGCGCCCGTACGTGCCCGGAATCTCCACCGTGCGGAACTCCTCGCCGCCGACCTGCTCCACCGTGAGGTCGATCGTGGGAGTCCCCGGGTACACGCCCATCCGCATGGCGACGGCGTCGTCGGCGGCGTCGCCGGTGTCGGCCCGGACGACGGCGTGCAGCCGCCACGGGCCGTCGTCGGGCAGCTGGCCGAGGTTCAGCTGGAAGCCCCAGTCGGGGACGTCGCCCGGCATCCGCGCGAGGTAGCCGTCGGACGCCGCGTCGTCCGCCAGCACGCTCGTCACGGGCGGGTACAGGTCGAGCTCGAGCACCGAGAAGTCCGCCCAGTCGGACTCCGGCAGCCCGGCGGCCTCCTCGGGCACCGGCGCCTCGCGGGGCATGACCGACACCAGCGTGCGCAGCCAGCCCATGTCGCCGATCGCGGGACCGCCGAGGATCTCCCGGAACGCCGTCGTGCCGGCGTCCGAGAGCGCGCGCAGCACCCGCCGCAGCCGGCGCTCGACGTCGAGGTCCCACGAGATCCCGAGGCGCTCCGCGTCGCGGGCGAAGATCCGGCGCTGCTTGAGGACCACGAGGTCCATCCCGATGCGGGCCTCGCGCACGTGCGCGAGGCGCTCATGGTCCCGGCGCACCGCGCGCTCCGCTGCGGCGAGCAGCTGGTCCGCCCGGTGGGCGGTCTCGACGTCCAGGTACGGCACCACGACGGTGTCCACGTAGCACGGGAGCCGCATCTGCGTCCGCTCGAACGCGTCGGAGAGCAGGTCCATGTACTCGGCGACGTGCCGTCCGCCGGCGCCGTAGAAGCCGTCGGCGAACTCGCGCACGAGCGCGGCGGCGTCCTGCTCCGGGTCCCACAGCAGCCGCGCCAGCACCCACATGCGGAGGTCGGCGAGCTCCGCGCCGCCTCCCATGTCCCAGGCCGCCTGGCCGAAGTAGCCCTGGATCCCGCGCTCGGCGAGCTGCGCGACGCTCGTGAACATCGGCCGGTAGTTCGGGAACGGCATGAGGTAGTCGTGGAAGTTGGTGTTGTACGTCCACACCACGATCTCGCCCGTGAGGTCGGACCACCCCTGGATCGCCGCGGAGAACTCCGCGTTGCCGTCGTCGATCAACGGCCGCCCGAAGTCCGCCTGCAGCGGGGCCATCGTCACGACCACGCCGTCGTCCACGGAGAGGTCGGTCGGCGGAACGAGGCTGAACAGGTACGCGAGCGTGCCGATGCGGGCGCCGGGGATCTCCTGGCGGACCCGCTCGGCGACCTCGTTCACCATGTCGATGACGGGCGCGGACAGGGCTCCGCCGTGCGCGTCGGCGAACGCCCGGCTCTCCGCGTCCGGCGTCCACCCCCAGTCCATCTGGCCGAACCCGTGGGCCGCGGGGCCGCCCTCGGCGAGCTTCGCGTCGATGCGCCGCACGAGCTCCGTGGCGGCGGCCTCGCGGGTGCGTGGCTCCATCGCCAGGAGCTGCCCGCCGGACCAGAGCTGCTGGTCGGGGACGATCTGGTGGAAGTTGTGCGTCTCCCACGGCCAGTACCCGGACCACGTGTCGACCTCCGGCGGTGCGGGGACCTCGCGCGCCTCGAGACTGCGGCCGTTCAGCAGGTTGTGCTGCCGGCACACGGGGTCGAACCCGTCGGACGCGAACACCTCCCGGAAGCGGAAGCGCGGCACGTGGTCGCCGTCGACGTCACGGCGCCGCAGGCTGAGCCGGCGCTCGTCGGGCACCGCGGTGTACGTCGGTGCGAACCAGCGCACGCCGCACAGCCGGTCGAGGAACCAGGACACGCCGTAGAGCGTCCCGCGCTCCGTCCCACCCGCGATCAGCACGTCGTCGCGCGAGCCACGCCGCGCGGAGAACGTCCGGAGCGCGAACCCGTCGTCGCCGAGCGCCGCGGGGTCCACGCCGACGGCGCCCGCGTCGACGCCGTGCTCGCTGTCGAGCGTCTCGGCGCGCCCCACGAGCAGCACCTTCCGGCCCCGCCCGCGCGGCGGAGCGGAGACCAGGTCGAACCGCGCGCCCGTGATCTCGTGCAGGTAGTCCGCCAGCTCCTGGGCGGCGTGCCGCACCACGGGTGTCTCGTCCGCGGCCACCTGCACCACGTAGTCCGTGCGGCCCCCCGAGGCGAGCACGAGCCGCCCGCCGCCCGCTCCGTGCGTCTCGGCCCCGGCGGCGGTGGCCGTCGCGAGCGTCCCGGCCACCCCGACGACACCGGCCCCCAGCACCGTCCGGCGCGTCGTCCCCCTCGCCTGCGGGACGTCCGCGGGCCCGCCTCGCGCCGTCAGCCCCTGCGCCACTCGATCCGTCGGCTGCTCGGTCATCGTCGACTCCTGCCCGTAGACTTGAAGCGCTTCAATGCCGCCCGACGCTAGGACGCGTCCCTAGCCTTGTCAATGCCCCCGAGCCGGAGAGGACCCCGCGCCCGATGCCCGTGACCATCGCCGACGTCGCCCGCCGCGCCGCCGTCTCCCCCGGCACCGTCAGCAACGTCCTCAACCGCCCGCACATCGTGCGCGAGGCCACCCGCACGCGCGTCGAGGCCGCCATGGCCGAGCTCGACTTCGTGCCCAACCGGCAGGCGCGGGCGCTCGCCGGCGGGCTCAACCGCAGCATCGGGCTCGTCATCCACGACGCGGCCAACCCCTTCTTCGCCCAGGTGGCCGACGGCGCCGACGACGTCGCCGTCGCGCACGGGTACGGGCTCGTCCTCACCAGCAGCCGGGCGTCCCTCGCCCGGCAGGAGGCGTCGCTGCGCATGTTCGCGGAGCAGCGCGTGTCCGGCGTGCTGCTCGCCCCCACCGTCGACGGGCCGACGACGGCGGACCGGTTGCGGCAGGCGGGCATCGCCGTCGTGATCGTGGACTTCCCGGGAGGAGCGAGCGAGTGCTCCGTCACCGTCGACGACGTGACCGGCGGAGCCGTCGCCGCGCGCCACCTCCTCGACCTCGGCCGGAGGCGGATCGCGTTCGTCGGCGGCCCGCACCGGGTCCGCCAGCACGCCGACCGGCTCACCGGGGTGCGCCGGGCCGCCCGGGACGCGCGCCGCACCTCGGGCGCGGGCGTCAGCGTGCGGGTCCTCGAGGTCGAGGAGCACACGGTGGAGCACGGGCGCCGCGCAGGCGCGCGGCTGGCGGCCACACCCGGCGACGTGGACGCCGTCGTCTGCGGGAACGACCTCCTGGCCGTGGGGGTGATCAGCGAGCTCACCGGGGCGGGCGTCCGGGTGCCCGAGGACGTCGCCGTCGTGGGCTACGACGACGTCGACCTCGCCGCGCTGGTGGCCGTCCCGGTCACGTCGGTGCGCCAGCCGATGGCCGAGATCGGGCGTGCGGCGATGCGTCTGCTCCTCTCCGAGCTCTCCGGCGACGAGCACGTCCACGAGCACCTGCGGTTCGAGCCCGAGCTGGTCGTGCGCGCCTCGACCACCGCCGGCTAGCGGCGGCGACACCGGGCGGCGACCCGTCCCCCCGGCGCCGCTCGCGCGCCTAGGCTGGAGCGGATGACGGACGACGACGCCGAGCCCCGCACCGCGTGGCGACCGACCGCCCTGGTCGCGCTGCTGCTGGGCGTGCTCGCGATCGGCGCCGCCCTGCGGGGTCCCTGGGCGCTGAACCCGCCGCGCCTCGACCCGAGCGACGAGGCGCCCACGGATCCGGCCCCCACCGAGTCGCTCGTCCCGCAGCCGGGCGTCGAGCTCCCGCCGGACCTGCCGACGCTGTCCGGCTCACCGGACGTGCCGACGTGGGTCGGCATCGTGCTCGCTGTCGTGGTCGGAGCGGCGCTCGTCGCCGTCGTCGTCGTCCTCCTGCGCCGCTACGCGAGGTCCTGGCTGCGGGGTCGGCGGGTCGTCGCCCCGCCGACCATCGGTCGCGTCGGCGCGGACACCGAGGCGGAGGAGCTCCCCGACCTCGGTGAGGCCACGCAGGCCGCGCGGCGTGCCCTGGAGGAGCAGGCGGAGCCCCGCGACGCGATCGTCGCGGCCTGGGTCGAGCTGGAGCGCGCCGCCACAGCGGCCGGCCTGCAGCGCGCGGCATGGCAGACGCCCACCGAGTTCATCCACAGCGTCCTCGTTCGCACGGAGGCCGACCCGCCCGCCGTGACGCGCCTGCGCGAGCTGTACGAGGCCGCCCGGTTCGGCACCGCGGAACCCGGCACGGACGCCGTCGCCGACGCCGCGCTCGCGCTCGCCGCGATCGAGGCGAGCTGGCAGGTGCGCCGATGAGCCTCCTGCGCCGGCTGTCCCGGCGCGCGTGGGAGGTCATCGCCGTCGTCGCCGTCGTCGCGTTCGTCGCGTGGGTGCTGCGCGGCTCCCTGCTCGACGTGCTGCTCAGCGCGCTCGTCACGGTCGGGTTCATCGCCGTCGGGCACGCCGTCCCGTTCGGCGAGGCGACGGAGTGGCCGCGGCTGCCCGCGACCGAGCGGTCCGGCCGCCGCGCCGAGGTCTACCAGCTGTCGTGGAGCATGACGACGCGGGGCAACCTGGTCGACGACGCCGCCGTCCGCCGCCTGCGTGCCGTCGCCGCCGACCGGCTCGACCTGCTCGGCCTCGACCTCGACGAGGTCGACGACGACGCCCGGATCGCCGCCACCCTCGGCGCTCGGGCGCACGCCGTCCTCACCCGCGCCGAGGGCGGCACGAGCCTCGCCGAGGTCAGCGTCGTCCTCACCGCCCTCGAACGCCTCGATCCGACGACGCATCCCACCAGGAGTCCCGCATGACGTCACCCCTGCCCGTTCCCGAGGTCGCCCGGCTCGGCGCCACCGTGCTCGACGAGGTGGGCACCGTCGTCGTCGGGATGGACGAGGCGCTGCGCACCGCGCTCGCCACGATCCTCGCCGGGGGCCACGTGCTGCTCGAGGACGTGCCCGGGCTGGGGAAGACCCTGGCCGCGCGCAGCCTCGCGAGCGCCCTCGGCCTCGACTTCCGGCGCCTGCAGTGCACCCCCGACCTCCTGCCCGCCGACATCACCGGCTCGTACGTGTTCGACCCGGCGACGACGAGCTTCGAGTTCCGCGCCGGACCGGTCTTCACCGGGCTCTTCCTCGCGGACGAGATCAACCGGACGCCGCCCAAGACGCAGTCCGCGCTGCTCGAGGCGATGGCCGAGCGCCAGGTGACGGTCGAGGGCACGAGCTTCGCGCTGCCCGCCCCGTTCCACGTCATGGCGACGTCGAACCCGGTCGAGTACGAGGGCACCTACCCCCTGCCCGAGGCGCAGCTCGACCGGTTCATGGTGCGGCTCGCCGTCGGCTACCCCACCCGCGCGGCGGAGCAGGAGGTGCTCACCCGGCGGCTCGCGCGCCAGCGGGAGGACACGAGCGTCCGCGCCGTCGTCGACGACCAGACGCTGCTCGAGATGCAGGCCGGGGTCGAGCAGGTGCACGTGGACCCCGACGTGGTGGCCTACTGCGTGGACCTCGCCGCCGCGACGCGCAGCCACGCCCACGTCGAGGTGGGCGCGTCACCGCGCGGCTCCCAGTCGCTCATGCTCGTCTCCCGCGCCCGGGCGGTGCTGGACGGCCGCAACTTCGTGACGCCGGAGGACGTGAAGGCGGTCGCGGCGCCGGCGCTCGTGCACCGGCTCACGCTGACGCCGCAGGCCTGGGCGTCCGGCGTCGACCCGTCGTCGGTGGTCTCCGAGCTGCTCGGGAAGGTGCCGGGGCCGGCGACGACGGCGCAGGTCCGGTGACGACGCCGTCAGGGGCGCCCCGGCCGTTCGCGGCCGTCGGGTCGGCACGGCCCACGTGGCGACCCGGCCTCGCCGCCGCGTCGGTCGCCGTCGCGGCGATCCTGCTCGCGTTCGTCGGACTGCTCGCGGCGCGCCCCGACGTCGCGCTCCTCGGCGCGCCGATGCTCCTCACCGTCGCGTACGCGCTCGCCCGCCCTCGCGGCGTCCCCGCCGTGCGCCTGCGCGAGCAGCACGTGCGGGCGGAGGCCGGGCGGTTCACCGGCGCGCTGGAGATCGACGACGGCGGCGCCTCGACCGTGCGTCTGCGGGTGAGCACGCCGGGCTTCCGCAGCGTCGAGGCGCTCCTCGCCGCCGACGCCCGCGCCGAGGTGGCCGTCGTCAGCGCCCGGACCGGGCCCCAGGAGTTCTTCCGCACCGACTGGATCGCGGAGGGCGTCGACGCGGCGTTCGTGACGGAGCCGCGGCTCGTGCCCGCCGTCCGAGTCACCGTCGAGCCCGCGATGCACGCGCTCGGCCAGCAGCCGCTGCCGTTCCGGCTGCTCGGCCTCACCGGGGCGCACACGGGCCGCCGGCCGGGTGACGGCGACGACCTGCACGACATCGCCCCGTTCGCCCCCGGCGACCGCCTCCGCCGGATCGACTGGCGGGTCACGGCCCGGCGCGGCACGCAGAGCGGGGCGGCGACGGAGCTGTACGTGCGCCGCACCAGGGCGCGCGCGGACGCCGTCGTCATGCTGGTCGTCGACAGTCGTGACGACGTCGGCGCCGACGTCGTCACGTGGGCGGGCGGGATCCCGGTCCCGCGCGACGAGCCGACGTCCCTCGACATCGCGCGCGAGGCGGCGGCGTCGATCGGCCGGGCGTTCCTGGCCGGCGGCGACCGCGTGGGCCTCGAGGACCTGTCGGTGCGGCGGCGCGGCGTCCGGCCGGGCTCGGGGCGTGCGCACCTCGACCGCATCACGTACCGGCTCGCGCTCTCCCGCCCGGAGGGTGATCCGAGCCGCCGGCTCCGGCCGCCGCAGGTCCCCTCCGGCGCCCTCGTGGTGCTGGTCTCGACCTTCCTCGACGCGCAGAGCGCCCGGATGGCGCGCCTGTGGCGGGCGTCGGGCCACCGCGTCGTCGCCGTCGACGTGCTGCCCGCGACCCGCACCGACCGCCTCGACGACGCCGAGCTCACCGCGTACCGGCTGGTCGCCCTCGCCCGCTCGACGGCGCTCGAACGGCTGGTCCGGGAGGGCGTGGAGCTCGTCAGCTGGACCGGACCCGGGGGGCCGGTGGCGGCGTCGGTCGCGCTCGCCGCCCTGCGGCGCGCCCGCCCCGCGGAGGCCCGCCGATGAGCACGAACCACGGACTTCCCCCCGTCGAGCTGTCCGCCGGGCGCGTCGTGCGCGGCTGGGTGGTCCGGCTCGCGACCTGCCTCGCCGCGCTCGGCGCCTCGTTCGCGACGGTGCCGCAGCTCGGCGAGCTCGTGCTGCTCGCCCTCGCGATCGCCGTCATCGCGGTGCGACCCGGCTCCGGGATCACCGGCGTCTGGCTGGCCGGGCTCGGCATCGTCCTGCTCCGCGACCCCGAGATCCTCGCCCCGCCGCTCCTGGCCGCTCTCGTGCTCGGCGCGCACGCGACGCACTACCTCGCGCGGTTCGCGGGCGTGGGGCCGCGGGCCGCCGTGCAGCTCGCGGCGCTGCGCGTCGACCTCCCCGTCGCCCTCGCCGCGCAGGCCACCATCCAGGTCCTCGCGTTCCTGGCCGGCGCCCTCGCCCGCGCCGAGGCGCCCGGGCAGGCGGCGTGGTTCGCCCTCGCCGGGGTGCTCGCGCTGCTCGGGGTCACGGCTCTCCTCCTGCCGCCGCTGGTGCGTGCCGCGCGAGGATGAGCTCGGCGGGCCACGCCGCGACGCGCCACAATGGGTCGCATGCCAGAGCTGCCGGAGGTCGACGCTCTCGGCGAGTTCCTGCGGGAACGCGTCGTGGGGCGCGAGATCGTCGCCGTCCACATCGCCCAGATCGGCGCCCTGAAGACGTTCGACCCGCCGCTCACCGACCTGGTCGGGCGCACCGTCACCGGCGTGGAGCGGCACGGGAAGTGGCTCGACCTCGCGCTCGGGCGGCGCGGCGATGCCGATGACGGCGAACCGCACCTCGTCTTCCACCTCGCCAAGGCGGGATGGTTGCGCTGGAAGGACGAGATGCCGCCCGCGTCCACGCCCGCGGGTCGTCCCATGGGCCGGCGCGCGGGGCCGCTCGCGCTGCGGGTGTGGCTCGACGACGGCGCCGGCTTCGACCTCACGGAGGCCGGCACGCGCAAGCGGCTCGCCGTGCACGTGGTCGGCTCGCCGGAGGAGGTCGGACCGATCGCGAGCCTCGGCTTCGACCCTCGCTCCGAGCTGACCGCCGAACGCCTGGGGGCGGCGCTGCGGACGCGCAACCAGCAGCTGAAGGGCGCCCTGCGGGACCAGACGCTGGTCGCCGGGATCGGCAACGCCTACTCGGACGAGATCCTGCACGCGGCGCGGATGTCCCCGTTCACGCTGACGAAGTCGCTGACGGACGACGACGTCGCTCGCCTCACGGACGCGACCCGCCAGGTGCTCGACGCCGCCGTCGCGGCCGCGAGCGGGAAGCCGGCGGCCGAGCTCAAGGACGCGAAGCGCCGAGGCATGGCCGTCCACGGGCGGACCGGCGAGACGTGCCCGGTGTGCGGCGACGTCGTCCGCGAGGTCTCCTTCGCGGACCGCAGCCTGCAGTACTGCGCCACGTGCCAGACCGGCGGCGTGCCCCTGGCGGACCGCAGGATGTCGAAGCTCCTGCGCTAGCGGGTCGGTCCGCCGCCGCCCGCCGCCGTGTCATCCGCTGCGGAGCCTTCCTCGTCTCTCCGCAACGGATGACACGGGCGGGTCGGGCCGGGCTACTGCCCGCCGAGGCCGGTCGTCGCCACGCCGCGCACGATCTGCCGCTGGAACAGCATGAACACCACGAGCAGCGGGAGCGCCGCGAGCATCGCGGAGGCCATCGTGCGGGCGTACTGCAGCCCGTACGTCTCGGTGACGGTCGCGATGCCCACCGGGATCGTCATGAGCGCCGAGTCGGTCGTCACGATGAACGGCCACAGGAAGTTGTTCCACGCGCCGATGAACGTGAAGATCGCGACGGCCACGAGGATGGACTTCGACAGCGGGACGGCGATCGTGAAGAACGTCCGCCACGGTCCCGCGCCGTCCACGCGGGCGGCGTCGAGCAGCTCGCTGGGGATGCCGTCGAAGAACTTCTTGAGGATGAACACCATCACGGGCGCCACGACCTGCGGGAGGATGATGCCCGCGTACGTGTCGACCATCTGGAAGGCCAGCATCTGCTGGAACAGGGGCACGATGAGGATCTGCCCCGGCACCATGATCGACGCCACGGTGAGCGCCAGAGCGAACGCCCGCCCACGGAACATGGTGCGGGAGAACGCGTAGCCGGCCATCGCGGAGACGACCACGGTGATCAGTGTGACGAGCACCGCGGTGATGACCGAGTTCAGCATCCAGATCGGCAGGTCGCCCTTCGTCAGGACGTTGGTGTACGCCTGGAGCGACCACCCGCTCGCGGGCCAGACCGTGGCCGCGCTGGCGGCGTCCTGCTCGGTCTTGAACGACGTGATGATCGCCCAGGCGAACGGCAGGAGCCAGACGAGCGTCATGAGCACGAGCGCGATGACGGCCAGTGTCCGGGCGGACGCGCTGGACCCGAGCAGGAGTCGGGTCGCGCGGCGGTTGTCCGCGCCGCGGATCGCGCGACGTGTCGCGACCTCGGGCAGGACGAGCGATGCGGTCGCCATGTCAGGCCTCCTTCCGTCGGTTGAACAGCTGGATGAGCGACAGCACGATGATCAGCGCGAAGAAGATGTACGAGATCGCCGAGGCGTAGCCCAGCCGGTAGTTCACGAAGCCGGTGTCGTAGATGTAGAGCAGCGTGGAGCGGGTGGTTCCCGCCGGACCGCCGCCGGTGAGCAGGTAGATCTGGTCGAAGACCTTGAGCGAGGCCAGGACCTGCAGGATCAGCACGAGCCACGTGGTCCGGCCGAGCTGCGGGATGGTCACGGAGAAGAGACGCCGCCAGGCGCCCGCGCCGTCGATCGCCGCCGCCTCGTACAGGTGCTCCGGGATCGCCTGCAGCGCGGCGAGGTACAGCAGGAAGTTGAAGCCGACCGTCCACCAGACGGTGACGAGGGCGATCGACCACATCGCGAACCGCTCGTCGGTCAGCCATCCGACGGGATCCAGTCCCAGGTTGCCGAGCCAGGTGTTGAACAGCCCCAGGTCCGGCTGGAACATCCAGCCCCACACCTGCGTCACCACGGCGACGGGCAGGAGGAACGACGCGAAGAACGCGAATCGCCACAGCCACTGGCCCGGGAGCCCGGTGAACACCAGCAGCGCCATGACGAGGGCGACGATCACCAGGGGGATCGTGCTGATGACCGTGAAGAAGACGGTCTGCCAGAGCGTCTGCCAGACCTGCGCGTCCCCGAACGCCTCGATGTAGTTCTCGAGGCCGACGAGCCCGGGGTTCGTGCCGATCAGCGTGCGGTCCGTGAAGCTCATCCAGAGGCCGTACACGATCGGCCAGATCAGGAAGAGCAGGAAGACGATCGCGAACGGGGCCAGGAACCAGTACCCGCTCAGTCCGCTGTGGAGGCGCTGGGCGCGGCGCTCGGCCTCACGTTCGGCCCGACGGCGGGACTTGCGGACGTCGGCGGAGGGCGGTACGGCGGCTGTGGAAGTGGTGGCGCTCATGTGTCTCTCCTTCCTACGCCGGTGCCGGCGTCGCGAGGAACGTGTTCATCTCGCGGATCATGGTGTCGACGGAGTCGCGGGCGCTTCCCAGCCCCTGGAGCGCCGTCTGCATCGCCTGGCACATCCGGTTCTGGAAGTCGCTGCCGGACCCCGCGAACCAGACGGGCGGGTCGAGGAAGATCGACTCCGCGGCCTGCGCGTAGTTGCTCTGCGGCACGAGGTCCTGGTACTCCGGCGACTCCACCACCGGGATGAGGGATGGGATGTGCCCGGCCCCGGCCCACGTCAGACCTTGCTTGAGGATCGCCCCGAGGACCTCGTACGTGGCCTCGCGCCGCGCCGGGTTCGGCGTCAGCTGGCGCGGGAGCACGTAGCTGTGCGAGTCGCCGAATGCGGCGGGGGTGCCGAACATGACCGGCACCGGGGAGCCACCGAGGTCCGGGAACGCGCCCTGGAGGCTCGTCTTCTCCCACACGCCGGAGAGGATGAGTCCGGCCTGCTCGGTGGTGAAGTTCGCGATCGCGCTCCCGTAGTCGCTGTTCGGCGCCGCGACGGTGCCGTCGAGCATCGACTGCATGAACTCGAGGAGCTCGACCGCCGTGCCGTCGTCGAACCCGACATCCTGGCCGGGCGTGAAGTCGTACTCCGCCCCGGACTGCCCGTACAGACCCCAGAAGAGGCGCCACGCCTGGGCGGGGTCGCTGAGGTACCCGTAGGCGATGCCCTGGGCACCCGTGACGTCGGCCATCGCACGCCCGGCGTCGAGGAACTCGTCCGGGCTCGTGATCTCGATGAGCGTGCCGTCCGGGTTGAGCAGGCCGGCGGGCTCAGCGATCGCGGGGTTGTAGAACGTGATGAACGGGTGGGTGTCCAGGGGCAGCGCGTACATCTCGTCCTGGAACAGGCACCGTTCGAAGAGTGCGGCGGGGATGTCGGACTCGCGGATCCCCACCTGCTCGAGCATGTCCATGTCGAACGGCTCGAGCAGCCCACCCGGCGCGTACCCGATGAGACGGGACAGGTGCATGACGGCGGCCTCGGGAGCCCGCCCCCCGGTCGAGGCCATGGCGAGCTTCGTGTAGTACGGCGCTCCCCAGGCCAGGGTCGTGCGATCGATGGAGATGTCGGGCAGCTCCACGCGGACCTCGTCGACGATCTCCCCCATGATCTGGCCGTCGGAGCCACCCAACAGGTCCCAGATCCGGACCAGGGTTCCCGATGTCGCTGCCCCTGCGATGCTTCCGGCGCAGCTCGACAGACTGCCTGCCGCGACCAGTGCCCCCGCCCCCAGCGTGCCTTGCATCATCGTTCGTCGGCTGGGTCCGCGTGCCCCGGGATCCGGGGCTCGCTCGGCGGTGCCGTGGGTCATCGTCGACCTCCTCGCTGGTGCGGTTCGCGTCGTCGCGGACCGCCATCCCGATTCTAACGTTGCACACAGTGATGTACGGCACACTTCGTGTCAAGGAGGCGCTTCGATGGATCACACCCCAGGTCAGGAGCCGGTCAAGCAGGGCACCGCTCTCGACCCGTTACCCCTGCCCGGACCACCCCGCAGACCCGGGATCAAGGACGTCGCCGCCCTGGCCGGGGTCTCGTGGAAGACGGTCTCGAACGTCATCAACGGGTCGGCCCCGGTCCGGGAGCAGACCCGCGCGCGCGTGGAGGCCGCCGTCGCGGAGCTCGGGTACCGCCCGAACCTCTCCGGCCGCCACCTGCGGCAGGGGCGCAGCCACCTGCTCGCGCTCGCGTTCCCCGAGATCCGCAACCCGTACTTCGCGGACCTCGCGCACGCGGTGATCCTGACGGCGCAGGAGCACGGATACACGGTGCTCATCGACGAGACGTTCGCCGACGCCGGCCGCGAGCGTGTCGTGGCCGAGGGGTTCCATGTGCACCTGCTCGACGGCGTGTTGTTCTCCCCGCAGGCGCTGGCGCTGCACGACGTCGTCGCCGTGCGCGGGAACCTGCCGATGGTGATGATCGGCGAGCACGCCCTCCCCGCCCGGGGCGAGCCCGCCGTCGTCGACCACGTGGTCATCGACAACACCGCGTCCGCGCGGGAGGCGACCGCGCACCTGCTGGAGACCGGCCGACGGCGGATCGCGTTCCTGGGCGGGGAGGCCGGGCTCTCGTCGGGCACCGGTGCGCTGCGCCGCGCCGGCTACGAGGCAGCGCTCAACGCGGCCGGCCTGACCGCCACCTCGACGTTCCTCGCGGCGCAGTACACGCGCCCGGTCGGCGCGGCGACGGTGTCGGCGGGCATCGCGGCGTTCCAGGGTCCCGACGCGATCGACGCGCTCCTGTGCGCGAACGACCAGCTCGCGGTCGGCGCCATGCACGCGCTGCGCGAGGCGGGGCTGCGCGTGCCGCAGGACGTCGCCGTGCTCGGCTGGGACGACATCGAGGAGGGGCGCTACTCCCACCCGACCCTCACGAGCGTGTCGCCGGACGTGGAGGCGCTGGCCCAGCTCGCCGTCGAGCTGCTCGTGTCGCGGATCGAGGGTTCGCGCGAGCCGCCGCGTGTGCACATCGTCGCCCACACGCTCGAGGTGCGGGAGAGCACGGCACCGGCGACACCCGCGCCGACCGCGTGAACCGCCCAGGTCCGGAGCGAACCAGCGGTCTCGTGTGCTGGGCCCGGTGCCGCCGCCCGCAGCGGCGCCGGTATGCTGGTCCCGCCCTCGTCTACAACGTTGTACCTCAGGAGTACGCATGAGCTTGCCCACCAGCGACGTCCCCCGTCCCGAGTACCCCCGCCCCCAGATGGTCCGGCCCGACTGGCTCAACCTCAACGGCACCTGGCAGTTCGAGATCGACGGCGGCGACTCGGGTCTCGAGCGCGGCCTGGTCGAGAGCGACCTGGCCGGCGAGATCACCGTGCCGTTCGCTCCGGAGTCGGAGCTGTCCGGCGTCGGGAACGTCGACTTCATGGAGGCGGTCTGGTACCGCCGCACCGTCACGATCCCCGCCGACTGGGCCGGGAAGAAGGCGCTGCTGCACTTCGGCGCCGTCGACCACGACACCACGGTGTGGGTGAACGGCACCGAGGTGGTGCGCCACCGCGGCGGGTTCTCCCCGTTCACCGCCGACCTCGACGGCGTCGCTGCGCCGGGCGAGGAGGCGACGATCGTCGTCCGCGCCCGCGACCCCCGGCACACGCCGCAGGCCCGCGGCAAGCAGGCCACGAAGTTCATCAACTCGGAGTGCAACTACACGCGCACCACCGGGATCTGGCAGACCGTGTGGCTCGAGCCGGTGCCGCACGTGCACCTGCGCCGTCCGCGCATCACGCCCGACGTCGCGACCAGCTCGTTCACGGTCGTCGCGCCGCTCTCCAACAACCGGCCGGGCTTCTCCGTGCGGGTCACGGTGGGCGACGCCGACGGCGCGATCGCCACCGCGACCGCCCGTGCCGACGTCGACCTGGCGCCCTCGCTGCGGCTGGAGGTGCCCGCGGACCGCGTGCACCTGTGGTCCGCTGGTGACGGGCACCTGTACGACGTCACGGTCGAGCTGCTGGACGCCGACGGCGCCGTGGTCGACGCCGTCGACTCCTACGCCGGCCTGCGGTCGGTCTCGATCGACGGCAAGCGCATCCTCATCAACGGCAAGCCCGTCTTCCAGCGCCTCGTGCTCGACCAGGGCTACTACCCCGACGGCATCATGACGGCGCCGACGGACGACGCGCTGGTCCGCGACATCGAGCTCAGCCTCGAGGCCGGGTTCAACGGCGCGCGCCTGCACCAGAAGGTGTTCGAGGAGCGCTTCCTCTACCACGCGGACCGCCTCGGCTACCTCGTGTGGGGCGAGTTCGGCGACTGGGGGGTCGGCGGCGGCGGCCCGATCACCGACCACCAGCGCGTGACGGCGTCCTTCACCACGCAGTGGCTCGAGATCCTCGAGCGCGACGTCTCGCACCCGTCGATCGTCGGCTGGTGCCCGCTCAACGAGACGTGGCAGGTGCTGCACGACCGCATCACCGACCTCGACGACGTCATGCGCGGCATGTTCCTCGCGACGAAGCTCGCCGACCCGAGCCGGCCCGTGCTGGACACGTCCGGGTACTCCCACCGCGTGCTCGAGACCGACGTGTACGACTCGCACGACTACGAGCAGGACCCGGCGAAGTTCCGCGAGAACCAGGCCGGCCTCGCCGACGGGACGCCGTTCCTCAACACGCACGACGGCCGCACCATCTCGCAGGGCTACGCCGGCCAGCCGTACTTCGTCAGCGAGTACGGCGGCATCTGGTGGAACCCGGAGGCCGCGGCGTCGGTCGACGGCACCGACCGGGCGGAGTCGTGGGGCTACGGCCAGCGCGTGCAGGACGAGGAGGAGTTCCAGGTCCGGTTCGCCGGGCTGACGGACGTCCTGCTCGACGACGAGGACATGTTCGGCTACTGCTACACGCAGCTGACCGACGTGTTCCAGGAGCAGAACGGCATCTACCGGTTCGACCGGAGCACGAAGCTCGACGTCGACCGGGTGCGCGCCGTGCAGCAGCGCGCGGCGGCGATCGAGCTGGCCGACGGGGCAACGGCCGACGCGACGGTCTGAGCAGGCGACCTCGCCGAGGTAGAACCCAGCGGCCGAGGTAGGAGCACCGAGCTCCTACCTCGGCCGCTCGCATCTACCTCGGCGCTCCCGGAAGCACGGCAGGATGAGCACATGACGCTGGAGCTCCTCGACGCCGGATCCGCCTGGGCCGGTCACCGCCGTTACGCCACCCGCGGCCTGGTCCGCCCGGCCAGCCACGCCGAGCTCGCGGACGTCGTCACCAGCGGCGAACCCGTGCGCGTGCTCGGCTCCCGGCACTCCTTCAACGACCTCGCCGACTCGCCAGGCGTCCTCGTGAGCCTGGACGCGCTCGTGGGCGAGCCGGTCATCGACGAGGCACGGCGCACCGTCACCGTCGACGGGGCCATGCGCTACGGCGAGCTCGCCGCCTTCCTGCACGCCCACGGCTGGGCGCTGCACGCGATGGCGTCGCTGCCGCACATCTCGGTCGCCGGGGCGATCGCGACGGCGACCCACGGCTCGGGCGACACGGTCACCAACCTGGCGGGCGCCGTCGTCGGCCTGGATCTCCTCACGGCGGACGGCCGCCTGCACACGCTGGGCACGGGTGACGGCGACCTCGCCGGTGCCGTCGTCTCGCTCGGCGCCCTCGGGGTCGTGACGAGCGTGACGATGCGGATCGAGCCCACGTACGACGTCGCACAGGTCGTGTGGGAGGGCCTCGGCTGGGACGTGCTCACGGCCGAGTTCGACACGCTCAGCTCGAGCGCGACGAGCGTCAGCGTCTTCACGACGTGGCGGGACGACGTCGCCGGCGCCGTCTGGCAGAAGCACCGCACCGACGCCGCTCCCGCACGTGACCTCGCGGACCTGAGCGTGCGGCGCGCGACCACCCCGCACCACCCGATCCCCGGCGTCGACGCCGCGGCGTGCACGCAGCAGCTGGGCGTGCCCGGCCCGTGGCACGACCGGCTCCCCCACTTCCGTCTCGAGTTCACGCCGAGCGCCGGCGCCGAGCTGCAGAGCGAGTACCTCCTGCCGCGGGAGCACCTGCCGGCGGCGATCACCGCGCTGCGGTCGCTGGCCGACGACCTGCGCCGCCTCGTCCTCGTGACGGAGGTCCGCACCGTGGCCGCGGACGAGCTCTGGCTGAGCTCCGCGTACGGCCGCGACACGGTGGGGCTGCACTTCACGTGGGTCCAGGACGTGCCGGCGGTCGAGGCGCTGCTCCCCCGGCTCGAGGCGGCGCTCGACGGGCTCGACGCCCGTCCGCACTGGGGCAAGCTGTTCGCCGCCGACGCCGCGACGCTCGCGGCGCGGTACTCACGGTGGGACGACGCGCGGGCGCTCATCCGCCGGTACGACCCCGACGGCGTGTTCGCCAACCCCTACCTCCAGCGGGTCGGGCTGCGGTGACCCTCGCGGACGAGGTGGTCGCACAGATCGCCTCGGCCGCCGACGCCGACGTGGCGTCGCAGCTCGCGCGGTACTTCCAGGTGCGTCCCGGCGGGTACGGCGAGGGCGACGTGGTCGTCGGGGTCCGGCTCGGCGAGCTGCGCCGGATCGCGCGCCCGTACGCCCGGCGACCCTTCGACCCCGACGACTGGCTCCCCCTCCTGCGCAGCGCCGTGCACGAGCACCGCCTGCTGGCCCTCGTCGCGATGGCGACCCGCTCCGGCGTCGGCGACGAGATCGAGCGCACCTTGATCACCCGGACGTACCTCGCGAACACCGCGCACGTGAACGGCTGGGACCTCGTCGACGCGTCCGCGGCGCCGATCCTCGGGCGGTACGTGCGGGACCACGACCGCAGCGTGCTCGACGAGCTCGCCCGGTCGGAGTCCGTGTGGGAGCGGCGCATCGCGATCGTCAGCACCCACGCGCTCATCCGCGCGGGCGAGAGCGCCGACACGTTCCGCATCGCCGACGCCCTCCTCGACGACCCGCACGACCTCATCCACAAGGCGACCGGCTGGATGCTGCGCGAGGTGGGCGCCCGCGTGTCGCAGGACGCGTTGCGCGCCTACCTCGACGACCGGGCGCCGCGGATGCCACGCACCGCGCTGCGCTACGCCGTCGAGCACCTCGACGCCGACGAACGGCGGCACTACCGCGCGCTGCGCTGAGGGACGACGACGGCGCCCCTTGCGGGCCGCTCGATCGTCGCCTAACGTACAACCAATGCGTTGTACGTCGGAGGAGAAGGCATGTCTCCCGTGGCCGGGGTGAGCGAGCGCGACGCCGAGATCGACCGGGTCTTCGGCGCGCTCTCCGACACGACCCGGCGCGACATCGTGCAGCGCGTGCTGCGCCAGGAGGCGTCGGTGTCGGAGCTCGCCGCCGCCTACGACATGAGCTTCGCCGCCGTCCAGAAGCACGTCGCCGTGCTCGAGCGAGCCGGCCTCGTCAGCAAGATCCGGCGCGGGCGGGAACAGATCGTTCACGCCGACGTCAGCACGATCCGGTCAGCCGCCCGGCTGCTCGGACAGTACGAGGAGATCTGGCGTGCCCGCATCGGGCGCATCGACGAGATCCTCGGCACGCCCGGAAGGGGCACGTCATGACCGTCATCAGCACCACGCCCGACACCTCGGCGCTCACACTCACCATCGTGGCGGAGTTCGCCGCGCCACCGGAGCGGGTCTGGGAGATCTGGTCCGACCCGCGGCAGCTCGAGCGCTGGTGGGGTCCGCCGACCTGGCCGGCGACGTTCACGGAGCACGACCTCTCCTCGGGCGGGGCCGCGAAGTACCACATGACCGGGCCGGACGGCGAGGAGTCGCACGGCTGGTGGCGCTTCCTCGCCGTCGACTCCCCGCGCTCGATCGAGTACGAGGACGGCTTCGCCGACGCCGACGGCACCCCGACCGACACCATGCCCACGGTGCGGGGCCGCGTCACGCTCGAACCGACCGACGCGGGCACGCGCATGACCGTCACCTCCTCCTTCGACACTGCCGAGCAGATGCAGCAGCTCACGGAGATGGGCATGGTCGAGGGCATGCAGGAGGCCATGGGCCAGATCGACGGCATCCTCGCGGGCGCCTGAGCGATGACGACGGCGGGACCGCACCGCAAGGTCGTCCTGTACCAGCTCCAGTCGCTCGACGGCGTCGCGGAGGAGCCGGGCGACTGGATGACCGACGGCGGCGAGGAGCTGATCGAGAACCTCGCCGGTGTCATCGCGACCCAGGACACCGTGCTGCTCGGTCGCGGCACGTACGACTACTGGGTCGCCCACTGGCCGGGCTCCGACTTCGAGCCGTTCGCACCGTTCATCAACGGCACGCCGAAGATCGTGTTCACGTCACGGGCATTCGAGCCGACGTGGTCGAACACGTCGGTGGTCACGACGGACGCCGTCGCGCACGTCGCTGACCTGCGCACGCGCGAGGGCGGCGACATCGGCATCCACGGCAGCCTCGCGCTCGCGCAGTCGCTCTGGGCGACGGGGCTGATCGACGAGCTGCGGCTCGTCGTGGGCGCCGTGGTGGCCGGCCCGGGCAGGCGCGGGTTCGTCGCCGACGGCGCCGGGCGCCGCCTCGAGCTCGCGGACGTGAGCCGCAGCGCGCCCGGCACGCTGTTCCTCACGTATCGCGTGGCCGACGACGGCGCCTGACACGCTCCTCACCCCGCGGGGGTCACTCCGCTGGGGCGGTGCGGCGGCGACGGCGGACGACGAGGGCCGCGGCGGCGACGCCGAGGCCCGCCACGAGGACCAGGTGCACCGGCGCGATGCGGCCGAGCATGCTGAGGAAGAGCAGCGCCAGCGTGCCGGCGCCCCACCCGGCGAGGACCGCGAGGACGACGGTTCCCACGACTCGGCCCATCGGCCACGCTCCTTCGCGTCGTTCCCCCGGCCTCACGGCCACCGGGAGGCCCGCCGTCCGTCGGCGGCCTGAGGCGGACACTATCGCCGCGGCACGTACCCGTGGTGAGGGTCCGGCGTGGAGGTTCGGGGACCTGGGCGAGCGCGGACCTTCCGCGGAACCGACGTCCCGAGACAGCCGAAGGGCCCGGAGACCAGTGGTCTCCGGGCCCTTCATCTGTAGCGGGGGCAGGATTTGAACCTGCGACCTCCGGGTTATGAGCCCGGCGAGCTACCGAGCTGCTCCACCCCGCGTCGGCTCGACCACTCTACGTGGCCGCGCCCTCGAAACCAAATCGGGGCGACGCGGGCCGGTGCAGCCAGCGGCGTCATCCGCCGGCAGGTGCACCCAGCCCAGACCGTGGTGCCTACCCCTGGGCGGCGTCGATCTCCTCCTGCGCCGCGATCGCCCGCTCCAGCGCGTCACTGAGCCGCTCCTGCGCCTCGCCGTACGCCGTCCAGTCGCTCTCGGCGAGCGCCGCGGAGCTGTCCTCCATCGCCTGCGCCGCGTCCTGCAGCGCCTGCGACAGCCGCGTCTGGGCGTCGTCGGCGCCCGGCGTGTCGGTCGGTTCCTCGGTCGGCTCGTCCGTCGGCTCCTCGGTCGGCTCCTCCGTCGGTTCGCCGTCGCCCGGCGGCTCGACGGGATCGGTCGGATCGACACCGGCATCGCCGGCATCCGCACCGGAGTCACCGCCGAACACCTGGTCCAGCGCCTCGTCGAGCGTGGTCGCGAACCCGATCTCGTTGCCGAACGCCACGAGCACGTACCGCAGCAGCGGGTACTGCGTGCCTGTCGACGCCTGGGCGTACACCGGCTGGACGTAGAGCAGACCGCCGCCCAGCGGCAGCGTCAGGAGGTTCCCCTGCCGAACCTCCGAGCCCTGCTGGTCGAGGATGTTGAGGACGTCGGCCGCGTCGGGGTCGGTGTTGAAGCTGTTCTGCACCTGCCCCGGGCCCGGGATGGAGAGGCTCGCCGGCAGGTCGAGCATCCGGATCGTGCCGTAGCCCTCGCGTCTGACGCCGTCCTCGCTCCCGGCGTCCGCATCGACGGCGGCGAACCCTCGCATCACGTTGCGCGAGTCGTCGTCGAGGATGAACGACGACGTCAGGGAGAAGCTCGACTCGTCCTGGCCGGGCATCCGCAGCGTGAGGTAGTACGGCGGCTGCGGGATGTTCGCGTCGCCCTGGGTCGGGTCGTTCGGCGTCCGCCAGAAGTCCGATCCGGCGAAGAACTGGCCGGCGTCCGTCACGTGGTAGGAGTTGAGCAGCGTGCGCTGGACCTTGAAGAGGTCCTCCGGGTAGCGCAGGTGGCTCATGAGGCTGCCGTCGATCTCGGACATCGGCCGCACCGCGTCCGGGAACACGTTCTCCCACGACTCGAGGACCGGGTCGTTCTCGTCCCACGCGTACAGCGTGACCGAGCCGTCGTACGCGTCGACGACCGCCTTGACGGAGTTCCGGATGTAGTTGATCGACTCCGGGAGCACTCCCTGGGCGAGCTGCCCCTCCTGCTGGGCGACGAGCGAGTCGATCGTCGCCTCCTCCAGCTGCTGCCGCGCGGAGTACGGGTACTCGTTCGACGTCGTGTACGCGTCGACGATCCACACGACCTCGCCGACGCCGTCGCCGTCCTGGTCGACGACCGCCGGGTAGGCGCGGTTGTCGAGCGTGAGGAACGGCGCGACCTTCCCGACGCGGACGTGCGGGTCGCGGTCGTAGAGGATCTGGGACTCCGGCGTCACGCGGTCGGAGAACAGGATCTCCTGGCTCCCGAAACGCAGCGCGAAGAGCAGGCGCAGGAACGGGTTCGAGACCTCCGGGCCGCCGTCGCCGGAGTACGTGCTGAGCACCTCGCCCTCGGACTCGTCCGACGGGTAGTCGACCTCCCACGGGTCGGTGCCCTCCGGCGCGCCGACGACCGAGTACGTCGGGGAGTTCTGGCCGAAGTAGATCCGCGGCTCGTAGTCCCCGAGCGCCCCGCTGCTCGGGATGCCGCCCTGGAAGAAGTCCGGCTGGCCGCTCGCCGTCGGCGTGTTCCCGTACGCGGCGACGACGCCGAACCCGTGCGTATACACCGTGTGGTCGTTGACCCAGTTGCGCTGGTTCTCGCCCAGCCCGTTGAGGTTGAGCTCGCGCACCGAGATCACCGTGTCGCGGCTCTCGCCCTCGAGCTCGTACCGGTCGACCGACAGGTTCTCGGGGAAGGAGTAGTACTGGCGGATCTGCTGGAGCTGCTGGAACGTCGGCGAGATGATCGTCGGGTCCATGAGGCGGATGCTCGCCGTCGTCTCGGCGTCCTCCCGCAGCGCGCCCGGCTCGGCCTGGGTGACCGCCTCGTAGTCCTGCGTCTCGATGTCCTCGAGCCCGTATGCCGCCAGCGTCGCGTCGATGTTGCGCTGGATGTACGGGCTCTCCAGCGTCTGCGCGTTCGGCCGCACCCGGAACTGCTGCACGAGCGCCGGGTAGATCCCGCCGATGACGATCGCGGAGACGACCATGAGCGCGACGCCCACCGCCGGGAGGCGCCACGTGCCGCGCGCGGACGCGAACACGAACATGAGCGCCACGAGCACGGCGATGATCGCGAGGATCGTGCGGGCCGGGAGGACCGCGCTGATGTCGGCGTACCCGGCGCCGTCGAACCGGTCGCCCTGCTTCGACAGCAGCGAGTAGCGGTCGAGCCAGTAGCTCGCCGCGATGAGCAGGGTGAACACCGCGGCGAGGATCCCGATGTGGATCCGTGCCGCGCGCGAGATCTTCTGCCCGGAGCCGCCCACCTGGAGGCCGCCGTACAGGTAGTGCGTGACGATCGCGCCGATCGCGGCGAGGAACGTCACCGCCATGAGGAACGACACGATGAACCGCAGGAACGGCAGCGTGAACAGGTAGAACGACAGGTCGATCCCGAACTGCGGGTCCACCTCGCCGAACTGCTCGGCGTTGAACGCGAGCAGCACGGTCTGCCACTGGCCGGCGGCGGCGCCCCCCGCGAACAGGCCGAGCACGATCGGTGCGCCGATGAGGACGACGCGGCGCAGCGGCTCGATCCCCTCGCGGTACCTGTCGAGGTTCTGCTGCTCCGGCGTCACCGGGGCGTACACCGGGCGGTTGCGGTAGGCGAGCGACAGGTTGAGGTACACCGCGCCGCCCATGAGGCCGCCGCCCAGCAGGAACAGCGCCGTGCGCGTGATCCACTGCGTCCGCAGCACGTCCGTGTAGCCCACCTGGGCGAACCACAACCACTCGGTGACGAGCTGGGCCAGGATCAGGACGCCGACGATGACGACGCCGAGGACGACGAGCGTGGGCACGAGGGCCGAGCGTCGTTCGCGTCGTGCGGGCGGGGAAGCGGAAGCGGACGACACGGCTGGGGGCACCTCGCGGTCGGGGTCGGGTCACCACCTCAACGGCAGGTGGCGCACGTGGCTCTACGTCGGGCAACGCAGGACCTGCACGGAAAGTTTCCCACACCTGGGCGCGGCAGCGGTCGGCGTCGGACGCCCGGTCCGCCCTGGGACACTGGGGCCCATGACTCCCCGCCAGTCCGCCCTCGCTCGCGCCGTCGTCGAGATCGAGCGGCACTCCGCCTCGGCCGGATGGGACGGCCCGGTGCGCGTGTTCGCGCTCGTCCGCACGACGGAGGCGCTCGCCACCGATCCCACCCTGGCGCAGGCGATCGACACGTCGGCCCTGGGCGCCTCGGCCGACGACGCCGAGCACCTCACCGCCGTCGAGCAGGAGGGGCTGCCGGCGGCGTCGTCGCTCGAGGACCTCCTCGCCCAGCTGGCGTGGCCCGACGCCGTCGACGGCGCGGCTCTCGTCGTCGAGCGGATCGTCCTCCCGCCCGACGCCGAGGCCACGATGCCCACCGGTGACGAAGCGGCCGCCCTCGCCTACCTCGAGGGCCACCCCGAGCGGCAGGACGTGCGGATCGCCGTCGGCGTCCTGCGGTCCGGGGAGTCGTGGTGCGCCCTGCGGACCCGGTCGCACGACTCCGACGACGCCGTCGGCGGTGCGCCAGACGCCGTGCCCGGCCTCGTGGCGGCGCTCGACGCCACGTTGCGCTGACCTACCCGAGCCGCAGGTAGAGGTCGCGCAGCAGGGCGATCTCGGCGCCGTGGTGGATCACCTCACGGTGGATGTGCACCACCAGTGCCGCCATCGAGTCGGACTCGAACCCGGGCTCGCGGCAGTTCGCGGCGAGCGCGTCGATGTCGAGCGAGGCGACGCCGTCGCGCCAGGTCCGGTATCCCTCGTCCAGCGCCGCGAGCGCCCCGTCCGCGGTCGCCGGGTAGTCGTACGAGTCGTACGTCATCTCCGGGCCGCCGAAGTACCTGGCGTTGCGCTCACCGAACACGCCCACCACGAGGTGCCCGAGCCGCCACGCGATCGTCGTGACCGGGGCCGGGACCGGCTCCGGGTACCCGAAGTCGATGAGGTACTCCCCCGATCCGGCGGTCATCGGCGCGTCCGAGGCCCCACGCGGTGCGACCGTCCAGACGTCGTCGACCGGCTTCCAGAGGTACTCGTCGTCGGTGAGCCCGTCGAGTCGCTGCCGGAGCTGGTTGTCCCAGTGCCACTCCAGCTGGCTGAGCAGGACTGAGGTCCAGTCGAGTCCGGGTGCTGCCTGCGTGTCCATCGGTCCCTCTCCGTCGTCGTCCCACCACCGTAGGCATGAACCCGGACATCTACTGTCCAGGTTGGGGAGCATCATGGTCGGGTGATCTCGACGTCGGCGCGCCTCCTCCGCCTCCTGGCCCTCCTGCAGGACCGGCGGACGACGACGGCGCCCGTGCTCGCGGGACGGCTCGGCGTCACCGAGCGGACCGTGCGTCGCGACGTCGAGAAGCTCCGCGAGCTCGGCTATCCCGTGACGTCGCGCGCGGGAGCCGACGGGGGCTACGGCCTCGGGGCGGGAGGCGCGCTCCCGCCGCTGCTGCTCAGCGAGGAAGAGGCGGTCGCCGTGGCGATCGGGCTGCGCCTCGCCACGTCCGCGGGGCTGCGCGGTCTCGACGACGAGGCCGTGCGCACGCTGGCCCGCCTCGAACCGCTGCTCCCGGCGCCCGCCCGGGAGCGGCTGCGCACGCTGCACGCGGCCACGCTGACGCTGGGCGAGCCGGAGACCGTGGACGTCGACCTCCTCGTGGCCCTCGCGCAGGCCCGGCGTGACGCGTGCGAGGTCCGATTCACGTACGTGCGCCCCGAGAAGGCGGAGAGTCGGCGTCGCGTCGAGCCCCACCGGCTGGTCCGGGGCGGGCGTCGCTGGTACCTCGTGGCGCGCGACGTCGACGCCGCGAGCTGGCGCACGTTCCGCGTCGACCGCATGCGCGAGCTCACCGTCACCACCTGGCGGTTCACACCGTCCGAACCACCGGAGCCGGCGGACGTCATGGTCTCGCGAGGCGTCTCGACGGCGCCCTACCCCGTCCAGGTCCGTGTGCGGTTCGAGGTGCCTCGCGCCGTGCTCGCGGACCTCGTGCCGCCGACGGTCGGGGTGATCGACGACGACGGCGCGCACGCGTGCGTGCTCACGACGGGCGCCGGCTCCGCCCTGGCGCTCGGCATGCACCTGGCCGACCTCGGCCTGCCGTTCCGGGTGCTGTCACCCGACGACGTCGCCACCCGCCTGCACGCCGCCGCCGAGCTCCTGCTCGCCGCCACCGCCCCGGCCTGAACGGCCGCGCCGTCAGGAGCAGCTGGGCAGGTCGGCGGTGTCGCCGGCCCCGATCGCCTCGACGGCGTCCCGTGCGTCGGACAGCGTCGCCACGCGCACGACCTGCAGACCCTCCGGGACGTTCCCGACGACCTGCTCGCAGTTGGCGGCCGGGGCGAGGAACCACCCGGCTCCGTCGCGCTGAGCCCCATGCAGCTTCTGCACGATCCCGCCGATCGCGCCGACCTCGCCGGACAGGTCGATCGTGCCGGTCCCCGCGATGATCTCGCCGCCGGTGGAGTCGCCCGGCGTGAGCCGCTCGATGATCCCGAGCGCGAACATCGTGCCCGCACTCGGCCCGCCGATGTCCTGGATCTCGATGTCGACCTCGATCGGGAACGTGAACGTCGGGTCGATGAGCACGCCGAGCACGCTGCCGCCGTTGCCGTCGTCGCCGGTCACGACGTCGAGGGTCTCGGGCTCGCCGTCGCGCTCGACGCCGAGCGCGACGCTGGAACCGGGGGCGACGCCGTCGAGCACCTGCGTGAGGTCCGGGAACGTCTCCGTCGGCACGAGCGGGCCGTCCGGCGCCTGGATCGACGTGACGACGTCGCCCGGCTCGACGACGCCGTCCGACCCGGAGTCCGGGACCGCCGCGCTCACGGTCAGCACCGTCGGCACCTCGTAGCCCAGCTCGGTGAGGGCGGCAGCCGTCGCGTTCTCCTGCGACGTCGTCATCTGCGCCTGCGACGTGGACTGCAGCTCCTCACGGCTCACGCCGCGCTGGTAGACGCTCTCGACCGGGACGACGGCGACGGCGGAGGACAGCCAGCCCTGCACGACATCCGCCGCATCGACCGGGAAGCCCGGGCCTCCGGCGACCGACACGGTCGTCAGGCGCAGCTGCCCCTCGCTGGGGAACGTCTCGGCGTCCGGGATCGTGATGAGCTCGACGTCGTCGACCTCCCCGAGCGTGTCGACGGTCGGCCCGGGCTGCTCGATCGCGTACGGCGCCGGCACGACGAGGATCGCGGCGAGCAGGACGAACGTCGCGAGACCGCTGGCCGCGAGCAGCACGCTGCGCGGCGAGAGCGACGATCGCGGCATGGGGATGTTCCGGTACGTGCGCGTGACCACCCGCCCATTCTCTGGCATCGGCGAGGATCTCCGGCACGCTCCGGCTGCGTGGCTCGGCTCTGCGCCGTCAGCGAACCTCGTGCAGGCGCTGCCCCGCCGGTCGTTAGCGTGGGGGAAAGCCGGATCGAGCGGAGGCCACCTGATGAGCGACGAGACCGACGACGACGCCCGCCGCACCTGGCGAGCGCTGCTGCGCTCGATGCTCGGCGAGGAGGGTGCCGAAGAGGCGATGCGCGCCCTCGAGGCGAACGGCTTCGATCCCGGCGCGATGGCTCAGGCGGCGGGCCTCCCCCTCGACCCGGCGCAGCTGCAGTCGATGATGGCGCAGATGCAGCGGATGCTCGCGAACCCCGGCGGCGGCCCGGTGAACTGGACGCTCGCCCACGACGTCGCACGGCAGGCCGCGCACACGGGCGGCGACCCGTCCGTCACCGCGGCGCAGGCGGCGCAGGTGACGTCGGCGCTCGGCGTCGCGGACCTGTGGCTCGACGTCGCCACGGACCTCCCGCCGGCGGGAGGCCGCCAGGAGGCGTGGAGCCGGGCGACGTGGGTCGAGAGCACGCTCCCCACGTGGAAGCGGCTGGCAGAGCCGATCGCCGCGTCGGTGGCGCAGGCGCTGGTGACGGCGCTCGCCTCGCGCGGGGAGGACGTCGTCCCGGGCATGGGCGCCGACGCGTCCGGCGTGCTGCGCCAGCTCGGCGGCACGGTGTTCGGCATGCAGGTCGGGCAGGCCGTCGGCACGCTGGCGAGCGAGGTGTTCGGCGTCAGCGACACGGGCCTCCCGCTGCTCGAGACGCCGGGCTCGGCGCTCGTCGTCGCGAACGTGGCGGCGTTCGCCGACGGGCTCGACGCGCCGGTGGACGAGGTTCGGCACTTCCTCGCCGTCCGGGAGGTCGCTCACGCACGGCTGTTCGCGCACGTGCCGTGGCTGCGCGCCCACGTGCTGGGGCTCGTCGAGGAGTACTCCCGCGGCATCGTCATCGACACCGAGCGCATGGAGGACGCGGTCCGTTCCATCGACCCGTCGGACCCGGAGGCGCTGCGCGGTGCGCTGTCGAGCGGGGTGTTCGCGCTCGAGCGGTCCGAGGCGCAGGAGGCGGCGCTCGGCCGCCTCGAGACGGCTCTGGCGCTCATCGAGGGCTGGGTGGAGGACGTCACGGCTCGCGCCGTCGCCCCGCACCTGCCGCACGCCGTGCCGCTGCGCGAGATGCTCCGCCGGCGCCGCGCCGCGGGCGGTCCGGCCGAGCAGACGTTCGCCGCGCTCGTCGGCCTGGAGCTGCGGCCCCGCCGCGCCCGCGAGGCGGCCGTGCTCTGGGCGTCGCTCGTGGAGCACGGTGGTGCGGCCGAGCGGGAGAGCGTCTGGGAGCACCCCGACCTCCTGCCCACCGCCGACGACCTCGACGACGCCGCCGGCTATCGCGAGCGGCGCGCCGCACGCCTGGTCGAGAGCACCGACCTCGACTCCGCCCTCGCCGACCTGCTGGCCACCGGCGAGGCCGAGTGGGCCGCCGAGCGTGACGCGGTCGACGGCGGTGCCCACGCGGGCGGCGGCGCCGTCGAGCGCGAGAGCGCCGCGGACAAGTCCGACGGCGAGTCCGAGGACGTGGCCGACGGCGACGACGACGACGGGTCGTCCAGCCGCGAGAGGTAGCGGACCGGGTCAGGCGCGCGGGCCGGCGAGGACGTCGTCGGCGTCGCCGTCGTCCCCGAAACCGTCGTCGTCATCTCCGAATCCGTCGGCGTCCGCGAAACCGTCGCCACCGGCGGAGCCGTCCTGCTGCGCGAACGAGACGCCGCTGAGGAAGCCGCGCGCCCGCTCGGTGTGCGGATACCCCTCGAGCAGCGCCCAGAAGGCAGGTCCGTGCCCGGCGTCGACGAGGTGCGCGAGCTCGTGCAGCAGCACGTAGTCCAGCACCCACGTGGGCATGCCGCGCAACCTGTCGCTGATGCGGATCGACCCGTTCGACGGGCTGCACGAACCCCACCGGCGCCCCTGGTTGCCGACCCACGCGACCGACGTCGGGCGGACCGCGCCGCCGAGGTACGTGGAGGAGAGCCGCGCGGCCCGGGTGACGAGCTCGTCGTCGGAGGGGCGTCGACGTCGCTCGGTGCGCTCGAGGCGCGCGACCATGCGCTCGACCCAGGCGGCCTCCTCGGCGCGGGAGAACCGCGCCGGGATCGCGACGACCACGCGCCCGCGCTCGCGGAACGCCGTGACGGTGCGGGTCCGTCGGCGACTCCGGCGAACCTCCACCTCGGGCGCGATCTCCGCCGCGTCGGGCTCCACGCGGTGCAACCTACCGGGCGCGCGGCGCGTTCGCTCGCAGCACGCCGCCCGTCGTCCACAGGCTGGGGACGGAGCGCACACGCGCCGCTTCTCGGCTGACACGCTCGGGCTCGTCGACGCGGGAGGTCGCGATGAGGCTGAGATCAGGGATCCGGGTGCTGTGGCGCGAGGACGGCGTCACCCAGTTCGGCACCGACGCGCGCCGGGCGTTCTCGCTCCGGGGCCTCACCCGCGGTGAGCAGGCGCTGTGCGAGCGCCTCGTCCGGCCGATCGAGCACGGGGCCGATCTGCGGCGAGCCGCCCGGGCGAACGGGGTCGGCGCCGACCGGGCCTCGGCGCTCGTGGAGACCCTTCTGCGCGCCGGCGTCGTCGTCGAGGCGGACGACGCCCCGGACCTCCCCGACGGGTCGTTCTGGGAACGCGCCGTGGGCGTCGGGAGCTCCTCCGGGAGGCCGGTTCGTGCCCGTTCCGCGGCGTGCGTGGCCGTGCTCGGTGCCGACCGGCTCGGCATCACGATCGGCTCCCTGCTCGCGGGAGCTGGCGTCGGGACGATCCTGCTGGACGACGACGCGCCGGTGGGCCCGGCCGACGTCGGCCCGCCCGGCTACCTCGCCTCGGACGTGGGCGTACCCCGCGGGGTCGCCGGCGTCGGTGCGCTGCGCCGTGCGCAGCCGGGCGTGCGGGTTAGCGCACGCGGCGACGCGCGGCCGGACGTCGCCGTCCTCGTCTCGTCCGGCGTCGCCCACCCCTGGCGGGCCGCGGCGCTCATGCGCGAGGACGTGACCCACGTGTCGGTGCTCTCGCGTGAACTCGACGTGGTGGTCGGGCCGTTCGTCGAGCCCGGGCGCACGGCGTGCCTGCGTTGCGTGGACCTGCACCGCACCGACCGCGACGCCCGGTGGCCGGTCGTGGCCACGCAGCTCGCCGGCGACGATCCGGTGGAACCTGAGTCCGTGACGCTGCACCTCGCGGCGTCGCTGCTGGTCCGGGACGTCCTCGCCGAGCTGGACGGCCGCGTGCCCGCGACGGTCGCCACGACCATCGAGGTCGATCCTTTCACGCCGTTCGGGCGGATCCGGACATGGGAAACGCACCCTCGCTGCGGGTGCAGCGAGGGTGCGTTCCGTTCGGTGATCCAGCGCCCGTCAGGCCGCGGTGGACGCCGCCACCTCGGCCTTGCGCGGACGGCCGCGGCCGCGCTTGCGCGCGACGACGACGCCGTCCACGAACACCTCGCCGCCCCAGACGCCCCACGGCTCGCGCCGGCTGACGGCGCCCGCGAGGCACTCGACGCGGAGCGGGCAGTCGGCGCACAGGGCCTTGGCCCGCTCGACGTCGTCACCGCGCTCGGCGAACCAGAGGTCACGGACGTCGGGCTCCTGGCAGGGCAGGGAGGTGGAGCCGATCAGGTCAGTCGTCGGGGCGACGGACGCGATCGGCGGCCAGGTCGCTGAACCACCCTGGATCGGGTTCTCGATCAGGGATGTGAGCTGCACGGGAATCTCCAGCAGAAGAAGTTCGAGAGGGTGGGGCGTGGGCCGCGAACCACTCGGATGCGCATCGCGCATGAAGTGGGAGCCGCGGCCGATGGGCTACGCGGCGGAGGTCGTGCTAGATGCTTCTAGCGGACGACGCTCATGGCGCGGAGCCGGGCGCTGATCGGGGCCGGGACGCCGAACCGTCCGCGGCCACCGAGAACGCCCGCGGGCACACGTGTACCCCGGGCATCGGCGCCGGACGGCGAGATCCGTGCCATCTTGGCCAGCCCCGAACCGCAGAGGGCGAGGTCAGAGAAGACGGGACGGCGCATGGCGTCGTCGGCGAGCAGCTGCGCTGCGTAGGTGGTCTCCATCTGGGTCTCACCCCCTCTCCGTGCGGGTCCGTGTGCTGGCTAGGCAGGACCGGTCTCTTCGAACGGTTCACGAGCCTAAGCCCGGCCCCGCCGGAGGTGCAAACGTATTTATCGACGAGTTTCTGAGAGGTCTCGTCGAGCCCGCCGGCGGTCGCTCCGGAGCTCTCGCTCAGCCCCTGCCGCCGCGGGCCTCAACTCACGTCGCGGCGGCGGAACACGAGCACGCCGACCAGGGCGATCAGCGCCGTCGCCCCCAGCAGGTACGCGGCGCTGTGCCCGAGCGACACGGTGCGCTCGATTCCCTCGCACATCGTCCCGGTCTCCGAGACCGTGCACTCCTGCACCCAGTAGCTCGCGCCGTCGAGGATCCAGCTCTGGAGGTTCAGGAGCACCTTCCAGGGCTGCAGCCACGCAACCGTGCCCGAGGTCATGCCGTCGACGATCGCGTAGGCGGCGACGACGCCGAGCACCGCTGCGGTGTGGCGGAGCAGGACACCGAGCGAGGCGCCGACGACGGCGGACAGCGCACCGAGGGCGGCGAGACGCACGGCCGTCCATGCGAGGTCGGCGGTGAACGCCACGTCGAGCCCGTTCTGCGCGTACGCGAACGCCGTGCCGCCGACCTGCAGCGCCACCAGGAGTGCGGAGACGACAACCGCCGCGAGCGACACCGCGATGAGCTTGCTCGCGTAGACCCGGCCGCGCCGTGGCTCGAACGTCAACCAGTTCCCCATGCTGCCGGTGGCGAACTCCGCCGCCGTGAACGTCGCCCCGACGAACAGGGCGAGTGCGACGACGAGCAGACCCGAGGATCCCAGGGCGTTCGCCGTGAACTCCTCGAACGTGGCCGGCTGGGGGAAGAACCACTCGCGCTCGGGTGCGGTGATCGAGTCACAGCCGAAGTCGACGTCCTCGCCGGTGGCCTCGCTCTCCGCCTCCTCCTGCTCCCGGCAGTCCGCGATGTAGCGCTCCCCGTTCTCCTCCCAGTCCTCGACCTGCAGCTGCCACTGCTGCTCCGCGAGCTCCTGCTCTGCGGCGGTCAGCGGACGCGCGTAGTTCCACGCACCCACGAGGGCCACGGCAACGCCGGCGAGTGCCGCCAGCACGCCGAGCACCACGGCACGCCGAGCGACGAGCCGACGCAGCTCGACACGGACGAGGCGGCTCATCGCGCCACCCCCGCCGTGGTCGCGGGTTCCTCCCCGACGTCACCCTGTGCGCCGAGATGCTCCTCGCGGGTGAGGTCCAGGAACACGGACTCGAGGCCGGCGCGGACGCGGGTCAGCTCATGCACGTACAGGCCGTGCGTCGCCAAGAGGTACGTGATGCGAGCGGGATCCGCCTCGCCGTCGACCACGAGGTGACCGTCGTCGTCGCGCACCGCGAGCCCGGACGCCGTGAGCACGTCGCGCGCCGCCCCGGGATCGGCGATCCCCACCCTGACGGCGGCGGTCCGCTGGCCCACGATCGCCTCGACGGTGCCGGACGCCAGCAGCCGGCCCCGGCCGATGATGGACACGGTGTCCGCGACCTGTTCGACCTCCGCGAGGATGTGGCTGCTCACGAGCACCGTGCGTCCTTCGTCCGCGAGCCGGCGCATCGTGGCCCGGATCTCGTGGATGCCCGCCGGGTCGAGGCCGTTCGTCGGTTCGTCGAAGATCAGGAGGTCGGGCTCCTTCAGCAAGGTGGCCGCGATCGCGAGCCGCTGCTTCATGCCGAGCGAGTAGGTCTTGTACCGATCGCCCGCGCGATCCGTGAGGCCGGTCTGGCCCAGCACCGTCTCCACACGAGCACGGCCGACGTCGATGGCCTCCGCGAGCAGCGAGAGGTTCTTCGCCCCGGTGAAGGACGGGAAGAACTTCGGCGACTCGACGATCGCGCCGACGCGCGAGACGACGTCGGGCAGCTCGTGCGGCACCGGCCGGCCGAAGATGCGCATCCGCCCGGAGTCGGCGCGGGCGAGGCCCAGCAGCATGCGGATGGTCGTGGTCTTGCCGGAGCCGTTCGGCCCGAGGAAGCCGTGCACGCCGCCGACGGGGACGCGCAGGTCGAGTCCGTCGACGGCGACCCGGCGGCCGCGGCGCGTCAGATACGTCTTCCGGAGCTCCCGGGTCTGGACCGCCCACTCCGTCGACGCATCGGCCACGACGCCTCCCTGCTGATCCGTCCCGCCACGACGCCGGGGTTTCGCAGCAACCATAGTCGTCGGGGCACCCGCACATGGGCGACTTCGCACGGCTCTTTCGCGGCACGGGATGTCGCACCTCGAGCCCACGGCCGTCCCGCGGCCGAGGAACGGACGGGCCTCGTGGCTACTCGCTGACGTGCGCCACGCCGGCGCGGCCGGACTGCACGTAGACGCTCGCCCGTGTCGAGACCGCCGCCCCGGGCTCGCTGACGAAGGGCACCACCCGGTAGTCGGTCCGCATCTCGTCGCGTCCCAGCCGGCACACCTGGTACCCACGCTGGGCGTTGTGGAAGGACAGGAACGGGTTCTCGGCCAGCCACACCGCACCGAGGTCGTCCATGTCCGCGCCGTCCTTGCCCGAGCTGATCGACGTCCCCAGGAACTCGGTGCCCACGGTGCGCGAGGACATGTCGGCGAAGTCCAGCTTGAGGTCCGACGCGGCACTGCGGTGCGCGTCCCCGGTCACGACGAGGAAGTTCTCGACATCGCGCTCGACCAGCCCGTCGAACAGGCGCTGCCGGGCAGCTGCGTAACCGCCCCACGTGTCCATCCCGTACCGCTCGCCCTCGCCGGCGGTGTGGTCGGCGTCGAACATGAACACCTGGTTGCCGAGCACCTTCCATCTGGCCGTCGCGGCGCCGAGTCCCGCGAGCAGCCACGCCTCCTGCTCCGCGCCGAGGATCTGCCGCGCGGGATCCCAGCGCTGGGACTGGTCCGTCAGCAGCTGGTCGCGGAACCGGCGCGTGTCGAGCACGTCGAGCTGGAGCAGGTCGCCGAACTGCAGGCGCCGGAAGACCTGCATCTCCGGCCCGCGCGGCATCGACGAGCGCCGCATCGGGAGGTTCTCGTAGTACGCCTGGTAGGCCGCGGCGCGCCGCAACCGGAACACCGCCGGGTCCTGGTCCGGCTCGCTGTCCGGCTGCGAATGGTCACCAGCCCAGTTGTTCTCGACGTCGTGGTCGTCCGGGGCCACGATCCACGGGGCAGCAGCGTGCGCCGCCTGGAGGTCGACGTCGAGCTTGTACTGCGAGTACCGGATCCGGTAGTCGCTGAGCGAGAAGACCTCCGCCGCGGGGAGGTGCGGGCGACCGATCGACCCCGCTGAGCTGCCCTCGTAGATGTAGTCGCCGAGGTGCAGGATGAAGTCGACGTCCTCGGTCGCGAGGTGCCGCAGAGCCGTGAAGTACCCGTCCGGGACGTTCTGGCAGCTCGCGAACGCGAACGTCACGTCACCGAGGCGGGCGCCCCGGGCGGGCGCGGTGCGGGTGCGCCCGACCGGACTCACCTGGCCACCCGCGCGGAACCGGAACCAGTACACGCGATCAGGACGCAGTCCGCGGACCTCCGCGTGCACGCTGTGGCCCCACGACGCCGTCGCCCGTTCGACGCCGCGCCGCACGACGCGACGGAACCCCTCGTCCTCCGCCACGTCCCACGCCACGTTGACGGCGATGTCCGGCATCCCGCCCAGTCCGTCGAGCGCCAACGGCTCGGGCGCCAGTCGCGTCCACAGGACGACCCCGTCGGGGTGCGGGTCGCCGGACGCCACGCCGAGCGTGAACAGCGGATCGGTGGGGAGCTGCCCGGGACCAGCGAGGGCCGGCTCGGTGCCGAGCATGACGGCCGATCCGGCGGCCACGCCGGTGAGCGTGAGGAACGAGCGGCGGGGCAGAGCGAGCGGCTGGACGGGCACAGCTGACCTCCGGGTCATCGGAATCACACGATCAGCGACCCTAGGGAGGTGTGCCGAACGAGGGCGGGATCACTCGCGGTGTGTCGTCGGTCACAGTCCACGGGCGGTGGGCGCCGGCGCGTGACGAGCGTCGCGAGCCGTCACCGCCCGCCGGAGCTGTCCACGGGCAGCGGTTCCCCGCGCACGAGGGCGAGCACGGCGCTTCCGTACGCCTCGAGCTTCGCGGCGCCGATCCCCCGCAGCACCGCGAGCTGGCGCAGGTCGCGAGGCTTCGCCGTCGCGATCGCCACGAGCGTGGTGTCGTGCAGGATCGTGTACGCGGGCTTGCTCGTCTCGCGCGCGACGTCCGCGCGCCACGCCCGCAGCCGCTCGAACACCTCGGGATCGGCCTCGCCGTCGTCGAGCGCGGCGGCGAGCGCCTGTGCCCGCGCCTTCCGCCGCGACCGCTCGCTGCCCTGGCCCGCCGTGCCGTCACCCGGCCAGATCCCGTCGAGGAACCGGGACGGCTTGCGGGTAGCCCGGCCTCCCGGCGTCCGCGCCCGTCCGAACGACAGGGCGAGATGCTCCCGGGCCCGGGTGACGCCGACGTACAGGAGCCGGCGCTCCTCGGCGATCGCCTCGTCACCCTCGGCGAGCGAGATCGGCAGGAGCCCGTCGCTGACCCCGGCGAGGAAGACGGCGTCCCACTCGAGGCCTTTCGCCGCGTGCAGCGACGCCAGGGTGACGCCCTCCACCGTCGGCGCGTGCTGAGCCGCCGCGCGTTCGTCGAGCTCCGCGAGCAGGGCCGGCAGGTCGGCGTCGCGCCGCTCGTGCAGGTCGTCGGCGAGCTGGACGAGCGCGTCGAGCGACTCCCACCGCTCCCGCACCGCTCCGCGCGCCGTCGGAGCCTGCGCGGACCAGCCCGCACCGCCGAGCACGTCGCGCACGATCTCGCCCACCGGCCGCTCGTCCGCGGCGCGTGCGGCGCCACGCAGGAGCACGACCGCCTCGCGCACCTCACGCCGCGCGAAGAAGCGCTCGCCGCCCCGGACCAGGTACCCGATGCCGGCCTGGGCGAGCGCCTGCTCGAACGCCTCCGCCTGCGCGTTCGTGCGGTACAGGATCGCGATCTCGCTGGTCCGGACCCCGCCGGCGACCAGCGCCGCGATCCGCCGCGCGATCGCCTGGGCCTCCGCGGCGTCGTCGTCGTAGGCGTCGAACGTCGGTGCCGGCCCTGACGGCCGCTGCGCCACGAGCTCGACGGCGGCACTGGACCGTGCGCGGCCGGCTCGGGCGAGCACGTCGTTGGCCAGGCGGACCACCTGCGGCGTCGACCGGTAGTCACGCACGAGCCGGACGACGTCGGCCTCCGGGTACCGGCGCGGGAAGTCCGTGAGGTAGCGCGGCGACGCACCGGTGAACGAGTAGATCGTCTGGGACACGTCGCCCACCACGCACAGCTCGCGGCGCTCACCCAGCCACAGCTCGAGGAGCCGCTGCTGCAGCGGCGAGACGTCCTGGTACTCGTCCACCACGAAGTGGCGGTACTGCGCGCGCACGGCGCGGGCGACGTCGTCCCGCTCCGCGAGGATCCCGACCGTCAGGAGCAGGACGTCCTCGAAGTCGATGACCCCGCGCTCGGTCTTGCACTCCTCGTACATCGTGAGGAGGCGGGCCACGGTGGTCAGGTCGTGCCCGGCCGCGCCGGGCCTCCCGGCGGCGGAGGCGGCCCGCACGTAGTCGTCGGCCGTCACGAGGCTGACCTTCGCCCACTCGATCTCGGACGCGAGGTCTCGGATGGCGAGCCGGTCCGCTCCGAGCCCCAGACGCCCGCTCGCCTCGCCGACCAGCGGCGCCTTGTACTCGGCGATCCGCGGCAGCGACCCGCCCACGGCGTCCGGCCAGAAGTAGGACAGCTGGCGGAGCGCCGCCGCGTGGAACGTGCGCGCCTGCACACCGCCCACACCGAGGTCCCGCAGCCGCGACCGCATCTCCCCCGCGGCGCGCGCCGTGAACGTCACGGCCAGCACCCGCGAGGCCTCGAACGCTCCGGCCTGCACGCCGTGCGCGATCCGGTACGTGATGGCGCGGGTCTTGCCGGTGCCGGCACCGGCCAGCACGCACAACGGGCCGGTGAGGGAGGACGCGACGGCGCGCTGGTCGTCGTCGAGCGCATCGAGGAGCATCCTGGCGTCGGTCACCGGCACAGTCACCACGTCATCCTCGCAGGCTGCGCCGACAGCTCGACGGGGAGCCGGAATGATGTGGACAGCCCGGCGGTTGACGCCGGTGACCACGCACGAAGCGAGAGAGGACCCCGATGACCCAGGCGACGCCGGAGACGGGCACCGTGACCATGTACTCCACGACGTGGTGCGGCTACTGCCGGCGGCTCAAGTCGCAGCTGGACCGGGAAGGCATCGCCTACACCGAGGTCAACATCGAGCTCGAGCCCGAGGCCGCCTCGTTCGTCGAGCAGGTGAACGGCGGGAACCAGACGGTCCCGACGCTGCTGTTCCCGGACGGGTCCTCCGCGACCAACCCGTCGCTGGCCGAGGTGAAGCAGCGCCTCGGCGTCTGAGGTCACGGCGCGAGGGGGCCGCCGAACCACTCCTCGATCAGGGCGAGGGCGATCGACGAGCGCGGCGGCAGCAGGACGCGCCCCGCCGCGACGTCGGCGGCCAGCTCGTCCGGCGTGAACCACCGCGCCTCGGTGAGCTCGACGCCGTCCACCTGCACGATGTCGGGGACGCCGTCGCCCAGCCACGCGTCGAACCCGACCATGAGCGAGGCCGGGAACGGCCAGGGCTGCGACCCGCGGTAGGTGACGCGATCGACGACGAGGCCGACCTCCTCGGCCACCTCGCGCCGCACCGCCGCCTCGAGGTTCTCCCCGGGCTCCACGTACCCGGCGAGCGTCGAGAACCGACGCTCCGGCCAGTGCGCCGCGTGCCCGAGGAGGAGCCGGCCGGCCGCATCCTGCACGGTCATGATCACGGCGGCGTCGGTGCGCGGGTAGTGCAGGGAGCCGTCCGCCACGCACTGCGCCACCCAGCCGGCCTCCACGAGCTGCGTGCTCTCTCCGCACCGCGGGCAGCGCACGTGCCGTTCGCGCCACTCCGCGAGGGCGACCGCGGCCGTGGCCAGCCCGGCGTCGCGGGCCGGGAGCGTGTCCCCGATCTCGCGCAGGCCACGCCACGTCGCCGCCGCGACGAGCCTCGCCTCCGGGTGCACCGGCACGCCCTCGAGGTCCGCTTCGCGGGCGACGTCGTCCGGCAGCACCCAGGAGAGGTACGCCCCGCTCTCGTCCCGGCCGAGGTAGTGCAGCGTGCCCGTCGTCGGTGGCTCGAGGTCGAGGTCGGCGGCGGCCGTCAGGTCGAGGCCGTCGACGGCGGCCGCGAGCCGCGCGCGATGGACGAGCACCACCCGCGTCCCGGCGGCGCCCCACGACTCCGTCAGGAGATCGGGGCGGACGCGGGCCGCCGCGTCGCGATCGACGGTGGACCTGGCGAGGGGCAGCTGCTCGAGCACGACACCACGCTAACGGCCGGATCCGGCCTCACGGCGCGGCGAGCTGGGCGCTGACGGCGCGTCGCGACCGGGCCGCGGGGGCCGCACTGGCATACCGTGGCTGCGTGCCCGAGGACGACGACCGCGCAGCACCCCCCGCGACCGAGCCCCGCCCGGCCCGGTCCCCGCTCGCGCTGGCGGCTCTGGCGACGGCGGCTGTGTCCGGCCTGGACGTCGTCGCCACGCGCGCCCCGCAGTCGGTGGGCGCCGACTTCGAGGTGGCCGGGCTGCTCGACGCCGAGGGGCGCAGCTGGGTGGTGCGCAGCCCGCGTCACGACGCCGCCGGGGCGGCCCTGGAGGGCGAGGTGGCGCTGCTCGGCGCCCTCGCGAGCGCCGTCGACGACGGCGACCTGCCGTTCGAGGTGCCGCGGCCGGTCGGGTTCGCGCCGCTCCCCGAGGGCGGCCGCGCCATGGTCTACCGCGAGCTCCCCGGCCGGGCGCTCCCTCTCGAGGATCTGGCTCCCGGCCCCGGCCTCGCCGCCGGGCTCGGACGGGCGGTCGCCGCGTTGCACGAGCTTCCCACCGACGTCGTCGCGGACTCGGGGCTGCCCGTCTACGACGCCGACTCCTACCGCCGTCGTCGCCTCGCGGAGGTCGACGAGATCGCCCGTACCGGCCTCGTCCCAGCCCCGCTGCTGCGCCGGTGGGAACGCGCCCTGGAGGACGTCGCGCTGTGGCGGTTCCGCGCGACGCCGGTGCACGGCGATCTCGCCGCCGAGCACGTGCTCGTGGACGGCGACCGCATCGTCGGCGTCATCGACTTCGCCGACGCCCGGGTCGCGGACCCGGCGGACGACCTCGCGTGGCTCGTCGCGGCGGCTCCCGAGGACGCGCTCGAGGCGATCCTCGAGGCCTACGCGCTCGCGCGGACGGAACGCGGGGACGCGAACCTCGTGCCCCGCGCCCAGCTCGCCAGCGAGCTCGCCCTCGGCAGGTGGCTGCTCCACGGGTTGCGGCACGACGAGCCCGCCGTCGTCGAGGACGCCCTCGCGATGCTGCGCGAGCTGGACGACGCCGTCGACGGCGCGCCGGACATCGCCGCCCAGGCGCCCCGTTCCGGCGGCAGCACCGGTGACGCACCGACCGACCCCGCGACGAGCGCCCCGGCGCGGCCGGCGACGTCGGCGATGCGCGGGCCGCGGCCGCCCGGCCCCGGGGACACGCAGCCCACGCAGGAGCTCCCCCACGCCGCGCACCTCGCGCAGCGCGACGACCAGTCCGACTGATCAGGCCCGCAGCTCGGCGAGGTGCCGGCCCACCAGGTCCTCGATCTCCAGCTCGCTGAGCATCGGGGCGTCGTGGGTCACGACGCCGTCGTCCGCCCCGACGAACACAAACGACGCGGCGATCCGCTCGACCGGGACCCCGTGGAGACGCGACCAGGCGAGCCGGTACAGCGCGAGCTGCACCTCGCGGGCCTCCCGAGCGGAGCGGTCAGCGGCCGGGGTGCCGGTCTTCCAGTCCACGACGTGCACCTCCTGGCCGCTCCTGCGCCCCGGGAAGACGGCGTCGATGCGGCACCGCACGAGCGTGCCGTCGCGCAGCGGCGTCTCCACGTCGGCCTCGACGGCGATCGGCGTGCGCGCGGCCCAGTCGGACGCGAGGAAGGCACGCCGCAGCACGTCGAGGTCCGCGTCGGTGGCCTCGTCGTCCAGATCGTCGACGTCGAGCAGCGCCGCGGCCGCGAAGTGCTGCTCGACCCACGCGTGGAAGCGGGTACCGCGCCGGGCGTTCGGGTTCGGCTCCGCCGGCACCGGCCGCCGGCGAGCCCGGGCGAAGGCCTCCGGGTCGCGAGCCAGCTGCACCACCGCGGACGCGGACAGGTGCCCGGGCGGGTCCGCCGGCAGCGCCTCACCGGCCGCGGCCTCCCGCTCGTCGAGCAGAGCGCGCGCCTGCCAGAGCCACTCCCGCGCGCGGGCGCTCGGCTCTGCCCCGGGCTCCAGGTCGAGCCGGTCGGAGCCCGCCGCCAGCCACGACCGGACGCCCGAGGCGGCATCCCGCAGCGCCTGGGCCGTGGCGCCGCCCGGCTCCGCCGGCCACATCGCCCGGGCGGGTTCGGCGGGCGCCGCCTCCGCCGGCGCGGCGTCCAGCGTCCCGCCCCAGGGCGGGGGAAGCGGGACCGCCGAGCCGTCGGCCACCACCTCGCGCAGGAACCGCGACGGCGTCAGGGTGGTCTTGCGGGTGCCCCACCACGAGCCGGTGAGCAGCAGCACGTGGCGCGCCCGCGTCATCGCGACGTAGGCGAGCCGGCGCTCCTCGAGCAGCTCCCGCTCACCTGCCGCGGACCGGAACTCCTCGCGGGCGACGTCCATGTCCTTGTGCGTGACGGGGCCGATGACGTCGAGCTCCGGGAGGTGGTCGACGTCGCCGCGCAGCGGGTACGGCAGCTCCGCGACGCCGGTCAGCCAGGCCGACGACCGCACGCCGTTCGCCCCGCCGTCGACGGCCGGGAAGTCGCCCTCCGTGAGACCGGCGACGACGACGACGTCCCACTCGAGCCCCTTCGAGGCGTGCACCGTGAGCACCTGCACCGCCGCCGGGTCCGGCTCGACGTGCGCGGCCTCCAACCCGCGCTCGTGCTCCTCCGCGGCGTCCAGCCAGGCGAGGAACGCGCCGAGCGTGGCCAGGGCCGCTCCGGCGTCGAACTCCGCGGCGACGGCGGCGAGCTCGTCGAGGTTCGCGCGCGCCCGGCCGCCGGCGCCAGCGCGAGCCTCGTGCACGGCGACCTCGACGTCGAGGCCGAGGATCTCCTCGGTGGCCGTCACGAGGTCGGGCATCGGCAGGTGCGCCACGCCGCGGATCCGCCGCAGCTGGGCGGCGAGCCCGACGAGGCGCGCGCGGCCCTCGTCGGACAGGGACCTGCCGGACGGTGACACCCATCCCGGCGGCGGCAGCTGGTCGAGCACCTCCACGATGCTCGCCGCCTCCGCCGGTTCACGGCGCCCGCCGCGGCCGGCATCGTCGTCGCCCGCCCGCCGCACCGTCCGTGCCGACGCGGCGTCGGCGAGCGCGACGAGGTCCGCGGGACCGAGCGCCACGGCAGGTCCGGTCAGCAGGCGCATGAGGGCGTCCCCGCGCGACGGGTCGTACGCCGCCTGCAGCGCAGCCCGGACGTCGGTCACCTCCGGGGTGCGCAGCAGGCCGGCCAGGCCGACCACCTGGTACGGCACGCCCGCTGCCTCGAGGGCGGCGCGCACCGGCTCGAACAGGTCACGCTTGCGGCACAGCACGGCCGCCGTTCCTCGCCCGGGACGCCACCGGTCGGCCAGGAACGCCGCGATCGTGGCGGCCTCCTCGGGCCGGTGCGCGGCGAACGCCGAGCGCACCTCGCCGCGACCCGCGTCCGGGCGGGCCGCCAGGGGTGGCACGAGGTCAGGTCCGGGCGGCGTCGATGCCTCGTCGCCCGCCGCACCCGCCTCGCCCGCCGTGCCCGACTCGCCCGCCTCGTCGGGCACGGCCGGAGCCGCGTCCTCGTCCGCCAAGCGCAGCGCCCGCGCCACGCGGTTCGCCGCCTGCAGGATCGCCCGGTCGTTGCGCCACGACGTCGTCAGGTGCGCGCGGCTCGCGGGCGTGCCGTCGGCGCGGGGGAAGTCCGTGTCGAACGCGAGCAGCGACCCCGCCGACGCCCCGCGCCAGCCGTAGATGCCCTGGTGCGGGTCGCCGACCGCCGTCACCGGATGACCGCCGCCGAACAGGCCGCGCAGCATGCGGAGCTGCGCGACCGACGTGTCCTGGTACTCGTCCAGCAGCACGACGCGGGCGGACGTGCGCTCCGCCTCCCCCACGGCCGGGACGTCGCGGGCGATCCTGGCCGCGAGCGCCACCTGGTCGGCGAAGTCGAGCACCGACCGCTCGCTCTTGAGCGCGGCGAACTGCGCGACCAGCGGCATCAGCGCGGCCCGCGAGCGCAACGACCGCACGACGCGCGCGACCCCGGCCATCGGAGCCTTCGCCCGGGCCACGGGCTCCTTGTCCTCCAGCTCGTCGGCCAGCCGCAGCATCGCCTCCGCCGCCTCGTGCGGTGTCAGGAGGTGCTCCGCGAGCGCGCCGGCCAGGTCGGCCACGGCACCGATCACCGTGACCGGCTTGACGTCGACGTCGAGGTCCGTGTCCCAGGACTCCACGACGCGAGCCGCGAGCTGGTACCGGCCGGCGTCCCCGATGAGCCCCGCGTCGGGCTCGACGCCGATCCGCAGGCCGTAGTCCTTGACGAGGGATCCCGCGTAGGCGTTGTAGGTCGAGATCCGCGGCCGGTCCTCGCCCAGCAGCCCGGCGCTCGACGACGCCCCGGAGAGCTCCGCGTCGGCCGGTTCCGCGCCGGAGCCGAGCCCGTGCCGGTGGAGCAGCGCGAGGTGCCGCTCGACGCGTTCGGCCAGCTCCGAGGCAGCCTTCCGCGTGAACGTCAGGCCCAGCACCTCCGACGGGCGCACGAGCGAGTTCGCCACCAGGTACGTCACACGGTCGGTCATCGTCGCGGTCTTGCCAGAACCGGCCCCGGCGACGACGAGCATCGGCTCGAGGGGCGCCTCGATCACCGCCACCTGCTCCGGGGTCGGCGCCGGCCTGCCCAGCAGGCGCGCCAGCTCGAGCGCTCCGAGGAGCGACTCCGGGGCGGCCTCGCGCGCGGGCGCGCTCACGGCTCGACCACCCGCCCGCCGCCTGGCCATACCGGGCAGCTCGCACGCACGGGACACCGTTCGCACGACGGGTTCGCCTGCGCGAGGAACGTCGACGCGGACATCGCGTCCGTCGCCTCCGCGAGCATCGCCCGGGTCCAGTCCTCGTCGCCGGGCGGCGGGGCCGCCTGCTGCCGGTGCTTGGCGGAGCGTCCGCCCGCACCGACGTACACGAGCCGCGCGCCGTCGGCCGCGGCGCCGTCGAACGCGCCGGCACGCGCCGCCGCCTGGTACGCGCCGAGCTGGGGATGGTGCTCGGCCTCCTGCGCCGTCACGGCGGTGGCGCCGGTCTTGAGGTCAGCGATCCGCACGCCGTCCTGGGTGTGCTCCACGCGGTCCACACGGCCGCGGATGCGGGCGCGGTCGACGACGACGTCGACGGGCACCTCCACGTCCACATGGCCGGGCACGCCGGCGAGGTAGTCCGCGAGGAGCCGCACCATCTCCTCGGCACCGGCCCGGGTGCGGCGCGCGGCCCAACCCTCCGGCAGGCCGAGCGCGGGCCAGCGCCGGTCGAGCTCCGCGAGCAGCTCCGCCGCGCCCCCGTGCGGGAGGTCGGCGGCGATCTCGTGCACGAGCGTGCCCACCTCCTGCGGCAACGCCGACCCGGACCGCCCTCCCGCCGTCGTCAGGAGCCACCGCAGCGCGCACGCCTGCAGATACTCGAGCGACGACGGCGAGACGGGCACCACGTCGTCGTCCGCCCACAGCTGCTGGGGCGTGGAGGTCGGCGCGAGGCCCGCCCATGCGTCGGGGTGCGCGAACGGCACCTCCGCGGCCGCGAGCGACGCGAGCAGACGCACCGCCCACGGGTCGGCCGCTCTCCCGCGGAGCGTCTCCGCGCGCAGGACGCCGACGAGCCCGCGCAGGTCGAGCGCGGGCGGGACCCGGACCAGGCGGTGGTCCGGCTCGTCGTCGGCGCGCGGCGCGGGGCCGGCGGACGCGAGCCGCAGGAACTCCGACGGGCGCGTCTCGCCGTCCTGCACAGCCGTGAGCAGCAGCCGGCGCCGCGCCCGCGAGAGCGCCGAGACGAACATGCGGAGCTCGTCGTGCAGCACCGCGCGACGGGCCTGCGCGGGGCCCGCCGACGCCGCGTCGCGACCGGCGGCGACCTCCGCCACCGCCTGCGCGCCGAGCAGCGAGTCGCGCAGACGCAGGTCCGGCCAGACGTCCTCCTGCACGCCCGCCACGACGACGACGTCCCACTCCTGCCCGGCCGCGGCCGACGCCGTGAGCACGGGGACGGACTCCGCCCTCCGGCCACGGGCGGCGAGCGTGTCGGAGGCGAACTCCTGCGTCTCGAGATACGTGAGGAAGTCCGGCGCGCGGGCGCCGGGCGTGCGGTCGGCGAACTGCTCGGCCGCCCGGAACAGCGCGATGACGGCGTCGAGATCGGCGTCCGCCCGCTCCGCCGTCGGGCCGCTGCCCAGCGCACGCTCGCGCCAGTCCGACGCCAGACCGGACGCGTCCCACAGGGCCCACAGGAGGGTCTCGACGCTCGCGCCGGGCTCCGCCGCGGCCGCCGCGCCGCGGGCGAGCGTCCGGGCCAGCCTCGCGCACGCGCGCCGCAGCCGCGGCGGCAACGTCGCGGCCCGCGACGGGTCATCGAGCAGCTCGACCAGGAGCTCGTCGCTGGCCCGCTCCCCACCGCCGGCGATCTCCTCGCGGCGCAGCTCACGCCGCAGGACGCGCAGCGCGACGGCGTCGAGCCCGCCGAGCGGCGAGCACAGCAGCCACGACGCCTCCTCCGGCGTGCACGTGCCGGCGTCCAGCATCGCGAGCGCTCGCAGCAGCGGCCGCACGGCCGGCTCGTCGCGCAGCGGAACCTCGGCGGACGCCGTCGCCACGGGCACTCCTGCCGCGCGCAGACCGCGGCGCAGCGGTGCCACCTGCGCGGTGCGGCGCACCACGACGGCCATCCGGGACCACTCGACGCCGTCGCGCAGGCGAACCTCGCGCAGGCGGCGCGCCACCAAGCGGGCCTCCTCGCCCGCGCTGCGGACGACCGCGACCTCGACGGCGTCGCTCCCGAGCGGGTCGACGTCGCCTCGCATCCGGCCCGGATCCCACGCGCCGGGCTCCTCGCGCCCGTCGGGGACGCCGGTGGCCGCCGGAGCGACGGCCGCGCGCCGGCGCTCGTGACCGCCGAGGGCCGGCAGGTGATCGCTGAGCGACGCGACGAGCGAACGCAGCGCCGGCGTGCCGCGCCAGACCGTGCGGAGCGTGTGCACGGTGGCACCGAACGCGCCGACATCGGAGCCGGCGGCTCCCGCCCGGGCCACCAGGGACGGCACAGCCCCGCGGAACGTCTGGACGGACGTGTCCGGGTCGCCCAGCAGCAGCAGGGAGGAGCCGTGCCCGGCGAGCGTGCCCAGCAGGCGCGCCGTGGCAAGCGTGGCGTCCTGGTAGTCGTCGTGGATCACGGTGCGCCACCGCGGCGGCTCGTGACCCGGCAGATCGGCCTCCCAGGTGGCGAGCGCCCGGGCTGCCTCGTCGACGATCGTCGCGACGTCGTACTGCGCCCCGCGATCCGGCGTCACCGACGAGAGCTGCGTGATCTCGGTGTACTCCGCGAGCACCGCCGCGCACGCCACCCACTCGGGCCGGCGGCGTCGTCTCCCCTGCCTCGCGAGCTCCTCACCGTCCCAGCCCGCCTCCGCGGCCCGCATCAGCACGTCCCGCAGCTCACCGCGGAACGCGCGCAGCGCGAGCGCCTCGCGGGGCACGGACGGCGGCCACGGCACCGGCCGGCCCTCGCCCTCGGCGTGCCCGGCGAGGAGCTCCGCGAGGATTCGGTCCTGGTCAGCGCCCACCAGCAGCGCGGGCGCCGGCTCGCCGAGCAGCGTCGCCCGCGAGCGCAGCACCGAGAACGCGAGCGAGGCGGGAGTGCGCACGAGCACGCGCCCGACGGTGTGGCGCACCGCCGTCGCCACAGCCTCGCGCACCCGCGCGGCCTGCCGACGGGTCGGCACGAGCAGCAGGAGATCCTCCGCCCCGCCGGCGGCGGCCAGCTCCGCGAACGCGGCGACCGCCGTCGTCGTCCGCCCGGACCCCGGAGCGCCGAGCACCACGTGCTTCCCACCCCAGATCGCAGCATCGACGACGGCGCGCTGGCTCGCGTCGAGCGTCACCCCGTCCGCTTGCTCGCCGAAGGACAGCGGCGGCGCGAAGGCGGAGGTCGTCACATCGACGATGACACCACGCCCCGCCGACATCCCCGGCCTCCCGGCAGCGCGCGTCGCCGAGCCGGAGCCGGCCGACTCACCCGGCTGCCGGCCAGCCGTTCGGAACGCAACCGCCGACGTCGATGGACTGCTGCACCATCACCGGTGCCACGGCCCCCGGCGCCGGGCACGCCTCGTGCTGGTGGCCGAGCAGGTGACCCACCTCGTGGTTGACGAGGTACTCGCGGTAGCCCTCCACCGTGCCACCCGCATCGACGAACGGCGACGTGCCGAGCACGAACCGTTCCGCGTTCAGAGCGGCGTGCCCGTTGCGCCCGCAGGAGTACACGCCGACCGTCGGCAACGGGGCGCACAGCGCGTCGACGGTCGCCCCCGTCGCGAGCACCACGCGGATCTCGGCCTCACCTGTCGTGCGGGCGAACGAGACGTCGTCGACGGCGGGCCAGCCGCGCTCGTCGTTGAGCGTCGCCATGACGAAGGACGCGAACGCGTCGACGTCCACGGGCAGCCCCGACTCGACCTCGACCCGCACGAGGACGGCCCGCCCGGCGCCGGGCGCCGGCTGCTCGCCGTCGGCGACGACGAACGTGCCGTCGCCGGCGGCCGCGACGTCCGTGCCGAGCACCCCGGCCCGGGCGTCGGCCGCCGCGGCGGGATCCGGCGACGGCGTGGGGCTGGGCTCGGGCTCCGGCTCCACGCGGACGGTGGGGGCGGGACTCGCGCTCGGCGTGGCGACGGGCGCCGCCTCCCGCGGCAGCGGATCACCGGGGTGCCGGCCGACGGCGATGAGGGCGATCGCCGTCGCCACCGCCACGGCGAGCACGACGGCGCCGTGCCACCCGCGCAGTCGCATGCCGCCATCGTGCCACCCGCGCGGGACCCTACGATGGGAGGCAGAGGTACCGGGAGCCCGGTGCGTGACCTGGAGGAGACAGCGTGGAGATCACGATCGGCGTCCGGAACGTGGCGCGGGAGCTCACCTTCGAGACGGCCGGAGCGGCCGACGAGGTGGTCGCGACGGTGACCGCCGCGCTCGAGAAGGCGAAGGGTGCGGGCGGCGGCGTGCTCGACCTCGAGGACAACCGCGGACGCCGGATCATCGTCCCCCTCGACGCGCTCGGCTACGTCGAGATCGGGTCCGACGAGCCGCGTCGCGTCGGGTTCGGCACCATCTGAGGACCATCTGGGGACGGCCGGAGGCCCGGGCGGTCAGGCGGTCAGCCCGAGCCTCCCCATCCGCCGGGCGTGCTCGCCGGAGAGCCGGTTGAGCATCGCCCCGGGGCCGCCCGCGAGCGCCTGGCCGGCGAGCTTCACGAGGTCCGGGTGCTGCGCCAGGACCTGGGAGGCGACGCCCAGACCCTCGCCCACGATGCGCCGCCCCCACAGCGCGAGGCGTGCGCCGATCTGCGGTTCGGCGGCGATGACCGGCCCCAGCGCCCCGACCACGTAGTCGCCGTGCCCGCTGTCGGCGAGCACCTCGTCGACGACGGCCCGCGTGGCCGGGTCGAGGTGGCCGGCGACCTCGCGCTGGAAGTCGAGCACGAGGCTGTACCCGATGTACGTCTTGATCAGGCGCTCCCACCAGTCCCGGGGGACCGTCCGCGCGTCGAAGTCGCTCAGCACGTCCCGGTAGCGCTCCATGAGCGCCGGCAGGTCGCCCCCGAGCGAGGACACGTAGGACTCGAGCGCGTCGATGTGCGCGAGCTCCCCGGCCGCCATGCGCGAGATCGTGAGGCGGTCCACCAGGTCCGGTGCGTGCGGGGCGTCCTCCGCGAGGCGCGCGAACGACGCCAGCTCCCCGGAGGCGAGCAGTCCGAGCACGTCGAGGACGGCGGCGCGGTACTCGGCGTCGTCCAGCGACGGCACGGCACTGGAGGACTCGTCGGCGATCGCCGCGGCATCGGTCATGCGTCCCAGGGTAGTTCGGGGCCACGTGACGCGTCGCACACGGCGCGAACGGCGCGTGCCGGTAGGATTGCGCGTGACAAGGGTTGCCCGGTCGCCTCGTCAGGACCTCATCGCCAGCGCCAGACGCCGGCACGCACTTCGCGATCGGCTACCACGAACGGCGCCAGGCCGCCGTAGTCGACGCAGGCCCGCACCGCCTCCCCGCGAGAGCGTGACCGGGTGTCGATGCTGCTGGCCGCGCCACGAACGATGAGGCGGACCATCCGCATGACCGACACCACCACGGCACCCGTGCCCTCCCCCACCGACGACGCCGGCGACGTCGACGCCGCGTCCCTGGACGCCGTCGTCGAGGAGACGATCGAGGCGGCGGAGGTCGACGCCGCCCCGCACGCCACCGACGAGCGCACGTTCGCCGACTTCGGCGTGTCCGACGCGATCGTGACGGCGCTGCGCGACGTCGGGATCGTCCACCCGTTCCCGATCCAGTCGCTGACCCTCCCGGTCGCGCTCCAGGCGCACGACATCATCGGCCAGGCCAAGACCGGCACGGGCAAGACGCTCGGCTTCGGCATCCCGCTGCTCGAGCGCGTGGTGGGGCCGGGCGAGGACGGCTGGGACGCCGTCGAGGCGCCCGGCGCTCCGCAGGCGCTCGTCGTCGTCCCCACGCGCGAGCTCGCTGTCCAGGTGGCCGGCGACCTCGAGACGGCGGCGCGGCACCGCAAGGCGCGCGTCGTCCAGCTGTACGGCGGCCGTGCCTACGAGCCGCAGGTCGCGGCGCTCGGACGCGGCACGGAGGTCGTGGTCGGCACGCCCGGCCGCATGATCGACCTGATGCGGCAGCGCGTGCTGGACCTCAGCCACGTCCGCACCGTCGTGCTCGACGAGGCCGACGAGATGCTCGACCTCGGGTTCCTGCCCGACGTCGAGACCCTCCTCGCCGCGACGCCGCCCCAGCGGCACACGATGCTCTTCTCCGCGACGATGCCCGGCGCCGTCGTCGCCCTCGCACGGCGCTTCATGTCGCACCCCACGCACATCCGCGCGCACGACCCGAACGACGACGGCGCGACCCTCAAGGCGATCCGCAAGGTCGTGTACCGGGCGCACGCCCTCGACAAGGTCGAGATGCTCGCCCGCCTGCTGCAGGCCGACGGGCGCGGGCTCACGATCGTGTTCACGCGCACGAAGCGGACGGCGGCGAAGGTCGCCGACGAGCTCGTCGACCGTGGGTTCGCCGCTGCCGCGATCCACGGCGACCTCGGCCAGGGTGCCCGTGAGCAGGCGCTGCGCGCCTTCCGCCACGGCAAGGTCGACGTCCTCGTCGCGACGGACGTCGCGGCCCGCGGTATCGACATCGACGACGTCACGCACGTCGTCAACTACCAGTGCCCCGAGGACGAGAAGACGTTCCTGCACCGGATCGGCCGTACGGGCCGCGCCGGCAACACGGGCACGGCCGTGACGTTCGTGGACTGGGACGACATCCCGCGCTGGGCGCTCATCGACCGCGCGCTCGAGCTCGGCACGCCGAACCCGCCGGAGACGTACTCGACGTCGCCGCACTTCTACTCCGACCTCGGCATCCCCGAGGGCACGAAGGGCCGGCTCCCGCGCGGCGCCCGCACCCGCGCCGGCCTCGAGGCCGAGGAGCTCGAGGACATCGGCGAGACCGGGAAGCACCACGGGACGCCGACGGCGCGCGGTGGCCGGGACGGCGAGCGGCGCGGCCGGGACGGCGAGCGGCGCGGCCGCGACGGCGACCGGCACGACCGGCCCGCCGGGGGCGACGGTCCGCGCGGCGAGGGTGGTCGACGACGGCGCCCGCGTCGCACCGCGTCCGAGGCGCCCGCCGACGGTCAGGCGCGTCGCTCCGACGAACGTCCCGCCGGCGAGCAGCCGCGGCCCGACGGCGAGCAGCCGCGGCGTCGTCGCCGTCGTCGTCGCGGTGGTGCCGGCGACGGCACGGCCCCGGCAGCACCGGCCGACGGCGGGTCCCCGACGCCCTGAACCGGCGTCAGGCGAAGCGGCTCGGGTCCCCCGCGCCGACGCGCATGATCTCCGGCGCACCGCTCGAGTAGTCGACGACGGTCGTGGGCACCACGCCGCAGTCGCCGGCGTCCACGACCGCGTCGACGACCGTGTCCAGCTGCTCCTTGATCTGCCAACCCTCCGTCATGGGCTCCTCGGCGTCGGGGAGCAGCAGCGTGCTCGACAGCAGCGGCTGGTCGAGCTCGCGCAGGATGGCCCGCACCACGGGGTGGTCGGGGATGCGCACCCCGACCGTGCGCTTCTTCTCCTGCGCGACCCGGCGGGGCACCTCGGGCGTGGCCGGCAGGACGAACGTGTACGGCCCCGGGGTGGCGGCGCGGATGGCGCGGAACGCGGCGTTGTCCAGGTGCACGAGGCGGCCCAGCTGCGCGAAGTCCGCGCACACGAGCGTGAACTCATGCCGGGAGTCCAGCTGCCGGATCCTGCGGATCCGCTCGGTGGCGTCGTGGTTGTCGACGCGCGCCCCGAGGGCGTAGCAGGAGTCGGTCGGGTACGCGATCAGCGCGTCGGCGCGGAGCATCGCGACGATCTGTGCGACAGCGCGCGGCTGAGGATCCTTCGGGTGCACGTCGAAGTACCGGGCCATGAGGGTCAGACTAGGGGGCGCCGCCCGGTCCCGAGCTCGTACCTTCCCGGCGAGATCGGACGCCGGGGCGTACGAGCTCGCCGCGCGGGTACGAGCTCGGCGTGACGCGGCCGGTCGCGCGACGCCGGGAGGTGCGGACCGCGCGGGCGCGTGCCGGCGGCGCGTCAGCCCTCGAGCACGAATGCCCGGACGGCGTCGGCGATGAGCTGCACGGCGATCGCGGCCAGCAGCAGACCGGCGATCCGGGTGACGAGCGTGGTGCCACCCTCACCGAGCACGCGGTGGATGACGCCGGCGAACCGCATCGCGATCCACAGGCTGACGTGGACGAGCACGATGGCCGCGATGATCGCCACCCAGGACGCCACGTCGCCGTCACCCTGCTGCACGGCGAGCATCGACGCGACGATCGCCCCAGGTCCAGCGAGCAGCGGCGTCCCGAGCGGCACGAGCGCGACGTTGACGCCGCGCCCGGACGGCTGCGGCTCCTCCGCCTTCCCGGTGAGCAGCTCGAGCGCCACGAGGAGCAGGAGCAACCCGCCCGACGCCTGCAGCGCCGGGACCGAGATGTGCAGGAACCGCAGGATCGCCTGCCCGAACAGCGTGAACGCCATGATGACGCCGAACGCCACGTAGACCGCCTGCAGCGCCGCGCGCGCCCGCTGCTTCGCCGTCATCGTCGACGTCAGCGCGAGGAACACGGGCACGGTCCCGGGCGGGTCCATGATGACGAACAACGTGAGGAACGTCGTCGAGAACAGCGTGACGTCGATGATCGAGCTCACGGCCGCACCAGCGCGAGGCGCCCCTGCTCCTCGATCGCGGCGAGCACCGCGCGCGACGTCGTGTGTTCGCCGAGGCGGTTCGGCTTGCCGGCACCGTGGTAGTCGCTCGACCCCGTGACGAGCAGCCCGAGCTCGGCGGCCAGAGCGCGCAGGGTCTCGCGGGCGGCGTCGGTGTGGTCGCGGTGGTCGACCTCGAGCCCGGCGAGCCCGGCGTGCGCCATGTCCCGCACGACCGACGCGTCGACGATGCGGCCTCGAGCGTCGGCCCGCGGGTGCGCGAAGACGGGGACCCCTCCCGCGCGGCGGACGACGGCGACCATCGCGACGGCGTCGGGCGCCGAGTAGCGCACGTAGTACGGGCTCGCGGAGGACAGCACGTCGGCGAACGCCTCCTCGCGGTCGGCCACGTACCCGGCGGCGACCAGGGCGTCGGCCAGGTGCGGCCGCCCGACGGTGGCGTCCGGCCCCACGTGTGCGGCGACGTCGTCCCACGTGAGCGGGTAGCGCTGCGCGACGAGCTCGACCATGCGGCGCGCGCGGGCGTCGCGGGAGGCCCGCGCCGCCTCGAGGGCGGCGAGCAGCTCGGGTTCGTCCGGGTCGTGCAGGTAGCTGAGCAGGTGCACGCTGATGCCCGCGGCCGAGCACGAGATCTCCGTGCCGCGCACGAGGACGACGCCGGTCTCCGGGACGGCGTCGGCGGCCTCGCCCCAGCCGCGGGCCGTGTCGTGGTCGGTCAGGGCGACGACGTCGAGGCCCGCGTCGGCAGCGGCGCGCATGAGGTCCGCGGGGGCGTCGGTGCCGTCCGAGGCGCGCGAGTGCGTGTGCAGGTCGATGAGCACAGGTCACAGGGTAGGGCCCGTCGCCGAGCGAGCCTCCGACAGCGAGGAACGAGCGCAGGAGGATCGCGACCGAGGGGAACGAGCGAGCCTCCGACAGCGAGGAACGAGCGCAGGGGGATCGCGCCAGAGACGGACGCGCGACCGGCGAACGCCCGCGCTCGCCGGATGAGACGATGGGCGCGTGACCGAGCAGAGCGATGCAGCCAGCCCCGACGGCCCGGAGGGCCAGCCCCTCACCGACCGGGGGTCGAACCGGTCGCAGCGCCCGGCATCCGCGGCGTTCCGGGCGTTCATGTCGTCCGCGTGGGCGCAGCGCCGGGTCGTGCCGCCCGAGCAGGATCCGGCGGCGCCGTTCGCGGCCGACCGGCGCGGCCGGCTGTCGGACCGGTTCCCCGGCGACCGCCTCGTGCTGCCGGCCGGGCCGCTCAAGGTCCGCTCGAACGACACGGACTACCGCTTCCGCGCCCACTCGGCGTTCGCCCACCTCACGGGCCTGGGCGGCGAGCACGAGCCGGACGCCGTCCTCGTGCTCGAGCCCAGTGCCGACGGCGGGCACGAGGCCGTGCTGTACTTCCGCCCGCTCGCCGGCCGCGACACCGAGGAGTTCTACGGTGACGCCCGGTACGGAGAGTTCTGGGTCGGGGCGCGGTGGACCCTCGAGGAGGCGGAGGCGCTGACCGGGCTGCGGTGCGCGCACATCGACGCGCTTCCCGACGCCCTCGCGAAGGACGCCGGCACCGTGCAGCTGAGGGTGGTCCGCGAGGCCGACGACGCCGTCACGCGACTGGTCGACGACCTGCGGGCGAGCGACGCGACCGCGTCCGGATCCGCCGAGAGCTCGGAGTCGGCCACCCAGGAGGACGACGCCCTCGCCGAGGCCGCGTCGGAGCTGCGCCTCGTGAAGGACGCCTACGAGATCGAGCAGATGCGGCTCGCCGTCGCCGCCACGGCCGACGGGTTCGCGGAGGTCGTCCGCTCCCTGGGGCGGGCGGAGGCGCACCGCCGCGGCGAGCGCGTGATCGAGGGGGCGTTCGCCGCCCGGGCACGCGAGGAGGGCAACGCCGTCGGCTACGACACGATCGCGGCTGCCGGTGACCACGCGACCACGCTGCACTGGATCCGCAACGACGGCGCCGTCCGCTCGGGCGAGCTCCTGCTGCTGGACGCCGGCGTGGAGGTCGACTCCCTCTACACCGCCGACGTCACGCGCACCCTGCCGGTGTCGGGCGAGTTCAGCGAGGTACAGCGACGCGTCTACGCGGCCGTCCTCGACGCCGCGGACGCCGCGTTCGCGGTCGTGAAGCCCGGCGCGATCTTCCGTGACGTGCACGCCGCGGCGATGGAGGTGCTCGCGGCGCGGCTCGAGGAGTGGGGGCTCCTCCCGGTGAGCGCCGCGGAGTCCCTCGACCCCGACGGCCAGCAGCACCGCCGCTGGATGCCGCACGGCACGAGCCACCACCTCGGCATCGACGTGCACGACTGCGCGCAGGCCCGCCGCGAGATGTACCTCGACGCCGAGCTGCGCCCCGGCATGGTGTTCACCATCGAACCGGGTCTGTACTTCAAGGCCGACGACCTCGCCGTACCGGCGTCCTACCGCGGCATCGGCGTGCGGATCGAGGACGACGTCCTGGTGACCGACTCCGGGTACGAGAACCTCAGCGCCGCCCTGCCGCGCACGCCGGACGACGTCGAGGCCTGGATGGCCTCCCTGCGTCCGTGACCCTGCGAGCGTCATGACCAGCGGCGGGCGGGGGGCGACGACGACGGCCGACGACGCGGCGGGCGAGCCGGACGCGACGGACGCCGTCGTCGCCCAGGCACCCGCGCACACCGGCCGGGCGACGTGGGTCGCACCGAGCGCCGTCGGCCTCGGCGTCACCGCGGTGTACTGGCTGTACGCCGCCCGTCAGTGGGCGAACTACGACGTGCCGTCCTGGGACCTGGGGATCTTCACCCAGACGGTGCAGGCGTACGCGGAGCTGCGCGTCCCGATCGTCCCCATCAAGGGCGACGGCTTCATGATCCTCGGGGACCACTTCCACCCCCTGCTCGTGGTGCTCGCCCCGTTCTACGCCGTGTTTCCCTCCGGGCTCACGCTGCTGCTCGCGCAGGCCGTCCTGTTCGGGCTCACCGCCGGCATCATCACGCGCCTGGCCGTGCGGCGGCTCGGCACGTGGCCCGGCGTCGGGATCGGCATCGCCGCCGGGCTGTGCTGGGCGCTCGCCTCAGCGGCCTACTCCCAGTTCCACGAGATCGCTCTCGCCCTCCCCCTGCTCGCCCTGTCGCTCGCAGCCCTCACGGAGGGGAGGCTGCGCCTGGCCGTCGCGTGGGCCGTCCCGATCGTCCTCGTCAAGGAGGACCTCGGGCTCACGCTGGCCGCGATCGGGTTCGTCGTCGCCCTGCGTGCCTCGACGCGCTCGGAGCGCCGGCTCGGGTGGGCCACTCTCGCGGGTGGCCTCGCAGCGTTCTTCGTGACGACGCTGCTCGTGCTCCCGGCGCTCAACCCGAGCGGCGTGTGGCCGTACGCGCAGGACTCGATCGCCGCGGCGTTCCTCGCCGACCCCGGCGCCGCCCTCGCGAGCCTCGGGACCGGGGCGCCCGAGAAGCTCCTCATGGTGCTGGCGCCGTTCGCGGTGACGGGCTTCGTCGCGCTCCGCTCCCCGATCGCCCTCGTCGCCGTCCCCACGCTCGCCTGGCGGCTGACGTCCGACGTGCCGTACCACTGGGGCGTGCGCTGGCACTACAGCGCGATCCTCGTGCCCATCGTCTTCTGCGCGCTCGTCGACGCGCTGCCCGCGATCCGGGAACAGGTGCGTCCGGCGTGGCGCGAGCACGTCGTGCCGGTGGTGAGCGGGGTGGTGGCGGTCGTCGCCCTCGCCCTGCTCCCGTTCTTCCCGCTGTGGACGCTCACGGATGCGGCGACGTACGCGCCCAGCGAGCGCGCCGCCGCGGCGCGGCGCATCGAGGCGCAGATCCCCGACGGCGCCCTCGTCGAGACCGATATCACCCTCATGGCGTACCTCGCGCCACGCACCACCGTGTACTGGGTGGGCAACGAGAACCCGACGCCGGACCTCCTCCCGATCGACACCCGGTCCGGCGTCCTGCACCCGCCACCGACCGACATCGTCGTGTACGCGCAGGGGCAGCACCCCGGGATCGCGTGGATCGAGATCGCCGACGACGGCGGCTTCCTCCTCGCGCGGCGCGCGGAGTAGGTCAGCTCTCCGGCGGGTTCGCCCCGTACCTCGGCGGGTTGGCGCCGTACCGGGGCTGCTGACCGGGCTGGTCCGGCTGCTGCTGCTCGGGCGCCGGCGCCGGGGGCGCGGCCGGTGCCTGCGTGGGCGGTGCCGGCGTGCTCGGCGGGGCGCCGGGTACCGGGTTCTCGCCGTAGCTCGGCGGCGTGGGGGCCTCCGGCGGCCGCGAGACGACCGTCGGGCCGCCGCGCTGCGAGCGGACCGGCGCCTCGGCGAGCAGAGCGCGTGCCTCGCCGGCACGCTCCGGCAGGCACAGCAGCGAGTACCGGTTCGCGACCACCTGCGAGCTGGACGTGAAGTCGCGCTTCCCGCCGGTGAACGAGTACGACACCACGCCGAACAGCATCCCGAAGGCAGCACCGATGGCCATGGCGGGGAGCAGGACCAGCAGGAGGTTCTGCCCCATGACGAGGCCGAGCAGGAGCCCCACGAAGATCCCGAACCAGGCGCCCGACAGCGCACCCGCGCCAGCCACGCGCGGGTACGTGAGACGGCCGGTGATGCGCTCGACCATCCGCAGGTCCGACCCGACGATCGTCACGTTCTGGACGGCGAACTCGCGGTCGGACAGGAAGTCGACCGCTTGCTGGGCCTCGAGATAGGTGGCGTAGGACGCGACCTCCTCACCCGTCGGGAGGGTCGGTACCTGTGGCGCTCTGCGTGTGCCGTACGACGTCATGCGATCGATTCTCCCCTGTTCGCCTGGAAGTTGCAGCCACGTTCGCTGAGAGCCGCCTGGGAACACGCCGCCGCGGGCCGCGGGCGGGGCCTGCGCCTAGGCTGACCCGCGTGAGCAGCCCCACCCGCGTGTTCGTCGCCCGGCTGGCGGGCGCCACGGTCTTCGACCCGCTCGGCGACGCCGTCGGGCGGGTGCACGACGTCGTCGTCCTCATCCGCGCGAAGGGTGCGCCGCGCGCCGTCGGGCTGGTCGTGGAGGTGCCGGGACGACGGCGTGTGTTCCTCCCGCTCAGCCGCGTCACCAGCATGGAGGTGGGCGCGGTCATCACGACCGGGCTCGTGAACATCCGCCGGTTCGAGCAGCGCACCGCCGAGACGCTCGTCGTCGCCCAGCTGTTCGACCGCCGGGTCACGCTAGCCGAGAGCGAGGGCGGCGGCGAGGCCACCATCGAGGACGCCGCGATCGAGCAGCAGCGCAACCGCGACTGGCTCGTCACGAAGCTGTTCGTCCGGAGACGCCGCCCCGGTTCCGGCCTGCGGTTGCGTCGAGGTGAAGGGCTGGTCGTCGACTCCGGGGCCGTGAGCGGTCTGACGGGCCGGCAGCAGCAGGGCGCTGCCGCCCTGCTCGCCACGCTCGAGGACCTCAAGCCCGCCGACCTGGCCGACGTGCTGCACGACCTGCCGGACACACGGCGCCTCGAGGTCGCCTCCGAGCTCGACGACGACCGGCTCGCGGACGTCCTCGAGGAGCTCGGCGAGGAGGACCGTGTCGAGATCGTGGTGGGCCTCCACCCGGACCGCGCCGCGCGGGTGCTCGACGTCATGCAGCCGGACGACGCCGCCGACCTCGTCGGCGAGCTGCCGGCCACCACGGCGGCCGAGCTGCTCGAGCGGATGGAGCCGGAGGAGGCCGACGACGTCCGCCGCCTCCTCGCGTACGACGAGCACACCGCCGGCGGCCTCATGACGACGGAGCCGCTGATCCTCGGGCCCGAGGCCACGATCGCGGCCGCTCTCGCCCATGCGCGCCGGCGTGACGTCACCCCGGCCCTGGCCGCGATGGTGTTCGTGGTCCGGCCGCCGCTCGACACGCCGACGGGCCGGTTCCTCGGCGTCGTCCACCTGCAGCACATGCTGCGGGAACCGCCGCACGACGCGATCGGCACGATCATCGACTCGGACATCGAGTCGCTCGCCGTCTCGGACCCCATCGGCAAGGTCACGCGGCTCCTCGCGACGTACAACCTGACGGCGCTCCCGGTGGTGGACGGCGACGGGCGCCTCGTGGGCGCGGTCAGCGTGGACGACGTGCTCGACCACCTGCTGCCCGACGACTGGCGGGATGCCGACGACGACGTGACCGACACCGCGATGAGCCCTCGAGGGAGCGTGACGCATGGCTGACCGCCTCGACACCCCGCTGGAGAAGGGCCGATCGTTCCTGCGCCGACCGCGCAGCGACGAGGACGCCGTCGGGCGCGCGTCCGAGGGCATCGCCCGGTTCCTCGGCACCCCCCGGTTCCTCGTCTACATGACGATCTTCTGCATCATGTGGCTGGCGTGGAACTCGTGGGGGCCGCAGGAGTACCGGTTCGACTCCGCCGCCAACGGCTTCACCGCCCTCACGCTCATGCTGTCGCTGCAGGCGTCGTACTCCGCGCCGCTCATCCTGCTCGCGCAGAACCGTCAGACGGACCGCGACCGGGTCAGCGCCGAGCAGGACCGCCAGCGGACGGAGCGCAACCTCGCGGACACGGAGTTCCTCGCGCGCGAGATGGCCTCGCTCCGCATGGCTCTCGCGGACGTCGCGACGCGCGACTTCGTGCGGTCCGAGATGCGCAACCTCCTCGAGGAGCTGCTCGACGAGCGCTCCGACGGAGCCCGGGAGCCTGCGGCCGCTCGCGCGGAGCCCGGCTGAGGCCTACTGCGTCGCCTCGGCGACGACGCCGCGGAGCCTCGGGACGAGGGCGGCGTCGCCCGTGACGTGCAGCGGGCCGGCGTCTCCGCGGCCCCACAGCCACAGGTCGAGGTCCCACGCCCGACCGCTGATCTCGACGTCGACAGCGCCGGCGTCGTCGGTGGGCTCCAGCCGGGCGGCGTCCCAGTCGAACTGTGTGCCGCTCTCCGGCCCGGTGCCGGTGAACCGGCCGAACGCGAGCGTCCAGACCGACGGCGCGGTGCCGCCCCCGGCGGTGGCGTGGGTGACGGCGTCGGTCGCCGACACCCGGGCGCGACGACCGTCCAAGGTCACGGTGCCCCAACCCGGGGCGTTGTCGACGCTCACGGTGAAGAGCTCGTCGACGCCGTCGGCAGCCAGTGCCGGCTCGGGCTCGGAGACCGCGAGCCCGGCCGTCTGCTCGGCGTCGACCCGGTGGACCAGCGCCTCGTGGGCCTGGCGACGCAGCACCCACGCGATCGTGCCGCCGGTCTCGCTCCACGACCAGGCCGGCTCCTCCGGGTCCCGCCGCGCCAGCTCGGCGCGCAGCCGCCCGCTGGCGGCGTCGAACGCCGCGAGGAGCTCCGCCTCCTCCGGCCGGGCGAGCTCCTCGGCATCCGCGCCCGTGGCCCCACCGGCGACCTGCGCCCAGAAGTGCTGCACCTCCGCGAGGTGGTACGTCAGATCGGCGGCGGTCCAGTCCGGGCACGCCGGCACGCGTGCCCCGCCGCTCCCGCTGCTGACCGCCGCGCGGAAGCGGTCCGACTCGCGGGCGATCACGTCCAGGAGGTCCATGTGACGCAGCGTAGATGTGGCCTCCGACACCCGGCAGCGTGAGCCCGCCCGGGCCGACCTACGATGGACGCATGCCCACGACGATCGAGCCGGTCAGCGAACAGGACGTCCGCGCGGCTCTCGATCGCGTCATCGACCCGGAGATCCGGCGTCCGATCACCGATCTGGACATGGTCCGCGACGTTCAGCTCGACGAGCGCGACGGCGCGACGCACGTCACCGTCGGCGTCGCCCTCACCACCGCCGGCTGCCCGCTGCGGGACACGATCACTCGTGACGTCAGGGAACGCGTCGGCGAGCTCGACGGCGTCGGTGGCCCCGACGCGGTGAGCGTCGTGATGACCGTGATGACCGACGACGAGCGCAAGGCGCTCCGGGTCAAGCTCCGCGGCACCGATGCCGAACCCGTGATCCCGTTCGCGCAGCCCGGGTCGCTGACCCGCGTGTACGCCGTCGCCTCCGGCAAGGGCGGCGTCGGGAAGTCCTCGGTGACGGCCAACCTGGCCGCCGCCATGGTGGCGGACGGGCTCAAGGTGGGCGTGCTCGACGCCGACATCTACGGCTTCTCGATCCCGCGCATGCTGGGCGTGACGCTGCCGCCGACCAAGGTCGACGACATGATCCTGCCGCCGGTCGCCCACGGCGTGAAGGTCATCTCGATCGGGATGTTCGCACCGCCCGGGCGGCCGGTGGTCTGGCGCGGCCCGATGCTGCACCGCGCGCTGCAGCAGTTCCTCGCCGACGTGTTCTGGGGCGACCTCGACGTTCTCCTCCTCGACCTGCCACCCGGGACCGGCGACATCGCGATCTCCGTCGCCCAGCTCCTGCCGAACGCGGAGCTGCTGCTCGTGACGACGCCGCAGCTCGCCGCCGCCGAGGTGGCCGAGCGCGCCGGCGCGATGGCGAAGCAGACGAACCAGAGGCTCGCCGGCGTCGTCGAGAACATGTCGTGGCTCACGCAGCCGGACGGGTCGCGGCTCGAGCTCTTCGGCGCGGGCGGCGGTGAGCGGGTCGCGTCGCGGCTGTCCGAGGTGCTCGGTGTCACCGTCCCGCTGCTCGGTCAGGTGCCGCTCGACGTCACCCTGCGCACCGGGGGCGACGACGGCGTCCCGTTCGTCCTCGCGGACGACTCGGGAACTCGCAGCGAGGCCGCCGAGGTGCTGCGTGGCGTCGCCCGCCGCCTGGGCGTGCGCGAGCGCGGGCTGGCCGGCATGCGGCTGGGCCTCACGCCCGTCGGCTGAGGGCGGCCGCCTTCGCCGAGCCGACCCTCGGCCTCGAACCTAGGGTGAGCACCGACGGTTCGACCGGGGAGGCAGCATGGGTGTGTTCATCGGAGCCGTCGTGCTCCACACGCCGGACCCGGGCGGCGCGAGCGAGTTCTGGCGAGGCGCCCTCGGCTACGACGCTGCGACGTCGAACGCCGACTTCCTGCACCCGCCCGAGTGGCACCCACCGTCGGGCTCGCGCGCGGAGCACGGCGCGCCGCACGTGCACCTGGACGGCGGGGACGCCACGCACCTGGACCTGTGGGTCGACGCAGACTCCGACCTCGAGACCGAGGTCGCGCGGCTGATCGCCCTCGGGGCGCGCCGCGTCGAGTGGACCTACGCCGAGGGCGCCGACCACGTCGTGCTCGAGGCACCGGACGGCACGCTGCTCTGCGTGATCCCCTGACGCGACGACGGCGTCAGGTCGCCTCGTCGTCGTACGGCGGTGTGCGGTGAGGCCGTGTCCGGGTGGCGGTCGCCGTCCCGTTCGACGCCCCGGCCGCCTTCGGCTTGGGTTTCGGCTTCGGGGTCGGGCTGAGGGAGAAGACCTCGTCGCCCAGCGCGTCGCGGATGATGCGCCGCGGGTCGTACTTGCGGGGGTCGAGGTCGGACAGGTCGAAGTCCTTGTACTCCTCGCCCAGCTCCTCCCGGACGCGCTCGGTCGCGCCCGTCGCCATGCGCTTGACCTCGCGCACGAGACGGCCCAGCTGCTCCGCGTACGTGGGTAGGCGCTCGGGCCCGATCACGATCGCCGCGACGACGAGGAGGAGCAGGATCTCACCCGTCGTGATGGAACCGAACACGCGTTGATCCTAGATGCTGAATCTGGTCCTGGTTGCTACTTCCCCCAAGATCCCGCTCGCAGCCCCCGCCGAGCACCACGGGATCGCGGCGCGAACGGCTAGTTGCTGCGCTCCTCGCCGAGCGTCACCTCGACGTCGCGGTCCTCCCCGTTCTCCCGCAGCGTGAGGACGACGACGTCGCCGGGTGCGCGGGCGCGGATCGCCACCACCAGCTCGTCCGGCACCGTGACCGGCTGCCCGTCGATCGCCACGATGACGTCCCCGGCCTCGATGCCTGCCTCGTCCGCCGGGCCTCCGGGGACGACCGGCTCGGTGTCGCCGTCGGCCTCCTCCAACACCTGGACACCCTCGCCGGTGTAGCGCTGGTCGAGCAGGACGCCGATCACGGGATACGTCGCGAAGCCGTTCTCGATCAGCTCGTCGGCCGTTCGACGCGCCTGGTTGCTCGGGATCGCGAAGCCGAGGCCGATGCTGCCGGTCTGCCCGGCCCCAGGAGTCTGCGCGATCGCGGAATTGATCCCGACCACCTCACCCGCGGCATTGAGCAGCGGACCGCCCGAGTTCCCGGGGTTGATCGCGGCGTCCGTCTGGATCGCGTTGATGTACGAGGCCTGGGTCGCATCCCCCGCCGTGACCGGACGATTCAGCGCGCTGACGATGCCTGAGGTCACGGTGCCCACCAGGCCGAGCGGTGCGCCGACGGCGACCACCGGGTCGCCGACCACGATCTGGTCCGAGTCCCCGAGCACGAGCGGCTCGAGGCCGTCACGGTCGATGTGGAGCACGGCGAGGTCGTAGTCGGTGGTGCTCCCGACGATCTCCGCCGTCTCCTGCGACCCGTCGCTGAAGACGACCGTCAGGTCGGCGTCGCCGGATTCCGCGAGTGCCACGACGTGCGCGTTCGTCAGGATGTAGCCGTCCTCGCGAAGCACGATGCCGCTCCCGCTCGAGCCCGTGTTTCCTGCGCGCACCTCGATCGACACGGTGCTCGGCAACGTGGCCGCGGCGATCCCGGCAACGCTCTCCGGTGGCCGGGCGGTGCTCCCCGGATCGCTCGTGGGCAGTGATGACCCGCCGTCGGGCGAGGGATCGTCGAGAAGGTTCGCCCCGACGATGCCGCCGAGGAGCCCCAGCACCAGCGCGAGGGCGGCGATGAGCCAGACCATCGCCACCGGGACCCCACGTCGATCGCGAGCAGGGGGCTGCTGCGGGCCGACGGCGCCCGGCTGCGGAGGTCCGAGCCGGTCCTGGTGCACCGGGCCACCCGGGCCGGACGGGCCGGACGGGCCACCCGGGCCGGACGGGCCGGACGGGCCGGACGGGCCGGACGGGCCGGACGGGCCGGGCGGCGGCGGCGCCTGGGCGGCGGCCCAGCCGGCACTCGCCGGCTCCGTAATGACGGCTGGGTGCGCCGCCGGTGCAGCCGACGCCGGCGCGTCGAAACGTGGCATCGGTGTCGTCGCGGTCGCCCGGGCGGCCGGTCCGACGGGCGGCTCGACCGGCGCGGCGGGTGGCTCGACCGGCGCGGCAGGCGGCTCGACCGGCGCGGCAGGCGTCTCCGGGCGTTCGTCCTCGACCGACGGTCCGGCCGGCTCGGGGGCCGCGGGCGCCTCGGAAGCCTCCCCCTCGGAAGCCTCGCCCTCGGACGTCTCGCCCTCGGAAGGCGGCGGCTCGGCCGGCTCGGCGGCGCGCCACTCCTCGGTCGGGTCGCCCGGCTGCCACGGTTCGGAGGCAGCACGGTCGGGGCGCGGGGCGGCGTCGTCGGGACTCGTCATCCGCCCAGGATTCCGCACACCGTCACTCTGTGCCCAGCAGGACCTGCCAGCCGCGCGCGATCCGAGCCGCCACGCTCGTGTCGAACTCGCCCGGGGGGAGGTCGGCGATGAGCTCGTGCGCCACGGAGTCCGGTCCGTCGGTCGCGACGGCGACGATCGTGTCGCCGCACTGGGTCATCCACCACCCGTCCACCTGGTACGCGTCCCGCCCCTCGATCACGACGCTCGGCGAGCCGGCGAGGGACGCGGGGTCGAGGCGGCCGCGCTGCTCGAGCACGAGCACCGCGTGATCCGGGCCGGCGAGCTGGAGCTGTAGCACCGCGGGGGCTCCGGTCTGCGCGTCGGCGTCGAGCACGCCGACGTCGGTGACGGCGAGGCCGTCCGGCAACGAGGACGGCGACACCCACCCGTTCTCGGCGACCCAGTCGAGGAGGTGCTCGCTCACGCGCAGGTTTCCGGCGGACGGCGTCGCCAGCTCGACCGGCATGTCGACGACGGCCGGCGCCACGGGATCGGCCGGGCTCTCCTGGGCGATGCCGACGGCGAACAGCCCGCCGGCCACCACGCCGGCGCCCGCCAGCGTGCCGACCGCCAGCCTGGTGCGCAGCCGGGCACCAGGCGGGGTGCGCGGCTCCAGGTCGGTCAGGGGGACGCCGAGGGTCGGCCCGCCGAACACGCCGGCACCGGGGCCGCCGGACGACCCGGGGACCTGGAGCGCGAGCAGGCGCGCCTGCAGGTCGGCCGGCGGCGGGACGTCGGGCATCGTGGACGTCATCCGCCGGGACGCCCGCTCGGCGGCGAGCAGCGCCGCGCACGCCGAGCAGCGTGCGGCGTGAGCGAGGGCACGTTCGCTCGCCTCGGGCGAGAGCTGGTGGTCGACGAGAGCGCTGACGCGCGCCCCCAGGTGCGGAGCGAGATAGATCACGTCACGACCTCGCCGGTCAGACGGGCGGCCGACGGCGTGGGGGCACGGTGCGCGAGCGCCTCGCGCAACTGTGCGCGCGCTCGGTGGATCCGGGACCGGACGGTACCCATCTTGATCCCGAGCGTCGCCCCGATCTCCTCGTAGGACAGTCCCTCGATGTCGCACAGCACCACGGCTGCCCGGTACTCCGGGCTGAGCTGCGCGAGCGCCGCCTGCACGTCGAGGTCGAGGTTGCCGTGCTCGTACCCGCGCTCCGGGGAGGACGCGTCGGACGCGGGGAGCCGCTCGGCGCGCTCCCCCAGCGCGTCCATCCTGATGCGCTTCTTCCGGCGGACCTGGTCGAGGAACAGGTTCGTCGTGATGCGGTGGAGCCAGCCCTCGAACGTGCCCGGCGTGTACGAGGAGAGGGAGCGGAACACGCGGATGAAGACCTCCTGGGTGAGGTCCTCCGCGTCGGCCTGGTTCCCGGTGAGCCGGTACGCGAGCCGATACACGCGCGCCGAGTGCTGGCGCACGATCTCCTCCCACGACGGCGGCTGCCAGGCCTCGCCGTCGTCGACACCTGCGGGGGTGGTGGAGGGCACCTGGCGGCTCCAAGGACTCGGGGACGGCTGTGGCGGGACGTCGATTCTACGCTCCGGGCGGTTCAACGCCCGGTGTCGCCCGCGAGTTCCCTACGATGAGGGGCACCGACGCGAGGAGACACCATGTCAGGCGACAAGGCGCAGAGCTGGACCTACGCGGAGAGCTACGCCGAGGAGTCCGAGGCGATCGCCGGTGCGCGCGCCCGCGCGGAGGAGTACGGCGTCCGTCCCGTGTCGCCCGGAACCGGCGCCGTGCTGCGGATGCTGGCCGCCGCGCTGGGTGCGCGGGTCGTCGCCGAGGTGGGGACCGGGACCGGCGTCAGCGGGCTCTGGCTGCTCGAGGGCATGACGCCCGACGGCGTGCTGACCACCGTCGACGTCGAGGTCGAGCACCAGCGCGCGGCCCGCGAGGCGTTCGCCGCCGCCGCGATCGCGCCCACACGGACCCGCGCGATCGGCGGTCGAGCGCTCGACGTCCTCCCCCGGCTCGCGGACGGCGCCTACGACCTCGTGCTCGTCGACGGCGACCCGGCGGAGGCCGCCGACTGTGCGGAGCAGGCCGTCCGCCTGCTCCGGCCCCGCGGCGCCCTCGTCGTCACCGACGCGCTCTGGTACGACCGCGTCGCGGACCCCGCGCGGCGCGACGAGGACACCGTCGCGATGCGCGAGCTCGGGAAGTCGCTGCGCGCGGACGAACGCCTGCAGTCGGCGCTGCTGCCCGCCGGCGACGGACTGCTCGTGGCGACGAGGCGATGACGGCGGCCGACGCCACCGACCTGGAGGCACTGGCGGCGCGGCTCGGCCCCGACGTCGACCTCGACCGCACGTCCATCTACGCGTACGCGCCGGTCCACCGCGCGCTGCTCGCCGGCGACGACGGCGAGCTGCACGTCGTCGTCAAGAAGGGGCTCGCGGACGGCGCCGGCCAACGAGCGATCGCCGCCTGGCAACGGGCGCTCGCCGCCCGCGGCGCTCCCGCCGTCGTCCCGGTCGAGGCGTTCGACGTGCCCCTCGCCGTCGGTGACGAGCACTGGGTCGTCTACCCGTTCGTCGAGGGCCGGGACTGGGACGCCACGCCCGCCGACATCGCCGCCGCCGGGCGCCTGCTCGGGCTGCAGCACGCGGTGTCGCTGAGCGTCACCGACGACGACGACGTCGCGCACCTCCCGTCGTTCTCGTGGCCGGAGCACGACGCCGAGTCCGTCGCGGAGGACGTCGCCGGGATCGCCGCGACCTGCGCGGACCAGGGCATCGGGCCCGACGTCGCCGCACGGTGGCGCGCCGAGCTCACGGCGTTCCACGCCACGACGCTGCCCGCGATCGCCGGCGCCGGCCTGCCGTCTTTCCCCGTCACGCTGGACTACCGCGCCACGAACCTCCGCTACGGCGCGGACGGGCCGGTGTTCGTGGACTTCGAGAACGGCGAGGTCGCGCCGCGTCTGCTCGACCTCGCGCTCGCCGTCCTGCTCTTCGGCCATGAGGCGCCGGCGAACCCGGGGCGCCTGTTCGACGACGCCGAGTGGGCGTCGTTCGCCGCGGCGTATCTCGCCGCCGCTCCCCCGCTGACGACGGCGGAGCGCGCCCTGTGGGAGACGGCGCAGACCTACATGCGGCTCGAGTGGGGCACGTGGGTCCTCACCGAGGGCACGGACGCCGACGAGTGGGCCGACGAGCGGCGGCGCGGCCTCCTGCTCGACCTGCTCACGCTGGAGCCGGGGCGGTTCCCGCTGCCCTGAGCAGCAGGAGGTGCGTGCTCGAACGCACGACGCGCCCCCGCCGCCGCCGGACTCAGCGGAGCTGCTCGAGCCAGCGCAGCAGCACCCGCGCGCCGAAGCCGGTCGGCCCTTCCGGGATCTCGTGCGACGCCTTCGCCGACCGCGCCGGCCCGGCGATGTCGAGGTGCGCCCAGCGCCCGGTGCCCGCGAACCGCTCCAGGAACAGCGCGGCCGTGATCGACCCGCCGCCGACGTGCGGATCCGTCGCGACGTGCGCGACGTCGGCCACCTCCGAGTCGAGGGCGTGCCGGTAGTCGTCGACGAGCGGCATCCGCCACAGCGGCTCCCCGCTCGCCTCGCCGGCCGCCAGCAGCCCTTCCGCGAGCCTGTCGTCGTTCGCGTACAGCGCGCCGTGCCGATTGCCGAGCCCGAGGGTCGCGGCCCCGGTGAGCGTGGCGACGTCGACGAGGACGTCCGGGTCGAGCTCCGCCACCGCCCACCCCATCGCGTCGGCCAGCACCATGCGCCCCTCGGCGTCGGTGTTGAGGATCTCGACGGTCGTGCCGTCGTACGTCGTGACGACGTCTCCCGGCCGGTAGGAGGAGTCGCCGACGGCGTTCTCGGCGAGGGGCAGCACGGCCGTCACCCGGTGCCGCAGCCCGGCTCGGGCGGCGCCGACCACGACAGCCAGGGCCACACCTGCCCCGGTCATGTCCGTCTTCATCGGCACCATGGCCTCGCGCGGCTTGATCGCGAGCCCGCCCGTGTCGTACGTGATGCCCTTGCCGGCGAGCACGACCGACCGACTGGCCGACGTCGTCGCCTGTGGCGTGTACGTGACGGTCACGAGCCGTGGCGGCGATGCTGACGCCGCACCGACGGCCAGCAGCGCGCGGAAGCCGTGCTCGGCGAGCCACTCCGTCTCGCGGACCTCCACGGAGAGCGTCGGTTCGCCCGCGACGGCAGCACGCGCCTGCTCGGCGACCCACTCCGGGTTCTTGACGTTCGACGGCGTCGCCGCCAGCAGCCGTGCCCAGGTCGCCGCCTCCGCGGCGGGTCGAGCGGCGTCGACGGCGCTCTGCGCGCTCGTCGCGGCCGGGGTGATGAGCTCCAGGGTGCCGACCGGGCGCGCCTTCCCGCTCGTGCGGCCCGTGCGCGGCGGGCGGTAGGCGCCGAGCCAGAACCCTTCGGCGAGGGCGCGGACGGCTGCGGGATCGCGCGCCGGGTCGTCCAGGCCGACGGTGGTCGCGACGCGGTCCAGCCCCGAGGCGACCTTCGCGAGGGCGGCGCCCGCGCGTCGGAGTGCGGCCGGTGAGCCGTCGCCGACGCCGATGAGCGCGAGCCGCCGCGGCAGCTCGCCCCACGAGGCGTCGCCGTGCAGGAGCTGCGGGAGGGCGAGCACGTACGACTCGCCCGCAGCCCCCGTCAGGCCCGACGTCTCGGCGAGATCCGCCAGGTCGATGCCGTACAGGGCAGCGGCGTCGGCCGTGCCCACGCGCGGCTGGAGCTCGTCGTGACCGCCCGCGGGCGCGATCGGCACGGCGAGCGCGTCCACCTGACGATCCGGCCTGATCTCGCGCGCGCCACGGGTGCCGCCGAGAGAGCCCTTCGTGACGAGGACGTCCGGCAGGGTGACGATCGTCGCCATCGAGTCGTCAGCTCGCGACTGCGCCGAGCGCGTCCTTCAGCTCGCCCGCCTCCGCGGGGGTCAGCTCGACGACGAGGCGGCCACCGCCCTCGAGCGGCACACGCATGACGATGCCGCGGCCCTCCTTGGTGACCTCGAGCGGTCCATCCCCGGTCCTCGGCTTCATGGCGGCCATCGCGGCGTATCCCTCCGTCGTCTAGACGGGCCGGCACGCGGCCCGGATGCGGGTCCTAGTCTATGGCACGCCGGTCCGCCGAGACCTACCGATGGCGCGTCAGGGCGGCCAACCTGCCGCGTCGCCGAGCCGCCACAGCACGAAGACCCAGGCGACCTGAGCGAGAGCGAAGGCCACCGCCACGGCCGGGAGCCACCATCGCCGTCGCACGAGCAGCACGGTGGTGGCGGCGAGCGGGAACGCGAGCAGCAGGAAGCGGAACGTCGAGCTCTGCGGCTGGATCGTGCCCAGCAGGTACAGCAGGTAGGCGCCGCTCCAGGTCACGAGCTCCGGCCCGACGACCCGCCCGCGCGGCGCCCACACCAGCAGGGCGAGCCCGGCCACCACGACGGCGACGGCGAGCACCCCCGGCCCGCCGAGCCAGCGGATCGCGAAGTCCACCCACGCAAGAACGGGCGTGACGCCGTCGCCCCCGCGCCACGCCTCCTGCGTCCGCAGGTACGCGTCCGGCACACCGGTGGCGACGCCGACGACGACCGGCCACGCGAACCCGGCCGCGACGGCCACCAGGCCGAGCGTGACGACGCGGACGGCCGCACCCCGGGTGAAGTCCTCCGTCCCGGCACGCGACGCCCGCCACCGCACCCACAGGTGCACAGCGACCACGACGGCCATCGGCAGGGCGACGGCACGCGTGAACCCCAGGGCGGCGATCGCGATGCCCGCCGCCGCGTACCAGCGACGCACGAGGAACCACAGCGAGAGCGCCACGAGCAGCAGCGAGAGCGACTCCGTGTACGCCATCTGCAGCACCGGCGCGGCCGGGAACAGGCCGAGGAGAAGCACCGACCCCAGAGCGAGCCGCCGCGCTCGCGCCGGCCCCAGGGACGCCGTCGTCCGCTCCTGGAGGAGCATGCCGACGACGACGGCCGCCGCCGCGCCGAGCACGAGCGAGAGCGTCGGTGCCACCACCTCGAACGACGCCCCGGTGAGTCCCATGAGCCCGCGCACGAGGAACGGGTAGAGCGGGAAGAACGCCCAGGCGCTCTGCGTGACGGTGCCGTCCGGCAGGGCGGGCAGCCCGTCCGGGTACCCCTCGACGGCGATCCGGTGGTACCAGCCGGCGTCCCAGAACAGCCCGGTGAACTCCGCGTACGACGGCGGCGGCTCCGCCCACGGGTTCGGTCCCTGCTCGCGCGCCGCGACGAGCAGGACCGCCGTGGTAAACGCCCGCGTCAGCAGGTAGATCGCGAGCGAGGCGACCGGCGTCGACCACCGCCTCACGGACGGGTCGGGTCGGGCGCGGGGGCGTAGTCGGCACCGTCCCGCCCCGGGCGGCCCGGCCGGGGACCGGCGGGAGGATCCTCCCCCGCGGAACCGCCGTCGCGGCCGCCGTCGTCGCGCGGGTACGGCGGATCCAGGCCGTCGGGGATGCGACGTCGGGCGATCGGACCGGCAAGGAACAGGACGACGACCGCCAGGACGAGGAGACCGATCGTCACCGGCGAGAGGATCGACGCGAGGGTCGCGTCCACCTCAGTCCGCCCCCTCCGCGGCGTCGCGCGCCGCCGAGTCCTCGGCCGCGAACAGGTCGTTCCCCGCGTCGACGACGAGCCTCACCGCATCCGCCGGGTCGTCGACGAGCTGGAGCAGCTCGAGGTCCGGCGGTGAGATGAGCCCGCGCTCGAGCACGGTGCCGCGGAGCCAGTCGATGAGGCCACCCCAGTAGTCCGTCCCGACGAGCACGATCGGGAAGCCGCGCACCTTCTTCGTCTGGACGAGCGTCATCGCCTCGAACAGCTCGTCGAACGTGCCGAACCCGCCGGGCAGCACGATGAAGCCCTCGGCGTACTTGACGAACATCGTCTTGCGGGCGAAGAAGTAGCGGAAGTCGACCCCGAGGTCGACCCACTCGTTCATGCCCTGCTCGAAGGGCAGCTCGATCCCGAGGCCGACGGACGTCCCGCCCTCCTCGTGCGCTCCCCTGTTCGCCGCCTCCATGAGACCCGGACCGCCCCCGGTGATGACGGCGTAGCCGGCGCGGACGAGCTCGCGCGCGACCTGCTCGGCGAGCTCGTACTCCGGTTCGCCCGCCTTGATCCGGGCCGAGCCGAACACGCTGACGGCGGGACCGAGCCCGGCGAGCGCGCCGAATCCCTCGACGAACTCCGACTGGATCCGCAGCACCCGCCACGGGTCCTGGTGCACCCACGACGACGAGTGGTCGGTGGCGAGGAGCCGCTCGTCGGTCGTCGTGATCGGGACGTGCTCGCCGCGCAGAGTGATCCGGCCCTTGACGTGGGTCCGACGGGTGTCGTCGGTGCTCATGCGGACTCCCCGTCGAGCCAGGCCTCGAGGGCGGCGGCGACCGACCTGATCTGGCGGGCCGGGCACCGTTCGTCGTCGGCGTGCGCCAGGAGCGGATCCCCCGGCCCGAAGTTGACGGCCGGCACGCCGAGCTCGGTGAACCGTGCGACGTCGGTCCAGCCGTACTTCGGCATGACCTGCGCCCCCGTCACCTCGCGCACGGCAGCGAGGAACTCCTGCGCCGCCGGGTGGTCGAGGCCCGGCCTGGCTCCCGCCGCGGCATCGGTGAGCTCGGTCTCGAGCCCCTCGATGCCGGCCAGGACGTCCAGGACGTACGCGACGGCGTCGTCCACGCTGCGCGACGGCGCGAACCGGTAGTTGATCTCGACGACGCAGGTGTCCGGGATCATGTTGCCGGCGATCCCGCCGCGGATCGCGACGGCGTTGAGACTCTCGCGGTAGCGCAGGCCGTCGACCTCCACCTCGGCCGGCGTGTGCACGGCGAGCCGCTCGAGCACCCGCCACGCGTCGTGCACCGCGTTGTGCCCCATCCAGGCCCGCGCGGAGTGGGCGGTGCGGCCCCGCAGGGTGACGTCGAGCCGCAGCGTGCCGTTGCACCCGCCCTCGACGTCGCCCCGGGTCGGTTCGCACAGGATCGCGACGTCGCCGCGCACCCAGTCCGGGTGCGTGCGCACGATGCGGCCGAGCCCGTTGAGGTCGGAGGCGACCTCCTCGTGGTCGTAGAAGACCCACGTGACGTCGCGCGTCGGCGCGGTCAGCCGCGCGGCGAGGTGGAGCTGCACGGCGACGCCGCCGAGCATGTCGACGGTGCCGCGCCCCCACAGGACGTCGTCGCCGGCGTCGCTCCCCTCCCCGGGGCGCACCTGCACCGGCAGGTTGCCCTGCACCGGGACCGTGTCGATGTGCCCGGCGATGACGACGCGCTCCGCGCGCCCCAGGTGCGTCCGCGCGACGACGGCGTCGCCGTCCCGGAGCACCTCGAGGTGGTCGTACCGGGACAGCGCCGCCTCGATGGCGTCGGCGAGGGCCGTCTCGTCGCCGCTGACGGAGGGGATGTCGCAGATGATCCGTGTGAGGTCGACGACGTCGACGGTGCTGAGGTCGGGGAGCACGGGGCTCGGGGCGGGTGCGTCGTCGAGCGGTGTGGCTGTCACGATCCCGAGCCTAACGACGCCGGGCACACCGCGCCGTCGGCGGCGTCGACCGACGTCGGGCTCGACACACCTGGTGGCCGGCCTGACCGCCGGGCGGTCAGGCGACGAACCGCAGCACGAGGTTGAGGACGAAGCCAGCCAGCGCCGTCGCCCCGAGCGCCGTCCCCGCGCCCGCCGCAGCCTTCGGCGCGCCCGCACGGCCGAGGCCGGAGGTCCCCGCGACCACCGCCCCGAGGGCGAGGGCCCCGATCACCCAGCCGACCACGTCGAGCGGCAGCACGATCTGCCGGGTCGACCACCCGAGGTCGTACATGAGCGTGGGCAGCAGGTACGAGTAGGCGGTCGACGCCAGACCGATCGACGCGACGACGATGCCGAGCACGAGCGAGAGCCTGCCCGGAGCATTCGTCGTCGGAGCGTAGGGCGCGGCCGTGTAGGGCGACTCGGTCGACTGCGCCGACGCGAGGCCCGCAGGCCCGGCGGATGTGGCGGGAGCGCGTGACGTCTCGGACTGGTTCATCGGGACCTCCTCAGGTCGCCGCCCATCATCGCGGCGCACACTTACGTGCCGCTGTCATGCACGCGTGCCGGGAGCGAGATTCACGACGTCACCGGTCCAGCCGCGCCGCAGCCACCGGTCGTGCGATGCGACGACGACGGCGCCCGGCCAGTCGGCGAGCGCGGCCATGAGCTCCTCGGCGAGCGTCAGCGACACGTGGTTCGTGGGCTCGTCGAGCAGCAGGACGTCCGGGGCGTGCGACGTGAGCATCGCGAGCACGACCCGGCGTCGCCCACCCACCGACAGCTCGCGCAGCGGGCGGTCGAGATCGCGCGGGGCGACGAGGCCGAACGCGTCGACCCGTGAGCTCGTGTCGCCGTCTGTGTCGCCGTCGCCGCTGCCCTGCAGCAGCGACAGCAGGCGGCGGGGAGTCCGCGGGTCGTCGCCGAGACCGTCGTCCTGCTCCAGCAGCCCGACGCTCACGCCCCGGCGTCGCCCGACCGTTCCGCGGGTCGGGGCGAGGTCCCCCGCGAGGACGTGCAGGAGGGTCGACTTGCCCGCGCCGTTCGCACCGGTGACGAGGATCCGCCCGTCGCCGGGGATCTCGAGTGCGGGCACACCCGCGGCGACCATGTCCAGCCGGGGCGACCCGGCGCCGTCGTCGACGCTCACCTCACGCGCCCACAGGGCGAGGCCCGCCGCGGGACCGCCCCGGCGCCCCTCCGGCGGCGCGAACCGCAGCGGCGGCGGGGGCTTGCGCACCTGGTCGCGGTCCAGGGCGTCGAGGCGCTGCTGGGCGTTGCGCACCCGCCGCGAGATCTGGCCCTGCACGCGCTCGCCCTTGAAGTCGTAGAGGATCTTCGCCTGGTTGCCGCGCTCCCGGTCCTTGGCGACGTCGCGCGCCGTGACGGCGACCGACCGGCGCAGGTCGCGCAGCTCCTGCTGCTCCGCCGTGAAGCGTGCCTCCCAGCGCTCCCGCTCGACCCGCTTCGCCTCGCGGTAGTCCGAGTACGTGCCGCCGTAGAGCGTGGCGGCCGGACCGCCGTCGGCCACGGTCCCGGCGGCCGGGTCGAGGTCGAGGATCTCCGTGGCGACCTCGTCGAGGAACACCCGGTCGTGGCTCGCCAGCACCACGGCGCCCGGCAGCGCGCGCAGGGCCAGCGCGAGGTACTCGGCGGCGTCGTCGTCGAGGTGGTTCGTCGGCTCGTCGAGCAGCAGCGCGGCGGGCTGAGCGATGAGCAACGCCGCGAGCCCGAGCCGCGTGCGCTGCCCTCCGGAGAGCCGACCGACGGGGATGTCCCCGAACTCGGAGTCCGGGTCGCCGAGCCGCAGGCCGGCCAGGGTGCGTGCGGCTCGGACGTCCGCGTCCCACACCTGCGCCAGCTCCGCTCGCGTGAGCGCCCGGTCGTAGGCGGCCGCCGCCGACGACGTCCCGGTCGCGAGCTCCTCCGCCGCGACGCCGAGCGCCGCCTCGACCGCCCGCACGCCGGTCAGGGCGTGGCCGACGACGTCGCGCACGCTCGCGTCGGCCGGGAACGGGAACTCCTGGTGCAGGAAGCCGACATCCGCCGGCCGGGTGACGCCGCCGCCGTCGGCCCGCAACGTGCCCGCCAGGATGCGCAGGAGGGTGGACTTGCCGGAGCCGTTCTCGCCGACGAGCCCGGTGCGATGCCCGGGGTCGACGGCGAACGTCACGCCGCGCAGGACGGCGCGGCCGTCGTAGGACTTGGCCACATCGGTGGCGACCAGGAGCTGGGACATGTGGGTTCACCTGCCAGGTGCGCCGCGGCAGTCGAGGCTGCGGGCGGCGGAAGGGGGTTCGGGGCCTGGGCAGGTCACATCCACATGGCGTCCACGGTACGGGCCGGGGGTCGCCGTGTCATCGTGATTTCCGGCACGTCGGGTCGGCTGACCGGCCTCGATCGACTGCTGACGCGACGCGGCGACCGCGCCGTCGGCCGCCCTTCGCCTCGGCGAGGGCACCCTCACCCGCGCACCACGCCTCGCGAGCGCGGCCCAGGGTGCGCTCGGGGTCCCGGGCGAGCCTCAGCCGATGCCGTCGCCGGTCTCGTGGAGCTGCCGGGCGGCCTCGGCGATCGACCCGGACAGCGACGGGTAGATCGTGAGCGCGTGCGCGACCTGGTCGACGGTCAGGCGGTGCGCCACGGCCAGCGTGATCGGGAAGATCAGCTCGCTCGCGCGCGGCGCCACGACCACGCCGCCGATCACCGAGCCCGACGACGGCCGTGAGAACAGCTTGAGGAAGCCCTCGCGGATGCCGAGCATCTTCGCGCGCGGGTTCCGGGCGAGCGGCAGCGTCGTGACGCGCCCGTCGACCTTCCCGGAGGTGATGTCCGCCTCCGACACCCCGACGGTCGCGATCTCGGGCGCCGTGAAGATGTTCGCCGCGACCTGCGCCACCTCGAACGGGGCGACGGCGTCGCCGAGCGCGTGCCACATCGCGATCCGACCCTGCATCGCCGCCACCGACGCGAGCGCCAGGACGCCCGTGACGTCGCCGGCCGCGTACACGCCGCTCTGCGTGGTCCTGGAGACCCGGTCCACGGCGACGTGCCCGGACTCCGTGAGCTCCACCCCGGCGCCCTCGAGCCCGAGGTCGCGCGTGTTCGGCACCGCCCCCACGGCGAGCAGGCAGTGCGAACCGTCGACCTCGCGCCCGTCCGCGAGCGTCACCCTGACGCCGTCGCCGTGGCGTTCCACCGACGCGGCCCGCGAGCGTGACAGCACCTCCATGCCCCGTCGGCGGAACACGCTCTCGATGAGCTCGGCGGCGTCGGAGTCCTCGCCCGGCAGCACGCGGTCGCGGCTCGACACGAGCACCACGTCGACCCCGAGCGAGTTGTAGGCGCCCGCGAACTCGGCCCCGGTCACACCCGACCCGACGACGATCAGCCGCCGGGGCAGCTCCGCGAGGTCGTACAGCTGCGTCCACGTGAGGATCCGCTCGCCGTCCGGGACGGCGGTGGGCAGGATCCGCGGCGACGCACCCGTGGCGACGAGCACGACGTCAGCGTCGAAGGCACGCTCGCCGTCGGCTGTGGTCGCGACGACGCGGGACGGTCCGTCGAGCCGGCCGGTCCCGGCCACGAGCTCCACGCCCTCCCGCTCCATGCGCACCCGGATGTCCGCCGACTGTGCCTGTGCGAGGCGCTTCACCCGCTCGTTGACCTGCGCCAGGTCGACCCGGAACTCCTCGGTCTCCGCGCGGTCGGAGTCGATCCCGAGCTCGGCCGCGCTCTCCGTGATCGCCCGCCACTCCGCCGTCGCGATGAGCGTCTTCGACGGGACGACGTCCGTCAGGACGGCGGAGCCGCCGAGCCCCTGCTGCTCGACGAGCGTCACCCGGGACCCGAGCTGGCGTGCCACGAGCGCCGCCTCGTACCCGCCGGGCCCCCCGCCGACGATGACGACGTGACTGCCGCGTCGGGTCGACGACGGGCCTCCGCCACTCGGTTGGTCGGCCGGGAGGACAGGCTGCTCGATCGACGTCACGCGCCCCATTGTGCCGGGTAGTACCGTGACGCGCGTGAGCACCCAGGCCCCGACCGGACCCGTTCCCGACATCGACGATCCGGCCACCGATCCCTTCGAGGTCGCGGCGTTCGCCGCCCATCGGATCGCGGAGATCACCGGCATCGCGAGGCACGACGTCGCGCTCGTCCTGGGCTCCGGCTGGGGTGGTGCGGCCGACCTCCTCGGCGAGACCGTCGCCGAGGTCGACGCCGCCGAGCTCCCCGGCTTCTCGCGGCCGGTCGTGCCCGGCCACGGCGGGACGATCCGGTCCGTGCGCGTCGACCACTCCGCGCTCGCCCCCACCGGCGAGGGCGCCTACGGGGCGGACACGTACGCGCTCGTGCTCGGGGCGCGCACCCACTACTACGAGGGCCGCGGCGTCCGCCGCGTCGCCCACCCGGTCCGGACCGCTGCGGCAGCAGGCGTTCGGACCCTCGTCCTCACCAACGGGTGCGGCGGCCTCGACCTGGGGGCGCCGGCTGGGACGCCCGTCCTCATCAGCGACCACATCAACCTCACGGGGGCGTCGCCCCTCGAGGGCGCGACGTTCGTGGACCTCACCGACCTGTACTCGCCTCGCCTGCGCGAGCTCGCCCGCCGGGTCGACCCCTCCCTCGGCGAGGGCGTGTACGTCCAGTTCCGCGGACCCCACTACGAGACCCCGGCCGAGGTGCGGATGGCGCACACCATCGGCGGGAGCCTCGTCGGCATGAGCACCGCGCTCGAGGCGATCGCCGCCCGGCACGTGGGGCTCGAGGTCCTCGGCATCTCGCTCGTCACGAACCTCGCCGCCGGGATCTCGCCCGAGCCGCTCTCGCACGCCGAGGTGATCGAGGCGGGCATCGCCGCCGGACCGCGGATCAGCGCCCTGCTCGCCGAGATCGTCCGCCAGCTGTGACGGCGCTCGACGACGACGTCGCGGCCCGCGCGGCCGCCTGGATCGACGACGATCCCGACCCCGCCGCCGCCGCCGAGCTCACCGCGGTGCTGGCCGCCGCCCGCGCGGGCGACCCGGACGCCGTCGTCGATCTCGCCGACCGGTTCTCCGGCCCGCTCGAGTTCGGCACGGCCGGCCTGCGAGGCCCGCTCGGTGCGGGCGAGCACCGGATGAACCGGGCCGTCGTGATCCGCGCGGCGGCCGGCCTGTCCGCGTTCCTCGCGGCCGAGCTGCCCGGCGAGCGCCCCCGCGTGGTGATCGGCTTCGACGCCCGCCACGGGTCCGCGCAGTTCGCGCGGGACACGGCCGCCGTCGTCACGGCCGCGGGAGGCGAGGCGATCCTGCTCGCGCGCGCGTGGCCGACGCCGGTGCTCGCCTTCGCCGTGCGGCAGCTGGACGCGGACGCGGGCGTGATGGTGACGGCCAGCCACAACCCGCCCGCCGACAACGGCTACAAGGTGTACCTCGGCGGGCGAGTGGTCACGGACGCCGGGCAGGGCGCCCAGATCGTGCCGCCGTACGACGCCGCCATCGCGAGCCGGATCGCCGCCGTCGACGCCGTCGCGTCCGTGCCGCGAGCCACCGAGGGCTGGACGACCCTCGGCGAGGCGGTCCTCGAGGACTACCTGGTGCGCGCCGCGGGGCTGGCCGCCCCGGGCTCCGCCGACCTGCGCATCGTGCTCACGCCGCTGCACGGCGTCGGCGGTGCCGCTGCCGCGGAGGCCCTGCGGCGGGCCGGCTTCGACGACGTCCACGTCGTCGCCGCCCAGGCCGCACCGGATCCCGACTTCCCGACCGTCGCGTTCCCGAACCCCGAGGAACCCGGCGCCCTGGACCTCGCCTTCGCGCTCGCCCGGGACGTCTCCGCCGACCTCGTGCTCGCCGTCGACCCGGACGCGGACCGGTGCGGCGTCGCGGTCCCCGACGCCGCCGCCGCGGAACGCTGGCGGCGCCTGTCCGGGGACGACGTCGGCGCGCTGCTCGGCGCCCAGGCGGCGGCGCTCGCCGTCGCGGGGGGTGCCGGCGCCGAGCCGGAGCCGCCGGTGCTCGCGAGCTCCATCGTGTCCTCCCGCCTCCTGGCGCGGATCGCCGCCGCCCACGGCCTGCGCCACCGGTCCACGCTCACCGGCTTCAAGTGGATCAGCCGCGTGCCCGGGCTCGCGTACGGCTACGAGGAGGCGCTCGGCTACTGCGTGGATCCGGCGGCGGTCCGCGACAAGGACGGCATCAGCGCCGCCGTGCGGGTCGCGTCCCTCGCCGCCGCGCTGCGCGCCGAGAACCGCTCGCTCGATGATGCCCTCGACGACCTCGCCCGGGAGCACGGGCTCCACGTCACCGCTCCGCTGACGGTCCGCGTCGACGACCTCGCGCTGATCCCGGCCGCCATGCGCCGCCTGCGGGAGCACCCGCCGACGTCGCTGGCGGGCTCGCCCGTCGTCCGATCCGTCGACCTCACGCTCGGGCTGCGCGTCGCCACGCCGGAGGGGCACTACGACGTCCCGCCGACGGAGGGCCTGCTGTACGAGACGCAGGACGGCGACCGGGTGATCGTGCGGCCCAGCGGAACCGAACCGAAGCTCAAGGCGTACCTCGAGGTGGTGCAGGAGGTGGGCCCCGGGGACCTCGCGCCGGCCCGCGCTGACGCCGCCGCCCGGCTCGCCGACATCACCGCCGACCTGCGCCGGGCGATCGGCCTCGACGGCACGGCCGCCGGCACCCCGACGAGCCGCTAACGTCGTGCCATGACGGTTCCCGCCGCCGACGACGCCCGAGACGCCGACGCGCACGGCCTCTCCTGGACGCTGCTCACGCTCGCCCGCCTCGCGACCGAGCGCACGCGTGACGAGATGCCCGTAGGTGCCGTGCTCGTCCTGTACCACCTGCGTCGATCCGGCTCGATGCGCATCACCGAGCTCGCAACCCTCGTGGGGCTCGACATCTCGACGATCTCCCGGCGCGTCGGCGCGCTCGAGGAGGAGGGCCTCGTGGAACGCGTCGGCGACCCGGCCGACGCGCGTGCCGCGCTGATCGGGCTCACTCCCGCCGGCGCCGACCGCCTGGCGCTGTTCTCGGCACGACGCCAGGCGGCGCTGGACGAGCTCGTCGCAGCGTGGTCGCCCGAGGACCTCGCCACGTTCAGCCGGCTCGCCGCGCTGCTGCGCGACTCCCTCGACGAGACGCTCCGCGGCGAGCGCCGCACCCGCTAGGGGCGCGTCCGCGAGCGCGGTCGCGCCGCCCGCTCAGCCGGCGAGCTCCGCGAACGCCGGCAGGATCTGCTCCGCGACGATCGCCTCGAGCACGTCGTGGTGCGCGAAGCCGTTGAACGCGGCCGTGAGCGTCGCGGCCTCGACGTCGTCCAGCGTCCAGCCCGCCTCGGCGGCCAGCAGCGAGATCTCGCGACTCATCGACGTGCCGGACATGAGGCGGTTGTCCGTGTTGATCGTCACCGCGAAGCCCAGGTCACGCAGCATCGTGATCGGGTGCGTCGCGATCGACTCGGCGGCGGCCGTCTGCAGGTTGGAGCTGGGGCAGATCTCGAGCGGCACCTGCCGGTCGCGCACCCAGTGCGCCAGCACCCCGAGCCTCGCGCCGTCGACGGAGCCGTCCGCGGCCAGCTCGATGTCCTCGTCGATCCGGACGCCGTGGCCGATCCGCAGCGCGCCGCACAGCTGCAGCGCCTCCCAGATCGCGTCGGCGCCGGACGACTCCCCCGCGTGGATCGTCACCGGGAAGGACGACCGGCGCAGCAGCGTGAACGCCTCGAGGTGGTTGCTGGGCGGGAACGCGGCCTCCGCGCCCGCGATGTCGAACCCGACCACGCCCGCGTCCCGGTTCGCGAGGGCGAGCTCGGCGATCTCGACGCCGCGGTCCGCGTGCCGCATCGCCGTGACCAGCGTGCCGACGGTGATCGTCCGGCCCGCCTCGGCGGCCTCCGCCACACCCTCGTCGAAGCCCTGCTGGACGGCGTCGACCACCTCCTGCAGCGACATCCCCTGCTGGAGGTGCTGCTCGGGCGCGTACCGCTGCTCGGCGTAGACGACGCCGTCGGCGGCCAGGTCGAGCACGGACTCGCGGGCCACGCGGCGCAGGGCGTCGGGCGTCTGCATGACGGCGATCGTGTGGTCGAACGTGGTGAGGTACCGCTCGAGCGACCCGGAGTCGGCGGCCTCGACGAACCAGGCGCCGAGCTCCGCGGGGTCGGTGGTCGGCAGCTCGTGCCCCGCCTCGGCGGCGAGCTCGACGATCGTCGCGGGGCGCAGCCCGCCGTCGAGATGGTCGTGCAGCACGACCTTCGGCAGCGCCGCGACGAGCTCGGGCGTGAGGGCGGGCGGTTCGGCGGTGAGATCGGCAGCGGCCATGGTCGCTACCGTAGCGCCGCTCTCAGCGCCCGAACGCCTCGACGGGCAGCACCGCCCAGGCCACGTGCGTCCATCCGCCGAGCGCCGCGTGCGGCCGACGACGGCCGAGCAGCTCCTCGGCCTCGATCGCGACGACGGCGCCCCGGCCGGGTTCGTAGAGGCGCAGCTGCCCGGCGGGTGCCGACGGCGCCGGGACCGCGAGCACGACGTGCCGCGGGAGGGCCGTGTCCCAGCCGGACGCGACGTCGCCACCGGTGTAGAGCGGGACGCCGATCCCCAGGTCGTTGGCCGCGCGGACCGTCTCGAGCACGGCGCGCGTCGCGGCGACGTCCGTGTCGTCGACGACGACGTCCGTGTACCGCACGCCACGGAAGCGCGCTTCGCGGGCGGCACCCCACGGCGGCGTGCCGAACCGCCGCGGCCACGGCAGCCCGGCGACGGCGTCGCGCCGCGCGCGTTCGTGCACGGACCTTTGCGCGAGGGCGAGCCGCCGCTCGGCGCTCGGCTCCGCGAGCTCGTGCGGGGCGAGCATGGACAGCTCAGGTGGCCGGACGCCGCTCCGTGAACCGGCCACGAGCCACGCGGCGAGGTCCGGGTCGCCCGCGGCCGCGAGCATGAGCAGCACGCTCGCGCCGCACGTCACCGGGCTGAGCTGCCGTGCCACGGCGCCGCCCAGGCGGATCGTGCCGGTGCGCCCCCCGCGCAGCGGCGCACGGATCTCGCGACGCTGCCGGGTACTCAGGGCGGGGTCGAGCTCGACGGGCTCGACGTCCGCGGGCGCACGCAGCCGGCTCGGGAGCGGCCGCCCGCGCTTCGCCGCGGGGACGCGCCACCCGAGCATGCCGAGGGCCCTGCTGAGCGACAGCGGCTCAGGCATCGCCGCCTCCGAGGACGATCCCGACGACGGCGAGCGCCGTGCCGGCCGCGGCGACGGCGACGACCGCCGCGACCAGCCGCGCGAGCCGGTCCCAGGGGCCGCGGCCGGGCCGGCGCACCCAGACCAGGACGCCGACCACGAGCGCGAGCGCGCCGACGGCGGCGAGCGCGGAGAGCGGTTCCGCCCCGCGGCGCAGCGCGCCCAGCGCGACGAGCAGCGCCCCGAGGACCGCCGCGAGCACGGACCGCTGCCACGCGAGCGCCGTCCGCTGGGGCTGCGCGCCGTCGTCGTCGGCGAGGCCCGCGACCTCCGGGACGCGCATCATCGCCACACCTGGCTCAGCGTGTACACGGCGAGCCCGAGCGCGCCGACGCCGACGCCGATCGCGAGCGGCACCAGTGCGGTCGGCGCGGGCAGGGGTTGGCGCAGCCGCAGGGCCCGTTCTGCCCGCCGCCACGTCGCCAGCGCGTTCACGGCGATCGCGGCGCCGGCGAGACAGGCGACGGCGGCGACGACGTCGAGCATCGCGGGCAGGTCGGCGAACGCGGCCAGCGAGGTCAGCGCCACGCCCCCGGCCACCAGCGCGAGGCCGGTGCGGACCCACGCGAGGGCCGTCCGCTCGTTCGCGAGCGAGAAACGCGGGTCCGGGTCGGAGCCCACCCCGTACACCGACTGCGGGCGACGTGCGGGCGAGCCCTCGTCCGCCGTCGAGCCGTCCGCCTTCACCGGCCGCACCGCCATCGCCGAGCTCGTACCTCGGCGACGAGCTCGGACGCCCCGGAGTACGACCTCGCCGCCGAGGTACGAGCTCGGCAGGATGGCGCGGAGGTCGGGTCCGTGCTCACGCCGCGTCCACGCGTTCGAGCACGACGCCGCCGCCGGCGGGCCGGGCGCCCTCGGGTGCGATCGTCACGGCCGCCTCGAGCGCCTCGTGCGCGCGCGCGAACCGTTCCGGCGTGTCCGTGTGGAGGGTGAGCAGGCGCTCCCCGGCCCGGACCAGCGCGCCCGGCTTCGCGTGCAGCTCGACGCCGGCGCCCGCCTGCACCGGGTCCTCCCGGCGGGCGCGGCCCGCGCCGAGCCGCCACGCGGCGACCCCCACGGCGTACGCGTCGAGCGTCACGAGCACGCCGTCCGCGGGGGCGAGCACGTCCTCGCTGTGCCGGGCGCTCGGCAGCGGCGCGTCCGGGTCGCCGCCCTGCGCCGCGATCATGCGCCGCCAGGTGTCCATCGCCCGGCCGTCCGCGAGCGCGGCGGCGGGGTCGGCGTCCGGGCGGCCGGCGGCGTCGAGCATCTCGCGGGCGAGGGCGAGGGTCAGTTCGACGACGTCGGCCGGTCCCCCGCCGGCGAGCACCTCGACCGACTCCCGCACCTCGAGCGCGTTCCCGGCCGTGAGCCCGAGCGGCGTCGACATGTCGGTGAGCAGCGCCGTCGTCGTCACCCCCGCATCCGTGCCCAGGGCGACCATCGTGCGCGCGAGCTCCCGCGCGTCGTCGAGGTCCTTCATGAACGCCCCCGACCCGACCTTGACGTCGAGGACCAGCGCGCCGGTGCCCTCCGCGATCTTCTTGCTCATGATCGAGCTCGCGATCAGCGGGATCGACTCCACCGTCCCGGTGACGTCGCGCAGCGCGTACAGCCTCCGGTCAGCGGGAGCGAGCCCAGATCCTGCCTGACAGATCACCGCACCGACGTCGTCGAGCTGGGCGAGCATCTCGTCGTTCGTGAGGGCCGCCCGCCAGCCGGGGATCGCCTCGAGCTTGTCGAGCGTGCCGCCCGTGTGGCCGAGCCCGCGGCCGGACAGCTGCGGGACCGCGACGTCGAACGTGGCCACGAGCGGTGCGAGCGGGAGCGTGATCTTGTCGCCGACCCCGCCCGTCGAGTGCTTGTCGACGGTCGGCCGCGACAGCCCGGAGAAGTCCATCCGCTCGCCGCTCGCGATCATCGCCGTCGTCCACGCGGCAAGCTCCTCGCGGGAGAGCCCGCGCAGCAGGATCGCCATCGCGAGCGCGGCCATCTGCTCCTCGGCGACGGCGTCCCGGACGTAGGCGTCCAGGACCCAGTCGATCTGTGCGGTGGTGAGCGCCCCGCCGTCGCGCTTCGTGCGGATGACGTCGACGGCGTCGAAGGGCTCGGCCATGGCCGCCAGCCTACTGAGAACCTCGGGTTCGGCAGTGCCGCGAGCCGGGCGCACGCCCGTCCGCCTCCTCCTGGACGAACGGGCAAGAACCCCGGAAGCACGGGCGTTCCGCCGGGGTGCGGGCCGTTCCTAGCCTGGCAGGACGTCCGCACGTCCGCCCGACCGAGCTGGGCAGCCGGACGCCGGATGAGGAGGCACATCATGAACGAGCTCAGACTGAACGTGTCGCGGGTCAAGGCCGCGGACGAGACGGGCACCTGGCCGGAGTGGGGCAGCGACGACATCTACCTCGCCGCTGTGACGGTGGACAGCCGCCTGGTCGTCAACACCGTGGACGAGGTCCGCATCGGCGAGTTCGACGACGGCGACGCCCGCGACTTCTCGCCGGCCAAGACGCTGGCCCGGTTCCGGCTGGACGACGGCGTCTACCCGCGGGCCTACGTCGCCGCCGTCGTCCTGGCCGAGCGGGACAACGGCGAGGCGATCCCCGAGTTCCTCACGGCGCTGACGAAGAGCGTGAAGGAGAACCTGCCGACGGAGCGGGACCGCCGTCGTCGTCGGCAGGGCCCCGCCGCGGACGACGCGGCCTCCGGGTTCGAGTTCCTCGGATTCACCGGGAAAGAGCTCGCGACCATCGCGTGGAAGGGTGTCCAGGAGGCGTGGAAGGTCTACAAGAAGATCAGGGCCGACGACATCTTCCTCCCCAAGACGCTGTACGTGGACATCGACGGCGAGGACCACCGGTGGGACGGCTCGCGCCGCTCGCCTCTGGAGAAGCTCCGCCTCGCGGCGCACGACGGCGTCTACTGGGTGGGGATGCACTGGGCGATCGCCGACGGGTCGCCGGTCGCGACGCCGCCGTCCGGGCGCCCGACCAGGGTGCCGCGCGAGCCCCGGCCCACGGTCCCCGCCCGCCACGAGAACTGAGACCCGCCCGACGGCGCAGGGCAGAATCGCTGTGGCGACACCGCCGACCTGTGATGGGGTGGCGGGATGCTCGACGTCATGGTGGTCGCCATGCCCTTCACGGGCCACGTCCGGCCGATGCTCGGCCTCGCCGAGGAGCTCGCCGCGCGGGGGCACACGGTGCGCGTGCACACCGGCGGCGCGTTCGCCGAGGCGGTCCGGGGATCCGGTGCGGAGCACGCCGCGTGGCACTCGGCGCAGGACTTCGACGAGACCGACCTCGCGGCCACGTTCCCTCGACTGGTCGACCGCCGCGGCGTCCGTCAGATGGCCGTCAACGTGATCGACCTGTTCATCGGGACGGCGCCGGGCCAGTCCGCGGATCTGATCGCCGCCTGGGAGGACCGGCCCTGGGACGTGCTCGTCGCCGACGGGCTCGCATTCGGAGCACGGTTCGCCGCCGAGCAGGTCACCGCACCGTGGGTGAGCGTCGGCGTCGTCCCGCCGGCGTGGCCGAGCCGGGACCTGCCGCCGCCGGGTCTCGGGCTGGCGCCGGGGCGCGGGAGCGTGGGCCGCGCCCGCGACGCGGTGCTCCGCGGCCTCGGCCGACTGGCCGTCGTGCCCTTCGAGCGGGCGTACGCCCGAGCCCGGACGGCGGCCGGGCTCGGAGCCTCCGGCATCCCGTACCCCACGGTGGCGTACTCCCGCACGCTGAGCCTCGCCAGCGGCGCGCCGGCGCTCACCCCGCCGACCCGCGACCTGCCGCCGTTCCTCGAGTTCGTCGGGCAGCTGTCGTCGCCCGGCGCCGGCGCGGCCGCACAGCAGGCGTTGCCGGCGTGGTGGGACGACGTCGTCTCCGCCGAACGCCCCGTCGTCCACGTCACGCAGGGCACGTACAACGTCGACGTGCGCGACCTGATCCGGCCGACGCTCGACGCCCTCGCCGAGCGCGACGTGCTCGTCGTCGTCGGCCTCGCGCCGGACGCCGAGCCGCCGGGACCGCTGCCCGCCAACGCTCGGGCCGCGCGGATGATCCCGTACGGGCCGCTGCTGGAGCGCACGTCGGTCGTGGTCACGAACGGGGGCTGGGGCGGTGTGCTGGCGGCGCTCGGCGCGGACGTCCCGCTCGTCGTCGCTGGCGGGGACCTCGACAAGCCGGACATCGCCGCTCGCGTGGCCCGCGCGGGCGCGGGCATCGACCTGCGGACCGGCGCACCGAGTCCTGCGCAGGTGGACCACGCCGTCGGCCGCGTGCTGCACGAGCCACGGTTCGCGCGCGAGGCCGCGAGGGTCGGCGCCGAGCTGCGAGGGCTCGGCGGAACGCGCCGAGCCGTCGACCTCGTGGAGGGGCTCGTCGCGGGAGCCTAGGCGTACCGCTCCAGGTCCGCCGGCCCGAACGCGTCGGGCAGCACCTCGGTCATCGGCACGATCCCCCGGGCGGTCTCGACGAGCAGCTCCGGCCCGCCGTGCTCCCACAGCAGCTGGCGGCACCTGCCGCACGGGGCGAGCACGGCGCCGTCCGGGCCGACGCACGTGAACGCGACGAGCCGCCCCCCGCCGCCGACCACCAGCGCCGAGACGAGCGAGCACTCCGCGCACAGCGTCACGCCGTAGGCGGCGTTCTCGACGTTGCACCCGACGACGACCCGGCCGTCGTCGACCACGGCCGCGGCGCCGACCGGGAACCCCGAGTACGGCGCGTAGGCGCGCGCCAGCACGTCGCGGGCAGCGGCCCGCAGCTCCGCCCAGTCGACGTCGGCGGCGTGGGTCGGCCCGCTCATCGCGCCCACCTCACTTCACGTAGGGGATGCCCTCGGCCGCCGGCGCACGCACGCGTCCGGCGAACCCGGCCACCGCGAGGATCGTCACGATGTACGGGAGCATGAGCAGGAGCTGCGGCGGCACGCTCACCTCGAGCGTCGGCAGCACGGTCCGCAGGTTCTCCGAGAAGCCGAACAGCAGGGCCGCCGCGACAGCGCCCTTCGGGCTCCACCGGCCCAGGATCATCGCCGCGAGCGCGATGAAGCCGCGCCCGCCGGTCATCTCCTTGCCGAACGCCAGACCGGACGCGACGGTGAAGAACGCCCCGCCCAGGCCAGCGATGGCCGACCCCAGGATCGCGTTGCGCCACCGGGTGCGGTTGACGTCGATGCCGACCGTGTCCGCCGCCTTCGGGTGCTCGCCGACCGCGCGCACCCTCAGGCCCCACCGGCTGCGGAACAGGTAGACCTGCAGGGCGATGACGACGACGTACATGAGGTACACGAGCACCGTCTGCCGGAACAGGACGGGTCCGATCAGCGGGATCTCCGACAGCACCGGGATCGGCACCGTCGGCAGCGGCGTGCGCCGGTTCCACGCGTCGTGCTCGGTCAGCACCGTCGAGAACAGGAAGCTCGTCAGGCCGATCACGAGGACGTTGAGCACGACGCCCACGATGATCTGGTTGACCTGGTACTTGATCGAGAAGAACACGAGCAGCACGCCGACGCCGGCACCCGCGATCGGGGCGGCGACGAGCCCGAGGTAGGCGCTCGTCGTCAGCGACGCCACGACGGCGGCGAGGAACGCCCCGGCGAGCAGCTGGCCCTCGATCGCGATGTTCACGATGCCGACCCGCTCGCAGACGACGCCGCTCAGCGCACCGAAGATCAGCGGCGTCGCGAGGAACAGCGCGCCCGCGAGGATGCCCGTCAGCGCGACGACCTGGGTCTTGCCCGCCCCGATCGAGACGAGGAACGCCAGGACGAGCAGGACGCCGAAGACGACGCCGACCCACGTGCCCACGGGGCGCCGTCGGACGGCCTGCACCCAGGAGAACGCGGCCAGGCCCAGCGCGAGCAGCACGAGCACCCACGTCGTCGCCGCGGCGGGGACGACCAGCAGCGGGAGCTGCCACAGGTCGGCCCCGGTGGAGACGCGGATCTGCGTGTCGCCGGCGGGTACGAGAGCCGCCATCCAGACGCCGAGCAGGCCGAGCACGGTGAACGCGATCGGCGCGCGGTAGCTGATCTTGACGGGTGCGGCACCCGGCTCGACGACGGCGTGCGGCTGCGGCTGGAGGGGCGGTGCGAGCGTCATGCGAGCGCCTCCGAGCGACGACGGGCGCCGGGGGCCGGCAGCCGGAACACCGACCTGACCAACGGGGGCGCAGCGATGAACAGGACGATGAGCGACTGGAGCACGAGGACCAGGTCGATCGGCGTCCCGGTGCGGGTCTGCATGAGACGCCCGCCCGCCGCGAACGCGCCGAACAGCAGGCCGGCGAGCACGGTCCCGAGCGGCTTCGAGCGGCCGAGCAGCGCGACGGTGATCGCGTCGAAGCCGACGGTCCCCGCGATGGACCCGGTGAGGTTGCGCTCCGTCCCGAGGAGCTGCATCCCGCCACCGAGGCCGGCCAGCGCGCCGGCGATCGCCATGACGGCCACCGTGACGCCGGCGACCGAGATGCCGGCAGTACGGGCGGCGTTCGCGTTGGAGCCGACGGCGCGGAAGCGGAACCCGAGCACCGAACGCTCCATGAGCCACCACACCCCGACCGCGGCGAGCAGCGCCAGCACGAACCCGAGGTGCAGGCGGAACCCCGGCCCGAGGAGCAGCGGCAGCATCGCGGAGTCCCGGACCGGCTTGGCGACCTGCGGGGTCCCGCTCTCGAAGACGCGCAGCGTGAGCACGTACAGCACCAGGTACACCGCGATGTTGTTGAGCATGATCGTGACGATGACCTCGTGGGCGCCGGTGCGCGCCTTGAGGACGCCGGCGATCCCCGCCCACACCGCGCCTCCGACGGCCGCTCCGACGAGCGCGACGAAGACGTGCAGCACACCGGGAAGCTGCAGCGTGAAGCCGAGGTAGGAGGCGAGGATCGCACCGAGGATCATCTGGCCCTGGGCGCCGATGTTGAACAGCCCGGAGCGGAAGCCGATGCCGATCCCCAGGCCGGCCAGGATGAGCGGCACCGAGATCGTCATCGTCTCGGTGATCGGCCGGACGGCGCGCTGGAAGGACGTGGCCTGCCAGTCCACGATCGCCCCCTGCAGGAGCGCGCTGTAGGCGGCGAAGACGGCGTCCCACGCCGCGGCGAGGAAGTCGGCCGGCCGAGCGAAGAAGTAGACGGCGGCGGCCTGCACGTCCGGGTCGGCGGCGATGACGAGCACCGCACCGATGACGAGCGCCAGCACGATCGCGGCGAGCGTCATCACCCACGACGAGGACAGGATGTCCCGGAGCAGGCTCTCGCTGCGGGTCGGGCCGGCCTCGCTCGTGTCGGGCGGGAGCGTGGCCGGTGGGGGCGTGGCCGGTGGGGGCGCCTGAGACTCGGTCATGCCGGGTCCTCCTCGGTCTCGGCCTGCAGGTCGGCCTCCGCGAGCACCGTGTGGTGCTCGGCGGACTGCGCGCGCGCCTCCTCGAGCGGGACGCCGGCCATCATGAGGCCGAGCACGTCGCGGTCCTCGCCGCCGGGGACGACGCCGACGACCCGGCCCCGGTACATGACGGCGATCCGGTCGGCGAGCGCCACCACCTCGTCCAGCTCCGTCGAGACGATGAGCACGGCGCTGCCGTGGTCACGCTCGGCGACCAGCCGCGAGTGGACGAACTCGATCGACCCGACGTCGAGGCCACGGGTGGGCTGGGAGGCGACGAGCAGGCGCAGCTCGCGGGACATCTCGCGGGCGAGCACGACCTTCTGCTGGTTCCCGCCCGACAGGGTGCTCGCCGGGACCTCGGGCGAGGTCGTCCGCACGTCGAACTCGGCGATCCGCTGCTGAGCGTTCTCCTCCAGCCGCCCCCGGTCGATCGCGCCCCCGCGGGAGTACGGGCGGGCACCGACCAGGTCGAGCACCAGGTTCTCGGTGATGGAGAAGTCGGCGATGATCCCGTCGGTGCTGCGGTCCTCCGGCACGAAGCCGAGCCCGGCGTCGAGCCGTTCGCGGACCGAGAGCGGGCCGAGATCGCGGCCGTCGAGCTCGATCGTCCCGGCGGTCGGGGCCACGACCCCGAGGATCGCCTCCGTGAGCTCGGTCTGGCCGTTGCCCTGCACCCCCGCCACCGCGAGGATCTCCCCGCGCGCGACCTCCAGATCGACGCCGTCGAGCACCGGCAGCCCCGCGGCGTCCGTGACGACCAGCCCACGCACCACCAGGCTGCTCGGCCCGGGCGTCGCCGCCTCTTTCGCCACCCCCAGCTCGACCGACCGGCCGACCATCAGCGAGGCGAGCTCCTTCTCGGACGCGCTCGGCTCGGCCGAGCCGACCACCCGGCCGCGCCGGATCACGGTGATCCGGTCGGCGATCGCCTTGACCTCGCGGAGCTTGTGGGTGATGAAGAGGATCGACGTGCCGGCGGCCTTGAGCTGGCGCATGATCTCGATGAGCTCGTCGGTCTCCTGCGGCGTGAGCACCGCCGTCGGCTCGTCGAGGATGAGCACGCGCGCCTCGCGGGAGAGCGCCTTGATGATCTCGACCCGCTGCTGGACGCCGACCGGGAGGTCCTCGATCCGCGTGTCGGGATCGACGCCGAACCCGAACCGCGCCGCCATGTCGGTGACGATCGCGCGTGCGCGCGGCAGGTTGATCAGGCCCGCGGCCTGCGTCGGCTCGTAGCCGAGCACGACGTTCTCCGCCACGGTGAAGACCGGCACGAGCATGAAGTGCTGGTGGACCATGCCGATGCCGGCGGCGATCGCGTCGCCCGGTCCGGTGAACCGCGCGGGCTCGCCGTCGACGACGATCTCACCGGCGTCGGGCTCGTACAGCCCGTAGAGCACGTTCATGAGCGTGGACTTGCCCGCCCCGTTCTCGCCGAGGAGAGCGTGGATCTCGCCGGGCTCGACCACGAGGTCGATGCCGTCGTTCGCGACCAGGTCGCCGAACCGCTTGGTGATCCCGCGCAGCTCCAGCCTCATCGGCCACTCCTCACCGAGCACTCCTCACGGCCAGTGCGGCTCACTGTGCCGCGTTGTCCCTCGATCTGCACCCCCCGCACGAACACCGGTGGTCCGGGCGCATCGCCCGGACCACCGGTGATTCGCGTCGTTCGCGGGGATCAGGGGGTGTTCGGGGACTCGACGACGAGCTCGCCCGAGATGATCTGCTCCCGGAGCTCGGCCACCCGGTCCACGACGTCCGCCGGGACCGCGTCCTCGAAGTCGTGGAACGGCGCGAGCGCCACGCCCTCGTTCTCGAGCGTGCCGACGTACGGCTCGCTGGAGAAGTTGCCCTGCGAGGCCTCGTCGATGGAGTCGAACACCGCCGCGCCGATCTCCTTCACGACGGACGTGAGGATGATGTCGCCGTACTCGGTCGACTCGAAGCCGTCGGAGTCGACCCAGATGATCCGGGTGCCCTCGACGCCCTCGGCGGCCGCGGCGGCACCGAGACCGACGGGACCGGCGACCGGCATCACGATGTCGGCGTTCTGGTTGAGGAAGCCCTGGGTGATGTTCTGCCCGTTGGCCTGGGTCTCGAAGTCGCCGGAGAACTGGCCGTCCTGCGTCTCCTTGTCCCAACCGAGCACCTGGACGTCGTCACCGCTGTCGGTGTTCCACTGGGCGACGCCGTCGACGAAGCCGTCCATGAAGATGTTCACCGACGGGATCGGGAGGCCGCCGAACGTGCCGACGACGCCGGTCTCGGTCTGCGACCCGGCGACGTAACCCGCCAGGAACGCGGCCTCGGCCGTGTTGAACAGGAGCGGCTTGACGTTGTCCAGCTCGACCGGCACCGGCGGGTCGGCCTCGGTGGCGCCCGGGTCGGACAGCGAGGAGTCGATGAGCGCGAACTGCAGGTCCGGGTTCGCGACAGCGGCGTCCTGGATCGCCTGCTCGAGCAGGAAGCCGACCCCGATGATGTAGGTGCAGCCGTCCTGGACGAGGCTGTCGATGTTGGGGCCGTAGTCCGCGTCGGCGGTGGACTCGACGGAGTTCACCTCGACGCCGAGCTCGTCGGCGGCACGCTCGAGGCCCTCGAAGCCGGACTGGTTGAACGACTGGTCGTCCCAGCCGCCCTGGTCGGACACCATGCAGGCCTTGAAGCCCTCCACCACGCCGCTGCCGCCGTCGGAGGTCTCCTCGGAGCCGCCTGCTGTCTCCTCCTCCTCGGGGGCAGCGCCGCACGCGGCGAGCGTCAGCGCGATGGCGGCGATGCCCGCCATGCCAAAGGTCGACTTCTTCACTCTGACTCCTTGAGTCCTCGTCCACCGGTGGGCGGTTGTGGAGCGCGCCGCGGGGTGCTGCGTGCGATTCGACGTCACCATAACCGCCGCGACGTTCCGGGGGTGTTACATGCTGAGACCCTGACGGAAATCGTGATGCAACCGTGCCCTGTGGGATAACGGTGTCAGGCGACCGGGAGACGCTCCGGCGCCGGACGCGACCCGGCGATGATCGCCGTCCGCGCAAGGATTCTCGCCCCGACGCCGATGGCGCGCTCGTCCACGACGAGGTCGCCGCGGTGGATGTCATAGGTCGGCCCGCCCGGCGTCCGGGTCCCCAGCCGCACCATGGCGCCCGGGACGCGGCGCAGGTACCAGGCGAAGTCCTCCCCGCCGAGCGACTGCTCGGTGAGCAGCACGCCCTCCTCGCCGAGCGCCGTCCGCGCGGCGTGCTCGATGATCGCCACGGCGCGTTCCTCGTTGACGACCGGGGGCACGCCGCGCACGTGCGTGACCTCGACCCCGACGCCGTACGGCGCCACGATCTGCTCGATCGCGTCGTCGAGCACCGCACCCGCGTGCTCCCACGCGCCGGCGTCGAGCATGCGCAGCGTCCCGCGGAGGGTTCCGACGCTCGGGATCGCGTTCGCCGCCTGCCCCGCGCGCACGCTCCCCCACGTGAGGTTGGCGCCGGCGCGCGGGTCCAGCCGCCGCCCGAGCACCGACGGCGCCTGCGTGATCACCTGGCCGAGGGCGAAGACGACGTCGCCGGTCAGGTGCGGGCGCGACGTGTGACCTCCGGCCGACGTCAGCGTCACGGTGATCGTGTCCGACGCCGACGTGATGGAGCCGATGCGGGACCCGATCGCGCCGACGTCGACCTTCGGGTCGCAGTGCAGCGCGTAGACCTGCTCGACACCCTCGAGCACGCCGGCCTCGATGACGTCGAGAGCGCCGCCGGGCATGACCTCCTCGGCCGGCTGGAACACGAGGCGGACGCCGACGGCGAGGTCGCCGGACGCGGCGAGCTCGGCGAGCGCCAGGCCCGCGCCGAGCACGACGCTCGTGTGCACGTCGTGCCCGCACGCGTGCGCCACACCGGCGTTCGTCGACGCGAACGGCAGCCCCGTGGTCTCCGGCACCGGCAGCGCGTCGAGGTCGGCACGCAGCCCGACGAGGCGGCGGCCGGTGCTCGCGGCGCTCGGGCCGACGTCGCACACGAGTCCCGAGCCGTGCAGCAGTCGCGGGCTCAGCCCGGCGGCGCGCAGCCGCTCGGCGACGGCGGCGGTGGTGCGCTGCTCCGTGCGGGCGAGCTCCGGATGCGCATGGATGTCGCGCCGGATCGCGACGAGCTCGTCGGTGAGGTCGGCGACGACGTCGTCGATGCGCGCGGCGAGCGCGGCGAGGGGACCTGTCAGGACGGGGGTGGACACGCGGGTGAGGCTACCCGCGGACGCACCGACGCCGCCGTCTGAGTCCGCCTACAGCAGGCGGTCGGCGCCCCGCTCGGCGAGCGCGTCCACGGCGCGCTTCACGCCTTGCGCCTGGTCCCGTGTCGTGACGAGCAGCGCGTCGGGGGTGTCGACGACGACGGCGTCCGGCACGCCCAGGACCGTCACCGTGCGTGCGCCGGCGGCCACGACGACGGCGCCCGCGGAGTCCCGCACGAGCGTCGCGTCGGCGTCGCCGAGCACGTGCACGCCGCCGGCGTCCGGCGCCAGCAGCGCACCGAGGGAGTCCCAGTCGCCGACGTCGTCCCAGGCGAAGTCCCCCGGGGCGACCGCGACGCCGCCGGCGGCCGCCACGGGTTCGGCGATCGCGTAGTCGATGGCGATCTTCTCGAGCGTCGGCCACACGCGCGCGAGGGTGTCGGGCTCGGCCGGTGTGTCCCAGGCGGCAGCGATCTCGGTGAGGCCGGCGGCGAGCTCCGGCCGCTGCTGGGCGAGATGGTCGAGCAGCACGCGCGCGCGGACCACGAACATGCCCGCGTTCCACCGGTGGCGGCCGTCGGCGACGTACTCCGCGGCAGTGGCGGCGTCGGGCTTCTCCCGGAAAGCGACGACGCCACGCGCGCCGCGCTCCCCCGCCGCCCCGGGCAGCGGTTCGCCCACCTCGATGTACCCGAACGCCGTCGACGGCGTGGTGGCGGCGATCCCGATGGTCGCGACGGCGCCGTCCCGGGCCGCGGCGACGGCGGCCCCGACCGCCTGCGCGAACGCGGCCTCCCCGTGGATCACGTGATCGGCGGCGAACGAGGCGAGGACGACGTCGCCGTGCCGGTGCGCGAGGACGGCGGCAGCGAGCCCGATCGCCGCCATGGAGTCGCGGGGCGACGGCTCGGCGAGCAGCGCGTCGGCGGGCAGGTCCGGCAGCTGCTCCGCGACGGCGCCGGCGTGCGCCCGCCCGGTGACGACCACCACCCGATCCGGCCCGGTCAGCGGCTGCAGCCGGTCCCAGGTGCCCTGGAGCAGGGTGCGCCCCGACCCGGTGAGGTCCAGCAGGAACTTCGGGTGTGCGCGGCGCGACAGCGGCCACAGGCGCGTCCCGGCTCCGCCGGCGGGGACGACGGCGTACAGGTCCTCGATCGGGCCGCCCACCTCGGGGGCTGCCTGCTCCGGCGCGCTCTGCATGGCGGTCAGCGTACGGCGCCCGGCGCACCCGGCTCCGGGGGCTCGACGAACGTGGCGTGGGTCACGTCCGGGCCCCATCGGGGCTCTCGTGGCGCGAGCGCCTCCACAGAATCATTACAGTGGCCCGGAGACCCCTCGGACGTCTCCTGCCCCGCGACACTCGCGCCGTCGCCCGCGCTCGGACGTCCGCACGATGCCCGGGAGGCACAGACTCGTGGCCACAGCGCCGACCACACCGCCGCCGCCGACGCCTACCTCGTCGCGGGAGGTGGGGACCGGGACGCTGTACCGCGGCCGTGAGGGCATGTGGTCCTGGGTGCTCCACCGGGTCACGGGGATGCTCATCTTCCTGTTCCTGCTGGTGCACGTGCTGGACACGGCGCTCGTGCGCGTGTCGCCCGAGGCGTACAACTCCGTCATCGGGCACTACAAGACGCCGATCATGGGCCTGGGCGAGGCCGGGCTCGTCGCGGCGATCCTGTTCCACGCGTTCAACGGCGTGCGGATCATCCTCGTGGACTTCTGGGCGAAGGGCCCGAAGTACCAGCGGCTCATGATGTGGATCGTCATCGGCCTCGCCGTCGTGCTGTTCGCCGGGTTCCTGCCCCGCCACCTGATGAACGTGTTCGGAGGGGGGCACTGATGGCGACCATCGACGACGGCGTCATCGCCAACCCGCGGGCGCGGTACACCCGGCGCCTGCGCACGCCCGGCAACAGCGAGCTGTGGGCCTGGATCTTCATGCGCGCCTCGGGCGTGCTGCTCATCGTGCTGATCTTCGGGCACCTGTTCGTCAACCTGCTCGTGGGCGACGGTGTCGGCGCGATCGACTTCGCGTTCGTGGGCGGCAAGTGGGCCTCCCCGTTCTGGCAGGTCTGGGACCTCCTCATGCTGTGGCTCGCGATGATCCACGGCACGAACGGCGTCCGCACGATCATCAACGACTACGCGGAGCGCGACGTGACGCGCGTCGTCCTCAAGTCGCTCCTCTACCTCGCGTTCGTCGTCACCGTCGTCCTCGGCACGCTCGTGATCTTCACGTTCGACCCGTGCCCCACCGGCGCCGCGGCGCACCTGCTGCCGTCGTTCTGCACCGCCTGACCGTCCCGAACCCGCCCGAACCCGAAGGAGGCCGCACGTGCAGACGCACAGCTACGACGTCGTCATCGTGGGCGCCGGGGGCGCCGGGATGCGAGCCGCGCTGGAGTCGTCCTCACGCGCCCGCACCGCCGTCCTCACCAAGCTCTACCCCACCCGCTCCCACACCGGTGCCGCCCAGGGCGGCATGTGCGCCGCCCTCGCGAACGTCGAGGAGGACAACTGGGAGTGGCACACGTTCGACACCGTCAAGGGCGGCGACTACCTGGTCGACCAGGACGCGGCCGAGGTCATGGCGAAGGAGGCCATCGACGCGGTCCTCGACCTGGAGAAGATGGGCCTGCCGTTCAACCGGACGCCCGACGGGAAGATCGACCAGCGCCGGTTCGGCGGCCACACCCGCAACCACGGCGACGCCCCTGTGCGCCGTTCCTGCTACGCCGCCGACCGCACGGGCCACATGATCCTGCAGACCCTGTACCAGCAGTGCGTCAAGGCCGGCGTGGAGTTCTTCAACGAGTTCTACGCGCTCGACCTCCTGCTGACCGCCGACCCGCAGGATCCCGACGGCGACCCGCAGGTGGCCGGCGTCGTCGCCTACGAGCTCGCCACCGGTGAGATCCACGTGGTGCGCGCCAAGTCGGTGGTCTTCGCCACGGGCGGCGCCGGCAAGGTGTACAAGACGACGTCGAACGCCCACACGCTGACCGGCGACGGCATGGCGATCGCCTACCGCCGCGGGCTCCCGCTCGAGGACATGGAGTTCTTCCAGTTCCACCCCACGGGCCTCGCGGGCCTCGGCATCCTGCTCTCGGAGGCCGCCCGCGGCGAGGGCGCGATCCTGCGCAACAGCGACGGCGAACGCTTCATGGAGCGGTACGCGCCGACGCTGAAGGACCTCGCGCCTCGCGACGTCGTCGCCCGCGCGATGGCGAACGAGGTGCGGGAGGGCCGCGGCGCCGGCCCGAACAAGGACTACGTGCTGCTCGACCTCACGCACCTCGAGCCGGCGCACATCGACGCGAAGCTCCCCGACATCACCGAGTTCGCCCGCACCTACCTCGGCGTCGAGCCGTACACGGAACCCGTGCCGGTGTACCCGACGGCGCACTACGCCATGGGTGGCATGCCCACCACCGTGGAGGGCGAGGTGCTGCGCAACAACACCGACATCGTCCCCGGGCTGTACGCCGCGGGCGAGGTGGCGTGCGTGAGCGTCCACGGCGCGAACCGGCTCGGCACGAACTCGCTGCTCGACATCAACGTGTTCGGCAAGCGGGCCGGCATCACCGCCGCCGAGTACGCGGCCGGCGCGACGCTCGCCGAGCTCCCCGACGACCCGGCCGGGCGCGTCGTCGCCCAGCTCGAGGCGATGCGGACGCGCCCCGTCGGCGAGAAGGTGGCCGACCTGCGCCGGGCGCTGCAGGAGACGATGGACGTGAACGCGCAGGTGTTCCGCACGGAGGCCAGCCTCAAGCAGGCTCTGGTCGACATCCAGCAGCTCCAGGAGCGCTACGGCCACGTCGCCGTGCAGGACAAGGGCCGGCGGTACAACCTCGACCTGCTCGAGGCCGCCGAGCTCGGCTTCCTGCTGGACCTCGCCGAGGTCGTCGTGACCGGCGCGCTCGCCCGCAACGAGTCGCGCGGCGGTCACTACCGCGAGGACTACCCGCAGCGGGACGACACGAACTTCATGCGCCACACGATGGCCTACCGGGTCGCGACGACCGGTGCCGAGGGTGCCGAGGCGGTCGACGCCGCCGGGATCGGCCCGCACGAGGTGCGCCTCGACTACAAGCCCGTCACGTTGACCCGGTACCAGCCGATGGAGCGTAAGTTCTGATGACCGCGACCCTCGAGGCGACCGACGCCGCACCAGCTGTCGGCGAGGTGCCCTCCTTCGACGTCACGCTCCGCATCGAGCGGTACGACCCGGACGCCGCCGACCCGAAGCCGTACTGGCAGGAGTTCACCGTCCGGGCGCACGGCACCGACCGCCTGCTCGACGCCCTCCACTCCATCAAGTGGGACCAGGACGGGTCGCTGACGTTCCGCCGCTCGTGCGCGCACGGCGTGTGCGGGTCGGACGCCATGCGGATCAACGGCCGCAACCGCCTCGCGTGCAAGACGCTGCTCAAGGACCTCAACCCGGAGAAGGTCATCACCGTCGAGCCCATCAAGGGCCTGCCGGTCGAGAAGGACCTCATCGTCGACATGGAGCCGTTCTTCGCGTCCTACCGCGAGGTCATGCCGTTCCTCATGACGACGGGCAACGCCCCGACCCGCGAGCGGCTGCAGTCGGCGGCGCAACGGGAGCGCTACGACGACACCACGAAGTGCATCCTGTGCGCGGCGTGCACCACGTCGTGCCCGGTCTTCTGGTCGGACGGGCAGTACTTCGGCCCGGCCGCGATCGTCAACGCGCACCGCTTCATCTTCGACAGCCGTGACGAGGGCGGGCAGCAGCGCCTGGAGATCCTCAACGACAAGGAGGGCGTGTGGCGGTGCCGCACGACCTTCAACTGCACCGAGGCGTGCCCGCGCGGCATCCAGGTGACGCAGGCGATCGCCGAGGTCAAGCGCGCGATCCTCACCCGCACCATCTGACCGCCGGCCCCTTCGCGAGAGGATTTCTGCGCCACCGCGAGAGGATTTCTGCGCCACCGCGAGAGGTTTTCTGCGCCGCTAGGGTGACGGCGTGACGCGTGAGGTCGAGGTCCGGCTCCCGGGCGGCAACGTGGGCGGCGCCGTGCGCGTGGGTGACACCGTGCGCCGGCCGACCGGCCCGTGGACGCCGGCCGTCCACGCGCTGCTCGACCACCTGGCGTCGCGCGGCCTGCGCGCCGTCCCGCGTACTCACGGCTACGATCACGCCGGCCGCGAGGTCCTCGACTACCTCCCCGGCGAGGTCATCGACGTCGACTCCGAGGTGCTGACGAACGCTCGCCTCGCCTCGGCCGCACGGTGGCTGCGCGACTACCACGCCGCCGTCGGCGACTTCCGGCCCGGCACCCTCCGCTGGCGCTTCGGGACGCTCCCGCTGGACGACGGCGAGATCGTCTGTCATCACGACGTCGCGCCGTACAACATGGCGTTCGACTGCGACGAGCTGGCCGGGGTCTTCGACTGGGACGTCGCCGGGCCGGGCCGGCCGATCGACGACCTCGGGTTCCTCGCCTGGAACGGCGTGCCGCTCTTCCGTGAGGTGCCGGGATGGACGGCCGACGACGTCGCCGCCCGGTTGCGTCTGCTGGCCGGTGCCTACGGGGACGGACCGTCACCGCTGGCGATCGCGGAGCACGCCGTCGCCCGGATGCGTGCAGCGACCGACCGCATCGAGGCCGGTCAACGCGCCGGCGATCCCGGGATGCTGCGCCTCGGCGAGATCGGCGAGCCGGCGGCCACGCGAGCCCGGATCGCCGCGTTCGCGACGCGACTGCCCGCCGTCGCCGCCGCCCTCCGCTGACCGCCCGGCGTCAGCGCAGCCGCGCCTCACGCCGCTCGAGCTTCTCGATCCGCCGCCGCACCCGCCGCAGGCGTCGCTCGCGCCATGCTCCGATCCACCCGCCCCAGTAGTGGTCCGACTCCGGCTCGGGCTCCTTCGCCTCGGCGAACTGGACGACGCCGGTGCGTTCGTCGTGCTCCCAGTCGAGCGTGGCCGGCGTGGTGACCGTCACGTAGTTCGGCGACTCCTTGAGGTGCAGGCGCTCCTGCGGCGGTGCCGGCGGCACCGCGGGCGGGTTCGCCGTCCACGCGGCGACGTAGAGCGTCACGCGGGCCACGAGGTTCACCCAGAGCAGCAGCGTGACGAGCGCGGCGAACGACGCGAGCAACGGGTTCGCCGTCGCCCCGCCGACGAGCGCCGTGCCGAGGAACCGGATGACGCCGGAGGCCAGCGCCCCGATCGAGGCACCGACGAGCAGGTCCCGGCGTGGGGGCCGGGCGCCCGCGAGGACGCGGATGAGCATGACGAAGATGGACGCGTCGACGACGAACGCCAGCAGATAGCCGAGCGCCCGGACGAGGACGGCCCCGACGCTCGAGTCGAGTCCCAGCGTGTCGACGACCCATGACCCCGCCACCCCGGCGGCGATCCCGAGCGCCGCGGTGACGACGACGGAGAGTGCGAGGACCACGAACCCCACCAGGTCGCGCACGCGGGCGAGGATCGCGTTGCCCGGGGCGGTGGCGAGGCCGAACATCGCGCGGATGGACGTGCCGAGCGCACCCATCACGGCCAGGGCCGACAAGAGCAGGACGACGCCGGCCACGACGCCTGCGACGCCGACCCCCGGGTTCGACACGAGCTGCTCCGGCTCGAGGAGACCGCCGGAGCTGTCGCCCGTGTCCACGATGCCCGGCAGAGCCCGGTCCAGGGCGTCGAGCACCGCCTGGAAGAGCTCGTCGTCGTCGCCCAGGAGCCCGACGAACACGGTGAACCCGATCGTCAGGGCGGAGAAGATGGAGAAGAGCCCTGCGTAGGCGATCCCGCCGGCGAGCAGCCCACCCTTCGCCGCGCCGTAGCGCGCGAGCGTCCGACCGGCGCGCGTGCCCTGGAACCAGGCGACGAGCGCCTGGACCCGGTCGACCAGGCCCGCCGGGCCGGAGCGCCGGGCGGGAGGTGTCGCATCGGCCGAGGTGGTCACCGAACCACCTTGCCGCGCTCCGCCCGCGGGCGCGCGTCGGCGACCCGGGTGCTGGCCTGGGTCAGGCGATGGCCTGGTGCGACCGCAGGGCGAACGCCTGCAGCACCCGCCACACGCCGTCGGCGCACAGCTCGAACAGCGCGAACTCGCCGACACCGAACGTCGCGGAGAAGTCGGCGAGCTCGGTCTCGGCCCGGTCGAGCACGCCGGCCGGGAGGTCGTGCGCGACCGTTACGTGCGGGTGGTAGTCGAAGCGGAGCTCCTGCTCGAGGGGTCCGGTGCGGACCGCCTCCTGAAGCTCGCGGCACTCCGGCGCGCCGTCGGCCACCGACACGAACACCACCTGGGTGACCGGTCGGAAGGTGGACGTCCCGGCGAGCCGCATGACGAACGGCTCCTGCGCGGCAGCGACGCGGTCGAGCTGCTCGGTGACCGCCGGCAGGACGGCGTCGTCGACCACCGTGGGCGGGAGCAGCGTCACGTGCGGCGGGATGGCGTGCGCCATCGGGTCGCCGAACTCCTCGCGGGCGGCCGTCAACGGCCCCGCGTACGGCGGCGGGATCTCGACCGCGACCCCGAGGCAGGTCTGCCCCGGTCCAGGCATCGCCATCAGGTCGGCCATCGTGCTCATCGGTCGCGATCCTCCTGCGCTCGTCCCTCGCTCCTGGGAGACCACACTGTCCTCGCGCGTCGTCCTCGGTCGCGATCCTCCTGCGCTCGTCCCTCGCTCCGGAGTCCTCGCTCGGTACTCATGACCGGCGGCCTCCCGCGGGGAGCAGCCCGACGGCGTCGTACACGTCGCCGAGCGTGCCCCGTGCGATGGCGCGGGCTCGCTCGGCGCCCTCCGCGAGCACGTCGTCCAGCTTCTCCGGCTGCGCCAGCCAGCCCTCGACCGCCTCGCGCAGCGGCGTGAGCGCCTCCACGACGACGTCGGCCACCTCGACCTTGAGGTGCCCGTACCCGCGGCCGGCGAACCTGTCCTCGAGCTCCGCGACCGGCGTCCCCGACAACGCCGAGTGGATCGTGAGCAGGTTGGAGACGCCGGGCTTGGCCTCGGGGTCGAACCGGACCTCGGTGCCGGTGTCGGTGACGGCCGACCGGATGCGCTTCGCGATGACCTTCGGGTCGTCGAGCAGCTCGATGATCCCGTTGACGGACCCGTTCGACTTGCTCATCTTCGAGGTGGGGTCTGCCAGGTCGTAGATCTTCGCGACCTCGCGGACGATGTGGGCCTCGGGCACGGGCACGAGCGGACCGTATCGGCTGTTCATCCGCTGCGCCAGGTCCCTGCTCAGCTCGAGGTGCTGCCGCTGGTCCTCCCCGACCGGGACGACGTTCGTCCGGTACAGCAGGATGTCCGCCGCCATGAGCACGGGGTAGGTGAAGAGGCCGACGGTGGTGCCCTCGGCGCCCTGCTTGGCGGACTTGTCCTTGAACTGCGTCATCCGCGCGGCCTCGCCGTATCCGGTGAGGCAGCCGAGGACCCACGCCAGCTCGGCGTGCTCCGCCACGTGGGACTGCACGAAGAGCACCGAGCGCGCCGGGTCGACGCCGGCCGCGAGGTACTGCGCGGCCGTCCGCCGGGTGCGCTCGCGCAGAACGGCTGGGTCGGGGGCCACCGTGAGTGCGTGCAGGTCGACGACGCAGTAGATCGCGTCGTGCGTGTCTTGGAGTGCCACCCACTGCGTGAGCGCGCCGAGGTAGTTCCCGAGATGGAGGGAGTCCGCGGTCGGCTGCATGCCCGAGAAGACGCGAGGGCGCCCGGGCGTCACCGGATCGGTCATCCGGCCATCTTCTCAGGTCTGCGGGACCGCTCTCGCACGCCTGTGGATCCGTCGACGGCCCGGCGACCGTGTGTCTCGTCACCCCACATCACGGCTCAGAGGACGAACCACACGGTCCAGCCCGGGCCGAACCCACCCCCCGCACCGACCGTGTCGCTAGTCCCGCAATACCCACCGCTCGCAGGACGAACCACACGGTCCAGCCCAACCCGAACCCACCCCCGCACCGACCGTGCCCCTAGTCCCGCGAAACCGACCGCCCACAGGACGAACCACACAGTCCGGCCCAGGGCAGGACCATCCCCGGCACCGACCGTGCCCCTAGTCCCGCGAAACCCACCGCCCACAGGACGAACCACACAGTCCAGCCCAACCCGAACCCACCCCCGCACCGACCGTGCCCCTAGTCCCGCGAAACCGACCGCCCACAGGACGAACCACACGGTCCAGCCCAAGCCGAGCGTCGAAGCAGCTTGTGGAGCATCGGCTACCTCTCCGGCAACCGAACTTCCACGGAGCCCGGGCGGCCAGAGCGCCCGACCAGGCGATGGGTCGTGTTCGGGGTCGCGCCGACGCGACTCATCGCCTGGTCACGGCGCGACGCGCGACTCATCGCCTGGTCGAGCGCAGCGCTGGATCCGACGACCGCACGGTGTAGCCCCACCCAGGACGAACCACACGGTCGGGCCCCACCCAGGACAAACCACACGGTCGAGCCCCACCCAGGACAAACCACACGGTCGAGCCCCACCCAGGACAAACCACACGGTCGAGCCCCACCCAGGACAAACCACACGGTCGAGCCCCACCCAGGACAAACCACACGGTCGAGCCCCACCCAGGACAAACCACACGGTCGAGCCCTACCCAGGACAAACCACACGGTCGAGCCCCACCCAGCACGAACGACACGGTCGGCGCGGGAAACCGGACGGGCAGCCTTGAGTGGCCGACCGCCCGACGGCGGAGGCGAAGCCGTCAAGCCGCAGCGGAGCTCGCGAGGAACGAGCGAGCGTGAGCGAGGCGAGCCGCCGCCGTCGGGCGGTCGGCCACGCTGGGCCGCCCTGGGCCGCCCTGGGCCGCCGGGCCGCCGTCGGGCGGTCGGCCACGCTGGGCCGCCCTGGGCCGCCGGGCCGCCGGGTCGGCGGGCCGCCGATGTCCGGTCGTGGCCGGTTGTGCGCGGATCCGTGAGGCGCGTGGGAGGATGGCGCCGTGACCGACACCCCCCTGCTCGCCGATCAGCGGCGGGCGCGCATCCTCGCCGAGGTGGCGCGCACCGGGGGCGTCCGGGTCGCGGACCTGGTCGAGGCGCTCGGCGTGTCGGAGATGACCGTGCGTCGGGACATCACGGCGCTCGACCGCGACGGACTCCTCACCCGTGTGCACGGCGGCGCGGTCGACCGCGAGGGCAGCGCGAGCGAGCCGGCGTTCGCCGAGAAGCTCGCGCGCAGCGCCCCGGCCAAGGCCGCGATCGCCGCGCGCGCTGCCGCGCTCGTCGAGCCCGGCGCCGCCGTCGCCATCTCGGGCGGCACGACGACGATGGCGCTCGCCAGCGCCGTGGCCGGCCTCGAGCACGCCGCCTCGTTGACGATCCTCACGAACTCCCTGCCCGCGGCGGACGTGCTGCACGCCGCCCCGCGCCGGCCGACGGTCATCCTCACCGGAGGAGAGCGGACGCCGTCGGACGCGCTCGTCGGTCCCGCTGCCGTCCGGACCTGCGCGGACTTCCACGTGGACGTCCTGTTCCTCGGCGTCAGCGGGATGGACGGGCGGGCCGGCCTCACGACGCCGAACCTCGCCGAGGCCGAGACGCTCGCCGCCCTGATCGGGTGCGCGCAACGCGTCGTCGTGCTGGCCGACTCGGCCAAGTGGGGAGTGGTCGGACTGCGGACGCTCGCCCGGTGGGACGCCGTCGACATCCTCGTCACCGACCCCGACCTTCCGCCGGACGCCCGCGAGGCGCTCGGCGAGACCACCGAGATCCTGGAGGCCACCCCGTGACTGCCGCCGTACGCAGGACAGCGACCCGCCTGGCGGACGGTCGCGACCTCTTCTACTTCGACGACTCCGAGCCGTACGTGTCGGGCGCCGAGACGCGTGAGCTCCACGACCCGCGCCCCCTCCCCGACCGGTTCGACGGCGCCACGGCGCCGACCATGCGGTACGACCAGCTGACCGGGGAGTGGATCCCCATGGCGACGCACCGGATGAACCGGACGTTCCTGCCGCCTGCGGGCAGCGACCCCCTGGCGCCGGCGCGCCCGGGCTCCGACTACACCGACGGCGAGATCCCCGCCACGGACTACGACGTCGTCGTCTTCGAGAACCGTTTCCCGTCGCTGCTCGCCGTCCCCGGGGAGCCGACGGTCACGACGGCGCTGGACGGCGAGGACATCTGGCCCGTGCGAGCCGCGGACGGGCGGTGCGAGGTCATCTGCTTCACGCCCGACGCGTCGGCGCGCCTCGCCGACGTCGGGCACCGCCGCATGCGCACGATCATCGAGGCGTGGGCGGACCGGACGGCGGAGCTCGGCGCGCGCGACGCCGTCGAGCAGGTCTTCTGCTTCGAGAACCGCGGCGAGGCGATCGGCGTCACGCTGCGGCACCCGCACGGGCAGATCTACGCGTACCCGTACCTCACGGCGCGCACGTCGGCGATGCTGCGTCAGGCGCACGCCTACCGCGAGCGCACCGGGGGCGACCTGCTCGTCGACCTCATGACGGCGGAGGAGCGGTCCGGGCGGCGGGTCGTGGCGCGCACGGAGCACTGGGTCGCCTACGTTCCCGCGGCCGCCCGCTGGCCGGTGGAGGTGCACCTCGCGCCGCGCGACACCACGCGGCCGATCCCTGACCTGCCCGCGCTGACCGACGCCGAGCGCGCGGACCTCGCGATCGTCTACCTCGAGATCCTGCAGCGTCTCGACCGGTACTTCGTGTCGCCGGACGGCTCCCCGATCGAGCTGCCCTACATCGCCGCCTGGCACCAGGCGCCTGTGCGTGAGGGCCGCGAGGAGCTGCGGCTGTTCGCGCAGCTGTTCTCGATCCAGCGCGCGAGCGACAAGCTGAAGTTCCTCGCGGGCTCCGAGTCCGGCATGGGTGCCTGGATCTCCGACACGACGCCCGAGAAGATCGCCGACCGACTGAACGAGGTGGCATGAGCAGCACGTCCGGACCCGAGTGGCTCACTGCGTGGAGCGACGACGACGGCGCGGCGCGCGTCGCGTCGTCGTTCGCCTCGGTCGTGGGGGGCGCCGCCGAGGGCGTGTGGTCGGCGCCCGGCCGGGTCAACCTCATCGGGGAGCACACCGACTACAACGGCGGCCTGTGCCTGCCGATCGCGATCGAGCACCGCACGTTCGTGGCGCTGCGCCGCCGGGACGACGGCGTGGTCCGGCTCGCGTCGGCGCAGCGTGACGGCGTGTGGGAGGTCGCGCTCGACGGCGTCGCGCCGGGCACCGTGCACGGCTGGGGAGCGTACGTCGCGGGCGTCGCGTGGGCGCTCGCGGGTGACGGCCACGACGTGCCCGGGTTCGACGCCGTCGTCGACTCGTGCGTGCCGTTCGGCGCGGGGCTCTCGTCGTCAGCCGCCCTCGAGAGCGCGTTCGCCGTCGCCCTCGACGACCTGCTCGGGCTCGGGCTCGCCGCCGACGACGCCGGTCGCGCCCGGCTCGCTGCCGCCTGCGTGCGCGCCGAGAACGAGATCGCCGGCGCGCCCACCGGAGGGATGGACCAGGCGGCGTCGCTCCGCTCCCGCGCCCGCCACGCGCTGCTGCTCGACTGCCTGGACCTGTCCGTGACGCACGTGCCGTACGACGCGTCGTCGGCCGGCCTGGAGCTGCTCGTCGTCGACACCCGCGCCCCGCACTCCCACGTGGACGGCGAGTACGCGGAGCGCCGGGACGCGACGCACGCGGCCGCGCTGGCGCTCGGCGTCCCGACCCTGCGGGAGTGGCTCGACGCGGACCGGAGCGTGGACGACGCCGTCGCGGCGCTCCCGGATGCCGTCTCCCGGCGTCGCGTGCGGCACGTGCTCACCGAGATCGGGCGGACGCGCGACTTCGTGACGGCGCTGACCGGCGGCGACTGGGAGCGGGCCGGCCGACTCATGGATGCCTCCCACGCCTCGCTGCGCGACGACTACGAGGTCACGGTCCCGGAGCTCGACACGGCAGTCGAGACGGCACGCTCCGAGGGCGCCGTCGGTGCGCGGATGACGGGCGGCGGGTTCGGCGGCTCCGCCATCGCGCTCGTCCCCGCCGGCACTGCCGGAGCCGTGGCGACGTCGGTCGCGGCGGAGTTCGCGCGGCACGGTTTCGCGCCTCCGGCGTTCCTCACGTCGGACGCGGCGGCGCCGGCGGCGCGGGTGACGCCCGTCTGACCCGACGTGCCGGGAGAAGCACCCGAAATACGCCCACGGGATGACCCGCGCTCTGCCACGATGGCCCTACGGTTACTCCGCAACCACCAGCGGACCACGTCCATCGATCAGGGGGCACCATGTCTCGTCGCCGCGCCAGCACCCTCCTCGCACTCGTCGCCGTCGGCACGTTGACGGCCTGCTCGTCCGGTGGGCCGGGCGGCGGAGGCGGTGGTGACCTCACCTACGAGGACTCGCCACTGGCCGAGATCTTCGCGCAGATCGACGACACGGCCGAGCAGTCCCAGGAGGACGCCCAGGCCGAGATGGACGAGCAGAACCGGCAGGTCGAGCAGCTCGTGTCCGCCTGCATGGCGGACGAGGGCTTCGAGTACATCCCGGTGGACAACTCCGGCACCGTCGTCTTCTCGGACGAGACGGACATCGAGGACATGAACACCGAGGAGTACGTGGCCGAGCACGGCTACGGCTTCACGACGTACGAGGAGCAAGAGGCGCCCGCCGAGGACGAGTACGTCGATCCGAACGCCGACTACGTCGCGGCGATGTCCGAGACGGAGCAGGCGGCGTACTACGAGGCGCTCTGGGGACCCGCCACCACGGAGGAGTACGACGAGGACGAGGAGATCCCGGAGTACGACTGGACGCAGGGCGGCTGCTACGGCGCCGCCCAGCACGAGGTGTACGAGGGCGAGGACTCCGACAACTACTGGTCGGACCCACAGTTCGAGGAGCTGTTCGAGGAGATGAACGGCCTGTGGGAGGACGCGATGTCCGACCCGCGGATCGCCGAGCTGGACGCCGAGTGGGCCTCGTGCATGGCCGACGCCGGGTACGCGGACTTCGCGACATCCCAGGAGGCCCAGGACAGCATCATGAACGCGCAGAACGCCCTGTGGGAGTCCGGCGAGGAGCCGGACGACGAGGCGATGGCCGAGCTGCGCCAGCAGGAGATCGACACGGCACTCGCGGACTTCCGCTGCAAGCAGGACGTCGACTACGAGCAGACCCAGCTCGAGATCCAGTTCGAGCTCGAGCGGGAGTTCGTCGAGGAGCACCAGACGGAGCTCGACGCGCTCGTCGCCGCGCACGGGCAGGACCAGTGAGCCGGTGGCCATGGCGCCGCACGGACGGTGCCGACTCCCCGGAGGGCACCTCCTCCGTCGACGTGCTCGACCCTTCCGCTGAGCCGGATCCGGCCGGCCCGGCGGACGAGGGGCTCGAGGGTGTGCGCGCACCCCGGCCGAACCGCACGATCTGGGTCGTGGCAGCGGTCGCCGTCGTCAGCCTGGGTGCCGGCCTCGCGCTGAGCCGGTTCGTCATCTCGCCCGCCCAGGCCGCTGCCGACGCCGAGCCGCCGGAGGCCGGCCTCATCACGGTGCCGGTCGAGCAGCGGGAGCTGTCCAGCGACGTGACGATCCGCGGTGACGCGCTGTACGACGACCCGGTCGACGTGCGGCTGGAGACGGGTGAGCTCGGCGGTCCCGCCGTGGTCACGGGGCAGGTGCCCGAGGTCGGCGCGGAGATCGGGGCGGGCGGGATCCTGCTCGAGGTGACGGGACGTCCCGTGATCGTCCTGCCGGGCGAGCTTCCGGTGTACCGGTCGCTGCGCGTCGGCACGTCCGGTCCGGACGTCCTGCAGCTCAAGGCCGCGCTCGTGGCGCTCGGGATCGACCCGGGCAACGCTGACTCCGACGTGTTCGACGGCGCGACGGCGTCGGCTGTCGACGCGCTGTACGCGCGGGCCGGCTACCCCTCGCCCGAGCCGGAGGAGGGCGCTCGCGAGAACGTACGAGCGGCCGAGGAGTCGCTGCGCTCCGCGCAGGACGCGCTCGCCCAGGCGCAGGCCGACCTCGACCGCGCCGCGAGCGGCCCGTCCGACGCCGTCCGGGTCGAGCAGGACAACCTCGTCCGCGCCGCCGAACGGCAGCTGGCCGACGCCCGGGCCGGGGTGGGCGAGCTGAGCGTCGCCGAGGCGGAGGACGCGCTCCGCCTCGCGCAGGTCCAGCGGGACGAGGCGCTCGCGCCGGCCGACACCTCCGCCGAGGCCGCCGGCCGCGACGCCGCCGCCCGCGGCGTCGAGGATGCGCGCACCGCGCTCGCCGACGCGGCTGAGGCGACGCTCACCCACCTGCCCGCGTCCGAGGTCGTCTACGTCGGCACGCTCCCCCGCCGGGTCGACTCCGTCGCCGTGCAGCGCGGCAGCACCGTGGAAGGATCCGTCCTCACGATCTCGGGCGCCTCGCTCGAGATCGTGGCGTCCGCCTCCGTGGCGGACGCCGAGCTGCTCGCCGTCGACATGCCGGCCGTCCTCACGCTCGGCGACACCGAGGTCGCGGCGCACATCACGAACATCGGCCGCCCGTCGGCCGGCTCCGAGGGCGACGGCGAGGGGGACGGCGAGGGCGAGGGCGAAGGAGACGACGGTGGTGGTGGCGGCGACGGCGCCCGGGTCGACGTCACGCTCGTGCCGGACGAGCTCACCGAGGAGCAGCGCGCCCAGCTCGTGGGGACGAACGTGCGGGTCCGCGTCCCCGTCAGCTCCACGGGCGGCGAGGTGCTCGCCGTGCCTGTCGCCGCGCTCACCGCGGGGCCGGGAGGAGAGTCTCGCGTGGAGGTCGACCGCGGCGACGGCGAGACCGAGCTCGTCGTCGTCGAGACGGGTCTGTCCGCCGAGGGGTTCGTGGAGATCACCTCGTCCGAGGAGCCGCTCGAGGCGGGTGACCTGGTCGTGGTGGGCGAGTGAGCATCCTCGACCTCACCAGCGCCGGCGAGGGCCCGGAGCCGACCACCGGTGAGGGCACGGACGGCGCAGCCGCCGAGCAGCACCCCGTCGTCGAGCTGCGCGGCGTCTCGCGATCGTTCCCGGGCGACCCGCCGGTGGTCGCCTTGCATCCGACGTCGCTGCGCGTCGCGGCCGGGGACTACGTCTCGATCGTCGGCCCGTCTGGCTCGGGGAAGTCGACGCTCCTCAACGTCCTGGGCCTGCTCGACCGACCGTCGACCGGCGAGTACCTGCTCGACGGCGAGGCGACCCGCGCTGCCGGCGAGCGACGACGGACGGCGCTGCGCGGGGGGCGCATCGGGTTCGTGTTCCAGGCGTTCCACCTCCTGCCGCACCGGACGGTGCTCGAGAACGTCGTCCTGGCCACGATGTACTCCGGCGTCCCGCGCGCCGAACGGCTGCCCCGCGCTGTCGCCGCCCTGCGCCGGGTGCGGCTGGAGCACCGGCTCGACTTCCGCCCCACGACCCTCTCCGGCGGGGAGCGCCAGCGGGTCGCCGTCGCCCGCGCCGTCGTCACCAATCCCCACCTCCTGCTCGCCGACGAGCCGACCGGGAACCTCGACTCCTCGACGTCCGGCGAGGTCCTCGACCTGTTCGACGAGCTCCACGCCGACGGGCTGACCCTGCTGGTGATCACGCACGACGACGCCGTCGCCGCCCGGGCGCAGCGTCAGGTGCGGATCACCGACGGCGTCGTGACGGAAGTCGCGTGAGCACGCCGTCGGCCAAGCCCGACCGCCGGGGCCACTTCGGGGTGCGCGACCTCATGACGGAGGCGACGCACGGGATCGGCGCTCGCCCCGGGCGGCTCTTCCTCACGATCCTCGGGACCGTGCTCGGCATCTGCGCGCTCGTCGTGACGATGGGGATGGCGCAGACGGGCGCCGGCCAGATCGCCCGCCAGTTCGACGCCGTCGCCGCGACGCAGGTCGTGGTGGAGCCCGCCTCGACCACGACCATGGGCGGCGAGCAGCGGGCCCGCGCGCAGCTGCCCTGGGACTCCCCCGAGCGCGTCGCGCGCCTCGCCGGCGTCGAGGCGGCGGCCCTCCTGGCGGACGTGGACACGGGCGGGGCGCAGGTCACCGCCGTGCCGGTCACGGACCCGACGGCGCCGCGCGTCGCCTCTCCCCCCGTCGTGGCGGCGTCGGCCGACCTGCTCCCCGCGGTGCGGGGCAATCTCGGCACGGGGCGGTTCTTCGACGCCGGACACGACGCGCGCGCCGATCGCGTCGTCGTCCTCGGGGCGGCGGCCGCGGAGCGGCTCGGCGTCAACCGGGTGGACTCGCAGCCGTCGATCTTCATCGGCTCGCGTTCCTACACGGTCATCGGGATCCTCGAGGACGTCGCCCGCCGGCGTGACCTCGTCGACGCGGTGATCCTCCCGCTCGGCACGGCGCGCGCGGACTTCGGCCTCACCGCGCCGAAGGAGCTCCAGATCCGGATCACCGTCGGAGCGGGGTCGGTGGTCGCGCGGCAGGCGCCGATCGCGCTCGCGCCGAACACACCCGAGAACATCGAGGTCCAGGCGCCGGCGTCGGGCGGAGGGCTGCAGGAGAACGTGCAGGCCGACGTCAACGCGATCTTCCTCGCGCTCGGCGGCTTGGCGCTCCTCGTCGGCGGGCTCGGCATCGCGAACGTCACGCTGCTGTCGGTGATGGAGCGCGTCGGTGAGATCGGGCTGCGGCGGGCGCTGGGCGCCACGCGTCGGCAGATCGCCGCGCAGTTCATCGTCGAGTCGGTGGTGATCGGGCTGCTCGGCGGCCTCATCGGCGCCGCGCTGGGCGTGTTCGCCGTCGTCGGCGTGAGCGCCCTGCAGAGGTGGACGCCGATCCTCGACCTGCGGATGGCGCTCGGCTCGGCGCTCCTCGGCGGGCTCATCGGCCTGGTCGCCGGCGCCTATCCGGCGATCAAGGCGGCGTCGCTCGAACCGGTGGCGGCGCTCCGGGGTGGCCTGTAGGGCGGTCGGAGGGCTCAGGGGACGGTCACGAGCCACGGGCCGCCCACGGCGGTGACGTCCGTGCGGTCACCCTCCGGCCCCTCGGTCCCGGCGGGCTCGGTGAAGAAGAAGTGCGAGATCGCGTACACCTCGTACTCGCCGGGCGGCAGCGGTTCGCCGAGGCCCGTCTCAGGGTCCTGCCCCATGGTCGCGCAGTCGTGCAGCGGCATCCACGCCCCGAGCTCCAGCTCCGCCCGGGGGGTCATCGTCGCGTCGATGCCGACGTCGTCGGAGGCGCCTGGGACGCCGACGACGATCCCGTCGCGCACCACGACGAGCCAGGGGTGGCCGGTCCAACCGACCAGCTCCGCTCCGGAGTCGTTGCGCACCGTGACCGGGAACTCCAGGCCCTCGCCCGGCGGGTCGGCGTCCGGGTCGAACGGCACAGCGTCGCCGAGGTCGGCGGGCGCGGTGACGCGGAGACCGAGCTCGTACCCGTCGGTCGTGGCCTCGACGCCCGCCGGCCACTGCGATCCGCAGGCGCCGAGGTTCTCGAGGGGATCGGCGGTGCCCACGCGGAGACCCGCGGGCGCCGAGAGGACCACGGACGGCGCGGGGTCCTCCACGTTGCCCGGGCGGGCGGCGACAGCGGCGACGAGCTCGTACTCGCCCGTCGGCACAGCCCCGGCGAGGCTCTCGCCGTCGCACCCCCAGAGCTGGTACGCCCCGTCGATCCACACGTCCGCCTCGGGCGTCACCGACGTCGTCTCGAGCTGACCCACGGTGTCCGGGACCGCCACGCCCACGACCAGACCGTCGTCGTCGACGAGCCAGATCGCGGCATACGACCCGTCCGCATCAGGCACGAGCTCGTAGGAGTCGACGCCGCTCGCGGCGTAGGAGACGCCGACGCCGACGGCGAGGTCGTCCCCGCTCTCGACCGTCGCGTTGGCGCCGGCGCCCACCGCAACCGGACCGTCCTCACCGAGGACCTCGGCGCCGTCGAACGCCTCACCCGCGGCAGTCTCGACCGGCCGCCCGCACGCCGTGCCGGACGCGGGCGTGGCCCCGTCGCGCCACAGCTGGACGGCGGGCGGCACGAGGAGCGCGGCGGCCGCGACCACTGCGACACCCGCCACGGCCGGCACGGTGCGGCGCACGACCCGACGTCGTCGGGCACGCCTGAGGACCTCGCCGACGGGCGCGTCCCCCGCCGCCCGGGCGGCGGCGTCGGCGAGCCCGTCCAGGCGCCTGCTCAGCTCGTTCATGGGACCCTCCCCGACGACGGGCGATCGGGATCGAGCCGACCCGCGTCGTCGACGGCGGTGCCGCCAGGGCCCAGGACCCCTTCGAGCCGCCGGACTCCCTGACTCAGGTACCGCTTCACCGCGCCCTCGCTGACGCCCAGCTGTTCGGCGATCTGCCGGACCGTGAGGTCGGAGTAGTAGCGCAGGACGACGCAGGCGCGCTCACGTCGGGGAAGCGTGCTCAGCGCGCCGCGGACGTCGAGCTGGGCCGCCGTGAGCTCGACGTCCCCGCCGTGCTCCTGGGTGACGACGAGGTGCCGGACGTCGAGCCATCGCCGTCGTCGGCGGTACCCGTCCACGTACAGGCGCAGGATCGACCGCCGGACGTACGGCTCGGCGTCGTGGACGTCGGCGCCGCGGCCGAGCCGCACGTACGTGCGCATCAGTGACTCCTGCACGAGCTCCTCCGCCTCCGCGAGAGACCCGCACAGCAGGTACGCGTACCCGACCAGCGCTCGCCGCCGCTCGCTCACGAGCACGGTCAGCACCTCGTCGGGCGTCATGGGTCTCCTCGCCGGTCGACCCGTGGCCGGGTCCGTCCACCCGTGTCGACGAACACGTCGGGCAGAACGTTGTCCGGGGCGGTTCAGGGAGGGAGCTGGGAGCCCGCCCCGCGGGAGGACGCCTCAGCTCGCGCGCGGGAGACGTCGGCGTGCATCGCGAAGAACAGGGAGAGCGGCTCGCCGTCGACGTCGTCGTCGCGGTCCGCGTACTCCTGGAACAGGGAGTTGAGACGTCGCCGCAGCTCGTCCCGGTGCTCCGGCGTGAGACGGACGCCGAGGCGGGTCATCATCGCGGCCTCGCCTCCGGCGAGCGCGAACTCGTCGAGGAAGGTCTGCACCATCGTGCGGGTGGTCCCCGGGGCGGACGGGGACCGCCACGACTTCCCGGTCGAGAGGTACGGCCGCTCACGCGACCCGCGGGCCCCTCGCCGGACCGGCAGCGACTCCAGGAACCCGCGCTCCACGAGGAGCCGGACGTGGTGCAGCAGCGTCGCGGGTGGCACGCCCAGGGCGTCGGCCATCTGCTGGTTGGTCAGGGGCGTGTCCTTGACGAGCCGGATGATGCGCAACCGGAGCGTCGAGGCGAGCGCCTTCGCGTCGGCGTCGCGCTCGTCCGCAAGGGCCTCCTCCGACACTGGCTCGGCACTCTTCTCCGCGCTCACACGCCGATCGTAGCCCGGATCGCGCGACTGATTGAGATTTCCCTACCAGTGGCGCTACGCTCCGTGACGTGAGCGCAGAACCCGTCCCTCCGCCGTCGTCCACCGAGGACGCGCCGCCCCGCCGATCGCTCCTGCACCACCGGGACTTCCGCCAGCTCTGGGCCGGGGATGCGCTGGGGCAGCTCGGCGCCCAGCTGACGGGACTCGCGATGCCGGTGCTGGCGGTCCAGGTGCTGGGTGCGAGCGAGTGGGAGATGGGCCTGCTCAACGCGGCCACGATGGCGGCGTTCCTCGTCATCGGCCTGCCGGCCGGCGCCTGGGTCGACCGCATGCGCAAGCGGCGCGTGCTCATCGTGGCCGACCTCGTCCGGGCCGTCGTCCTCGCCGGCGTCGTGGCAGCGGCCCTGACCGGCGTCGCCTCGATGCCGCTGCTCTACGTGGCCGCGCTCGCGATCAGCGCCGCCACCGTGTTCTTCGACGTCTCGCACCAGAGCTACGTGCCCGGCCTCGTGGGGCTCGACCACGTCGTCGAGGGGAACTCGAAGCTGCAGTCGACGGCATCGGTCGCGATGGTGGCCGGCCCGGCGCTCGGCGGCCAGCTGCTCCGCATCGTCAGCGCCCCGTTCCTCATCGGCATCAACGCCGTGCTGTACGCGTTCTCGGCCTTCTACGTCGCCCGGATCCGTCACGTCGAGGAGCTGCCGGCCCGGGAGAGCCGGCGGCCGCTCGTCGTCGAGATCCGGGAGGGGCTCGCGTTCGTGGGGCGCCAGCCGCTGCTGCGACGGATGGTGGCGTGCACGTCCATCGGGAACCTGTTCGGCAGCATCGGCGGAGCACTCGAGGCCATCTACATCTTGCGACTCCTCGGGATCTCCGAGGCGACGTTCGGCACGATCCTGTCCGCCGGCGCGATCGGCGGGCTGCTCGGCGCTGTGTCGGCGGAGCGCATCGCGCGCTGGGTCGGCGAGGCGCGCGTCATCCCGGTCACGGCGATCGGCTGGGCGGCACCGCTCGCCCTCGTGCCGCTCGCCTCCGTGCTCCCGATCCCGCGGGCCGTCACGCTCGTGGCCGCGCTCGGACTGACGTCGTTCCTGGTCGTCGTGTACAACGTCGCCACGGTGAGCTTCCGGCAGCGGCTGTGTCCCCCGGCGCTGCTCGGCCGCATGAACGCGTCAGTTCGCTTCATCGTGTGGGGCAGCGCGCCGCTCGGCGGCCTGCTCGGCGGGTGGCTCGGCACGTCGCTCGGCGTCGTGCCCGCGCTGTGGATCGGCGTCGCGGGCGCGCTCATCGCCGCCGTCCCGGTCCTGCCGCTGCTGCGGATGACCGAGCTGCCGACGCCGGAAGGGCCGCCGGCAGCACCGCCGCCCGTCGCTCCAGAGGCTCCGGTCGCCTGACGCCTATCGGACCCTGCCGAGGATCGCGAGCACGCGCGTCGACCGGTCGGCGTCCGTCGGAGCCTCGACCCCCGGCTTGCAGATCCCCTCGTCGTAGAGGTGCTCGCCGAAGCCGGCGACCGACGCCTCGATGGTGTCGAGCTCGGCGTCGGTGAACGGCAGGTCCCGGCCCGAGGCGCGGCCGACGTCCCACCGGTGGACCATGAGGTCGAACCCGTAGAACCGCAGGAAGCTCGCTCCGATCGTCGTCGGCCCGAAGAAGCCCTCGTACTCGGCGTCGGCGACGCCCGGATCGGCCAGGAGCTCTCCGACCAGCGAGGCGTGGTCGCGCCACGCCGCGCCGGGGCCGGTGGCGACGTCGGGAGCCGGCGGGAGCGGGACTCCACGTTCGGCGAGGAAGTCCCGCTCCGTCGTGATGAGGTGCGCGATGACGTCGGCGGCGCTCCAGCCCTCGCAGGGGGACGGCGCCGACCAGTCGTCGACCTCGTCGGCGACACGCTGGACCCGGTCGGCGAGCTCGGCGAACGCGGCGGACGGGTCGGTGGGGGTGGTCTGATCTGTCATGGCACGACCGTAGGCCGGTGGGGCAGGCTGGCGATTGATGAAACCCGACAGCCCGCTCGACGACGTCGGTCGCGCCCACCTGGTCGATCCGGACGACCACTCGTTCACGATCGCGCGACGAACACCCGCCAGGGACCTCACCGACCTCGCGCGGCGGTTCTGGATCCCGGTCTGGTCGGTGCCGGCCGGCCTCGAGGCCCCGCAGCACGTGCTGCAGTACCCGGTCTGCCTCATCGTCGTCGCCGCCCACTACGCGCGGTTCTACGGCGTCGCCAGCGGGCTCTCGACGACGACGCTCGTCGGGTCGGGCTGGGGCGTGGGGCTCATGCTGCAGCCTGCCGCCGGGCACCTGCTGACGGGCCGCCCCGTCAGCGATCTCACGGATCGCTTCGAGGACCTGGGCGACGCCGTGCCGGGCGGGGAGTCGCTGACGCGTGCCGTCCGCGCGGCGATGGCACCCGCCCCGCACGACCCCGCTGCGCAGGAGACGGCCGCTCACGCCGTCGAGGACCTCGTCCGCACCCACCTGCCCGTCGACGCGGAGGGTCTGCTCGTCAACCGGGTCGTCGCGCGGGCCGAGGGGGACCCGGGCATCACCCGCGTGGCGCACCTGTGCGAGGCCTACGACCTCTCCGAACGGTCGCTGCAACGACTCACGCGCCGCCGCGTGGGCCTCACGCCCAAGTGGCTCATCCAGCGGCGTCGTCTCCAGGAGGCGTCGGAGCAGCTGCGCGACCCCGAGCTGTCCGCCACGGCGATCGCGGCCGACCTGGGCTACGCCGACCAGGCGCACTTCACCCGGGACTTCCGCCGGGTCACGGGCCTCACGCCAGGCGCGTTCGCCGCCCGGTTCCGTGCTCGCGGGTAGTCAGCCCGCGGCGAGCACGTCGGCCAGGCTGGGCAGCCCGGCATCCTTCGCGGACAACCGCTCCCGGTCAGCGGGGTCGACGGCGATCGGCCACGCGATCCCCAGAGCCGGATCGAGCGGGTGCACCGCCCTGCCGGGCATCCCGGGCACCCACTCGGCGTCGAAGCAGTACAGGTACTGCGTGCCGTCCGCGAGCGCCTGGAAGCCGTTGCACACGCCGGGCGGCACGAGCACCTGGACGCCGAGCGTCAGCGGGACGGTGACGACGGCGCCGGCCGTCGCCGAGCCCGGCCGCGCGTCGACGTAGGCGCCGAACGCCTGACCCGCGACGACGGAGACGAGCTTCGTCATCTGCTCCCCGTGCAGGCCGCGGATCGCTCCACGTGACGTCTCGGTGAGGTTGAGCTGCTGCCACGCGCCTCCGTGCAGCCCTGCCTCGGCCATCGCGCTCGCGCGGAAGAACTCGCGGATCGTGCCGCGCTCGTCGTGGATCTCCTTGACGTGGAGCACGTGGAGCCCGTCGATCGCCGTGGGCTCGTGGCGACGGTCGACGATGCGCGGTGACGGCACGATGACGCTCCTTCGTGGGATCCGGTTCGTCCGCATCGTAGTGACGCCCCGGGTCGGGTTTCCCCCCGCACCGCCGCACCAGCAGGATGGAGGCATGACGCTCGACGACGCGCCCACACCCTCGCCCGCCGCTCCCGAGATCGACGGCCCGTGGGTCCGACCCTCCGCCGCGGAACCCGCCGAACCGCGCTGGGGCCACGCCGACGGCCTGCAGATCGGGCTGCACCCGCTGCGTGGTCCGCGTGGCCTGCTGCGCGTGTACGCCCCGTACCTCGGGCACGCGCGGGACCGGGTCGTGAACTTCGTGGCCGTGGAGCCGATCCCCGCCGGCGAGACCCGGCGCGGCTACTCCGAGCTCGAGCCGAGCGAGCTCGACGGTGTCGCCGGGAAGCGGTTCTGGAGCTGCGACGACGCCGACCAGGCCGCGTCCGGTGAGCCGCTGCGCCCTGACGCGCCCGCCCGCGGCGTCGTCGAGACGCGTGACGGCGTCGCACGCCTCAGCGTCTACGTCGGCGTGGAGCCTTTCGCCAACGGCTCGCGCGTGCACCTGCGGCTGACGTTCCGGGCCGACGCCCCGCACGAGGTGACGATCGCGACGTATGCGGCGCCGTCGTCGGCCCCGCTGGACTCCTGCATCGTGACGGCGACCATGGGGAACTACGCGCGGCTGCGGCGGCTGGAGCTCGCGGACCGGGTCGTCACGCCGGCCGAGCTGTGGCCCGACCTCGAGGGGGCCGGGTTCGCACCGCACGCGCGCTTCCCGCTCGGCGAGCTGAGGCGCGACGCGAACGGCGACGTCGTCGTCGATGCCACGCCCGACGAGGCGGACCCGAGCTCCGCGACGTACGCGGCCGCCGTCGCCGAGCACTGGAAGTACACGGGCGCCCTGGCGCGCCAGACGTGGCGGGCCGACGACCCGGACCCGGGGCTCCAGGCGTACGTCAACGGGCGGCGCGCCTACTGGGCGTCGACGGCCCCGATCCCCGGCGGGACGGCGTACGAGAACGTCGAGCTGGTCGAGCCGTTCCGGCAGGGCCGGGAGTTCACGTTCGCGGTCGAGCCGCTGGCCTGACTAGGAGGACGTTGCCAGCCACACCGGCGACGGCACCGACACCCGACCGCTCGGGCCTACGACGAGGTCGTCGTCACGCAGCGCGACGTAGGGCTTGTCGTCCTGCAGCAGCACGTGCTGGGGCCAGGCGCCGCCGACGTCGGTCTCCGAGTCCCATGACAGGCAGGCCGCGCCGTCCGCGACATCGAGCACGCCGAGAGTGCCGGCGCCGCGATTGGCGACGTACACCCGCCCGGTGCTCGCCACCACGATCTCGCCCGGATGGGTGAGCCGCTCGCCACCGTCGCGCGCCGCGCTGAGGTCGGTGCCGCTCGCAGGCACAGCGCTCCAGCCCGCCTCACCCGCCAGCACGTCGGCAAGCGGAGCGGCCAGGACCTCATTGGACAGCTCGGCGCTGGCCACCACCACCTCGTCGTAGATCGCGAGGTGCCGCGGACCGGACCCGGGCGGAGTAGCGCAGGAACCGGCCTGCTCGAGCGTGCCGTCCCGCCAGCGGAGCCGGAGCAGCCGGTCGCGGCCGAGGTCGGAGACCAGTACGTTCTCGTCGTCCACCACCAGCGCGAAGTGGGGATGCGGGGCCTCCTGCCGGTCGACCACCACGCCGGCTCCCGGCCCGTCGAGCGCGATGTGCTGCACGACCCGCGGACCTCCGGCGAGCGCGACCACCAGCACGGAACCCTCCAGGTGGTAGTTCACGACCACCAGGTGCTCGCCGTCCGGCAGCAGGGCCGCATGGCAGGGCTCACCGCCCCCGGTCGCGATCTCCGCGACGACGGCGTACGCGTCGCCTGTGCGCTCGAGGAGCCGGAGGTGACCCTCCTCCTCGCCGCCGAGGGTGACGACCCGACCGTCCGCCAGCGGCAGTGCGAACGCCGTGTCCGGCGCGACAGCGACCTGGCGCGCAGGTGCGTCACCGCCGTCCCAGCGCCACAGCCCGCCCGTCGGTGTGCGCGACGCAATCAGCATGCTCACCCCTGCGCCATGATGTCGTCGGCCAGCAGGGCGTTTCCTGCCAGGAGGCCGCCGTCGACCACGAGGGTCGTGCCGGTGATCCAGGACGCTTCGGCAGAGCACAGGAACAGCGCCGCGTGCGCGACGTCGTCCGGCTGGCCCAGGCGACCGAGCGGGTACCACTTCGTCGCCGCGTCGAGCACGTGCGGATCACGCTCCAACCGGTCGTCCCAGATCGGCGTCACGATCGTGGCCGGAGCGATCGCGTTGGCGCGCAAGCCCTGGGGACCGTAGGTGACCGCGAGCGACCGCGTGAGCGCCATCAGGCCAGCCTTCGACACCGAGTAGCTCTCGTTGCCGAAGTGGGTCAGACCGTTCACGCTGACGATGTTCAGGACGTTGCCGCGCGCCCGCAGCAGGTCCGGCAGCGCCTCCTGGACCAGCCGGTACGGCCCGCTCAGGTCGACCGCCAGGTCCCTCTCCCACTCGTGGTCGGGGATCCTGTCGAACGGCGTGTCCGAGCACGTCGCGGCGTTGTTGACGACGATGTCCAGCCTCCCCCACCGCTCGCGCACGAGATCCAGGGCCTCCCGGATCGCCGCTCGACTGCTGACGTCGACCCCGACCGCGAGTGCGTCGGGGAGCCGCTGCGCCATCGCCGTCGCACCGGCCTCGTCGACGTCGAGCAGCGCGACCCGCGCCCCCTCGGTGGCGAACCGTTCGGCGAGGTGGGCACCGATGCCCGATGCGGCGCCGGTGATGAGCACCACCTGCTCGGCGAAACGTTCTCTGCTCATCGGTGCACGCCCTCCACGTCGGCTGCTGGCTTCCATTGGTCAGTACGGCCGACGATCCGCTGCAGTCTCTGCATCAGTCGCACCGTCTCCTCCTTCGTGATCGGGTCCAGCCCGGCCATCCCGGGGCCGAACCGACGGGCTGAGGTGAACACCCCCTGCTCAACCAGCAGATGCTTCTCGACGGCGATGTAGCGGTCGAGAGCGGAGACGTGCGAGAGCAGCGCCGCCACCCCGGCACCTACCTCGTCCGCGCGCACCAGGTCGCCTGCCCGCAGTGCTCTCCACATCGCAACGATCGCCCATGCGACGTCGGATCCGGGCATGGTGCCGACCGCGCCACGACGCGCGCTCTCCACCAGCGCGAGCCCCCCGCTGCCTTCGAACACCCGGGCGCGGCCCCCGCTGGTCTCGATCAGCTCGCTGACGCGCGGTCCCAGCGGGATCGCCTCGGGCTTGAACTGCGCCTTGTCGGGCCCGAACTCGTCCAGCAGCCGGAGCATGAGCCGCATCGACAGCGGCCGCCCGACGTAGCCTGAAGCGTCCTGCACGACGACGGGCAACGCGCCGCTCGCCTCGGCGATCGCCACGAAGTGCGACTCCAGCGACGCGGGATCGGCGAGGCTCGTGATGGGAGCGTTCGCCATCACGGCGGTCGCGCCGATGCGCGCAGCGTGGGTGGCAAGCCTGGTCGCGCCCGGGGTCGACTCCGCGCTCACGGCGATCACCGTGGCGCCGCGCCCGCCGACCTCCGACACGACGAGCTCGGCGAACCGCTCCCGCTCGGCGAGATCGAGGCGCAAGATCTCCGACACCATGCCGATGACGACGCCGTCGCACCCGAGCTCGAGCAGCCAGTCGATCTCGCGGCGCAAGGCGAGCGAGTCGATCTGCCACTCCTCGTCCAGTGGCAGGCTGAGAACCGGCAGCACTCCACCCAGAGGTCGATTCTGCCGGTCAGCACGGTCTGTCACTTCGCGGTGCCTTCCCAGAGCTGACGCGCCTGCGCGAGCTCGGCGATCGCCGCGAGGTGGACGTCGAGGTGAGCGGGCAGCAGCGGCAGCCAGGTCGAGTGCAGGAAGCCGAGCACCTTGTCATGGGTGAGCCGCTCCTTGGCGAAGCGCACCGTGGCGAGCAGGTTCTCCTCCTCGTAGAAGGTGCTCGCGGTCGGAATCTGGTCGAAGCCGCGCTCGTCGAGGTCGAGGTAGGTCAGGTAGGCGGTGTTCTCGGCATGGTCGACCACCTTCGGCCGGCCGCTCTCGTCACCGGTGAAGACGTTGTTGTAGTACCAGTTCGACTGCACGACGTCCGTGCTCATCCGGTCGAAGTACTCGCCCGCCTTGCGCCATGCGGCGTCCGCCCACATCCAGGGCCGCGCGCCGGTGGCTCGCACCTTGTCCGCGATGAGCTCCAGGTCGTGCCACCACAGCTCGCCCTGGCGGATCACCACCAGGTCGAGCAGCGCCTGGTGCTCGTAGGTCTCCTCGTCCATGCCGATGTGGAAGAGGTCGGGCGTGCCGAAGATGTCCGCGACCTCCTCGATCAGGTCGCCCACGACCTCGTAGTACGTGCGGCTCGAGACCATGCGCGAGTACTCGCCCATCCAGACGTCGTGCCCGGCTCCGAAGTTCAGCTTGGGCTGCGGCTCGATGCCCAGCTCACGAAGGCGAGCCAGCTCCTCGCGCAGCCTGCTGACCGACCAGGCCCCAGGCGTCGCGATCTCCGGGTGGGAGTCGTAGACGACACCGTCGGCAGGCGCGATCACCAGGGAGTTCAGACCCGCGGCCGCGGTGGCGTCCACGACGGCGTTCCAGACGCCGTCGTCGATCCGGGCGTACGGCTTCCAGCGGAAGTAGTCGGCCGGAGCGTTGCGGGCCGCGAGCGCGTCCTCGTGAACGTCTTCGCGATCGAGGTTCAGGTTATAGCCGAGGTGGATGAGGTTCGACCAGAGCATGCAACTGCCCTTCGGGACGGGAGGCGAGCGGCGCAACCGCCGTCGCGTCGTGTGAATGTGTCGCTGAAGTTTCAGTGGTTGACATAGCCTTCCACACAGCGCCAGACTCTGGCAACCGGTGGTCGGCGCGGCGAGGATGCGCCCGGCCCGCACCCCAGCGAGGAGAGCTCATGCCATCCCACCGTCCGATTGCTGCCGTCTCAGCCGCCGCGGCCGCCGCCGCACTGGTCCTGGCTGGCTGCTCCTCGTCGTCCGGCGACGACGACACCTTGTCGGTCTGGCTCCCGCCGTTCGCAGCCGAGGATGCCGGGGTCAGTGACCTCGAGCTGTGGAACGAGATCATCACGCCGTTCGAGGAGGAGCACGACGTCGACGTCGACGTCACCATCGTCCCCTGGGAGAACTTCGAGGAGCGTTTCCTCACGGGCTTCTCGAGCGGCGACGGCCCCGACATCGGCTACATGTACGCCGAGATGATCGGCGACTACATCTCGCGCGGTCAGCTCGCGACGTTCACGGTCTCCGACGAGCAGCGGGAGACGTTCTACTTCACCGACATGGGCCAGTACGGCGACGGGCAGTACGGCCTCCCGATGGTCGTCGGTGGCGCCCGTGTCCTGTTCTACAACAAGGCGATCCTCGACGAGGTCGGCGTCGAGCCACCCCAGACCTGGGAGGACCTGGTCAGCGTCTCGAGCGCGGTGCAGGCCGCCGGGTACGACCCGCTGCTCATGGCGTGGGGCGAGCCTGGAGTCGGCGTGCTCGCCCAGAACTACGTCAACTTCCTGTGGCAGGCGGGCGGCGATCTGATCGACGAGGACGGAACCGCTGCCACGTTCAACTCGCCGGAAGGCCTCGAGGCCGCGCAGTTCCTCTACGACCTGCGCTTCACGAACGGCATCCTCCCCGAGAGCACCACGGCGCTGAACGGCGCCGATCTCAACGCCCAGTTCGCCGCGGGGGACGCAGCCTTCGCGTTCGGTGCAGACGGCGAAGCCACGACGTACGAGGAAGCGGGCATCGACGTCGGAGCCGTAGTCCTGGAGAACGCCGAGCGGTACACGTTCGTCGCCACGGACGTGCTCGTGATGGCCGAGTCCTCGCCCAACAAGGACCTGGCGGAGCAGCTGGCATGGTTCCTGCTGTCCGGTCCGTCGATGGACCAGTTCGGCACGATCACCTCCTATCCGCCGATCTCCACGGAGCAGACCACCGAGGCGCACCCGCTCTTCGCCGACCTGTACTCCGCCGATGCTGACGTGCTGCGCGAGTACCCGGTGGTCCCGAACTCGGCGACGCTGTACACGAGCCTGTACGAGAATCTGCAGCAGATGCTGCTGGGCAGCAAGACTCCCGAGCAGGCGTTGGCCGACGCCGAGGTCGCGGCGAACGAGTCGCTGGCCCGCAACGAGCAGTGACAGCGGACACCGCTGTGGGCTCGCCCCAGCGCTCCACGCGAACGTCTGGGGGCCGGTCCGTGCCGGCCCCCAGGCGGCACCGATGGTCCGGCCTCGCGTACGTGCTGCCGTCGCTGCTGATCCTGCTCGTGACGGCGCTCGTACCGGTGGTCATGACCGTCGGTTACAGCTTCACCGACTACTCGATCCTCGAGGACGGCGAGTTCGTCGGGTTCGACAACTACAGCCGGATGTTCTCCGATCCCGTCTTCCTCAGCGCGTTGCGGGTCACGATCGTGTTCACGCTGATCTCCGTGCCGTTGCAGACCATCGGCGCGCTCGTCCTGGCAGAGGCACTCGCCAAGCGGTTCCGGAACCGGTTCGGCCAGGTCACCCGCTCCGTGCTGTTCATCCCGTCGATCGCCTCGATGGTGGTGGCGGGAACCGTGTGGCGGATGCTGCTCGGCGACACGGGACTGATCAACGAGATGCTGCGCTGGGTCGGGTTCGAGGGCTCGAACTTCCTCGGTCGTCCGACGTCCGCGCTGATCGCCGTCTCGCTCATCGCGGTGTGGGCCAACGTCGGTTATTTCGTCGTCATCTACTACGCGGGCATCCTCGAGGTGCCGGCGTCGGTGTACGAGGCGTCCGCTCTCGACGGCGCCGGCGGGTTCCGCCAGTTCGTCCACATCACGATGCCGAGCGTGTCCGCCTCCACCGTCGTCGTGGTCGTCCTCGGGACCATCTGGTCGTTCCAGACCTTCGATCTCATCTACGTCATGACGGGGGGCGGCCCCGGCGGCGCCACCTCGACCCTGGTGTTTGCCATCTACCGGTTCGGGTTCCAGAACTTCCAGATGGGGTACGCCAGCGCGGTGGCCGTCGTCCTGCTCGTCGGCGTGCTCGCGATCAGCGTCGTCCAGAACCGCCTGCTGACGAGGAAGGCCTGACCCATGCTCCGACGCCTCTCGAGCGCCGCCCTCACCCTGGTGCTGGTGTCGATGGCGGTGGCCGCGGCGCTCCCGTTCCTGTTGATGGCGCTGACATCGCTGCGCACCACCCGGACCTTCACTCTCTCCTTCGACTTCGCTGCGTACCACCTGGAGAACTACGCGTCGTTGTTCAGCACGCACGAGTTCTTCCAGCGGTTGGTCACCACGATCGTGGTCGTGCTGATCGCCTGCGTCCTCAATGTCGGAACCGCGACGTTGGCGGCGTTCGGGTTCGCCAAGAAGCCGTTCCCCGGCTCGACGGCACTGTTCTGGGGCATCATCGCCTCGATGATGGTGCCCATCCAAGCGACCTTGATCCCGCTCTACACGATCATGCGCGACCTCGGTCTGCTCAACACCTACATCGGGCTGGCCCTCCCTCTCGTGGGCGGCTTCGGCGTCTTCCTGATGAAGCAGTTCGCCACGGGGATCCCGGACGAGCTCATCGACGCCGCACGCATCGACGGGGCACCCGACCGCACGGTGTTCCTGCGGATCGCGGTGCCTCTGATGCAGCCGGCGATCATCGCGCTGCTGATCTTCACCTTCCTGGCGGCGTGGAACGACTTCCTGTGGCCGCTGGTGTCGATCACGAAGCCCGACATGGCGACCATCACCTACGCGATCGCCACGCTGAGTGGCCGGTCATCGACCAACTACGGCTTGCTCACCGCGGCCGCGACGATCTCGTTCCTCGGACCGTTCCTCGCCTACGTGCTCTTCCAGCGCCGGTTCGTGGAGGGCATCGCGCTGTCGGGGTCGAAGGCATGACGGCGACCCTGCTGCTGTCGGGCGGGATCGTCGTCGCTGGTCCCGACTCCGTTCCCGGCCGCAGCGACCTGCTCGTGCGCGACGGCGTCGTGGTGGAGATCGGCCCGGCGCTCGACGCTCCCGGCGCCCATCGCGTCGACTGCACCGGCCGGGTGGTGATGCCGGGGTTCGTGGACGCGCACTCTCACGCGGACGGCGTCGCACACACCGAGGACGTCCAGCTGGCCAACCTGCGCCAGGGCGTGACGACGGTGATCACCGGTCAGGACGGCGTCGGTCAGGCGCCGGGAGACGGCACCTACGCCGACTCCTACTTCGGAGCGCTCAACGGCGCCAACCCGAGGTACCGGGGCGATGGTATCGCCGGTCTGCTCGCTAGCTACGACGGCTCCGGCTCGCTCAACGTCGGCTATCTCGTCCCGGCCGGGACGGTGAGGCACGAGGTGCTCGGCCTGGAGCGGCGGAGCCCGACCGCTCACGAGCTGCAGCGCATGATCGAGCTGGTCGAGCTCGGGATGCGCCAGGGCGCGCTCGGCCTCTCGACCGGGCTGGACTACGTCCCCGGCATCTTCGCCGACGCCGTCGAGCTGGCCGCGCTCTGCGGCCCGGTGGCACGGCATGACGGCGTGCATGTCTCGCACATGCGTGGCGGGTACGAGCAGGCGGCACCGCTCGGGATCGCGGAGCTGCGCACGATCGCCGACCTCAGCGGGGTCCGGACCCATGTCTCGCACTTTCACGGTCCGGCCCAACTGATCCGTTCGCTCATGGCGGCGTTCGCGGCGGCGTCGGAGGTCACGTTCGACGCCTACCCCTACCGGCGCGGTTGCACGCTGCTGGCGATGCCCCTGGTGCCGCCGGAGCTGCTCGAGCGCGGCCCCGACGCGGTCGCGGAGCACCTGCGCGATCCCGAGCTGCGCGCAGCCCTGGTGAGCAGCTACGGACCCGTGATCGCGGAGCGACCCGACATGGCGACAACCTGGGCGGAGCGGACCACCCTCGTGCACGTGGCGGACGCGAAGCACGCCTGGGTAGCCGGCCTGACGCTGGCCGACGCCGCCGTCCGGTTGGGGCGGCACCCGCTCGACCTCGCTTACGACCTGCTCGGTCGCAGCGCCCTCCAGGTGAGCGCGGTGATCGCGACTCCGGTACAACGCGACGTCGACGAGCTCGCGTCGATCTTCACCGACCCGCGCCACGCCGCCGGGTCCGACGGCATCTACGTGGGTGCGCACCCGCACCCGCGCGGCTGGGGCACGTTCGCACGGTTTCTGGGCAGGTACACCCGCGATCGGGGCGACTACGACCTCCCGACCGCGGCCGCTCACCTGTCCACCACTGCGGCGCGCGCCTTCAGGCTCGGGCGTCGCGGTCGGATCGCGCCCGGCTGGGTCGCCGATCTCGCCGTCATCGACCTCGCACGGGTGCAGGACGCGGCCGACTACGGTAACCCCAGGCAGGCGGCCCTCGGGATCGACGACGTCGTGGTGGCCGGGGCACACGTGCTCGCTGACGGTCGCCTCACGGGGATCCCGGCTGGGCGTGGTGTCCGACGAGAGCGACGCGAAGCGAGGACAAGATGACTGACGCGCAGCCAGACGCACCAGCCCTCAGCGCCCAGAACACCGGCTTCCAGGGCATCGACCGGATGGTCGCGATCGTCGACGGCGTTCGCGAGGCCCAGCCGGCGACACTCGCCCAGGTCGCTCGTGCCTCCGGCCTGAGCGAGCCGACGGCGCTGCGGTATCTCCACGCTCTGCGGGACCACCGCATCGTGCGCCGCGACCCTGAGACCGGGGCCTACACCCTCGGAATGCGCCTCTACGAGTGGGGCGAGTCGGCCGAGGGCGCCTACGACCCGATCCAGGCGGCGGGGCCGTTGCTGGAGCGACTGGTCGACGAGCACGGCGAGACCGTCGAGCTCGCCGGCCTCGAGTCTGGCGGTCGGCTCATCGTGCTCGATGCGCGACCCGGCACGCACGGCATCAGCAAGACCGCGCGCGTCGGCGACGACGAGGAGTGGCACGCCACATCTGTCGGCAAGGCGTTGCTTGCCGCCATGCCGATCGCCCAGTCCGACGCGCTGATCCGCGGTGTGCGGTTGCGTCGGTTCACCGAGAACTCGCTCACGAGCGTCGCCAACCTGCAACGCGACCTCGAGCTCAGCCGGCAGCGCGGCTACTCGATCGACAACGAGGAGAGCGAGATCGGGCTGCGCTGCGTCGGCGTCGCCGCGCGCGACCGGAACGGCGACCCAGCGTTCGCGTTCTCCGTGAGCGGTCCGAGCTACCGCATGACCGACACGGCGATCCCCCAGATCGCGCAGTCGCTCGCCCGCGCGGCTGCCCAGCTCGAACGCGGCTGGGGTCTGACGCCCCGCGCTCCCGAACCGGCCGACGACCAACCCGTCCAGCACGACGCGAAGGAGCAACTATGAAGTCCGCCGTCACCGGCTCGACGCCCTCTGGCGCCTACTCCCCGGGCATCTTCGCCGAAGGTCGCTTCGTGTTCGTCTCCGGGCAGGGTCCGCTGCGGGACGGCGAGGTCGTCGGCGACACCATCGAGACCCAGACCCGCATCACGCTCGACAACGTCCGTGCCGTCCTGGAGGCCGCCGGCCTGTCGATGGCCGACGTCGTCCGGTGCGGTGTCTTCCTGGCGGACCTCGGCGACTTCGACCGGATGGATGCCGTGTACCGGGAGCACTTCCCCGACCCCTTGCCCGCGCGCACCACCGTCGGTGCCGGCTTGCTGGACATCCTGGTCGAGATCGACTGCATCGCGCTCGCTCCCGGTGAGGGCTGAGTCGTTGGACCTGTCCGATCTCAGCCGGCTGCCGCCCGATCCGCTGGGCAAGGTGCTCGGCCCCGGCTTCGACGGCGTCGCGCGCGCTGACCTGAGCGCGACGACGCCGCCGGTCGCCGCGCTCACGACGCCGTTCCTGAGCCTCGACCGAACCGCCGTCACCGACAACATCGCCGCCCTCCAGGGCTGGTGCGACGAGCGCGGCTACCTGCTGGCGCCGCACGGCAAGACGACGATGGCGCCTCAGCTGTGGTCCCGACAGCTGCGGGCCGGCGCCTGGGGCATGAGTGTAGCGACCCAGGCACAGCTTCAGGTCGCGCTCACGTTCGGGGTCAGGCGCATCCTGCTGGCGAACCCGCTCACCACCCGGGCCGGAGTCGAACGGGCCAGGGCGGCGCTGGTTCGCGACCCGCAGCTCGAGATCCTGTCGTGGGTGGACAGCGAGGCCGTCGTCGACGTCCTGGGTTCCCGGACCGGACCCGACCTTCCGGTGCTGCTCGACATCGGTCGCAGAGGCGGCCGCACCGGCGTGCGCGACGTCGACGCTGCTCGCGCCGTGGTCGATCGTGTTCACGCCACCCCGGGTACTCGGCTCGCGGGTTCGGCCGCCTACGAAGGTGCGATCGGCGGCGATCCGAGCCGTTCCGCCATCGCGGCGTTCGCCACCCACGTGCTCCAGATGCACCGGGAGGTCGTGCTGCCGCGCGTCGGGCCGGGGGCGTACCTGAGCATCGGCGGGAGCGACCATCTCGCCGAGGTCGACGACGGGTTGGCGGACCTCTCCCCCGCGGACGGCCGGGTGGTGGTGCGTTCCGGCGTCAGCATCGCCCACGACGACTGGCACTACAGCCACGCGCAGGAGGAGGCACCGCCGAACGCACCGCGGTTCCGCTCCGCTCTACGACTGGTGGCCACCGTGCTCGCGGTTCACGACGACGGCGTCGCCCTGCTCGATGCCGGGAGGCGCGACGCCGGGCACGACCACGGGCTGCCGGTCGTACTCGAGCTCTGGCGCGCCGGCCAGGTCGTCGATGTGGTCGACGGTCCACTGCCGACGGCGTCGATGAACGACCAGCACACGTTCGTCGAGGCGGGCGTCTTCGGGACGCCCCCAGTCGTGGGTGACAACGTCGTGCTCGGGATCTCACACCCGTGCACAACCTTCGACAAGTGGCGCGACATCGTCGAGGTCGACGGTCGCCTGACGCCCCGCTCGGTCGCCGTGGGCCTCGTCCGCACCTACTTCTGAGCCGGCGTCAGTACGTGGCGCGACCGCCGCTGATGTCGTAGACCGCGCCGGTGGAGAAGCTCACGTTCTCCGAGCACAACCACGCGATCAGCTCGGCCACCTCCGTTGCCGTGCCGACCCGCTTCATCGGGATGAGGCTTGTGATGTGCGCCAGCACGTCCGGCGCCGTCGTCGCATTCATCGGCGTTGCGATGACGGCGGGCGCTACCGCATTGACCAGGACGCCGGTGGTCGCGAGCTCCTTCCCCGCCGACTTGGTGAGCGCGATCACCGCGGCCTTGGAGGCGGAGTAGATCGACAGGTTCGGGTTGCCGTCCTTGCCGGCCATGCTCGCCAGGTTGACGACCCGACCCCAGCCGGCGCCGACCATCCCAGGCACGAACGCCCGCATCATCGCCACGGTGCCGACCACGTTGACGTCGAGCACCTGCCGCCACTGCTGCGAGGTGGTCTCCACCAGCGGGGCGTTGGGTCCGACCACCCCGGCCGAGTTCACGAGCACGTCGACCGGACCCACCCGTTGCGCGAGTGCGGCGACCGCGTCGTCGTCGGTGACGTCCAGCACGTGGTCGGCCCCGTTCGCCATGTCGACGGTGACAACCTCCAGACCGTCCTCGGCAAGCCGGACGGCGGCGGCAGCGCCCAGGCCGCTCGCGCCGCCGGTGACCAGTGCTCGTCGCATCGTGCGTCCTCTCGAGTGTCTCGCGTCGGTGCTGCGGCCCAGCCTAGGGTTTCGCTTGTTCGAATCCAACTCCACCCATCGGAAGGCTGTGGTGACGGCCCCGCGACTAGAGGTCGTACGCGACGGCGAGAGGTGCGTGGTCGCTGAACCGCTCGGCGTAGGAGGAGGCGCGGTCGACGACGGCCTCCACGGCGCGCGCCGCGAGGTCGGACGTGGCGATCTGGTAGTCGATGCGCCAGCCGGCGTCGTTGTCGAACGCCTTGCCGCGCCAGCTCCACCACGTGTATGGACCGTCGACCTCACCGGCCTGGGCACGGGCCACGTCCACCCAGCCGTCGGCGAACCAGCGGTCGAGGTAGCCGCGCTCCTCCGGCAGGAAGCCCGCGGAGCGGAGGTTGCCCTTCCAGTTGCGGATGTCGAGCTCGCGGTGCGCGACGTTGACGTCGCCGGCGACGACGGCGAAGCCGCCGCGGGACGCGAGGTCGCCCATGCGGGTGGTCACCCGCTCGAGGTAGGCGTACTTGGCGGCCAACGACGGCGTCCCGACCGTCGCGGAGTGGAGGTAGAGCGAGGCCGTGGTGACGGTGTCGCCGGCCGGGAGCTGCACGTCCGCCTCGATCCAGCGGCCCGTGTCGATCGCCTCGTCCGTGACGCCGTCTCCGAGGCCGATGCGGACCGCAGTCACAGGCAGCCTGGACGCGACAGCGACGCCCGCCCGGCCCTTGGCGTCGCTAGCGGCATGCGCGATGTGCCAGCCCTCGCCCAGCAGCTGGTGCACGGTCTCGTCCGGCGCGCGCAGCTCCTGCAGCAGCAGCACGTCGGGCTCGCGCTTCGCGAGCCACTCCCCCATGCCGCGGCGGTAGGCGGCCCTGATCCCGTTGACGTTGACCGTCGCGACACTCAGCACACGGGTCATCCCATCACGGCCCGACGACAGCCCCGGACCGCCGGGTCACGGCATCTGCTCGAGGCTGACGATCTCGGCCGACCACGGGCAGTACTGATCGGACGTGACTGTCCCGTCCTCGACGAACGACGGCAGGCCGTCACACACCTCCGTCGTGGCGAACGCGAACTCCACAGTGGCGGGGTCGAGGTGCCAGGACCACGGGGAGTTGACACCGGGATCGTCTCGGACGACATCGCCCAGCGGGATCGCGGCGATGTCCTCGCCGTCGAGCAGCTGCTGCGCGTGCGCCACGAGCTCCTCGGTGACGAGCTCGACCCGGAACTCCTCGTCCACCACCGCGAACGTCGCGACGGCATGGTCGACGACGGCGTCCGTCGGGTCCGCCGTCGAGCTTGCCTCGTCCGAGGGGTCGGCTGTGCCGCCGTCGCCGTCCGGCGACGTGCACGCAGCGAGGACGGCGGCCGCGGCGCCGACGACGACGAGGGTTCGGGCCATGCGGCGCATTCTCATGGCTGCACCCTGTCGTCGATCGGCACGAGCCGCTAGTTCAGGCCCTCGATGATGCGGAAGTCGCGCTCGAAGCCTTCGGGGAGCGCGGCCAGCGCCTCTTGATAGGCCGCGCTCGCGCGTGCGGCGACCGCCTGTTCGAAGCTGTCGAACTCGATCAGGACGACTCGCTCCGCTATTCCGGCTTCGTGTGCGTCGACCCGGCTGCCGATGCTGGCGAGCACCCGCCCGCCCGCGGCCCTGACGGCCACACCCGCCAGTTCGTTGTAGACATCAAGCCTCGCGGGGTCCTCGATGGTGGGGTAGACGCTGACCCAGTAGCCCTTGGCCACGGTTCCTCCTGTGCTCGGAGTTGATGCTCAGAAACAACTCAGATCCATCGCCGGTGTGATCACCTACCGCGCCCGATCCGCAGCGCAGCGCCAGAACCGCCCGTCAGGCGACGCGGCGCTCCGCGGCCTCGACGGCGTTGCGGAACAGCAGCGCGATCGTCGTCGGCCCGACGCCGCCGACGCGCGGGGTGATCGCGCCGGCCACCGCCTCGCAGGACTCGTCGACGTCGGGCAGCAGCCGCCGTCCTTCGTACCGCACGCCGCCCCCGACCACCGTCACGCCCGGCGTCAGGTGCTCCGGTTGCAGGATCCCCGGCACGCCCGCGGCGGCGATCACGATCTCGGCCCGTCGCGTGTAGTCCGGCCAGTTCGGCACCCCGGTGTGGACCACCGTGACGGCGGCGTTCGCCGTCGGCCGCTTCTGCGACAGCAGCAGCGCAAGCGGTCGACCGAGCGTCGTGCCGCGCCCCAGGATGCACACCTCGCGGCCCGATACCGGGATCTCGTAGTGCGCGAGCAGCGCCTCGATCCCGGCGGGCGTGCACGGCACCGGTCCCGGCATGCCGAGGGCGAGCCGACCCATGTTGACCGGGTGGAGCCCGTCCACGTCCTTGTCCGGGTCGAGCTCGAGCAGCGCGGCGTCGAAGTCGATCTGCGGCGGGGTCGGGTGCTGCACGAGCACGGCGTCGACGTCGTCGGCCTCGTTGAACTCCCGCACCGCGGCCAGCAGGTCGGCCTGCGTCGCGTCCTGACCGAGGTGGATGTGCGGCGACGTGAAGCCGAGCTCGCTCGCCTTTTCCTGCTTCATGCGGATGTAGCCCGCGCTGGCGGAGTCGTCCCCGACGAGGATCGTGCCGAGCCCCGGACGATGCCCGGCCCCGACCAGCGAAGTGATCCGGGGCGCCAGGTCGGCGAACACGGCGTCCGCGACCGGGCGCCCGGGCATCATGCGTGCAGCCATCGGCGCGGCCCCCTACTGCTGGAGGCCGGGGTAGAGCGGGAAGGCCGCCGTCAGCCGGTCCACCCGGGCGCGCAGGCCTTCGACGTCGGCTCCGGCCCCGTCGGTGAGCGCCGTCGCGATGATGTCGGCCACCTCCGTGAACTCGGCGTCGCCGAACCCGCGGGTCGCGAGCGCCGGCGTGCCGATCCGCAGGCCGGACGTCACCCGCGGCGGGCGCGGGTCGAACGGCACGGCGTTGCGGTTCACGGTGATGCCGGCGTCGTGCAGGAGATCCTCCGCCTGCTGGCCGTCGAGCGCGGAGTCGCGCAGGTCGACCAGCACGAGGTGCACGTCGGTGCCGCCGGTGACGACGCTGACGCCCGCCTCCCGCACCTTCGGCTCCAGCAGGCGCTCGGCGATGAGGCGCGCGCCGGACAGCGTGCGGGCCTGGCGGTCCCGGAACTCCTCGCCCGCGGCGACCTTGAGCGCCACGGCCTTCGCCGCGATCACGTGCATGAGCGGGCCACCCTGCTGGCCCGGGAACACCGCGGAGTTGAGCTTCTTCCCCAGCGGCTCGGAGTCACGTGCGAGCAGCAGACCCGAGCGCGGGCCGCCGAGCGTCTTGTGCACGGTGGTGGAGACGACGTCGGAGTCCGGCACCGGCGACGGGTGCAGGTCGGCCGCGACGAGCCCCGCGAAGTGCGCCATGTCGGTCCAGAGGTAGGCGCCGACCTCGTCGGCGATGCTGCGGAACGCCGCGAAGTCCAGGTGCCGGGGGTAGGCGGACCAGCCGGCGATGATGACCTTGGGGCGCGCCTCGAGAGCCGCGGCGCGCAGCGCCTCGTACTCGATGCGGTGGGTCTGCTCGTCCACCCCGTACGCGGCGACCTGGTAGAGCTTGCCGGAGAAGTTGATCTTCATCCCGTGCGTGAGGTGCCCGCCGTGGGCGAGCGACAGGCCGAGGATCGTGTCGCCCGGCGTCGCGAGCGCGTGCAGGACGGCGGCGTTCGCCGTCGCCCCGGAGTGCGGCTGCACGTTGGCGTACCCGGCCCCGAACAGCGACTTCGCCCGGTCGATCGCGAGGTTCTCGGCGATGTCGACCTGCTCGCAGCCGCCGTAGTAGCGCCGGCCGGGATAGCCCTCGGCGTACTTGTTGGTCAGCACGCTGCCCTGCGCCTGCAGCACCGCGCGGGGCACGAAGTTCTCGCTTGCGATCATCTCGAGCGTGTCACGCTGCCGGGTCAGCTCGCCGTCGAGGACGGCGGCGATCTCCGGGTCCAGCTGGGCGAGCGTGGCGTCCATGACGGCGCTCGTGTCCGCTGGCGTGGTGGGGGTGGCAGGTGTCGTCGGGGGCATGCGCACTCCTAGCGTCCGGTCGGCTCGCGCGCACCGGCGTGCCCGCGAGTTGACCCTCGGCCCAGGCGGGCGACCTCGAGGTCCGTGCGTCCGGGTCCGTCCGTGCCGTGGCCGGTCCCGTCGGCGGTGCGTCGCTCCCCGGTGGTGATCCACCTCGGCGCCAGTCGCGACCCGGTCAGCGTAACAACTTCGGCCGCCCTCCGCGTCGAGCCTCAGGCGCTCGTCAGGCGGCCGATGACGGTCGTCCGTCCGCCGCCCGCTCTCGCCGAGTGCGTGATGTGTCCCGCCCGGCGTCGGCGTGTCGCGCGAGACATCACGCACTCGGCCGTGGGGAGACCTGGATCGCGCTCAGGCGTCCGACGACGGCCGCCGCTTCTGCGGGTAGATCGTCTCCCCGCGGGCGAGCATGGCGACGTCCTCGGCGATCCGGCGCTCCCGCGTCTCGGCCCGCTTGAGCGCGCCCAGGCGATGCAGCATCGCGAAGCGGTTCTGCGACGTCAGCACGTCGAACATCGCCTGCGCGCGCGGGTCGGCGGCGATCGCCGCCGCCAGCTCGGGAGGCACCTCGGCCCGAGCCGGACCCTCGTACGCCGCCGCCCACCGCCCGTCGGCCTGCGCTGCCCGAACGGCGGCACGCCCGGCCTCGCGCATCCGGCCCTCGCTCTCGAGCCGGTCGATGTACGTCACGTTCCGCGCGGACCACCGCGAGCGGGAGGTGCGCGGCGTGAAGCGCTGGAACGTGCTCGCGTCGTCGCGGCGGCGCGCCTGGCCGTCGATCCACCCGAAGCAGAGCGCCTCGTCGAGGGCCGCGGCATACGTCAGCTCCGTCACGTCGCCGCCCTTCTTGTGCAGCACGAGCCACACGCCGGGCGAGTCCGCGTGATGCTCGTCGAGCCACGCCCGCCACGCCGCCGCGTCCGCCACCACGAGCTCCGCCAGCTCCGCACTCATCCCGCAACCTCCGTCCGCAGCGCCCGCCGCGCCGCCGTCGTCGCCCGTGGCACGACCCCGCTCACGCGGGGGCGCCCTCGCCTCGCACCATCGCCTCACGTCGTGCGGTGAACGTCTCCTCCGGCCATGCCGTCCCACCGCCGATGCGCACGGAGCTGACGCTGACGCCGTCGTCGTCCTCCGAGAACGTGTACGTGATCCGCTCCCCCACGTTCCCAAAGCCCGGCTCGGGTCGCAGCCTCAGCGTGGCGTCGTCGATCACCTCGAGCTCGTCCACGGACTCGACCGGGTTCGGCGCGGTCGGGTGGAGCAGGACCAGCCGATCGCCGAGGCGGACCACGTCGGTGACGCCCCACAGGTTGACGAACCGGCCGGTGAACCGGTCGAGATCGACGCCGTCAGGCACCGCGGGGAGGTCGTCCGGCACGTCGAGCGCGAGGTCGATGATCCGGATGAGGCCCTCGGCCAGCTCGGTCGCCGGCCCTTCGAGCACGTTCGTGAGCACGCTGACGACGAGGCCGTCCTCCGGGTCGATCCACGTGCGCGTGATGTGGCCCGGATAGCCGCCGGAGTGCCCGACGACCTGCCGTTCGCCGACCTCGCCGAGCTCGATGCCGACGCCGTACCGCCCGACGTCCTTGCCGCGCCGCCGGACCACGGACTCGAGTCGCTGCATGAGTCGCTTGCTCCGGTCCTCCAGGAGCGCCTCGGAGCCGAGCACGTGGGCGGCGCCGTACGTCGTGAGGTCCCGGGCCGTGGAGTAGAAGCCCGTCGCGGCCGCGAGCGCGCGCGTGTCCACGTGGCGGATGGTCCAGCGTTCGTCGTCGCCGGCGATGAGTCCGGTGTGGCCGCCCGCGTACTCCGCGGCGCGCGAGTTGTCGAGCTCCGGACCGGTGCGCTCCAGGCCGAGCCGGTCGACGATGTGCTCGCCCACGTACTCCGCGTACGACTGCCCGGACGCCGCCTCGATGACGAGCCCGAGCAGCCCGTAGCCGATGTTGGAGTACTTGAAGTGCTCGTTCGGCGCGTAGACGACGCCGGCCTCGCGGGCGAGGGCGAGCAGCATCTCGCGGTCCGGGAATGGGCCGATGAGCTGCCAGAAGTCGCTGTCGGCGCCGTCGCGGATCACGCCGGCCTGGTGGCCGAGCAGCTCACGCAGCGTGACCGGGCCGACCTCCGCGCCGGCGAGCTCCGGCACCCACTGCTGTACGGGGTCGTCCAGGCGCAGGCGGCCGTCCTCGAGCAGCTGGAAGATCGCCGTCGCGGTGAACGTCTTCGAGTGGGAGGCGATCCGGAACAGGTGCTCGGTGGTGAGGGGCTCGCCGGAGTCGAGGTCGCTGAGCCCGAGCGCGACATCGAGCACGACCTCGTCGCCCGCGCGGATCGCCGCCTGGATCCCGGGCGTGCGACGCCGACGGCGCTGCAGCTCGAGCCAGGAGGCGAGGTAGTCGGAGAGGTCGCGAACCAGGTCGGGAGTCAGCTTCGTCACGGTTCGTCATCCTGCCGCATGCCCGGGGGCGTCAGCGCACGCTTTCTCTCGCTGAGGCGCCGGGCCTCTCGGCGAGAGGCGTCAGGCCGAGGCGACGTCGTCGGCCGCCGGACCCGTCGGCATCTCACCGAGGATCTTGCGCAGGTACGCGTACGTCAGGTCGCCCGCGTTCTGGTCGTACTGGTGCTCGAAGCCGTGCTTGGCGTACAACGACAGGTTCTGCTTGGAGTCCTGGCCCGTGAACACCCAGACCTCCTGCGTCTGCTCGGGCAGGTAGTGCAGGACGGCGAGCAGCAGCTGGGTGCCGATCCCCTGGCCCTGCAGGTCCGGCACGACGGCGAGCCGGCCGAGCAGCGCCCGGTCCTCCTCGAGTCCCACCCGGACCGAGCCCACGAGGCGCTGACCCATCCAGGCGCCGAGCGTGACCACGTCGGCCCGCGCGAGGTCCGTCTCGAGCTCGGCCAGCGTCTGCGTGAGCGCGGGGATGTTCGGGTCGTCGTACAGCTGTGCCTCGGTGACGAACGCCGCGCGGCGCACCGTGAGCAGCTCACCCGCGTGAGCTGTGTCGACGACGTCGATCCGCAGCCCGGCCGACGGCGTGGCGTCGTGGTCCGCACTCATGCGTTTGCTCCTGACTCGCGCGGGACGTCGAACAACCTCTCGTGCTCATCCTTCCATGTCACGGCCCGGTGCCCGGGTACCGTCGCCCGGCGAGACGCCCGGGGCTGCCCCGCCCGCGGCGGGTAGCCTCCATCCGGTGACGCACTGGGTCCTCACGTTGTCCTGCCCCGACCGTCCGGGCATCGTCTCGGCCGTGGCCGGTGTGCTCGCGGGCCTGGGCGGCAACATCACGGAGTCGCAGCAGTTCGGCGACGCCGACACCGGCCTGTACTTCATGCGGGTTCAGGTCGAGTGCGACGCGTCCCGCGAGGTCCTCGACCGCGCGGTGGGCGGCGTCGCCGAGCAGTTCGGCATGTCGTGGGAGCTCGACGTCGTGGGCCGCCCGGTGCGGACGGTGGTCATGGTCTCGACGGCGGCGCACTGCCTCAACGATCTCCTGTTCCGGCAGCGCTCGGAACGGCTGCCGATCGAGATCGTCGCCGTGGTGTCGAACCACACGATGCTCGCGGAGCTCGCCGCGTTCTACGGCATCGACTTCCACCACGTCCCGGTGACGCGCGAGACGCGCGTCGACGCGGAGGCGCAGCTCCTCGAGCTCGTGCACGCCCTGGACGCCGAGCTCGTGGTGCTGGCGCGGTACATGCAGATCCTGTCGGACGACCTGTGCCGCGACCTCGAGGGGCGGATCATCAACATCCACCACTCGTTCCTGCCGAGCTTCAAGGGGGCGCGGCCGTACGCGCAGGCCCACGAGCGCGGCGTGAAGCTCATCGGCGCGACGGCGCACTACGCCACCGCCGATCTCGACGAGGGCCCGATCATCGAGCAGGACGTCGAACGCGTGCGGCACGACGACACGGTGGAGGACCTCGTCGCGATGGGGCAGGACGTCGAGCGCCGCGTCCTCGCGCGCGCCGTGCGCTGGCACGCCGAGCACCGGGTGCTGCTCGACCGCACGCGGACGGTCGTCTTCCGCTGACCCCGGCCGGGCCGTCCGCCGTCAGCGCATCGTCGGCATCGCGTGCCGGTGGCTCGCGCTCGGCGGCGCGACCATGCGTGCACCCGTGATCGCGGCGATGATCTCCTCCGAGCCCGTGGACGGGCCGTGGAACGACCCGTTGTTGCGCCCGTGCCGCAGCACCTCGATCCGGTCGCCCACCGCACGGACGTCGTTCATGTTGTGGCTGATGAGGATCACCCCGAGCCCGAGCTCCCGCAGCCGCTCGATGTGCACGAGCACCTCCGCCGTCTGCGCCACCGACAGCGACGCCGTCGGCTCGTCGAGGACGACGATGCGCGGGTTCCCGATCAGCGTGCGCGCGATCGCGACGGACTGGCGCTGACCCGCGGACAGCTGGGAGAGCGGCGTCCGCACCGAGGCGATCTGCGAGGAGAGGTCACGCAGCACGCGGCGGGCGATCTGCTCCATGCGACCGTCGTCGAGCACGCGGCCGGTGCGCAGCTCCCGGCCGAGGAACAGGTTCGCCGTCACGTCGAGGTTGTCGCACACGGCGAGGTCCTGGAACACCGTGGCGATCCCGAGGTCGTGCGCGGCGGACGGCGACGGGACCTGCACCGGCGCGCCGTCGATCTCGATCAGCCCGGTGTCGGGCGTGAGGACGCCCGCGACGATCTTCGCCAGCGTCGACTTGCCGGCGGCATTGTCGCCGACGAGGGCGACGACCTCGTGGGCGTGGACGTCGAGGTCGACGTCCACGAGTGCCTCGACCGCGCCGAACCGCTTCCCGATCCCCCGGACCGAGAGCAGCGGCACGGGAACCTCCGTGATCATGACTGCCTCACCCGCCCGTCGTCGCGCACGTCCATCATCGGTCCTCACCTCGGATGTCGACATCGGTGGACTGCAGCACGTGCACGAGCGCGCCGAGCACCTCTGCCCTCGGCCCGAGCTCCGCTGCCACCACCTCGAGCGGGGCGATCTGGTTCCGCAGGACGCCGCGCCGGACGGCGTCGCGGAGCGGGCCGAGGAGGATCTCCCCGGTCTCCGCCAGCTCCCCGCCCACCACCACGACCTGCGGGTTCACGGCGGCGCACAGTCCGGCGACGACGGTGCCGATCGCCTCCCCCGCGTCCGCCACCAGCCGGGCGCAGCCCCGGTCGCCGTCGGTGGCGAGCGCGATGACGTCGCGCAGCGTGAGGTTCCCGTGGCTCGCCCGCAGCGAGGCGAGCAGGGCGTCCGCGCCGACGACGGTGTCGAGGCAACCCCGGTTGCCGCAGCGGCAGATCGCGCCCTGCGGGTCGACCTGCACGTGCCCGATCTCGCCGGCCGTCCCGGCGTACCCGCGGTACACCGCCCCGTTGAGGACGACGCCCGCCCCGATCCCGTACGAGGCGCGCACGTAGACGCTGTCCAGGTGCTCGCGCGACGCGCCGAGCGTGTGCTCGGCGAGGGCGCCGAGGTTCGCGTCGTTGTCGACGTGCACCGGGCGCGCGAGGCGCTTCGACATGACGTGCGCGAGGTGCTCGCCGTCCCACCCGCGCATCACGCCGCGCACCGAGATCATGCCCGTGGCACCGTCCACCGGTGCGGGCAGTCCGAGCCCGACGCCGACGAGCTCGTCGATCGGCGAGCCGACCCGCTCGAGCAGGTCGGCGATGAGCAGCGACGCCCGGTCGAGCCCGGTGTCGAGGAGGTGTTCGTGTGGCAGCGGCAGGGACTGCTCCGCCACGACCGTGTGGCTGAAGTCGCCGAGCACGACTCGCATGCTCCGGTGCCCGACCTGGACCCCGGCGGCCAGACCGACCCGCCGGGCGAGCGTCACCATCTGCGCCCGGCGCCCGCTGCGGGACGTCGGGCGCACCTCGACGACGCCCGCTCCGAGCAGCTCCTTGACGATCGTCGAGATCGTCGCGGCCGAGAGGCCCGTGGCGCCGGCGAGCTCGACCTGCGTCAGGCCGCCGAACTGCTTCACCGTGTCGACGATCAGCGACCGGTTCGCCTCCCGCAGGGAGGACTGCGACCCGGACGTCGCTGCTCGGCCGATCACGGCCGGAGCCTATCGGCCGGATGCCGCGGCACCGGCGTCAGCGCGCGACACCGGCCCGCCTCTTGTTGTACACGTCGAACGCGACGGCGAGCAGGAGCACCAGGCCCTTGACCACCTGCTGCACGGCGGTCTCGATCCCCATGAGCTGCATCCCGTTGCTCATCACGGCCATGATGAGGCCGCCGACCATGGCGCCGGTGACGCGCCCGACGCCGCCCGTCACCGCCGCGCCGCCGATGAAGCAGGCGGCGATCGCGTCGAGCTCGAACATGTTGCCCGCACCGGGCTGAGCACCGTTCGACCGCGAGGAGTAGACGACGCCCGCGATCCCCGCGAGGAAGCCCATGTTGACGAAGATCCAGAAGTTGACCCGGCGCACCTTGACGCCGGACAGCTGCGCCGCGTTGAGGTTGCCCCCGATGGCGTAGACGTGGCGGCCGAACACGGACTTCTGCGTCACGAGCGTGTACGCGATGATCAGCACGGCCAGGATGATGAGCACGTTCGGGAGCCCTCGGTAGTTCGCGAGCTGCCACGCGAACCACATCGCGATGATGCCGACGAGCACGATCTTCGCGACGAAGAGCCACATCGCCTCGACCACCTGCTGGTAGCGCAGGCGGGCCTGCCGGCTGCGCCACTGGCTGACGGCGTAGCCGGCCACGGCGATCGCGAAGATGAGCAGGGTGAAGACGTCGTAGCCCTGACCCCCGAGGAGCCCGTTCTGGAAGCCGTTCGCGATGAGGTAGTACGAACCGCCGAACGGTGAGAGCGACACGCTGTCGAGCACCTGATACGTCAGACCGCGGAACAGGAGCATCCCGGCCAGCGTGACGATGAACGCGGGGATGCCGACGACGGCGACCCAGAACCCCTGCCAGGCGCCGACGAGGAGCCCGACGACGATGGCCGCGGCGACGCCGACCCACCACGGGTACCCGTTCCGGACGACGAGGACGGCCGCGACAGCACCCGTGAGCGCGACGACGGACCCGACGGACAGGTCGATGTGCCCGCCGACGATGACGATGAGCATCCCGATCGCGAGGATGAGGATGTAGGAGTACTGCAGGACGATGTTGGTGAGGTTGCCCGGGCTCAGGAAGTTCGAGTTGAGCACCGAGAACAGCACCACGATCGCGACGAACGCGACGACGATGCCGCTCTGCCGCATGTTGCGGCGGGCGAGCTCACCGATGTTGGCGACGACAGTCATCTCTGGAGGACGTCCCTTTCCGTGGTGCGGCGTTCGGCGGTCATGAGCTCCATGAGCCGTTCCTGCGTGGCCCCTGCCACGGGGACGTCACCGGTGATCCGACCGGACGCGAGCGTGTAGATGCGGTCGCAGATGCCCATGAGCTCGGGCAGCTCCGACGAGATGACGACGACGGCCTTCCCCGCCGCGACCATGCGGTTGACGATCGTGTAGATCTCGTACTTGGCGCCGACGTCGATGCCCCGGGTCGGCTCGTCGAGGATGAGGACGTCGGCGTCCGTGTAGATCCACTTCGACAGGACGACCTTCTGCTGGTTCCCGCCGGACAGCTTGCCGACGACGGCGAGCACGCTCGGGGTGCGGATGTTCAGGCTCGAGCGGTACTCCTCCGCGACCTTGAGCTCCTCGTTGTCGTTGACCCACCCGCGCCGCGACACCTTGCCCAGTGCGGCGGCCGTGATGTTGTGCCGGATGTCGTCGATGAGGTTGAGGCCGTATCGCTTGCGGTCCTCGGTGGCGTACGCGAGTCCGTTCGCGATGGCGTCGTCGACCGTGCGGGTCGAGACGACGCGACCGCGCATCCGGACGGTGCCCGAGATGTCCCGGCCGTAGCTGTGGCCGAAGATGCTCATCGCGAGCTCCGTGCGGCCCGCACCCATGAGGCCCGCGATCCCGACGACCTCGCCCGCGTGCACCACGAGGTTGGCGTCGGACACGACCACGCGGTCGGACTGCGTGGGGTGGTGGACCGTCCAGTTCTCGACCCGCAGCACCTCCTCGCCGATGGCCGGCACGCGTTCCGGGAACCGGTGGTCGAGGTCCCGGCCGACCATGCCCCGGATGATGCGCGCCTGGGTGGCCTCCGGGGACGCCATGTCGAGCGTCTCGATCGTGCGCCCGTCGCGGATGACTGTCGTCGAGTCCGCGATCTCGGCGATCTCGGCGAGCTTGTGGGAGATCATGATCGACGTGATGCCCTGGGCCTGGAGCTGGCGGAGCAGGCCCAGGAGGTGCTCGGAGTCCGTGTCGTTCAGGGCAGCTGTCGGCTCGTCGAGGATGAGCAGCCGCACCCGCTTGGACAGCGCCTTCGCGATCTCGATGAGCTGCTGCTTGCCGACGCCGAGAGAGGCGACCTGCACGGTGGGGTTCTCGTCCAGCCCCACCTGCTCGAGCAGCTGCGCGGCCTCCGCGTTCGTGCGGTTCCAGTCGATGAGGCGGTCGGGCCCGCGCCGCTCGTTGCCGAGGAAGATGTTCTCGGCGACGGAGAGGTACGGCACCAGCGCCAGCTCCTGGTGGATGATGACGACGCCGCGCGCCTCGCTGTCGTTGATGGAGCCGAAGGCGACCTCATCGCCGTCGAGCACGATCTGACCCGCGTAGTCCCCGTGCGGGTACACGCCCGACAGCACCTTCATCAGCGTGGACTTGCCGGCGCCGTTCTCCCCGCAGATCGCGTGGATCTCGCCGCGCCGCACGGTGAGGGAGACGTCGTCGAGCGCGCGGACGCCCGGGAACGTCTTCGTGATGGAACGCATCTCGAGGATGGTGTCGGTCATCAGTGGGTCCTCGTCGCCTGGAGGGTACTCGCGTGGGGCGTCACGGACGGGATCGCCGCCCGGGCGCCGGCCCGGCTGCTGGCCGGACCGGCGCCGGCGACGGCGTCAGTCGGCGACGCCCGCGTCGATCTCCTCCTGCGTCCAGTACCCCGTGTCCACGAGGGCCTCGGTGATGTTGTCGGCCGTGACGACCTCGACCTCGAGCAGGTAGGACGGGACGACGAGCACGCCGTTGTCGTACGACTCCGTGTCGTTCGCCTCCGGCTCCTCGCCCGCGAGGAACGCCTCGGCGGCGACGATCGCCTGCTCCGCCAGCAGCCGGGTGTCCTTGAAGATCGTCGAGAACTGGACGTCGTCCTGGATGAGCTTCACGGACGCGATCTCGGCGTCCTGACCGGTGACGACGGGAAGACCCTCGGTGAGGCCGGGGCCCATGCCGACACCCTGGAGCGCGGTGATGATGCCGCGGGAGAGGCCGTCGTACGGCGCGAGGACGCCGTGCAGCTCGGTCCCGTCGGAGTACGCAGCGGTGAGCAGGTCCTCCATGCGGCGCTGCGCCGTCTCCTGCTGCCACCGGAGGATCGCCGCCTGCTCGATGTCCGTCTGACCGGACGGGACGACGAGCGTGCCGTCGTCGAGGTACGGCTGGAGGACCGACATGGCGCCGTTCCAGAAGAAGTGCGCGTTGTTGTCGTCCAGCGACCCGGCGAACAGCTCGACGTTGAACGGGCCGGCGGCGTCGCCCTCGGACCCGTCGGCGTTCAGCACGCCCAGGCCGACGAGCAGCGACGTCGCCTGCTCCACCCCGACCTGGAAGTTGTCGAACGTCACGTAGAAGTCGACGTTCTCGCTGTCCCGGATGAGCCGGTCGTAGGAGATCACCGGGATGTCGGCCGCCGCGGCCGCCTCGAGCTGCCCGGTGAGCGCCGTGCCGTCGATCGCCGCGATGATGAGGACGTCGGCGCCCTGAGTGATCATCTGGTCGATCTGCTGCGACTGGGTCGGGATGTCGTCGTTGGCGAACTGCAGGTCGACCTCGTAGCCGAGGTCCGACAGCCCGGCCTCGACGGCCTCGCCGTCCTGGATCCACCGCTCCGAGGTCTGGGTCGGCATCGAGACGCCGACCAGCACGTCCTCCGCGGCGGGAGCCTCGCCGCCGCCGTCCTCCGTGGGGTCCTCGCCGCTGCCGGCCCCGCCCCCCGAGCACGCGGCCAGGCCCAGCACGACTGCCGTGCCGAGTGCCGCGAATCCGAACTTCCGCATGCTGTGCTCCTTCGTCGTCGAAAGGACTACGTGCCGCCCGGCACGGGGCGTGCCGCCTAGCCGGGGTACGGCGTCGCCGACCGGGTCGGAACGTCACCGTTCCGAGCCGCTGGCCGACAGCGACACACTCTCCATCCGTTCACTTCTCGAAGTCAAGGGGTCAGATGGAGCAGGAGGTCACAGCTCGGTCACGATCTGCGGGCACAAGGGCCCGATAACGCCGCGACCCCTGGGGACAGAGCCCAGGGGTCGCGGTGGTTGTCTTCGAGGCGCGTACTCAGCGCTTGCGGTGAGCGCTCAGGCGCCGGGCCACTGCCCGGGCTGGGGCGCGGACGGCGCCGGGGCCGCCACACCGAGCTGCTGGCGGACCTTCCTCTCGGCCGTTCCCATCTGGATGGCACCACGGATCGCGTAGACGACGCCGACGAGGGGGAGGGCCCAGAACACCGAGAAGCGACCGCCGGCAGGCGTGCTGGCGTACGAGACGACGGTGATGACGACGCCCACGACGACGAGGCCGACGCCGATGAGGATCTGCTTGAGGCCGCTCGACCGGACCTGCGTGATCGCGGCCTGGACGTCGGCCTCGCTGGCTGTACCCGGGGTGCCCGCGTAGGGCGACTGACCGGCGTCGGTGCCCGCGTACGGCACCGCAGGAGTCGGTGCCATCGACGTCGGCGCCGCCGGGGACGCGCTCGTGACGGGCGGCGCGGCGGGCGTTCCGTCGGCGTTCAGCCAGAGGTTCCAGCCGGGAGGGGCCGGCGGCCAGCTCGGGTCCGGCTGCCAGCCCGGGGGCGGGGTCCACCCCGCGGGGGGGACGGGCCAGCCTGGTGCGGGGTTGAAACGCGCGTCGCTCACGGCCGGTGAGCCTACTCCCGGCCGCGAGCGGCGGGGGCACTCGCCGATGGGGACATCTCCCCGACGCGCGTGCGTACCGCAGCGTGACGATCTGGAACGGCCGCAACGCAAGATCCACGGCGCCGTCGTCCGCCACCGTGACGCCGGGCGCCTCTGCGTCGCGCTCCAGCAGGTCCGTCGCGCGGGCACCGGCGACGGCGAACGTCGGCGTGACCCGCGCGCTCGCCCGGCCGCCGCGCGACTCGTACAGCCGCACGACGACGTCGCCGCTCCCGTCCCGGGCCAGCTTCACGGCCTCGACGACGACGGCGGGGTCGCTCACCCGCAGCAGCGGCTCCACCTCGCTCGCCCCGCGCACGCGGCGCAGCGGCAGGTTGATCCGGTAGCCCTCCTCGACGGCGTCGGCGATCTCGGCGCCGACGACGAGCGAGCTGCGCAGCACGTGCTCGCCCTGGTCGGCGTCCGGGTCGGGGAACATCGGCGCGCGCAGGAGCGACTGCCGCACGAGCGTCGTCGTCCCGCCGTCCTCCCGCGTGGTCCGCGTGATGTCGTGCCCGTACGTCTGGTCGTTCCCGACGGCGACGCCGTAGCCCGGCTCTCCGACGTGCACCCAGCGATGCGCGACGGTCTCGAACCGCGCGTGGTCCCATGACGTGTTGACGGCCGTCGCGCGGTGGACGTGACCGAACTGGATCTCGGACGTCGCCCGGTCGGCGTGCACGTCGAGCGCGAACGCGAGCTTGAGCAGCTTGCGCCGCTCGCGCCAGTCGACGCTCGTCGTCAGGTCGAGCACGGCGGCCTCGGGCCGGAGGACGAACCGCTGCACGAGGCGGGACGTGCCGTAGGACCGCGCCACCTCGACGCCCACGGCGCCCGGCTCGCCGTCGACGTCGTCGAGCACCGTGACGGCATCGACGTCGACGAGGTCCGTGACGTCCCTGCGGTAGTGCTCGTCGATGTCCCACGCCTCCCACTCGTTCGGGATGTCGCGGTGCACCTGGAGCAGCCCGGCCACGGAGCCCGGGGCGAGCACCTCCCGGTCGGCGGCCAGGTCGCGCACCGACGTCACGAGACCGCGGGCGTCGACGCGGACGCGGATGCGGCCGTTGTCCAGCACCACGTCGTCGCCCTCGCGGGTGAGCGCGGCACCGGAAGCAGGCGCTGCCGGCGCAGTGGCTCCGCCGAGCGCCGGCACACCCTCCCGCGCGAACGGTCCGGCGTTGACGACGACGTCCCGCTCGCCGTCGCCGGCCACCGTCGCGATCGCCGTGGCGATCATCTGCTCCAGCTCCGCCGCGATCTCGGCGTAGTTGCGCTCCGCCTCGCGGTGCACCCACGCGATCGACGAGCCGGGGAGGATGTCGTGGAACTGCTGGAGCAGGACCAGCCGCCACAGCCGCTGCAGCGCCTCGTACGGGTACGCCGCCCCGGTGCGCACCGTCGCCGTCGACGCCCACAGCTCCGCCTCACGCAGGAGGTGCTCGCTGCGACGGTTGCCCGCCTTCGTGCGGTGCTGCGACGTGTACGTCCCGCGGTGGTACTCCAGGTACAGCTCACCGGACCAGACCGGCGGGCGGCTGTACTCGGCCCGGGCGACGTCGAAGAACTCCGCCGGGGAGGACAGGACGACGCGCGGGGAGCCCTCGAGGTCGGCGGTGCGGCGCGCGGCGGCGACCATCTCCCGGGTGGGCCCGCCGCCGCCGTCGCCGTGCCCGAACGGCGCCAGCGAGGTGTTCGCGCGACCCTTCTCGGCGTACTGCCGCTGCGCGCGGGCGAGCTCCTCGCCGGACAGCGACGCGTTGTACGTGTCGACGGGCGGGAAGTGGGTGAAGATCCGGCTCCCGTCCGTGCCCTCCCAGTCGAACGTGTGGTGCGGCATCGTGTTCGTGTCGTTCCACGAGATCTTCTGCGTGAGGAAGAACTCCTTGCCCGCCGCGCGCGCGATCTGCGGCAGCGCACCCGAGTACCCGAAGGAGTCGGGCAGCCAGACGTCGCGCGGCTCCACGCCGAGCTCGTCCATGAAGAAGCCCGTCCCCTCCACGAACTGCCGGGCCATGGCCTCGCTGCCGGGCATGTTCGTGTCGGACTCGACCCACATGCCGCCGACCGGCACGAACCGGCCCTCGCGCACGCGCTCCGCGATCCGCGCGAACAGCTCCGGGTAGTACTCCTGGATCCAGGCGTACTGCTGCGCGGAGGAGCACGCGAACGTGAAGTCCGGGTCGGCGTCCATGAGCGCGAGCACGTTGGAGAACGTGCGCGCGCACTTGCGGACCGTCTCGCGGACCGGCCACAGCCACGCGGAGTCGATGTGGGCGTGGCCGACGGCGTGCACCCGGTGGGCGCTCGCGTACGCCGGGGAGGCGAGCACGCCGGCCAGCGCCGCCCGCCCGTCGCGGGCGGTGCCGGGCAGGTCCTCGGGGTCGACGGCGTCGAGCATGTTCTCGAGGGCGCGCAGGATCTCGGCCCGGCGCGGCAGGTCGGCGGGCAGCACGCGCATGAGGCCGTCGAGCGTCCACACGTCCTGCGCCAGCTCCCACGTCGGCACGTCGAGCAGGGCGATGTCCACGGCCTTGAGCGTGTAGATCGGGTCCGGCCCCGCCGTGGCCTTGTCGCCCATCGGCGTCGGACGCCACCACGAGCCGCCGGGCACGTCCGGGTTCGCGGCCGCCTCGACGTACACGTCGATCTCGCCACCCGGCCCGATCGTCAGCGGGACGTACTGGTTGAGCGGCTCGACCGCCTTGAGGATCGCCCCGTCCGGCGCGTACACCGTGCCCTCGGCCTGGAAGCCGGGTCCGGCACCCGAGAAGCCGAGGTCGACGACGAGCTCCAGTCGGGAGAGCGCCGCGCCGTCGTCGTCGGTCGCCGCGAGCAGGTCGGCCCAGTGCGCGGGCACCGTCCCGGTCACGTGGAACCAGACGGTCCCCCACGGCTTCCCCCACGGCGTCCCGACCTCGAACGGCGTGTACTGCGCCTCGCGTGCCTGCGCGAACGGCACGGGCTCGTCCGGCACCTCCCAGGCGCTCACCGTCAGCTGGGCACGATCGCGATACGTGGCGGAGCTCAGCCAGCCCCGCACGAAGCGCTCGAGGCGCTGGGTGGTCCTGGTGGTCGTGTCGTGCATGGTTCTCCCCACGGGGGCACGTTGGCCCCCGGTTGTCGTCGGGCGGAGGTTCGACGCGGAGCCGGTGGTCGGCACCGCTGCGTGCATGGCCGCGAGCAGGCGCGGCGTTCGACATATCGAATCGATTCGTGCGCCGTCAGCCTAGCGCCGTCGCGGCGGGCGGAAGCACCCGCCCACCGCGACGGACGGCGTCAGGCTCCGGTGGTCCCGAAGCCCGGCGGGAGCTCGAACGGGCAGTACAGGTCCATCTGCGGCGTGACCCGCGCCTGCGCACGTTCCGCGGCCGTCTGCGCGTCGGCGGAACCGATGAGCACGCTCTGCTGCGCCTGCACCAGGGAGTCCCAGAACAGCGACCCGATCGGCAGCGGCGGGCGCGACGTCGAGAACTCCAGCTGGTCGGCGAAGAAGCTGAGGTTCTGGTCGAACCCTTCCGGGTCCGCGAGCACGTCCAGGTGCGTCGGGATCTTCTTGAGCGGAGTCATCGCGATCCGCTGCCCGGGGGCACCGCAGTAGAACTTGATGAACTCCCACACGGCCGGCGAGAGCGACGAGCCGCGCGGCGCCACCAGCGAGAAGCCACCCGACCACGTGTACGGGTCGTCCCCCTCGTTCCACAGCGGAAGGTACGTGAACCCGTAGTCCAGGTCGGGCACGTACGTCGCGATCGAGTTGATCGTGAACGGGCCGGAGATCTGCATCCCCTGCTGACCGCCGAAGAACGACGTCTGTGCCGGCGGGGCGTTCGGCGGCTGGTACGTCGCCTTGAACGCGTCGACGCGCGGGTAGTCCATCTCGCGCGCCCACGTGTAGAAGGAGTCGAGCACGCCGACCACCTCGTCGGAGCTGACGTCGACGGCGCACGTCGCGTCGTCGAAGAACACCGCACCCTTGCCGAACATCCAGGTGAGCGCCCACCCCTCGGCGTCCCAGGGGATGAGGCCGAGACGCGTGTAGTTGCCCCGGTCGTCCTCCTGGGCGATCTGGCCGTTCATCTCCAGGACCCGGTCGAGCGTCACCGGCCCGTTGGACGGGTCGAGCTCGTCCGGGTCGAGCCCGGAGTCCGCCAGCGTCGTCCGGTTGTAGAACACGCCGCGGGAGTCCGTGTCGAACGGCAGGCCGTAGATCTGCCCGTCGTAGCGCAGCTCGTTGAGCGCGAACGGCATCCACTGGTCGAGGAAGTCGTCGTTCTCGTGCTGCGCGATGAGCGGGTCCAGGGGTTCCAGGAGCCCGAGCGAGGCGTACTGCGCCACGGCGAATCGGTCCATGAGCCACAGGTCCGGCGCGGTGCCGCCGCGGACCGCGGTGATGGCCGCCGTCGCGTCGCCGGTCCCGGTCGAGGGCACGAGGCTCTGGCTCACCGTCACCGACGGGTTCTCGGCCGTGAACGCGTCCACGATCTGCTGCTGGGCCTCGGCCTCGACGCCGCCCATGCCCCAGAGCCGGACCTCGTTGGGACCGCTGCCCGACCGGTTCGCGCACCCGGTGATGAGCGCGCCGGCGCCGGCAGCGCCGGTGAGAGCGAGGAAGGTACGTCTGTCGATCACTTGAACCCTCCGATGGTGATGCCACTGATGAAGTAGCGCTGGAAGACGAAGAACAGGACGATCAGCGGCAGGATCACCAGGAACGACGCCGCCATGAGCAGGTTGAAGCTGATGTCCTGCGCGTTCGTCATGCGGAACACCTGCATCCCGATGGACAGGGTCTGGACGTTGGTCTCCTGCAGGTAGATGAGCGGTCCCATGAAGTCGTTCCACGCACCGACGGCGGAGAAGATCGCGACGGCGGTGAGCGCCGGGCGGGCCGACGGGAACACGATGCGCCACGCGATCCGCCACTCGCTGGCGCCGTCCACGCGCGCGGCGTTGAGCATGTCCTGAGGAACTTGCAGCAGGAACTGTCTCAGCAGGAACGTGAAGAATGCGGACGCGAACATGTTCGGCACGATGAGCGGCAGCCAGGTGTTCACCCAGCCGAGGTTGGCCCACAGGTCGAACATCGGGATGAGCGTGATGGGGAACGGCAGGAACAGCGTGGCGATGACGATGTAGAAGACCTTGTCCCGGCCGCGCCACTCGATGCACCCGAACCCGTACGCGACGACGAAGTTCGCGATGACGGCGAGGATCACCGACGAGACGGTGATCACCGTGGTGTTGCGGAAGAACAGCCAGAACGGCATGGCCGCGATCGCCTGCGAGAAGTTCTCCCACATCGGCGACGACGGCCAGAGCGTCGGCGGGTAGATCGCGAGCTCCTCGTTGCTCTTGAGCGCCGAGGCGACCATCCAGTAGAGCGGCGTGAGGAAGAGCAGGCTCAGTGCGATGAGCACGATCCGCGACGTGACGGACGAGTACCACTTCTGCCGTGAGCCGTCGGCGCGGCGGCCGCGCCGGTCCGGGGGCGGCGCGTCGGCGAGCACGTCGCCCGTGAGCTGCCGCGTGGCCTGAGTCGATTGCAGTGCCATGGTTCCTCCCTCAGCCCGCGGACACGTCGTAGTGGACGAACCGGCGTGACAGCCAGTACACGAGCCCGGCCAGCGCGATCCCGACGACGAACAGGAGCACAGCGAGCGCCGAGGCGTACCCGAGCTGGGCGTAGCTGAACGCGTTCTTGTACAGGTAGAGCATGTAGAACAACGTCCCGTTGTCCGGGCCGCCGGCGCCGTTCGTCAGGACGTAGGCCTCCGTGAAGATCTGCAACGCCCCGGAGATGCCGGTGATGAGGTTGAACAGGATCACCGGTGACAGCAGCGGCAGGGTGATCGACCGGAACTGGCGCCATGCGCTCGCGCCGTCGACGCGCGCTGCCTCGTAGAGCGTCACCGGGATGTTGCGGAGCCCGGCGAGATAGATGAGGGCTGCATTGCCCGCACCCAGCTGAGCCATGAGGACGATGACGATCTTCGCCGTCGTCGGCTCGCCGAGCAGGTTGACGTTCTCCCCGCCGAAGATCGACAGCACCTGGTTGAACAGGCCGAACTGGGGGTTGACGAACACGATGAAGATGAACGACATCGCGAACGCCGGCACCAGGGACGGCACGTACAGCGCCGTCCGATACACCGCGACCTCGCGCACGTTCCGGTTCATCGCCATCGCGAGAACCAGCGCGACGACGAGGCCGATCGGCACCGCGAGGCCCGCATAGAAGAGCGTGTTCCGCACCGAGATCCCGGTGAGCGGGTCGGCGAACGCCGTGATGTAGTTCCCGAGACCCACCCACACCGGTGTCTGCATGCCGGAGTAGCGCGTCAACGAGATGACAAGCGAGTACACCAGCGGATACAGGACGAAGACGAGCACGCCCACGAGCCAGGGGGAGATGAACAGCAGGCCCAGCCTGAGCTGGCGCCTTTCCCGGGCCGACCAGGGTCGTCGATGCTCCTTCGCTCCCCGGACGGCACGCGCCGCCGGGGCTGTTGCTGTGGCCGTGACCATGTCGCTCCTTCGCGCCGAGGATCGGTGTGTGGGACTATGGCACCAACCACGCCACCTGACAAGATCACTCGCGTAAATTATATTGAATATGCCTTCCCCTCGAGCCTCGCTCGCCGCCGTCGCCGACCACCACGAGGACGCTGCTGTGCACACTCCGGCCCCTGTCCAGATCACCCTCTCTGCGCCGGCTCCCGGGCCGTTCGGCGAGATCGACTCGGGCATCCTCAAGGTCCGCGCCGCCGCCGTGCCGGAGGGTGCACCCCCGGCCAGAGCCGTCCTCGACGGCGACCTCGATCTCCCGCTCGGCCCGCGCGCCGAGCTGCGCTACGCGGTGCGCCCGCACGTCTCCCCCGGCGACCCCGCGTACTCCGCGACCTGGGTCGCCGTGGACGTCGAGCTCGACGACGGCACCACGCTCGCCGCCAGCGGCGCCACGGATGCCCGCGGCGTGGCGCTGACGCCCGCGGCGCAGGCGGCGGCGCGGCACCTCGTGGCCGGGCAGTGGAACCTCGTGCGCGTCCCGCTCGGTCCCGTGGCGGGCCGGCGCGTGCGCGCGATCCACCTCGCGTGCTCCCCGCCCGCCGACGCGGAGCTCGACCTCGCCGCCGTCGAGGTCGTCGACTCCTTCGCCGCCGACGACGCGCGCTCTCTCGTCGATCGCGTCGAGACACGGCGCGGCACCCACTCCGACGGCTCCTTCTCGCGCGGGAACACCGTGCCCGCCGTGGCGAGGCCCAACGGGTTCCAGCTCGTCGTCCCCATGACCGACGCCACGACCGACCGCTGGCTGTACGAGTGGGGTCCCGCCGGCGGCCTGGCGCTCCAGGGCATCGGCGTCTCGCACATCCCCAGCCCGTGGATGGGCGACCGGAACCAGCTCGCGATCATGCCCGTGCCGCTGCCCGGGCCGGACGCGCGCGCGAGCGACGTGCCGCGCGAGCCCGGCGCCCGAGCCCTGCCGTTCTCCCACGCCGAGGAGGAGGCGCGGGCGCACCTCTACCGCGTGCGGCTGCATCCCGACTCCGGCGACGCGCTCGACGTCGCCGTCACGTCCGCCGAACGCGCCCTCGTGCTGCGCACGACGCTGCCGGCGGCGGGCGGCGCCGTCGTCCTCGATCTCGTCCGCGGCGACGGCGAGCTGCGGATCGCCGCGGACGGCACCGTGAGCGGGTGGGTCGACGGCGGCTCGCGGCTGTCCGCGGGCCGGAGCCGCATGTTCGTGGCCGGGTCGTTCGACACCGCGCCGGACGACGTGGCCGGGACGGACGACGCGCAGCCGGGCTCCGCCGTCGCGAGCTTCAGCGCGCCTGTCGTCGAGTTGCGCCTGGCCACCTCGTTCCTCGGCGCCGAGCAGGCGGCCGCGAACCTGACCGAGGTGAGCGGCTCGTTCGACGACGTGGCCTCGGCGACCCGAGCCGCCTGGGCGCAGCGGCTGGGCGGCTGGAGCGTCGAGGGCGCGAGCGACGACGAGCTCACGACCCTCGCGTCGAACCTGTACCGGCTGCACCTGTACCCGAACGCGCACCACGAGCCGGTGGAGACCGGCGGCTCGCCGGCACCGTGGCACGCCAGCCCGGTGCTCGACGGCGCCCCAGCGGTTCCCGGCGAGCTGTACGTCAACAACGGGTTCTGGGACACGTACCGGACGGCGTGGCCCGCGTACGCGCTGCTCGAGCCCACGCGCGCTGCGAGGCTCGTCGACGGGTTCGTCCAGCAGTACCGGGAGGGCGGCTGGGTCGCGCGCTGGTCCTCCCCCGGCTACGCGGACCTCATGACGGGCACGAGCTCCGACGCGGCGTTCGCGGACGCCGTGCTCAAGGGCGTCACGGTGCCGGACCTCCCGGCTCTCTACGCGGCCGCGCTGCGCAACGCCACCGTCGTGCCGCCGTCGCCCGGCGTGGGCCGCAAGGGCCTCGCCACGTCCGCGTTCCGGGGGTACGTCGACCGGCGTACGCCGGAGTCCGTGTCGTGGGCGCTGGAGAGCTACCTCAACGACGACGCGATCGCCCGCCTGGCCGACCACCTGGCGGAGCACGCGAGCGACGCCCTCGAGCGCCGGCGCCTCGCGGACGAGGCCGCGTACCTGCGGACCCGGGCGGCGGAGTACGTCACGCTGTTCGACGCCGGCACCGGCTTCTTCCGGGGCCGCTCCGTGGGCGGCGCGTTCGACCCTGCCGACGATCCGGCGTTCGACCCGAGGACCTGGGGCGGCGACTACACGGAGACGAACGCGTGGACGCACCTGTTCGGCGTCCCGCACGACGTCGCGGGCCTCGCGGCGCTGCTCGGCGGGCGCACCGCGTTCCTGGAGCGCCTCGGCGAGTTCCTCGGCACGCCGGAGACCGGGGACACCCCGGGTCACTACTCCGGCGTCATCCACGAGATGGTGGAGGCGCGCGAGGTCCGGCTGGGGCAGCTCGGGATGAGCAACCAGCCGGCGCACCACATCCCGTACCTGTGGGCGGCCGCGGGCGACCCGGCGACGACGCAGCGCCTCGTGCGGGAGATCCTGGACCGCCTGTTCGTGGGCAGCGAGATCGGCCAGGGCTACCTCGGCGACGAGGACAACGGCGAGATGTCGGCGTGGTGGCTCTTCTCGGCGCTCGGGTTCTACCCGATGCAGGTCGGCGCCCCGGTGTACGTGATCGGTTCGCCGCTGTTCCGGTCCGCGCGGGTGCGCCTGCCGGGCGGGGACCTGGTGGTGGACGCGCCCGAGAACTCGCGGGAGAACGTGTACGTGCAGTCGCTCCGCGTCAACGGTGTGGAGCAGGCGGACGCGTGGATCGCGCACGACGTGCTCGCCGCCGGCGCGCACCTCGAGTTCGAGATGGGGCCCACGCCGTCGGCCTGGGGGACGCCGGAGGCCGGCGCGACCCTGCCGCCGTCGCTCACCCCGTGGGGCTCGACGCCGGCCGCGCGCGTCGACCTGACGCGCGACGCCGTCGTGACCTGCGGTGGCGAGAAGGTGCCGTGGCTCGTCGACGACGACGCGACGAGCGACGGCGAGCTGCGCGGAGCCGTCGAGGTCGCGCTCGCCGCGCCCGCCGTCGTCGGCGCCTACACCCTGACGTCGGCGTCGGACGAGGCCGCTGATCCCGCGTCGTGGGTGCTGGAGGGCGCCACCGACGACGGCATCTGGCGGGTTCTCGACGCGCGCGACGGCGAGGGGTTCCCCTGGCGCCGTCAGGTGCGCCCGTTCGGGGTCGCGACGCCGGGCGGCCCGGTCGCGCGCGTGCGCCTGCGCGTGCTCGCGACGGCGGGTGGGGCGGCTCCCCGGCTCGCCGAGCTGGAGCTCACCGCCGGCTGACCGCCGCTACGGCGCGAGGACGCGGACGGCCGCGGCGACCGCGTCCGCCAGCACGTCGGGGTCCTCCACCTCCGGCAGGACGAGAGCGCGGGTGAGTCCGCCGACGGCGACCGCCGTGCGGACCCGCGTGCGCGACGAGGGCGTCGTCGCGGGCTCGGCGAGCAGGTCGGCGAGCGCGGCGAGCCACCGCCGGCTCGCGCCCTCGAGGTCGAGGTCCGCCGCCGCACCGGGGTCGCGCAGCATCGCGGCCAGGACCGCTCGGTGCGGCAGGAGTGCCTGCACGTACGCCGTCAGGACGTCCTGGCGAGGCAGCGTGCGGCCCGAGAGCTCCGCCAGCGTGCGGTCCACGTCGTCGATGAACGGCTGGAAGACGCTGCGCGCCAGGTCCGCCTTGGCCGGGAAGTGGTAGTAGAGCGCCGCCTTCGTGACGCCGAGCTCGCGGGCGATGTCCTGCAGGCTGGTCGCCTCGAAACCCCGCGTGGCGAAGAGCTCGAGGGCGACGGCCTGGGCCCGACGGCGGGTGTCGGTGGTGCGCCCGTCCCGTCGCGGCGAGGGGGTCGCGGTCATGCGCCACGGCCCGAGGGGTAGATTCCTAGCCGGTCGGCAAGTAATCTGACGTTCATGACCACGAGCGTACTCATCTCCGGCGCCGGGATCGCCGGATCAGTGGCAGCGTTCTGGCTCGCCCGCGCCGGGCTGGACGTGACGGTGGTGGAGCGCGCCCCGCGGGAGCGCCGGACCGGCGGGCACGCCGTCGACCTGGCGGACGCGGCGACCGAGGTCGTCGATCGGATGGGGCTCCGGGCCGCGGTCGAGGCTGCGCAGGTGCACCACGAGCGCCTCACGTTCGTCGGGCGGGGTGGCCGAACCCTCCAGATGTCACGGCTCAGCGACCGGATGTCGAACGACCACGTCGAGATCCAGCGCGACGAGCTCATCGCGATCCTGCGCGGTGCCGCGGACGTCGCGTACGTCTTCGACGACGAGATCACCGCGATGACGCAGAGGAGCGACGCCGTCGAGGTGACGTTCGCCCGGTCTCCCGGCCGCTCGTTCGACGTCGTCGTGGGCGCCGACGGCATCCACTCGGGCGTCCGGCGCCTCGCGTTCGGACCCGAGGAGCGGTACGCCGAACCGCTCGGCGCCGGGCTTGCCGTCTTCACGTACCCGAACACCGCACGGCTGGACGGCGAGGTGCGCGCGATCGCCGACGTCGACCGCGCCGCCTTCACCTACCCCGTGGGCGACGGGCGCGAGGCGCGCGCCCTGCTCCTGTTCCGGTCCGAGGAGCCCGCGCGCATCCACCACCGCGACTCAGGTCGGCAGCGCTCGTTCACCGCCGGCGTGATCGAAGCGCTCAAGCCGAGCCCGGTCTTCACCCGCCTCGACCTCGAGCAGGCGGACGACTTCTACTTCGACTCCATCACCCGGATCCGGATGCCGTCGTGGTCGACCGCCCGGGTGGCGCTGGTCGGCGACGCCGCGTGGTCGCCCGGTCCCGCCGTCGGGGGCGGTACGGCGCTCGCCGTGCTGGGCGGGTACGTGCTGGCCAACGAGCTCGTCCTCGCCGGCGGCGACCCCGCGCGCGGCCTCCGGAGCGCGGAGCGCATCATGTCCGGACCCGTCGCGGAGGCACGGAAGGTCGGGCCGGCGGCGCTCCGACAACTGGTCCCGGGCAGCCGGGCGGCGGCGTGGGCGCTACCCCGGACGATCCGGATGCTCACCCGGCTCCCGCCGGCCCTGTCCCGACTGGCATTCTCGCTGCGCGCCTCCGAGCGCCGCACGCTCGACGACTTCGCCTCCACCGCGGCGCCGTCGCCGCCCGCGGCGACCGCGCCGTCGTCGTCCGCGGTCTAGACGAGTCCCAGCGAGGCGACGGCGTCGCGCTCCTCGACGAGCTCGGCCACCGAGGCGTCGATCCGCTCGCGGGAGAACGCGTCGACCTCGAGGCCCTGGACGATCTGCCACGCACCGCCGGACGACGTCACGGGGAACGAGGAGATGAGGCCCTCCGGCACGCCGTAGGAGCCGTCGGACACGACTCCGGCGCTGGTCCAGTCGCCCTCGGGCGTGCCGTGGGTCCACGTGTGCACGTGGTCGATCGCGGCGTTCGCGGCCGACGCGGCGCTCGAGGCCCCGCGCGCCGCGATGATCGCGGCGCCACGCTTCGCGACGGTGGGGATGAAGTCGTCGGCGACCCAGGCGTCGTCGGACACGACCTCGAGGGCCGGGCGGCCGGCGATCGTCGCGTGGGTGAGGTCCGGGTACTGCGTCGCCGAGTGGTTGCCCCAGATCGCGAGGCGGGCGATGTCGGAGACGGCCGCGCCGGTCTTCGTCGCGAGCTGGCTGAGGGCCCGGTTGTGGTCGAGGCGCGTCATCGCCGTGAAGCGGTCGGCCGGCACGTCCGGCGCGTGGCTCTTCGCGATGTACGCGTTCGTGTTCGCGGGGTTGCCGACGACGAGGACGCGGACGTCGTCGGCGGCGCCGTCGTTGATCGCCTTGCCCTGCGGACCGAAGATGCCGCCGTTGGCCTCGAGCAGGTCGCCGCGCTCCATGCCGGCGGTACGCGGGCGGGCCCCGACGAGCAGGGCGACGTTCGTGCCGTCGAACGCGGCCGCGACGTCGTCGGTGATGTCGGTGCCGGCGAGAAGGGGGAACGCGCAGTCCTCGAGCTCCAGGGCCACGCCCTCGGCAGCCTGGACGGCGGGCGTGATCTCCAGGAGGCGGAGGCGGACCGGGGTGTCCGGGCCGAGCAGCTGGCCGGAGGCGATGCGGAACAGGAGCGCGTAACCGATCTGGCCCGCGGCTCCCGTGACGGTGACGGTCACAGGCGTGGTCATGGCGACAACTCTTCCACACCCACGACCGCGAGAGGTCCGTGGCCCGTCCCCGAGAGGGTCGTGGCGCCACGACCCTCTCGGGGACGCGCCACGACCCTCTCGCGGATGGTCAGGCGAGGCGCGCGGCGAGGTTCTCGTCGAGCGTGGCGAGGAACTCCTCGGTCGTCTGCCACGCCTGGTCCGGGCCGACGAGCAGCGCGAGGTCCTTCGTCATGGCACCGGCCTCGACGGACTTCACGACGACGTCCTCGAGCGCCTCGGCGAACCCGGTCACCTCGGGGGTGCCGTCCAGCTTGCCGCGGTGCTTGAGGCCGCCCGTCCACGCGAAGATCGACGCGATCGGGTTGGTCGACGTCGGCTTGCCGGCCTGGTGCTGCCGGTAGTGGCGCGTGACGGTGCCGTGCGCGGCCTCGGCCTCGACCGTCTGGCCGTCCGGCGTCATGAGCACGGAGGTCATGAGGCCGAGCGAGCCGAAGCCCTGCGCCACGGTGTCCGACTGGACGTCGCCGTCATAGTTCTTGCAGGCCCAGACGTAGCCGCCCTCCCACTTCATGGCCGAGGCGACCATGTCGTCGATGAGGCGGTGCTCGTAGGTGAGGCCCGCGGCGTCGAAGTCCGCCTTGAACTCGGTCTCGAACACGTCGGCGAACAGGTCCTTGAAGCGGCCGTCGTACGCCTTGAGGATCGTGTTCTTCGTCGACAGGTACACGGGGTAGCTGCGCTGCAGGCCGTAGGAGAACGACGCCCGGGCGAAGTCCCGGATCGAGTCGTCGTAGTTGTACATGCCCATCGCGACGCCGCCGTCGGCTCCGTACTCGGCGATGACGTGCTGGATCGGCTCCGAGCCGTCGGCCGGCGTGAACGTGACGGTCAGCTCGCCGGCACCGGGCACGCGGAAGTCCGTCGCCTTGTACTGGTCGCCGTGGGCGTGACGGCCGATGATGATCGGCTTCGTCCAGCCCGGCACCAGCCGCGGCACGTTCGAGATGATGATCGGCTCGCGGAAGACGACGCCGCCCAGGATGTTGCGGATCGTGCCGTTCGGGGAGCGCCACATCTTCTTGAGGCCGAACTCCTCGACGCGCGCCTCGTCCGGCGTGATCGTGGCGCACTTGACGCCGACGTGGTGCTCCTTGATGGCGTTCGCCGCGTCGATGGTGATCTGGTCGTCCGTCGCGTCCCGGCTCTCGATCGACAGGTCGTAGTAGCGCAGGTCGACGTCGAGGTACGGGTGGATCAGGCGGTCCTTGATGAACTGCCAGATGATCCGCGTCATCTCGTCGCCGTCGAGCTCGACGACCGGTCCCGCGACCTTGATCTTCGCCATGCGTCCTCACTCCTGCGCCGCTCGGCGCTCCTCGTGGTGGTCCGCGCCCGACCCGCGAGCGCCGCCCCAAGATTACTCGACGTCAAGATATCTGCTCCCGAGACGTCGGCGAGTGGGCGTGCGCCCTGTACGGGCATGGTGGGAGGATCATCGCCGGTGCCGCGCGGACGGCGCCGGCACCGCATCGACGAGGGGACGACCCATGGCAGACGCGACCACTCCGCGCCCGCTGAGCACCGACGCCGAGCTCCCTGACGAGCTCGAGGATTACGACGAGGAGTTCGTCGTCGAGGAGGCGCCCGCCTACGGGCTCGGCGCGAGGCTCGGCGCGGAGGCCTTCGGCACGTTCGTGCTCGTCTTCATCGGTGTCGGTGTCGCTCTCTTCTCCGGAGTCAGCACCGGCGTCGGCGCGCTCGGCATCGGGCTCGCGTTCGGCATCGCCGTCCTCGGCGCGGCGAGCGCCGTCGGCCACATCTCCGGCGGCCACTTCAACCCGGCGGTCACGCTCGGGGCGGCGATCTCCGGTCGGACGTCCTGGGGCGACCTCCTCCCCTACTGGCTGGCGCAGCTCGTGGGCGGCGCGGTCGCGGCGGGCGTGCTGTTCGTCACCGTCCCGTCCGGCCTGCCCGGCCTGTTCGCCCAGGACGGCACGGCGCGCGGCTTCTTCTCGGCGGTGAGCAACGGGTTCGGCGAGCACTCGCCCACCTACGCCCTCATCGCGTCCTCCGGGCAGATCCCCGCCGAGCAGGCGACGGCCGGCGCGTTCGGACTGCTGGGCGCCGCGGTCATCGAGATCGTCGGCACGGCGATCTTCGTCGGCGTGATCCTCGGCGTCACCGACGTGCGCAGCAACGTGAAGTTCGGCCCGGTCGCGATCGGCCTGACGCTGGCCGCCGTGCTCCTCGTGGCCATCCCCGTCACGAACGGCTCGATCAACCCGGCGCGCTCCACGGCCACGGCGATCTTCTCCGAGGGCTGGGCGTTCGGGCAGCTGTGGCTGTTCTGGGTCGCCCCGCTGCTCGGCGCGGCGATCGCCGGGCTCGTCTACAGCGCGTTCGCCCCGGCGCCGGTCACCGAGTACGCGTGGGCCGAGGACGGTGCCGAGGAGGATGCGGTGGACGACGCCGACGCGCTGGCCGAGGCCGAGACCGCTGTGCGTGACTCCGACGCCGCCGCGTCGACCGCCCTCTTCGACGAGCCCGAGGAGCCGGAGGAGGGCGAGGAGCCCGAAGAGGCCGACGTCGAGGTGATCGAGGTCGTCGAGGTCATCGAGGAGCCCGACGGCACGGAGACGGTCGAGGTCACCGAGGTCGTCGCCGTCGAGGAGCCGGAGACGGGCGAGGAGGCCGACACGGACGAGGGCACCGACGGGAAGCCCGCGGGCGGCTCGAAGGCCTGACACCGCCGGCCGTCACGGCCGGACGACGCCGCACCCGGACGGGCGCCACCTGCACAGGTGGCGCCCGTCCGGCCGTCTCAGGCCGGCGCGATGTTCGGCGCGAGCGACAGCGCGAGCACCGCGAGCGCGGCGACGGCGAGGAAGACGACGTCGAACGCCTTCGACCGCGCGGTGACGCCGACCGGCCCGGGCGGCGGGGCGACCAGGCGGACGACGGCGAGCACCGCGAGCTCGACGCCGAGCACCCGCACGGCGACCAGTGCGTCGACGAGCACGGCGAGCGCGCACACGAGCAGGACGCCGGCGAGCGCGCACCACATCACGCGCTGGCTCGGCGCGGAGGGCGCGGTCCGGCCGGCGCCGGATCGGGGTGGGGCGGACGTGGTCATCGAGGTCAGACCCTATCCCCGCGGCGTACGGTGAGGACGTGAGCCGAGATCCCCGCGCGCCGCGGCGCGTCGTCGTCGTCGGTGCCGGGCTCGCAGGGTTGCGCACGGCCAGCGAGCTACGGACCCAGGGGTTCGGCGGCCACGTGGTCGTGCTCGGGGCGGAGGGCGTCCCGCCGTACGACCGGCCCCCGCTGTCGAAGCACCTGCTCGACGTCCCCCAGCCGGTCTGGCTGGCCGACGACCTCGGCACCGACCTCGCCGACGTCGCGGACGCCGTCCATCTCGACGACCCTGCCGAGCGGCTCGAGGTCGGCGACGGCCAGCGCCCCGCCACCGTGACGACCCGCAGCGGGGCGGTGCACACGGCCGACGCCGTCGTGCTCGCGTGCGGCTCGCACCCGGTGCGGCCCGCGGGGTGGGACGGCGCGCTCGTGCTGCACACCGCCGCCGACGCCGCCGCCCTCCGCTCGCGGATCGCGGCCGGCGCCCGCCTGGTGATCGCCGGGGCGGGCTGGATCGGGGCCGAGGTCGCGACGGTGGCCGCGGCCGCCGGGGCCGACGTCACGGTGCTCGAGGCCGGCCGGACTCCGCTCGAGCGTCAGCTCGGCCCGGCGGTCGGCGGCCGGTTCGCGCGGTCGTACGCCGCTGCGGGCATCGACCTACGCCTGGAGACGCCGGTGGCCTCGGCGACGGCCCGCGAGGCCGGCGTGAGGGTGACGGCGGCGGACGGCACGGAGCTCGACGCGGACGTCGCGCTCGCCGCGGTCGGCGTGCGGCCGGCGACGGCGTGGCTGACGGGCGTCGTGCCCCTGACGCCGTCCGGGTACGTGGCGGCCGGGCCGGACGGCGCGGTCGAGGGGCTCGAGGATCGCGGCGTCTGGGCGGTGGGCGACTGCGCGCTGCGCAACTCGACGCGGCACGGCCTCGTGCCGGGCGGGCACTGGACGGCCGCCCTCGAGGACCCGGCCCGCCTCGTCCGGTCACTCCTGGCCGGGTGGGCGGGTGGCGACGTCGGCCCCGCGCCGGGCGTCGTGCCGCCCGAGCCTGCGCCGTACGTCTTCTCCACGCAGCTCGGACACGAGGTCGCCGCGTTCGGACGCACGAGCGCCGACAGCCGGGTCGTGCTGCGCGGGGAGGATCCCCAGGAGTGGACGGCCCTGTACCTGGAGGCCGACGCCGATCTCACCGAACGGCTGGTCGGCGTCGTCGTGGTGGACCGCCCGCGGGACGTCGGACAGGCGCGCAAGCTGCTCGCCCAGCCGGAGCCGCCGGCGCTCGACCTCGCCCGTGCCGCCGACCCTGCCGTGCCGCTCCGCTCGACCGTGCTCGCCTGACGCGTCTCGCTCGCGACCGGCCCGCCGCGAGCCGTCGACTGCTCGACCCCTCCCGCGACACGCCCCCAGCGGCGGGAGGGATCACGCAGTCGACGTCGGGCTCAGTGCGCGAAGTGGCGCGTGCCGGTGAAGTACATCGTCACGCCGGCCGCCTGGGCGGCCGCGATGACCTCCTCGTCGCGCACGGAGCCACCGGGCTGGACGACCGCGCGCACGCCGGCGTCGAGCAGCACCTGCAGGCCGTCGGCGAACGGGAAGAACGCGTCCGAGGCGGCGACGGCCCCACGCGCCCGCTGCGCGCCGTCGGCGAGCGTGTTGGCGCGCTCGACGGCGAGGCGGCACGAGTCGACCCGGTTCACCTGGCCCATGCCGACACCGACGGCAGCACCGCCGTCCGCGAGCAGGATCGCGTTCGACTTCGCGGCCCGGACGGCGCGCCACGCGAAGGCGAGGTCCGCCAGCGTCGAGGGGTCCGCGGCCGATCCCGCGGCGAGCGTCCAGGTCGCCGGGTCGTCGCCCGGCGCGTCCAGCGCGTCCTTCGCCTGCATGAGCATCCCGCCGGAGATCGGTCGGGTCTCGACGCCGCCGCGCCCGGGGGCCTCGGCGGTGAGGATCCGGAGGTTCTTCTTGCGCTGCAGGATCTCCAGCGCCTCGGGCGAGAACGACGGCGCGAGGATCACCTCGGTGAACACCGGCGCGAGAGCCTCGGCCAGCTCCGCCGTCACCTCACCGTTCGCGGCCACCACGCCGCCGTACGCCGAGACCGGGTCGGTGGCGTGCGCCTTCCGGTACGCGTCGGCGACGTCGGTCCCCGTGGCGATCCCGCACGGGTTCGCGTGCTTGATGATGGCCACCGCGGCGTCGTCGTGGTCGTGCGCGGCGCGCCAGGCGGCGTCGGCGTCGACGTAGTTGTTGTAGCTCATGGCCTTGCCGTGCAGCTGCGTCGCCTGCGCGAGACCCGGCGCCCCGTACCCGTGCGTGTACAGCGCGGCCCGCTGGTGCGGGTTCTCGCCGTAGCGCAGCACGTCGGCGCGGTCCCACGTGGCGCCCACCCAGCCCGGGAAGCCCGTGCTCGTGCCCTCGACCTCGTCGTCGGGGGCGACGACGTTGCCGAGCCACGAGGCGACGGCCACGTCGTAGGTGGCGGTGTGCCGGAACGCCGCCGCGGCGAGCGACTGCCGCTGCGCGAGGGTGAACCCGCCGCCCGCGACGGCGCTGACGACGTCCCCGTAGCTCGCCGGGTCGACGACGACGGCGACGTTGGCGTGGTTCTTCGCGGCGCCGCGCACCATGGAGGGCCCGCCGATGTCGATGAGCTCGATGCACTCGTCCTGCGACGCGCCGGACGCCACGGTGGCGGTGAACGGGTACAGGTTGCTGACCAGCAGGTCGAACGGGGCGATCCCGTGCTCGGCGAGCTGGCGCACATGGTCCGGCAGCCGCACGTCCGCGAGCAGGCCGCCGTGCACGCGCGGGTGCAGCGTCTTGACGCGGCCGTCCAGCATCTCGGGGAAGCCGGTCACGTCCTCGACGGCGGTGACGGCGATCCCGGCGTCGGCGATCGTCCTGGCGGTGGAGCCCGTGGAGACGAGCTCGACGCCCGCGTCCGCGAGCGCGCGGGCGAGCTCGACGAGGCCGGTCTTGTCGTAGACGGAGACGAGCGCGCGCCGAACGGGGCGGCGCTCGTCGGCGGGGCTGGCGGGGGCGGTGGTGGTCATCGGGATCCTCCTGATCGCGGACGCGGTCTCGCCCGTGCGGGGCGTGGACCCGGCGCCCAGGCGGACGACGACGGGATCAGGACTCCTCGGCCGCTCCCCGGTGGTCGGTCCCACCCGCGCCAGTCACGGCCGAGACGAGTCTAGCGGCGGTCGCCTACCCGCCGGCCGCCCGCGCGACGTGCTCGACGAACCGGACGAGCGTCGGCACGTAGTCGGGCGCCAGCTCGTCGGTCTCGGGGTGCTCCAGGCGGTGCCCGCCGTCCAGCACGACGACGTCGAGCAGGTCCGGGCGTACCTCCTCGCGCAGCACCTCGAGGCTGCGCTGCACGGGGACGGCCGGGTCCTGGGCGCCGAAGACGGCGAGCAGCGGCACCCGCAGCGCGCGGAGGTCGGGCGCCGGGTCGGCGTCGACGAGCCGCACCGCGAGCCCCCACAGGTCGTCGCCGTCGGGCACGAACGCCCCGAGCGCACGCAGCCGGTCGAGCCCCGGCGCGCGATCGGGCTGCTCCAGCCACGCGCGCGCCTCGCTCGCCGACGCACCGGCCGAGGCGAGATCCATGAGCTCGTCGAAAAGGGCGGCGTCGGCGGCGGCGTGCGGGGCGTCCCCCAGGTGGCGGCGCGTCGCGTGACGCTCCTGCACGCCGGGACTCACCCCGGGTCCGGAGCTCGTGACGACGGCGTCCGCGCCCGCGGCACCGGCCGCGGCGAGCACCACCCACCCGCCCTGGCTGTGCCCGAACAGGATCACGGGCACACCGCCCACGTGGGGCCGCGCGGCCGCGAGACCCGCGACGACGTCGTCCGCCTGCTCCGGGATGCCGGCGGTGAGCCAGTCTCCCCCGGAGCCGCCGACGCCACGCTTGTCGTAGGAGCAGACGGCGGCGCCCGCCGCGAGCAGGGCGGCCCGGATCGGCGGGAAGAAGACGTCGTTGTGCCGGTCCGACGGCCCGGACCCCGGGTGCATCAGCACGAGCGCGCCCGGGTCGCCGTCCGGGAGCCACAGGCTGCCGGCGAGCGTGACGTCGCCGGACGTCGCCGTCAGCTCGCGAGCGGGGCTCATGCGCCGAACCTGACGTGCCGACCGTCCACCGTCCAGCCCTCGCGGGCGAGCCGCCCGACGGCGTCGACCAGCTGCGCGCGTTCGGCGACCTTGATGCGCTCCGTGAGCGTCTCGACGTCGTCGTCGTCGAGCACGGGCACCGCGACCTGCGCGACGATCGGGCCGGCGTCGACCCCGGCGTCGACCACGAACAGCGTGGCACCGGCGACCTTGACGCCGTGCACGAGGGCGTCGGCCGGCGCGCGCATCCCGGGGAACGCGGGCAGCAGCGAGTTGTGCGTGTTGAGGTAGCGCCCCTCGAACCGCGCGAGGAACGTGGCGCCGACCAGCTTGAGGAAGCCGGCGGAGACGACGAGGTCGGGCGCGTGGGCGGCGACCTGGTCGGTGAGGGCCGCGTCCCAGGCCTCGCGGCTCGCGTGGTCCTTGACCACCTCCACGAACGTCGGGATGTCGCGCTCCTGCGCCATCGCGGCGCCGCCGGTGCCGGGTCGATCGGCGCCGACGCCGACGACCTGGACGCCGTAGGCGGGCTCCTCGGCGGCCGCGAGCAACGCCGCGAGGTTGGATCCGCCGCCGGAGAGGAGGACGACGACGCGCGCGGGGGCGCCAGGGCTGCTCAGTGGTCCGGGCACGAGACCCGAGCCTAGCCGCCGCCCGCGGGCGAGAGCGGCCTGGGCGTACGCGAGAATGGGAGCGACTCCGCGCCGCCTCCGGCGCACGAAGGGACGAGACGACGTGAGCGACCCGCACACCCGGGCCGAGGCCGACGACGCAGGCGGTCCCGACCCCGCGGACGTCGTCGCACCGCACCTCCCGCAGGCCTACCCGCCGGCCCCGGACCGCACCGCGGCGCCCCCGCCGGCCGCGCCGCCAGCACCCGCTCCCGCCCCGCCGGCACCCGAGGCTGAGCCGCGAGCCGGCCACGCGCCGCCGAGCCCGGCTCACCACGCGCCCCGCGCCGCTCTCCCGCCCCCGCCCGAGACCGGGCCGCAGCCGACGTGGCGGCCGCCTGCCGCGCGCCCCGTGCCGCCCGCCGTGTCTCCGGAACGCCCGGCGCCGACGCCGGAGGATGCGAGAGCCTTCGCGCGTTCGGTCGGCCTCTTCGCGCTGCTGGTCCTCGGCGCCATGCTCGCGGGGACCCTCCGCCTGCCGTGGCTCGTGATCGCGCCGGTCGTGGCGGTCGCCGCCATCGTGGTGGGCGTCCGGGCGCTCCTGGCCGGGCGGCGGCTCGGGTCCCGCGGAGCGATGGCGCTCCTGGCCGTCGGGCTCGTGCTCAGCACGATGTTCCTGGTCTCGTCCGCGTCGACGCTCGTGCTGTGGCCGGTCCAGGTCGAGCGCCAGGAGTGCCTCGACCGTGCCCTGACCCACGGCGCGCGGGACGCGTGCGAGGCGACCTACACCGAGAACCTCAACGACCTGCTGGATCGGGTCTCCGGCTGACGGGCCAGCGCAGGCCCGTCGGCAGCAGCCTGGCAGCCGCGGCACCGGCGGCGACGCCGACGGCCACCTCCACGGCGAGCGCCGGCATCACGAGCAGGGCCGACGGCCCCACCGCCACGAGGGGTCCGACGACGCCGCTCGCGGCCCAGCAGGCCAGCCCCACGGCGGCGACGACGACGCCGAGGGCGACGCCCGCCGTCGTCGCCTGCTGCCGCCACGTGGCGGACCGCCCACGCGTGGCACGCCACGCGGCGACGGCGGCGAGCAGCACCGGGACGAGCACGACCCAGCCGGCGGACGCCCACGCGGTACCGGGCTCCGGCAGCGCGGCGAGCGCCGGGATCGCGGGCAGCGGTCCGGCGACGACGGCGTCCGGGGCCACGGAGACGTCGGGGCCGAGCGTGAAGCCCGGTCCGGCGAGCCACGCCACCGCCCAGACGGCCGCCGTCGGGAGCACGAGGAGCTGCGCGCCCACGAGCACGACGGCGCTCACGGCGTCGGGGGCGAGGGCGTCGTGCACCTCGCGCACCTCACCGGCGGCGCCGAGAAGGGCGGCGACGACGACGACGGCGCCGGCCGCGCCGAGCAGGACGAGCACCCGCACACCGAGGCGCATGCCCGCGATGACGTCGGTGGGGATCCGGCCGGGCACCCGGAGCGCGTCGGGCCAGCCGGACCTGGCAAGTCCGATCGCGATGCCGCCGGCGACGACGGCGAGGGCGCCGACGACGCCCCGCACGCCGGGTGTGACGTCGGCGAACGCGTAGGCGCCGACGACGACGGCGAGCCCGGCCCCGGCGGCGGACGCCACGCCGGCGAGGCTCGTCAGCCGTGCCCGGCGCACGCTCGCCGCCAGGAGCACGAGGCACAGCAGCGTGACGCCCAGCGGCACCACCGACACCGGTGCACCGAGGTCGAGCACCTGGCCCAACCCCAGCAGCCACGCAGCCGCACCGGCACGCGCGGCGTCGATCCAGCTCGCCTCGCCGAGCACCGGGGAGCTCACGGTGGCCACGTACGTCGCGACCGCGGGGATCGCCACGATGAGCAGCGACCCGAGCATGCCCTCCAACCCGGCCAGCACACCGCGCGGCAGCTCGTCGGGGACACGCAGGCGCCGGACCGCGTACTCGGTCGTGGCGTCGGGCGCCTCGACGACGCGGCGCGCGTCGGTCCCGCCGGGTCGGACGGGTGAGGTGGGGCGCGTGGGCGTGGACGTCATCGCTCCCATGGTCCGACGGCGCACGGGAGTTGCGCGGGACGCTCGGCTCCGGCGTGTCCCCGGCGGTGCGCGACACGGACGCAGAACGCCCGGGACGCGAGGCGCGTCCCGGGCGTCCGGAAGATCCGGCTACCAGCTCAGGACAGCAGCGCCCGCACGAGCTCGGCGGTCTCGGACGGCGTCTTGCCGACCTTGACGCCGGCGGCCTCGAGGGCCTCCTTCTTGGCCTGCGCGGTGCCCGACGAGCCGGACACGATGGCTCCGGCGTGGCCCATCGTCTTGCCCTCCGGCGCCGTGAACCCGGCGACGTAGCCGACGACCGGCTTCGTGACGTTGGCCTTGATGAACTCGGCGGCCCGCTCCTCGGCGTCTCCCCCGATCTCGCCGATCATGACGATCGCCTCGGTCTCGGGGTCCGCCTCGAACGCCGCGAGGGCGTCGATGTGCGTGGTGCCGATGACCGGGTCGCCGCCGATGCCGACGGCCGTCGAGAACCCGAAGTCCCGCAGCTCGTACATCATCTGGTAGGTCAGCGTGCCGGACTTCGAGACCAGCCCGACCTTGCCCGGGCCCGTGATGTTCGCCGGGATGATGCCGACGTTCGAGAGCCCGGGGCTGATCACGCCGGGGCAGTTCGGACCGATGAGCCGCACGCCGCGCTCGTGCGCGAGCGTGAAGAACTCGGCGGTGTCCGCGACCGGCACGCCCTCGGTGATGATGACGACGAGCGGCACGCCGGCCTCGATCGCCTCGACCACCGCCGCCTTGGTGAACGCGGGCGGGACGAAGATCACGGAGACGTTCGCGCCCGTGGCGGCGACGGCGTCGGCCACCGTGCCGAACACGGGCACGTCGACCTCCCCGCCGTCCGGCGCCGGGAACGTCTGCGACTGGCCGGCCTTGCGCGGGTTGACGCCGCCGACGATGTTCGTGCCGGACGCGAGCATGCGCGTCGTGTGCTTGGTGCCCTCCGAGCCGGTCATCCCCTGGACGATGACGGTGGAGCTTGCGTCGATGAAGATCGCCATGAGTCTGTCGTGGTCCTCGTGTCTCGTTCGGGCGGGATCAGGCGGTGACGGCGGAGTGGGCCGCGGCGGCGGCAGCGTCGGCCCCGCCGTCCATGGTCTCGGCGAGCGTCACCAGCGGGTGGTTCGCCTCGGCGAGGATCGCCCGGCCCTCCTCGACGGCGTTGCCGTCCAGCCGCACGACGAGGGGCTTGTTCTCCTTGTCGCCGAGGATCTCCAGCGCCTGCACGATGCCACGGGCGACCTCGTCGCACGCGGTGATCCCGCCGAACACGTTGACGAACACGCTCTTGACCTGCGGGTCGCCGAGGATGACGTCGAGACCGGCGGCCATCACGGCCGCCGAGGCGCCGCCGCCGATGTCCAGGAAGTTGGCGGGCTTGACGCCGCCGTGCCGCTCCCCCGCGTACGCGACGACGTCGAGCGTGCTCATGACGAGGCCCGCGCCGTTGCCGATGATGCCGACCTCACCGTCGAGCTTGACGTAGTTGAGGTCGTGCGCCTTCGCCTTGGCCTCGAGCGGGTCCGCGGAGGCGGCGTCCTCGAGCTCCGCGTGCTCCGGGTGCCGGAACTCGGCGTTGTCGTCGAGCGTCACCTTGCCGTCGAGGGCGATGACCCGGCCGTCGGTCGTCCGCACGAGCGGGTTGACCTCGACGAGCGTCGCGTCCTCGGCGTCGTAGACGGTCCACAGCTTCTGGATCACGTCGGCGACGGCGCCCGCGACGTCGTCGGCGAAGCCCGCCGCGGCCACGATCTCCGCCGCCTTGGCGGCGTCGATGCCGACGAGCGGGTCGACGGCGACGCGCGCCAGCGCCTCCGGACGCTCGACGGCGAGCTGCTCGATCTCCACGCCGCCCTCGACGCTCGCCATGGCGAGATAGCTGCGGTTCGCGCGGTCGAGCAGCACGGAGAAGTAGTACTCCTCGGCGATGCTCGCACCCTCGGCGATCATCACGCGGTGCACCGTGTGCCCCTTGATGTCCATCCCGAGGATCTGCTCGGCGGCCTCGGCGGCCTCCTCGGGCGAACGCGCCAGCTTGACGCCACCCGCCTTGCCACGGCCCCCGGTCTTCACCTGGGCCTTGACGACCACGACAGAACCGGCGCCGCTCGTCAGCGTCTCGGCCGCCGCCCGCGCCTCGTCGACCGTCGTGGCGACGATGCCGCCGAGCACGGGGACACCGTGCTTCTCGAACACGTCCCGTGCCTGGTACTCGAACAGGTCCACCGGTGCCTGGTCCTTCCGTCGCCGCGACCGCAGGTCGCGGCCGTGTCTGGTGCCTGGAGCGATGCCTCGACGTCGAGACATCCCTCGGAAGGGTAGTCCCCTTCCGCTGCGCGAGGACACGCGGGGCGGACGACGGCGGGTGTTCCGTTGGCCACATCGCCGCCAGAACCTGCCGGCACAGCGGCCCGGCAGGAGCGTCAGGAGTCGGCGACGACGAGCGCCACGACCAGGACGGCGAACGCCACCAGCAGGGCGCCGACGGCGAGCAGCACCACGCCGAGCGCGCGGAGGCCGCCGCCCGGCGGCGTCAGCGAGGCGACGGCCGGCCGTCGCGGCGAGACGTAGACCGGCAGGACGGCCCCGGGCTGCGGCGCACCGGCCGCCCGTGCGTCGAGGGCCACCCGGCGGGGCACCCCGCGCGGGTCGACGAGATCGACCTGGACGTGCCCGGCCGGGGCGCCGGGCACCGAGCCCGCGACGCGGGCCGGGACGACGCCCACCACCGCGGCGCTCGAGCGCCACAGGAGGTACCATCCGAACCCGACAGCCGCCAGCACCAGCGGGCCGACGACCACGACGAGGCCAACGATCACGTAGGCGATCGCCTCGCCCGAACCCGGCGCGCGCATGGCGCCCTCCTCTCGCTCCCGTCCGGCGCGTCCGTCCCGCCGGGTCGCTCGATCGCCCATCCTGGCGCACCCGCCCACCATCCGGCCGTCAACCGTAGTTGACATCTCGAGCGGTGTCAACCTAGATTGACGCTATGACCACGGAGATGGATGCGGCGACGAGCGACGACCCGGCCGTCGGGCTCCGCGCGGTCCGCTCGCTGCGGGAGCTCGCGGACCGGCTCGAGTCCCTCCAGGTCGAGCGAGCCCGCGCGCTCGGCTGGTCCTGGCAGGACGTGGCGGAGGCGCTCGGCGTCTCCCGGCAGGCGGTGCACAAGAAGCACGGGGCCCGCGGCCCCCTCGGCAGGAAGGGCTGACATGTTCGAGAGGTTCACGGACCCGGCGCGGGCCGCCGTCGTCCACGCCCAGGAGCGTGCCCGCGCGATGCGGGCGCCGCGGGTCGGGTCGGAGCACCTGCTCCTCGGAGTCGCCGACACCGGCGGCGCCGGCGGCGCGGCCCTGCGCACCGCCGGGCTCGACACCCCGCGTCTCGCGGAGCTCGCTGCCGGAGCCGCCGAGGACGACCTCGACCCCGAGGCTCTCGCCACCCTCGGGATCGACCTCGATGCCGTGCGGGCGCGCACCGACGCCCTCTTCGGATCCGGTGCGCTCGAGCGCGCCGGATCACGGCGCCCGCGCGGCGGGCACATCCCGTTCGAGCAAGAGACGAAGAAGGCCCTCGAGCTCGCCCTGCGGGAGGCCATCCGGCTGCGCCAGCGGCACATCGACACGGGGCACCTGCTCCTCGGGATCCTGCGCGCCGACTGCACCGGCCGCCGCGTGCTGCAGCGTGCAGGCGCGGACGTCGACGACCTCCGCGCGATCACCGTGACGGCGATCGCCGAGGCGGCGGCCTGAGGTGCCCGCCTACCGCGTGCGCCTCCGCCGGTACGACGACGCCGGCGTCGCCCGCTGGGCGCGCACCGTCCGCGCCGCCCGGCTCGAGGACGCCGTCGACCTCGCCTGCCTCGGAGCGGGACTGCGGCGGCGGGACCCCGCCCACGCGGACCCGCTGCAGCTCGTCGGGACGTGGAGCGCTCGCCGCGTCGGGCCTGCCGGCCGACGCGACCGGCGCGTGGGCCAGCTCGTCCGCCGCGAGCCCCCGGCACTCGTGCTGGCCGCGCTCGCTCGCGGAGGTCCTGGACCCGGACCGCTGCGAGCCGCCCGGCGTCGGCGCCGTCCGCGGTCCTGACGCCGCGCCCTCAGCCCTGCGGCGTCAGCCCTGCGGCGGCGGCCCGAGCTCGGCCAGTGCCGCCTGGACGACGTCGGCGTACACCTCGGTCCCGGCCATCGTCGGGTGCGTGCGGTCGGAGTGGAGCAGCTCCGGTCGGTCGGCGACGGCGGCGTGCCAGTCGGCGACGACGACGTTCGGGTAGTCAGCGGCGATCGCCGCCAGGAGTGCGTTCGCGTCAGGCACCCAGTAGCTGACGCCGACCGTGTTCACGAGCACGACGCGGCGCTCGGGCCCGATGAGGTCGAGCACCTGGCGCATCGCGTCCTCGGACCCGTCGAACTGGAACCCCCCGTTCGTGCCGAAGTTCAGCACGACGACGTCCCGCAGGGTTCCGGCGTCGAGCGCCGCCTGCACGAGCGCGGGGGCGTCGAGCCACTTGCGGATCGGCTCGGCGTCCAGGGCGATCCCCGGGAACCTGGTGAGGACGGCCGGCGCGGCGCCGGACAGCACCGAGTCGCCGAAGGCGCTGATCTGCTCGCCGGTGACCGGCGGCGGCGCCTCGGGCGCGGCGTCGGGTGGCGTGCCCGCTGACGGCGCGGCATCCGGCGGGACGTCCGTGCCGGGGTCGGCGGCGGCGTCGCCGTCGGGAGACGAAGCGGAGGAGTCGGCGATCGCGGCGAGACCCGCCTCCACGGACTGCTGAGCGCCCGAGGAGCGGGGCGCCGTCGCCGTCGCCACCATCGCGCAGACGACGGCGAGCGACACGAGGGCCGCCGCGAGCCGCGGGGCGGGGCGGCGCGAGGCGGTGGCGACCCTGGCGAGAGTCGCGCGAAACCCGTCGCGCCGCACGGGCGCCTCGACCCACCGGTACGACGCCGCGGCGAGCCCGAACGTGGCAGCCAGGGCGAGCGCCGTCGTCGCCCACCAGGAAGGCGAACGCGGGGGCGCGTCCGCGGCCGCCGCGACCACGAGGAGCAGCGGCCAGTGCCACAGGTAGATCCCGTAGGAGCGCTCACCCACCCACACGAGAGGTCGGGACTCGAGCACGCGCACGTACGGTCCGCGACCGGCGGCGCAGCCGAGCACGGCGAGCAGCGCGAGCACGGAGGCGAGCAGGATGCCGCCGCGGTAGGTGAACGCCGCGTCGCTGTGCAGGAGCGCCATGAGCGCGACGAGGGCGACGACGGCCACGGGCGCGAGCCGGCGCAACGGCAGCGGGAGGCCACGCCCCGCGCGTCCGGAGAGCCAGAACGCGGCGCCGACGCCGAGGAGCAGACCCACGACGTGGGTGTCCGTGCCGTAGTACACGCGTGTCGGGTCGGCGCCCGGCGCGTAGAGCACCGCCATCGCCACGGCCGACGCGAGCGCCGCGGCGCCGGCCACGGCCACCCGGGCGCGCCAGGTCCGGACCACCGCGAGCAGGACGGCGAGCGCCACCGGCCAGATCAGGTAGAACTGCTCCTCGATGGCCAGCGACCAGAACGTCGCGAACAGCTGCGGCGCGGTCTGGTCGAAGTAGCTCGCCTCCGCGGCGACGGCGAGCCAGTTGCTCGAGAAGGTCGCGGCGCCGAGCACCTGCCGCCCGATGCCGACGAGCAGATCGGGCTCGACGAGACGTGCGAGCAGCACCCCCGTCACGACGACCGTCGCGAGAGCGGGCAGCAGCCGCCGCGCCCGGCGCGCCCAGAACCGGCGCAGGTCGAGGCGACCCGCGTCCCGCACCTCCCGGAGCAGGAGGGTCGTGATGAGGAACCCGCTCACGACGAAGAACACGTCCACGCCGAGAAAGCCGCCAGGCAGGGCCTGCGGCCACGTGTGATAGACGAGCACGGCGAGCACGGCGAGAGCGCGCAGCCCGTCGAGACCCCGGATCCGGGACGACGACGGCCGGCTCGGAGCGTGCGGCGCCGTCGTCGTGCGCCCCGACCGCCCCGGCGACGGCGCGGCAGGCTCGGGGCGGGCGCGAGTCAGCGTCGTGCTCACACCGACCTCCCGACACCGCGGCGACCCATCGCGACTCCTGGCCCGGGCGCACGCTATCGCCAGTGCACCCGCATCGTCGGCGCGACGCGGCGGCGGAGACCGGATCGTGTCATCGGCGTTCTGCTAGGCCGGAGTGTGACATCGGCGGGCGCCCGGCCTGGTGCGCCTCAGAGCTTGGTGACCGGCGAGTAGCGCAGCAGGAGGCGCTTCACGCCGTCCGTCCCGAAGTCGATCTTCGCGACCTGGCTCGACCCGGCGCCCTCGAGCGCGACGACCGTGCCGAGGCCGTACGCGTCGTGCGTCACCCGGTCGCCGACGTCGAGGCTCGGCACGTCCGCGCGCGGCGTCGCGGACCCGAACGTCGCCCCGGTGGCCTGGCTCGGCGCGGTGCGCGGCCCCGTCCCTCCGGTGACGCCCGACCGGACTCGGCCGGACCCGACGCTGCCGCTCCCCCACGACCCGCGGAGCTGCTGCATGCTCGACTCCGCCCGCCGCCAGTCCAGGAGCTCGTCCGGGATGTCGTCGAGGAACCGGGACGCCGGCAGCTCGTGCGGTACGCCGAACGCTGTACGCACGGCGGCACGCGAGATGTACAAACGCTCCCGGGCGCGGGTCAGGGCGACGTAGGCCAGACGGCGCTCCTCGCTGAGCTCCGCCGGGTCGGCCAGCGACCGGGCGTGCGGGAACGTGCCGTCCTCCAGCCCGGTCACGAACACGACGGGGAACTCCAGACCCTTCGCCGTGTGGACCGTCATGAGCGTGACCACGCCGCCCGACGCGTCGTCGTCCGGGAGCTGGTCGGTGTCTGCGACGAGCGCCACGCGCTCGAGGAAGTCGCCGAGGTCGCCGTCCGGGTCGGCCTCGGAGAACTCGGCCGCCACCGCGTGCAGCTCGGCCAGGTTCTCGACACGCGTGGCGTCCTGCGGGTCGTCGCTCGCGCGCAGCTCGGCGAGGTATCCCGACCGGTCGAGCGCGGAGTCCAGCACCTCGGCAGGCGTGGCACCGCCGGCGGCCATCGCACGCAGGTCGGCCAGCAGCCGCGCGAACTCCGTGACGATGCCGAGAGCGCGCGTCGCCAGGCCGGGCACGTCGGCGGCCGCCTCGAGCGCCATCGCGACCAGGTCCCCCGTGATCGCGACTCGTAGTAACCACTCCGCGTCGAGAACGTTGTCGGCCGTCGCGGAGGCGTCACCGGGGACGATCAACCGCGGGAGCACCTGGACGGTCGCCGTGCCGGCGATGACGAGATTGACCAGGTACAGCCAGCCCGTGACCCGGTACAGGGAGCGCGCATCGGAGAACGAGCCGCGCATCCGCGTGCTCTCTTCTCCTCCGACTCCAGCGTGGGCACGCACGAGGTCAGCTCGACCGCACGGCGCGAGCCGTCGTCGCCAGCACGACCGCCGCCACGGCGTCGGGGGCGTCGGGCATCGGGACGTGTCCAGCGCCGCGGAGCTCTGCGGCGATCGTCTGCGGAGGCAGCTCGTGGGTGAACCGGCTCTGCCACGGGAGCAGGATGCGGTCGCGCGTGCCGAACGCCAGCGTGACCGGAGCGTCGATTTCGCCGTGCCGGACGAACCGGATCGGGAGCGTGGCGGCGAGCGTCGAGCGGAAGCCCCCTCCGGTGCCCATCGCCGTGACGAGACCCTGCGCGCCACCGGGCGTGGCCAGCTCGGGGTGACCGAGGATCTGCCAGAAGACGAGTCGCCGGGACCACGGCCACCGCGACAACGCATGGAGGACGCCGGCGCCGCGGCGGCACGCCCACCAGGTGCCGAGCAGGCTGACCCGGCAGTACGCCGGGGTCCGCCGTCGCCAGAGCCCGGCCGGGCTGAGGAGCGTCACGCTGGCGACCGGCCGCCGCTGGGCGAGCTCGAGCGCGATCCAGCCGCCGAGCGAGTTCCCGACCAGATGGGGGCGCTCGATGCGGAGCTCGTCGAGCGTCGCGGCGACGGCGGCGGCGAGGCGCCTCGGGCTCGGCTCGTCACCGGGCGCGAGAGTCGGCGAGTCGCCGAAACCCGGGAGGTCGACCGCCAGCACGTCATGGTGCCCGGCGAGCATCGGGATCACGCGGTCCCAGACGCCGCGGTCGCCACCGATGCCGTGCAGCAGGACGACGGGCTCGCCGCTCCCGCGCCGCACGTGCGCCAGGACCGTGCGGCCGGCGGGTGCGGTGCTCATGATGCCGCTCCGCTGCGCCAGGCGCGCTCGAGCTTCGCCGGCGCTCGTACGAAGTCGACCCGCGAGACGAGCCCACCGGAGACCGTGAGCGCGATGACGTCCGTGAGCGCGGCGGCGCGGAACACGGCCAGACCGGGCGCTCCGTTGACCGAGACGACGACGACGCGTTCGTCGGGTCGGACCCGCCCGGCGATCCCCACCAGGAACCGGGCGACCCGATCCGCGCCGACGACGGGGCGCCGGACCGCGCTGACCTCCCCGCCGCCGTCACTGGTCAGCACGACGTCGGGGTCGAGGTATCTGACGAGATCGGCGAGGCTGCCGCCCGTCGCGGCCGCGAGGAACCGCTCCACCACCGCACGGTGCTCCGCCGGGGCGATGTCGAACCGCGGAGCACGCTCGGCCACGTGCCGGCGTGCGCGGGCTGCGAGCTGCCGCACGGCCGCCGGCGATCGACCGACGACCCGAGCGACGTCCGCGAACGTCAGCTCGAACAGGTCGTGCAGCACCCACGCCGTCCGCTCGGCCGGCGAGAGCGACTCGAGGACGACGAGGAGCGCGTAGCGGAGGCGATCGTCGAGCGTCACCCGGTCCGCAGGGTCCGGGTCCGCCGCATCGACCACCGGCTCCGGCAACCAGGAACCGGGATACGACTCGCGGCGATGGTGAGCGGACCGCAGGACGTCGATCGCCGCGCGCGACACCGCGACGATCGACCACCCCTCGACGTCCAGCACCGGCTGACCCGCGTCCGCCTCCACGAGCCGCATCCAGCACTCCGAGACGATGTCTTCGGCCTCGGCGTAGCTCCCGAGGATCGCGTAGGCCACGCCGACCAGCCGCGGCCGCGCCTCGTCGTAGAGCTCCGCGAGGATCTGGCAGCGCGCACTCACCGTGCCACGTCCGGCTGTCGCGCGACGAGACGGAGAGGCGGAGTCGTGTTCCGTGCCGTGCTCTCACTCATGGCTACAGGACGAGACTGCTAGGCCGGAGTGTGACATCGGCGGGCGCCCCGGCCTGGTGCGCCTCAGAGCTTGGTGACCGGCGAGTAGCGCAGCAGGAGGCGCTTCACGCCGTCCGTCCCGAAGTCGATCTTCGCGACCTGGCTCGACCCGGCGCCCTCGAGCGCGACGACCGTGCCGAGGCCGTAGGCGTCGTGCGTCACCCGGTCGCCGACGTCGAGGCTCGGCACGTCCGCGCGCGGCGTCGCGGACCCGAACGTCGCCCCTGTGGCCTGGCTCGGCGCGGTGCGCGGCCCCGTCCCTCCGGTGGCGCCCGACCGGACTCGGCCGGACCCGACGCCGCCGCTCCCCCACGACCCGCGGAGCTGCTGCATGCTCGACTCCGCCCGCCGCCAGTCCAGGAGCTCGTCCGGGATGTCGTCGAGGAACCGGGACGCCGGCAGCTCGTGCGGTACGCCGAACGCTGTACGCACGGCGGCACGCGAGATGTACAAGCGCTCCCGGGCGCGGGTCAGGGCGACGTAGGCCAGACGGCGCTCCTCGCTGAGCTCCGCCGGGTCGGCCAGCGACCGGGCGTGCGGGAACGTGCCGTCCTCCAGCCCGGTCACGAACACGACGGGGAACTCCAGACCCTTCGCCGTGTGGACCGTCATGAGCGTGACGACGCCGCCCGACGCGTCGTCGTCCGGGAGCTGGTCGGTGTCTGCGACGAGCGCCACGCGCTCGAGGAAGTCGCCGAGGTCGCCGTCCGGGTCGGCCTCGGAGAACTCGGCCGCCACCGCGTGCAGCTCGGCCAGGTTCTCGACACGCGTGGCGTCCTGCGGGTCGTCGCTCGCGCGCAGCTCGGCGAGGTATCCCGACCGGTCGAGCGCGGAGTCCAGCACCTCGGCGGGCGTGGCACCGCCGGCGGCCATCGCACGGAGGTCGGCCAGCAGCCGCGCGAACTCCGTGACGATGCCGAGAGCGCGCGTCGCCAGGCCGGGCACGTCGGCGGCCGCCTCGAGCGCCGCGCCGAAGGAGATCCGCTCCCGCTCCGCGTACGCGGCGATGACGGCCTCGCTGCGCTCCCCCAGGCCGCGCTTGGGCACGTTGAGGATGCGGCGGACGTTGACGGCGTCGTCCGGGTTCGCGATGGCCCTCAGGTAGGCGATCGCGTCCTTGACCTCACGCCGTTCGTAGAACCGCGTGCCGCCGACCACCTTGTACGGGATGCCGGCGCGGATCAGGACCTCCTCCAGCGCCCGCGACTGCGCGTTCGTGCGGTAGAAGACGGCGACGTCGCCCGGCCGGACGCCGCTCGCGTCGCCGAGCCGGTCGATCTCCTCGGCGACGAAGCGCGCCTCCTCGTGGTCGGAGTCGGCGACGTAGCCGATGATCTTCGGCCCGGCGCCGGCCGCCGTCCACAGGTTCTTGGCCTTGCGGTCGGGGTTGCGGGCGATGACGGCGTTCGCCGCGGAGAGGATGTTCTGCGTCGAGCGGTAGTTCTGCTCGAGCAGGATCGTCGTCGCGTCCGGGTAGTCGGCCTCGAACTCGAGGATGTTGCGGATCGTGGCGCCGCGGAACGCGTAGATGGACTGGTCGGCGTCGCCGACGACGGTCAGCTCCGCGGGGAGCACGGGCGCCGGGCCACGGTCGAGGTCGGAGTCGCCGCCGTCGTCGTACGCCTGCGTGGCGACGCCCGCGAGCTCGCGCACCAGGACGTACTGCGCGTGGTTGGTGTCCTGGTACTCGTCCACGAGCACGTGGCGGAACCTGCGGCGATAGTGCTCCGCGACGGCCGGGAACGCCTGGAGCAGGTTCACCGTGGTCATGATGAGGTCGTCGAAGTCCAGCGCGTTCGCCTGCCGCAGCCGCTGCGCGTACATCCGGTAGGCCTCGGCGAGGTTCTCCTCGTACGGGTTCGAGCCACCCACGCCCGCCGCGAACGCGTCCGGGTCCACGAGCTCGTTCTTCAGGTCGGAGACGCGGTGGATGAAGGCCTTGGGCGGGTACCGCTTCGGGTCCAGACCCAGCTCGCGGCACACGAGGGTCATGAGACGCAGGGAGTCGGCGGCGTCGTAGATGGAGAAGCTCGACCGGAGGCCGAGCACCGCGTGCTCGCGGCGCAGGATGCGCACGCAGGCGGAGTGGAACGTCGACACCCACATCGCGCGGGCCGGTGGACCCACGAGCGCCTCCACCCGCTCGCGCATCTCGGCCGCCGCCTTGTTCGTGAACGTGATCGCGAGGATCTCGCCCGGGCGCGCGCGCCGCGTCGCCAGCAGGTACGCGATGCGGTGCGTGAGCACACGCGTCTTGCCCGAGCCGGCACCGGCGATGATGAGCAGCGGAGGGCCGGAGTGCACGACAGCCGCCCGCTGGTGCGGGTTCAGCCCCTCGAGCAGCGCCTCGGCGTCGCGGCCGCGGCCGCCGCGGACGGGCTCGGGTTGTGCGTCTTCCCGGGGCGGGACGAGGCCCGGGAGGCGCGCGCCGTCGGCCGTCACGGCGCTGTGCGCCGTCGCGGTGTCGGCGGCGAGAGCGCCGGTGAGCGGGAGGTTGTCGAAGAGCGAGGTCATGGCGGTCCCAGCGTAGGCGCCGCTGCCCACATCGCGGCCCGCGCCCGGCACTAGCGTGGATGCCGTGACGACGTCGGATGCTCGGGACGCGGCCGCCACGAGCGTGCCCCCGAACGACCCTGCCGCCGTCGTCGGCCGCGCGCATCCACCCGCGCCCGAGGGCGCCCCGGATCCGGAGACCGCCGAGTGGCGGCGGCCGCCGGCCACGCCGGCGCAGCGACGGAACGACGCGCTCGGCGCCGCCGGGCTCTTCGCCGGCGCCGTGCTCTCGATGCTCCTGTACCGCGCGACGAACATGCTGCCCGACCCCGCGTCGCCGCAGGTGTCCGTGCTGGTCCTGGCCGCGGCCATCGCCCCTCTCGCGTGGCGGCGCCGGTGGCCGAGCGCCGTCGCCGGCGTGGTGGCCGCCGCGTTCGTCGTCGCGGGCGAGATCGCGGTCCCGGAGACCGTCTTCCTCAACATCGCCCTGTTCTGCGCCATCTACACGGTCGGCGCGTGGGAGCTGAACCGCCGGCGGGCGGTCGTCGTCCGGGCGCTCGTCGTCGACCTGATGCTGCTCTGGCTCCTCACCAGCTTCTTCCGCGTCGCCACCGACCCGCCCGAGGGCGAGGAGGTGGCGTTCGGACCCGGCGGCCTGACGCCGCTGGCGGCGTACCTGCTCATCCAGCTGATGATCAACGTCCTGTACTTCGCCGGCGCGTACTGGTTCGGCAACCACGCGTGGGCGGCCGCGCGGAACCGGGCGCGGCTCGAGGAACGGGCCCGCCAGCTCGTCGCGGAACGCGCGAAGGTCGAGGCGCAGGCCGTGACGATCGAACGGCTCCGCCTCGCGCGGGAGCTGCACGACGCCGTCGCGCACCACGTCTCGCTCATGGGCGTGCAGGCCGCCGCGGCGCGCACGCTGGCGGCCACCGATCCCGCCCGCTCCGCGGTCGCCCTGGAGCATGTCGAGGACTCCGCCCGCGAGGCGGTCTCCGAGCTCCACGGCCTGCTCGGCACGCTGCGCGAGGACGCTCCCGCTCCCGGCGGCGACGAACCCGTCGGCTCCCTCGGCGTCGAACGCCTCGAGGAGCTCGTCGCCGACGCGCGGGTCGCCGGCACGCCGGTGCGGTTCGAGGTGGTCGGCGAGGAGGTGCGCCTGCCGCCGCTGGTCTCGCTCAACCTGTACCGCATCGCGCAGGAGGGGCTCACGAACGTCCGCAAGCACGCCGGCCGCGGCGCGAGCGCGGACGTGCGCCTGCGCTATCTCGTCGGTGCCGTGGAGCTGGAGGTGACCGACGACGGCGCCGGTCGCCGTCGCCGGCAGGCACCCGCGGGGACGGGCGGGCTGGGCGTGCTCGGCATGCGCGAACGGGTCGCCGCGGACGGGGGCACGCTCCACGTCGGCCCGCGGCGCGGCGGCGGCTACGTCCTCCGCGCCCACGTGCCGCTGCCGACCGGCGGGCCCGCGTGAGCGCGCGGGCCGACGCCGTCCGCATCGTCCTCGTCGACGACCAGGTGCTGCTCCGCGAGGGCATCGCGACGATCCTCGGCGCGCAGCCCGGCCTCGAGGTCGTCGGGCAGGCGGGCTCGGGTGCGGAGGCGCTCGACGTCGTCGCGGGCACACAGCCCGACGTCGTCTGCATGGACGTGGAGATGCCCGGGATGGACGGCATCGAGGCGACCCGACGGATCGTCGCCGACCCCCGCTCCCACGCACGTGTGCTCGTGCTCACCACGTTCAACCGCGACGACTACCTGCACGCGGCCCTGGCCGCCGGCGCCAGCGGGTTCCTGCTCAAGACGTCCCGCCCGGACCAGCTCGCGGCGGCCGTCCGGTCGGTCGCCGCGGGAGACGCGCTCCTCTCGCCCGAGGTGACCCGCGCCGTCATCGAACGCGCTGTCGCCCGCGAAGCCGGACCGCCGCCGGCACCGTCGCCGGCAGCGCAGGCGCTCACGGAACGTGAGCTGGTCGTCCTGCGCCTGCTCGCCCGCGGGCTCAACAACGACGAGATCGCCGCCGAGCTCGTCGTCGGGCGGGCCACGGTGAAGACCCACGTCTCGAACGTGCTCGCCAAGCTCCAGCTGCGGGACCGGGTGCAGGCCGTGGCCTACGCCTACCGGCACGGTCTGGCCGGAGGGGACTGAGCCGCCCTCTCCGCCGCGCGGCGGAGAGGGAAGATCCGTCGCACGCCGGAGGCGCCGCCACGCCGTCGCGCCCTACCGTCGAGGTACCACCCGACGAGAGGCGAACCATGCTGCGCTTGGACGGCATCGACCGGTCCTTCGGGGACCGGCAGGTGCTCCACGACGTGTCCTTCACCGTCGAACGGGGCTTGCTGACGGGTTTCGTGGGCGGGAACGGCGCGGGCAAGACGACGACGATGCGGATCATCCTCGGGGTGCTCGCCGCGAACGCGGGGTCGGTGACGCTCGACGGCCGGCCGCTCGGCGGCGAGCAGCGGCGCACGTTCGGGTACATGCCCGAGGAGCGCGGGCTCTACCCGAAGATGAAGGCCGCGGAACAGCTCACCTACCTCGCCCGCCTGCACGGGTTCGAGCGGCACGCGGCGGAGGACCAGGCGCGCGCGCTGCTGGACCGGCTCGGCCTGACCGAACGGGCCGACGACCCGCTCGAGTCGCTCTCGCTGGGAAACCAGCAACGCGTGCAGATCGCCGCGGCGCTCGTGCACGACCCCGCCGTCCTCATCCTCGACGAGCCGTTCTCCGGGCTGGACCCGCTCGCCGTCGACGTCGTCGTGGCGGTGCTGGCCGAGCATGCCGAGCGCTGCGTCCCCGTGCTGTTCTCCTCGCACCAGCTCGATCTCGTCGAGCGGCTGTGCGACCGGCTCGTCATCATCTCGGGCGGACGCATCCGGGCCGCCGGCTCCCGCGACAGCCTGCGCGACCAGTTCTCCGCGAGCCGGTACGAGCTCACCGCGGCGACCGACGTCGGTTGGGTCCGAGGCGTGCCCGGGGTCGAGGTCGTCGAGTTCGACGGCGGCTCCGCGCTCTTCGAGGCCGACGACGCCGCAGCCCAGCACGTGCTGCGCGCTGCCGTCGAGCGGGGTCCCGTCACGTCCTTCACGCCGATCCGGCCCACGCTCGGCGAGATCTTCCGCGACGTCGTCACCGACGAGTCGCCCGACAGCGATGAGAAGGGTGCCGCATGACCACGCAGACCCCCACGCGGGAACGTACAGGCGCCGGGGGGCGCCGCCCCATGTCGTTCGGCGCGGCGTCGCTGCTCGTCGCCGAGCGGGAGATCACCACGCAGGTGAGGAGCAAGTCGTTCCTCATCTCGACGGCGATCACACTCGTCATCGTGCTCGGCGGCATCATCGTCTCGAGCCTCATCGGCGGCGGGCCGCAGGACGACACGCGGGTCGCCGTCGTCGCGGGGACCGCTGACGCCGTCTCCTCCGTCGAGGGCATCGAGGCGGTTCCCGCCGACGACGCCGCGGCGGCCGAGGAGCTCGTCCGGTCGGGCGACGTCGCCGCCGCGCTCGTGCCGGACGCCGAGTCCGAGCTCGGGTTCACCGTGGTCGCGCTGACCGAGGCGCCGGCCGACGTGCTCTCCGCGCTGTCGGTGACCCCGCCCGTCGAGCTGCTCGAGGAGACGGCGACCAACGACGGCATCCGCTACCTCGTGTCGCTGGCGTTCGGGCTCGTCTTCATGATGTCGGCGATCGGCTCCGGCTCGATGATCGCCCAGAACACGGTCCAGGAGAAGCAGACCCGGATCGTCGAGATCCTGCTCTCCGCCGTGCCGGCGCGCGCGCTGCTCGCGGGGAAGGTGCTCGGCAACAGCGTCGTCGCCGTCGGGCAGACGGCGGCCATCGGCGCCGTGGCCGCGCTCGGCCTCGTGCTGACGGGCCAGAACGAGCTGCTCGACCTGCTCAGTGCGCCACTCGTGTGGTTCGTCGTGTTCTTCCTGGTCGGCTTCGTGCTCGTCGCGGCGATCTTCGCCGCCGGGGCGTCGCTCGTGTCGCGGCAGGAGGACATCGGGTCGGTGATGATGCCGGCGATGATGCTCGTGATGATCCCGTACTTCGTGGTCGTCTTCCTCAACGACAACCCGGTCGCGATGACCATCGCGTCCTACGTGCCGTTCAGCGCGCCGGTCGCGATGCCGGTGCGACTGTTCCTGGGCGAGGCCGCGTGGTGGGAGCCGCTGCTCTCGCTGGCCGTCCTCGTGGTGACGACGCTCGGCGTCGTCGCCGTCGCCGCCCGGATCTACACGGGATCGCTGCTACGGACGGGGCCGAGGGTGTCGGTGCGCGCGGCGCTCGGCCGCGACTGACTCCTGCGGGAGCCGCCGGCACGACGTCCGTCGGCCCGAACGCCGTCGAGTGCGTGATGTCTCCCGATCCCGCCCGGCGGGTCGCGCGAGAGGTCACGCACTCGGCGGAGCGCTCAGCGCCAGAGGACGGCGATCGCGATGTTGACGACGGTGAGCCCGGCGATCGAGCCGAGGAGCCCAGCGGTGACCTTCTCGGGCCGGCGGGCGCCGAAGATCACGAGGCCCGTGACGAGCAGCGCGATGACGAGCTTGACGCCGATCTTCATGTTGTTCGGGTCGTCGACGGCGTCGCTGGCGGAGGCGATCCCGACCATGAGGATGCCGGTGACGAGAGCCGTGAGGATGCCGTGCATGACCCCCGTCGCGATCCGTGGCGGGCGGAAGTTCACGAGCACGCCGCCCAGCGTGATCGCCCATCCGATGAGGTGCAGGACGAGGAGGACGTAGTACAGGGTCTGCATGGCCGTGACGCTACGCCAGGGGGCGCGGCAGCCGCCATTCCGTGCGGCGTCACGGCGGCCGGGCCGTCGGTCTGCCGGGCGACGGCGAGGGGACGGCGAGGCGACGGCGAGGCGACGGCGACCGGTACGGTCGGACCCGACGCGAGGAGGAAGCGTGCAGCGACGCGACGTGATGGTGCTGAACGGGCCGAACCTCAACCGGTTGGGTGTGCGGCAGCCGGAGATCTACGGCACCGCGACGCTCGCCGACCTGGCGCGCTTCTGCCGGGAGTGGGGCGACGCGCTGGGTCTGACGGTGCGCTTCGAGCAGACGAACCACGAGGGGGTCATGGTCGACCTGCTCAACGAGGCGGCCGACGGCGCGCTGCCCGTCGTCCTGAACGCGGCGGCCTGGACGCACTACTCGTACGCGATCGCTGACGCGTGCGCTCAGCTGGTCGCGCCGCTCGTCGAGGTGCACCTGTCCGACCCCTCGTCGCGCCCGGAGGTGTGGCGGCACACGTCGGTCGTGACGCCGTACGCCTCGAGCGTGATCGCGGGTCGCGGCTTCGACGGGTACCGGCTCGCGCTCGAGCACCTCGCCGGCGCCTGAGGCGGGCAGCGTCGTCGGCCCGCGCGCCACCTCACATGCCGCCCCCGCCGTTCGCCGTCGCTTCCTCCCCCTGGTTGAAACGATCCAGTGGGCTCACGTGGTCGCTTGCGCGCCGTCCAGGCCGCAAATCGCGACGTTTGGATCGATTCGCCGCCTACAGGAGCCGGCGCTGCGCCGCCCACCGCGTCAGCTCGTGCCGCGACGACAGCTGCAGCTTCCGCAGCACGGCGGAGACGTGCGTCTCCACGGTCTTGATCGAGATGAACAGCTCGCTCGCCACCTCGCGGTACGTGTAGCCGCGGGCGATGAGCCGCATGACCTCGCGCTCCCGGGCGGTCAGCTTGTCGAGCTCGTCGCCGGTCGCGACGTCGCCGCCGATCGCCCCGAACGCGTCCAGCACGAACCCCGCGAGCCGAGGCGAGAACACCGCGTCTCCCCCGGCGACGCGCACGACGGCGTCGGACAGGTCCGTCCCGGTGATCGACTTCGTCACGTACCCGCGCGCGCCGGCGCGGATCACGGCGACCACGTCCTCCGCGGCGTCGGACACCGAGAGTGCGAGGAACCGCACGTCGGGCGCCAGCTCCGCGCACGCGCGGGCCACCTCGGCCCCGCCCCCGCCGTCGCCGCCGGGGAGATGGACGTCGAGCAGCACCACCGGCGGCCGCAGCGAGCGGACGAGCGCGATCGCCTCGTCGACCGTCTCGGCCTCCCCCACGATCCGCACCCGCTCGTCGAGGGAGGCGCGCACGCCGGTGCGGAACATGAGGTGGTCGTCCACGAGCACCACGTCGACGGGCAGCTGCGCCGGGGCGGCTCCCTCCGTCGGCCCGTGGCCGGTCGGCTCCGTCATGTCTCCTCCTCCTGGCGGCCTGCGGCCGTGGCGGTCGTCGCCGCGGGTCCGGCGCTCCCGTCCCGCGCCGGCGCCGGGACGCGAAGACGCACCTCCGTGCCGGCGTCCGACGATCGTACGGACGCGTCGCCACCACGCCGTCGCACCCGGCCGATGATCGACTCCCGCACCCCGAACCGGTCGGACGGGACGGCGTCGAGATCGAAGCCGTCACCGCGGTCACGGACGAACACCTCGACGTCCTGCGCGCCCACCTCGACATAGAGCGACACGGGCGGGCGGCCGTGCGCGACGGCGTTCACGAGCGCCTCGCGCGTCGCGAGCAGCAGGGCGTGGGTCGTCTCGTCCGGGATGCAGTCGCCGACAACGACGGTCTCGACGGCGACGGCGCTCCCGTCGGGCGCGGACCGGGTGTCCTCGACGTGCGCGACGACGTCCGCCACCTCCGCGGCGAGCGACGTGCCGGGGGCCGAGCGGTCGTCGTAGAGCCACGTCCGCAGCTCGCGCTCCTGGGCCCGCGCGAGCCGCGCGACGTCCGCGTCCGTCGCCCGGGCGCGGATGAGGGCGAGCGTCTGGAGCACGGAGTCGTGCAGGTGGGCGGCGATGTCGGCGCGCTCCGACTCGCGCGCCCGCGCGGCGCGTTCGTCGCCGAGCTCGCGGACCAGCCGGAGCCACCACGGTGCGAGCACGAGCGCGACACCCGCGAGGACGGCGAGCGCGGCCACGGCCGACTGCAGCAGCAGCGCCGGGTCGGCCTCCTGGCCGACGAGGAGCAGGACCCCCGCGGCTGCGATGACGAGACCGCCGACGAGGCGCAGCCGGCTGACCCGCGGGCTGTCCGCCCCCGAGCGCCGCGCGTCGAGCTGGCTCCACGCCAACGCGGTACCGGCCAGCAGCAGGAGGACCGGCACGTACCAGCGGGTCTCCGTGCTCATGCCGGAGCGCTGCGCCAGGACGACCACCGCGACCGCCAGCAGCCCCAGCGCGATCCCGATGTCGGCCACGCGGATCCGGCGCGGCGGCACGGCGGCGGCGTCCGGGTCCTGCGGTGGGCGCACGAGGCGGGTCCACGTGCTCGGCCGTTCCCGCGCGAGCGCGTCGGCAGGGTTCCCGGGCGGGATCGTGACCCACCAGAAGACGTACAGCACGAGGCCCGCACCCCCGAGCAGGCCGAGCGCCACGAACGCCCACCGGACGAGGTCCACGCGGATCCGCAGGTGCACGGAGAGCCCGCGGGCGACACCACCGATCCACCGGCCCTCATCGGGACGGCGCAGCGGGAGTCGGGCCTCGGTCATCCCCCGATCGTGGCACGAGGTGCGAGGCCCGGACCCCGGGCTCGGGGTCGAACCAGGGTGCGTGCCGGCCGAACTCAGGGGGAGGTTCAGGGTGTCCCCGGATGTCCCGACGGCGCCCCGGAGCGGGACGATCGTGGCATGAGCACGAACCTGCCCCCCGACCCGCCGACCGACCCTGCCGCGCCCGGCGTCCCACCGGCCGCCACCAGCGCCACCGGCCCCGCCACCGGCTTCTTCGACGCCGTGCGCCGGGTGGGCGTCACGCGCTCGGAGGATCGCTGGATCGGCGGCGTCGGCGGGGGGCTCGCCGACCGGTTCGGCGTCGACCCCCTGCTCGTCCGGGGGATCTTCGCCGTCAGCGTGCTCTTCGGAGGCCTCGGGCTCGTCCTCTACGGCGTCGCCTGGGCGCTGCTCCCGGAGCGCCGCGACGGCCGCATCCATCTGCAGGAGACCCTGCGCGGCACGTTCGACGTCGCGATCCTCGGTGCGCTGGCCTTCGTGGTCGTCGGCCTGAGCGTCGGCAACCGGTGGGTGTGGTGGTGGACGCCGCCGGGCTTCGGCTGGGTGTGGACGCTCGGCTGGATCGCTACCGTCGCCGTCGCGATCGTGCTCCTGGTCGCCCTCGTGAGCGGCCGACGCCGGGATGGCGGTGGCGGTGGCGGCACGCAGGTGCCGACGCCGCCCGCCGGACCGAGCCCGTGGGCCGGCGCCGGTCCGGCGCCGTCGAGCTCGTCGCCCGCCACGGGCCAGCCCCCGCTGGGCGGGACGACCTCGCCCGTGCCGCCGCCTGCGCCCGCCGGGCCGGAGCGCACCTCGGCCGCGTTCGCCGCGCCGACGTCCGCGGCCTCCGGCTCCCCGGCGCCGCAGGTCTCGTACCCGGTCCCGGGTGCCGGCCGGACGCCGCAGCCGCCCCGGCCGCCGCAACCGCCCCGACCCCCGCGCCCCCCGCGGCCCCCGCGACCACCCCGCCCGCGTCCTCTGGGACCCGGATCGACGACGGTGGGTGTCGTCGTCGCCCTGGCGGTCCTCGCCACCGCCGCCCTGCTCGTGGCCGACCGCATGAACGTGCTCGACGGCCGCGTGGTGCCCCTGGCCGTGGCCGCCGCGGTCGTCCTGATCGGCGCCGGGATCGTCGTGTCGGGCTTGCGCGGCCGGACGAGCGGAGTGCTCGGCTTCCTCGCGATCGTCGGCATCCTGCTCGGGTTCCCGGTGGCGTACAGCACCCACCGCCCGTGGTCCTGGGCGGACGCCGAGGGGCACGTGGCGGGCACCACCGACGTGACCTGGACGTCGCGGGACCAGGCCGCGGACGGATTCTGGCTGGGCGTCGGGTCTGCCCGGCTCGACCTGAGCGAGATCGAGCTCACGACCACCCCGCTCGACGTCCCGATCCGGGTCGCTGCCGGCGACGTCACCATCGTCGTCCCGCCGGACGCCGCCGTGCGTGCGGAGGTCACCACCGCCGACTCGACAGTCCTCTGGGCCGTCGACGACGACGTCGATCGCGTCAGCGACGTCACCGGCACCCGGCACTTCGTCAGCGACGAGGTCGCTGACGGTACGCCCGCCGAGCTGGTCCTGACGGTCGACGTCGGGGCCGGCAACGTCACGATCACAGAGGAGGACCGATGAGCAGCGACGACCGCACCCCGCCGGCCGACGAGGCGAACGAGGCGAACGAGCTGAACGAGGCGAATGACGAGCGCGCGACGGCGGCGGAGCCTGCGGCGGGGCACGAGCTCGCGCCCGAGGAGCCCACCGACGTCCTGCTGCCCACGCCTGAGCCCTACCCGCAGCCCTACTCGGAGCCCGAGCGGCCTCCGGAGCCGGAGCCGGAGGCAGGGAGCGAGCCGATCTTCCCGACAACCCCGACGCCCGTGGAGCCGACGGCGTGGGATGTGCCGCCCACGGGCGAGGCGACACCGTCGACACCCCCGGTCCGTGACGAGCCGGTCGTCATCACGCCCCCCGTCGCGCCGGTGCTCCGGTCGCGGGGTCCGCGCCCCGGGACCGTCGTGTGGGGCCTCGTCATCATGGCGGTGGGGATCGTGCTGATCGCGATCGCCTCCGGCGCGCGGATCGACCTGCAGCTCACCTTCATCGTGCTGCTGACCGGCGCAGGGCTCGCGCTCCTGATCGGCGCGCTGCTCGCCGGCCGACGCCGCGGCGCAAGCCGGGACGACGCGTCCGGTCCGCGGGTCACCGTCACTCGCGACTGACCCCGACTCCACCTTTCGCGACTCAGACCCCTGCGGCCGAGTCAGACCCTCGGGAGGGTCTGACTCGGCCGCACGGGTCTGAGTGAACGGGGCGGCGGCCCAGGTGTGGCCAGCGGGCGCGGGCCGGCCGGGCTCAGTAGCGCACGAGGCGCCGCGCCCGCGCGTACTCCCGCTCCGCGGCGGCCAGCACGTCGAGCCAGTCCGCCTCGGGAGGCGTGGCCGCGTTGTGCGCGTGGATCGCGGCCCGGAGGTCGGGCTCGGTGGCGAGGCGCACGACGGCGTCGGCGAGCGCGTCGTCGTCGTCGGCCAGCAGCCCGTCGCGGCCGTCGGCGACGAACCCGCTGATCCCGGTGCCCGTCCGCGCGACCACGGCAAGTCCGGCGGCACGTGCCTCCAACGCCGCGATGCCGAAGGCCTCGAGCTGCGCGGGTGAGAGGAACGCGTCCTGCTCCCGGTAGAGCGCCGGCAGGTCGGCGCGCGGCACTCGGCCGAGCAGCTCGACGTCGTCGGCGACGCCCAGCCGGGCGGCCTCGGCCCGCACGGCGCCGGCGTCGGGGCCGTCGCCGGCCACGGTGAGCCGCACCCGGCCCGGGCCGATGCGTTCCGCCACGTCGGCGACGACGCGCACGAGCACGCGTGCCCTCTTGCGCGGCGCGAGCCTCTGGGTCGCGACCACCCGGAGCGGCGCATCCGCCGCTCGGTCCGCCCGCGGGCCGGTCGGCGCCCACACCGCGACGTCGAGCCCGTTCGGCAGGACGCCGACGTCGGCCGGCTCGCCGTCGGGGAGCGGGAGCGCCCGCGCCACGCGCTCCGCCGCCACCGCGCTGACCGCCGACAGGGCGGCGCTCTCACCGTCCCAGCCGATCAGGGACGCGCCTCGGCGCAGCACCCCCTCGACGCCGTCGAGCATGCAGTGCCACGTGATCGCGAGCGGCAGGTCCAGGTCGCGCGCCGCCCGCGCGCCGTCGAACGCGAACGGGCTGAGCACGCCCGCGTGCACGTGGACGACGTCCGGGGCGAGCGCCGAGAGCGCCCGCGAGACGAGCGCGTGCCCCCGCGGGTGGATCGGCACGCCGAACGTGACGCGCGAGGCGACGCGATGCACGCGGACGCCGTCGGCGCTCGTCGCCGTCGACCGGTACCTGTTCCGCCCGCGGTGCGGCAGGGCCGCCGTCGCCGTCAGGACGTGGACGTCGTGACCGGCGCGGGCCTGGTGAGCGGCGAGGTCACCCACCTGCGTCTCGATGCCGCCGACCCGGGGCGCGAAGCAGTCGGAGACGTGGACGATGCGCACGTCACTCCCACTCGATGGTGCCCGGCGGCTTGCTGGTGACGTCGAGGACCACGCGGTTGACCTCGGCCACCTCGTTCGTGATGCGGGTCGAGATCGTGGCGAGGACGTCGTATGGGACGCGCGTCCAGTCCGCCGTCATCGCGTCCTCGCTGGAGACGGGCCGGAGCACCACGGGGTGGCCGTACGTGCGGCCGTCGCCCTGGACACCCACCGACCGCACGTCGGCGAGCAGCACCACGGGGCACTGCCAGATGTCGCGGTCGAGGCCCGCCCGGGTGAGCTCCTCGCGCGCGATCGCATCGGCGGCGCGCAGGACGTCGAGCCGGTCCGCCGTGACCTCGCCGACGATCCGGATGCCGAGGCCGGGGCCCGGGAACGGCTGGCGCCAGACGATCTCCTCGGGCACCCCGAGCTCGAGGCCGACGGCGCGGACCTCGTCCTTGAACAGGGTGCGCAGCGGCTCGACCAGCTCGAACTCGAGGTCCTCGGGCAGGCCGCCGACGTTGTGGTGGCTCTTGATGTTGGCCGCGCCCTCGCCGCCCCCGGACTCGACGACGTCGGGGTACAGGGTGCCCTGGACGAGGAAGCGCACGTCGGCGCCGTCCTCGCCCGCCTGGGCCACCAGGTCGCGCGCCGCCGCCTCGAACACCCGGATGAACTCGCGGCCGATGATCTTCCGCTTCTGCTCCGGGTCGCTGATGCCGGCCAGCGCCGTCAGGAACCGCTCCCGCGCGTCGACGACCATGAGGTGCACGCCGGTCGCGTCGACGAAGTCGCGTTCGACCTGCTCCGCCTCGCCGGCGCGGAGCAGCCCGTGGTCCACGAAGACGCACGTGAGCTGGTCACCGATCGCGCGCTGCACGAGGGCGGCGGCGACGGCGGAGTCGACGCCGCCCGAGAGCCCGCAGATCGCCCGCGCGTCACCGACCTGCGCCCGGATCGCCGCCACCTGGTCGGCGATCACGTTGCCCGGCGTCCAGTCCGGGCTCAGGCCCGCACCGTCGTACAGGAACCGCTCCAGCACCTCCTGGCCGTGCGCCGAGTGCCGCACCTCCGGGTGCCACTGCACGCCGTACAGCCGCCGCGCGCGGTCCTCGAACGCCGCCACCGGCGAGCCGGACGACGTCGCCAGCACCTCGAACCCGTCCGGCGCCCGATGGACGGCGTCGCCGTGGCTCATCCACGCCGTCTGGCGCTCGGGCGTCCCGGCGAGCAGGACGCCGGCGGCGCACACCTCGACCTCGGTGCCGCCGAACTCACGCAGCCCGGTCTGCGCCACGTCGCCGCCGAGTGCCTGCGCCATCGCCTGGAACCCGTAGCAGATCCCGAGCACCGGCACCCCGGCGGCGAACAGCTCGGGGTCGACGAACGGGGCCCCGGTCGCGTACACCGAGGACGGCCCGCCGGACAGGATGATCGCCGCGGGGTTGCGTTCGAGCATCTGGGCCGGGGTCCACGTGTGGGGCACGATCTCGGAGTAGACGTTCGCCTCGCGCACGCGCCGGGCGATGAGCTGGGCGTACTGGGCCCCGAAGTCGACGACGAGCACGGGCCGCGGGGTCGCCGGCGAGGGCGGTGGCGGCGGGGTCGGGGACTCCGACGTCGATGTGGCCGGGACGGTCTGCGCGGATGCGGTCACGCACCCAGGATAGGCGGCTGCTCTACCCCTCGGTCGCGGCTCCGGAGCGCTGCGCCAGCGTCTCGGCGACCCAGCCCTTCGCCCGGTGCTCGACGACGAACGACAGCACGGGGACGATGCCGCCGGCGATCATCACGGCGAGCCGCCCGAGGGTCCACCGCATCCGCGACCAGAGGTCGAACACCGTGACGGCGTAGATCACGTAGATCCAGCCGTGCACGATCGCGATCCAGTTCCCGATCACCGGCCGGGCCGCTCCGGTGGCCGGGTCGACGCCGCTCGCGTGGAACACGTACTTGAGCAGCATCTCCAGGCACAGCAGGAGCAGCATGCCGCCGGTGACGAACGCCATGATCCGGTACCGGCCGAACGCGCTCCGGACCTTCGTGGCGTCGTCGCGGACCTCCGCGCGCACCGCTGCGGCCTCGTCGCCCGTGAGCCGGTCCGGGTCGGACGGAGTGGACATGCGTACCTCTTTCGCCGGAGTCGTACCGCCATTCTCGCAGCCCGCGATGGCAGGCTGGTCGTCGATCCCGGCCCCCAGGAGAGGACGTCCCATGCCCGAGCCGACCAGGCGACGGCGCCTGCTGGCCGCGGGCGCGGTGCTCGGTGTCCTCGCGCTCGTGGCGGCTGGCGTGTGGTGGAACGCGCACCAGCGCGAGGTGCAGCGCCAGGCGGAGCTCCTCGCGACGTGGCAGGGCGAGCTCGACGCCTGGGAGGACGGCACGATCGCCCTCCTGCCCGACCCGCCGCTGCGGCTGTCCGCCCAGGTCGACGGCTTCGCCACGGAGCCCGTCGAGCAGCTGGACGAGATCAACGCCACGTGCGCGCGGGCGAACCAGCACGCCGAGGCGGTGGCGTCGGCTCCGCCGCCTCCGGGACCACCGGCGGAGCTGAGCGAGACAGCCGCGAACAGGGACGACGTCGAGGCCCGGGCTGCCGCCGACGACGACGCAGTGGCCGCCTACCAGTCGGCCGTCGCCGAGCCGAGCTCCGTGCTGGCCCGGTTCTGCGGCGTGTACCCGGCGATCGCCCAGGTGCATGCCGACCAGCGCGCCGCCCTGGACTCGTTCGGTGCCCTGCTCAGCGCGTGCGACGTGGCGACCACGGGCTGCCTGCCGGACGATCCCTCGTCCTGGCCGGAGGTGGCGGACGCCGTCGAGGCGGCCTACCTGGAACCGACCCGTCGGCTCGCTGAGATCTACGCCGGCGGGTGCCCGGTCGCAGAGCTCGAGCCGGCCTGCGCCGCACGGGCCGACGACGCGGACGCGAGCGTGCCGCTGTACGAGGAGTACGTCGCGGCGCTCCGGGACGGCGACCCGGCCGCTGCGGGCGCGGCACGCGACGCGATCGCGCAGCAGCGCGAAGCAGGGGCGACGGCGATCGCGGCGGCGGTGTCGGAAGCCGTCAGCGCCGCCGGGGGTGAGCCGAGCGACGACGCCGCGGCGGACGCGGCCGCCCTGGTGCGCTCGGTGCTCACGTCCGCGGAGAACGCGCTGCTCGACGCGGACGACGCCCTGGTCGCCACGCTCGCGTGACGCGGCGCCCGCTGGCCCCGACCCTGCGCCCGGACCGTCGGAGACCCCACAGCGGGCGGTGGAACGGGGGACGGAACCGACCTCGGCCGTCGGGGACATGGATCACGCACGCGCCCCAAGGTCGTCGCCGGTCGACCGGGCGTGACACCTCTTGACCTCAACCATGCTCGAGGTTGCACGCTGGGGCCTCGAGGACGTGCGGCTCGGGGGTCGCGGCGGTTCCCGGAACGCCATATGCTCTTCGGTGGCCCGCATCCGGTAGCCGGCCGATCCCCCCTTCGTGGCGACGCCGCATATTCCCTCGCCCTGCCCTGATCCCCTCCGTACGGTGGTCTCTCGTGCTCGACTTCGCCCGTCCCTACTCCGACCCCCCTCCGCTGACGGGGCCGGGGGCGTTCATCCGCTGGCAGGCACGCCACCAGTGGGGCCTCGTGCTCGGCGGCGCGCTGTGCGGCGTCGTCGGCGCCGTGGCTCAGGCGGCTGGCCCGTTCGTGCTCGGCAACACGATCGACGACGGGCTCACGCACGGCCTGTCGGAGCCCCTGTTCCGCTGGTGCCTCATCCTGCTCGCCGTCGGCATCGTCCAGGTCGGGGCGAACGTCATCGGTCACCGGATCGACGTCGTCAACTGGCTCCGTGCGTCTCTCGGCGCCTCGCGCCTCATCGGCCACCACGTCACCCGGACCGGTGAGTCGATCCGCCGCGAGCTGCCCACCGGCGAGGTCGTCGCGACCGTCGCGTCCGACGCACTGCGGCTCGGTGAGGTCTTCGCGTTCGCCGGGCGCGCGATCGGCGGCGGCGTGGCGTACATCGTCGTGGCGTTCGTGCTGCTGGACAGCTCGACGACGCTCGGGCTGTCGGTGCTCATCGGCCTCCCGGTCGTGGCCGGCCTGCTCGCGCTTCTCGTGCGCCCGCTGCAGCGGCGTCAGGCCGCCCAGCGTGAAGCGAACGGGCGGCTCACGACCCTCGGTTCCGACACCGTCTCCGGTCTGCGCATCCTGCGCGGCATCGGCGGCGAGGACGTGTTCACGGGCCGATACCGCGTGCAGTCGCAGAAGGTGCGGCACGCCGGCGTCGCCGTCGCGCAGACGCAATCGATCCTCGACGGGCTCCAGGCACTCCTGCCTGGCCTCTTCCTGGCGGGCGTCGTCTGGTACGGCGCGCGTCTCGCGATCGCCGGCGAGATCACGCCCGGTCAGCTCGTGACGTTCTACGGGTACGCGGCGTTCCTCACCGAGCCGCTGCGCTCCGCGACGCAGGCCGTGCAGATCCTCACCCGCGCGCGCATCGCGGCGGGGAAGATCGTCAAGGTCCTGGCCGTCACGTCGGCCGTGTCCGACCGCGCGAAGCCCGAGGCCATGCCGGAACCCGGCTCGGTGCTCGTGGACGAGGCGAGCGGGCTCGTCGTCCGGCGCGGCGAGCTGGTCGCGCTCGTCGACGTCGACCCGGACTCGAGCGCCGCGATCGCCACCCGCCTGGGCCGGTTCGACGACGACGCCGAGCGCGCCACCCCGGTGCGCCTGGGCGGCACGCTGCTCGCCGACCTGCGGGTGGAGGACATCCGGAACCGGATCGTCGTCGCGGAGGCCACGCCCACGCTGTTCACCGGCACGCTCGCCGACGAGATCGACGCCCGGAGCCACGCGTCCCGCGAGGAGATGCTCGAGGCGATGCGGATCGCTGACGCCGCCGACGTCCTCGACTCCGTGCCGGACGGCCTCGACGGCGAGATCGCCGAGAAGGGGCGGTCGCTCTCGGGCGGGCAGCGGCAGCGCGTCGCGCTCGCGCGGGCTCTGCTCACGGAGGCCGAGGTGCTCGTGCTGATCGAGCCGACGTCTGCCGTCGACGCCCACACGGAGGCGCGCATCGCGACCCGGCTCGCCGAGGCGCGGCGCGGCCGCACGACGGTCGTCGTCACCGCCAGCCCGCTCGTGCTCGACCAGTGCGACGACGTCGCGTTCGTCGAGGACGGGCGCGTCCGGACCCGCGGGACCCACCGCGAGCTCATCAGCGCCGGCGAGAGCGCGGCCCGCGGCGAACCCACGGAGCTCGGCATCGACCCCGACGCGGCGATCGCCTACCGGCGCGTGGTGAGCCGCGCCGTCGCCGACTCGCCCGCCGAGACACCCGGCACGCTCACCGAGGACACCCACGACGCCACCGAACCGGAAGGAGCCACGCGATGAACCTCCCCGTCGCCGACGGCGCCGCGCTGCGCGCGCGGACCGCCGAGATGCTCCGCGAGCACCGGGGCGGCCTGACCCGCGTCGTGCTGCTGCACATCGTCGCCGCCACGGCCGGCCTCGCCGGACCGTGGCTGCTCGGCCGGATCGTCGACGACGTCGCGGGCGGCACGAACGTCGCGGCGATCGACCAGGCCGTGCTCATCCTCGTGGTCGCCGTCATCGCGCAGACCATCTTCGTGCGGTACGCGCAGCGGGCGTCGATGATCCTCGGCGAGAGCGTGTTCGCGGACCTGCGCGAGTCGTTCATCCAGACCGTGACGTCGCTGCCGCTCTCGACGGTCGAGCGGGCCGGGACGGGCGACCTGGTCGCGCGCACCACGAACGACATCGACCGCGTGCAGTACACGGTGCGGTTCGGCGTCCCGCGGGTCCTCGTGGCCGTGTCGACGATCCTCCTCACGGTCACGGCCGGTGTGCTGACGAACTGGACGGTCGCCCTCGCGATGTTCCTCGGCGTCCCGCTGCTCGTCGCCGGGTCGCGGTGGTACCTCAAGCGCGCCACGCCGGCGTACCTGCGGGAGTCGGCGGCCTACGCGACGATCAACGGCACCATCACGGAGTCGGTCGAGGGCTCGCGGACCACCGACGCGCTCAGCCTCGGCGCCCGGCGGCGCGCGCGGATGGACGCCGACATCGACGAGACCCTCGACGCCGAGCGCAAGACGCTGTACCTGCGGACCTGGCTGTTCCCCGCCATCGACTCCGCCTTCGTGCTGCCGATGATCGGCGTGCTGGTCTGGGGTGCGTACCTGGTGTCGACCGGGCACGCGACGCTCGGTGCCGTCACGACGATCGCGCTGTACTCGATGCAGGTCATCGGCCCGATCGGCGAGCTGATCTTCTGGCTGGACGAGATCCAGGTCGGGACCGTCTCGCTCGCGCGGATCTTCGGCGTGTCCGACGTCCCGGCGGACCGGACCGCCACGGACGAGCAGCCGGAGGACGAGCACCTGGTCGCGCAGGACGTGCGGTACGCGTACCGCGAGGGCGTGAACGTGCTGCACGGCATCGACCTCGACCTGGGCGTCGGTGAGCGGCTCGCGATCGTCGGTCCGTCCGGCGCGGGCAAGTCGACGTTCGGCCGGATGCTCGCCGGGATCCACCCGCCCACCGGCGGCACGGTGAAGGTCGGCGGCGTCGACCTCGTGGACCTGCCGCTGGAGGACCTGCGCTCGCACGTCGCGCTGGTCACGCAGGAGCACCACGTGTTCGTGGGCACGCTCGCGGAGAACCTGCGCCTCGCGAAGGTCGGCGCCGACGACGCCGAGCTCGAGCGGGCGCTGGACGCCGTCGACGCGCTCGGCTGGGCGCGGGCTCTGCCCGACGGCCTCGAGACCGAGGTCGGATCGGGGGGCGCAGCACTCACGCCGGCGCAGGCACAGCAGATCGCGCTCGCCCGCCTCGTGCTGCTCGACCCGCACACCCTGGTGCTCGACGAGGCGACGTCGCTGCTGGATCCCCGCGCCGCGCGTCACCTGGAGTCGTCGCTGGCGGCCGTGCTCGAGGGCCGGACCGTCGTCGCGATCGCCCACCGGCTCTACACGGCGCACGACGCCGACCGGGTGGCGGTCATCGAGGAGGGCCGGATCGCCGAGATCGGCTCACATGACGAACTCGTCGTCGCCGGTCGCGAGTATGCGGCACTGTGGCACTCGTGGCAGCAGGACTGAACTCCCTCTTCCCCCGTCCGCGCAGCATCACGTCGCTCGACGGCGACGACGTCCCCGCCGGCGTCGTCGCCGTCGAGACGCCCGACGCGTCGCTGCCCCCGCAGGGCTACGTCCTGCGCGTGGCCGACGGCGAGGTGCGGCTCGCGTACGCCGACGACGCCGGACGGCGGTACGGCCGGGCGACGCTCGCCCAGCTCGCCGCGGGCGGCGAAGCCCTTCCCGCCGTCGAGATCACCGACTGGCCGGACCTCCCGGACCGCGGGTTCATGCTCGACGTCAGCCGCGACCGCGTCCCCACCCGGGAGACGCTGACCCGGATCCTGGACCTGCTCGAGGCGGCGCGGTACACGCAGCTCCAGCTGTACACGGAGCACACGTTCGCGTACGCGGGGCACGAGGAGGTGTGGGCCGACGCGTCGCCTCTGACGCCCGACGACGTCCGGTGGCTCGACGCCTCCTGCGCCGCGCGCGGGATCGAGCTCGTGCCGAACCAGAACGTGTTCGGGCACATGGAGCGGTGGCTCGCCCACGACACCTACGCCGACCGCGCCGAGTCCCCGGGCGGGTACACGCTCGCGGGGTCGGTCCGGAAGCCGGCGGTGCTGGAGCCGACGGCGGACAACGCGGCGTTCGCGCTCGGCCTGCTGGAGGAGCTGCTGCCGAACTTCTCCTCCCGGCGCGTCAACATCGGCGCCGACGAGACGTTCGAGCTCGGCCTCGGGCGTTCGCGGGACCGCGTGGCCGCCGAGGGGCGCGGTGCGGTGTACGTGGAGTACGTGCAGCGCATCCTGGGCCCGCTCGTCGAGCGCGGGTACGAGGTGCAGTACTGGGCCGATGTGCTCGCCCACCACCCGGAGTACGCGGCCGCCCTGGGCGGCGTGCCGATCGTGTGGCTGTACGACTCGCCGTCCGCGATCGAGCGGGCGCTCGACCTGCCCGCCGCGACCAAGGAGCGGATGGCCGCGTTCGACGCCTCCCCCGAGCAACAGCTCGGAGGGTTCGCGACTCGCGGCGCCGCCGTCATCGCGGCCGGCATCCCGTTCTGGGTGGCGCCCGGCACGGGCACCTGGCAGTCCATCGTGGGACGGCTGGACAACGCGCGCGAGAACATCCTCGACGCCGCGACCACGGCGCTCGCGCACGGCGGCACGGGCTTCCTGCTCACCCAGTGGGGCGACCACGGGATGGTCGAGCCGCCGCCGGTCGCGTTCGCACCGCTGCTGTACGGGGGCGCCGTCGCGTGGTGCTCCGCGGCGAACGCCGACCTCGACCTGGCGACGACGACGGCGGAGCTCGCCTTCGGCGACGCGACGCACCGCACGGGCGACGCGCTCGTCCGGCTCGGGACGCTCGGCACCGACCTGGGGATGCCGGCGCTCAACGCGACGCTGCTGTTCGCGTCGCTGTTCCCGGGTCGCTCCGGGATGGTGACGACCGACGGGTTGACGGCCGACGCCGTCGAGCGCGTGCTCGGCACGATCGACGCGCAGCTCGCGAGCCTCGACCTCGCGACGCCGCAGGGCCCCGACGCCGACCTGGTGCTCGCGGAGCTCCAGCACGCCGCGCGGCTCGCCCGGTTCGGGGCGCGGGTGCTGCTCGCGGACGTCGGTGGCGGTGCGCTGCCGTCGGTGGCGGAGCTCGACGACCTGCTCGTGACCCAGCGGGAGCTGTGGCTGGCGCGCTCGCGGCCCGGTGGGCTCTCCGACTCCCTCGCGAAGTTCGGGCCGCTGCGGGAGAAGCTCGCCGCCGGCTGACCCGACCGTGCGGTTCGTCCCCTGAACCGGCCCGACCGTGTGGTTGGTCCCCTGAACCGACCCGACCGTGTGGTTAGTCCCCTGAACCGGCTCGACCGTGTGGTTGGTCCCCCGAACCGACCCGCTCGGGGGATCAACCACACGGTGGACGTTGTGCCCGCAGCCCGCCCAACTAGCCAAACTCGGCTAGTAGCTCTAGCCTAGTTTGGCTAGCCGCGCCGCGCGGCGCCCACCCAGAAGGAGCGCACCCATGTCCGTGACCCCGTACCTCATGGTCCCGAAGGCCACCGAGCTCATCGCGTTCGTCGAGAACGTCTTCGACGCGGAGATCCTCGCCCGCGTCCCGCTCGACTCCGACCCGGAGCGCGTCACCCACGGCGAGGCTCGCCTCGGCGACGGGAGCCTGTTCTTCGCCGACGGCGGCGCGGACGGCAGTCAGTGCCAGGAGCTCCCCGTCGAACCCGCGCACCTCCAGCTCTGGGTCACGGTGCCGGACCCGACCGCGACGCTCGAGCGCGCCACGGCGGCCGGCGGCCAGGTGGTCGTCCCGGTGTCGGAGGACATGGGCGGCATGGGCGGCTTCATCGCGTTCGGTGCGCTGTGGTGGGTCAGCACGACGACGCCGTGAGCCGCGCCGGCAGACTCCCGCACCCGTCGCGCGGTTGGCCGACCCCGCTCGGCCGGCCAACCGCGTGCGCGCCGCCGTCGGGCAGGATGATCCCGTGTCGACGATCCGCCTCCTGACGCTCGGCGCTGTCCGGCGCCGGGGACGCGCCCACGGCTACCAGGTCCGTGCGGACCTGGAGTCGTGGGGTGCTCACGAGTGGTCGACCGCCCGCTCCGGGTCCGTCTACCACGCCCTCGGGATCCTCGCCCGCGACGGGCTCCTGCTGGCGCACGACGTCGCACCGAGCGAAGCGGGCGGGCCTCCGCGGGTCGAGTACGAGCTGACTCCCGACGGCGACAGCACCTACCTCGAGCTCCTGCGCGGGGCACTCGCGAGCCGTGACCCGCGCCTCGATCAGCTCTCCGCCGCCGTCGGCCTCATCGACGACCTGCCTCGGGAGGAGGCAGTGACACTCCTGCGGCGTCGCGTCGAGGCCCTCGACGCCTGGCACGCGACGATCGCCGACGCGGCGCCGGCCGACCTGGAGGCCCAGGAGTGGGGTCCGATCGGCGCCGTGCTCGGGCTGTGGCTCCACGAGGCCGCCAGCCGGGCGGACTGGACGCGCCGACTGCTCGAACGGCTGGAGGCGGGGGCCTTCACCATGGCCGACGAGCGCTGACCGCGCAGGGACGTCACGCGAGGGCGGCGCCGTCGTCCTCGCGCCGGTGCCGCACCTCGTCGCGCACGAGCCGCACCCACAGCAGCACGGCGAAGCCACCGAACACCCACCACTCGGCGGCGTAGGCGATGTTGCGCCAGTTCAGCCCGCCACCACCCTCGGCGGGCGGGGGCGGCGGCCCCACCAGGACCGCGGCGGCCGGCGCCGGGGACGTCTCCTGCGCCACGACGTACATCCCGTACATCGGCACGCCCCACGTGTTCGCCAGCTGAGCCGGGCTGACCGACAGCACCTCGCCGTCCCCCCGCTCCCCCGGTTCGTACGCCTCGCCCGAACCGAGCTGCCCGACGATCGACACCTCGCCCTCGGGGAGCTGCCCGGCGTCCTCGGGCGAGGCCACCCAGCCACGCACCACGGTGACCAGCGCGTCCGAGGACTCCACCACGAGCGGAGCCAGCACCAGGTACCCGGAACGACCGTCGCGCTCGACGCCCGGGACGAACAGCTGCTCAGCGGCGTCGAACGTCCCGGTGACGTCGACCCGCACCCCGATCATCGTGGCCAGCACCGGCTCACCCGGCCGGGTGACGTCGTCCAGCGGGACGGGCGCCGCGTTCGCCTCGGCGGCGTCGGCGATCTCCTGCGCCATCTCGGCGGACTGCCGCGCCCGGTCGAGCTGCCACGCGCCGAGCCGTCCGCACACCAGGGCGGCCACGAGGAACAGCGCGAGGAGCGCCAGCATGCGCGGCGTCCGGGCCGCCGACAGGAAGTCGGCAACCCCCGAACCGCGCGTCGAGCTCACCCAGCTAGCGTACGTGGGGCAGCGCTCACCCAGGACCTTCAGGGCTCGCGGCAGTCCATCCCGCAGGGCAGGCTGGGACCCGGTCACTCGACGACATCGGAGGACGGCATGACGACGACGGCGGATCCCGCCACCGCGTGGCGGCTCGGCTCGGGCGAGGGTGTGAGCGAGGAGACTCTGGAGCGCGTCGACCGCTGGTGGCGCGCGGCGAACTACCTGTCGGTGGGCCAGATCTACCTGCTCGCGAACCCCCTGCTGCGCACGCCGCTCACGCGGGACGACGTCAAGCCCCGGCTCCTCGGTCACTGGGGCACGACCCCCGGCCTGAACTTCCTGTACGCGCACACGAACCGCGCGATCGTCGAGCGCGACCTCGACGCCATCTACATCGCCGGGCCGGGCCACGGCGGGCCGGGCCTCGTGGCGAACACCTACCTCGATGGCACGTACAGCGAGGTGTACTCCCACATCACCCCGGACGAGGAGGGGCTGCGCCAGCTCTTCCGGCAGTTCTCCTTCCCCGGTGGCGTGCCCAGCCACGTCGCCCCCGAGACGCCGGGTTCGATCCACGAGGGCGGCGAGCTCGGCTACGCGCTCTCCCACGCCTACGGTGCCGTGTTCGACAACCCCGAGCTGCTGGTGCTCGCCGTCGTCGGCGACGGCGAGGCCGAGACCGGCCCGCTCGCCACCAGCTGGCACTCCAACAAGTTCGTCAACCCGGCGCGCGACGGCGTCGTCCTGCCCGTCCTGCACCTCAACGGCTTCAAGATCGCGAACCCGACGGTCCTCGACCGGATCACCGACGACGAGCTCGTCGCCCTCATGCGGGGGTACGGCCACGAGCCGTACCTGTTCGTCGGCGGGTTCGACGACGAGGACCACCTCACGGCGCACGCGCGGTTCGCGACGCTGCTGGACGAGGTGCTCGACGACATCGCCAGGATCAAGGAACGCGCGCGTGCCGGTGACCTGACCCGTCCGCGCTGGCCGATGATCATCTTCCGCACCCCGAAGGGCTGGACCTGCCCGCCCGAGATCGACGGCAAGCAGACCGAGGGCTCCTGGCGGGCGCACCAAGTGCCGCTCGCGAACGCACGGGACACGCCGGAGCACCTCGACGTGCTGCGCGGCTGGCTCGAGTCGTACCGGGCGGAGGAGCTGTTCGACGCCACCGGGCGACTGGAGCCGGACATCGCGCAGCTCGCCCCGCACGGTGAGCGCCGGATGGGTGCGAACCCGCACGCCAACGGCGGCCTGCTCACCCGTGACCTCCGCCTGCCCGACTTCCGCGGGTTCGCCGTCGACGTCCCGACGCCGGGCGGCGCCATCGCCGAGGCGACGAAGGTCCTCGGCGAGTGGCTGCGGGAGGTCATCCGCGCCAACCCCGACAACTTCCGCATCTTCGGACCGGACGAGACGGCGTCGAACCGGCTCTCCGCCGTCTACGACACCACGAGCAAGCAGTGGAACGCGGAGTACCGCCCGATCGACGACGACGACCACCTGGCCCCCGAGGGTCGCGTCATGGAGATGCTGTCCGAGCACCAGTGCCAGGGCTGGCTCGAGGGGTATCTGCTGACCGGACGGCACGGCCTGTTCACCAGCTACGAGGCGTTCATCCACATCGTCGACTCGATGTTCAACCAGCACGCGAAGTGGCTCAAGGTGACGCAGCGCATCCCGTGGCGTCGGCCGATCCCGTCGCTCAACTACCTGCTCTCGAGCCATGTGTGGCGCCAGGACCACAACGGCTTCAGCCACCAGGACCCCGGGTTCATCGACCACGTGATGAACAAGAAGGCCGAGATCGTGCGCGTCTACCTGCCGCCGGACGCGAACACGCTGCTGAGCACGTACGACCACTGCCTCCGCAGTCGCGACTACGTCAACGTCGTCGTCGCCGGGAAGCAGCCCGCGCCGCAGTTCCTCACGATGGAGCAGGCGGTCGCCCACTGCACCCGCGGGCTCGGGATCTGGGAGTGGGCAGGCACGGAGGTCGACGGCGAGGACCCGGACGTGGTGCTGGGCTGCGCCGGCGACGTGCCGACCCTCGAGACGCTGGCCGCCGCCGACCTGCTGCGCCGGAACATCCCGGACCTCAAGGTGCGTGTCGTCAACGTCGTGGACCTCATGCGGCTGCAGGACGAGCGGGAGCACCCGCACGGACTGTCGGACCGGGACTTCGACGGTCTGTTCACCGACGACAAGCCCGTCGTCTTCGCCTACCACGGCTACCCGTGGCTCATCCACCGCCTCACGTACCGGCGGGCGGGCCACGCGAACATCCACGTCCGCGGGTACAAGGAGGAGGGCACGACGACGACGCCGTTCGACATGGTCATGCTCAACGACCTGGACCGCTATCACCTCGTCATCGACGTCATCGACCGCGTGCCCGGGCTCGGCTCGCAGTACGCGGGGCTGCGGCAGCGGATGGTCGACGCGCGGCTCGCGGCGCGCCAGTACACGCGCGAGCACGGGGAGGACATCCCGGAGGTGCGGGACTGGGTGTGGCCGGACGCCGGCGACGCCGTGGGCCAGGAGGCGGCCGCCGCGCTCGACACGGGCGGGGACAACGAGTAGATGTCGCGCAACTTCTACGTGACCTCGCCCGAGGGTCACACGGGCAAGTCCGCCATCGCGCTGGGCCTCCTCGACCTGTTCGTGCGGCGCGTCAGCAGGGTGGGGGTGTTCCGCCCGGTGATCCGCGGCGGCGGCCAGCGCGACACCGTGCTCGAGCTGCTGCTCGCGCACGACGGCGTCGACCTCACGTACGACGAGTGCGTGGGCGTGACGTACGACGAGGTCCACGCGGACCCCGACGCCGCGCTCGACACGATCGTCACGCGGTTCCGGCAGGTCGACGCCCGGTGCGAGGTGGTCGTCGTGGTGGGGTCGGACTACACCGACGTCGTCGGCCCCACCGAGCTCAGCTTCAACGCCCGCGTCGCCGCGAACCTGGGCGCCGCCGTCGTCCTCGTGGTGCGAGCCCTGGACCGCACTCCCGACGACGTCCGGCAGGTCGTCGACGTGTCGGTGGCGGAGATCCGCAGCCGCCACGCGGCGGTGGGCGCCGTCGTCGTCAACCGGTCCGCCGAGGCCGACATGGACGACGTCCGTGCCGCTCTGATGAGCGTGGGGCCGGTGTGGGTGCTGCCGGACACCCCGCTGCTCGCGGCGCCGAGCGTGCGCGACCTCATGACGGCGCTCGACGGGTCGTTGCGGAGCGGCGACGAGCAGCTCCTCGACCGCGAGGCCGAGCACATCGTCGTCGGCGCCATGGGCATCGACCACCTGCTCGACCGGATCGTCGAGGGGTCGGTCGTGATCACCCCGGCCGACCGGTCGGACGCGATCCTCGCGCTGATGAGCGCCCACGCGGCGGACGGCTTCCCGACGCTCGCCGCGATCGTCCTCAACGGCGGCTTCGAGCCGTCCGCGCAGGTCGGCCGGCTCGTCGAGGGCCTCGGGCAGCGGCTGCCGGTGGTGACCACGCAGCTCGGCACGTTCGCGGCCGCGAGCGCGGCCGCCGGGGTGCGCGGGCTCCTCAGCACGGGGTCGCAGCGGAAGATCGACGTCGCGCGGTCGCTGTTCGAGACGCACGTCGACGGCGACGCGATCGTGTCGGCGCTCGACCTGCCCGCGACCGACGTCGTCACGCCGCTCATGTTCGAGCACACGCTCATCGAGCGGGCCCGGTCGCACCGACGGCACATCGTCCTGCCCGAGGGCGGTGACGACCGCATCCTGCGTGCCGCCAGCACGCTCCTCGCGCGCGGCGTCGCCGACCTGACGATCCTCGGCGTCGAGTCCGCCGTACGGTCCCGGGCCGCCGAGCTCGGGCTCGACATCGAGGCGGCGGACGTGCTGGACCCCGCGACGTCCGACCTGCTGGAGGAGTTCGCCGCCGAGTACGCCCGGGTGCGCGCCCACAAGGGGATGACGCCCGACCGGGCAAGGGAGATCGTGAGTGACGTCTCCTACTTCGGCACGCTCATGGTGCACACGAAGCGGGCCGACGGCATGGTGTCCGGCGCGCAGCACACCACGGCGCACACCATCAAGCCGTCGTTCGAGATCATCAAGACGGCGCCGGGCGTGGACATCGTGTCGAGCTGCTTCTTCATGTGCCTCGCGGACCGGGTGCTCGTGTACGCCGACTGCGCCGTGAACCCGGACCCGGACGCGACCCAGCTCGCGGACATCGCCATCTCCTCGGCGGACACGGCGCAGCAGTTCGGCGTGAGCCCGCTCATCGCGATGCTGTCGTACTCGACCGGCGAGTCCGGGACCGGCGCGGAGGTGGACAAGGTGCGCTCCGCGACCGGGCTCGTGCGCGAGCGGGCGCCCCAGCTGGTGGTCGAGGGGCCGATCCAGTACGACGCGGCTGTCGACGCCGGGGTGGCGGCCTCGAAGATGCCCGGGTCCGCTGTCGCCGGTCAGGCGACCGTGCTGATCTTCCCCGACCTCAACACGGGCAACAACACGTACAAGGCGGTGCAGCGCAGTGCCGGGGCCGTCGCCGTCGGGCCGGTCCTGCAGGGCCTGGCGAAGCCCGTCAACGACCTCTCCCGAGGAGCGACCGTCAAGGACATCGTCAACACCGTGGCCATCACGGCGATCCAGGCCCAGGCAGCAGAGGGCGCTGCCGACCGGGGCAGCGACGAGAGCTCGGGAGGCAGCGCGTGAGCGCGGGTCCGCACACGGCGTTCGGCGCGCACGACGCCGTCCTCGTCCTCAACTCGGGGTCGAGCTCGCTCAAGTACCAGCTCGTCAACCCGTCCGGCGGGGAGGCGGTCGCGTCCGGGATCGTCGAGCGCATCGGGGAGGGATCCTCGAGCGACATCCGGCACACGTTCGCCGGCAACACCACCTCGCGTGCGGAGCCGGTCGCCGACCACGGGGAGGCCCTGCGAGCGGTGCTCGGCCTGTTCGACGAGGTCGGGCCACGGCTGGCCGAGGCCGGCGTCGTCGCGGTCGGGCACCGGGTGGTGCACGGCGGGACGCGCTTCTCGCGCCCGACCGTCGTGGACGACGACGTCGAGCACGCCATCGACTCGCTCGCTCCCCTCGCGCCGCTGCACAACCCGGCGAACCTGCGCGGGATCGAGGTGGCACGCGAGCTGTTGCCCGACGTGCCGCACGTGGCGGTGTTCGACACCGCGTTCTTCCACACGCTGCCCGAGGCGGCGGCGACGTACGCGATCGACGCCGACGTCGCGCAGCGTCACGGCATCCGGCGGTACGGCTTCCACGGCACGTCCCACCAGTACGTCTCGGGCAAGGTCGCGCGCACGCTCGGGCGGCGTCTCGAGGAGCTCAACCAGATCGTGCTGCACCTCGGGAACGGGGCGTCGGCGTCGGCGGTGCGGGGCGGCGTCGCCGTCGAGACGTCGATGGGCCTCACCCCGCTCGAGGGGCTCGTGATGGGGACGCGGAGCGGCGACGTCGACCCCGCCGTCGTCTTCCACCTCGCCCGCAACGCCGGCATGTCGATCGACGACGTCGACGACCTGCTCAACCGCCGCTCCGGCATCAAGGGCTTCACGGGGCAGAACGACTTCCGCGAGCTGCACCGCATGGTCGCGGCCGGGGATCCCGCCGCGGCGCTGGCCCTCGACGTGTACGTGCACCGGCTGAAGAAGTACATCGGGGCGTACCACGCGGTGCTCGGACGCGTGGACGTCGTCGCGTTCACGGCGGGCGTCGGGGAGAACGACGCCGCCGTGCGTGCGCGCGTCATCGCCGGGCTGGAGCCGCTCGGGCTCGCCGTCGACGACGAGCGCAACGCGCGCGCCGCGGGTCAGCCGACGGTCATCTCGCCGGACTGGACGTCGACGATCGTCATGGTCGTGCCGACGAACGAGGAGCTCGCGATCGCGCGGCAGGCGCTCGCAGCCATCGGCTAGGCATCGCGCGCCCGCCTCTGCGCGGCGCCCTGGCGTCAGCGGCCGTAGCGGTCCTGGCGCTCCCACGGCCAGTCGGCGTCGATCCACGCGGAGACGGCGTCGGCGAGCGGCGTGTCGAGCTCGGCGTGATCCGCGCGCACCCACGACTGCACGCTGACGTCGAACTCCTCGGACCTCGTCGGGTACAGGTAGACGCAGCCGATGACGTCGCCGTCGGCGGGGTCGAGCACCGTGAACGTGAAGCCCCTGCGGGCCGCGAAGTCGGCAGCGTGGCGCGTGAGGTCGGCGAGGTTGGCCTCGGGGGTCATCCCGTCCGGCGGCGGCCAGCGGCCGTCCGGGAACCCGGGGGTGGTGCGGATGTGCTCGATGCTGGAGGTCCACGCCGCGAGGTCGGCGGCGTTGTTCCGCGGCCCCAGCGGTTCGAGCCGGAAGGAGTCGGTGACGAGCGTCGTCGGTGGCGTGAAGGCGTCCGGGACGAACGGATCCGCGGTCATGCGCCGAACGTATCCCCGGCGTCGAGGGCTTTTCGCCCGCGCACCTCGCTGACGGAGCTCAGCCCTGGCCGGTCATGGTGGTGACGTCGAGGGCGGCGTCGAGCTGCTCCTCGGTCACCTCGCCCCGCGCGACGTAGCCGAGGTCGATCGCCGCCTGACGGACGGTCGTCCCCTGTGCCACCGAGTGCTTGGCGATCTTCGCCGCAGCCTCGTAGCCGATGAGCCGGTTGAGCGGCGTGACGATCGACGGCGAGGACTCCGCGAGCTCGAGGCACCGCTCGACGTTCGCGGTGATCCCGTCGATGCACCGGGTCGCCAGCAGCCGCGAGGTGTTCGCGAGGAGGGTGATCGACTCGAGCAGGTTGCGCGCCATGACCGGGAGCATGACGTTGAGCTCGAACGAGCCGGACGCCCCCGCGAACGCGATCGCGGCGTCGTTCCCGATCACCTGGGCGCACACCATGAGCGTGGCCTCGGGGAGCACGGGGTTCACCTTGCCTGGCATGATGGAGGAGCCCGGCTGGAGGTCGGGCAGGGCGATCTCGCCGAGCCCGGCGCGCGGTCCCGAGCCCATCCAGCGCAGGTCGTTGCAGATCTTCACGAGGGAGACGGCGAGCGTGCGCAGCTGGCCCGACGTCTCGACGAACGAGTCCATCGCACCCTGCGCCTCGAAGTGGTCGCTCGCCTCGACGACCGGCAGCCCGGTCTGCTCGGCCACGAGCGCGATCACGCGCTGCGGGAAGCCGGCCGGCGTGTTGATGCCGGTGCCGACGGCGGTCCCGCCGAGCGGGAGCTCCGCGAGCCGGTCGAGCGTGCCGCGCACCCGGGCGATCCCGTGCCGCACCTGGGCGGCGTAGCCGCCGAACTCCTGGCCGAGCGTCACCGGCGTCGCATCCATGAGGTGCGTGCGGCCCGCCTTGACGACGCCGGAGAACTCCGCGGCCTTCGTCTCCAGCGACGCGGCCAGGACCTCGAGGGCCGGCAGGAGCTCGTGCGTGACGGCGCCCAGCGCCGCGACGTGGATCGACGAGGGGAAGACGTCGTTGCTCGACTGCGACGCGTTGACGTGGTCGTTCGGGTGCACGGGGCGGCCGAGCGTGCGGGTCGCGAGTGTCGCGAGCACCTCGTTGGTGTTCATGTTCGACGACGTGCCGGAGCCGGTCTGGAAGACGTCGATCGGGAAGTCCGCGTCGTAGTCACCGGCGACGACGGCGTCGGCAGCGGCGGTGATGGCGGCCGCCACGTCGGCGTCGAGCACCCCGAGCTCGGCGTTGGCCCGCGCCGCGGCCTTCTTGATCTGGGCGAGCGCCGCGATGTGGTGGCGCGCGAGCCGAGTGCCGGAGATGGGGAAGTTCTCGACGGCGCGCTGCGTCTGTGCCGCGTAGGCCGCATCCTTCGGAACCTTGACCTCCCCCATCGTGTCGTGCTCGATGCGGTACTCGGCCTGGTCGGTCATCACTGCTCCGTGGTCGACGGCGAACTCCTGCGTCGGCCAGTATCCCACCGGCAGCAGCCTCCCCAAGACCGCGGGCGGCGTCCCCGGGTCAGGCGCCGGAGCCCTCCTCGAGCCACCGACCCCAGACCGTGGTCTCCTGCCGCTCGTACCCGAGGTGCGGGTACAGCGACTCCGCGGGGTTGCCCGTGCGCACCATGATCTGGACCTTCCTCGCTCCGAGCTCCGCGAGCCACTGCTCCGCGGCTGCCACGAGGGCACGGGCGATGCCCCGGCCCCGCGCGGCCGGCGACGTCGCGAGGTAGTAGATCCACCCGCGGTGGCCGTCGAAACCCGCCATCACCGACCCAACCAGCCCGGCGCCGTCGTCGGCCACGAGGACCGTCGACGTCGGCGATCCGAGGGCGCCCGTGAAGTCCGTGCGCGGGTCGTTCCACGGCCGGGTCAGCCCGGCCGAGCGCCAGAGGGCGACGACGGCGTCCGCCTCCGCCGCGGCGGCGGGCCGGATCGCCGTCCCCGGCGCCGCGCTCACCGCGGGGTGTACGGCGAGACGACGACCTCGACGCGCTGGAACTCCTTGACGTCGGAGTAGCCGGTGGTCGCCATCGCGCGCCGCAGCGCGCCCACGAGGTTGAGCGTGCCGTCGGCGCGCCCACCCGGGCCGTGCAGGATCTCCTCCAGCGTGCCGACCGTGCCGACCCGCACGCGCTCGCCGCGGGGCAGCTCCGGGTGGTGCGCCTCGCTCCCCCAGTGCCAGCCCTTGCCGGGCGCCTCGACGCCGCGCGCCAGCGCCGCACCGAGCATGACGGCGTCGGCGCCGCACGCCACCGCCTTGACGAGGTCGCCGCTGCGACCGACGCCGCCGTCGGCGATCACGTGCACGTACCGGCCACCGGACTCGTCGAGGTAGTCCCGCCGGGCCGCTGCGACGTCGGCGACGGCGCTCGCCATGGGGGCGTGGATGCCGAGGCTCACGCGGGTCGTGTGCGCGGCCCCGCCGCCGAACCCGACGAGGACGCCCGCGGCGCCCGTGCGCATGAGGTGGAGCGCGGCCGTGTACGTGGCTGCGCCGCCGACGATCACCGGGACGTCGAGCTCGTAGATGAAGCGCTTGAGGTTGAGCGGCTCCGCCGCGCTGGAGACGTGCTCGGCGGACACGGTGGTGCCCCTGATGACGAAGAGGTCGACGCCGGCCGCCACCACCGCGCGCCACAGCTGCTGCGTGCGCTGCGGCGAGAGGGCGCCGGCCACCGTCACCCCGCCGCGGCGGATCTCGCCGAGCCGCTCGGTGATGAGCTCGGGGATGACCGGCGCGGCGTAGATCTCCTGCATGCGCCGCGTGGCATCGCCCGCGGGGAGGTTCGCGATCTCCTCGAGGAGGGGCTCCGGGTCCTCGTACCGGGTCCACACACCCTCGAGGTCGAGCACGCCGATGCCGCCGAGCTCACCGAGGCGGATCGCCGTCGCGGGGCTCATGACGGAGTCCATCGGCGCGGCCAGGAGGGGCAGGTCGACGTGGTAGGCATCGATCTGCCAGCCGACGGACACGTCCTCGGGATCGCGGGTGCGACGGCTCGGGACGACGGCGATGTCGTCGAAGGAGTACGCCCGGCGGCCGCGCTTGCCCCGGCCGATCTCGATCTCGTTCGTCACCCGGCAAGGCTATGCCACCCGGGGAGTCGGACGTGCGATGTCGGAGGCCTCTGCGATGCTCGCTCACATGCGCTGGACCGACGGACCGCTCGTGGGCTTCGACACCGAGACCACCGGTGTCGACGTCGCGCACGACCGCATCGTCACCGCGGCCCTCGTGGTGCGGCACGGGCTGCAGGGCCTTCCTCAGGAACGCACGTGGATCATCGATCCCGGCGTCGAGATCCCCGAGGCGGCGAGCGCCATCCACGGCGTCACCACCGAGCACGCTCGCCGGCTCGGCCGTCCGCCGGCGGAGGCGCTGGAGGAGATCGCCGCCGCGCTGGCCGCCGCGATCGCCGACGGCGCGGCCGTCGTCGCGTTCAACGCCTCCTACGACCTGACGATCCTCGAGCACGAGCTCGTCCGCCATCACCTCCCGACGTTGCACGAGCGGCTCGGCCGGCGGCCCGACGCCGTCCTCGACCCCCTGGTGCTCGACAGAGCGCTCGACCGGTTCCGCCCCGGCAAGCGCAAGCTCGTCGATCTCGCGGCGCTCTACGGGGTGAGCACCGGTGAGCTGCACGCGGCGGACGTCGACGTGACGGCGACCCTGGACGTCCTCCGGGCGCTCGTGGGCCGCTTCCCGGAGCTCGCCGAGGTCCCGCTGCCCCAGATGCACGCGCGCCAGATCCGCGCCCACCGTGGCTGGGCGCTCGGGTTCAACCGCTGGCTCCGGGAGCAGGGATTCGACCACCCGGGCGCGGAGACCACCTGGCCGTACCACGACCCGTTCGCACCGCCGTCGGAGGAGATCGAGGCGATCGTCGCCGCGGCTCGCGAGGCGGCGCTCGCGCGCTCGATCGGGCTCACGGCGCCGGCGCCCCGGCGCGCCGAGCCGCCGATGCAGGAGCCGCGGGCGAGCTGAGCGCCGGCTCCCGCTCGGCCGCTGGGAGGCTCGGGCGAGCGGAGCGCAGCCCGGCCCGAAGGCCCGCCCTCAGCGCCGGGTGTAGTTCGGCGAGTCGGCGATCATCTGGACGTCGTGCGGGTGGCTCTCGGTGAGCGAGGCCGACGTGATCCGGACGAAGCGCCCCTTCGACTGCAGCTCGGGGATCGTCCGGGCACCGACGTAGAACATCGACTGGTGCAGGCCGCCGACGAGCTGGTGGGCCACTGCCTGGAGCGTGCCCTTGTACGGCACCTGGCCCTCGATCCCCTCGGGCACGATCATGTCGTCGTCGGTGACCTCAGCCTGGAAGTACCGGTCCTTGGAGTAGGACTTCTTGCCGCGGGAGGACATCGCCCCCATGGAGCCCATGCCGCGATAGGCCTTGTACTGCTTGCCGCTGACGAGGATCGTGTCGCCGGGCGCCTCCTCGGTGCCGGCGAGCATCGAGCCGAGCATGACCGCCTCCGCGCCCGCGACGATCGCCTTGCCGATCTCGCCCGAGTGGCGCATGCCGCCGTCGGCGATCACGGGGACCCCGGCCGCGCGTGCGGACAGGGACGCCTCGTACACGGCGGTGATCTGCGGGACGCCGACGCCGGTGACGACGCGGGTCGTGCAGATCGAGCCCGGGCCCACGCCGACCTTGATGCCGTCGGCGCCGGCGTCGACGAACGACTGCGCCCCCTCGCGCGTCGCGACGTTGCCCCCGATGACCTGGACGTCGCGCGTCGCCGGGTCGCTCTTGAGCCGCTGCACCATCTCGATGAGCATGCGCACGTTGCCGTGCGCCGTGTCGGCCACCAGCACGTCGACGCCGGCCTCGACGAGCGTCGTCGCCCGCTTCCACGCGTCGCCGAAGTAGCCGATCGCCGCCCCGACGAGCAGGCGTCCTTGTCCGTCCTTCGAGGCGTTCGGGAACTGCTCGGACTTGACGAAGTCCTTGACGGTGATGAGGCCGGCGAGCCGACCGCCGTCGTCGACGAGCGGCAGCCGCTCGAGCTTGTGCTTGCGGAGCAGGCCGGTGGCCTCCTCGCGGGTGATGCCCGCCGGGCCGGTGATGAGCGGGGCCGGTGTCATGACCTCGGAGACCTTGGTCCCGGCCCACTCGGCGACCGGTGTGAAGCGCAGGTCGCGGTTGGTGACGATGCCGATGAGGCGACCCTCGGCGTCGAGCACCGGGAAGCCGGAGATGCGGTACTCGCCGGCGAGCGTGTCGAGCTCCTCGAGCGTCGCGTCCGGCCCGATCGTCACCGGGTTGGAGATGATCCCGGTCTGGGTGCGCTTGACCAGGTCGACCTGGTACGCCTGGTCCTCGATCGACAGGTTGCGGTGGAGCACGCCGATGCCGCCCTGCCGCGCCATGGCGATGGCCATGCGCGACTCCGTGACGGTGTCCATCGCGGCGGAGACGAGCGGCACGCGCAGCGAGATCTCCCGCGTCAGGCGCGACGTCGTGTCGATGTCCGACGGCGCCAGGTCCGAGTAGCCGGGGAGCAGCAGGACGTCGTCGTAGGTGAGGCCGGTGAAGCCGAACGGGTCATGGGCGGGGGTGACCGACTCGAGCACGCCCTCAGTCTACGTCGGCTCCGGGTGCCGTCCCGGCGGGGCGGGCGGCACCACCGTCAACGCCGCCGTCGGAGGCGGGGACGCCCGGCCGTTTCGAGGCCTCCGCGCCCCGCTGGGAGGCGACCAGCAGATCGCCGATCTCGTGCACCGCCGCAGCCAGCGTCCGCACGCGGTGGACCCCCGGAAGCCAGATGTCCGGCGATCGCGGACCGACGCAGACCACCTGCGCGAGACCCTCCGCGTGGACGTCGGCCACGAGGCTCTCCGCCCCGGGGGCGCGCCCGAGCACGACGAGCACGTCCGGGTCCGCCGATGCCACGGCGTCGACGGCGCGGCGCGCGCTCTCCTCCGCCCGGTTCGGCCGCAGGATGCGGCAGCGGGCGCCGATCGTCGCCAGGCCGGTGGCGAGCGAGTGTGCCGCGAGGGTGTCCGCGGCGCGGGCGTACAGCAGCACCCGTGGCGCGTCGGACGCGGGTGGGGTGGTGGTGAGCTCGCGCGCGACGGCGAGCACGGCCGCGGCGAGCACGGCCTCGGGCGCACGCCCGGGAGCGTCGGCGCGGTCGCGGCGGGCGAGGATGTCGACCGCGGGTTCGACCAGCTCGGAGAACGCCGCCACCATCCCGTTCGTCCGGGCGGCCCGGAGCAGGACGCGCCGCAACCGCAGCTCGTCCGACTCGATCGCCGCCGCCGCGAGCGAGAGAGGGTCGAGCAGGTCTCCTCCGCTCGGTTGATGCACCAGCGACGACGGCGCGCTCTGCGAGGCGATACGTGCCGCGTCGGCGGGCGCGACGCCGCGCAGCGTCAGCGCGCGCATGGTCTCGAGCCGGGCGACGTCGTCCGGGGTGTACCGCCGGTGGCTGCCCGCCTCCCGGCGGGACGGGCCGAGTCCGTAGCGGCGGTCCCAGGTGCGCAGGGTCGACGCCGCGACGCCGAGCCGAGCCGCGACGGCAGCGACCGTGAGGGGCGCATCCGCCCCGGCAGTGAGGTCTGGCCGCCCGCCTCGCTCGCCCGGGTGCGTCGGTGCCTCCACCGGCTTCACACCGTCTCCGTCCGTGGTGGGCCTGACCGGTTGATTCTGCCCTGTGGGCCGAGCGGTCACCACTCCACGTGCATCACTGCTGAACATCCCGATGCAGAAGTCCTGAACAAGGGGGTTGAACAACTTGTGACGCGTTTGTAGGGTGATCGAACGGATTGGGGCGACCGAAGGAGCTGATCGACCATGGCGGAGCTGTCGCGACTGCCCGGGCCAGTGATGGACCTGTGGGAGTGGCAGTACCAGGGCTCGTGCCGCGAGGCCGAGCCCTCGTTGTTCTTCCACCCCGAGGGCGAGCGAGGCTCTGCACGTCGCCGACGGGACGCCGCCGCCAAGGCGATCTGCGCCGCGTGCCCGGTGCTGCAGCAGTGCCGGGAGCACGCGTTGCGGGTCCGCGAGCCGTACGGGGTCTGGGGCGGCATGAGCGAGGACGAGCGCGTGACGTTCCTCGCCGGCATCGCCGGGGAGATGCCCGCCGCGAGCTGACGAGCCACCCGGCGCGGGCCGAGCACCGCCGTCGACCGAGCAGAGCCGCCGGTCGCGCACCCTCGGGAACGACGAAGCCCCGGTCCTCCGTGGAGGGCCGGGGCTTCGTGCGTGAGACTGCGCCTCAGTGCGTGCGCGTCACTTCTGGACGACGGCGAGGACGTCGCGCGCCGACAGGATGAGGTACTCCTGACCGGCGTACTTCACCTCGGTGCCGCCGTACTTGCTGTAGATGACGACGTCGCCGACCGCGACGTCGACCGGGACCCGGTTGCCGTTGTCGTCGACACGGCCGGGGCCGATCGCCAGGACCTCGCCCTCCTGGGGCTTCTCCTTGGCGGTGTCAGGGATGACCAGGCCGGATGCCGTGGTCTGCTCGGCCTCGAGCGTCTTGACGACGATCCGGTCCTCGAGCGGCTTGATGGAGACCGACACTGCGGACCTCCCCTTCGCATGAGTCAGAGGTGGACTAGGTGGGGCCACATCGCATCCACACCACCACCCGCCGTCGCGGGGGTCGGGCGGTCCGCGGATCCGTTGCGACCGGTGCCGGGCGAGCCCGGCTCCGCGACAAATCTAGGCATCCGATTAGCACTCGGTCAAGGCGAGTGCCAACGAGCTCGTCGTCAGCCGCCGGCGAGCTGGACCCAACCGCACGGCCACAGCCGCTGCTGGTCGGAACCCGGGACGCCGTCGACCGCGTAGCCCACCTGGTTCCAGCCGTCCCGCTCGATCGCCGCGCCTCCGGACGGTTCCGCGCCGAGCACCACCAGGCCCGTGAGCTCGCCGGCCTCCGCGGCGAGCGCACCGCCGGGCACGGCGGCCACGCCGTCCGGCGCCTGCTCCCCCGCCGCGGCGTCGCGCATGATCTCCGACGCCGGGAACCCGCACACGCCACCCCACCCACCGGGGCCGTCGATCCGCACGGGGACACCCTCGGCGATGCCCACGACCCGCGAGCGGTCGAGAGAGCCGGGATCCTCACAGTTCAGGACGTTCCAGCTCTCGGTGAGGGACTCGGCGATCGAGAACCCGCCGTTGGCGGGCGCGACCGAGCTCACGGCGTCGTGGCACATGCCTGCCTGGGCGACGACGTCCACGAGCTGGACCGCCTGCTCAGCCTCGGCGTCCCACTCCCACGCGTACCACTGGGTCGCCGTCTCGTTGCCCATCATGATGAAGAGGGAGGCGAGGGCGTCCTCGTCGCCGTCGCCGTCCGCGTCCGCGTAGACGACCTCGCGCGCCTCGTAGCTCCAGCCCTCGACCGTGCCGGCGCCGTCGGCGAGCGCGACCTCCGCGGGAGGGTTCAGCGGCCAGGCGAGCGGCGACTGATCGAGCGACCACGTCGTGTTCGCCAGGTCCGCGTCGCGGATCGCGCCGGGGTCGGCCGTGGGCTCCGGGCTGGGCGTGGGAGTGGGCGAGGACGACGACGGCGGCTCGGTGGCCTCCGGATCGTCGCCTCCGGAGCATGCGGCGAGCGAGCCGAGCAGCGTCGCGGCGGCGACGAGCGCCGTCGTCCGGGCGCGGAGACGAGTGGACGGTCGTCGTCCCATGCGGGAGTCCCCCTGGCGTGTCGTCCCGACCGGTCGGTGCCGGCCTCGTCCCACACAGCCTGCCACGAACGGCCTGCCGATCCGGGACGGCCGTCGGCCTGGCAGGATCGAGGCGTGGATCCGGAGTCGTTCGCCCAGCTGCTCACCCCGCCGGGGTGGGCGCTGCTCGACGGCCTCCCCCCGTACGACGAGGGGACGGCCATGCACCTCGGTGAGGCCCTCCGCGCGCAAGGGCTCGACCCCGGGCTCGTCGCCGCGGCGCTCACGCAGTCGCGGCTGCGCGCCAGGGCGACGAGCAAGTTCGGGGAGTTCGCGTCGTCGATGCTCTTCACGCCGGACGGCCTCGAGCAGGCGACGCGGCTGTCCGTGGCGGTGCGGCACGCGCGGCGGTACCTCGACGCCGGACTGTCGTACGTCGCCGACCTGGGCTGCGGGATCGGGGGCGACGCGATGGCACTCGCCGGGCTCGAGCTCCGCGTGCTCGCCGTCGAGGCCGACGAGATGACGGCGGCGATCGCCACGGTGAACCTGCGGCAGCTCCCGGAGGCCGAGGTGCGTCACGGCGACGCGTTCGAGGCGGACCTCTCGGGCGTCGACGGCATCTGGGCCGACCCCGCCCGGCGCACCTCCGCCGGCGCGCGGCTGCGGGATCTCCGCTCCTACTCGCCGTCGGTCGAACGCCTGCTCGCCCTGCGCGAGAGCGTGCCGGCGCTCGGCCTCAAGCTCGGCCCCGCGATCGCTCACGGCGACGTCCCGGACGACGCCCACGCCCAGTGGGTCAGCGTCGACGGCACCGTGCTGGAGGCCGACCTGTGGTTCGGTCCGCTCGCCCCTGAGGGGCCCGGGCGCAGCGCGCTCGTGGTGACCGGCGACGACGCGGCCGTCCTCGCCCAGGAGGGGACGCCGTCGTCGCCGGTCGTCACGGCGCCGAGCGGGCCGGTCGCCGAGTACCTCTACGAGCCGGACGGCGCCGTGATCCGTGCGGGCCTCGTCGCCGACCTCGCGCGCGACCTGGACGGGCACCTCCTCGACCCGCGGATCGCCTACGTGACGACGTCGCTGGCCCACCCGACGCCGTTCGCGCACGGCTTCCGGGTGCTCGACGAGTTCGCGTTCTCGCTCAAGCGGCTGCGGGCCTACCTGCGGGAGCGCGACGTCGGCACGCTGGAGATCAAGAAGCGTGGCACGGCCGTCGTCCCCGAACAGCTGCGCTCCCAGCTGCAGCTGCGCGGACGCGCCTCCGCGACGGTGGCTCTCACGCGGATCGGCGGCGCGCCGCGTGTCCTCGTGCTCGAACGACTCGGCCGGGACGGCTGATGGCCGCCCGCCGCGAGCTGGAGTTCGCGCACTCGGAGCGCTCGAGCGTCGGGATCGAGTGGGAGCTCGCGCTCGTCGACGCCGACTCGGGCGACCTGCGGCAGGTCGCCCAGACCGTGCTCGACGCCGTCCGGCCCGACGGCGCGGAGGAGCACCCGCTGATCAAGCAAGAGCTGCTGCTCAACACCGTCGAGGTGGTGTCCGGCGTCCAGCGCACGGTGGCGGACGCGGGCCGCGACCTCGAGCGCGCGATCGACGCGATCCGCGAGGTCACCGACCCCCTCCGTGTCGAGCTCATGTGCGCCGGCAGCCACCCGTTCGCCCGGTGGACCCAGCAGAAGGTCACGAACAAGGAGCGGTACGCGACGCTCATCGACCGGACGCAGTGGTGGGGCCGCCAGATGCTCATCTACGGCGTCCACACGCACGTCGGCATCGAGGACCGCTCCAAGGTGCTGCCGATCGCCCGCGCGATGCTCACGGTGGCGCCGCACCTGCAGTCCCTGTCGGCGTCGTCGCCGTTCTGGGGCGGGAAGGACACCGGGTACGCGTCGAACCGGGCACTGATGTTCCAGCAGCTGCCGACGGCGGGCCTGCCGTTCGCGTTCACCGAGTGGGCCGAGCTCGAGCAGTACGTGGGCGACATGCTGCACACGGGCGTGATCGACGACGTCACCGAGATCCGGTGGGACATCCGGCCGTCGCCGCGGCTCGGCACGCTCGAGGTGCGGGTGTGCGACGGGACCCCGACCCTCGGCGAGCTGCTGGCCCTGTCGGCGTTCACGCACTGCCTCGTGGAGCACTTCTCCTCGATGCTCGACGCCGGGGAGCAGCTCCCCGCGATGCCTCCGTGGTTCGTGCAGGAGAACAAGTGGCGCTCCGCGCGCTACGGCATGGACGCGATCCTCATCCTCGACGCCGACGGCGACGAGCGGCTCGTGACCGACTCCGTGCACGACTGGCTCCAGGTGCTGGAACCCGTCGCGGAGCGCCTGGGGTGCTCCGCCGAGCTCGACGACGTCCGCGCCATCCTCCGCGACGGCGCCTCCTACCAGCGCCAGCGGGCCGCGGCGGAGCGGGCTGGCGGCGAGCTGGACGCCGTCGTCGACCTCCTCGTGCGGGAGATGCGGGCCGGGCGGCCGGCGCCCGGCACTCGGACGTCCTGACGCCGGGGCTTCCACGCCCGCACGCGCGCCCTCGGCCACGCGGCCAGGCGCTACCCGTAGCGCTCGAGGAGCTCCGCCCCGAGGCGGGCGAGCTCCGCGCGCACCTCCTCGGGTTCGACGACGTCGACCGCCCCACCGAACCCGGCGAGCTCCTGGGCCACCCCGACCGGGAGGTGTGCGGCGACCCGGACACGGACCCGCCCGCCGTCGAGCTCCTCCAGCTGTTCGCAGTGCCGGCCGAAGCGGTCCCGCAGCACCGGCAGCAACCGCGCGTCGGTGAGGACCGTCGCGGGGACGAGGGAGCGGCGCTCCTCCATCTCGGCCACGACGCTCTCCCAGACCCGCTCCAGCTCGAGCTCCGCCGGGCGCTCCGCCGCCTCCTCGCTCAGCGTCACGCCGGCGATCCGGTCGACGCGGAACGTCCGCCGACCCTTGTCCGTGCCGGCCACGAGGTACCAGACGTCGTCCTTGTCGACGAGGCCCCAGGGGTCGACCAGCCGCCGGCTGCGCCCGCGCCCGGGGCTGACGTAGTCCAGCGTGACCTTGCGCCGTCGGACGACGGCGTCCTGGAGCGTGTCGACGAGCGGCGGGCGGGTGCGGCTGCGCTCTCCCCACCCCGCGGTGTCGACGACGACGGCGGCCGCGGCCGCTTCGGCGTCGGCCCGGAACGGTGCGGGCAGCGCCCCCACGAGCTTGCGCAGGGCCGACCGCGCACCCGGGTCGCGGGACGCCGCCGGGCCCGCGAGCAAGAAGAGCGCCCGCGCCTCGGACGACGTCAGTCCCGTGAGGTCCGTGCGCGCCCCGCCCACGAGCTGCCACCCGCCGCCACGACCCGGTTGCGGGTAGACGGGAACTCCCGCTGTCGACAGCGCCTCGAGGTCGCGGCGAGCGGTGGCCACCGACACCTCGAGCTCGTCGGCCAGCTGGGCGGCCGTGATCCGCCCCCGGGTCTGCATGAGCAGGAGGGCGGCGACGAGACGGTCGGCGCGCATGCCGACGATCCTCGCAGGAAACGTGCTCACTTGGTGAGCACTTATCGGGCGCAGGATGGACATGTTCAGCAGCGGCCCGCCGAGTCACGCGGCCGCCCGACCCGAGGAGAACCGATGTTCCGAGGATTCGCCACCATGAGCTTCTACGCCGACGACCTCGCCGCCGCGCGCGACTGGTACGCCGAGCTGTTCGGCGTCGAGGCGTACTACGCGTTCCCGCCGGCCCCCCAGGCGCCGGCGTACGTCGAGTTCCGCATCGGCGACGACGCCGACGAGCTCGGGATCATCGACCGCCGGTACGCCCCCGCCGCCGCGCCCCGCGAACCCGGCGGCGCCGTCATGCACTGGCACGTCGACGATCTCGAGGGCACGCATCGCCGGCTGCTCGCGATGGGCGCGACGGAGTACCAGCCGATCACGGAGCAGGGCGGCGGCAGCGGGTTCGTGACGGCGGCGGTCGTCGATCCGTTCGGGAACGTGCTCGGCATCATGCACAACCCGCACTACCTCGAGATGCTCGAGGCGCGGGGCACGGTGGACGGCGTCAGCTGATCCCGAGGAAGTCCCGGACCGCCTCGACGCCGTGCAGCCGCACGTCGTCGAGGCGCACGCCGGCACCCGACTCCCAGTCCGTGCGGTCCAGCCGGTAGTTCTGGTGCTCCGCGGGGCTGCCCTCGCGGGCGTCGACGACGCGTCCGTTCTCGCGGTACCCGATCTTGCGGCTGACGGCGTTCGACGGCGCGTTGTCGGCGAACGCGGCGGTCGTCGCGATCTCGGCGCCGAGTCCGTCGAACGCGAGGTGCAGCACGAGGGCGCGCATGCGGGTGCCGATCCCGCGGCCGTGGACACGGCGGCCGAGCCACGACCCGGTGCCGACGGTGCGCGTGATCGGGAAGTCGCGGGCGCCGATGTCCTGCAGGCCGACAGGCTCTCCGCCGACGAGCACCGCGAAGTGGAAGCTCCACTCGTCCGGCGTCATCGCAGGGCGGCGCGACCAGTTGAACGTCAGCACGCTGCGCGCGACCTCGTCCGGCGTCCCGCGCGTCCACGGGACGTTGAACGGCATCCTCTCGGGTGCGTGCACCCCGCCCTCGCCAGCCAGCCGAGCGAGCGCCACGAGCAGGTCGTCGGAGGCGAAGCGCAGCTCCAGGTCGCCCGAGACGGCGCGCACGCCAGTCGGCGGCCAGAGGTCGACGAGATCGGCGGGCGGGAGCGGGAAGGTCATCGCGGGAGCCTCGCGGGAGGTGGCGAGCGCCGTCAAGCGCGATTCCGGTCGCTCGGATCGCGCCGTCGTCGCCGCCTCGCACCGGCGGGCGTTTCGGCGTGACCCGCTACTTGTCTATACCGGATAGTAGGTCTAGCATGGCACCGTGACCAGGCCGTCCCTCGACCCAGGCGGGCAGCACCACGAGCCCCTCCGGGACACGCAGCTCCTCAAGGGGGTGCTGCCGATGCTCGTGCTGGCGCTGCTCGCCCACTCCGAGTCGTACGGGTACGCGCTCGTGATGCGCCTGCGCGACGCCGGGCTGACCGACATCGCGACGGGCACCGTGTACCCGGTGCTCACCCGCCTCGAGCGCGAGGGGAGCCTGAGCGCGCGGCTCGTGCCGTCGTCGAGCGGTCCGGCCCGGAAGTACTACGCGCCCACCCCCGCCGGGCTGGCTGCCATGGCAGCGCAGCGCACGCAGTGGGACCGCCTGAGCGGCGTCGTCGACGCGGCCGTCCCACGCCCGGCCGGCACCGACCCGGCACCGTCGTCCACCCGCACGGAGGAGTCATGACCCAGTCCACGGTTCCCGCGCCGACGGCCCAGCCGCGGCTCCCCGCACGCGAACGCGCCCGCCGCGAGTGGTACCTCGCCCGACTCGAGCTCTGGCTCGACGCCTACCCCGGGCGGCGCCGGCGCGCGGTCCTCACCGAGCTCCGCGTCGCGATCGACGACGACGCCGCGCGCCGCGGCATGCGGGTGGCGCTGCGGGCGCTCGGGTCCCCCCGCCAGCTCGCGCGCGACTACCTCGAGGCCGAGCCCGGCGACCACCCCCGCTGGAGCCTCGGCGGCGCTGCCGCGCTGGGCGTGCTCCTGGCGTGGTTCATCGCGACGTGCCTGTACGCGCTCGGGATGTTCGGCGCGCTGGAGAGCGTCGGCGGCGGGGTCGCGGAGGCGGGTTTCCTCGGTGTCGGACTGGAGGTCGTGCTGGCACCCGGTGAGCTCGGGGTCGCCTTCACGTACGGGACCTGGATCCCGCTCGCCGTCCTCGCGGCGGTGCTCGTCGTCGTCGCGCAGCCGTGGCGGACGTGGACGTCTCGGGCCGAGCGGCGACGTCGCTCGGCCCTCGGATGAGGCTCGGCGCTCGGACGAGGCGGAGTTCTCACAGCCGGGTCGGGCCGGCTGAGCGAACTCGTTAACCGGACCGACGTCGTGCCCGACACGTGAGGGAAACGAGCGGCTCCTAGCGTCGGCGGCTACCGGCACGCGCCGTCGTCCGCTCCCCGAAAGGCTCAGCGATGTCCTACGTGAAGCCAGCCGAGCTCGTCCCGACGCTCATCGACGCCGGCGTGTCCAAGATCTTCCTGTCGGCCCGGGACACGCTCATCCGCTCGTACATGGGCGGCGCGATCCTCACGCTCGGCGCGGCGTTCGCCGTGACCATCACCGTGCAGACGGGCTCGGCGCTGATCGGCGCCCTCCTGTTCCCCGTCGGGTTCATCATGCTGTACCTGCTCGGGTACGACCTGCTCACCGGGGTGTTCGTCCTCGGCTCGCTGGCCTGGCTCGACAAGCGCCCCGGCGTGACGATGCGGGGCGTCCTGCGCAACTGGGGCCTCGTGTTCCTGGGGAACTTCGCGGGGGCGTTCACCGTGGCGCTGATGATGGCGATCGTCGTCACCTACGGGTTCGACACCCCGCCCAACGAGGTCGGCGAGGCGATCAGCCACATCGGCGAGGGACGCACCGTCGGGTACGCGGAGCACGGGGCGTCGGGCATGCTCACGCTCTTCGTGCGCGGGATGCTGTGCAACTGGATGGTCTCGACCGGCGTCGTCGGCGCCATGCTCGCGAAGGACGTGCCCGGCAAGGCCATCGCCATGTGGATGCCAGTGATGCTCTTCTTCGCGATGGCGTTCGAGCACTCGGTCGTCAACATGTTCCTGTTCCCGTCGGGCCTGCTGCTCGGCGGCGACTTCACGATCATGGACTACCTGGTGTGGAACGAGATCCCGACGGTGCTCGGCAACCTCGTGGGCGGGCTCCTCTTCACGGCACTCCCCCTGTACGCCACGCACGCCCGGACGGCGGCCCGGCGCGACGCCGAGGCAGAGGCCGGGAGGGCCGGCGCCGAGGCCGGGCGGGCCGACGAGACGCTCGAGGCCCCCGCACTCACGCCGAGTGCGTGACACCTCTCGACGTCCTCGGCGAGTCGCCGGGAGGGATCACGCACTCGCGGCGACGCGGGCTCGCCCGCTCGCCGGTGCGGCTCAGGCGACGGCACCCATGACGACCTGCTCGAGAGGCATCTGGGAGTCGGTCGCGAGGTCCAGCGGGGAGGGGGCGACGCCGGAGCGGACGACGGCGGAGCCCAGCGCGGCGATCATGGCGCCGTTGTCGGTGCAGTAGCGGATCGGCGGGATCCGCACGTCCACGCCGGCGGCGGCGCAGCGTTCCGCGGCGAGCTCCCGCAGCCGCGAGTTCGCGGAGAAGCCGCCGCCGATCACGAGCGTGTCGACCTCGTGGGCGCGGCACGCCGCGATGGTCTTGGTGACCAGGACGTCGGCGACGGCCTCCGAGAACGAGGCGGCGACGTCGGCCACGGGCACTCCGGCGCCCGAGTCCTCGCGGGCCTCGACATAGCGCGCGACGGCGGTCTTGAGGCCGGAGAACGAGAAGTCGTACGGGTGGCGCGCGAGGTCCTTGCCGCGGGAGAGTCCGCGCGGGAACGCGATGGCGTCCGGGTCGCCCTCGCGGGCGAGGCGGTCGACGTGCGGTCCGCCCGGGTAGGGCAGGCCGAGGATCCGCCCCACCTTGTCGAAAGCCTCGCCGGCGGCGTCGTCGAGGGTCTGGCCGAGCTCGACGACGTCACGTGCGATGTCGCGCACCATGAGCAGGCTCGAGTGGCCGCCGGACACGACGAGCGCCAGGAACCGCTCGGGGAACGGGCCGTGCACGAGCTCGTCGACGGCCGCGTGCCCGACCACGTGGTTGACGCCGTACAGCGGGACGCCGAGCCCGAGCGCGAGGGCCTTGGCCGCGGCCGAGCCGACGGTGAGCGAGCCCACCAGGCCGGGCCCGGCGGTGACGGCGATCGCGTCGACGTCCGACAGGCCCACCCCGGCCTGGCCGAGCGCCGCGTCGAGCGTCGGCTCTATGGCCTCGAGGTGGGCGCGCGAGGCGATCTCCGGGACGATGCCGCCGAACCGCGCGTGGGAGTCCATGGAGGAGGCGGTGACGTCGGCGAGCAGCTCGCGGCCGCGCACGAGCGCGAGCCCCGTCTCGTCGCACGACGTCTCGATCCCGAGCACGAGGGGTTCCGCTGGCACGGCGTCCAGGGTAGTGCGCCGGCGCGCGTCCGCCGGTGGTCGGGCCGAGGACACGGCTCAGGCCCCGGTGGCCGCCGGACGGTCCGGGTCGTTGGACCACTGCGACCACGATCCCGGGTACAGCGCGGCCGGGATGCCCGCCGCGGCGAGGGCCGCGATCTCGTGCGACGCCGTCACCCCGGAGCCGCAGTACGCGGCCACGGGGACGTCGCCGTCGATCCCGAGCGCCGCGAACCGCGCGCGGAGCGCCTCCGCGCCGAGGAACCGGCCCGCGGGGTCCAGGTTGTCCGACGTCGGCGCGCTGACCGCGCCCGGGATGTGCCCGGCGCGCGGGTCGATCGGCTCGCTCTCGCCGCGGAACCGCTCCCCCGCCCGCGAGTCGAGGAGGATGCCCGCCCAGGCGGCGGCGCCGTCGGCGTCGATGGTCGGCATCCCACCGCCGGCGAGCTCCACGTCGCCGACGTGCGGGCGCACGTCGCCGTCCTCGAGGATCCCGCCGACCCGCGCCCAGGCCGCGAGACCGCCGTCGAGGATCCGCACCGAGGGGTGCCCGCCCCACCGCAGCAGCCACCACGCGCGGGCCGCCGCGGTGCCCCCGGCGTCGTCGTAGACCACGACGTCGGCGCCGTCGTCGACTCCCCAGGAGCGCGCGGCGGCCTGCAGGTCGGCGAGCGTCGGGAGCGGGTGGCGGCCGGCCTCGGGTGAGCCCGGACCCGCCAGCTCGTGCTCGAGGTCGACGTAGACGGCGCCGGGCAGGTGGCCGGCGGAGTACGCCCGGCGGCCGTCCGGCTCCGCGAGGGTCCATCGCACGTCGAGCAGCACGGGGTCCTTCTCGCGCGCCGACGAGAGCCGGGTGTAGAGGTCCGTCGCCGAGACGAGGACGTCGCTCATGGGTGCTCCTTCTCGGGGATGGTGCCGACGGCGTCGGCCCGCAGCATCTCGGCGCCGACGACGCCCGGTGGCGCCGCGAGGGAGAGCCGCATGACGACGGCGTCGGCTCCCTCCGGCTGGTAGTAGCCCTTGCGGATGCCCAGCGGCACGAATCCGGCCCGCTCGTAGAGCCGCTGCGCCCCGGCGTCGTGCGCGCGCACCTCGAGGTAGACCTCGCGGGAGCCCGCGCGCCGCGCCGCGTCCAGGAGCGCGGCGAGGAGCGCGGCGCCGATCCCCCGACGACGGTGCCCCGGCGCGACCCCGACGGTCATGATCTCGGCCTGCGCGGCGACGGCGATGCCGGCCCACCCGACGAGCGCGTCGTCGTCGTCGACGGCCGCGACGTACCGGCGGTCGGGTCGGGCGAGCTCGGCGTCATACGTCGCGCGCGACCAGGCACCCGCCCCGAAGAGCACGGGCTCGAGCTCGACGACGCGATCGAGGTCACGGGCCGTGAGCCGGCGGAGCCGGACGGGTGGGGTCACGAGGCCCTCTTGCGCGGCGCCCGGGGCGCGACGTCGGGACGGCGCAGGTACAGCGGCGTGAGCGCGACGTCGTCGCCGGCGGCGGCGCGCTCGGCGCCGATCCGGGCGAGGAGGGCCGCGTCGAACTCCTCCGGCGCTCCGGGGACCGTCGGCAGCGCGTCCGGGTAGAGGCCGGTCGCCGGGCCGACGCACGGCTCGGCGAGCGTGAGCCGGTCGGGTGCGACGACGTCGGGCCCGTCGGTCCGGACGACGGCGCCGTCGCCGTCGCGCACGTAGCGAGCGGTGTAGACCTCGCGCCGGCGAGCATCGGCCACCACGCGCACGGCGCCGTCGGCAGCCCTGCCCTCGCCGTCGAACCAGGCGCGCGCCCACACGTCCAGGCTCGGCACGCCCCAGACCTCGACGCCGGCCGCCCGGCCGAGCATCCGCGCGGTGACGATCCCGACCCGCAGGCCCGTGAAGGGAGCCGGGCCGGTGCCGACGGCGATGCCGGCGAGGTCGGGAGCGCTCAGCCCCGCGGCGTCGAGCACCTCGGAGATCAGGGGCGTGAGGACCTCGGCGTGGCCGCGCGGGTCCGGGGAGCCAGCGACACCCAGCTGCGTCCAGCCCGCCGCGGCGTCGACGAGGGCGACGGACGTCCCGCCGGAGGTGTCGATGCCGAGCACGGGGCCGGCGACAGGTGGAGTGGGCACGCGCCCAGCGTAACGAGCGAGACTCCGACAGCGAGGAACGAGCGATGACTCAGGCGAGGGCGCCCGCGAGGTCGACCCCCGCCCACCGGCGGCCGTGTGCCCGCAGGACGGCGCGGCGCGGCACGTCCTCGGCGTCGCCGCGGGGCCGGACGAGGTCGATCTCCAGGCGGTCGCCGGCGAGCTGCTCCACGAGTCCAGCGCCCCACTCGACGACCGTGACGGAGTCGGCGAGGGACGTGTCCAGGTCGAGGGCGTCCACCTCGTCCAGGCTGCCGAGGCGGTAGGCGTCGACGTGCACCAGGGCGGGGCCGTCGCCGAGCGAGGGGTGCACGCGTGCGATGACGAACGTGGGCGAGGCGACCTGGCCGCGCACGCCCAGGCCCTTGCCCAGGCCCTGCGTCAGCGTGGTCTTGCCGGCGCCGAGCTCCCCGGTGAGCACGACGAGGTCGCCGGCGCGCAGCAGCGTGGCGAGGCGGCGTCCGAGCGCGCGGGTGGCGTCGGCGTCGGCCAGCTCGAGCTCCACCTCAGGCATCCCGCCCTCCCACGTGCACGCGAGGGACGCGCGGGCCGAGGCGGGTGACGATCTCGTACGTGATGGTGTCGGCGGCGCGCGCCCAGTCGGCCGCCGTGGGTTCGCCGTCGGCGCCCGACCCGAACAGGACGGCGACGTCCCCCGCGTGGGCGTTCGCACCGGCGCCGAGGTCGAGCACGAACTGGTCCATGCAGACCCTGCCGGCGATCCGCGACCAGGTGTCGCCGACCTGCACGGGGCCCGCCCCGCCGGCGTGCCGCGGGATCCCGTCGGCGTACCCGAGCGGGACGACGGCGAGCGAGGTCGCCTCCGACGTCGTGTACTCGTGCCCGTAGGAGACGCCCTGGCCGGCGGGGGCGTGCTTGACGATGGTGAGCTCGGCCTCCAGCCGCATGGCGGGCGTGAGGCCCAGCTCGTCGGCCGTGCGGTCGCCGAACGGGCTGAGGCCGACGACGGCGATGCCCGGGCGGACGAGGTCGAAGTGGGTGGCGGCGTGCGCGAGCGTGCCGGCGGAGTTCGCGAGGTGCCGTACCTCGAGGTGCGCCCCGGCGTCCTCGGCTCGCCGGACCGCCTCCGCGAACACCCGGGTCTGCTCGGCGGTGAGCCCGCTCTCCGCGTCGTCGGCGCTCGCCAGGTGCGACCACACGCCCACGACGTCGATCTCGCCAGCGGCCTGCGCTCGCACGGCGGCGTCGAGCAGCCCGCCCCACTCGTCGAGGAACAGGCCGGAGCGGCCCATCCCGGTGTCGACCTTGAGGTGCACCCGGGCCACGACGCCGCTCTCGCGGGCCGCCCCGACGACCTCGTCGAGGGCCCACGGGGCGGCGACCGACAGGTCCAGGTCGGCGCGCAGGGCCTCGGCGAGCGGAGCGCCGGGGGCGTACAGCCAGGTGAGGGTGCGGGCGTCGACGCCGGCCGCCCGCAGCGTGAGGGCCTCGCCGAGCTGGGCGACGCCGAGCCAGGTGGCCCCGGCGCCGAGGGCGGCGCGCGCGACCGGCACGAGCCCGTGCCCGTAGGCGTCGCCCTTGACGACGGCCATCACCTCGGCGGGGCCGGCCACCTCGCGCAGCCGGGCGACGTTCCCGGCGATCGCGCCGAGGTCGACGACGGCGCGGGCCGGGTAGGTCATCACCCGTCCATCATTTCACCGGTGAGCAGGTCGCGGAGCGTGCCGGGGACGGCGTCGGCCACGTCGAGCGCCGCGATCGGGCCGCCTGCCGAGGCGGCTCGGGCGGCGCGGCCGTGCACGAGGGCGGCGGCGGCGGCCAGCTCGGCGGCGAGCGCCGGCCGCTCGACCACGTCGCCGGACCTGCCCGCGAGCAACGCGCCGAGGACGCCGGCGAGCACGTCGCCGGCCCCCGCCGTCGCGAGCCAGGGCGTCGCGTCGGCCTGCGCGTAGACGGGCGTGCCGGGACCGGCGACGAGCGTGGTCGCACCTTTCAGGAGCACCGTCGCGCCGGTGATCTCGACGGCGCGCCGCAGCGCGGCGACGGGGGCGCCCTCGACGTCCGCACGGCTGGCGTCGTCGCCGGCGTCCGTCAGGAGGCGCGCGAGCTCCCCGGCGTGCGGGGTGAGGACGGCGTGCGCCGGCAGCCCGTCCGGCAGGAGCGGGAGGGCCCCGGCGTCGAGCACCATCGGGACACCTGCGCGGAGGGCGTCCTCGAACGTCCGCTCGACGTCCTCGGCCCGGGCGCCGTCCGCCGGGTCGATGCCCGGCCCCAGCACCCAGGCCTGCACCCTGCCGCGGCCGGCGACGACCTCCGGGTGGCGCGCCTGCACGGCCGCCGTGACGGGTGTCGACCCGAGGTAGCGCACCATGCCGACGCCGCACCGCACGGCTCCGCTCGTCGTGAGGACCGCGGCGCCGGGATAGGCCCCCGAACCGGCGACGACGCCCAGCACCCCGCGGGTGTACTTGTGGTCGTCCGCCGTGGGGACCGGCCAGAGGTCGGCGACGTCCGCTCCCGTGAGCCGCACGGCGTCCGGCGGTTCCGCCGCGAGCGCGTCGAGGCCCAGCTCGACGACCTCGACGCGGCCGGCCGCACCGGCCGCCGGCGGCAGGAGGAGTCCAGGCTTGGCGGCGCCCATCGTGACCGTGCGGTCGGCGACCAGCACGGGACCGGGGACGGCGCCGTCGTCGACGCCGATCCCGCTCGGCACGTCGACGGCCACGACGACGGGCGGTGCCGGCGCCGCGTCGACGGCGTCGCCGAGCGCGGTCACGAGGCCGGCGGCCGGTCCACGCAGGGGACCCCGCGCTCCGATGCCCGTGATCGCGTCGACGACGACGTGCGAGCGCAGGGCGAGGCGGACGGCGACGCTCACGCCGTCGTCGTCGCCGGCCAGGTGGATGCCGACGCCGGCACGGCGGGCGGCGGCCAGGCCGCCCGCGTGCGGGTGCGTACCGACGAGGACGACGTCGCACGCCACACCGCGCCCGGCGAGGAACGCTGCCGCGAACAGCCCGTCACCGCCGTTGTTGCCGCTGCCGACGAGCACGCACACCCGCGCGCCAGCGACGCGACCGCGGGTCACCGGTGCCGTCGGTCGCGATCCTGCTGCGCTCGTCCCGCGCTCCGGAGTCCCCGCTCGGATCTCCTCACGGACCGCCCGCGCGAGGGCGCCCGCGGCCTCCTGCATCAGCGGAGCGCCGGCGGCGAGCAGCGGCTCCTCGGCTCGGCGGACCTGGGCGGCGGAGTAGGCGCGCATCACGCGCCCATCATCCCGAGCCGAGCCCGGCGGCGCAGGGGGACGGCCCTCAGGCGCTCTCCCGCACCACGAGCGTCGCGGGGAACGTGACGGACTTCTGCGGACCCCCGTCGATCACGCTCAGCAGCAGGCTCACGAGTTCGGCACTGATCTGGTCGAAGGGCTGGTGCATGGTGGTGAGCGGCGGATCCAGGGTGGCGGCGAGCCCGGAGTCGTCGAAGCCGCCGACCGCGACGTCACCCGGTACCGATCGGCCGGCTCGGCGCAGGGCGGCGAGCGCGCCCGCGGCCATGACGTCGGAGGCCGCGAACACGGCGTCGAGGTCACTCGCCCGTGCGAGCAGCTGCGAGATCGCGGCAGCCCCGGACTCGGCGCTGTAGTCCCCGTAGGCGACGAGGCGCTCGTCGAAGTCCTCACCGAGCTCGGTCCGGTACCCCTCGAGGCGGTACCGCCCGCCCGGGGTGTCGAGCGGACCGGTGATCATGGCGATCCGGCGTCGGCCGCTCCGACGGAGATGGGCGACCATGGTCCGCGCACCCGCGACCTCGTCCACGGACACGGACGGCACCTGCCGCGCGTGGCCCATCGGGATGCCGCAGGCCACGAGCGGGATGCCCTGCTCCTGGAGCGACTCGAGGAGCGGGTCGCTCTCGTGCGAGGAGATGAGCAGCACGCCGTCCACGTGCCGGGCTCCCACGTAGTGGGCGACGTTCTCGCGCTCCTCGGGCGTGCCGGCGACCAGCAGGATGAGCGTCATGCCGCGGCTCGCGAGCGCTTCCGCCGCTCCGCGCAGGAGGATCGAGAAGGTCGGGTCGGCGAACAGCAGGTGCTGGGGCTCGGTCAGCAGGAACGCGAGCGAGTTCGACCTCCCGGTGACGAGGCTGCGCGCGTGCTGGTTCGCGCGGTAGCCCGTGGACCGGATCGCGCGCTCGACGGCGTCACGCGCCGTCGGGGAGACCCAGTGGCCCCCGTTGATGACCCGCGAGACGGTGCCGCGCGACACGCCCGCGGCGGTGGCGACGTCGCGGATCGTCGGACGCCGAGGGGCGGTTGCGAGGGGGTCCACGGCCTCGACTCTAGACCGCTGTGACGGCGCCGCAGCGGTACAAACGGACCGATTCCTGTGCACGATCACGGTTCGGTCACGAACGCTGTCGGAACGTGACACATCGTGCTCGGTGCTGGATATGCTGTGCACGGTCCCAGCCCGGGACCGTGCCGACTCATGGTGGAGCGGCACGTGCCGTACTGACTCGACGGAGCGTCATGGCGACGAGCACGACCTGGCCCGGTGGCTCCGTCGTCGCGTTCGGTGGCGACTACAACCCCGAGCAGTGGCCGCGCGAGACGTGGGCCGAGGATCTCGCGCTCATGCGCAAGGCCGGTGTGACGCTCGTCAGCGTCGGCATCTTCGCCTGGGCGGCGCTCGAACCTCGTGAGGGAGCGTTCGACTTCTGCTGGCTCGACGACCTTCTCGACCTCCTCCACGCGGGCGGGATCGCCGTCGACCTCGCGACGCCGACGGCGTCACCTCCCGCCTGGTTCTTCGCCACCTACCCCGAGGCACGGGTCGTGACGCGCGACGGCACAGCGCTCGGGTTCGGCTCGCGCGGCATGGCGTCGCCCAGCTCCCCCGCCTACCGCCGGGCGTCCGTGCGCATCGCGACGGCACTCGCGGAGCGCTACGCCGACCACCCTGCCGTCGTCATGTGGCACGTCCACAACGAGTACGGCGCGCCCGTCGGGGAGGACTACTCCCCCGCCGCCGTCACCGCCTTCCGCGCCTGGCTGCGGGCGCGGTACGGCTCGCTGGACGCACTCAACAGCGCCTGGGGCACGGCGTTCTGGGGGCAGACCTACGGGGCGTGGTCGCACGTCGGGGCGCCGGCCGCCACCGCGTCGGTCGCCAACCCCGCGCAGCGACTCGACTTCGCCCGCTTCACCGACCACCAGCTGCGGGCGTGCTTCGTCGCGGAGCGGGACGCGATCCGTGCCCACGCCTCGCAGCCGGTGACCACGAACTTCATGGCAGCCGAGTGCCTGACGACGGACCTGTGGGCCTGGGCGCGCGAGGTCGACATCATCTCGAACGACCACTACCTGACGGCCGCCGACCCGCGGGGACACGTCGGCCTCGCCCTCGCGGCCGACCTGACCCGGTCGGTAGCCGGTGGGCGGCCGTGGCTCCTCATGGAGCACTCGACGTCGGCCGTGAACTGGCAGCCCCGGAACATCGCCAAGAGGCCGGGTGAGATGGCCCGGAACTCGCTCGCGCACCTGGCGCGCGGCGCCGACGGGATCCTCTTCTTCCAGTGGCGGGCGTCACGCGCGGGGGCGGAGAAGTTCCACTCCGCGATGCTGCCGCACGCCGGCACGAGCTCGCGCGTGTGGCACGAGGTGACGGCGCTCGGAGCCGACGTCGCCCGCCTCGCGCCGGTGCAGGGCTCGCGTGTGCGGGCGGACGCCGCGATCCTCTGGGACACGGAGTCGCTCTGGGCCCAGGGGCTCGACTGGCACCCGTCCGTGGACGTGCGCGCCCAGGAACGGATCCGCGCGTACTACGAGCGACTCTGGCTCGACGGCGTCACCGTCGACTTCGCCCATCCGGCGGCCGACCTCGCGAGCTACCGGCTCGTCGTCGCCCCGGCGTCGTACCTGCTCACCCAGGCGGCGGCCGACAACCTGCGGGCGTACGTCGCCGGGGGCGGCACCCTCGTCGTCTCGTTCTTCTCGGCGATCGTCGACGAGAACGACGCGGTCCACCGCGGCGGCTTCGTCGCGCCGCTGCGCGAGGTCCTCGGCCTCACGGTCGAGGAGTTCCTGCCCTTGCGGGCCGCGGAGACCACCCGCCTGGCCTGGGCCGACGGCGACGGCGACGGCGGGCGCGAGCTGGTCGCTGACGTCTGGCAGGAGCACATCGCCCTGGAGGGGGCCGACGTCGTCGCGACGTACCTCGACGGACCGGCGCGAGGTCGCGCGGCGATCACCCGCCGTCGTCACGGGTCCGGCACCGGGTGGTACGTCTCGACCCGCCTCGGGATCCCCGAGCTCGCCCCCGTGCTCCGCGCCGCCTACGCCGACGCGGGGATCGCGCCGTCGGACCGTCCTCAGGACGTCGAGATCGTGACCCGCCACGGCGACGACGCCGACTTCCTGGTGGCGATCAACCACGGCGACGAGGACGTGAAGGTGCACCTCTCCCGCGGCGTCGAGCTGCTCTCCGGTGACCCCGTGACCGGGGCGCTGGACCTCCCGGCCGGCGCCGTCGCCGTCGTACGCGTCGAGCAGGCCGACGCCGGCGGGGGTGGTCGATGACCCTCCCCGCACCACCGCCTCGCCCCTGAGGGCTCTCATCCCCGTCGCAGTGTCGCGATCCCCGATGCGCACCGCGGCTCAACCGGAAGGACACCCACCGCATGCGCAAGACAGCCATCCCGGTCGCCCTCGCGGCGGCCGTCGCCCTTCTCGCCGCCTGCAGTGGCGGCGGCGACCCGGGCAGCGAGGAGACGTCGGCCGAGGAGACGACCGAGGCCGCCCAGTCCGGCGAGGGCGTCGAGCTCACGATCTGGGTCGACGAGAACCGCGAGCCGGCGGTCGCCGCCGCAGCCCAGACGTTCGAGGAGCAGACCGGTGCCACCGTCACCCTGGTCCAGAAGAACTTCGAGGACATCCGGGCGGACTTCCTCGCCCAGGTGCCGACCGGCGAGGGCCCCGACATCACGGTCGGCGCTCACGACTGGCTGGGCTCGTTCATCGTCAACGGGGTCGTCGACTCGGTCGACCTGGCCGACAAGACGTCGGAGTTCCAGGAGGTGGCCCTCGAGGCGTTCACGTACGACGGACAGCTCTACGGCCTGCCGTACGCCGTCGAGAGCGTGGCGCTGATCCGCAACACGGCGCTCGCCCCCGAGCCCGCACCCGCGACGTTCGACGAGATGGTCGCGGCCGGCGAGGCGACCGGCGCCCAGTACCCGTTCCTCATCAAGACCGGTCCCGAGGGTGACCCGTACACGTACTACGGCTTCCAGACGTCGTTCGGGGCGCCGGTGTTCGAGCAGTCGGACGACGGCTCGTACACCTCGACGATCGGCATGGGCGGCGACGCCGGGCACGCCTACGCCGAGTGGCTGGCCGCGAACGGTCCGAACGGCACAGGCGTGTTCAGCACGGACATCACGCTGGACATCGCCGAGGCCGAGTTCATGGCCGGCAACGCGCCGTACACCGTGGACGGGCCGTGGAACATCACGAAGTTCGAGGACGCCGGGCTCACGCTGGCGATCGATCCGATCCCGTCGGCCGGGCCGGAGACGGCGGCGCCGTTCGTGGGCGTGCAGGGCTTCTACCTGAGCGCGCAGAGCGAGAACGCGCTCCTCGCCAACGACTTCCTCACCAACTACATGGCCACGCCCGAGGCGATGATGGCCATGTACGAGGCCGACCCCCGGCTGCCCGCGATGACGTCGGTGGCGGACGAGGTCGCGTCCGACCCGATCATGGAGGGCTTCCTCGCGGCGTCGGAGAACGGCGTGCCGATGCCGTCGATCCCCGAGATGGGTGACGTCTGGGCGTTCTGGGGTGTCACGCAGGCGAACATCATCTCCGGCGCGGCCCAGCCCGTGGAGGCGTGGGACACGATGGTCGCCGACATCGAGGGAGCGATCGGCTGAGGTGCGGGGGCGCCGCGACGACGAGCGGCGCCCCCACCACCGCCCACGCATCGCCGGGCGCCGTCGTCGGCGTTCGCCCGAACCGGAGGGATGAGATGTCCCGGCAGGACACGATCGACCTCACCGGACCCATCGACGTCGAGCCCCCGCTCGGCGAACGAGGCACCGGGGAGTCGCACGCGCGGCGTTGGACCGGGGGGTGGGGGTTCGTCGCGAAGCTCACCCTCATGGCCCTGGTCAACGCGGCGGGGGTCGCGCTCGGCTGGTCGGCGTACGTCGAGGGGTCGTGGGGCATCCTGCTCGGCGCCGTCGCGATCCTCGTCGTCACGAACTGGGTGTACTTCAGCCGGCGCGCGCTGCCGCTGAAGTACCTCCTCCCGGGCCTGCTGTTCCTGCTCGTCTTCCAGCTCTTCACGATCGTGTACACGGGCGTCGTCGCGTTCACCAACTACGGCACGGGGCACAACAGCACTCAGGAGCAGGCCGTCGACGCCGCGCTGATCCAGAGCGAGCGGCGGGTCGAGGGGTCCGAGACCTACCCCCTCACGGTCGTCGAACGGCTCGGCACCGTGGGCTTCGCGATCGTCGACGGAGACGAGGTCCGGGTCGGGACGGCGGAGAGCCCGTTGGCGGCAGCACCGGACGCGAGCGTCGACGACGCAGGCCGGGCCTCCGACGTGCCGGGCTGGGACGTGGTCGCCTACCAGCGGCTCCTCGAGGACCAGGCGCTCCAGGAGGAGGTGCTCGAGCTCCGGGTGCCGGTCTCGGACGACGCGGAGGACGGGTCGATCCGGACCCGCGAGGGGACGACGGGGGCGATCTACCTCTCCACGCTCGAGTGGGACCCCGACGCCCAGACGATGACGGACACGGCGACGGGCGTCGTGTACCGGGCGAACGACGACGGTCAGTTCTCCTCGGACGACGGCGAGACGCTCCCCGTCGGGTGGCGCGTCGGGGTCGGGTTCGAGAACTTCACGCGAGCCATCACCGACACCGACTACTCGGGTCCGCTGCTGCGGATCACGGCATGGACGTTCTCGTTCGCGATCCTCACCGTGGCGACGAGCTTCCTCGTCGGGCTCGTGCTCGCCCTCGTGTTCAACGACGCGCGCGTGCGAGGGCGGAACGTGCTGAGGACGCTGTTCATCCTGCCGTACGCGTTCCCGGCGTTCCTCTCGGCGCTCCTGTGGCAAGGCATGCTCAACCCGAACGCGGACTACGGGCTCATCAACGACTGGTTCTTCTTCGGCGCCTACATCCCCTGGTTGACCGACCCCTGGCTCGCGAAGCTCTCCATCATCCTCGTAAACCTGTGGCTGAGCTTTCCGTACTGGTTCCTGATCTGTACCGGGGCGCTGCAGTCGCTCCCCGACGACGTGCTCGAGGCGGCAAAGATCGACGGGGCCGGGACGTGGCGGACGTGGCGGACCATCATCATGCCGTTGCTGCTCATCTCGACGACCCCGCTGCTGATCGCGTCGTTCGCCTTCAACTTCAACAACTTCGCGATCATCTACCTGCTGACCGGGGGCGGGCCGCGGTTCCCCGACACGTCAGCGCCTCTCGGGCACACCGACATCCTCATCTCGATGATCTACCAGATCTCCGGCGTCGCCGGCGGGCGAGCTGACTACGGGCTCGCGAGCGCCCTGTCGATCATCGTCTTCGTCATCATCGGCACGATCTCCGGGTTGGCCTTCCGGCGCACCCGCAGGCTCGAGGAGGTGCTCTGATGGCCGGCCCGGTCACAGTTCCCGCGCAGACGGCGGCGCCCCGGCGCCGGCGCACCCGCGAGCGCCGGTCCCGATGGCTCCGGGAGGTCGGGTGGAAGTACCCGTTCGCCGCCGTCGTGGTCTTCTACGCGGCCTTCCCGCTGGTGTACGTGCTCTCGGCGGCACTGGCCACGACAGGGACGCTCACCGGCTCGACGTCGCTGTTCACGTCGATCTCCACCGCCAACTTCGAGGCGCTGGGCGGCACGCTGTTCTGGGTCTGGGCCGTGAACTCCGTCGTGATCGGCCTGGCGACGGCGATCGGCTCGGTGCTCATGGGGGCGACGGCGGCGTACGCCTTCTCGCGATTCAGCTTCCGCGGCCGACGAGGCGGACTGACCGCGCTCCTGATCGCGCAGATGTTCCCGCAGATGCTGGCGTTCGTGGCGATCTTCCTGCTGCTCATCGCGCTCGGGAACGTGGCGCCCGTCCTCGGTCTCGACAGCAAGATCGCGCTGATCTGCGTCTACCTCGGCGGCGCGCTCGGCACGAACACGTTCCTCATGTACGGCTTCTTCAACACGGTGCCGAAGGAGCTGGACGAGGCAGCGAAGATCGACGGCGCCACCCACGCGCAGATCTACTGGACGATCATCCTCCGCCTCGTCACGCCGATCCTCGCTGTCGTCGGGCTCCTGAGCTTCATCGGGACGTTCGGCGACTTCATCCTGGCCCGCATCATCCTCACGTCGCAGTCCAACTGGACGCTCGCCGTCGGGATGTACACGTGGGTGTCCTCGCAGCTCAACGCGAACTGGGGCCTGTTCGCGGCCGGGTCCGTGATCGCGAGCATCCCGGTGCTGCTGCTGTTCCTGGGCCTGCAGAAGTACATCGTGGGCGGCCTGACCGCGGGCTCCGTGAAGGGCTGATCGAGACGAAGGGAATGGGACAGTGCACCAAGGAGTGCAGGTCACACGGGCTGCCGCTGCGGCCGTGGCGGCGAGCGCGATGATCCTCCCGGCCCAGGCGGCGTCGGCGCACCGCGACCCGCGGCCCGTCGAGGCGGGGATCGTCGTCGAGCGGGTCGAGGGCATGCCGGAGGACTTCGTCAACGGCGTCGACGTCTCCTCCGTCCTGTCGCTCGAGGAGAGCGGTGTCACCTTCCGCGACCGCCGCGGCCGACCCGCCGACCTCTTCGAGGTGCTGGCGGACGCCGACGTCACGCACGTGCGGATCCGGGTCTGGAACGACCCGTTCGACGCGGAGGGGCACGGGTACGGCGGCGGGAACGTCGACGTCGCCCGGGCCGTGGAGATCGGCCGGCGGGCGACGGCGGAGGGCCTGAGCGTGCTCGTCGACTTCCACTACTCCGACTTCTGGGCCGATCCCGGGAAGCAGCAGTCGCCCAAGGCCTGGGAAGGGCTGGCCATCGAGGCCCGGGCTGCGGCCGCCGGCGAGTTCACCACGAGCGCCCTGACAGCCTTCCGCGACGGCGGCGTCGACGTCGGGATGGTCCAGGTCGGCAACGAGACGAACAACGGCGTCGCCGGCGTGACCGCCTTCGCGGACATGGCGCAGATCTTCAGCGCGGGCAGCGCGGCGGTCCGGACGGTGTTTCCGGACGCGCTCGTGGCCGTGCACTTCACGAACCCCGAGACCGCGGGTCGCTACGCCGGCTACGCCGCCGAGCTCGAGCGGTACGGCGTGGACTACGACGTGTTCGCGAGCTCGTACTACCCGTTCTGGCACGGGACGCTCGAGAACCTCACGTCGGTGCTGTCGCAGGTCGCGACCACCTACGACAAGAAGGTCATGGTGGCCGAGACGTCCTGGAACTCGACGTTCGACGACGGCGACGGTCACCCGAACACGATCACGTCGTCGTCGGGCTTCACGCAGTACCCGGCGAGCGTGCAGGGCCAGGCCATGGCGGTGCGGGACGTGATCGAGGCGGTCGTGAACGTCGGCGACGCCGGGATCGGTGTCTTCTACTGGGAACCGGCGTGGCTGCCGGTCGGCCCGCCCGAGGAGGTCGAGCAGAACCGCCTGCTGTGGGAGCGGGACGGCTCCGGCTGGGCGACGAGCTACGCCGGTGAGTATGACCCGGAGGACGCCGGCGTCTGGTTCGGTGGCTCGTCCTGGGACAACCAGGCGCTGTTCGACTTCTCGGGTCGGCCGCTGGAGTCGCTCATGGTCTTCGCTTACGCCCGCACCGGGGCGACGGCGCCGCGGGCGGTGATCGCCGTCGAGCAGGTGGAGGTGGTGGTCACCGAACGTGAGCCGATCGTGCTGCCTGACGCCGTGGAGGTCACCTACAACGACCGGTCCGTCGAGACCCAGGCCGTCACATGGAGCGACGCGGTGGACTGGATCCGCGGGCCGGGTGAATACCGCATCACCGGGCTCACCGGTGCCGGGGTGCTCGCCGAGGCGAGCGTGACCGTCCAGGCGGTGAACCACGTGCGCAACCCCGGCTTCGAGGATCCTGACCTCAGCATGTGGGTGATCACCGGCGAGGGCGCCGAGGTGGCCGACGATCCCGATGCGTTCGAGGGGTCGCGGGCGCTCAAGTTCTGGGCCGCCACCGACTACTCGTTCGCGATCAGCCAACGTCTCGAGGGAGTTCCGGCCGGCACCTACGCGCTCTCGGCCACGACGCAGGGCGACGACGCCGGGGAGACCGACTCCATGCTCCTGAGCGCGAGCACGGCCGCGGGGGAGGTCAGCGCGCCGCTCGAGCTCGCCGGCTGGCGGAACTGGAGCACCGCGACGATCGATGAGGTCGTCGTCGGCGACGACGGCGTGGTGACGGTGAGCGCGGCCTTCACGGTGCAGGGTGGTGCGTGGGGCAACGTCGACGCCGTCACGCTGTCGCAGGTCGACCGGACCGAGATCGACACCACGGCGCTCGAGGCCGCGCTCGCCGAGGCATGGGCCGTCGACCGCAGCCTGTACACCGCGGAGTCGCTCCGGGTCCTCGACGACGCCGTCGAGAAGGCGGAGGTCGTCCTCGCCGGGAGCCGGGCCGAGCAGGCGGACGCCGATGCGGCGACGTCGCTCCTCGTCGAGGCGTTGGCCGGCCTCGAGCCCGCCGACGACGGGCCCGGCCGGCCGTGCCGCCCGGGTGGCGGTGGGCCGGGGCACCCCGGGCATCCCGGCGGACCCGGGCACCCCGGGCACCCCGGGCACCCCGGACACCCCGGACACCCCGGACACCCCGGACACCCCGGCGGACCCGGACACGCTGGTCATCCGGGCGGAAGTGACGTCGAGCACCGAGGCGGCCCCGGCCATCCCGGAGGCCCCGGAGGCCCCGGCGGCCCTGGCCGCCCCTGCCGGTAGCGAACGCCGAACCACGGAGCTTCGGACCGAGGCCGGCCAGTCACGGCGGGCTGCCAGCGGCGCCGTCCCCTCGAGCGTAAGGAGCGTGTAAGCCCGACCCGTCAGGCTGGGCATGTGCCGAGGAGGAATGCCATGCCCACTGTGATGTCTGCCGAGTTCACCGACCGCGCCCGGACTGCTGCCACGTGCCCGATGTGCGGGACGCAGATGGGTCCGGCCGGCGGGGCACCGCGACGCCACTGCCCCACATGCCTGGCCGCGATCCACACCGGCGAGGCCGATCCCGCGGGCGGGTGCGGCGCGCCGATGTTCGCAACCTGGACGCGCCGCCTGCACACCTGGGTCATCGAGCTGCGCTGCTCGGGATGCGGCGCAGTGGTGCACCAGCAGGCGGAGCTCGACGGGCCGCAGCCGGACTCCATGCGCCGCATCATCGAGCTGCTGCGGATGTGAGGCCGAGGGGACTCGCCCCGACCCCCGCGACGCCGACGCCAGCGCCTCAGGCCGCCTCCCCAAGCCCGACCACCGCTCCGCCAACCCCCGCGACGCCGACGCCAGCGCCGGCCGCCTCCCCAAGCCCGACCACCGCTCCTCCAACCCCCGCCGAAGCGAGCGCCAACGCCAGCGCCTCAGGCCGCCTCGCCAAGGCCAACCGCCGCTCCGCCGGCCCGCGCGGACGCGGCCTGGCGCGTCGTCCCGGCGTATGCCCTCAGTCCAGACTGCCGCGACCATCGCCCTTCGGTGCTGCGGTGGAGCTCCTGCCCGAGCGGGGAGCTCCACGTGAGGGAACCGTCGGGCTCGATCGTGAGCCGGTGCCCTGCGTGGGTCTTCAACAGGTGGTGGCGTCGGCACAGCGGGCGAAGGTTCCATGCATCCGTGGGCCCGAGCGGGAACTCGATCACATGGTCGATGTCGCACGAGGACGACGGCACGGTGCATCCAGTGCCCACGCACGTCGGATCCCGCAAACGCACGAACCGCGTCAGCGCCGCGGGCGGATCGTGGCACTCGCGACCGACGTCCCAAGGAGTTCGTGACCTCGGCACCGCGCTCGCACGCCGACGCGCCTCCTCGACGGGGTCCCAGACCACGACCCGCATCCCACCCTCGGCGGCGAGCATCCGCGCCGTCGCCGGGTCGAGGGCCCCGTACCCCACCAGTTCTGCCACTTCCGGGAGCGCCGCCATCCCCGGCGACGCAGCCGTCCCCGGTAGGTCATCGCTCCCCGGCCCCTCGCTCGCCATCCTGTCTGGCGGTGGTGCCCCGTGCATGTCCGCGAGGAGGTCATCGATCTCTTCTGCGATGTCGGCGGCGGGTCCCCGTTGGGCCTCGCCCTGCAGCACTGCGAGTGGGATCTGCAGGTACAGCCGCGACGCAGGTCCGGAGAACCGGAACCGCTCCGACTCGAGACGGGCCAGCCGCGCCGGCCCAGGTGGGCGGAACGCGAAGCCGCCGACGGGCTCATCCGGCTCAGAAGCGGGCTCATCCGGCTCAGAAGCGGGCTCCTCCAACGCAGCACCGACCGCGTCGTCGGACGCGGCAGCGGGGTCATCGGGCGCAATACCGCCAGCCTGCCCGAGCGTGGTCCCGCCCGGCTCACCGGCTGCGGCCGGGGGCTCCTCGAGAACGGGGTTCTCATCACCGCGCCCGGCAGCGGACGACGTCGCCTGATCCGCGCCCATCACTGCCCCGCCGTCGTCCGGCGGGGCGACCCGCTGATCCTCTGTGCCAGCTCCCGCGCCGTCGTCCGGCGGGGCGACCCGCTGATCCTCTGTGCCAGCTCCCGCGCCCTGGCCCGCCCCGCGAACCACGGACGTGGCGGGGCCGATCCGCCCCTCGACGAGCGCCTGCGCGCCCATGGCGGAGATCGCGTCCGCGCGCAGCTGCTCGAGCGTCCGCCCATCGCCACCCGCCCGGGCCGCGCGTGCTGCCGACTCACACGCGGCCCAGACCCCGGCCGCCTGTGCGGCCGTCAACACGGCCGTGAGCCGGGCCATCCCGTCTGCCATCGCCCGCGGACGCTCCAGACGCCGGCGACTCGCCGCTCGAGCATGGCGCTCGGCTGCCCCGTCCGGATCCACCTGGATGATCGCCCGTTGGATCGCCGCCGCGACTTGCTGTCGCGTCATCGCGGACGCCTGCGGGAGCACCTCCTCGGAGACCGCGAGTGCCGTCGCCGGTTCCTGCTCAGCGAGAGCGTCCACGAACACCCGAGCCTTCCCGGCATCGATCACGCCGCTGCTCAGGGCCTCGCCAACCTCGCCGAGCACGCCCCGGAACGCCTCCCCCTCGGCGATCAGACGTGCCCCCTCCCACCGCGAGACGCCGAGGCGCATGCCGATCTCGTCGCCGGCGACGCTCGGCATCCCGACGCGCCCGCCCCTCAGCAGCCAGTCCGGGCTCATCGACGTGCGGTGCGCGAGCGCGGCCGACCACCGGCGCAGCTCCGCCGCTGCGTGCGCCTGGATCGCCGCCCAGCCGGCGATCACGTCGAGAGCCTGCGCGTCCGACAAGGGCCGGCCGTCGCCAACTGCCAGCGCCGACAACGACGCGAGCGCCTCGAACTCCGCGACCATCCTCCGCGCGGTCGCAGCAACCTGGTCATCGCGGTCGTCGCCCAACCCAGGGTCAGCGGCGCCATCGGGCGCCTCCAACCGATTCCCGGACCCCGCTGCGGGCACGCCGGGCGACGCCGGCGCGGCGGCGTCCACGCGCCGTCCAGAGATCGCCGACACCTCGCCCTTCGGCAACGCGACCACCCCGTCCTCGAACATATGAACGATGATGCCACCGCCGTCCGACACTCGATGGACGTCATCCACAGGGCGACGGGTCACGAGTCCGCGGGGCCTACCTCGACGGCACGCTCGCACTCGTGATCGGTCAGGGCCGCGCGCGCCGGGAACGTGGTGCCGGCAGGCCGGGCGCGACTCCTCAAGCCCCACCCCTGCCCACGATCGCGCGCTGACGTCGCCGTGCGCTCAGCCGCTCAGCCTCACCCGCACCGGCGCCCACGGAGGATCTCAGCCATACGTGAGTCTCAGCCGAGCCTCTCCCCCAGCACCTGCCCGCCCAGCACATGCAGGTGCGGATGAACGATCCGCTGCCGCGTCGCCGGCCCCCAGTTGTACGTCAGCCGGTATCCGTCATGTGCCATCCCCACCGCGCGCGCCGCGTCGTCCGCAGCGACGATCATCTCCCCGGCGAGCTCCGGCGCCGACCGCGCCATCGCGGCCACCGAGTCGAAGTGCTCCCGCGGCACCACCAGCAGATGCACGCGCGCGTGCGCGACGAGCGGTTCGATGACGACGACGGCGTCCGTCGCGTGCCGTACGGTCGCCGGCTCGGTCCCGGCGACGATCCGGCACAGCACGCACGCGGCGACGCCTGTCACCGGCTCACCCGCGCCGTCCGGGCCCACGGGCGCTACCGCTCGGCGACGGCGATCGCCGACGCGATCCCGGCGTCGTGCGACAGCGACAGGTGCCACGAGGTGATCCCCAACCCGTCCGCGACGGCGAGCACCGTGCCGCGCAGCGACACCGCCGGCGCTCCACCGGGCACCCGAGCGACGGTCGCGTCGTGCCAGCGCATCCCGCCCGGCGCCCCGAGCGCCTTCGCGATCGCCTCCTTCGCGGCGAACCGCGCGGCGAGCGACCCTCCCACGAGGTCGCGTTCCTCGGGCGTGAACAGCCGGTCCCGCAGCCGCGGGGAGCGGTCGAGAGCCGCGAGGAAGCGCGCGACGTCCACGACGTCGATCCCGACCCCGACGATCATCGGGCCAGACTACGGCCACGGCGAGAGTCACCTACGGCGGGCGCCACCCCGACCCGTACGCTCCGCGCATGGACTCCCGGGTGCTGCAGCGCGCCGTCGACGCGCTCCGCCGGCTCGGAGAGGACCCGGGAGAAGTGCTCGGTGCCGGGGTCGAGGGCGCGGTGCTGGCACTCGGCCCGGATCGGGTGGCGAAGATCTGGACCGGCCGCTCGGCCGACGAGGTCGAACGACTCCAGGAGTTCACAGCGAGCCTGGACGCAGCGAGCGTGCGACTCGCCACGCCCCGGATCCTCGCGGTCATCGACGACGACGGCCTCCTGCTCACGATCGAGAGGCGGTTGCAGGGCCGCCCCCTCAGGGTCGAGGGTGCGGACCCGACCCCGGTCCGCGACGACGAGACGGCCGTCCTCCTCGACGTGCTCGAGGCACTCGCAGGAGCGGCGGTGCTCCCGGGACTGTCGGCGTTGCCGGTGCTCCCCGGCGAGCGACCGTTCGGCCTCGGTCGCACGTTTCCCGCCAACCTCGCCGACCTCGTCGCACACCGCGTCGAGCGCTCCCGCGACCTCCTCCGACGGCACGTACCGGACATCGACGAGCTGACGGCACGGACGGTCGCGGGCCTGGGCTCGCTCGGACAGCGTCGCGTGGCCCTGGTCCACGGCGACCTCATCCCCGCCAACGTGCTCGTGACCGGCGCGCGCGCGAGCGCCGTGCTCGACTTCGGCTTCCTCACCACGCTCGGCGACCCCGCGTTCGACGCAGCCGTCACGGCCAGCGTCTTCGACATGTACGGCCCGCACGCTCGGCTCAGCGAGTCCCTGCTGGACGACGCGATCCAGGAGCGGTTCGGCGTGGAAGCCCAGGCACGTGGCCTCTACCGGGCCGCGTACGCCCTGGCCACGGCGACGTGCTTCAGCTCCTCGGGCTCGGACGGTCACTTCGCCTGGTGCCTCCGCATGCTCGCTCGCGACGACGTCCGCGACGCCCTGGAGCCCTGAGCGCGCCCTGCGTCGGCGCGACCCTTACGTGCGGGTGACGACCCGCACGCTCCCCTGTGAGACGCCGCCACCGGCGAAGTACCGTCGAACCGTGGCCACCATGCTCCCGGACGAGCTCGCCGGCCGGAGGGTGCTCATCGTCGACGACGACGATGCCCTCGTCGGCGTGCTCGCCGAGTACCTCCGTGCGGCGGGATTCGTGACGTCGGTCGCCGGGGACGGCCTGGGCGCCGTCGAGCGGACCCGCAGCTGGGAGCCGGACCTGATCGTGCTCGACCGCATGCTTCCCGGCATCGACGGCCTCGAGGTGACCCGCCGCGTCCGGGCCATCTGCGACGCCCCGATCATCATGCTCACCGCGCTCGGCACCGGCGACGACCGCATCGCCGGCCTGGAGGTCGGCGCCGACGACTACGTCACCAAGCCCTTCTCGCCGCGGGAGCTCGTGCTGCGCATCCAGTCCGTGCTCCGGCGGGCGCTCGGCCCGCTGAGCGCGCCGAGCGACGCGACCGCGGGGCCGCTCGACCTCGACGGCGCCCGCCGCCGCGTGACGCGCGACGGCGACGTCGTCCCGCTCACGACCCGCGAGTTCGACCTCCTCGCGTTCCTCATGCGCCATCCCGATCGCGCCTTCAGCCGCGAGGAGCTGCTCGAGCACGTCTGGGGCTGGACGTTCGGCGACCTGTCGACGGTCACCGTCCACGTGCGCCGCCTCCGCGCCAAGATCGAGGACGACCCCACCCGGCCGCGGATCGTGCAGACGGTCTGGGGCGTCGGCTACCTCCTGCGGAGCGAGCCGTGAGGCCCGCCGACGTCCTCATCGTCGCCGCCGCCGTCGCCGGGAGCGCCGTCGCCACCGCCCTCCTCGCCCTGCTCGCCCTCCGCCCGACGCGCCGAGCGCCGCTCGCCTGGCGGATCACGCTCGCCGCCGTCGCCGCCGTCGTCTCGACGGCCATCGGCGTCGTCGCCATCGCGCAGGCGATGTTCATCTCGCCGCACGACCTGGCCGTCGTGCTCGCCACCGTCGGCCTCGGCGCGCTCGGCGGCGCCGTCGTCGCCTGGGTCCTCGGCAGCCGCGTGGCACGGGAAGCGCGCGACGTCGCCCGGCTGGCGCACCGGCTCGGCGAGGGCGAGGTGCTCGACGGCGCCACGAACGAGAGCGCCGACGTCGCCACGAGCGCGGAGCTGCGCGTGGTCGCCGCCGAACTGATCGCGGCGAGCGAGCGGCTCGAGGAGGCGCGACGCGCGGGCGAGCGGCTCGAGTCCGCCCGTCGCCAGGTCGTGTCCTGGGTCTCGCACGACCTGCGCACCCCGCTCGCCGGCCTGCGCGCCATGGCGGAGGCCCTGGAGGACGGGATCGTCGACGACCCCCGCCCGTACTACGCCCGCATCCAGCAGCAGGTGGCGGCCATGTCGGCGCTGGTCGACGACCTGCTCGCGTTCTCCACGATCCAAGCCGGCACGCTGCGACTCGCGCTCGAGGACGTCGCCCTCGGCGACCTCATCAGCGACACCCTGGCCGAGGTCTCCCCGCTCGCGGCGGCCGGCGGCGTCCGTGTCGACGGCAGCTCGGCCGACGCCGTCACCGTCCTCGGCGACGCACGCGAGCTCTCGCGTGTCCTGCGCAACCTCGTGACGAACGCGATCCGCTTCACCCCGCCGGACGGGACGGTCGAGATCTCCGCATTCGTCGCCGGCTCCCACGCCGTGGTCCGGGTGACGGACGCCTGCGGCGGCATCGCCGACGACGACGTCCCGCGACTGTTCGAACCCGGCTGGCGGGGCGATGCCGCCCGCACCCCGTCGACGGCCGTGCGCGGGGGCGCCGGCCTGGGCCTGAGCATCGTGCAGGGCATCGTCGAGTCCCACAGCGGGACGGTCGTGGCGCGCAACGTGGACGGGGGCTGCTGCTTCGAGGTCCGGCTGCCGGTGGCCGAGGCCGGGACGTCCGGACGTCGACGCGCGCCCGCGACCTGAGGTCTCAGCGCCCTGCCCGGGGAGCTCCGCCGTCGACGCGGGCCGCGACGTCGGGCGTGCCCTCGCCCGGAAGGGCGAACGGCAGCTCGAAGCCGTCGAGGGCGTGACGGCACCCGCACCCGCCGTCGTGCGGCAGCGCGGTCACCACGTCCGTGAGCGACGCGCGCAGCACCGCCAGGTGCCGGGCGAACTCCTCGAGCACCGCCGCGTGCGTCACCGACTCGCCGCCGTCGACCCCGGCGTCCGCGTCCGTCACGAGAGCGAGGTTGGTGCAGCACATCGCCAGCTCGCGAGCGAGGGCTGCCTCCGGCATGCCCGTCATGCCCACGACCGTGCCTCCGGCCGCCACGTTGCGTCGGGACTCCGCCCGCGTCGAGAACCGCGGGCCGTTGATGACGACGAGCGTTCCGCCGTCCCGCACGTCCAGCGCGCGCCCGCCCAGCGCCGAGAGCGCGGCCGCGCGCCCCCGCGGACAGTACGGGTCGGCGAACGGCACGTGGACGACGGTCCCGACGCCGTCGAACACGGTGTGCTCCCGGCCGCTCGTCAGGTCGATGATTTGGTCCGGGACGACGACCGCCCCGCGAGCCAGGTCCGGCACGAGCGCACCGACGGCGCCGACCGTGACGACCTGACGCACGCCCAGCGCCCGCAGCGCCCACAGGTTCGCGCGGTACGGCACGCGGTGCGGTGGGAAGCGGTGGTCGGCGCCGTGGCGCGGCAGGAACGCCACCTGCCGGCCGCCGAGCTCGCCGAGCACCGGCGCCTCCGACGGCGTCCCGAACGGCGTCGTGACGTCGACAGGAGCCGGGGAGGCGAGCAGCTCGTACAGACCGGAGCCTCCGATGACGCCGATCGGCCGCCGATCTTCTGTCGTGCCCGGCGTGCCCGTACCGACGCCTCCGTCCACGTCCGCCTCCCTCGCTCGTCGCCGATCCTGCCGCTCGCGCCGCCCACGGTAAGCGAGGGCGCCGGCCTCCGGCGCGCCGGACCCCCCGCCATCCCGACATCCGTCACCGACTCGTCATGTCTCCGCGCGCCCACCGGGCGGCCCCCGCCGCCAGGAGCAGCGATGCTGGGAGACGTGCGCATCCTCCTCACCGGCGGCCTCGGCTTCATCGGCTCGCCCACCCGGCGAGCCCTCGTCGCCGCGGGGCACGACATCGTCGTCCTCGATCGGGCCGACACGGCGGATCGGAAGGGCCGGACGGGCCGGACGGAGCCTGCCCCGCCACCGGTCCCGGACGGGGTCGAGGTGATCCGAGCGGACGTGCGCGACCTCCCCGCCGTCCGCGCCGCGACGACGCACGCCGACGCCGTCGTCCACCTCGCCGCCAAGGTCGGGCTCGGCGTGAGCCTCGCCGACCTCGACGACTACGTCTCCGTGAACGACCTCGGGACCGCCGTCGTGCTGCGGGCGGCCGCGGAGGCCGGTGTGGGCGACGTCGTGCTCGCCAGCTCGATGGTCGTCTACGGGGAGGGTCGGTACACGTGCACGAGCGACGGCGTCGTCGCGCCGCTTCCCCGCCGCGCCGCCGACCTGGAGGCGGGCGAGTTCGAGCCCCGGTGCCCGCACTGCGGCGGAACGCTCGAGCCGGGTCTCGTCACCGAGGACGCCGCGCTCGACCCCCGCAACGTGTACGCCGCGACCAAGGTGCACGACGAGCACCTCCTCGCCGTCTGGGCGCGCGAGACGGGTGCGCGGGCCACGGCGCTGCGCTTCCACAACGTGTACGGACCCGGCATGCCGGCCGACACCCCGTACGCCGGCGTCGCGTCGATCTTCGCGTCCGAGCTGGCCGCCGGGCGCCCGCCGCGGGTGACGGAGGACGGTGCCCAGCGGCGCGACTTCGTCCACGTGGACGACGTCGCGGACGCGGTCGTGGCCACGCTCTCTCGCCCCGGCACGCCCGGGACGCTCCGGGCCCTCAACGTCGGCTCCGGCCGGGTCACGACCGTCGGCGAGCTCGCCGCAGCGCTCGCGGACGCGCGCGGCGGTCCTCGCCCCGTCGTCACGGGCTCCTACCGGCTCGGCGACGTGCGGCACGTCGCCGCGTCCAGCGAGCGCGCGGCGCGGGAGCTCGGCTGGCGTGCGCGGATCGCCCTGGCCGACGGCGTGGCCGACCTCTGAGCCGAGGCGCGGGGAGCGCCGTCATCGTTTCGTCACGATTGGCGCGCGCGGCGCACCGGCGAGGACCCTAGCGTCAGGAACGTGCCAGCCGCGCCCCGCGTCGACGTGATCCTGCCGTGCCTGGACGAGGCGGCCGGGCTCGCGTGGCTCCTGCCGCGGCTCCCCGCCGACGCCCGCGCGATCGTCGTGGACAACGGCTCCACCGACGCCTCGTGCGTCGTCGCCCGAGCGCACGGAGCGCTCGTCGTGCACGAACTCCGCCGGGGGTACGGTGCCGCGCGCCACGCCGGGCTGCTCGCGGCGTCAGCCGACGTCGTGGCGTTCTGCGACGCCGACGGCTCCCTCGACCCGGCCGACCTCGCCCGCGTCACCCGGCCGGTGCTCGACGGCGAGGCGGACCTGGTCGTCGGACGGCGCATCCCCGCGCGAGGCGCGTGGCCGTGGCACCTGCGGCTCGCGAACCGCGAGCTCGCGCGGCGCGTCCGCCGTCGCACCGGCGTGCGGCTGCTCGACGTCGGGCCCCTGCGCGCCGCTCGCCGCGTGCCGTTCCTCGACCTGGGCCTGCAGGACCGGCGCTCCGGCTACCCCGTCGAGACGGTCGTGGCCGCCGCGGCAGCCGGGTGGCGGGTCCGCGAGGTGCCGGTGCGGTACCGCCCGCGGTCCGGCCGGTCGAAGGTGACCGGAACACCGCTCGGGGCATGGCGCGCCGTCCGGGACATGACCCGGATCCTGCGGACGCCGCCGGCGCGCGCCAGCGCAGGCGGCGCCGTCGAGCCCCCGCGCACGACGATCGTCCTCGCCAAGGCACCGGTCCCCGGCCGCGCGAAGACCCGCCTCATCGGCGCGTTCTCGCCCGACGACGCCGCTCAGCTCGCCGCCGCCGCCCTCGCCGACACGCTCGACGCCGTCCTGGCCTCCGGCGTCGAGCACTGCGTCCTCGTGCTCGACGGCGAGCCAGGTCCGTGGGTCCCGGCCGGCGTACGCGTGCTCCCGCAACGGCCCGGCGGCCTCGACCGCAGGATCGCCCACGCGTTCGACGACGTCCTGCGCACCTGCGCATCGCCCGCCCTCCTCGTCGGCATGGACACCCCTCAGCTCGGCACCGTCCTGCGCGACGTCGACTTCGCCGGTCACGACGCCGTGCTCGGCCTGGCGGCCGACGGCGGCTTCTGGGCCGTCGGCCTGCGCGAGGCCGACCCGGACCTGTTCCTCGGGGTCGAGATGTCGACGGAGCGCACGGGTGCCGAGCAGCTGGACCGGCTGCGCGCGGCGGGGTTGCGGGTCGCCCTGCTGCCCCCGCTGCGCGACGTCGACGTCCCCGACGACGCGACCGACGTCGCGCGGGCCGCTCCGGGCACCCGTTTCGCCCGGACGTGGCGGGCGCTGACGGGCACGGCGGATCACCGGGTGGGGCACTCGGACGACGAGGTCGAGGCAGGGCCGTGGACATCGCACCGGTGAGTGCCCTCGCCCTGTACGAGGAGGCCCTGCACGGCGCCACGGTGCACGCGGTCCACGCCGTTCACGCGGTGCGCGACCCCGGACCGCGGCTGCTGGACGTGCCCGCCTGGACCGGCGCCCTGACCGGTGCGGACGAGAGCCTGCTCGAGCGGTGCGAGGGGCCGGTCATCGACATCGGGTGCGGACCCGGGCGGCTCGCCGCCGCTCTCACCGGTCGCGGCGTCCCGTGCCTCGGGATCGACATCTCGCGCCGCGCGGTCGCCCGGGCCCGCGCGCGCGGCGCCTCGGCCCTGCTCCGGGCGGTCGAGCGGCGTCTCCCCGGCGAGGGCCGGTGGGGGACGGCGCTGCTCGCCGACGGCAACATCGGGATCGGCGGAGACCCGGAGGCGCTGCTGCGCCGGTGCGCCGACCTCGTGCGCCCGGCCGGCCTCGTGCTGGTCGAGGCTGACCCCGATCCGACGCTCGACGTGCGCGGGCCACTGGTGCTCGAGGCCGCGGACGGGCGCCGCAGCCACCCGGTCCCGTGGGCGCGCCTCGGCGCCACAGGGATCGGGTCCAGGGCCGGCGCCGCTGGCCTGCGCGTCGTGGAGGTGTGGACCCACGACGCGCGGACCTTCCTCAGTCTCGGCCGCGATCGGCAGCGCGCCGACGACGCCGGTCGGTGAGCCGGCCGACCAGCCAGCCGGCCGCCGTCGTCACGGCCACGACGGCGCAGGCGGCCGCGATCGCTGCCCAGGGATCGCGCGGGACGACGCTCGGGTCGCGGCGGCCGGCCGCCCCGGCGAGCACGGCCAGGCCGACCAGGGCCACGATCCCCCACCCGAGCAGTGCGCCACGCAGCGGGGAGCGCCATGCCACCGGCACGCGGGGCAGGAGCGCGAGACCGAGGACGATCGCGAGCGGCGCGAGGAGGACGTCGTGGACGGCGACGCCGCCCGCGAACCACAGCAGCGCCGAGGGCCACTGCCGTGTCGGGACCGTCGCGACGACGAGGTACGCACCCATGCCCATCAGGCCGACGCCGAGGACGCCCAGGGTGTAGCGCCAGGCGCTCACGGCGGCCGACGACTCGCTCACGCGTCGCCGCCGGAGCCGAGGACCTCGATCCGCGCCACCCACTTGGTCTGGCGGACGCCGGGCCGGTTCGGCGCGATGAGGCGGGCCGGAAACCCGTGGTCGAGGTGGAGGTCCTCGCCGTCGATGCGCAGCGCCAGCAGGGTGTCGGGATGCCAGACGTACTCCGGTGCGAGCTCCGACGCGCGGTACAGCCCGCTCTCCTGCAGGCTCTCGACGAGCACGGCGGCATCCTCAGGGGCGCCGACGAGGGCGACGAGGTCCCGCAGGCGGACGCCGCTCCAGGCGGCCGTCGCGCTCCAGCCCTCGACGCACGCGATCGGCAGCACCGCTTCGTGCCGCGGCATGGCCAGCAGCGCGTCGCGGTCCAGGCGGAGGACCCGGTCGGGCCCGACCAGCTCGAGCCGCCAGCCCGGCCCTACGGCCTCCGGGCCGATGCCCGCCCCGCGCGCCGTCTTGTTCACCGGCAGTCCCTGAGGGCCGATCCGGGGATCGCGGGGAGCGAGGACTGCCAGCGGGGCGAGCGGCCGAACCGTCTGTCCGAGCGTCAGTGCGCTCAGTCCCAGCACCCCGGCGCCGATGGCGGCCAGGAAACCGCGGCGTGCCGCTCCGGCGCGTTCAGCGGCGCCGTCGGCCGGCACGCTCGGCTCGGCGACGGCGGGGCTCGCCGTACGCGGCCCAGCCGTGTCTCCCGAGCGCGGCGCGTCGTCGTCGAGCCCGGCGCGGACCACCCGAAGGATGGTCGGCAGCTTCACCGCGACGTGCACGAGCATGCTGCCGACGAGCACCCACGCCACGGCGAAGTGCACCCGCCGGAACGAGAACTCCCACGGGTAGACCTGGAACGTGTTCAGCACGCCCGTGACGACCTGGAAGGACGCCGACGCGACGAGCAGCGCCACCGACGCCCGCTCCAGCGCGTGCGCGGGTCCCCGCACAGCCGGCCGGGCGAACAGCGCGGGATACGCGGCGTACAGCTTCCCCAGCAGGAGCGGGAGGCACACGAGCCCCGCGGCGACGTGCACCCCTTGCGTGACGCGGTAGACCCAGGCGAGGTGCGGGGAGAACGGGCCTTCGCCGAGCGGGAGCCACGGCACCGGATCCTGGGCGAGGTGCGAGAAGACCCCCGTGAGGAAGGCGAGGAGGACGGCGATCCCGAGCCACACCCCCACGCGCGCGACGACGCGCGGGTCGTGGATCGGCGAGGCGAAGGACTCCGGCACCGGTCGCAGAGACCGGGCGGTGTCCCGCACGGACGCGGCTCTACCTCCGGGCTCGCTCCCGTGGACGCCGTCGGACGTGCTCCTGGGCATGTCCCCCATCGTCAGCCGCGGACGACGGCGAACCCAGCGCGGGCGGTGACGATCCGGTGACGCCTCACCGCGGCCCAGCGGCGCCATGCCGGTCGCACTACGGTCAGCGGATGGAGTACGGCGCGCATCTGCCGCTGGTCGATCTCGACGACCGGGGCTGGACGCTGAGCGGCCTGACGTCGTACGCCCGAACAGCACAGCAGCTGGGCTTCCGTGCCCTGGTGGCCAACGACCACCTGGCCTTCCAGCGCCCGTGGCTCGACGGCCTCGTCGCGCTCGCGAGCGTGGTCGAGGCCAGCGGCGACCTGACGCTCGCCACCACCGTCGCACTCCCCGTCGTCCGTGGGCCGGCCGCGCTGTCGAAGGCCGCGGCGGCCCTCGACGTGCTGTCCGGCGGCAGGTTCGTGCTCGGGATGGGACCGGGATCCTCGGTGGCGGACCTCTCGCTCGCCGGGGTGGACATCGGGGAACGCTGGCCGCGGTTCGAGGAGGCGGTCCGCGCGGTGCGCGTCCATCTCGGCGCCCAGGGATGGCCCGAGCCCGATGGTCGGTTCTACCCCGGCGCGGAGGCCCTGTCACCCGGACCGATGCGCCCCGGCGGCCCACCGGTCTGGATCGGCAGCTGGGGCTCCCCGGCCGGCTTGCGACGCGTGGTCCGGCTGGGCGACGGCTGGCTCGCGTCCGCGTACAACACCACACCGCCGCAGGTGGCCGCCGGCCGCACCACCCTGTACGACGCACTCGCCGCCCAGCCGGGCCGGACGCTCACGTGCGCCGTCGCGACGATGTGGACGTGGGTGACGGAGGACGAGCGTGACCGGGCCGAGGTGCTCGCGCGGCTGTCGAGGCTGCTGAACCGCCCCGAGGAGGAGCTGGGCCCTCGCCTCCTCGTCGGATCGGTCGAGACCTGCGCCGAGCTGGCGAGGGCATACGCCGATGCGGGCGTCGACCTGCTCCTGGTGTGGCCGCTCGCCGACCACGAGCGGCAGCTGGAGCTCCTCATGCGGGAGGTCGTGCCACTCGTGCGGCCGGCCGGGGACGAGTGACCGCCCCTCACCACGGCGACAGCAGCACGGTCTCCAGGAGGAGGGCGGTTCCGCCCTGCGCGACGAGCCAGCCGCGGATCCGCGCCCGACCGGACCCGCCGCCGACCGCGCCGGCGCCGGCGCCGTCGCCACCGAGCGTCGCCGCCGCCGGAAGGACCCAGAACGCCAGCGGCAACCAGATGCGCTCCACCTCGCCGCGTTCGAAGCCCCCCAGCGCGCCGATCAGCGCGGCGACGACCGCCACAGCCACCAGCGCCCGCGCAGCTCTGGGCAGGCGCCGCCACCGCGCGAGGCCGCCCACCCCGGCCGGGCCCACGAGCACCGCGAGGAGCACGAGATCGACGACGAGGAAGTACCAGTAGGGGCGGCCCGTACCGGTGCCGGCGTTCCACTCCGCGTGGGTCGCGGCGACGCCGTCCCAGATCCAGAACCCTGCGGCACCCCATGCCAGCACGGCGACGAGCACCAGCGCGCCGGCCGCGAGCGTCGGCCCCCAGCGCCGCGTGACGAACGCGGGGACGAGCGCCAGGAGCCCCATGGGGAGCAGTCCGTAGGACAGGAACGGGCACAGCCCGAGCAGCATGCCCGCTCCCACCGTGGCGACGTTCCGCACCCACGGCGGCTCCGCCGTCGTCGCGATCGCCAGCAGCGCCACCCCCCAGGTGAGGACGGCCGCGAAGAAGGCGTCCGGCGACGTCGCGATCCACAGGGCCGCAGGCGCGAGCACCGCCGCCGGCAGGGCGCGCCGGGCGACCAGCTCCCCGTCGCGACCGCCCAGTCGGCGCAGCGTCACCGCGACGGCGACGACACAGCTGCTGCCCGCGAGCACGATCAGGGCGGCGGCGCACCACTCGCCGCCCAGCCCGATCCGGTCCATCGCCGCGAGGATCACCACGAGGCCGGGCGGGTGGCCGCGCACGTGCAGCGGGTACTCCGCGATCCGGTCGGTGAACGTGCGCACGAACGCGCCCAGGTCCTCGCGCGCGAGAGGCACCGCCGCCAGGTAGTCGTTCGCGTTCCGCAGGGGCTCGACGAGCGTCGTGAAGCGCTGCGTCCACGCGAGCACGACGCACCAGAGCAGGGACGTGCCCCAGCCGGCGAGCAGGAGCGCCGGCCATCGCAGCGTCAGCGAGACCCGGGGACCGAACGCCACCACCGCCGCCAGGATCGCCACGGCCACCGCCGTCGCCCAGCCCCACCGCACCGCCCACCATCCGGTGAACGGCTCCGCGCCGGTGAGTAGCGAGACGCCCGGAACGCCGTCGAGCTCCCGGCCCCACAGCCACAGCAGCCAGACCGCGAGCGCCAGCCCGCCGACGACGGCGAGCGGCTGCCACACGACACGGGCGCGCACCGGCGACGTCCTACTCCGGCCCGGGCGGGAGTGCTACCGGAACGGGCATCTACTCGACGGTGACGGACTTCGCGAGGTTGCGCGGCTGGTCGACGTCGAGGCCCTTCGCCCCGGCCAGTTCGCACGCGAAGATCTGCAGCGGCACGACCGTGACGAGCGGCGCGAGGAGCGTCGGCACCTGCGGCACCCGGAACACGACGTCGGCGTACGGCACGACCGCCTCGTCGCCGTCCTCCGCGATCACGAGCGTCCGTGCCCCGCGCGCGCGCACCTCCTGGATGTTCGACACGACCTTGGAGTGCAGCACGTCCCGCCCGCGCGGCGACGGGACGACGACGAACACCGGCTGCCCCTCCTCGACCAGCGCGATCGGCCCGTGCTTGAGCTCGCCCGCCGCGAACCCCTCCGCGTGGATGTACGCGAGCTCCTTGAGCTTGAGCGCCCCCTCGAGCGCCACCGGGTACCCGACGTGCCGGCCGAGGAACAGCACCGTCGGCTCGTCCTTCATCGCGACGGCGACGTCGCGGACCTCGTCCCACGCGTCCAGCACCCGCTGGATCCCGTCGGGCAGCTCGTGGAGCTGGGCGAGGATCTCCTTCAGCTCGTCCGGGAACTTGTTCCCGCGGATCTGCGCCAGGTACAGGCCGAGCACGTAGCACGCGGTGATCTGCGCGATGAACGCCTTCGTGGACGCCACGGCTACCTCGGGCCCGGCGTGCGTGTAGAGGACGGCGTCGGACTCGCGCGGGATCGTCGACCCGTGCGTGTTCACGATCGCGAGCACCGTCGCGCCCTGCTCCCGCGCGTGCCGCACGGCCATGATCGTGTCCATCGTCTCGCCGGACTGCGAGATCGCGACGACGAGCGTCCGCGAGTCCACGATCGGGTCGCGGTAGCGGAACTCGTGCGCGAGCTCGACCTCCACCGGGATCCGGCACCAGTGCTCGATCGCGTACTTCGCGACGTGCCCGGCGTACGCTGCCGTCCCGCACGCGACGACGACGATCTTGTCGACGGCGCGCAGCACGGCCTCGGAGATGCGCAGCTCGTCGAGCACGAGGGCGCCGGACGGATCGGTCCGCCCCAGCAGCGTGTCGGCGACGGCGTGCGGCTGCTCGTGGATCTCCTTCGCCATGAAGCTGGGGTACCCGCCCTTGACGGCGGCGCTCGCGTCCCAGTCGACGGTGAACTCGCGCGGCGTCACCGGCGCCCCCGCGGCGTCCGTCACGGTGACGCTCTCGGCGCTGATCGTGACGATCTCGTCCTGCCCGAGCTCGAGCGCCGTCGACGTGTGCGCGATGAACGCGGCGACGTCGCTGCCGAGGTAGTTCTCGCCGTCGCCCAGGCCGACGACGAGCGGCGAGTTCCGCCGGGCGCCCACCACGGTGCCGGGCTCGGAGGCGTGCACCGCCAGCAGGGTGAACGCTCCCTCCAGCCGTCCGACGACGGCACGCATCGCCTCGGTCAGCGATCCGTCGTAGGCGGCGGCGAGCAGGTGGGCGACGACCTCCGTGTCCGTCTCGGACGCGAACGCGGCGCCGTCGGCCTCGAGCTCGGTGCGCAGCGCCGCGAAGTTCTCGATGATGCCGTTGTGGATGACGGCGACGTCCCCCGCGAGGTGCGGGTGCGCGTTGACGTCGTTCGGGGCGCCGTGCGTGGCCCACCGGGTGTGCCCGATCGCGGCCGTCGCCGGCGGCAGGGGGTGCTCCGTGAGGTCGTCGAGCAGGTTGGTCAGCTTGCCCGCCCGCTTCGCGCTCGCGATCCCCTGCGGCGTCACGAGGGCGACGCCGGCCGAGTCGTACCCGCGGTACTCCAGGCGTCCGAGCCCACCGAGCACGACCTCGAGAGGGCGCTGCGACGGCGCCGCGGCGCCCACGTACCCGACGATTCCACACATGGCGCTCAGCGTAACCGCGCGGACCGCGATCCCCGGTCGAGGCCGGTGGCCGGCGTCACATGCCGTCGAACGCGGGCAGGTCCTCGGGCGGCTCGCCCCGCATGACCTCGTCGGCGTCCTCCCGCGTGATCCGGCCGAGCTCGATCAGCAGCTCGAGCGAGTCCCACCGCTTCTCTCGCGCGTGTGCCGACCGGCCGACGGCGTCGAGCGCGTTCGCGTGGTTCCACAGGTACAGCGCCGCGTAGGAGGAGATGCCGAGCCGCCGGAACTCCGCGACGCCCTCCTCGTACAGGGGCAGCGCCTGCTCCGAGCGGCCGGCGCGACGGTGGTTGACCGCGATCCCGACGAGGTGCTGCGCCCGGGTGAGGTCTCCGACCCGGTCGAGGTCGGCGGCGTACAGCGCGATCGCGTCCTCGTACCGCCCGAGCGCAGCCACTGTCTTCGCCATGTTCGCCCGGACCACCGGGACCGTGTGGTCGAAGCGCCCGGCGAGCGCCAGCGAGAGTCCTTCCTCCTGCGCCGACAGCGCCGCCTCGAGCCGACCGGCCTTGAGATGACTGGACCCGATCTGGTCCAGGGCGGCGACCGCGAGCTCGCCGTCGCCGAGCGTGCGAGCACCGGCGAGCGCCCGCTCCCCGTAGCCGAGAGTGACCTCCGGATCGGTGCCGACCGAGGCCGCGTCGAACAGCATGAGCACGTCCGCACGGGTCAGGGGCGGACGCGCGGACGTGAACGGCAGGAACAACCGATCGGCGACGGCGTACATCATCTTCGCCTTCAGCACGACCGTGAGCGGGGTGAGCAGGGCCGCGACGTCGGTCCGGTCGCCACCGTGCGCGAGCGCCGCATCCGCCACGGCCTCCACGTTCCCGATCTCCGAGCGCGCCCACCCGGCCGCGGCCGCGCCGTCGGCGAACTCCACGGCGAGCTCGCCCGCGGGGTCCACGGGCGGGACGAGGGAGAACCGGACCGCCCAGGTCCGGCGGTTCGTCGCTCGCGCGACCGACTGCGCCGATGCGAGGTAGTGGGCGTACAGACGGCGGACGGCGAGGCGCCGTTCCTCAGGCGCCAGACGTGCGTCCGCGTGCTCGCGGCCCACGAGGCGCACCAGGTCGTGCCAGCGGTACCGCTCCTCGGCGTCCACGTCGAGGAGTCGCGCGAGCGCGAGGTCGTCGAGCCGGCGTCGCGCGACGCCGAGCGGGAGGTCCGCGAGCCGCGCAGCCGCGGCCGGCGTCACCCACGTCAGACCGACGAGACCGAGGAGCGCGAAGAGGCGGCGGCCGTCGTCGTCCAGCGCCTCCAGCCCGACGGCGAGGCTCGACCGGACGGCGACCTCGTCCAGGGCCAGCTCGTCGAGCCGGGCCTGCGAGTCGTCGAGCCGGTCCGCGAACACGCCGAGCCGGCGGGCCGGCGTGGCGGCCAGGCGCGCGCCGGCGATCCGCACCGCGAGCGGCAGGTGGGCGCACGCGGCGACGATCCGCGCCGCGGCCTCGGGCTCCGCGCCGACGCGCTCCGGTCCGACGAGCCCCGCGAGCACCTCGAGGGCGTCGGCAGGGCTGAGGACGTCGAGGTGGCGACGCGCATCGGACCGGCCGAGCCCACCGAGCACCGGACGCGAGGTGACGACGACGGCGGAACCTCCCGCCGGGACGAGCTGACGGACCTGGGTGGCGGAGGCGGCGTCGTCGAGCACCACGAGCACCCGGGTGGCGGCCGTCCGGGTCCGGTACTCCGCGACCGTCCGGTCCAGGTCGGACGACGTGGCGCCCCCGAGCGCCGCGACGAACCGCTCTAGCACGACCGCCGGGTCGCGGGGAGCGACGCCGGGCGTCGCGCCGCGGAGGTTGACGTACAGGACACCTCCGTCGAACTCCTCGGCGACGGCGTGCGCCACCTCGATCGCGAGCGCCGACTTCCCGACGCCGCCCGGTCCGTCGACCGTCACGACGCCGCCGCGACGCACGCACGCCACGAGCTCCGCGACGTCGCCGTCGCGACCCGCGAACGCCGGGTCGCGCGGCGGCAGCTCCGCCGGCCGGGCGACGTCGCGGTGACGCACCGCGGCCGGGGGCGCCGACAGCGCGGCGTCCTCCGTGAGGATCGCGTGCTCCAGGTCCCGAATCGTCGCACCCGGCTCGACGCCCAGCTCCTCGACGAGCAGGGCACGCGTGGTCCGGTAGGTCTCGAGCGCGTCGGCGGTCCGGCCGGCGCGATAGAGCGCGAGCATGAGCTGCGCCGCGAGCCCCTCGTGCAGCGGGTGCTCCGCCACGGCGGCGACCAGGTCACCGACCAGGTCACCGGAGCGGCCGGCGTCGAGCGCCGCCGAGAATCGCGCCGTGACGCCGTCGAGATAGGTCTCCCGCAGACGCGCGGCCCCGAGCGCGAGCGTCGGCGAGTCCGCCGCCCACGGCGTGTACGGCTCTCCGCGCCACAGCCGCAGGGCCTCGCCGAGCGACGCCTCGCGTGCCCGGGCGTCCTGCGCCGACCCCCGGCCGCGCAGCACCGCCTCGAACGCCTCGGCGTCGACCTCGGCGGTCTCGGCGCGGAGCCGGTACCCGCCCGGCTCCAGCAGCACGCGGTCGGGGCCGAGCCGCCGGCGCAGCCGGTGCACGAGGACCTGGAGCGCAGCACGCGTGCCGGTCCCGTCCGGCCAGATCTCCCCGAGCAGCCGCTCGAAGCCGGCGGGATGCGGCCGCGCGTCCACCAGCAGCGCGAGCAGCACCTGCGAACGACCGGGCGGCAGGCGCACCGCGGCGCCGTCGTCGCCGCGCACCTCGACCGGACCGAGGACGCCGAACCACACCTCAGGCCTCCGATCCTGCCGGGCCGCTGCGCGGCCGACGCCGGCGCGTGGCCCGGTCAGATCTGGCGGAAGACATCGAGCTCCTCGGGTTCGTCCGGCGGGTCGTCCGCGAGGATCCGGTCGGCCTCCTCGGCGGTGATCCGTCCGACGCCGACGACGAGGTCGAGGGAGCGCCGTCGAAGCTCCTGAGCCTCGTCGAGGCGCCCGAGCCGCTTCACGGCTGACGCGTGGTGCCAGGTGTAGATGGCGACGAGCAGGGTGTGCCCGGAGCGAGTGAGCTGCTCGATCGCGTCGGAGTAGAGCGGGAGCGCCGCCTCGGGCCGCCCCACGGCCAGATGGCTCCCCGCGAGGCGCCCGAGATGATGGGCACGCAGCCGTCCCTCGAGACCCTCCAGCTGACTCTCGAGGAGCGTGACCGCCTCCTCGTGCCGGCCGAGGTGCCCGAGCGACTTCGCGAGGTTCGGCATGACCGTGCGCCGGGCGTGCTCGAGGCCCGCTCCCGTGGCGATGTCGACGGCCTCGCGGTACCGCTCGAGGGCGTCGGTGTGCCTGCCGTCCCGGGTGAGCCCGATCGCCAGGACGTTGAGGCAGTGCGCGACCATCTCGTCGTCGCCCAGCGCCCGCGCCGCGGCCAGCGGCCGCTCGGCGGCCCGAGCCATGGCACCCGGTGCCTCACGCATGACGGCGGAGTCCAGCAGCATGAGCACGTCGGCCCTCGTCCGCGCGTCGGGCGCCTCGACGAAGGGGACGTAGAGCTCCGCCGCCGAGGCTCCCATCCCCTGACTGCGGATCGCCGCGAAGAGCGGAGCCAGGAGCGCCGCGACGTCGCTCCGGTCGTGGGTGGCGGCGAGCGTCGCCTGCGCGACGGCGGCGACTGTCGCGATCTCGCCGGTTACCCAGTGGGCGGCGGCGATGCCGTCGGCGACGGTCACCGGCAGGTCGGCCTGGGGATCGGTCTCCTCACCGAGGGCGAGCCGCACCTCCCAGACGTCGGGGTCCATCGCCAGTGCCACGGCTCGCGCAGACGCGAGGTAGTGCCGGTACAGGCGGAGGACGGCCGCGCGGCGCTGCTCGTCGTCGAGGGCCGCCGTCGCCCGTTCGCCGGCGACGAGGCGCACCAGGTCGTGCATGGCGAACGTCTCGTCCCCGAGCTCCACGAGCATGCGCGCCCGCGCGAGGTCGTCCAACCGGCGGCGGGCCACGCCGAGCGGCAGGTCCGCGAGGCGCGCGACCGCGGCGGCCGTCACGCTCGGCAACGGGACGACGCCGAGATACGCGAACAGCGTGGCCGCCTCCCCGGAGACCGCCGACAGACCGAGCTCGAGGGACGAGCGCACCGCGAGGTCGTCGGCCGCCAGCTCGTCCAGCCGCGCCCGCGAGTCACCGAGCCGCTCGGCCGTCGCGGCGAGGCGCCGACGCGGCGCACCGAGCAGCTGGGCGCCGACGATCCGGATCGCCAGTGGCAACCGCCCGCAGGCCGCGACGATCTTGGCCGCGGCCTCGGGCTCGGCCCCGACCCGGTCGTCCTCGAGGATCTGCGCCAGCATGCGGACGCCCACCTCCTCGTCGACGACGTCCAGGTGCACGCGGGCGGAAGCGGTGAAGCCCGTGAGCACGGGACGCGACGTCACCACCGCCGCGGACCCGTCGCCGGGCAGGAGCGGCTGCACCTGCGCGGGCGAGGCGGCGTCGTCGAGCACGACGAGCACCCCCGCGCCGGTGGTCCTGGTACGGAGCTCGGCGGCGGCGTCGTCGACGTCCCCGGTGCCCGCCGTCGTGACGCCCAACGCGTGCAGGAACCGCTCCAGCACCACCGCCGGGTCGCGCGCGGTCACGCCGGGTGTGGCGCCGCGCAGGTTCGCGTAGAGGACCCCGCCCGGAAACTCCTCGGCGACGGCGTGTGCGGCGTGCAGCGCGAGCGCGGACTTCCCGACTCCGCCGGGTCCGTCGATCGCGACCACGCGCCCGCCGTTCGTCAGCGCCCGGGTGAGGACCGCGACGTCGTCGTCGCGACCGACGAACGCCGGGTCCGACGGCGGCAGCTGCGCCGGGCGGACCGGCGCATCCGGACGCGCGAACGGCGCCGGCGGGGCCGAGAGCACCGGGTCCTCGACCAGGATCGCCTGCTCCAGGTCCCGCAGCTCCGTCCCCGGCTCCAACCCCAGCTCCTCCACCAGCACGCCGCGCGCCGTCCGGTAGGCGTCCAGCGCGTCGGCGGTGCGCCCCGACCGGTACAGCGCCAGCATCAGCTGCGCGTGGAACCTCTCCCGCAACGGGTGCGCCGCCACCACCTCACGCAGCTCCCCCACGAGCTCCGCAGACCGGCCGAGCGCCAGCGACGCCGAGAACCGCGCCTCCTCGGCGTCCAGCCGATGACCCTCGAGCCGGACCGCCTCCGTCGCGAGCGTCTCGCTCTCCAGGCCGATCCCGTCGTAGGCCGACCCGCGCCACAGCGCAAGTGCCCCCTCCAGCGTGGCGATCGCCCGCGCCGGATCGAGGTCGACGTCGGACCACGCGGCCTGCACCGCCTCCACGAACACGACGGCGTCCACGTCCCCGGGGTCCGCGACCAACCGGTACCCGCTCACGTCGAGGACGAGGCGGTCCTCCCCGATCCGACGCCGCAACCGGTGGACGATCACCTGGAGCGCCGAACGCGACCCGTCACCCCCCGGCCACAGATCCTCCACCAGCGCGTCCACCGGGACCGGCCGCGGCACCGCCGCCACCAGACGCGCCAGGAGCAGCCGCTGCCGACCCGCCGGGACCGGCACCAGCCCGCCGCCCCCGTCGTCGTCGTCGATGACGCCCAGCTCGCCGAGCACCTCGTACCGCACGCTCACAGCCTCTCGAACCAGTCGAGGTCCTCGGGCGGGTCGCCCGCCATGACCTCCTGCGCCTCGTCGTCCGTCATCACCCCGAGCTCCACGGCTGTGCGCAGGACGTCCCACCGCTTCGCGGTCTCCTCCTCGTGGCGACCGAGCTCCTTCAGGGCGACGGCGTGGTTCCACTCGTACAGCGCTGCCTGGAGCACGTACCCCGCCTCGCGGAGCGCCGGCACGGACTGCGCGAAGATCTCCGCCGCTCGATCCGGCCTGCCCGCGAGCTGGTGCGAGGTCGCGATGTTGACGAGATGGTTCGCGCGGCTCGCCTCGTCGAGCGTCGAGAGGTCCAGCTCGAGGACGGCGATGGCCTCGTCGTAGCGGTGCAGGTCCATCAGGACGACGGCGCTGTTCACGCGCACGGTCGGGACGTGCGTCAGGTCCCCGTCCTCGATCAGGACGGCGAGCGCCGTCTCGAGCTGTGCCAGGGCCTCGTCGAGCCGCTGGAGCCGCCAGAGAGCGAGTCCTTGCTGGTTCAGGGCGTTCGCGACGAGCTGCGGCTCGCCCACCGCGCGCGCGATCGCCTCGGCACGGACCGAGTACTCGTACTTTCGCGCGTGGTCCATCCCGCTCGCCGCGTCGACGAGCACGATCGCGTCGGCGGCGCTCGGCTCGGCCCCCTCCTCGAGGAACGGCTCGTAGAGCGGCGCCGCCTCGCCGTCGAGCGCCTGGTTCCGGATCGTCAGGTGCAGGGGAGCCACCAGCGCGGCCCGGCGGATCCGCCCGGCGGGCACCTGATGGAGCGCCTCCGACAGCGCGAGGAACGTCCGCAGCTCGGCACGGACCCACTCGTCGGCTGCCGCACGATCCGTGAACGTCACGGCGAGCGCCTCGCCGGCGTCGATCGGCGGGCCGATCTCCTCGCGGGCGCTCCACAGCGAGGTCCCGCCGGCCCGCGCCGCGTTCCGGGCGGAGGCGACGGCGTGCTCGGTCAGCCGAACCACCGCTGCCTCCCGCTCACGGGCGGTCAGGCGTGCGCCACGTTCGACGGCCACGAGGCGCACGAGGTCGTGCATCGTGTACCGCTCGTCCTCGTCGACGGCGAGCAGCTGGGCGGCGGCCAGGTCGTCCAGCCGGCGCCGCGTCACACCGAGCGGGAGGTCCGCCAGCCGCGCCGCGGCCGCGGCCGTCGCGTGCGGCAGCGAGACGACACCCAGGTGCGCGAACACGTGCTCCGCCTCGTCGCCGGCGACGTCGAGGCCCACCTCGAGCGAGGACCGCACCGCGAGGTCGTCGGCCTCGAGCTCGTCCAGCCGGGCACGTGAGTCCGCCAGCCGGTCGAGCATGGTGGACAGGGAGCGCCGGGGCGCGGCAGACCACCGCGCGCCGACCACTCGGATGGCGAGCGGGAGGTACCCGCACGCCCGGAGGATCCCGTCGGCCGCGTCCGGCTCCGCCGCCACCCGCTGGCGTCCCACGAACCGCGTGAGCATCGCGAGCGCCGAACCCTCGCCGAGGACGTCGATGTGCAGCGCGTCCGGCGTGAGGTTCGCGAGCACGGAACGCGACGTGACCAGGGCCGCCGAACCCGCACCAGGCAGCAGCGGACGCACCTGCGCTGCCGATGCGGCGTCGTCGAGCACCACGAGCACGGGCCGGGCGCCCGTCGCGGAGCGGAACTGCGACGCCAGCTCCTCGAGGCCGCGGCCATCGGCATCGCTGCCGAGCGAGCGCAGGAACCGCTCCAGCACGACCGCGGGGTCGTGCGGGGCCGTCCCCGGCGTCGCCCCGTGCAGGTTCACGTACAGCACCCCGCCGTCGTACCGGTCGGCGGCGTCGTGGGCGACCTCGAGCGCCAGCGCGGACTTGCCCACGCCCCCCGGGCCGTCGATCGCGACGACGCCGGCACCGCCGGCGAGCGCGGCGACCAGCTGCGCACGTTCGGTCTCCCGCCCGACGAACGCCGGGTCCCGCGGCGGGATCTGGACCGGGCGCGCCGGCGCCCCGCGCCCGGCCAGCGGCGGGGGCACGGCCGCGAGCACCGGGTCCTCGACCAGGATCGCGTGCTCGAGGTCCCGCAGCTCGGGACCCGGCTCGATCCCCAGCTCCTCCACGAGCGTGGCCCGCGCCGCGCGGTAGGCGTCCAGCGCCTCCGCCGTCCGCCCCGACCGGTACAGCGCGAGCATGAGGTGCCCGTGCAGCCGTTCCCGCAGCGGCGCCTCGGCCACAGCTGTCCGCAGATCGCCCACCAGGTCACTCGAACGACCCAGCGCCAGCGCCGCCGCGAACCGCGCCTCGACGGCCTCCGCGTGCAGCTCCTCCAGCCGCGACGTCGCGACGGCGAGGACCTCGTTGCCGCCGCCGAGTCCGGAGAACGGCGTCCCGCGCCAGCGCCCGAGCGCGTCCTCCAGGCGCGCCAGGGCGCCCTCCGGGTCGTGCCCGAGCAGCTCCCGGGCCGCGCACACCTCGGTCTCGAACACCGCCGCGTCGACGTCCTCCGCGGCCACCACGAGCCGGTACCCCGCGGGTTCCAGCACGAGCCGCTCGGCGCCGAGACGTTTGCGCAGCCGGTGCACGAGCACCTGCAGCGCCGCCCGAGAGCCGCTTCCCTCCGACCAGACCTCCGCCACGAGCCGGTCGGCGCTCACCGCTCGGGGGAACGCCTCGACCAGGAGCGAGAGCGCGAGCGCCACCCGACCGGAGGGCAGCACCGACGCAGCGTCGTCGACGACGACGAGCGGCCCCAGCACCCCGACCCTCACGCGCGATTCCCCACCCCGATGCCGCCTCGACGCGGCGGCTCCTGGCGCACGAGGCTATCGGGGTGGGCCACACTATTCGGCGTGGCACTGCCCAAGGACGCCTCCGTCGAGTCCGTACCGTCGTCCACGACGCCGTTCGTGGAGCTGGACCGCGCGGCCTGGAGCCGCCTGTCGGCGTCGACCCCCCTGCCCCTCACGGACGACGACGTCGCCCGGTTGCGCGGCCTGGGCGACCCGATCGACCTCGCGGAGGTGGACACCGTCTACCGTCCGCTGTCCCGCCTGCTCACGCTGTACGTGGACGCCGTCGGCAGCCTCCACCACGCCACGTCGACGTTCCTCGGCGAGCGCACCCACCGCACCCCGTTCGTCATCGGCGTGGCGGGATCCGTCGCCGTCGGGAAGTCGACGGCGTCACGCGTCCTCGCGGAGATGCTGCGCCGCTGGCCGGGCACCCCCCGCGTCGAGCTCGTCACGACCGACGGGTTCCTCTACCCGAACGCCGAGCTCGCCCGCCGCGGGCTGATGAACCGGAAGGGCTTCCCCGAGTCGTACGACCGGCGCGCGCTGCTCCGCTTCCTCGCCGAGGTCAAGAGCGGGGCCGACGTCGTCGAGGCGCCCGTGTACGACCACCTCACGTACGACATCGTGCCGGAGGGCCGCGTTCGGGTGCAGCGCCCCGACGTCCTCATCGTCGAGGGTCTCAACGTGCTGGCACCCGCGCGGACGACGGCGCAGGGCCGCCGCAGCGTGGCCGTGTCCGACTACTTCGACTTCTCGATCTACGTCGACGCCCGCACGTCGGACATCCGCCGCTGGTACGTCGACCGCTTCCTCCGGCTCCGGGAGACCGCGTTCGCCCAGCCGCAGTCCTACTTCCACCGCTATGCGGGGCTCGACGACGCCGAGGCGCGCGCGACGGCGCAGCGCATCTGGGCGGAGATCAACGAACCGAACCTGCGCCAGAACATCCTGCCGACGCGCGGCCGCGCCACGCTCGTCATGACGAAGTCCGCGGACCACCGCCTGCACCGGGTGCTGCTGCGCAAGCTCTGAGGAGCCCGGGCGGCCGAGGGGTCAGCTCATCCCGAAGGCGTCCTCGGCCCCCGACGGATCGGCCAGGGCGGACTCGCCGGCGGCCGGTGTCAGCAGGCCCAGCTCGACGGCGAGGCCGACCGCCTCGGCGCGCGTCTGACGTGCCTCCTCGGTGCGCCCGGCGTCGCCGAGCACCGCGGCGTCGTGCCACAGGCACCGCGCCGTCATGTGCAGGTCGCCGGAGTCCCGCAGCTCCCGCGCGGCCTCGCGGAACTGCTCGTGCGCCTCGTCGAGGCGTCCGCTGCCCGCGCGCAGCATCGCGAGGTTGCACCTCGTGATGGCGCGGGGCATCCCGGTGGACGAGGCGATGTTCGCCTCGGCCACCGCCGCCGCCTCGTCGAGCCTCCCGAGGCCGGTCAGCGCGTCGACGAGGTTGGTGCGCGGATAGGCCGCCGCCGTGTCGTGCCCCGCCGTGGTCAGGATCTCGATGCTCTCCGCGAACGCCTCGGCCGCACGGTCGAACCTGCCGGTGCGGTTGCCGCGGATCCCCCGGACGTTGAGCGCGGTCGCCAGCGCCCTGGCGTCACCGCCGGAGCGCAGCACCTCCAACGCCGCGTCGAGGCGGTCGTCGTTCGCGGGGTCGTGCTGCCGCACGACCACCGAGTCCGCCCACACCAGCGCCTCGGCGGGCGACGTCGGCGCGTCCCGCTCGAGGACGGGCGCGTACATGCGTGCCGCCGGCCCGTGCAGCGCCTGAGCGTCGAAGATCCGGACGAGGGGTGCGAGCATCGCCGCCACGAGCTCCGGGCCGTCGGGCAGGCGCGCGACGCCGTCGACGACCGCCTGGAGGTTCGCGATCTCGGTCCGGACCCACGCGAGTGCGGCCTGCGCGTCGGCGAACTCGACGGCCAGCACGGCGCGCGGCTCGACCGAGGGGCCGACACGCATCCGGAAGTCCGGCAGGTCCGGCGTGAATGCGTGGCTCGCGGCACGCACGGACGCCAGGTAGTGCTCGTACCCGCGGCGCACGAGCGCCGCCCGCTCGTCGTCGTCGAACTCCACGCCGGCACGCTCGGACGCGAAGAAGCGCACGAGCTCGTGCATCGTCACCGACTCGTCGGCACCGGTCACGAGCAGCCGCGCCTCGGCGAGGTCGTCGAGGCGCCGGCGGGCCACGGCCAGCGGGACGTCGGCGAGCCGCGCGGCGGCGACCGGGCTCACCGACGGCATGTCGAGGACGCCGAGCGCCGCGAGCATCCGCGGAGCGAGGGGGTCGAGCCCGCGCAGACCGACGGCGATGCTCGCCCGGACGGCGAGGTCGCCATGGCGCAGCTCGTCGAGCCGGTGGCGCTCGTCGCCGAGGCGGTCCGCGAGCACCGCGAGCCGGCGGTGCGGCGCCGCGGCCAGGCGTGCGCCGGCGATCCGCAGCGCGAGCGGAAGTCGCCCGCAGGCGTCGACGATCCGTCGCGCCGCCGCCTCCTCCGCCCGCACCCGGTCCTCGCCTGCCGCGCGAGCGAGCATCTCGAGGGCCTCGACGTCCGACAGCTCGTCGAGGTGCACGAGCAGGGAGATGGGCAGGCCGAGGACCGGGCGTGACGTGACGATCGCCGCCGACGGTGCGCTCGGGAGCAGGGGGCGCACCTGGGCCAGCGACGCGGCGTCGTCCAGCACCACCAGCACCGGGCTGAGCGCCGTGCGCGTGCGGAGCTCCGCCGCCGCCTCCTCCGGGTCCGACGGCGCGCGCGGCAGGCCGAGCGCGCGCAGGAAGCGTTCCAGCACCTCCTCCACCCCGCGCGGCTCGCCGTCCGGCATCGCCCCACGCAGGTCCACGTACAGCTGCCCGCCGGGGAAGGCGTCGGCGACGGCGTTCGCGACCTCCAGCGCGAGCGCCGACTTCCCGGCACCGCCCGGGCCGGCGACGGCTACGAGCGAGGAGCCGGACCGCAGCTCCCGGGCGAGCAGGTCCACCTCCTCGGGGCGGCCCGTGAACGCGGGGTCGGGACCCGGCAGCTGCGCCGGGCGGACCGGGCGTTCCGGCCCGGTGAGGGGCGCGGGCGGCGCGGCGAGCACGGGATCCTCGAGCAGGATCGCCCGCTCGAGGTCCTTGAGCAGCGGCCCGGGCTCGAGGCCGAGCTCGCCGACCAGCTCACCGCGAGCCGCCCGGTAGGCGTCGAGGGCCGCCGCAGTGCGCCCCGCGCGGTACAGCGCGAGCATGAGGTGGGCGTGGAGGCGCTCCCGCAGCGGGTGCGCCGCGACGGCGTCCCGGAGGTCCGGCACGAGCTCCCCGGCCATCCCCGCCGTCAGCGCGGCCTCGAACCTCGCCTCGAGGGCGTCGACGTGGAGCTCCGACAGCCGGGCGGACTCCGCGGCCAGCTCCGGCGAGGCCGCGGCCAGCTCGCCGAACGGTTCACCCCGCCACAGCCGCAGGGCCGCGTCGAGCTCGGCGAGCGCCTCCCTCGGGGCGACGTCGACCCGGTCCCGGGCGTGCCCGGCCCGCAGCGCGAAGTCCTCCGCCACGAGCTCGGCGGCGCCGAGCCGGTAGCTCTGGCCGACCGACTCCACCGCTCCCTCGCCCAGCCGGCGCCGCACACGGTGGACCAGCACCTGCAGAGCGCCCCGCGTCCCGCCGCCGTCGTCCCAGAGCGCTTCGAGGAGGCGGTCCGCGGACACCGGGTCGGGGGCTGCCACCGCGAGGAGGGCGACGAGCTGCACGCTGCGGCCGGCGGGCAGGGCGACGTCCTCGCCGTCCTGGGTGACGACGAGCGGACCCAGCACATCGACTCGCACTCTTCCCGCAGCCCCCGGCTCGGGCCGGACTCCCCGACCCGCCAGGGTAGCGCGGCAGGGAAGCGCCGCAAGGGGCCGGTTTCGGGTCAGTCCGTGGGTTCCGTGGACCTCGTCGCCGGGACCGGGGCGGCGTCGCCCTCCACGGCCCCGCCTTCAGTGGCGTCACCCTCGGGGGCCTCACCCTCGGCGGGCTTGTCCTCGGTGCGTCCGGAGCGCCGGGACAGGATCGAGTCGACGAGCGTCCCGATGAGGACGCCGCCGACGATGCCGACGACGACGCCCAGCAGCGGGTAGTCGTGGAAGAACCGGCCTGCCGCCAGGCCGATGACCGTGGAGTACACCGCCCAGGTGATCGCCGCCAGGGCGTCGAAGGCGACGAAGCGGCGCAGCGGGAAGCCGACGGCGCCCGCCGTCATGTTGACCGCGACCCTCCCGACCGGGATGTAGCGCGCCGAGAGGATGAACGTGCCGCCACGCCGGGCGAGCTGGCGCTCCGCCCAGGCGAGCGTCGCCTTGCCCTTCCCGGACGAGAACAGGCGCATCGTCCGTACCGGCACACGGCGGCCGATGGAGAAGGCGATGAGGTCGCCGGTCATCGCCCCGGCCGCGGCGACGGGGATGATCGCGAGGATCGGGACGCCGTCGCCCGCCACGGCCAGTGCCGCGAGCGCGATGACGACCGACTCGCTGGGGATCGGCGGGAAGAACCCGTCGATCACGCAGAACGCGAACAGAGCGAGCAGCACCCATGGGGACTCCGCCATGCCGATGACGGCGTCCTGGATCGTGCTGAGGATGTCCACGCGGTGCTCCGGTCTGGTTCTGGACGATCGGGGGACTTCGGTTCGCGCGCCCCCGCTGACGTCTCCCCCATCATCGCCTGCCACCACCGGTGTGGCGCGTCATCCTCAGGTCGGAGCCGACGGTCCGCACTCCCTAGGGAACGCCCCTGGTCCGCCGCGCGTTCCCGACGGCTACGCCCGAGGGGTCGGCTCAGCGCCCTCGAGCGGGAAGCCCAGTACCGTTGCCGCGCCGCGCGGGACGGCCTCGCTCGCCCACCGGGGCGCGTGCGCGTCCGAGGCCAGCGACCGTGGCGCCGCGGCGTCGAGGTACAGCTCTCCCGCGAGGTGGTCGACCTCGTGCTGGACGATCCGCGCCGGCCAGCCTGCGAGCTCCTCGGCGACGGCGTTCCCCGCCTCGTCGGCGGCGAGCAGCCGCACGCGCCGCCATCGCGCCCGTACGGCCACATAGCCGGGCACCGAGAGGCAGCCCTCGTAGAACGACACGCGTTCCGGTCCCGCGGGCGTGTACGTCGGGTTGACGAGCACACGGAACGCGACGGGCACGCGTTCGCGCGCGGCCGCCGTCGCGTCGTCGTCGACGCCTGGGTCCTCGATCACGGCGATCGCGAGCGGCAGCCCGATCTGAGGGGCGGCGAGGCCCACACCCGGTGCGGTGCGCATCGTGACTCGCATCGCCTCGAGGAGCCGGTGGAACCGCTCGGCCCCGAGCTCCCCGCCGTAGCGCGCGGCGGGCGCCCGCAGCACCGGCGCGCCGGCGCTCACGATCGGCAGCACGCCGTCCGGGTGCGCCTCGAGAAGGGCGTCGACGGCAGGGACCAGGTTCACGCGGCGCTCAGAGCGACAGCCGGGTGCGGACCACGTCCGCCAGGGAGGTGGCGACCGACTCGGCCCGCTCGGGCGTGTCGGCCTCCACCATCACGCGCACCAGGGCCTCCGTGCCGGAGGGGCGCAGGAGGACTCGACCCGCGTCGCCGAGGCCGGCCTCCGCGCGCGCGACGGCGTCGGACACCACCTCGTCCGACAGCGCCCGGGAACGGTCGACCCCGGTGACGTTGAGCAGCACCTGGGGCAGCCGGCGCACCGGCGCGGCGAGCTCGGCGAGCGACGCGCCGGTCGTCGCGACCCGCGCCGCGACCTGCAGCGCCGTGAGCAGACCGTCGCCGGTGGTCGCGAACTGCGACATGATGATGTGGCCGGACTGCTCGCCACCGAGCGACGCTCCCGACCGGCGCATCTCCTCGAGCACGTACCTGTCCCCGACCGGGGTCTGGACCGTGCGGATCCCCGCCTCGCGCATCGCGATGAGCAGCCCGAGGTTGCTCATCACCGTGACGACCAACGTGTCGTCGGCGAGGGTGCCCGCATCGCGGAGCGCCACGCCGAGCAGGCCCATCACCTGGTCGCCGTCCACCAGCGCGCCGCTCGCGTCCACGGCGAGGCACCGGTCGGCGTCCCCGTCGAGCGCCACGCCGAGGTGGGCCTCCGAGGCGACGACCGCCGCCTGCAGCTGCTCCGGGTGGGTGGACCCGCACTTCTCGTTGATGTTGCGGCCGTCCGGCGAGGCGTTGATGACGACGACGTCGGCGCCCGCCTCGCGCAGCACCACCGGGCCGACCTCGCTCGCCGCGCCGTTCGCGCAGTCGATGACGATGCGCAGGCCCGACAGGTCGGCGTCGATCGTCGACAGCAGGTGCGCGACGTAGTCGTGGCCGCCGAAGCCGGGGTCGATGCTGATGCGTCCGACGTCGGCCCCCGTGGGCCGATCCCACTGCTGCTCGAGCAGCGCGGTGATGGCGTCCTCGACGTCGTCGCCGAGCTTCTGCCCACCGTGGCCCAGGAACTTGATGCCGTTGTCGGCCATCGGGTTGTGCGATGCCGAGATCACCACGCCGATCTCGGCGTCCTGCGCACCGGTCAGGTAGGCGACGGCCGGCGTCGGGAGCACCCCGAGGTTGGTGACGTCGACCCCGGCGCTCGCGAGGCCGGCGGCGACGGCGGCCGACAGGAACTCACCGGACGCCCTCGGGTCGCGCCCGATCAGCGCACGAGGGCGTCGGTGGAGGTCGGCGCGGGCAGCGGCACCGGTGCCGAGCACCCGCGCCGCCGCCACCCCGAGGTCGAGGGCAAGCTCGGCGGTGACGTCGGCGTTCGCGAGCCCGCGGACACCATCGGTGCCGAAGAGCCTGCCCATCCGCGCGTGCGCGGTCAGCGCTTCGAGTACTGAGGCGCCTTGCGAGCCTTCTTCAGACCCGCCTTCTTGCGCTCCGTCACACGTGCGTCACGCGTGAGGAAGCCGGCCTTCTTCAGGGCCGGACGGTTCGACTCCTCGTCGATCGCGTTGAGCGCGCGCGCGATCCCGAGACGGAGGGCACCGGCCTGGCCGGAGACGCCGCCGCCGTCGATGCGCGCGACGACGTCGAACCGCTCCTCGAGCTCGAGCAGCGTGAACGGCGAGTTCACGAGCTGCTGGTGGAGCTTGTTCGGGAAGTAGTCCTCGAGCGGCCGCCCGTTGATCGTCCACGCGCCGCTGCCCGGCACGAGCCGGACGCGCGCGATGGCCTCCTTGCGACGGCCGATGGCCTGGCCCGGCGCGGTGATGCTCTCGCCGCGGCTGGCGGCGGTCGCTGCCGGCGTCTCGGAGGTGTAGCTGCTGGGGGCGTTCTCGTCCAGCTCGTCGATGGTGGTCTCAGCCACGGTTCTCCTCGTGATTCTTCTGGCGGACGGCCGCGCGACTACTGCGCGATCTGCGTGATCTCGAAGGTCTGCGGCTTCTGCGCGCCGTGCGGGTGCTCGGCACCCGCGTAGACCTTGAGCTTGCGCATCTGCGCACGGCCGAGGCTGTTCTTGGGCACCATGCCGCGGATCGCCTTCTCGACGGCCCGCTCCGGCCGCTTCTCGAGCAGCTCCGCGTAGGACGTCGCCTTGAGGCCCCCGGGGTAGCCCGAGTGGCGGTAGGCGAGCTTCTGCTGCTCCTTGTTGCCCGTGAGCGCCACCTTGTCGGCGTTCACGACGATGACGAAGTCACCGGTGTCCACGTGCGGGGCGAACGTCGCCTTGTGCTTGCCGCGGAGCAGCTTCGCGACCTGCGACGCGAGACGGCCGAGCACGACGTCGGTCGCGTCGATGACGTACCAGGTCCGCTCGGTGTCGGACGGCTTCGGGGTGAACGTACGCACGGTCGTAGCCTTCGTTTCTCTTGCATGCTGGCGGCGCTGCGGCACCAGGCGCTTGTCACGCCAGGCGCCCGACGACACCGAGGTCGGTTCGAGCCTTGCGAGTGCGTCCCCCGCGCGCTGGCCCAGGCGAGTGGGAGACACCCGAGGAGGCGCGGCGTCTCGGCGCGCCGGAGCGACGCCGCCGAGGTCATGGACGCACAACGACGTCCCAGGGTACTCCGGCGCCGGCGGTGCGGTCAAAACGTCCCCGGCGGCGCAGGGTCGCGCGGCGACGACGGCGACCCCACGAGCTCTCATCGGGCCCAGCATCTCACCTGGCACGGCCGGGTCTGCGGTGCGAACCTGGGCTCATGAGCGAGACACCGGGCACCTCCACCGACCCCGCGCTCGGGACGGAGGGCGACGACGACCAGCTGACCCGCGAGGACGCGCTGCTCGACTCCCCCGTCGACGACGTGCTCGACGAGGGCTATTCACCGCCCGAGCGGGACCGCTCGAACCGCTGGGGCGAGACGGCGTACGAGGAGTCGGTGGGGGAACCGCTCGAGCGCCGGCTCGGGGAGGAGGAGCCCGAGGTGTGGGAGGCCGACTACAGCACCCGCCGCGGCCGCGAGTCCGACCGGTCCGGTCGGATCGAGGACACCTCCGACGGCTGGCGCCGGCAGGACGCGTTCGCGCGCGACGCCGGGATCTCGGGCGGCGCAGCGAGCGCCGAGGAAGCGGCGATGCACACGCTCGACGACGACGCCGAGGTGGACGAGCTCGGCGAGGACGAGGAGGACGGCGCCGGCGCCGAGGAGTCCCGCGAGCGCTGAGCGCTCTCCGTCCGGGCTCAGCCCCCGGGTGCCACGTCGTCCCGTGGAGCGCCGACCAGCTCGGCGCTGTCCGCCCACAGCGCGTCGCACAGCGCGTCGTCGCGCGCCAGCTCCGACGGCTGGACCCAGGCGAGGCCTCGCGCCGTCATCCGGCCGTAGTACTCGCCGGGCGGCGGGGCGTCGCCGAGGACGACCTGCGCCAGGCCCGCGCCGGCCGCTGCCGGCGTGGACATCGTCGGCACCAGGCGGCCGAGCCGCCCACCGAACATGGCCCACGGCGGCCGGAGGACGGGCGAGGTCGCCTGGAAGAGCGCCGTGCCCGGCGTCGGACCGGGGTCGTAGCCGATCGCGACGACGTCGCGACCGTCCGACGCCGACCGTGCCATGAGTGCGCGCACGGTCATGATGTTGCACAGCTTCGACGCCGTGTAGGCGTGCTGGCCCGCGTCGCCGGCCCGACGGTGCCGGCCCGGGTCGCGCTCCGGATGCGCGAGAAGGCTCGCGTCGGCGTGCCGCGGCCGCACGATCCGGACCTTCACCGCGGGGTCGTGCGTGCCGCTCGTCGTGAGCACGACCCGCGCGCCGTCGGCCAGCTGCCGGCGCAGCAGCCGGAGCAGCAGGAAGTGGGCGAGGTGGTTGACGGCGAACGTGGTCTCGAACCCGTCCGGGGTGCGGCCGTCGGCGTCCGCGCAGAGCACCCCGGCGTTGAGCACCAGGGCGTCGATCGGAACCTCGTCGAGCGTGCGTCGGACGTTCTCGGCGAACGACCGGACGTCGTCGAGCCGCGTCAGGTCGAGCCGCAACGTCTCGGTTCCTGGCGGACCGGTCCGGCGCGCACCGACGATCACCCTCGACCCGGGTGCGGCCGCCATCGCCGAGGCGGCCACGAGGCCGATCCCCGACGTTCCGCCGGTCATCACGACTGTGACCATGCCCTCTCCCGTGGGACGAGACCCGGTGCGCCGAGCACGAGCGTATCCCGGCGACCTCGAGGCCCCGCGGGCCGTCAGCCGGCGGGCTGGTCCGGCAGCGTCCGCACGGCGCGCGCCGTCCGCGCCCGCTCCGCGAGCTCCTCGTCCGGCGGGTAGCCGATCTCCTCGAGCACGAGCCCGTGCGCGGGCGCGACCTGCACCGCGCTGTCACGGCGCGCGGCGTCGAGGACCGCACGTGGCCACCCGACCTCTCGCCGCGACTCGCCGACCGCGAGGCACGCACCGACGAGCGCGCGCACCATCGAGTGGCAGAACGCGTCGGCCCGCACGTGCGCCACGAGCAGCCCGGCGTCGTCGCGGACCCACGTGAGCTCCTGGAGGGTGCGGATCGTCGTCGCGCCCTCGCGAGGGCGGCAGAACGCGGCGAAGTCGTGCTCACCGAGCAGCCGCCGGGCCGCGGCGTCCATCGCGACGACGTCCAGCGGGCGACGGTGCCACACGGTCCAGCCGCGCCGCAGCGGGTCGTGCAGGGCGCCGTCGTCGGCCACGCGGTAGGCGTACCGGCGCCAGATCGCGGAGAACCGGGCGTCGAATCCCGGCGGGGCCGGCGCGACGTGGCCGACGACGACGTCGGGCGGCAGGACGCCAGCGAGCCGGGTCCGCAGTGCCGCGCCGGGGTCGCGTTCGCTCCGCCCGGGGGCCGCCAGGTACGCCTCGCGCGGCAGGTCGACGTGGGCCACCTGCCCGCGGGCGTGGACGCCGGCGTCGGTCCGCCCCGCCACGGTCAGCCGCGGGGGCTCCGGGAGGCGCAGGACTCGGCCCAGAGCCTCCTCCAGGTCGCCCTGCACCGTGCGCAGGCCGGGCTGCCGCGCCCACCCCGCGAACGCCGCACCGTCGTACGCGAGGTCGAGCCGGACCCGCAGCACGTGCGTCACGACACCCGAGGGTAGCGGCCGACGGCGGTACCCTCGGTGCACCATGGAGCCGATCTCGACGCTGGCGGTCGACTGCGGCGGCGGCGGGATCAAGGCCTCGGTCCTCGACGTCGCCGGCACGATGCATGCCCAGCCCGTGCGCACCGCGACGCCGTATCCCCTGCCCCCCGACCGGCTCGTGGAGACCATCGTCGAGCTGGCCGGCCGGCTGCCCGACGCCCAACGGGTGACCGTGGGCATGCCGGGGATGATCCGCCACGGCGTCGTCGTCGCGACACCGCACTACGTCACGCGGGCCGGGCCCCGCACGAAGGTGCTGCCCGAGCTCGTCGACGCCTGGAGCGGCTTCGACATGGCGAGCGCCGTCTCCCGGGAGCTCGGCATCCCGGCGCTGGTGCTCAACGACGCCGAGGTCCACGGGGCGGGCGTCGTGGCGGGGGCGGGCCTCGAGCTCGTGCTCACGTTCGGCACCGGGCTCGGCAACGCCCTGTTCGACGGCGGCGCGCTCGCTCCTCACCTGGAGCTGAGCCAGGGGCCGGTGCGCTGGGGCCTGACGTACGACGGGTACGTGGGCGAGCACGAGCGCATCCGCCTGGGCGACGCGATGTGGTCGCGGCGGATCCGGCGCGTCGTCGAGGCGCTCCGGCCGATCTTCGTGTGGGACCGGGTGTATCTCGGCGGCGGCAACTCGCGTCGGATCACGCCGCAGACGCTCGACAAGCTCGGGGACGACGTCGTCGTCGTCCCGAACAGCGCCGGGATCATCGGGGGCGTACGGGCCTGGACGCTGCGGACCCCCTGACGCTCACCGGTCGCGGTCGAGGATCCCCAGCAGGGCGCGGTCGTACGCCAGCGGCCGGTGCAGGCTCACGAGGTGCGTCGCGCGTGGCACGACGACGACGTCGCCCCGCCGTGCCGCGCGCTCGAAGGCGCTTTGCTCCGTGCGGAAGTGGTCCCAGCCGCCGAGCAGGAACGTGACCGGCACGTCGATCCGGGCGAGGTCGTCCAGCGGCCGCACCGCGAGCAGTGCGCGGAGCGTCGCGAGCTGAGCCTCGACCGCCACCCCTCCCGCGGCGACGTCCTCGGCGGCGCGCCGTCCGACGAGACCCCGCGCGGCGGCATCGCTCAGCCGCGTCGCGCCGTCGGCCGGGAGCCGGCCGATGACGTCCGACAGGCCGAGGTACGCGCGGTGACCCCACCCCCCTGGGAGCGCCGTGCAGGACGACACGACGAGCCGCGTCGCGGGGTGCGTCGTCCTGGCCGCCCAGTCCAGCGCCAGGTACCCGCCGAGCGACAGGCCGACGACGACGGCGTCCTCCGCCATGCCCGAGCGCGCGCTCTCGATCGACTCGCGCGCGGCGTCGAGCGTGAACGTCTCGCCGCGTCGGGCACCGTGCCCCGGCAGGTCCAGTGCCTCGGCACGGAACCCCAGAGCCCTCAAGACCTCCAGCTGGTGACGCCACATCGTCGACGACGTCCGGATCCCGTGCACCAGGAGCACGTCCGGCCGCCGCTGCCCGTCCGCGGACGCACGCGGGGCCCGGACCGAACCGGTCCGGGCCCCGCGTGCTGCCTGCTGCACTACTTCTCGGTGTCGCTCGACTTCTCGGCGTCGGCCTCGGCGTCGTCCGCCGGGGTCTCGTCCGCCGCGGCCTCGACCTCGTCGGCCGAGTCGTCCTGCGCGGGCGCCTCGTCCTCGACGGACTCGTCGGCGTCGGTCGCCTCGTCGGCGACCGGCTCCTGCGGCGCGTCGGCCTTCTTCGCGGCGCGCTTCGTGGCGGCCGTGGCCTCCGCGACGGTGGCCTGCTTCGGGCTGAGCGGCTCGAGCACGAGCTCGATCACGGCCATGGGGGCGTTGTCGCCCTTGCGGGGGCCGACCTTCGTGATCCGGGTGTAGCCACCCGGACGCTCGGCCATCGCCGGCGCGATCTCGGTGAAGAGCGTGTGCACCACGCCCTTGTCCTTGACGACCGTCAGCACGCGACGACGGGACGCGAGGTCACCGCGCTTCGCGAACGTGATGAGCCGCTCCGCGAGCGGACGCAGACGCTTGGCCTTCGCCTCCGTCGTCGTGATGCGCTCGTGCTCGAAGAGAGCCGTGGCCAGGTTGGCCAGCATCAGCCGCTCGTGCGCCGGTCCACCACCGAGACGGGGGCCCTTGGTGGGCGTAGGCATGGAGTCTCCTTCTCGTTCGTTCGCCGTGGTCCGGCGTCAGTTGTACTGCTCGTCGGCGTAGTCGGCGTCGAGGTCGCCGTCGTACGCGTCGGTGACGAGCGAGGGGTCGAAGTCGGCCGGGCTGTCCTTGAGGGACAGGCCGAGCGCCGCGAGCTTCTCCTTGACCTCGGTGATCGACTTCGCACCGAAGTTCCGGATGTCGAGGAGGTCCGCCTCGCTGCGAGCGACGAGCTCGCCCACCTGGTGGATGCCCTCGCGCTTGAGGCAGTTGTACGAGCGGATCGTGAGGTCGAGATCCTCGATCGGCAGCGCCAGGTCGGCAGCGAGCGCGGCGTCCGTCGGCGACGGGCCGATCTCGATGCCCTCGGCCGCGGTGTTCAGCTCGCGGGCGAGGCCGAACAGCTCGACGAGCGTCTTGCCCGCCGAGGCGACGGCGTCACGCGGCGAGATGGCCGGCTTGGACTCGACGTCGACGATGAGCTTGTCGAAGTCGGTGCGCTGCTCGACACGGGTCGCCTCGACCTTGTACGTCACCTTGAGCACCGGCGAGTAGATCGAGTCGACGGGGATCCGGCCGATCTCGGTGTCGTACGCCTTGTTCTGCTGCGCCGAGACGTAACCGCGCCCACGCTCGACGGTCAGCTCGACCTCGAGCTTGCCCTTGCCGTTGACCGTCGCGATGTGCAGGTCGGGGTTGTGCACCTCGACGCCGGCCGGCGGCGTGATGTCCGCGGCCGTCACGACGCCGGGGCCCTGCTTGCGCAGGTACATGACCACCGGCTCGTCGTTCTCGCTGGAGACGACGATGTTCTTGATGTTGAGGATGATCTCGGTGACATCCTCCTTGACCCCCGGCACGGTGGTGAACTCGTGGAGCACACCGTCGATCCGGATGCTCGTCACCGCTGCGCCCGGGATGGACGACAGCAGGGTGCGGCGCAGGGAGTTGCCGAGGGTGTAGCCGAAACCGGGCTCGAGCGGCTCGATGACGAAACGCGAGCGGTTGTCGGCGACGACCTCTTCGGTCAGGGTGGGGCGCTGTGCGATGAGCACGAGGTGTTCCTTTCAGCGACATCCGCTATATGACGTCGCGGTGAGCCCCGCCGTCCCTCGGTCCGGCCGGCGGGGGTGATGCATCGCCCTCGCGAGGCGAGGGCGCGACTCTCAGACCCGGCGGCGCTTCGGCGGCCGGACCCCGTTGTGCGCCTGGGGCGTCACGTCGGAGATCGAGCCGACCTCGAGGCCGGTGGCCTGCAGCGAACGGATCGCCGTCTCGCGGCCCGAACCCGGGCCCTTGACGAACACGTCCACCTTCTTCATGCCGTGCTCCTGCGCACGGCGGGCGGCGGCCTCGGCGGCGAGCTGCGCCGCGAACGGCGTCGACTTGCGCGAGCCCTTGAAGCCGACCTGACCGGACGACGCCCACGCGATCACGGCACCCGACGGGTCGGTGATGGAGACGATCGTGTTGTTGAAGGTCGACTTGATGTAGGCGTGGCCGTGGGAGACGTTCTTCTTCTCCTTGCGGCGCGTCTTGCGCGCGCCGCCGGCGGTGCGGGACTTGGGAGGCATTCTCTTCGTTCCTTGTGTCGTGGAGGTCGTCGGACCGCGCACCCGGCCGGGCAGGCCGGGGAAGCGGCTACTTGCGGCCGGCCTTCTTCTTGCCGGCCACCGTGCGCTTCGGCCCCTTGCGGGTACGCGCGTTCGTCTTCGTGCGCTGGCCGCGCACCGGCAGGCCGCGGCGGTGCCGCAGACCCTCGTAGCTGCCGATCTCGACCTTGCGCCGGATGTCGGCCGCGACCTCGCGACGGAGGTCACCCTCGATCTTGTAGTTGCCCTCGAGGTGGTCGCGCAGGGCGACGATCTCGGCGTCGCCGAGGTCCTTCACACGCAGGTCCGGGCTGATGCCGGTCGCCTTGAGCGTGTCGGCGGCGCGGGTCCGTCCGACGCCGTAGATGTAGGTGAGCGCCACCTCGAGCCGCTTGTCGCGGGGGAGGTCGACGCCGACGAGTCGTGCCACTCGGGGCCTCCATACAACATCCGGAGGTCTGCCGCTCCACCGTCCCGCTGCTGCGGGCCCCGGCCTCCGGACCGGGGGTTGCGCCGCGCCTGTGGCGCGGAGCGCTGGTGGACCGCTGGTGACGACCCTGGCGGGCCGTCGGGTGGTTCAGCGTGCGTGAGGGCTCAGCCCTGACGCTGCTTGTGACGCAGGTTCTCGCAGATCACCATGACACGACCGTGCCGACGGATCACCTTGCACTTGTCACAGATCGGCTTGACGCTGGGCTTGACCTTCATGACCGTTCCTTGCCGCCGCGCGCTGGGTGCAGCGGCTTCATCCGAGGCGAGATTCTGACTTACTTGTAGCGGTAGACGATGCGGCCGCGCGTGAGGTCGTACGGCGTCAGCTCCACGACCACCCGGTCCTCGGGGAGGATGCGGATGTAGTTCTGGCGCATCTTGCCCGAGATGTGTGCGAGCACCTTGTGACCGTTGCTCAGCTCGACGCGGAACATCGCGTTCGGCAGAGCCTCGATCACGCTGCCCTCGATCTCGATGACACCGTCCTTCTTGCCCATGTCCTCCGCTAACTCCTGATGATCTGGACCGGGTCCGCGACGCGCACCACGCAGGCCGACTCCCGGGTCGAAGACCGGGGGGTGGACGAGCGAGGGCACACGGGTGGCAGGCCCAGCGGTTCATCATACGCGATCGGTCGGGCGAACCCAAACTGCCCCTGGTTCGACGGCGTCGGGCGCCCCGCGGAGCCCGCAGGTCCGGTTGCGTCGGCGCTCCGGCGGTACCCGGGGCACACCCCGGGGGCCTGCCCCCGCATCGGGGGAACGGGGGCAGGCCGTCCGTGGCTCGGCCGAAGCCGATGCATCAGCCGGCGCTGATGCTACGAAGCCGTCCACGCGGGGTCGCGGATCGGCTTCGCCGGACCCGATCGGCGATTCGGGGGAACGCCGACGGGTCGATCTGGTCCCGGCCTGTGGCCGGTGTCCCGGGGCTCACGGTGCCCCGGCCCCGGTCCGCCCGCTGAGCGCGGCCACGAACCACGTGGCGTGCTCCTCACGGCAGACGAGCAGGTGTGCGAGCTCGGCGCTCGCGGTGTTGAACGTGAGCTCGGAGCCGTCCCAGTGGCTGACGTGCAGCCCCACCGCAGCGGCGAGCGCGATCCCGGCCGCGGCCGAGCACTCGGAGACCGGGTCGGCCGAGACGTACGCGTCGACCTCGCCCCGCAGCACGGCGCCGATCCGGTAGCCGACGGATCCCATGGGCGCGAGCTCGACGTTCTGCCGCACGCGAGGCGGGAGCGCCGGCGGCCGCGTGCGCGAGACGGCCACGCGCAACGGCCCGGGGGCGCGGTCCGGCACCTCGAGCGGCGCCGACGTCCCGAAGACCTCGCCCAGTCCGGGCAGGGCGAGCGCACCCGCGCGGAGCTCGCCGTGCTCCCACAGGGCGACGTCGACGGCGAAGTCGGGCCGACCCTCGACGAACTCGGCCGACCCGTCGAGCGGGTCGACGATCCACAGCCGGTCGGCCGCGAGCCGCGCCGGGTAGTCGATGACCCCGGGCACGAGCAGCGCGTCGGACGGCCGCTTGCGACGCAGCGACGCCGTCAGGTACTCCTGCGCCTGGAGATCGGCGCTGCCGCGCAGCTCGGTGCTGCCCAGCAGATCCGTGCCGGCGTCCCGCTGGATCTCCAGCAGCAGCATCCCCGCCCGCCTGGCGAGCAGCTCCGCGAGCTGCCCGTCGGCGCTCGCCGTCCGGGGGATCGTCTCACCCATGTCAGTACGCACCGCGACCTCCGATCACCGCTCCGACCGTGGAGGCGAGAATACGCAGGTCGGTCCAGGTGGTCGCCCTGTCGACGTACTGGAGATCGAGCCGCACGGACTGCTCCCAGGCGAGATCGCTCCGCCCGCTGACCTGCCAGAGTCCGGTGAGGCCCGGCCGCGCGTGCATCCGGCGCGAGGTCGTGGCGTCATAGCGGGCAACCTCGGACGGCAGCGGCGGCCGCGGCCCGACGAGGGACATGTCGCCGCGGACCACGTTCACGAGCTGGGGCAGCTCGTCGATGGAGAAGCGCCGCAGGACGCGCCCCACGCGCGTGAGCCGTGGGTCGCGCCGCATCTTGAACAGCGGGCCGTCGGCCTCGCTGCTGGTCTCGAGCTCGCTCCGCCGGGCCTCGGCGTCCGCCACCATCGTGCGCAGCTTGAGCATCGTGAAGGTGCGGCCGCGCTCTCCGACGCGCTGCTGGCGGAAGATGACCGCACCCCGTGAGGTCAGGCGCACCGCCAGCGCGGCCGGGACGAGCACGACCGACGCCGCGGCGAGCAGGACGACCCCGACGACCCGGTCGAACCACACCTTCGACCGTCGCCGCGCGGGCCGGGCGCCGAGGTCGACCTCGAGCGCCGGCAGGGTGGCGACCCGTCCGAGGCGCAGTCGCGGTGCCGCCAGATCGGCGAGCTCGGGGACGAGGACGAGCTGGGCGGCGGTGCGCTCGAGCTCCCAGGACATCCGCCGCAGCTCGGTCTCGCCGACGTCGCCGGCGACCACCACGACGTCGACCCCGCGTTCGACGACGAGCTCCGGCACGTCGGTGAGCGGGCGGGACGGGGTCCAGAGGGTCGCGACGACCACAGCGCCGTCGGCCCGGGCGGCGTCGAACGCCGAGACGACCCGCGCGACCGCGGCGCCGTCGCTCCCGACGACGAGGACCCGGCGCAGCAGTGCGCCCTCGCGGCGTAGCCGACGCACGACCGCCCGCTGCGTGGACCGCGCCGCGAGGACAGTCGCGACGACGAGGGGCAGTGCGACGAGCAGCAGGACAGGCGGGACGTCGGTCCCGGCGTAGTCGACGACGAGTCCGAGGGCGGCCACCGCCGCGCCCGCCTTGACCGGGGCGAGCAGCTCGCGCCGTCCCGTGGCCAGCGACTCGCGCGAGTAGCCACCGCAGGCGGCGACGGCGACGACGAACAGCGCGGCGGCGACGGCTCCGGCGAGGACCGTGCGGTCGCTCCCCCACCCGGCGACGGCGACCGAGCCCACGAGCGCGAAGGCGATGAGGGCATCACCCCCGGCGGCGATCCGACGGTAGACGCCCTGGGCCTGCGGCCACGTCACCGGGGCAGCCACGCCGGCGACGCGCACGCCCGACGCACCGAGGCGGTCGGCCAGCAGGGACATCCGCGCTCCTCCCGTGCGTCGTTCGTCGGCCCGGTCGGCCGGCAGGGAAGAAGTCCATCAGGTCCGGGCCGCGACGAGCAGACCCTGGCGGGGTGAAGGTGCGGGGCGCCAAAGGTGAAAAGGTCGCGACGCTCAAGGTGAGCCCCCCGGACCGCTCGTGGGTGAGCGGGTCGGCGCGCTCAGACCGACGCGTCGGACGGGTCGAGGAGACCGGCGTCCCGGGCGCGCTGCAGCGTCTCCTCGCGGCTGTGGGTGCCGAGCTTGCGGTAGATCCCGCGGAGCTGCGTCTTCACCGTGTTGGGCGAGACGAACAGCCTCGTCGCGATCTCCGGGACGGACGACGTCGACGCGAGCTCGCCGAGGATCGTCCGCTCCCGCTCGGTCAGGACGACGGCGCTCACCGCCGGGGGCATGACGTCGCCGAACGCCTCGAACGCCGGCTCGCCGAGAAGTTCCCCGAGGTCGGGAAGCTCCGTCGCCAGCGTGGCGAGCTGAGCCCTCGGCACGAACTGGAACGGACGGCGCTGCCCGGTGCCGTGCGCGACCTGGAGTGCCTGCCGCGCGTAGCTCAGCGCCGAGGCGCGGCGGTCCCGGTCGAGGTCGAGCACCGCCATGAGGACCAGGAGCTCGAGCCGGGAGCGCTGAGTGATCGTGGGTCGCTGGAGCGCGTCGACGGCGATCGTCCGCGCCTTGACGCCGTCGCCGTCCTGCCACGCCAGCCGTGCCTTCGCGACGGCGAGGATCGGCGAGTCGGTCGCCGACGCCAGGATCCGGCGGAAGCGGGCGCGTTCGCCCTGGGCCACGAGCACCTCGCCGAGCGTCGAGACGAGGAGCGCCTCGGCGATCCCGCCCCGCGGCGCGCGGGCGAGGCCCTCCTCGCACGCGTCCGCGCACGCCAGCATCGCGCCGGGATCGCCGCCGCTCGCGATGATCTGACCGCGGACGAACGCGACGAGCGCCCAGAGCTCGTCCGGCGACGACCGCTCCGGCAGGTTGTCCGCCAGGAGGGCGGCCTCGTCGGCCAGCATGTCGACGCCGGCGAGCGCCTCCGCGATCACGACTGCGGCGCGTGTCACAGGTTCCTCGACGTCCTCGTCGAGCTCCACGCGGCCGAGCCACTCGTGCGTGAGGAGCGGGACGCCGTTGATCGCGTGCGTGAGCGCGAGGCCGACGGCGCTCGTCCGCCGCACGAGCGCGTCCCCCATGCGCTGCGCCCAGGCGAACGCCTCCGAGAACGCGTACCGGGACCCGATGACGTCGCCGGCGGCGAGGCGTGTGCTCCCCCACTGGAAGAGCAGCGTCGGCACCTCGTGGTCGACGTCGCCGGGCGCCGCCCCGCTGACGTCGGCGGCGCGGCCCCACTGCTGGGCGACCTCCTGCGCGATGTCGACGTAGCCGGTCGCGGACAGCGCGATGACCGTGCTCACCCGGGTGCGCACGGCGTCGCTCTCCGTGCGCGGCGCGACTCCGGCGAGCTCCGCGCGGTGGGTGGAGGCGAGGTCCGTGGGATGGGTCAGCGGCAGGATGAACTCGTGTGCGACCCGGAGCTTCGGGTTCGACGCCACCAGATCCACCGGCATCCCCCGGATCGCGTGGCTCAGGGCGTCGGGGTGCTGGGCGACCAGCTGCACCCAGTGCCGGTCGACCGCGCTGACCGCCTGGTCCCAGTCCCGGGCCCGGACGGCGTGCACGAGGGCGCCGCGCGCGTCGTCCCGGTCGGCGAACCACCGGGTCGCGATCCCGAGGAGCGCCTGGCGCAGCTCGGGGTCGGACTCCGCGAGCAACCGGTCGATCGCGAACCGCACCGCGCGCGGATACGTGTAGACCGGGACGCCGTCGATCACCTGCACGCCGAGCAGGTGCGCCTCCACCATGCGGCTGAGCAGGAACGTCACGTCGCGGTCGGGGTACAGCTCCTGGGCGAGCTCCCGGGTGAACTCGTCGGCGACGGACGTGCGTGCCATGAAGGAGCGCACCGACTCGTCGACGACGCCGGCGAGGACCTCCCGGACGAACAGGTCGACGAGACGCCAGTCGACGTACGTGAACGACTCCCCGACGACGTCGCGCTGCTCGATGCCGTGCAGCAGCGCACGCACGAGGGCCGGCCACCCCCCGACCTCCCCCGCGACCCGGTCGATCTGTGCGCGCGTGAGGTCCAGCCCGATGCCCGCGGCGAGCTCGCCGATCGCGTCGGCGTCGAGCGCGAGGTCGCTGGACAGCACGAGCACCGCGTCGAGCGCGATCACGCCCAGCCGCTCGAGGTCACGGTGCCGGTGCCCGGCGACGGCGAGGTGGATGAGGTCGGACTGCTGGACGAGGTCGACGAGGTCGCCGTCGAGGCTCTCCGGCACCGACGGGAAGTTGTCCATGACCAGCACGAGGCGCCGGGTGAGCGACCGGACGGCGTCGTGCACGGAACGACGAGCGGACGTCGCGCCCACGCCCTCGGCGAGGCCGGCGGATCGGAGCCCGGCGAGCAGCAGCTCCCAGAACTCCGCCTCGGTGACCGCGTGGCGGTCGAGCGTCAGCCAGACGACGTCGTGGTCGGTGTGCTTGGTCGTGCGCAGCCACCAGGACAGCAGGCTCGTCTTCCCGAACCCGCGTGGTGCGCGCACGATGACGAGCGGCGCGAGACGTTCGAGGCGGGCGAGCACGCGAGGCCGCGGCACGTAGCTCTCGGCCACCCGGGGCAGCCGGGGACCAGGGTGCGTACGCCGCACGCGCAGCCCCTCATCCACCATCGTGACCACCGTTCGAGCCCGCCTCGCCGGGTGCGGGCCACGCCGGAGTCTATCGCCAGCGCCAGCCTGTCAACCGACCGGGACGGGCCGGACGCCGTACGGTGCGAGGCCCGCCGTTCCGCCGTCGGCAGCGGTCAGGACCCAGATGCCGCCGTCGTGCACGGCGACCGTGTGCTCGACGTGCGCCGCACGGGAGCCGTCGAGCGTCACGACCGTCCAGTCGTCGTCCAGCACGCGGGTCGCCGGGTCGCCGGCGACCAGCATCGGCTCGATCGCCACGACCAGCCCGGGCACCACCCGCGGCCCGCGGTCCCGCGTCGCGTAGTTGGGGACGTCCGGGCTCTGGTGCATCGCCGTCCCGATGCCGTGACCGACGTACTCGGTGACGATCGCGAAGCCGTCGCCGTCGTCGGCAGCGCCGGTGACGCTGGCCTCGACGGCCGCTCCCACCTCGCCCAGCCGACGCGCGGAGGCCAGCGCCGCGACGCCGGCCCACATCGCCCGCTCGGTCGCGGCGACGAGCGCCGCGTCACGAGGCGCCGCAGCGCCGATCACCGTGGTGAACGCGGAGTCGGAGTGCCAGCCGTCGACGATCGCGCCGGCATCCACCGAGACGACGTCGCCGTCGGCGAGCGGGCGGTCCGACGGGATGCCGTGCACCACCTGGTCGTTGACGCTCGTGCAGATCGTCGCGGGATACCCGTGGTAGCCCAGGAAGTTGGACGTCGCACCGGCGCGCGCCACCGCGGCGGCCGCGACGGCGTCGAGCTCGCGTGTCGTGACACCTGGGCCGAGGTGCGCGCGCACCTCGTCGAGGACACCGGCGAGCACCAGCCCGGACCGCCGCATCGCGACGATCTGCTCGGGCGTCTTGAGCTCGATCCGGGGACTGCGGAACATCAGCGGGCGTGGGCCTCGAGGGCTCCGGCGACCTGCTCGGTGATCGCGTCGACCTCGCCGACCCCGTCCACGCGCACGAGCAGCCCTCGGGCGGCGTACGCCTCGGCGAGCGGCGCCGTCTGCTCGGCATACACCTCGAGCCGACGCCGGATCGCCTCCTCCGTGTCGTCGTCGCGACCCTCGAGCTCCGCGCGGCGGGCGAGCCGCGCGAGCAGCTCCTCCCGGTCCGCGACGAGCTCGATGACGGCGTCGAGCGCCTCGTCGTGCTCCGCGAGGATCCGGTCGAGCTCCTCGACCTGCGCCGCGTTCCGCGGGTAGCCGTCGAGGATGAAGCCGGCCCGGGCGTCGTCGCGGGCGAGCCGGTCACGCACCATGGCGTTCGTGATCTCGTCCGGGACCAGGTCGCCCGCGTCCATGATCGCCTTCGCGGTCCGGCCGAGCTCCGTGCCCTCGGCGACGTTCGACCGGAAGATGTCCCCCGTCGAGATCGCGGGAACCCCGAGGCGGCCGGACAGCCGCGCTGCCTGCGTGCCCTTGCCGGAGCCCTGCGGGCCCATGATCACGTACCTGGCGCTCATCGCAGGAAGCCCTCGTAGTGTCGTTGCTGGAGCTGGGAGTCGATCTGCTTGACGGTCTCGAGCCCGACGCTGACGACGATCAGCAGCGACGTCCCGCCGAACGGGATCGACGTGGAGATCCCCAGGAGCACGAACGCGATCGTCGGCACCATCGCGACGAGCGCGAGGTAGATCGCGCCGGCCGAGGTGATGCGCGTGATCACGTAGTGCAGGTACTCGGCCGTCGGCCGGCCCGCCCGGATGCCCGGGATGAACCCGCCGTAGCGCTTCATGTTGTCGGCGACCTCGTCCGGGTTGAACGTGATCGACGTGTAGAAGAACGCGAAGAACAGGATGAGCACCACGTAGATCGCGAGGTACATCGGCGCACCCGGATCGACGAGGTTCGCCTGGACCCACTGGACCCAGCCCTCGGTCGGGTCCCCGAACTGGGCGGCGAGCGTCGGCAGCGCGAGCAGCGACGACGCGAAGATCACCGGGATCACGCCGGACATGTTGATCTTGATCGGGATGTACGTGCTCGAGCCGCCGTACATGCGACGCCCGACCATCCGCTTCGCGTACTGCACCGGGACGCGACGCTGTGACTGCTCGACGAACACGACGAGCACCACGATCACGAGGGTGAGCAGCAGCACGAGGCCGAACTTCGTGGCGCCGCCCTCGCCCGTGGCGACTGCCCACAGCGCGGTCGGGAAGCTCGCCGCGATCGACGTGAAGATGAGCAGCGACATGCCGTTGCCGACGCCGCGCTCCGTGATGAGCTCGCCGAGCCACATGATGAGCCCGGTACCCGCCGTCATCGTCACGATCATCAGCAGGATCGTGGTGACGCCGTCGTTCGGGATGAGCGGCGTGTTCGAGTCGGACGCCCCGCACCCGTTGAACAGCACGCCGGTGCGCGCCGTCGTGATGATCGTCGTGGCCTGCAGCACCGCGAGGAAGATCGTGAGGTAACGGGTGTACTGCGTGAGCTTCGCGGTGCCGGACTGCCCCTCCTTGTGGAGGGCCTCGAAACGAGGGATCACCACACGGAGCAGCTGGATGATGATGCTCGCCGTGATGTACGGCATGATCCCGAGCGCGAAGATCGACAGCTGGAGCAGCGCACCGCCGCTGAACAGGTTGATGAGGCCGAGGACGTCGTTGTCCTGCGAGGCCGCGGCACAGACCTGCACGTTCGCGTAGTCGATGCCGGGGGTCGGGATGAAGGACCCGAGGCGGAAGATCGCCATGATCCCGAGCGTGAAGAGCAGCTTGCGCCGCAGGTCGGGCGTCCGGAACGCCCGGGCGAATGCGCTCAGCAATGGTCCTCCAGGTCAATGGGATCGCGACGGCGGTGCGTCGGGTAGAGCGTAGCCGTCACGACGTCGTGCCACGGCTGGACCGTGGCCGGAGACGCCGCAGGCGGCGGGCGGAGAGCTCCGCACCGCCGCCCGCGCCGCGTCAGGCCTGCTCGAGCGAGCCGCCCGCCGCCACGATCTTCTCCTTGGCCGACGCGGAGTACGCGTCGACCTTCACGTCGAGCTTCACGTCGACGTCACCCGTGCCCAGCACCTTGACAGGGCGACCGGAGCGCACGGCGCCCTTCGCCACGAGGTCGGCGACGGTGACCTCGCCACCCGTCGGGTACAGCTCGGCGAGCCGACCGAGGTTGACGACCTGGTACTCCGTCCGGAACGGGTTCGTGAACCCGCGCAGCTTCGGCAGCCGCATGTGCATCGGCGTCTGGCCGCCCTCGAACGCTGCGGGCACGTTGCCGCGCGCCTTCGAACCCTTGGTGCCGCGACCAGCGGTCTTGCCCTTGGACGCCTCGCCGCGACCCACGCGGGTCTTGGCGGTGCGTGCGCCGGGGGCCGGCCGCAGGTGGTGGACCTTGAGGGCGTTCGGACGGGTCGCCTCGGCGACCTGCTCGTCGGCCTTCTTCTTCGCCGCGGCCTTCGTGGCCGCGGACTTCGTGTCCGTGGACTTCTCCGTCATGACTCGTCGACCTCCTCGACGCTCACCAGGTGGGCGACCACCCGGATCATGCCGCGCACGCCCGGGGTGTCCTCCTGGACGGTGGACTTCCCGATCCGGCCGAGGCCGAGCGTCGCCAGCGTCTCACGCTGGTTCTGCTTGCCCCCGATCGTGGACCGGGTCTGCGTGACCTTGAGCTGCGCCATCACGCCACTCCCGTCGATGCCTTCGCGGCGGCGTCGGCCCGTCCGCGCGCCTGAGCGCGCAGGATCGGGCCGGGGACGACGTCCTCGAGCGGGAGGCCACGCCGCGCCGCGACAGCGGCCGGCTCCTCGAGCCCCTGGAGCGCCGCGACCGTCGCGTGGACGATGTTGATCGCGTTCGACGAACCGAGCGACTTGCTGAGCACGTCGTGGATCCCCGCGCAGTCGAGCACGGCGCGCACCGGGCCACCGGCGATGACTCCGGTACCCGGGGACGCGGGACGCAGGAAGACGACCCCGGCCGCTGCCTCACCCCGCACCGAGTGGGGGATGGTGCCCTGGATGCGCGGGACGCGGAAGAAGTTCTTCTTCGCCTCCTCGACACCCTTCGCGATGGCGGTCGGGACTTCCTTCGCCTTGCCGTAGCCGACGCCGACGGTGCCGTCGCCGTCGCCCACGACCACGAGTGCCGTGAAGCTGAAGCGACGACCGCCCTTGACGACCTTGGCGACGCGGTTGATCGTGACGACGCGCTCCACGAACTGGTTGCGGTCGTCACCGCCCCGGCGGTCGCCGCCGCGGCGGTCCCCACCCCGACGGTCGCCGCCGCGCCCGCGCTCGTTCTCGCTGGGGCCGCCGCTGCTCGGGGCGCCAGTGGTCCTGCTGCGCTGCGGTGCAGCCATCAGACGTTCCTCTTCATGTCGTGGTTGTGCAGTTCCGGGGTGCTCACAGGGTCAGTCCCCCTTCACGGGCACCGTCGGCGACGGCGGCCACGCGACCGTGGTACGCGTTGCCACCGCGGTCGAAGACGGCAGTCGTCACGCCGGCTGCGGTGCCACGGGCGGCGAGAAGCTCGCCGACCTTGTGCGCCTTGTCGACCTTCGCCCCGTCCGAGGCGCGCAGGTCGGCCTCGAGCGTCGAGGCCGACGCGAGCGTCGTCCCCGTCGAGTCGTCGACGAGCTGCGCGACGATGTGCCGCGACGAACGCGTCACGACGAGGCGGGGGCGCTCCGGCGTCCCGACGATGCGCTTGCGGACACGCAGGTGACGGCGCTTGCGTGCCGTCGCCGTGGACTTGCCCGCTGACTTGATCGTCACAGCCATGGCTACTTCCCAGCCTTTCCGACCTTGCGGCGGACCTGCTCGCCCGCGTAACGCACGCCCTTGCCCTTGTAGGGCTCGGGCTTGCGGATCTTCCTGATGTTCGCGGCGACCTCGCCCACCTGCTGCTTGTCGATGCCGGCGACCGAGAACTTGGTCGGCGACTCGACGGCGAAGGTGATGCCCTCGGGGGCGCTCACCGTCACGGGGTGGCTGAAACCGAGCGCGAACTCGAGCGAGCTCCCCTTGGCGGTCACGCGGTACCCGGTACCGACGATCTCGAGGTTCTTCTGGTAGCCCTGCGTCACCCCGGTGACGAGGTTCGCGAGCAGCGTGCGCGTCAGGCCGTGGAGCGAGCGCGACGTGCGCTCGTCGTCCGGACGCGTGACGACCAGGGCACCGTCGTCGCCGCGTGCGACGACGATCGGCGCCGGCACGCGGTGCGTGAGGGTGCCCTTGGGGCCCTTCACCGTCACCACGCGGTCAGCGATGTCGACGTCGACGCCGGACGGGACCTGGACGGGGATCTTCCCGATGCGGGACATGAGCTCTCCTCCTTACCCGTTCACCAGACGTAGGCGAGGACTTCCCCACCCACGCCCTTCGTGGCCGCCTGACGGTCGGTGAGCAGGCCGGAGGACGTGGACAGGATGGCCACGCCCAGGCCGCCGAGCACCTTCGGCAGGTTGGTCGACTTCGCGTACACCCGCAGACCGGGCTTCGAGACGCGCCGGACACCGGCGAGCGACCGCTCGCGGTTCGGCCCGTACTTGAGGAGGAGCACGAGGTGCTTGCCCACCTCGGCGTCCTCGACACGCCAGCCGACGATGTAGCCCTCCGCCTGGAGGATCTCGGCGATGTGCGACTTCAGCTTCGAGTACGGCATGGTCACCGTCTCGTGGTACGCCGAGTTCGCGTTGCGCAGACGCGTCAGCATGTCTGCGATCGGATCAGTCATTGTCATCGGGCTCGTGCCCTTCCTCACCGCGGTTTCACGCGTCCCGGTGCGGGACGGCGGACCTACGGCGTAGTCGTTACCAGCTGCTCTTCGTGACACCCGGGAGCTGACCGGCGAGGGCCATCTCACGCAGGCAGATCCGGCACAGGCCGAACTTGCGGTACACCGAGCGCGGACGGCCGCACCGGTTGCACCGGGTGTAGGCGCGCACACCGAACTTCGGCTTGCTGTTCGCCTTCTGGATGAGGGCGGTCTTCGCCACGTCAGTTCTCCTTGAACGGGAAGCCGAGACGACGCAGGAGCGAACGGCCCTCGTCGTCGGTGCTGGCCGTGGTCACCACGGTGATGTCCATGCCTCGCACGCGGTCGATGGAGTCCGGGTCGATCTCGTGGAACATCGACTGCTCCACGAGGCCGAACGTGTAGTTGCCGTGCCCGTCGAACTGCCGCGGCTCGAGGCCCCGGAAGTCGCGGATGCGCGGCAGCGCGATCGACAGCAGCCGGTCGAGGAACTCCCACATCCGGTCGCCGCGCAGCGTCGCGTGCGCGCCGATCGGCTGACCCTCGCGCAGCTTGAACTGCGCGATGGACTTGCGGGCCTTCGTCACCTGCGGCTTCTGGCCGGTGATGAGGGAGAGATCGCGGATGGCGCCGTCGATGAGCTTGGAGTCGCGTGCCGCGTCCCCGACGCCCATGTTGACGACGATCTTGGTGAGACCCGGGACCTGGTGGATGTTCGCGAAACCGAACTCCTCCTTCAGGGCCGAGCGGATCTCCTCGCGGTAGCGCAGCTTCAGCCGCGGCGCGGGCGCCGCCGGAGCGGTCGAGCCCTCGACGGCGGTGTTCTCGGTGGTCGTGGCCATCAGACGTCCTTACCGGAGCGCTTGGCGACGCGGACCCGGACGGTCCTCGCGCGCCCGTTGCGCTCGACTTCCTCGGTGCGATAGCCCACCCGGGTGCCCTTCTTGGTCTCCGGGTCGACGAGCATCACGTTGCTGACGTGGATCGGCGCCTCGATGGTCTCGATGCCGCCGGTGCGGCTGCCACGCTGCGTCTGCGACACCTTGGTGTGCTTCTTGACGCGACGGACACCCTCGACGACGACCCGGTTGCTGTCCGTGAGGACCTCGAGCACGCGGCCCTGCTTCCCGCGGTCGTCCCGGTTGCCCGAGATCACGACGACGAGGTCGCCCTTCTTGATCTTCGCCACTCAGATCACCTCCGGAGCCAGCGACACGATGCGCATGAACTTCTTGTCGCGGAGCTCGCGCCCCACGGGACCGAAGATGCGCGTGCCGCGCGGTTCGCCGTCGCTCTTGAGAAGCACGGCAGCGTTCTCGTCGAAGCGGATGTAGGACCCGTCCGGCCGGCGGCGCTCCTTGGCGGTGCGCACGACGACGGCCTTGACGACGTCACCCCTCTTGACGTTGCCGCCCGGGATCGCGTCCTTGACGGTGGCGACGATGACGTCGCCGATGCCGGCGTAGCGGCGTCCGGACCCACCGAGCACACGGATGCAGAGGATCTCCTTCGCACCCGTGTTGTCGGCGACCTTCAGCCGCGACTCCTGCTGGATCATTCCCTACTCCTGTCGTCGTGCCGGTTCTCGCCCGACAGATGCCGGCGCGAGCCTGGCCGAACGGATAGTTACTTGGCCTTCTCGAGGATCTCGACCACACGCCACCGCTTGGTGGCGGACAGCGGCCGGGTCTCCATGATGAGGACGAGGTCGCCGACGCCGGCCGTGGAGGCCTCGTCGTGCGCCTTGACCTTCGTGGTGCGCCGGATGACCTTGCCGTAGAGCGGGTGCTTGACCCGGTCCTCGACCTCCACCACGACGGTCTTCTGCATCTTGTCGCTCACCACGTACCCACGCCGCGTCTTGCGGTTGGGGCGGTGCTCGGCTGCCGCGCTCTCGGCCACGGTGTCCTTCGTCTCGTTCGCCATCGTCTCGCTCACTTCGCGCTCGTCGGAGCCGTGCGGATCCCGAGCTCGCGCTCACGCAGGATCGTGTAGATCCGGGCGATGTCGCGCCGGACCTCCTTGAGGCGTCCGTGGCTCTCGAGCTGGCCGGTGGCCGAGGCGAACCGCAGGTTGAACAGCTCGTCCTTGGCCTTCTTGAGCTCGGCGCCGAGACGCTCGTCGTCCATGCCGTCCAGCTCGGTCGGCGTCAGGTCCTTCGAACCGACTGCCATCACTGGTCACCACCCTCGCGCCGCACGAAGCGGGTCTTCATCGGAAGCTTGTGCTGCGCGCGACGCATCGCCTCGCGCGCCAGTGGCTCGTCGACACCGGCCAGCTCGAACAGGACGCGGCCGGGCTTGATGTTGGCGATCCACCACTCGACGGAACCCTTGCCGGAACCCATGCGGGTCTCGGCCGGCTTCTTCGTCAGCGGACGGTCCGGGTAGATGTTGATCCACACCTTTCCGCCACGCTTGATGTGCCGGGTCATGGCGATACGTGCGGCCTCGATCTGGCGGTTCGTGAGGTACCCGCCCTCGACGGCCTGGATGCCGTAGTCGCCGAACGCGATCGTGGTGCCGCCCGATGCCGCGCCCGTGCGCCTCGGGTGGTGCTGCTTGCGGTGCTTGGTCCGCCGGGGGATGAGCACGGCTCAGGCCTCCGTTCCGGTGGTCGCTGCCGGAGCAGCAGCCTGCTGGGGCGCAGCGCCCTCGTCGCGACGGCCGCGCGGACGGTCAGCCCGACCGCGGGCGCGCGGAGCGGCGCTGGCCTGCTCGCGAGCGAACTCGCGCTCGGTCATGTCGCCCTTGTAGATCCACACCTTCACGCCGATGCGTCCGAAGGTCGTGCGGGCCTCGAAGAACCCGTAGTCGATGTTCGCGCGCAGCGTGTGCAGCGGCACACGACCCTCGCGGTAGAACTCCGAACGGCTCATCTCGGCACCGCCGAGGCGGCCGGAGCACTGCACGCGCACGCCCTTCGCGCCGGCCCGCTGCGCGGACTGCATGCCCTTGCGCATGGCACGGCGGAACGCGACGCGGCTGGCGAGCTGCTCGGCGATCCCCTGCGCGACGAGCTGGGCGTCGAGCTCGGGGTTCTTGACCTCGAGGATGTTGAGCTGCACCTGCTTGCCGGTGAGCTTCTCGAGCTCGCTGCGCAGGCGGTCCGCCTCGGCGCCGCGGCGACCGATGACGATGCCCGGACGCGCGGTGTGCAGGTCGACGCGCACGCGGTCACGGGTGCGCTCGATCTCGACCTTGGAGATCCCGGCGCGCTCGAGCCCGGTGGACATGAGCTTGCGGATCTGCACGTCCTCGCGCACGTAGTCGCGGTAACGCTGACCCGGCTTCGTCGAGTCCGCGAACCAGCGCGAGCGGTGGTCGGTGGTGATCCCGAGTCGGAACCCGAGAGGGTTGACCTTCTGGCCCATCAGCGAGCTCCTTCCTTCTGCCGCTCAGCGACGATCACGGTGATGTGGCTCGTCCTCTTGAGGACCTGGTTCGCACGCCCCTGGGCGCGCGGCCGGAACCGCTTGAGTGTGGGCCCCTCGTCCACGTACGCCTCGGCGATCACGAGATCCGCCGGGTCGAACCGGACGCTCGCCGTGTCCGCCTTCACGCGGGCGTTGGCGACCGCGCTCTCGACGACCTTGCGCACCGTCTCGGCGGCTGCCTGCGGAGCGAAGCTCAGCACGGCGACGGCCTCGGCAGCGCCCTTGCCACGGATGGTGTCCACGACACGGCGAGCCTTCTGGGGCGTGACGCGCACGAATCGCGCCTGCGCCTTGGCTTCCATGGTTGTCCTGCCTGTCTTCTCGTCTGGTCCGTCAGGTCCGCGCCGCCTCAGCGGCGGCGGGCCTTCCGGTCGTCCTTGTCGTGGCCGCGGTACGTGCGGGTGGGGGCGAACTCGCCCAGCTTGTGCCCGACCATCGCCTCGGTGACGAACACCGGGACGTGCTTGCGGCCGTCGTGCACGGCGAAGGTGTGGCCCAGGAAGTCCGGCGTGATGAGCGACCGACGCGACCAGGTCTTGATGACGTTCTTCGTGCCCTTGGTGTTCTGGTCGTCCACCTTCTTCTGCAGGTGGCCGTCGACGAACGGGCCCTTCTTGAGGCTGCGAGGCATTGTCCGTACTCCCTATCAGCGCTTCTTGCCGGTACGCCGACGGCGCACGATGAGCTTGTCGCTCGGCTTGCCGGGGCGGCGGGTGCGGCCCTCAGGCTGCCCCCAGGGGCTCACCGGGTGACGCCCACCGGACGTCTTGCCCTCGCCACCACCGTGCGGGTGGTCGACCGGGTTCATGGCGACACCGCGGACGGACGGGCGCTTGCCCTTCCACCGCATGCGGCCGGCCTTGCCCCAGTTGATGTTCGACTGCTCGGCGTTGCCCACCTCGCCGATCGTCGCGCGGCAGCGTGCGTCGACGTTGCGGATCTCGCCGGACGGCATGCGCAGCTGCGCGTACGGCCCGTCCTTCGCCACGAGCTGGACGGACGAACCGGCCGAACGCGCGATCTTCGCTCCGCCGCCGGGGCGCAGCTCGACGGCGTGGATCACGGTGCCCGTCGGGATGTTGCGCAGCGGCAGGTTGTTGCCCGGCTTGATGTCGGCGGCCGGCCCGTTCTCGATCCGGTCACCCTGCTTCAGGCGGTTCGGCGCGACGATGTAGCGCTTCTCGCCGTCCGCGTAGTGCAGCAGCGCGATGCGTGCCGTGCGGTTCGGGTCGTACTCGATGTGCGCGACCTTCGCGGGCACGCCGTCCTTGTCGTGACGGCGGAAGTCGATCACCCGGTAGGCGCGCTTGTGCCCGCCACCCCGGCGACGGGACGTGATGCGCCCCGTCGAGTTCCGGCCGCCGCTCTTGCTGAGCGGACGGACGAGCGACTTCTCCGGCTCCGAGCGGGTGACCTCGACGAAGTCGGCGACGGACGAGCCGCGCCGGCCCGGCGTCGTCGGCTTGTACTTGCGGATTCCCATGTCCTGCGGTCCTTACCTCTCCTGCGATCTGGCTGACTGACGGCGTCAGCCGATCGGCCCGCCGAAGATGTCGATCGTGCCCTCGCGCAGCGTGACGATCGCGCGCTTGGTGTCCTTGCGCTTGCCGATCCCGAACCGCGTGCGGCGGGACTTGCCCGGCCGGTTGGCGGTGTTGACGGAAGCGACCTTGACCCCGAAGACCTGCTCGACGGCGATCTTGATCTCCGTCTTGTTCGAGCGGGGGTCCACGAGGAACGTGTACTTGCCCTCGTCGAGGAGCCCGTAGCTCTTCTCCGAGACGACCGGCGCGATGAGGACGTCGCGCGGGTCCTTGGCGTGGATCGGGCTCGCGGTCACTTGCCGGCCTCCTCGGCGTCGCCGCCGGCGGCCGGAGCGAGGAACTGCTCGAGCGCGCCGCGGGTGAAGACGACGTCGTCGCTGACGAGGACGTCGTACGTGTTGAGCTGGTCAGGGTGGATGAGGTGCACAGCCGGCACGTTGCGCAGGCTGAGCCACGCGGTGGTGTCGGTGCGCTCGAGCACGACCAGCACCCGCTCCGCCTCCGTGACCTGGCCGAGCACCGCGAGGGCCGCCTTGGTCGACGGCGCGTCGGCGACGAACCCGGAGACCACGTGCACGCGGTCGGCCCGCGCGCGGTCGCTGAGCGCGCCACGCAGCGCGGCGGCCTTCATCTTCTTCGGGGTCCGCTGGCTGTAGTCGCGCGGGACGGGCCCGTGCACGACGCCACCGCCGGCGAACTGCGGAGCGCGGGTCGAACCCTGGCGGGCGCGACCGGTGCCCTTCTGGCGGTACGGCTTCTTGCCGCCGCCGCGGACCTCGCCGCGCGTCTTGGTCTTGTGCGTCCCCTGCCGTGCCGCCGCCAGCTGCGCGACGACGACCTGGTGGATCAGGGGCACGTTCGTCTGGACGTCGAACACGTCGGCGGGCAGGTCGGCGGTGCCGGACTTCTTGCCCTTCGCGTCGATGACGTCGACGGTCAGTGTGCTCTCGGCAGCCATGCTCAGGCCTCCTTCGAGGCGGTCTTGACGACGACGAGCCCGCCGCGCGGGCCGGGGAGGGCCCCGGTCACGAGGAGGAGACCCTTCTCGGCGTCGACCGCGTGGATCTTGAGGTTCTGGACGGTGTGCCGGTCGTTGCCCATGCGACCGGCCATCCGGAGGCCGCGGAACACGCGCGACGGCGTCGAGGCGCCACCGATCGATCCGGCCTTGCGGTGGTTGCGGTGCGCACCGTGCGAAGCCCCGACACCGGAGAACCCGTGCCGCTTCATGACGCCTGCGGTGCCCTTGCCCTTGGTGGTGCCGACGACGTCGACGCCCTGGCCGGCCGCGAACACCTCGACGGTGAGCTCCTGGCCGGGCGTGTACTCGGCGGCGTCGCCCGTGCGGATCTCGGCGACGTGACGGCGAGGCGTGACGCCCGCCTTCGCGAAGTGGCCCTTGAGAGGCTGCGTCACCTTGCGCGGGTCGATCTGGCCGAACGCGAGCTGGACGGCGGAGTAGCCGTCGGTCTCGGGGGTCCGGACCGCGCTGACGACGTTGGTGCCGACCTGGACGACCGTCACGGGCACCAGCCGACCGGCGTCGTCCCAGACCTGGGTCATGCCGAGCTTGGTCCCGAGCAGCGCCGTCACGGCGGCTGCACTGGTGGTGGGTGAAGTCATGGGTCGGATCCTTAGAGCTTGATCTCGATGTTGACGTCGGCCGGGAGGTCGAGGCGCATGAGCGAGTCGACCGCCTTCGGCGTCGGGTCGATGATGTCGATCAGCCGCTTGTGCGTGCGCATCTCGAAGTGGTCGCGGCTGTCCTTGTACTTGTGCGGCGAACGAATGACGCAGAACACGTTCTTCTCCGTCGGCAGCGGCACCGGACCCACGACCGTCGCACCAGCGCGCGTCACCGTGTCGACGATCTTGCGCGCCGAGCTGTCGATGACCTCGTGGTCGTAGGACTTGAGCCGGATGCGGATCTTCTGTCCCGCCATGGCGTCGTCTGACTCTCTCTCGTCGTAACCGCTTGCTTTCACCGACCCCCGCGCTCGGGCGTGTCGCCTTTCAGCGCAGTCCCCGACCGCGGTGCACCGGCAGGTGCGGGCCTGAGTTGTCGATGGGTGCGGCCCCGGTCCCGTTCGGGACCCGCGAGCCACGCGATCGCACTCGCACCGCCGTTGTCCACATCACCGCTCCGGTCCTGCCAGAGCGCACGCGGACCCCGTTCCCACGAGGCAACCTGGACAGTTTGCCACAGTCCTGGCGCTGTGACCAATCCGAGCAGCCCCGGCCGGACGCGACGTCCGTCACTCCGGGGTTCGGGGTCGGGCTCGGGTCAGGCCGTGACGACGCTCCCCCGCTGGGCGGCGCTGCGTGAGACACCACGGAACAGCAGGCCGACCTCCTGGCCGGCCTCCGACGACGGCGGGCCCGGACTCGACCGTGACCGCCCGTGATCCGGCGGAGTGGGGTGGATCCGGGAGCGATAGGCTCCCGGATCCACCCCACTTCCCCAAGGCGACCACGGCGCCGGACACAGACGCACGAAGGGCCCGGCGGCCGAAGCCGCCGGGCCCTTCGTTGGTGATCAGCGAGTGATCACCGATGCCACATCAGGCGAGGATCTTGGTGACCTTGCCGGAGCCGATGGTGCGACCACCCTCACGGATGGCGAACCCGAGGCCCTCTTCCATGGCGATCGGCTGGATCAGGTCGACCGTCATCTCGGTGTTGTCGCCCGGCATGACCATCTGCGTGCCCTCGGGCAGCGTGATGACGCCGGTGACGTCCGTGGTGCGGAAGTAGAACTGCGGGCGGTAGTTCGAGTAGAACGGGTTGTCACGCCCACCCTCAGCCTTGGACAGGATGTAGACCTGCGCCTCGAACTGGGTGTGCGGCGTGTTCGTACCCGGCTTCACGACGACCTGGCCGCGCTCGACGTCCTCACGCTTGGTCCCGCGAAGAAGCAGGCCACAGTTCTCGCCGGCCCACGCCTCGTCCATCTGCTTGTGGAACATCTCGATGCCCGTGACGGTGGTCTTCTGCGCCGGGCGGATGCCGACGATCTCGACCTCGGAGTTGATCGCGAGCTTGCCGCGCTCCACCTTGCCGGTGACGACCGTGCCACGACCGGTGATCGTGAAGACGTCCTCGATCGGCATGAGGAACGGCTTGTCCATGTCGCGCACGGGCTCCGGGACGGACTCGTCCACGGCGTCCATGAGCTCCTCGACGGTCTTGACCCACTCCGGGTCGCCCTCGAGGGCCTTGAGGCCCGAGACGCGGATGACCGGGGCGTCGTCGCCGTCGAAGCCCTGCGACGACAGCAGCTCGCGGACCTCCATCTCGACGAGCTCGAGGATCTCCTCGTCGTCGACCATGTCGGACTTGTTGAGCGCGACGAGCAGGTACGGCACGCCGACCTGGCGGGCGAGCAGCACGTGCTCGCGCGTCTGGGCCATCGGGCCGTCGGTCGCCGCGACCACGAGGATCGCGCCGTCCATCTGCGCGGCACCCGTGATCATGTTCTTGATGTAGTCGGCGTGACCCGGCGCGTCGACGTGCGCGTAGTGACGCTTCTCCGTCTGGTACTCGACGTGCGCGATGTTGATCGTGATGCCGCGCTGCTTCTCCTCCGGCGCCTTGTCGATCTCGTCGAACGGCGTGAAGGGGTTCAGGTCGGGGTACTTGTCGTGCAGCACCTTCGAGATGGCGGCCGTCAGCGTCGTCTTGCCATGGTCGACGTGACCGATGGTGCCGATGTTGACGTGCGGCTTGGTCCGCTCGAACTTGGCCTTCGCCACTTTGGGTTCCTCCTGGAACTCGGGTAGTCGTCTCTCTCCGGTGCGGGATGCCGCCGGTGAGTGGTCCTACGGGTCGGTGTTGATGGTGTGTCGGGTTCGACCTGTGGGACTACTCGCCCCGGGTCTTCTTGATGATCTCCTCGGCGACGTTCCGAGGAACCTCGGCGTAGCTGTCGAACTGCATCGAGTACACCGCACGGCCCTGCGTCTTGCTGCGCAGGTCGCCGATGTAGCCGAACAGCTCCGACAGCGGCACCAGAGCGCGAACAACCTTAACGCCGCTCGCGTCCTGCATCGACTGGATGTGTCCACGTCGCGAGTTCAGGTCGCCGATGACGTCGCCCATGTACTCCTCGGGCGTGCGCACCTCGACGTCCATGAGGGGCTCGAGGAGCACCGGGTCGGCACGCCGCACGCCTTCCTTGAGGACCATCGAGCCGGCGATCTTGAACGCCATCTCCGAGGAGTCGACCTCGTGGTAGGCGCCGTCGAGCAGCGTGGCCTTGACGCCGACGAGCGGGTAGCCCGCCAGCACACCTGCCTGCATCGCGTCCTGGATCCCGTGGTCGACGCTCGGGATGTACTCCCGCGGGATGCGACCACCGGTCACCGAGTTCACGAACTCGTACAGCTCGCCCTCGGCGGTGTCGAGCGGCTCGAACGTCATCTGGACCTTCGCGAACTGGCCCGAACCACCGGTCTGCTTCTTGTGCACGTACTCGACCTTCTCCACCTTGCGGCGGATGGTCTCGCGGTACGCGACCTGCGGCTTGCCGACGTTCGCCTCGACCTTGAACTCGCGACGCATGCGGTCGACGAGGATGTCGAGGTGGAGCTCGCCCATGCCCTTGATGACCGTCTGACCGGTCTCCTGGTCGAGCATGACCTGGAACGTCGGGTCCTCCTCGGCGAGCTTCTGGATCGCCGTGGAGAGCTTCTCCTGGTCACCCTTGGTCTTCGGCTCGATCGCGACCTCGATGACCGGGTCCGGGAACGTCATGGACTCGAGGACCACCGGGTTCGCGATGTCCGAGAGCGTGTCGCCCGTCGTGACGTCCTTGAGGCCGATGAAGGCGTAGATGTGCCCCGCCGTCGCCTCGTCGACCGGGTTCTCCTTGTTGGCGTGCATCTGGAAGAGCTTCCCGATGCGCTCCTTCTTGCCCTTGGTCGCGTTGATGACCTGCGTGCCGGGCGTGACCTTGCCCGAGTACACGCGGACGTAGATGAGCTTGCCGAAGAACGGGTGCGTGGCGATCTTGTACGCGAGCGCCGCGAACGGCGCGCTCGAGTCCGGAGCCCGCGTGATGGTCTCTTCCTCGTCCTTCACCGAGTGGCCCTCGACAGCCGGCACGTCGAGCGGCGACGGGAGGTAGTCCACGACGGCGTCGAGCATCGGCTGGACGCCGCGGTTCTTGAACGCGGAGCCGCACAGCACCGGGTAGATCTCGCTGGCGACGGTGAGCTTCCGGATGCCGGCCTTGATCTCGGCGACCGTGAGCTCCTCGCCCGCGAAGAACTTCTCGAGCAGGGCGTCGTCGGTCTCGGCGACCGTCTCGATGAGCTTGGCGCGGTACTCGTCGGCCTTCTCACGCAGGTCGGCCGGGATCTCCTGCACCTCGTACTTGGCGCCCATGGTCGTGTCGCCCTTGGAGTCCGCGGGCCACACGAGCGCGCGCATCTCGACGAGGTCGACGACGCCGATGAAGTCGTTCTCGGCGCCGATGGGGAGCTGCAGCACGAGCGGACGGGCACCCAGGCGGCCGACGATCGTGTCGACCGTGAAGTAGAAGTCGGCGCCGAGCTTGTCCATCTTGTTGACGAAGCAGATGCGCGGGACGTCGTACTTGTCGGCCTGCCGCCACACGGTCTCCGACTGCGGCTCGACACCCTCCTTGCCGTCGAAGACGGCGACAGCACCGTCGAGCACGCGCAGGCTCCGCTCCACCTCGACGGTGAAGTCGACGTGGCCGGGCGTGTCGATGATGTTGATCTGGGTGCCGTTCCAGAAGCAGGTCACGGCGGCCGACGTGATCGTGATGCCGCGCTCCTGCTCCTGTTCCATCCAGTCGGTCGTCGAGGCGCCGTCGTGGGTCTCGCCGATCTTGTAGTTGACGCCCGTGTAGAACAGGATCCGCTCGGTCGTCGTCGTCTTGCCGGCATCGATGTGCGCCATGATGCCGATGTTGCGGACCTTGGTCAGGTCCGTCAGCACGTCCAGTGCCACAGTTGCTCTCTTCTGGTCGTCTCGAGCGGGGTGCTCCGCCGGTGCCGGGTGGGCGCCGTGGAGGGGTGTCCTACCAGCGGTAGTGCGCGAACGCCTTGTTGGACTCGGCCATCTTGTGGGTGTCCTCGCGACGCTTCACCGCCGCGCCGAGCCCGTTCGAGGCATCGAGGATCTCGTTCATGAGCCGCTCCGTCATCGTCTTCTCACGACGGACGCGGGAGTAGTCGACGAGCCAGCGCATCGCGAGCGCCGTGGCGCGCGACGGGCGAACGTCGACCGGCACCTGGTAGGTGGTGCCGCCGACCCGGCGGGACTTGACCTCGAGCGAGGGGCGGACGTTGTCCAGCGCGCGCTTGAGCACCGTCGCCGGGTCGCCCTGCGTCTTGTCGCGCACACCCTCGAGGGCGCCGTAGACGATCCGCTCGGCGGTGGACTTCTTGCCGTCCACGAGCACACGGTTGACGAGCTGCGTGACTGTCGGCGATCCGTAGACCGGGTCGACGACGAGCGGCCGCTTCGGGGCGGGGCCCTTGCGAGGCATTACTTCTTCTCCTTCTTCGCGCCGTAGCGGCTGCGGGCCTGCTGGCGACCGCGAACTCCCTGGGTGTCCAGTGCGCCGCGCACGATCTTGTAGCGCACGCCCGGCAGGTCGGCGACCCGGCCGCCGCGCACGAGCACGATCGAGTGCTCCTGGAGGTTGTGGCCCACGCCCGGGATGTAGGCAGTGACCTCCATCTGGCTGGACAGCTTGACGCGAGCCACCTTGCGCAGCGCCGAGTTCGGCTTGCGCGGGGTCGTCGTGTACACGCGGGTGCACACGCCACGACGCTGGGGCGAACCCTTGAGCGCCGGGGTCTTCGTCTTGGTGGCCTTGTCCTTGCGGCCCTTGCGGACCAGCTGCTGGATCGTGGGCACTACATCTCCGTCTCGCGAGACCTGCTGGTGTTCTGTCGGTGGTGCGTTCAGTTCGTCGAACTGCTGACCACGCCGACGTCGTCCCCGCGCTCGGGCGTGTCGCCGGGCCGGGGCGCCCGAGAGCCGTCACGATGAGAAACGGTCGGGAGCGCCTGGCGGCGACGGCCACCCGCGCTCACTCCGGGCCGAGTCGATCAGACTCACCGATAGGAGTTCGCGCGCACGCGAGGACCCGCCTTCGCGGGCACTGTCGACCAGGGTACCTGCCGCCGTGCCTGCGGTCAAAGGATGGGACGCGCGTCACGGTGCGGCGGCCCGACGCCGTCGTCGTCGTGCGGCGCCATCATCTCCGCTGCCAGCTCCGCCGGTCCGGGAGCGGCATGCGGACGGCGGCGTGTCCTCCCCTCGGACCCTACCGCGCCGCTAGCGTGAGACCGGCCGCGCCCGTGCGGGCGCCGCGGACGGAGGCCGGCATGACGAACAGCGCCGGGGCCCACGCCCCGTCCGGCGGGGGCGCCCCCGCCGTGGTGGACCCGCGACGCGGTGCGAGCGCACTGCGGTACGGCGTCGGCATGTTCGGCACCTCGCTGCCGATCAATATGTTCCGCGCGTACATGACGATCTACTACGTCGACGAGCTGGGGCTCGACACGTACTGGTACGGGATCGTCATGGTCGCCTACGCGATCATCGACGCCGTCGACAACCCGGTCTTCGGCTACCTCACGGACCGGACCCGGAGCCGATGGGGCAGGCGGAAGCCCTGGCTGGTCGTCGGCGCACCGGTACTGGCCCTCGCGCTCGTCGTGTTCTTCTCCCCGCCCGAGAACGCCAGCGACGTCGTCATCCTCGTCTGGTTCGCGGTGTTCGCGATCGGGATGGAGACCGTCGACTCCCTGATCAACGCGAGCTACGGCGCCCTCCTGCCCGAGATGTTCCCCGGCGAGCGCGAACGGGCGAAGGCCAACGCCGTCCGGCAGGCGTTCCAGCTCGCCGCCATGGTGATCGGCATCGCACTGACGCCGATCGTCGTGGACCTGCTCGGTTACGCGACGACGGCGATCGTGTACGGAGTCGTCGCCGCGGCGGTCATCCTGTGGTCGGCCCTCGGGGCGAAGGAGAACCCCGCCGTCCAGACCGAGCCGGGTCCGCGCATCTGGGACTCGGTCAAGGTCATCTTCAGCACCGCGAAGTTCTGGGCGGTCGCGATCACGGGTGGCCTGTACGCGGGTGCCACGGGACTCATCATCGCGGCCATCCCGTTCCTCGCGGAGTACACGCTCGTCCTGGCCGCCTGGCAGACGTCCGTCCTGTTCGCGTCCGTGCTGCTCGTGGCGGTGGCGTGCCTCCCGCTGTGGACGGCCGTGGTCCGACGGCGCGGCGCGCTCTGGACGTGGCAGTGGGCGCTCGTCGCGTTCGCCGTCGCGATGCTCCCGATGCTGCTCGCCCGCGACTTCGTCGTCGCGGTCGTCTGCGGCATCGTCATCGGTGTCGGGTACTCGGGCGTCCTCGCGACGGCGGACCTCGTCGTCGCGAAGCTGCTGGACGAGGACACCCTGCGGACGGGCGTGCACCGCGAGGGCATGTTCCTCGCGGCGATCGGGTTCTTCAACCGGCTCAACGGACTCGTCCGCGGAGCCGCGTTCGTGCTCGCCGGCGCGCTGTTCGGGTTCCGGAGCGGCGACAACCCCGGTGACCGCCCGGACCAGGCGGGCCTGTTCCTGGCGGTCGTCGCTCCCGCGGCGTTCCTGGCGCTCGCCGCGATCGCCGCCCGGTTCGTCCGCTTCGACGACGACGTCACGCCGCCGGACATCGACGCCGTCATCGCCGCCGAACGGATGGACGAGCAGCGATGACCCGGGAGCTCATCCTCACGGCCGACGACTTCGGCATCGACCCCGAGTCCAACGCCGCCATCACGTCGCTGGCGCGCGACCGCCTCGTCACGGCCACGAGCATCATCACCGTGGCCGACGCCGCCGAGGAGGCCCTCGCCGTCGCCGGCTCGCTCGAGATCGCCGTCGGCCTGCACGTGACGTTCACGTCGACGGCGCCGCACACGCGGTGGCGACCGGCGTCGGGCAGGAGCGCGCTGGCCGACGCCGACGGCTACTTCCCGGTCGAGGTCCGCGACACGCTCGCCACCGCGACCTCGGCCGACGTCCACGCGGAGATCGAGGCCCAGCTGGGCCTGCTGCGCGACGCCGGCATCCGGGTGACGCACCTGGACCTGCACACGGTCGCGCTCTACGGACTCACCGGGCCGGGCGTCGTCGCCGAGGCGCTCGACATCGCCGCGCGCGAGCGCCTCGGGTTCCGCCTCCCCCGCATCTTCGCCGCGTTCGCCTCACCCGATGACGACGAGCCGTCCGCGCCGCACGCGGCCAGCGTCGTCGCCGCCGACGGCCTCGGCGTGCGCCTCCCGCGCATGGTCACGAGCGACCCGCGCCCGGCCGGGCTCATCCCGGACTACGAGAGCCTGCGCGCCTCCTACCTCCTGCAGCTGGAGATGCTCCCCGAGGGACTGAGCGAGATGTTCCTCCACCCCTCGCTCGCCAGCGACCGCCTGGCCGACGACGACGAGGCGCGCAAGCGCGCCTGGGAGCACGCCGTGCTGCGCGACCCCGTGTTCCGGACGGCGCTCGAGGCCTTCACGCTCACGCACTGGTAGGCACCAGCGCACCCGAGGGCCGGGCCGACGACGGCGACACGCCGACACCCTTGACCGCCCCGGGGCGCGCGAGTAAGTTCTCGCGCTCGTGTCCCTGACGCCGCTCCTGGCCCGCCCGCGCGCCCTCGGAGCGTTGACGAGGACGGGCTTCCGGCGCTGGTCCACCTACCGCGCGGCGGCCGCGGCCGGGGCTTTCACCAACACCGTCTTCGGGCTCATCAAGGCAGCCATCACCATGGGCGCGATCGGAGCCGCGGGGGGAACGGTCGCGGGGTACGACCCGATCGCCGGAGCGACGTACGCATGGCTGGCACAGGCGTTCCTCGCGCCGGTCAACGTGTTCGGGTCCTCGGACCTCGCGCAGCGCATCCGCACGGGCGACATCGCCATCGACCTCTCGCGGCCGGTCGACCCGCAGGCCGCGTACCTCGCGGCGGACCTCGGGCGCGCCGCCTACCAGCTCGTGCCGCGCGGGGCTCCCCCGCTTCTCGTCGGCGCGCTCGTCACGGGCCTCGCGCTCCCGGCCCAGCTCCTACCGTACGTGCTCGGCGCGCTCAGCCTCGTGCTCGCCGTCGTCATCTCGTTCGCGTGCACCTGGCTCGTCAACCTCGCCGCGTTCTGGCTCGTCGAGCTGCGCGGGGTCACGACGCTCTACCTCGTCGCGAGCAACGTGCTGTGCGGGCTGATCATCCCGGTGCACTGGTTCCCGGACTGGCTCGCACGCATCGCCGCCGCGACGCCGTTCCCGTCGATGCTGCAGCACCCGATCGACATCGTCATGGGCCGCGCGCAGGGCTCGGCGGCACTGGCGCTGCTCGGCGCGCAGGCCGCCTGGGCGATCGGGCTCCTCCTGGCCGGCCGCTTCCTGCTGACGGCGGGCGCCCGGAAGCTGGTGGTGCAGGGTGGCTGACGGCTTCGCCCCGTACCGCGCGATCCTCGCCAGCCGGCTGAGGTCCCAGCTGACCTACCGCACGTCGTTCGCGATGGACCTGCTCGGCTCGCTCGCGATCGGGCTCCTCGAGTTCGCCGAGGTGTACATCATCTTCGCCCAGGTGGACGTGCTGGGTGAGCTCGACTTCGCCGGCGCGGTCCTGCTCTTCGCCCTCGCGAACATCGGGTTCAGCGTCGCCGATCTCGTCGTCGGGCACATCGACACGATCCCGACGTACATCCGCACGGGCACGCTCGACGCGTTCCTGCTGCGCCCGCTCCCGGTGCTGGCGCAGCTGATCACGAGCGACCTGCAGCTGCGACGGCTCGGCCGCACCGCGTTCGCCGTCGCGATCCTGTTCGTCGCGCTGCCGCTCAACGACATCGACTGGGACGCCGGCCGCGTCGTCCTGCTCGTCCTGACGCCGGTGACCGGGGCGGCGATCTTCGCCGCCCTGTTCGTGTGCGCGGCTGCCCTGCAGTTCTGGCTCGTCGAGGGCCGGGAGTTCGCCAACGCGTTCACGTACGGCGGCTCCTACGCCGCTGGCTACCCGACGAGCATCTTCACGCTGCCGATGCGGGTGCTGTTCACGTTCGTCGTGCCGGCGGCGTTCACGGCGTACCTGCCGACCCTCGCCCTCCTCGGGCTGCCCGGGCCGTTCGGTACGCCGTCCTGGCTGGGCTGGCTCACCCCGCTCGCCGCCATCGGCATCTGGGGCGTCGCGCTGCTCGCGTGGCGTGCGGGACTTCGTCACTACACGGGAGCCGGATCATGACCGAGGCCATCATCTCCGCGCGCGGCCTCGGCCGCGACTTCGTCGTGCGGTCCGGCCGTGGCCTGCGCCGCACGCGCCGGGTGGTCGAGGCCGTGCACGACCTCACGCTCGACGTGGCCGACGGCGCCGCGATCGGCTACCTCGGCGCGAACGGCGCCGGGAAGTCGACGACGATCAAGATGATCACCGGGATCCTCGTGCCGACGGCGGGCACGATCCGCACGTGCGGCCGGGACCCGCACCGGGAGCGCCGCGCCCTCGCCCGCGAGATCGGCGTCGTGTTCGGGCAGCGCTCCCAGCTGTGGTGGGACCTGCCGCTCGCCGAGTCCTACCGTGCGCTCGGCGCGATCCACGGTCTCGCACCTCAGGCGCTGCGACGGCGCACCGACGAGCTCGTCGGCCGCCTCGACCTCGGCTCCTTCCTCGACACCGCGGTGCGCCAGCTGAGCCTCGGGCAGCGGATCCGCGGCGAGATCGCCGCCGCGCTGCTGCACGACCCGCGGCTCCTCGTGCTCGACGAGCCGACCATCGGCCTCGACGTGCTCAGCAAGGAGCGGCTGCGCGAGTTCCTCGTGGAGCGCCGCGCGGAGCACGGCACGACCCTGCTCCTCACGACGCACGACATGGACGACGTCCAGCGCCTCACGGAGCGGATCGTCGTCGTCGACCACGGCCGGTGCATCTTCGACGGCACCCTGCCCGGGCTCGTGCAGCGCGTCGGCGCCGACCGCGTGCTCGTGCTCGACCTGCTCACGCCCACCCGCCCGCTCGACGACATCCCGGGCACGCAGCTCGTCGGCACGGAGTCCGACGGCCTGCGGCAACGCCTGGCGTTCTCCCCCGACGCGACCAGCGCCGTCGACGTCCTCACCGCCGTCACGCCGCGGGCCGCCGTCCGTGACCTCTCGATCGAGGAGCCCGACATCGAGGACGTCGTCCGGCGGCTCTACCTCTCGGCCGGCGGCTGAACGAACGCCGACGACGACGGCCCGGTCACCTTCGGAAGGTGACCGGGCCGTCGTCGTCAGGGACTGTGCGCCTCAGCGATAGTCCGCCTCGTAGCCGCGACCGAGGTCGAGCTCCTCCAGCGCGATCGCCTCGCCGGAGCCGGTGCCGAGGGGGAGGTAGTCGATCTCGTCGTACCCGAAGCTCGGGTACAGCTCGGCCTTCGCCTCCTCGGTCGGCTCCACCCGCACGTTGCGGTACCGCGGAAGACCGGTACCCGCCGGGATGAGCTTGCCCAGGATGACGTTCTCCTTCAGGCCGAGCAGCGAGTCGCTGCGCCCGCTGAGGGCCGCCTCCGTGAGCACCTTCGTCGTCTCCTGGAAGGAGGCCGCCGAGAGCCACGAGTCCGTCGCGAGCGACGCCTTCGTGATGCCCATGAGCTCGGGCCGGCCGGAGGCCGGGGTCCCGCCCTCGGACACGACGCGCCGGTTCTCGTCCTCGAAGCGCCCACGCTCGGCGAGCTCGCCGGGCAGCAGGTTCGCCTCACCGGAGTCGAGCACGGTGACCCGCCGCAGCATCTGCCGGACGATGACCTCGATGTGCTTGTCGTGGATGTCCACGCCCTGCGAGCGGTAGACCTCCTGCACCTCGTCGACCAGGTGCTTCTGCACGGCACGCGGGCCGAGGATGCGCAGCACCTTCTTCGGGTCGACCGCACCGGCGATGAGCTGCTGGCCCACCGCCACGTGGTCGCCGTCGTTCACGAGCAGCCGCGACCGCTTCGTGATCGGGTACACGATCTCCTCGGCGCCGTCGTCCGGCGTGACGACGATCCGACGCGTGCGGTCGGTCTCGTCGATCGCGATCCGGCCGGCGACCTCGCTGATCGGCGCCTCACCCTTGGGGGTGCGGGCCTCGAACAGCTCCTGCACGCGCGGCAGACCCTGCGTGATGTCGTCCGCCGAGGCGACGCCACCGGTGTGGAACGTGCGCATCGTCAGCTGCGTGCCCGGCTCACCGATCGACTGGGCGGCGATGATGCCGACCGCCTCGCCGACGTCGACGAGCTTGCCCGTCGCGAGCGACCGGCCGTAGCACTTCGCGCACGTGCCGACCCGCGAGGCGCACGTGAGGACCGAGCGCACCTTGATCGTGTCGACCCCGGCCTCGACGAGGCGCGAGATGAGCACGTCGCCGACGTCGTCGCCGCCCTCCGCGAGCACGGTGCCGTCCTCGCTCGTGACGGTGGTCGCGAGCGTGCGGGCGTACGCACCGGTCTCGACGGTCTCGGAACGGCGACGGACGCCGTCCGGGCCGACCTCGGCGATCGTCGTGACGAGGCCACGGTCGGTGCCGCAGTCCTCCTCACGGATGATGACGTCCTGCGACACGTCCACCAGACGACGCGTGAGGTACCCGGAGTCGGCGGTCCGCAGCGCGGTGTCCGCCAGACCCTTCCGAGCGCCGTGCGTCGCGATGAAGTACTCGACGACCGACAGACCCTCGCGGTAGTTCGAGAGGATCGGGCGCGGGATGATCTCGCCCTTCGGGTTCGCCACCAGGCCACGCATACCGGCGATCTGGCGCACCTGCATCCAGTTGCCTCGCGCCCCGGAGCCGACCATGCGGTTGACCGTGTTGCGCTCCGGGAAGTTCTCCCGCATCGCCGCGTCGACGTCGTTGGTCGCCTGGGTCCAGATGTCGATGAGCTCCGTACGGCGCTCCTCGTCGGTGATCAGACCCTTCTCGTACTGACCCTGGACCTTGGCGGCCTTCTTCTCGTACGACTCGACGATCTCCTTCTTGCGGGACGGCGTGACGACGTCCGAGATCGCGATGGTGACACCCGACCGGGTGGCCCACGAGAAGCCGGCCTCCTTGAGCGCGTCCAGGCTCGCGGCGACCTCGACCTTCGGGTACCGCTCGGCCAGGTCGTTGACGATCACCGAGAGCTCGCCCTTGCCGACGACCCCGTTCACGAACGGGTAGTCCACGGGCAGCGCCTCGTTGAACAGCGCGCGACCCAGGGTGGTCTCGAACAGCAGCGACTCGCCCTCGGTCCACCCCTCGGGGGCCTCGAACCCGGTCGGCGGCACGAGGTCCGTGAACCGGATCTTGACGACCGCGTTGAGGTCGAGCCCTCCGGCGTCGAACGCCATGATCGCCTCGGCGATCGACGAGAACGAACGCCCGGCGCCGAGCGCCTCGTCCTTGTCGCTCGTCAGGTGGTACAGGCCGATGATCATGTCCTGGGAGGGCATGGTCACCGGACGGCCGTCCGACGGCTTGAGGATGTTGTTGCTCGAGAGCATGAGGATGCGCGCCTCGGCCTGCGCCTCGGCGGACAGGGGCAGGTGGACGGCCATCTGGTCGCCGTCGAAGTCCGCGTTGAACGCGGCGCAGACGAGCGGGTGCAGGTGGATCGCCTTGCCCTCGACGAGCTGCGGCTCGAACGCCTGGATGCCCAGACGGTGCAGCGTGGGCGCCCGGTTGAGCAGCACGGGGTGCTCCGTGATGACCTCTTCCAGCACGTCCCACACGACCGACCGCGCGCGCTCCACCATCCGCTTCGCGGACTTGATGTTCTGCGCGTGGTTGAGGTCGACGAGCCGCTTCATGACGAACGGCTTGAACAGCTCGAGCGCCATCTGCTTCGGCAGGCCGCACTGGTGCAGCTTCAGCTGCGGGCCGACGACGATGACGCTGCGGCCCGAGTAGTCGACGCGCTTGCCGAGCAGGTTCTGGCGGAACCGCCCCTGCTTGCCCTTGAGCATGTCGGAGATCGACTTCAGCGGGCGGTTGCCCGGACCGGTGACCGGTCGGCCGCGGCGGCCGTTGTCGAACAGCGCGTCGACGGCCTCCTGCAGCATCCGCTTCTCGTTGTTCACGATGATCTCGGGCGCGCCGAGGTCGAGCAGACGCTTGAGCCGGTTGTTCCGGTTGATGACCCGGCGGTACAGGTCGTTGAGGTCGCTCGTCGCGAACCGGCCACCGTCGAGCTGCACCATGGGGCGCAGGTCCGGCGGGATGACCGGGATGCAGTCGAGCACCATGCCGAGCGGCGAGTTCGTCGTCGTCATGAACGCGTTGACGACCTTGAGCCGCTTGAGAGCGCGCGTCTTGCGCTGCCCCTTGCCGGAGCGGATCGTCTCGCGCAGCGCCTCGGCCTCGGCGTCCAGGTCGAACGTCTCGAGACGCTTCTGGATCGCCGCGGCGCCCATCGAGCCCGTGAAGTACGAGCCGTAGCGCTGCTCGAGCTCGCGGTACAGGAGCTCGTCGCCCTCGAGGTCGGCGACCTTGAGGTTCTTGAAGCGGTCCCACACGCGCTCGAGCCGGTCGAGCTCGGCGTCGGACCGCTTGCGGATCTGCGCCATCTCGCGCTCGGCGGAGTCGCGCACCTTGCGGCGTGCGTCAGCCTTCGCGCCCTCTGCCTCGAGCTCGGCCAGGTCGGCCTCGAGCCGCTGGGCGCGCGCCTCGATGTCGAGGTCGCGACGCTTCGCCACCTCGCCGCGCTCCAGGTCGATCTCGTTCTGGAGGCTCGGCAGGTCGGTGTGCCGGCGCTCGTCGTCGACCTCGGTGATCATGTACGCCGCGAAGTAGATGACCTTCTCGAGGTCCTTCGGGGCGAGGTCGAGCAGGTAGCCGAGGCGCGACGGGACGCCCTTGAAGTACCAGATGTGCGTGACCGGCGCGGCGAGCTCGATGTGGCCCATCCGCTCACGGCGCACCTTCGAGCGGGTGACCTCGACGCCGCACCGCTCGCAGATGATGCCCTTGAAGCGGACGCGCTTGTACTTCCCGCAGTAGCACTCCCAGTCCCGGGTGGGGCCGAAGATCTTCTCGCAGAAGAGTCCGTCCTTCTCGGGCTTGAGGGTGCGGTAGTTGATCGTCTCGGGCTTCTTGACCTCGCCGTGCGACCAGGCACGGACGTCGTCGGCTGTCGCGAGACCGATGCGCAGCTCGTCGAAGACATTGACGTCGAGCAAGTTCTCCTACTTCCTTCGGTGTGACACCACGAGTAAGGGTGATGACCTGGGCCGCCGGCGTCCGCCCGTGGCGGGCGGACGCCGGACGCGGCTCAGATCTCTTCGACGCTGCTGGCGTCGGGTCGCCGCGAGAGGTCGATCCCGAGCTCCTCGGCGGCCCGGTACACCTCCTCGTCGGTGTCGCGCATCTCGATGGACGTGCCGTCGCTGGACAGCACCTCCACGTTCAGGCAGAGCGACTGCATCTCCTTGATGAGGACCTTGAAGGACTCCGGGATGCCGGGTTCGGGGATGTTCTCCCCCTTGACGATCGCCTCGTAGACCTTCACGCGGCCCGGGACGTCGTCGGACTTGATGGTGAGGAGCTCCTGCAGCGCGTAGGCCGCGCCGTACGCCTCGAGCGCCCACACCTCCATCTCGCCGAACCGCTGACCGCCGAACTGCGCCTTACCGCCCAGCGGCTGCTGCGTGATCATCGAGTACGGACCGGTCGAGCGCGCGTGGATCTTGTCGTCGACCAGGTGGTGCAGCTTGAGGATGTACATGTAGCCGACGGCGATCGGCTCCGGGAACGGCTCACCGCTGCGACCGTCGAACAGCAGCGCCTTGCCGCTGGAGTCCACGAGCCGCTCGCCGTCACGCGTGACGAGCGTGGAGTCCAGGAGACCCGCCAGCTCGTCCTCGCGAACGCCGTCGAAGACCGGCGTGGCGACCGGCGTACCCGGCTCGCCCTGGAGCGCGCCACGGTCGAGGTGCTGCGCCCAGCTCGGGAGCTTGCCCTTCTTGGCGTCCTCGATCCCGGCGTCCCAGCCCTGCTTGGCGACCCACCCGAGGTGCGTCTCGAGGACCTGGCCGACGTTCATCCGGCCCGGCACGCCGAGCGGGTTGAGCACGATGTCGAGCGGCGTGCCGTCGGACAGGAACGGCATGTCCTCGATCGGGAGGATCTTCGAGATGACGCCCTTGTTGCCGTGACGGCCGGCGAGCTTGTCGCCGTCGGTGATCTTCCGGCGCTGCGCCACGTACACCCGCACGAGCTGGTTCACGCCCGGAGGCAGCTCGTCGCCGTCCTCCCGGTTGAACTCGCGCACGCCGATGACCGTGCCGGACTCGCCGTGCGGCACCTTGAGGGACGTGTCGCGGACCTCGCGCGCCTTCTCGCCGAAGATCGCGCGGAGCAGCCGCTCCTCCGGGGTCAGCTCGGTCTCGCCCTTCGGGGTGACCTTGCCGACGAGCACGTCGCCCGCACCGACCTCGGCACCGATCCGGATGATGCCGCGCTCGTCGAGGTCCGCCAGGACCTCCTCGGAGACGTTCGGGATGTCCCGCGTGATCTCCTCGGGGCCGAGCTTCGTGTCGCGGGCGTCGACCTCGTGCTCCTCGATGTGGATCGAGGAGAGCACGTCCTCGGCCACGAGGCGCTGCGACAGGATGATCGCGTCCTCGTAGTTGTGCCCCTCCCAGGACATGAAGCCCACGAGGAGGTTCCGGCCGAGCGCCAGCTCGCCCTCGTCCGTCGCCGGGCCGTCCGCGAGCACCGAGCCGACCTCGACCCGAGCGCCCTCGGAGACCAGCACACGCTGGTTGTAGGAGGTTCCCTGGTTCGAGCGGTGGAACTTCGCGACCTTGTACGTGAACGTCGTCCCGTCGTCCTGGGCGACGACGATCGCGTCGGCTGACACCTCGGCGACGACGCCCGGCTTCGCGGCGACGATGACGTCGCCGGCGTCGACGGCCGCACGACGCTCCATGCCGGTGCCGACCAGCGGCGCCTCGCTCCGGACGAGCGGCACCGCCTGCCGCTGCATGTTCGCGCCCATGAGCGCGCGGTTCGCGTCGTCGTGCTCGAGGAACGGGATCATCGCCGTCGCGACCGACACCATCTGGCGCGGCGAGACGTCCATGTAGTCCACCTCGGCGGCCGGGACGAGCTCCGCCTCGCCGCCACGGGTGCGCACCAGGACGGTGGCCTCGACGAACGTGCTCTTCTCCGACAGCGGCGCGTTGGCCTGGGCGATGACGTGGCGGTCCTCGTCGTCGGCCGTGAGGTAGACGACGTCGTCCGTCACCTTCCCCTTGACGACCTTGCGGTACGGCGTCTCCACGAACCCGAACGGGTTGATGCGCGCGTACGTCGCGAGCGAACCGATGAGGCCGATGTTCGGGCCTTCCGGCGTCTCGATCGGGCACATGCGGCCGTAGTGCGACGGGTGGACGTCCCGGACCTCCATCGAGGCGCGGTCACGGGACAGCCCGCCGGGGCCGAGGGCCGACAGACGCCGCTTGTGCGTCAGGCCCGCGAGCGGGTTGTTCTGGTCCATGAACTGGGACAGCTGCGACGTGCCGAAGAACTCCTTGATCGACGCCACCACGGGGCGGATGTTGATCAGGGTCTGCGGCGTGATCGCCTCGACGTCCTGCGTCGTCATCCGCTCGCGGACGACCCGCTCCATGCGCGACAGCCCGGTGCGGACCTGGTTCTGGATGAGCTCGCCGACGGCGCGGATGCGGCGGTTGCCGAAGTGGTCGATGTCGTCGGTCTCGACGCGCAGGGCGACCTCCTCGCCGGAACGCGTGCCGGTGAGCTCCGTGACGCCCTTGTGCAGCGCGGCGAGGTACTTGATCGTGGCGACGACGTCGGCGACCTGCATCACCGAGTCGGTGAGAGGCGCGTCGAGGCCGAGCTTCTTGTCGATCTTGTAGCGACCGACCTTCGCGAGGTCGTAGCGCTTCGGGTTGAAGTAGAAGTTCTCGAGCAGCGCGGCGCCGGCCTCGACCGTGGGCGGCTCGCCCGGCCGGATCTTCCGGTAGATGTCGAGCAGCGCCTCCTCACGGGTGTTGACCGTGTCCTTCTCGAGCGTCTCGATCACGACCGGGTAGTCGGCGAACTGCTCGCGGATCTCCGCCTCGGACAGGCCGAGCGCCTTGAGGAAGACGGTGATCGACTGCTTGCGCTTGCGGTCGACGCGCACGCCGACGGCGTCACGCTTGTCGATCTCGAACTCGAGCCACGCGCCGCGGCTGGGGATGATCTTCGCGGTGAAGACGTCCTTGTCGGACGTCTTGTCAGGCGTGCGCTCGAAGTAGACGCCCGGCGAACGCACGAGCTGGCTGACGACGACGCGCTCGGTGCCGTTGATGATGAACGTGCCGCGCTCGGTCATCAGCGGGAAGTCGCCCATGAACACGGTCTGCGACTTGATCTCGCCGGTCGTGTAGTTGACGAACTCGGCGGTCACGAAGAGCGGCGCGGAGTAGGTGAAGTCCTTCTCCTTGCACTCCTCCGGCGTGTACTTCGCCGGCTCGAAGCGGTGGTCGCGGAACGAGAGCGACATCGACCCGCCGAAGTCCTCGATCGGGGAGATCTCGGAGAAGATCTCCTCGAGGCCCGACGACGAGGGGACCGAGACGTTCTTGCTCGCCGCCGCGTCGACCCGAGCGCGCCAGCGCTCGTTGCCGAGCAGCCAGTCGAAGCTGTTGGTCTGGAGGCTCAGAAGATCCGGTGCCTGGAGCGGCTCCGTGATCTTCGCGAAGGAAACCCTTCGCGAGGCAGTACGGGTAGCGATGGCGTCAGCGTTCGAAGGGGTGCGCGAGGCAGCCAAGAGGGGTCCTTCCCTGCGAAAAGGGGGTGCACGCGCGCCGTCAGGACCCCGCAGGACCGCACGCCCCGACACGGACCGGACCCAGGGCGCGGGGCATGGTCACGAACCGGACGGAGAGCGGGGAGGCGGGGCACAGGACAGCGCAAAGCGACAGCATACCTGCGGAGCGAAGCATTGTCTACCTCGCGCCGCGATGTCGGTGGGAGCGACACGCGGGCGAACACGCGGCGAGGCCCGCACCGCGTGACGCGGTGCGGGCCTCTGCGCTGTGTCCCCCGGCGCCGCAGCGCCGGGGAGCGGTTCAGCGAGGAGTCACTTGACGGTGACCGTGGCGCCGGCGCCCTCGAGGGCTTCCTTCGCCTTGTCGGCGGCCTCCTTGGTGGCGGCCTCCAGAACCGGCTTCGGCGCGCCGTCGACGAGGTCCTTGGCCTCCTTGAGACCGAGACCCGTGATCGTGCGCACCTCCTTGATGACGGCGATCTTCGCGCTGCCGACCGTCTCGAGGACGACGTCGAACTCCGTCTTCTCCTCCTCGGCCTCCTCGGCGGCGCCGCCTGCCGGAGCGGCGACCGCGACGGCGGCCGGAGCAGCGGCGGTGACCTCGAAGGTCTCCTCGAACTGCTTGACGAACTCCGAGAGCTCGATGAGCGTGAGCTCCTTGAAAGCCTCGATCAGCTCGTCGGTGCTGAGCTTCGCCATGATGGCGTTCCTTCCTGTCGTGTCCCGTGCCTGCTGCGCGAGCACCGGGTGGTGGTGATGGTGGAACGACGTCGCTTACGCGGCGTCTGCCTGCTTCTCGCGCAGGGCGTCGATGGTGCGCACCGCCTGGGACGCGGGCGCCGTGAACAGGTACGCGGCCTGGTACAGCTTGGCCTTGAACGCACCCGCGGCCTTCGCCAGCAGGACCTCACGCGACTCGAGGTCGGCGAGTGCCGTGATCTCGCTGGACGTGATCGCCTTGCCGTCGAGCACGCCGGCCTTGATGACCAGCGCGGGGTTCGCCTTCGCGAAGTCGCGCAGGCCCTTCGCCGCGGCGACCGGGTCGCCCTCGACGAACGCGATCGCCGTCGGGCCGGACAGCTGGCCCTCGAACGCGTCGATGCCGGCCTCCTTCGCCGCGATGGCGGTGAGGGTGTTCTTCACGACGGCGTAGTGCGCCGAGCCCCCGAGCGAGGTCCGCAGCGCCTTGAGCTGCGCGACCGTCAGGCCGCGGTACTCCGTGAGCACGGCGGCGCTCGAGGAACGGAACTTCTCCGTCAGCTCGGCGACGGCGGCCGCCTTGTCAGGCCTCGCCATGGCATTCCTTTCCGGTGGTCGTCCACCGGACGCTCCGACGAGAAGAGCCCCGCGCCGGCGCGGGGCTCGTGGGCGGGCGACACGTCCGGGGACGCGACCCTTCGTCGAGCTCGCACCTGCGCTGGCTTCCCGGAGGAACTTCGCACCCGCCGCGCTTGTGCGCAGCCGGGCGACCGGCGGTCTGAGGTACAGCCGAGAAGTCTACCGGACGCGCGGCGATGCTCCGGACCGGTGCTCGCACCGTCGGCTCGCCGCCGGACCCATCCGTCCGGGGCGCGGCTCCGAACCCAGGGCGAGCCTACGGGCTCCGCCGACCCAGGACGGGCGGCGCGCTGCCGGGCCCGGCCCGGCATGAGGAGAGGAACAGGACATGTCCAGCAGCCCGAATCGCCTGCTCGCCGCCATCTTCGGCAGCGTGTACCTGCTCGTCGGCCTGGCGGGCTTCGCCGTGACCGGCGGAGTCGGCTTCGCGGGAACCGAGGGTGCGACGCTCATCGTCTTCGACGTGAACCCGTTGCACAACATCGTGCACGTCGGCATCGGCGCCGCGCTGCTGATCGCGTCGCGCTCGGTCGCCGGCGGCCGTGCCACGAACACCACCATCGGCGCCGTGTACCTTCTCGTCGGTGTGCTCGGCCTGTTCCTCGCGTCGTCGAGCCTCAACATCCTGGCCCTCAACACGGCCGACAACGTGCTGCACCTGGCCAGCGCCGTCCTCCTGCTGGCGGTCGGACTCAGCCAGGACCGTGCCGCCGTCACCGAGGCGAGCGCGTGAGATGACGACGACGGCGACACTCTCGCCCGCTCGTGGGGCGCCGGAGGCGCAGCCCGCCCAGCGGCTCCGCACCGGCGCCCCGGCGATGGTCGGGTGGCAGGCGCTCAGCGCGCTCGGGGCCGGGCTCGTCGCGTTCGCGTGCGGGGCCGAGCTCGCGTCGTCGTCGGCCATGCTCGCGGCGGTCGCGACCCTCGCCCTCGGGGCGGGCGCCGTCTGCTCGGCGCTCGCCACCCTGGCCACAGGACGCGTCGTGCGTCCCCGCACGGTCGCCGGCCTGGCGGCAGGGAGTGCCGCCGTGTGGGCCGCCGCCTACGCGCTGGCGCCGGGGGCCTTGCTCGTCCTCGTCCCCTCCGCCACGCTGCCGGGTTCCGACGACGCCGCGGCGATCGCGCTGCTCCTGCTCACCGCGTGGTGCTCCGCCCGGTCGGTACGTCACGTGCCGCGCGGCGCCCGGCCGGCGGGCGGCCCGCGCACCCTGGCCGCCCTCACGATCGGGGCGCTGCTCGTCGCCGCGGTGACGACCGCGGGGCTCGCGGCGACCGACGCCGGCGAGCTCGCGGTCCCCCACGGCCACACGGACCACGGCGGCCACGGCTGAGCTCCACCCGGACGGCCGACGGCCCGGACCCTCGCGAGGGTCCGGGCCGTCGGCCGTGGGTGGGGCGACGCCTCAGGCGGCGTCCTCGCCCGTCAGGTTGCGGGTCTTCGACGCGTCCAGCGGGATGCCCGGGCCCATCGTCGTCGACAGCGTGGCCTTGACGATGTACCGGCCCTTCGAGGACGACGGCTTGAGCCGGAGCACCTCGTCGAGCACGGACGCGTAGTTCTCCACGAGCGCCGTCTCGTCGAACGACGCCTTGCCGACGACGACGTGGAGGTTGGCGTGCTTGTCGACGCGGAAGTCGATCTTCCCGCCCTTGATCTCCTCGACGGCCTTCGCCACGTCCATCGTCACCGTGCCGGTGCGCGGGTTCGGCATGAGGCCACGCGGGCCGAGCACGCGGCCGAGGCGGCCGACCTTGCCCATGAGGTCCGGCGTCGCCACGGCGGCGTCGAAGTCGACGTAGCCGCCCGCCACCTTCTCGATGAGCTCGTCGCCGCCGACCTCGTCGGCGCCGGCGGCGCGGGCCTGCTCGGCACGCTCGCCGACGGCGAAGACGAGGACACGGGCGGTCTTGCCCGTGCCGTGCGGCAGGTTCACCGTGCCGCGGACCATCTGGTCCGCCTTGCGGGGGTCGACGCCGAGGCGGAACGCGACCTCGACCGTCGAGTCGAACTTCGTGCTCGCCCCGGCCTTCGCGAGGCGCACGGCCTCGAGGGGGGCGTACAGCCGGTCGCGGTCGATCGCCGAGGCGGCCTTGCGGTAGTTCTTGCTCTGCGCGGTCATGCTCTGCTCCTTCGTTGCAGTCGTGGTCTCGTGGGTCCGCGCGGACCCTGCCACTTCTCGCCCGCCCCGGGTGGGCGGGCGAGGGTCTCGCTGGTGGTGCTGTGGTGTCAGTCGGTAACGGTGACACCCATCGACCGGGCGGTGCCGGCGATGATCTTCTCGGCGGCGTCGATGTCGTTCGCGTTGAGGTCGGCGAGCTTCGTCTGCGCGATCTCACGGACCTGCTCACGAGTGAGCGAGGCGACCTTCGCGGTGTGCGGCGTGGCCGACCCCTTCGCGACGCCGGCGGCCTTCTTGATGAGCTCCGCGGCCGGCGGGGTCTTCGTGATGAACGTGAACGAGCGGTCCTCGTACACGGTGATCTCGACGGGGATGACGTTCCCGCGCTGCGCCTCGGTCGCGGCGTTGTACGCCTTGCAGAACTCCATGATGTTGACGCCGTGCTGACCGAGCGCGGGGCCGATCGGCGGCGCCGGGTTGGCCGCGCCGGCCTGGATCTGGAGCTTGATGAGGCCGGTGACCTTCTTCTTGGGGGGCATGCGTGGTTCCTTGCTGTTCGTGGGCCGACGCCGTGGGCGATGACCCGGTTGCAGTGCCTGACGTGTGCTGTCGTGCGCCGCCTGCGGCGGTCAGATCTTGGCGACCTGGTTGAACGACAGCTCGACCGGGGTCTCCCGGCCGAAGATGGAGACGAGGACCTTGAGCTTCTGCGACTCCGGGGCGATCTCGGAGATCGTCGCCGGGAGTGTGTCGAACGGGCCGTCCGTGACCGTGACGGACTCACCGACGGTGAACTCGACCTCGATCGGCGCGGCGGCCGGAGCGGCACCCGGCTTGGTGGCGGGCGCCTTCGCCTCGAGCGTCGGGGCCAGCATCGAGACGACCTCCGACGTCGTCAGCGGCACGGGCTGGTGGGTGTGACCCACGAAGCCGGTGACGCCGGGCGTGTGCCGCACCGCGCCCCACGACTCGTCGGTGAGGTCCATCCGCACCAGCACGTAGCCGGGGATCCGCACGCGGCGGACCACCTTGCGCTGCGCGTTCTTGATCTCGACGACGTCCTCCTCCGGGACCTCGACCTGGAAGATGTACTCCTCCATGTTGAGGCTCTGCGTCCGGCTCTCGAGGTTCGCCTTCACGCGCTTCTCGTAGCCCGCGTAGGAGTGCACGACGTACCAGTCGCCCGGCTGCGCCTGGAGCTCGCGACGGAACGCCGTCAGCGGGTCTTCCTCGACCTCGACCTCTGCCTCTGCTGCGTCGTCCGCTGCGGGCTCGTCGGAGGTGGGCTCGTCGGAGGTGGGCTCGGCCGGGGTGGGCTCGGCCACATCGACGCCGGCCTCCGCGACCGGGGTCGCGGCAGCGTCGTCGAGGGACTCACCGGTGGTGGGCCCTGTTGTGGACTCGGACACGTCCTGACCTGCTTTCTATCTCGGATGCCGTGAGGGCTGGGTGCTGCGGGACTCTCGGGCCGAGCGGCTACGCGCTGTCCCGGCCGAACACCCAGAGCACGAGCTTGCCGATCCCGAAGTCCAGCACGCCGACGTACAGCATCACGGCGAGGACGAACACGATCACGACCGCCGTGTACGTCATGAGCTCCGACCGGGTGGGCCGGACGACCTTCTTGAGCTCGGCGATGACCTGACGCACGAACAGTGCGATCCGCGCGAAGAGGTTGCGCTTCGCCGGCGGCCCCGCCGCGGGCCGCGACGTGCGGGCGGCATTCGCGGAGTCGGTCACGGGTCCTCGTCTCGGGTCGGATCGGGATGCTGCGTGTTCGGGCGTTCGCTGTTCGAGCGTGCGATCCGCTCGAGCAGGGCAGGCGGGACTCGAACCCACAACCGCCGGTTTTGGAGACCGGTGCGCTACCAATTGCGCCACTGCCCTACGGCGGGACGACCCACCCCGAAGCTGCCTCCAGGGCGCGCTTCAGCGTGATGGTCGGGACCACCGGGGGTCCACTGTACGCGAAGCGGACGGTCGCGGTCGAACCGGTCCACGGGTGCCGAGCGGGCTGCCCGCCGGGAGACGACCGGGCCGCGGACGGGCCGGCGTCTGCCACGATAGAGCACGTGAGCGACGTCACCGCGCAGCCCTCCGCCCCCGTCCACGCCGGCACCAGGAACCGTGTCTCCGCGCGCCTCGCCGCCATCGCGGAGTCGGCGACGCTCGCCGTCGACGCGAAGGCGAAGGCGCTCAAGGCCCAGGGCCGGCCGGTCATCGGGTTCGGCGCGGGCGAACCGGACTTCCCCACGCCTGACTACATCGTCGCCGCCGCTGTCGCCGCCGCGCAGGATCCCGCCAACCACCGGTACTCCCCCGCAGCCGGGCTCCCCGCGCTGCGCGAGGCGGTCGCCGCGAAGACGCTGCGCGACTCCGGCTACGAGGTGTCGCCGTCGAGCGTGCTCGTGACGAACGGCGGGAAGCAGGCCGTGTACCAGGCGTTCGCCGCGATCGTCGACCCCGGCGACGAGGTGCTGCTCCCGGCTCCGTACTGGACGACCTACCCGGAGGCCGTCCGGCTGGCGGGCGGCGTGCCGGTCGAGGTCTTCGCCGGCGCGGACGCCGGGTACCTCGTGACCGTGGAGCAGCTGGAGGCGGCGCGGACCCCCGCGACGAAGGTGCTGCTGTTCTGCTCGCCGTCGAACCCCACCGGCGCCGTGTACTCGCCCGAGCAGACGGCGGCGATCGGCGCCTGGGCGCTCGAGCACGGGATCTGGGTCATCACCGACGAGATCTACGAGCACCTCGTGTACGACGACGCGGTGTTCACCCCGATCGTGCGCGCCGTGCCGGAGCTGGCGGACACGTCGATCGTGCTCAACGGCGTCGCGAAGACCTACGCGATGACCGGGTGGCGCGTCGGCTGGATGATCGGCCCGACCGACGTCGTCAAGGCCGCGACCAACCTGCAGTCGCACCTCACGTCGAACGTCGCGAACGTCTCCCAGCGGGCTGCGATCGCCGCGCTGACCGGGGACCTGTCCGCCGTCGAGCACATGCGCGCCGCCTTCGACCGGCGCCGCCGCACGATCGTGGCGAAGCTGTCGGCGATCGACGGCGTCGTGTGCCCGACGCCGAAGGGCGCGTTCTACGCGTACCCGAGCGTCGAGGGGGTGCTGGGGCGCACGATCCGCGGCGTCACGCCGACGACGTCCGCAGAGCTCGCCTCGCTCATCCTCGACGAGGTCGAGGTCGCCGTGGTGCCCGGCGAGGCGTTCGGCCCGAGCGGGTACCTGCGCTTCTCCTACGCCCTGGGCGACGACGACCTGGCCGAAGGCGTCGACAGGGTCGCCGCCCTGCTCGCCGAGGCCGGCTGAGCCTCTCATCTGCTTCTCATCGCCCGCGTGGATACTCGCGATGTGAGCTCCGGGCCGACGCTGGGACGCCGCCTCGCGACAGCGCTCGCGACGGCGGCGCTCGTCGGCGCGCTCGTGTTCGGGATCGCGCGGGCCGTCGACGGCGTGCGCTCCGGCACGCAGGACGTCGACCTCGGCGAGGTCGTGGTGATCGACGCCCCGACGGTGACGCCGACACCCGACCCGACGCCGACGCCCACGCCGTCGACGACGCCGACGCCGTCCCCCTCACCCACGTCCCCGACGACCGCGCCCGTGCCGGTGCCGCCCCCGCCGCCCGTCGACGACGACGACGATGACGACGACCCCGACGACGATCTCGACGACGACGATGGCTGAGCGGTCGACGGGCCGGACCGAGCCGGCCGAGGCCCCGGCGGCGCGGCGCACCTGGTCGCGCCGCGGCTGGAGCGTGCGCGCCCGGGTGCTCGCCGCGCTGGTCGCGCTGTCGGGCCTGGCCCTCGCCGCGGCCGGAGTGACGGCGTACGGCATCGAGCGCGCCAGGCTGGACGACCGGCTCGACGACACGCTCGAGCGCACCGTCGAGGAGCTGCGGGCGATCGCCGCCGGGGACGTCGACCCGAGCACGGGCGAGCCGTTCACGTCGGCCGAGCAGGTGCTGCGGGTGTCCCTGCAGCGCGTCGTGCCCGCGCGGTACGAGGGCGCGTTCTCGATCGGGACGCGCGCCGACGGCTCCTGGGGCGTCCTGCAGTTCGCCGAGGTCAGCGGCATCCAGCCCCACACCGACGCCGCCTTCGTGAGCGAGCTGGAGGGCGCCGAGCTCGCCGAGCGGGCGACGATCACGCGGACGGTGACGCCGACCGCCGACTACCGGTACGCCGTCGCCCCCGTGCGGGTCGGCGATGCGCCGCCCGCCGCGCTCGTCGTCGCGTTCGATCGCGGCTCCGAGCAGGCCGCCCTGGCCGCGACGTACCGGCAGTACGCGGCCATGGCCGCCGTCGCCCTGGCCGGGATCGCGCTCGTCGGCTGGCTCGTCGTCGGCCGCGTCGTGCGACCGATCCGGCTGGTGCGACGCACGGCGCAGGAGATCTCGGAGTCCGACCTGTCCGCGCGCATCCCCGTGGTCGGCAACGACGACCTCGCCGACCTCACCGTGACCGTCAACGACATGCTGGACCGCCTCGAGACGTCGTTCGCGGACCAGCGGCAGCTGCTCGACGACGTCGGGCACGAGCTCCGGACGCCCCTGACGGTGGTCCGCGGGCACCTCGAGCTCATGGACCCGGCGGATCCCGAGGACGCCGCGCAGACCCGCGCGCTGGCGATGGACGAGCTGGACCGCATGTACGGCCTCGTCGACGACCTCGTGACGCTCGCCCGCGCCGAGCGGCCGGACTTCGTGCGGCGCCGGGAGGTGGACGTGGCGGTGCTCGTGGACGAGGTGCTGGCGAAGGCCCGCCCGCTCGGCGAGCGACGGTGGCGGCTGGACGCGCTTCCCGAGGGCACCGCCGAGCTCGACCCCCAACGCCTGACGCAGGCGCTGCTCCAGCTCGCCTCGAACGCCGTGCGTTTCTCCGACGACGGCTCGACCGTGGGGCTCGGCGGCGCGTGGTCCGGTGACGGCGCGCTCGAGCTGTGGGTGCGAGACGAAGGCATCGGGATCGCCGAGGAGGAGCAGGCCCACGTGTTCCAACGATTCGCTCGAGGCTCGACCGCCCGCGCTCGCGGCGACGGCTCCGGCCTCGGGCTGGCCATCGTCGCCTCCATCGCCCACGCGCACGGCGGGAGCGTGACGCTCGACAGCGCGCCCGGGCGCGGCACCACGGTGACGCTGCGGATCCCGGACGCCGGCCTGCCCGACCCCGACGCCGACGCCCCCCACGACGCCGCGGACCCCCCGGCCAGGCAGCAGGAGGCCCCATGAGCCAGATCCTCATCGCGGAGGACTCCGAACGGATCTCCGCGTTCGTCGCCAAGGGTCTGCGTGCCGCCGGGTTCGTCCCGACGGTGGTGCCGACCGCCCGCGAGGCGTTCGACCTCGCCTCGACCGGCGACTTCGACCTGCTCGTGCTCGACCTCGGGCTCCCCGACGGGGACGGACTGTCGGTCCTGCGGCGACTGCGCGCCCAGGGCAACCCGATCGCCGTCGTCATCCTCACCGCACGGGACTCGGTGACCGACACCGTCGCCGGGCTCGAGGGCGGCGCCGACGACTACATGGCGAAGCCGTTCCGGTTCGAGGAGCTGCTCGCGCGCGTGCGGCTGCGCCTGCGCGGCGCCGTCGCCGACGAGCCGACGGTGCTGCGCCACGGCGAGCTCGAGCTCGACCTGCGGTCCCGGCGTGCCCGGGTCGACGGACGCGAGGTGGACCTCTCGGCGCGCGAGTTCGCGCTCGCCGAGACGTTCCTGCGGCACCCCGGGCAGGTCCTCAGCCGGGAGCAGCTCCTCTCGCGCGTGTGGGGCTACGACTTCGACCCCGGGTCCAACGTCGTGGACGTGTACGTCCGGTACCTGCGCCGCAAGCTCGGGGCCGACCTCGTCACCACCGTCCGCGGCATGGGGTACCGCCTCGACTGACCGATCGCTCGCCGCCCGCGGCAGGATGTCCGGTTCGACCTCGGCAAGAGCGAGGTCTGCGGCCCGCGCGGGGACCCGGACCAGTCCTCAACGCCGCAGCTGATCAGCTCCGCGGCGCGGAGGCACGGCGAACGGCCCCCGGGACTCGCGTCGCCGGGGGCCGTTCGGTTCGGGGTGGCCGGGGCGTCAGTCGCCCGAGGCCGGGCTGGCGGCGGACGTCGCGCTGGCCGGGCTCGCCGGGGTGACCGGTGAGACCGGGCTGGCCGGCGACTGCGCGGTCGCCGGGCTCGCCGGCGTGGCCGGGCTGGCCGGGCTCACTGCCGTGGCCGCGCTGGCCGCCGTCGGCGCCGAGGTCACGGTCACGGCCGTCACCGCGCTGTCCGGTCCGACCTGCGTGGGCGAGACGCTCGGCGTCGTGCCCTGCTCCGCGTTCGAGGCCTCGGTCCCGCTCGACGTCGGGCTCGTCGTGGCGTCCGGGGTGGCCGGCGCGTCGACGACGACGTCGTCACCCGCGTCGCGGTCCGGCAGACCGTCCGCCATCGCTGCCGCCGCGGTCCCGACGACGCCCAGGACGCCGAGGGCTCCGGTGACCATCCAGGTGGTGCGCTTCATGAACTGCTCCTTCTCGTGAGGTGGTGCATCAGGGGGTCGAGACGTGCGGTCTCCGCGCTCACGCACCAGGCGCGCGCGAGTGCGAGGAGTCGCCACCGGTGCGCCGCGCTGGCAGCGACACCGACGAGGGAGAGGACGACGGCGCCCGCACGGGCCGCGAGCGCGGGATACCCGACGCCGCGGGGCAGGTGGGCGACGGCGTCCGGCAGCCAGGCCGTGAGCGTCCGCAGGGCGCCGACGTCGGTCGTGACGGCGGCCTGGCTGAGGTGCGCGAGCAGGCAGGCGACGTCGTCGACGCGGTGCCCGGGGCCGAGGGAGTCGACGTCGATGAGCGCGCTGACCTCACCGTCGGCGACGAAGAGGTTGCCGGGATGGAGGTCGCCGTGCGTCGCGACGAGCGGGCCGGCGTCATGAGCGTCCATGACCCGGCGCAGCCGCGCCGCGAGCTCGAGCGGGCGGGACGACGGCGTCCCGAGAGCTGCGACCGCGCCGTCGGCGTGGACCTCGACGCGGTCCGCCCAGGACGGCCGCGCGGGCAGAGCGAGCGGCTCGGTCCCGAGCTCCTCCAGCACGTCGAGGACGTCAGCCATCCGCGGTCGCACCGGGGCGTCGAGCAGGGGCGTTCCCGGCGCCGGCGTGAGCAGGACGACGCCGGGCGTCGGCGCGGTCAGCACGAGCGGCGCCGGGACGCCTGCGTCGGCGAGCAGGTCGTGCCTCCGCACCAGGTCCGTGGCAGCTCCGGGCCGCACCACCTTGAGGTACCCGACGGCAGCGCCGTCGGCGCCCACGGCGCGCACCACCGCCCGCCGCAGCGGCCGGTACGAGCAGAACTCGAGCGTCGCCGTGCCCGGCAGCCAGCGCGCGACGGTCGCGACGTCGCACGCGGCAGCGAGTCCGGGCAGCGCCGGGTCGTGCGGGTGTCGCCAGGCGTGGAGCACGAGGCCGTCGCGCTCGAGCCGGGCCAGGCCCGCGCCGTCGAGCGGCGCCGACGAGACGACGAGGTAGTCCTGCGCCGCGCCGTAGCGCACGTCGTACCCGACGCTGACACCGAGCCCGACGCGATGCTGCACGCGGTCGACGCGCACGGCGACCGGCTGGTCCGGGCGGGCACCGAGCGCGGCGCGGACGACGTCGTCGCGGCCCGCACCGGTCAGCAGCCCACGCACCCGCGCCTCCGTGGCGACGACGGCGCCCGGCCTGCTCCCGCTCGCGTCTGTGGTGATCATGTGCCCCAGCACATCGCGCGGACGTGAGGCCACGATGAGCGGCCGATGAGAGCCTTCTCATCGCGCGTTCACCGTCGCGTCACGCGGCGCACGGTCCTCACGTCGATCTGTCCTGGCCACGATCGACGTGCCAGAGTTGACCATGGTCAGCGTCGAGGAGGTCGCCGAGCTCGCGACCTCGCTGCCCGAGGTCAGCGAGGGCACCTCCCGTGGCAACCGCTCCTGGGAGGTGGCGGGCACCGGCTTCGCCTGGGTGCGCCCGTTCAGCAAGGCCGACATCAGACGGTTCGGCGAGCACCCGGTGCCGGCCGGACCGATCGTCGCCGTCATGACCGCGGACCTGGCCGAGAAGGAAGCGATCCTCGCCGAAGGGCGGACGGGCTTCTTCACCATCGAGCACTTCGACGGCTACGCCGCGGTCCTGATCGACGTGACGACGGCGAAACAGCGGTGGGTGCGGGAGGCGATCGTCGACGCCTGGCTGGCCAAGGCACCGCGGGAGCTGGCCGATGCCTACGCAGAGCGCGAACTGAGAGGCTGAGGCCCCCGGCCCTCCACCGAACGGTGGAGGGTGCCCCACCGACCGGTCGGTGCTTCGCGGCCACCCGGCGGCGAGGCTGGATCCCATGACCGAGCAGGCCATCCGGGTGCGCCGCCTGACGAAGCGCTACGGCGGACGCCACGCCGTCGCCGGCATCGACCTCGACGTCGACGACGGCGAGATCGTCGCCGTCCTCGGACCGAACGGCGCCGGGAAGACCACCACCGTCGAGATCCTCGAGGGGTACCGGCGTCGGGACTCCGGCGACGTGCGCGTGCTCGGCGAGGACCCCGGGCGCGCGGGCCGGCGGTGGCGCGCCGGGATCGGCGTCGTGCTTCAGTCCACCCACGACATGGCCGAGATGACCGTCCGCGAGCAGGTGCGGCAGTTCGCGCGCTACTACCCCGACCCGAGGGACCCCGACGAGGTGATCGCCGCCGTCGGCCTCGCCGCAGATGCCGGCACCCGCAGCCGGCACCTGTCCGGCGGGCGCCGGCGCCGCCTCGACGTCGCGCTCGGGATCGTGGGCCGGCCCCGCCTGCTCTTCCTCGACGAGCCCACCACCGGCTTCGACCCCGAGGCGCGGCGGGCGTTCTGGGCGCTCATCGGGGAGCTGCGCGCGGCGGGCACGACGATCCTGCTCACCACCCACTACCTCGAGGAGGCGGAGGCGCTCGCCGACCGCGCCGTCGTCGTCGCCCGCGGCCGCGTCGTCGCGACCGGTGCCCCGGCCCGGCTCGGCGACCGGGCGGCGCGCCGCGCCACGGTGCGGTGGACGGAGGGCGGCCGGCGCCACGAGGTCCTGACGGACACCCCCACGCGCGAGGTGTCCAGGCTGGCCGATCGGCTCGGCGCCGAGATCCCGGGCCTCGAGGTGGTCCGACCGACGCTCGAGGACGTGTACCTGGCGCTGGTCGGGCCACCCGCCTCGATCGACTCCGGCGCCGACGCGCGCGAGGCGGCGTCGTGACGACCCGGACAGAGCGGCGCCCGGCCGCGCTCCCGACACCGCTCGCCGTCGGCGGCGCCCGCACCGCGTACGAGCTCCTCGCGTTCGTCCGGGAGCGCGACGCGATGATCTTCATCTTCGGCTACCCGCTCCTCATGCTGCCGATCTTCGCGACGGTGTTCGCCGGGCAGGCCCAGGGCGGCCAGGGTGCGAGCATCCCGTTCGCGCAGTACTTCCTGCCCGGGATGGTCGCGACGGGCGTCATGCTCTCGAGCTTCCAGACGCTGGCGATAGGGATCGCCGCCGAGCGCGACGACGGCACGCTCAAGCGCCTGCGCGCCACGCCCGTGAGCGCCGTCGGCTACTTCCTCGGCAAGACCGGCCAGGTGCTCGTCGTCGGGGTGGTCCAGACGACGCTCCTGCTGATCCTCGCCGCCGTCGCCTTCGACGTCCCGCTGCCCGACTCCCTCGACCGCTGGGCGACGTTCGCCTGGGTCTTCGTTCTCGGCACGGCGACCGGCGCCGTCTGCGGCGTCGCGTTCTCGTCGGTGCCGCGCTCCGGGCGGTCCGCGAGCGCCGTCGTCACGTCGGTCGTCCTCGTGCTGCAGTTCATCTCCGGCGTCTTCTTCCCGTTCTTCGACCTCCCCGGGTGGATGCAGGCCGTCGCGTCCGTCTTCCCGCTGCGGTGGATCGCACAGGGCATGCGCGCCGCGCTGCTGCCCGAGCAGGCGGCGGCTCTCGAGGTCGGCGGCGAGTGGCAGCTCCCGGTGGTCGCGGCGGTCGTGCTCGCCTGGGGCGTCGTGGGGCTCGTGGCCGGTGCGCGCACGTTCCGGTGGCGCCGGCGCGACGACGGCTGACCAGCCCTAGACTCGCCGGGATGCGCGACCTGGCGACCCTCCCCAAGGCGCATCTCCACCTGCACTTCACCGGGTCGATGCGCGTCGCGACCCTGCGCGACCTCGCGCACGAGCAGGGGATCCGCCTCCCGGAGTCCCTCCTGGACCACGACCCGCTGCGCGTGCCGGCCGACGAGCGCGGCTGGTTCCGGTTCCAGCGCAGCTACGACGCCGCGCGCGCCGTCGTCCGATCGGAGGCGGCCATGCGCAGGGTGCTCCGGGAGGCGGTCGAGGACGACGGCGCCGAGGGCTCCCGGCGTCTCGAGATCCAGATCGACCCGACGTCGTACGCCCCGTTCGTCGGTGGCCTCACCCCGGCCCTGGAGATCGTGCTCGACGAGGCGCGGGCGGCGAGCGCGGCGACCGGCGTGAGCGTCGGCGTCGTCGTCGCGTGCTCACGCATGCGGCACCCGCTCGAGGCGCGCACGCTCGCCCGGCTCGCGGCGCGGTACGCGGGCGACGCGCCCGGCGAGGTGGTGGGGTTCGGGCTGAGCAACGACGAGCGGCGCGGGCGGACGAGCGAGTTCGCCCCGGCGTTCGGGATCGCTGCGCGCGCGGGCCTCGCGTCGGTGCCGCACGGCGGCGAGCTGCTCGGGGCCGACCACGTGCGCGTCGTGCTCGCGGAGCTGGCACCGCGTCGCCTGGGGCACGGCGTCCGCGCGAGCGAGGACCCGCGGCTCCTCGAGGCGATCGCGTCGGCGGGGGTCGCGTGCGAGGTGTGCCCAGCATCCAACGTCTCTCTGGGCGTGTACGCCGACGTCGCGTCGGTGCCGCTGCGCACGCTCCTCGACGCCGGCGTGCGCGTGGCGCTCGGCGCCGACGACCCGCTGCTGTTCCTCTCGCGGCTCGTCGACCAGTACGAGGCCGCCCGCACGGAGCACGGGCTGGACGACGCCGCGCTCGCCGGCCTGGCGCGGTCGTCGATCGCCGCGAGCCTCGCCCCTCAGCCGGACCGGTCCCGGTGGTTGGCGGAGGTCGACGCCTGGCTCGCGACGCCCGCGCCGGACGGTCTCGATGCCTCGAGCTCGTACATCCGCGGCGAGCTCGCACTCCCAGGAGTACGAGCTCGGCGGGAAGGTACGAGCTCGTCGTCGGGCGACCGGCAGCTCGGAGGCTGATCGTGGAGCTCCGGCTGGGGGTGCGGGCGGCGGACTACGCGTACGTCGTCGCGCGTCAGCTGGAGAGCGCACGGCACGGGGGCGACGCCGTCCTTCGTCTCGCTCACGTCTCGGCACCGTCCGGCGCTGCCGTGGTGCTGCTGCCGGGGGTGTACGAGACGTGGCACGTCATGGCGCCGCTCGCCTGGGCGCTGCACGACGCCGGGCACCCGGTGCACGTGGTGCCGTCGCTCGGGCGGTCCGGGGCTCCGATCGAGGCGCTCGCGCCGCTGGCGGCTGCGGCGCTCGCCCGCGCCGACCTCCGCGACGTCGTCCTGGTGGCGCACAGCAAGGGCGGGTTGGTGGGAAAGTCCCTCATGGTCGCCGAGGCCGCGGGGGCAGCGGCCGACCGCGGGCAGGAGGCCGCGGCGGCAGCCCAGGTGGCACGGCCGGCGTCCGACGTCCCCGTCCCGCGGATCCGGGGTCTGGTGACGGTGGCGACGCCGTGGGCGGGTTCGCGGTACGCCCCGTGGATCCCGATGCGGGCGGTACGAGCCCTGGGTCCGCGCGCAGCCGCCCTGGTCGCGCTCGGCGCGGAGGTGCACGTCGACTCGCGCATCGTCGCCGTCCGGCCCTCGTGGGACCCGCACATCCCGGATCCGCACCCGCCCGCGGCGGCGCGGGACGTCGTCGTCGACGCGACCGGCCACTTCCGCATCCTCGCTGACCCGGACGTCCACGCGGCGGTGCTCGACGGCGTCGCGAGCCTCAGTCGCTGAGCCCTACTGGGCGAGGCGCCGCACGAGCGGCAGCCGTGACCGCGTCGTGAGCCACGCACCGGCGACGGCCAGTGCCGGGATCCCGAGCGCGATCGCCGCGAGCGCGGGCCACGGCCAGACGAGCAGCCAGGCGCCGCGGTCGTCATAGAGGTTCTCGACGTTGCTCGCCTGCCACGTCACGAGGACCCAGCCCAGCAGCACCCCGGTGAGCACGCCGAGCGCGACGCCGAGGACGGCGATGATCCCCGCCTGGGCGCCGGCCACGCGACGGCGGGTGCGCGGCGAGGCACCGACGGCGGCGAGCGTGGCGAGGTCCGGGCGGGACTCCGCGGCGGCCAGACCGACGCTCATCCACGTCGCGCCGAGCCCGATGATCGCCGCGACGCCGACCACGGCCAGCAGGATCAAGCCGACCTGCGAGCTGTACGCCTCCTGCACGTCGAGGGTGGCGACGCCGATCTCCCCCAGGTCGGCGTTGGCCGCGTCGACCTGCGCCTGCGTCGGCGGCGCGACGGGCTGCGCGATCGCTCCGGACAGCACCGCCACGATGTCGTCACGGGCCTCCACGGCGCTGGTCGGCAGCACGAGCGCGTACCGGTGCCAGTCGACGACGTGCGCCGGGATCTCCAGCTCGATGTCCCGGCTGACTCCGGTGGCGTAGTCGTACGTCGAGACGGTGAGGTGCGCCGACCCGTCCTCCCAGACGTAGCGCTCGTCGGGCACGAGCACCTCGCCGCGCGCCAGCGCCGCAGCGGCGTCGTCGGAACCCGGCAGGCCCCACAGCGCGGCCGCCGACCCGTCGTCGACCACGGTGCCCGATCCCCCGGCGCTGGTCCAGGTGCCCCCGCTGGACCAGCCGGGATGATCGTCGCACCGCGGATCGTCGGCGTACTGCTCGCGCTCCGCCGAGGTCGGTGGGAGCGCGAAGTTGAAGAGCGGGCACACGTGCTCGGGCGCGATCTGGGGCGAGGCGAACACGTGACCCGGATACTCCGCGGCGGCGTCGTCCTCACGGGGCATCTCGAGCGTGTGGACGTTCGCCACGTCGGCGAGCGGGACGTGCCGCCCGAGGACCGCGAGGTCGGCGGCCACGCGCTCGGACGTCAGCGGCGAGCCGTCCGGCGTCCCCGACGTCAGTGCGACGGTCCCGATCCCGAACTGCGGTTCCCACGCGGCCTCCTCCCGGGCCCGGTCGGCGGAGAAGTACATCGCCCCCGCCGTCGCGCCGGCGATCGCCGCGAGCACGGCCGCCACCGCGGGCGCCGTACGGCCCCGCTGCCGCGCGGCGTCCCGAGCGGCGATCCGGCCGGCGAGGCCGAGTCGCCCGGCTGAGCGCCCGACGAGCGTCACGACGCCGCCGACCGCCATGACGAGCCCGATCTCGAGGACGACGACGCCGACGACGAGCGCGACCACCTGGGTGGTCACCGCGCCGACGACGGCGCCGACCAGGCCGAGGACGGCGATGCTGACACCGACCCACGGCACGGCTCGGCGCGGCCGGGCCTCGGCACGGCGCCCAGCGAGCGCAGCGGTGACGTCGGACCGCGCCGCGCCTCTCGCCGGCACCCACGATGCCGCCAGACCGAGCAGGGTGGCCAGGACCACCGCCGCCGCGGCCTCGGGCCAGGGCAGCACGAGGTTGGGCATCGACCCGCTCCCGGTCGCCACGGCGACGGCGTACAACGCGGCCCCGCCGAGCAGGCCCAGTGCCGATCCGACGATCCCGGCAGCGAGGCCGAGTACCAGTCCGGACGCGAGCACGACGCGCCGCATGTCCGTCGGCGCCCCGCCGCTGGCCGCGAGCAGCGCGAGCTGCCGCGTGCTGCGCCGGGCACCGACGGCGAACGCCGGCCCGATGAGGAGCACGACCTCCAGCAGCCCGATCGCCGCGATCGCCGCGACGATGCCCACCGTGCCGAGGTTGGCCGGGCTCCCGACGTCGAACGTCTCGTAGGCAGGGACGGCGCTGCGCGGTGGCGGGTGGAGGATCACGTCTCGGCTCATGACCTCCGCGCCGACCTCGTTGAGCGCGAGCACGTCGTCCCACGTGAGCGGCGCGTCGCCGAGGACGAGCCAGCGCGAGGGCGCGGCGCTCGGGAACGTCCCCTCCACCGTGAGCGCCTCGGCCATCGGGACGTTGCGCGTCCGCAGGATCCCGACCACCCGCGCGTCGAGGCTCGTCTCGCCGGCAGTCAGCTCCACGGCGTCCCCGACACCCACGTCCAGCCGGTGCGCCAACCGCGGGTGCAGGGCGACCTCACCGGGAGCGGTCGGCAGGGCGCCGTCGTCGACGACGTAGATCTCGGGCAGCGCCTCGGCGTCCAGCTGCTGGGTCCACTGCATGCCGGCGAGCCGATCCGCGGTGCCGACGCTGACCATCGTGCCCTGCTCCTCGACGAGCCGGAGGCCGTCCGGCAGGAGGTCCGCGAGCTGCTCCGACGTCAGGTCGGGAACCTGCGTGCCGGTGCATCCGCCGCCGCCGCCGTCGGGCATCTGGAGGTACGGGACGCAGCCGCCGGACCGGATGCTCGCCTGGGCACCCGGACCGAGCTCGATGCTGGCCCGCGCCTCGGGTCCTGGGGCGCCGGAGCGGATCACGGTGGCCAGGAACACGGCACCGAGGACGGGAAGCGCGATCATCGCCAGCACGAGCGCCGTGCGCCCCCGGTGGCGCGTCGCGTCCCGCCGGGCGATCCGCAGGGATGCGCCCCAGCGGGCGATCAGTCGTCCCACGTCGGGTCCTCGCCGGCCGCGCCGGCCGCGGCTCCCACGAGCAGGTCCTCCGCGTCGTCGTCGCGCGAGGCGTCGACGACGACGCCGTCCCGCAGGTACACCGTCCGGTCCGCCCAGGCCGCGAAGCGCGGCTCGTGCGTCACGAGCAGGCCCGCCGCGCCGGCGTCGACCCGTGCGCGCAACAACCGCATGACCGCTTCCCCGGTGTGCGAGTCGAGCGCGCCGGTCGGCTCGTCGGCGAGCACGAGCCGGCGCGGACCGACCAGCGCCCGCGCGATCGCGACCCGCTGCTGCTGCCCGCCGGACATCTCCTCGGGGAAGCGATCCGCGAGATCGGCGAGCCCGACGTCGTCGAGCGCCGCGAGCGCCTCCTTCCGCGCCGCCCGCGCACGCACGCCGTCGAGCTCGCGCGGCAGCGCCACGTTCTCGGCTGCCGTGAGCGCGGGGATGAGGTTGAGGTCCTGGAAGACGTAGCCGACGCGACGACGGCGCAGCGCGGCCCGCTCGGTCGCGCTGACGTCCGAGAGCACGTCCCTGCCGAGCGTCACTCTGCCCGACGTCGGGGTGTCGAGGCCGCCCGCCAGGTTGAGCAGCGTGGACTTCCCCGACCCGGACGGCCCCATCACGGCGACGAGCTCGCCCATCCGCACCCGCAGGTCGACGTCGTCGAGCGCGTGCACGGCCGTCGGCCCGGTGCCGTGGACGCGCGAGACACCCGCGAGCGCCAGGAGCACGGGACCGGTCGCGGCGCCGTCCGGCGAAGGCTCGCGCTCCGCGGCGCGCCGCCCGCGGGTCACCGGCGTGCCCGGTTCGTGACGGCGGTGGCGTCGTCGGTCGCGCTGTCCCCCTGCGACAGCGCGACCACGCCGTGCGCGGCACGGGTGACGACGACCTCGACGTGGTCGAGCCATCGCACCTCTGCCTCGGCGGCGAAGGTGAGGTGGTCGAGCACGAGCGACCAGGCCAGCGTGTCGCGGTCCGCCTGCTCCGGCGCCGGCCCCCCGGCCTTGAGGCGCGTGAAGTCACGGAGCGCGCGCATGGACTCCGCCCGCTGGGCCTGCACGACGGCGCCGACGTCGACCCCGGGCGCGGACACCGCCAGCGCGAGCTTGATGACGAGCTCGTCCCTGCCCGGTGCCGACCGGTCGACCGGGGCGGCCCACCACGCCTCGGCCGCGACATAGCCCGCCTCGGTCAGCCGGAAGAACTCGACGTCGCTGGCGACCTCGTAGTCCTCCGGCAGGGGTTCGACGAGCTCGTCGCGGACGAGCCGCTGCACGGTGGCGTACACCTGACCGATGTTGACCGGCCAGGTTCCGCCGGTGCGCGCGTCGAACTCCTTGCGAAGCTCGTACACGCCCATCGGACGCTCGCTCAGCAGCGCGATCAGCCCGTTCCGCACGCTCATGGCGCTCCCTCCGCCGGCCGTCATGACCGGTAGTTGCCCGGTAACCCGGGCTCATAGTTGCCGAGAAACCTGCACGCGTCAAACAGTGCGTGGCCGCGCGTCGCCGCGCCGCGACGGCCGGCACAGGACAGGGCGACGGCGTCCGGGCAGGTCGATCCGGCGGCGCGGCCTGGGCTACAGCGAGACGCCCACGAGCACGGGCTCCGGCTCGAGCACGACGCCGAACGAGGACTCCACCCCGGACCGCACCTCGCGGGCGAGCCGCACGAGGTCGGCGGTCTTCGCACCGCCGCGATTGGTGAGCGCGAGGACGTGCTTCGTCGACAGCGCGGCCGGACCGGGCAGGCCGTGACCGCGGTCGAACCCGGCGTGCGAGATGAGCCAGGCGGCGCTGGTCTTCACGCGCCCGGATCCGGCGTCGAAGCGCGGCGCGCGCTCCGGGAGGAGAGCCGCGGCGTCGGCGTCCAGCACCGGGTTCGTGAAGAACGACCCGGCGCTCCACGTGTCGTGGTCGGCGCCGTCGAGCACCATGCCCTTCCCCCGCCGCAGCGCGAGCACGGCCTCGCGCACCTCGGCGGCCGGAGCGCGCGCGCCGAGCTCGACGTCGAGAGCCCGCGCGAGCTCCGCGTACCGCACCGGCCCGCTGAGATCGGCGAGGCGGAACTGGAACCCGACCTCGAGCACGACCCAGCGTGGCGTCGGCCCCCACGTGACGCCGTCGTCGTCGGCCACGAGCGACCGCTTGAGCAGCGAGCTGCGGTACCCGAGCCGGAGGTCGCCGACGGCGAGCATCCGCACCCGCCGCAGGGCGCGGTCGTACACGCGGACGGTCGCGAGGACGTCGCCCACCTCCTGCCCGTACGCGCCGACGTTCTGCACGGGCGTGGCGCCCGTCGAGCCGGGGATGCCCGACAGCGCCTCGATCCCGGACCACCCCTCCGCGACGGCGCGGACCACGACGTCGTCCCAGGGCGCGCCCGCGGAGACCACCACGCTCGCGCCGGCGCACGCCGACGCGTCCTCGACCCGCGTCGCGGTGCGGACGTCCCGGACGACGACGCCGTCGAACCCGGCGTCGGCGACCAGGAGGTTCGATCCTCCGCCGAGCACGAGCACCGGCTCGTGGGCGGCGTCGGCCTCGGCCACGGCGGCGACGAGCTCCGCCTCGCTGGCCGCCTCGACGAACCGCGCGCACGGACCGCCGACGCGAAGGGTCGTGAGGTCGGCGAGCAGCGGCACAGCTGCGAGCCTAGCCCCGGGCATCCGGCCGCTCCGGCTCGGGACCCGGCGGTGCCGCCGACCGCGTGACGAGAAGGCTGATGGCGAGCGGGACGAGGATCGCCAGCAGCGCGTTGCGGTACCCCACGTGCTCGGCGAGCAGCCCGAGCAGCGGCGGGCCCGCGAGGAACGCCGTGTAACCGATGGACGCGACGACGGAGACGCGCGCCGCCGCGTGCGCGGGGTCGTCGGACGCGGCGCTCATCCCGACGGGGAACCCGAGCGCGGCGCCGAACCCCCACAGCACAGCACCCGCGACGGCGACCGGCATCCACGGAGCCAGCGCGAACAGGGCGAGCCCGACCAGGGCCAGCGCGATGCACAGCCGGAGCACGGCCACCCGCCCGAACCGGTCGAGGAGCCCCGTGCCGAAGAAGCGCATGCCGGTCATCGACGCCAGGAAGACGGCCAGGACGAGGGCGGCGGCGTCGTCGCGCAGCTCGAAGCCCTCGATGACGGCGAGGCTCAGCCAGTCGTTCGCCGCCCCCTCGGTGAGCGCCGCCGACAGCACGAGGAGCCCGATGAGGAGCGTGCGGGGCTCGAGCCAGGCGCCGAACACGCTGCGGCCCGCGCCGTGCTTCTCGGTCGCCGCGGGTTCCTCACCCGCGTGCTCCAGCGCCGCCGGCAGGAAGAACCGCACGGAGGCGACGACGGCGAGCGCCACGACGGCGAGCACGACGACGAGGTGCACGCTCACGTCGAGACCCAGCCGGGCGCTGAGCGCCCCGAACCCCGCTCCCGCCACGGTGCCGACGGAGAACCCGGCGTGGTACCGCGGCATGATCGCGCGGCCGAGGAGCCGTTCGACGGCGGCTCCCTCGAGGTTCATGGCCACGTCCCAGCCGGCGATGCCGATCTGCGCCACGAACAGGCACGCCGCGAGCATCGGGGCGAGGCCGAGCGCCACGGCGAGGGCCACGAGACCCATCCCCAGGCAGGCGACGCCGGCGGCGACGAGCACGGTGCGCGCGGTCCCGATCCGGACCACGACAGCCCCGGTGAGCGGGAGTGCGAGCACGGAACCGGCGGAGCCGACGAGCAGGATGAGCCCGATCTGCGCCGGCGACAGGCCCAGGAGGTCGCGGACCGCCGGGAGCCGCGAGACCCAACCGGCGAACAGGAACCCGTTGAGCGCGAAGACGGCGAACACCGCGTACGACGCGCGCCCCACCAGCGCCGCCGCGGCGGTCGAGGGGGCGGACGGCGCGCTCATGCGCGGACCTCGAGCTCGGGGGGCATCGCCTCGACCCTCTCACGGACCGGAACGGCGTCCGCGACGGCGGTTCGCCCGGTCTCGGCCACGTCGTCGCGCTGCTGCCGCACGCTCCCGGCGACGAGCAGGGCGAGCGCCAGCGGGACGGCGATCGTCAGCAGCGCGGGCCGGATCCCGACGTCGTGCGCGAGGAGCCCGAGCAGCGGCGGGGCGACGAGCGACGCGAACGACGAGAAGCTCGTGATCACCGACACGCGGCCGGCCGCGCGGAGCGGGTCCTCGGAGGCCGCGGCGACGGCGAGCGGCACGGCGAGCGCGGCGCCGCTCCCCCACGCGATCGCGCCGGCGACGGCGAGCGGGAGCGACGGCGCGAGAGCGAACGCGACCAGCCCGACGAGCGCCACGGCGCCGCTCGCCCGGAGCACCGGGACCCGGCCGTACGTGTCGACCGCGCGCGCGCCGAGCAGGCGCACCGCCGTCATCGCGGAGACGAACGCGGCGAACACCAGGGCGCCGCTCGCCTCGGTGACCCCGAACGCGTCGACGACGCCGAGGCTCAGCCAGTCGTTCGCGGCACCTTCCGAGAGTGCGGCCGCGAGGACGACGACGCCGAGCAGCAGCGTGCGCGGCTCGAGCCACGCGCCCAGCGCGGCACCGGGTGAGCGCCGCCGGCTGCGCACCGCGACCTCCACCCGGTCGAGCTCGGGTGCGGCGTCGGGCGGCAGGAGGTGCCGGACGGCGGCGAGGCGCCACACGAGCGACGCGATCGCGACGCCCGTGAACTGCACGAGCAGCCCGACGCCGAGCGCGGCGGCCGCCGCACCGAGCAGCGAGCCGCCGACGGCCCCGATCGAGAACGCGGCGTGGAACTGCGGGAGCACGGTGCGCCCGAGCCGACGTTCCACGCGCGCCGACTCGAGGTTGAGCGGCACGTTGAGGATCGCGAACGCCACCCCGCTCACGGCGAGCCCGGCAGCGAGCACCGGGACGCTCCGCAGCGCGGGGCCCAGCCCGATCAGGAGGTACGCCACGGCGAACGCGATGCCGCCGAGCCGGATCGCCCAGGCGCTCCCGATCCGCAGGCACAGGGCGCCGGCGAACGGCACGGTGACGAGCGCGCCCGCTGCCCCGAACAGCAGGACGCCGCCGATCTCGGCCTCGGTGAGCGCGAGCGCGTCGCGGACGGCGGGGAGCCGGGCCAGCCAGCTCGAGAACGTGATGCCGTTGAGCGCGAACAGGCCCATGAGCATCCAGCGGGCGCGGGCGAGGCGCGGCGGGTCGGGGTGGCGGGCGATCCAGGCCGGCAGGGTGGCGCGGCGGCGGGGCGACGAGGGCACAGGAATTCCAGCGGTGCGGGCGCCCGGGGGCGCGAGCTGATCGGGGAGGGAGCCGGATCGCCGCTCGTGGTGCCGGCGCCGGTGGTGAGGACGGGACCGTTCGAGGGCGCTGCTGCTGGTCGCTCGAATCGATTCGATCCCGGAGGACAGTGTGCGGTCACCAGGCCCGTCCCGTCAATCCCGAGCGCCGTCCGCGCCTCCGCGCATTCCCGGCCGCTCGCCGAGTCAGACCTTCACGGTCGAGTCAGACCCTCCGGAGGGTCTGACTCGCCCGCTGACGCCTGACTCGGCACCACGGCACGCCGTCGCCACGCCTCGACCGCCAGAACGTCGAATCGATTCGCGCGCCCTGGGCTAGGGTGGCGCTCCGGATGCCGGGAGGCACGCAACGAGAGGTCGACGTGCTCGGCCGCGCCCCAGGAGGTGGCATGGGTCGACCCACGCTGGCCGACGTCGCCGCCGCCGCCGGAGTCTCCCCGTCGACGGCGAGCCTCGCCTTCTCGGGCGCGGGCCCGGTCGCCGCGGCCACCCGCGAACGCGTCATGGCGGCCGCGGCGCAGCTCGGCTACACCGGGCCCAACCCGATCGCCCGGTCGCTGCGCCGGGGCCAGAGCGGCGTCGTCGGTGTCATCACGGGCCGGCACCTCTCGCGCAGCTTCCGCGACCCCGTCTCCGTCCAGACGCTCGACGGCATCGCCGATGCGCTCGGCGCCCGCGACCTCGGCATGCTGCTCATCCCGTTCGACGACGCCGCCCCGGGCGTGCCGCAGCTGGTGGCCCACGCGGCGATGGACGCCGCGATCATGATCGCCACGCCCGCCCCCGGCGACCGGGCTCTGCGCACCCTCCTCGCCCGCGACGTCCCGACGGTCACGCTGGACTCGCGGCACCGCGGCACCGCGAGCGTCCGGATCGCCGACCGCGCCGGGATGCGCGACCTCGCGAGCGAGGTGGTCGCGCTGGGGCACACGCGCATCGCCGTCCTCACGCTCCCGTTCGCACCCGGTCGCGGCACCGGGGAGCTCGACCCCGATCACCTGCCCCGCCCCACCTACACCCCCACGCGGAACCGCCTCGCCGGGGTGCGCGACGCCGGCATCCGGCCGGTCGCCGTCGTCGAGGCGGGTGCGTCGCTCGTCGAGGAGGGGTTCGAGGCCGCTCGGCGGCTGCTGGCGCGCGATCCGCGCCCGACGGCGATCATCGCGTTCTCCGACCTGCTCGCCGCGGGCGTGGTGCTCGCCGCGCGCGAGCTCGGGCTCGACGTCCCCGGGGACCTCACGGTGACGGGGTTCGACGGCGTCGACCTCCCCTGGCTCGCGCCGGACGTGCTCGCCAGCGCGATGCAGCCGTTCGTCCACAAGGGCACGCTCGCCGCCGAGGCAGCGGCTGCCCTCATCGCCGGCGAGGACGTGCGCACCCCGGACCTCACCGTCGTCCCGCGTCCGGGCACGACGACCGGCCCGCCCCCGCACTGACCGCCGGGGCCCCGGACGCCGCCCCCCGCCGAGTGCGTGAGGTGTCCCGCGGACACGCCGGCGATTGCGGGAGAAGTCATGCAGTCGACGCTGGGGAAGCGGACGGCGGACCGCCGCGCGTCAGAGCGTGATGGTCGCCTGGGCCTTGCCGAGCACGGTGACGCCGTCGCACACGGCCCGCAGGTCGACGCGGGCGGTGCCCGCCTCGTCGTCGCGCGCGCCGAGCGTCCCGGTCACGACGAGCGTCGTCGACCCGAGCGCCGGCACCACGATCGGCCGCGAGAACCGCACGCCGTACCGCACGACACGCGCCACGCCGTCGTCGTCGAGGCCCGCGAGCCAGTCCGTGAGCGCGGAACCCGCGAGACCCATGGTGAGCATGCCGTGAGCGATGACGCCGGGCAGACCGGCGGCTTCCGCGACGGCGTCGTTGTAGTGGATCGCGTTGACGTCGCCGCTCGCTCCGGCGTAGCGCACGAGCAGCTCGCGGGTGATCTCGACCTCGCGGACGAACAGCTCCGCCCCGACGTCGGTGGTGCGCAACGGGCTCACGACTCGGCCCCCCGCACAGCGAGCGTCGAGACCACCGTGGCGACGGCGTCGTCGCCGGAGGTGATCTCGGTCCGCGTGGTCACGAGGGCCAGGCCGCCCCGCTCGGTCACGGAGTCGACGTGCACGGCGGTGCGCAGCACGTCGCCGGCGACGATCGGGCGCACGTGCGTGAAGCTCTCCTCCGCGTGGACCACGCGGGAGAAGTCGATGCCGGACGCCGGGTCGGCCACGTACTCCGACTCGGCGCCCTGGGCGATCACGACGGCGAACGTCACCGGGGCGACGACGTCGGCGAAGCCTGCGGCGCGCGCCGCAGTCGGGTCGTGGTGCACAGGTGCGGTCGCCCCGACGACGCCGGCGAACGCGCGGATCGCCGAGCGATCCACCTCGAACGGCGGCGTGGCGGTGAAGACGCGCCCGACGAGGCTCGCGTCGACGCCCGACGTGCCCACGTCGTCAGCGGGTCTCGCGGTGCGCCGTCTTCGCCGTGCAGCGCGGGCAGAACTTCTGGAGCTCGAGCCGGTCGGGGTGGTTCCGACGGTTCTTCGTCGTGATGTAGTTGCGCTCCTTGCAGACCTCGCACGCGAGCGTGATCTTCGGGCGGATGTCAGCCGACTTGCTGGCCACGGGAGTTCCTTCTTCTCGGGTGGCGCTCGCCCACATCGGACGCGCGCCGGCAGGGGACGGAGCCGGTAGCGGGGGCGGGGATCGAACCCGCGACCTCACGATTATGAGTCGTGCGCTCTGACCATCTGAGCTACCCCGCCGCGAGGTTGGCGCTCGGCTGCGGACACAGGTGTCCGCAGCCGCTCACCGACCGGAGCCCCGATAGGGAATCGAACCCTAGACCTTCTCCTTACCATGGAGACGCTCTGCCGACTGAGCTATCGGGGCAGCCATGGAAGGGTACATGGCGGACGCGGCCCAGGCGAAATCCGCTGACCCGCCCGGCGCCGCGGTCTCACTCCGGGGCGAGGCCGACGCGCGCGGCACCCTGCCCGGCGGCCAGGTCGAGGGCCGCATCGACGTCCCGCAGCGGCAGCACGTCGCCGACGAGGCCCTCGAACGGGTAGCGCCGCCAGGACCGCTCGAGGAACGCCACGGCCGCGAGAAGATCCTCGGGCGCGTAGTTGTGGACGCCGCGCACGGTGAGCAGGTTCCGCACGACGCGCTCGGGGTCGAGGTCCACGGTGCCGGCCGGGGAGACCGAGCCCACGAGGACCGCCACGCCGCCCACGCCGAGGTGCTCCAGGGCCGCCGCGACCGCCGCCTTCGCCCCCGACATCTCGAACGCGACGGTGTGCGCGTCGCCGCCGGGGTCCGCGTCGGCGAGCGCGGCCGCCGTCGCCCCGGGGACGGCGGGATCGACAGTGGCGACGGCGCCGAACGCACGCGCGGCCTCGCGACGGCGCGGGTCGGGATCGGACACGACGACGGCGGCTCCCCGGTCGGTCGCGGCGGCGGCGGTCGTGAGGCCGAGCATCCCGGCGCCGGTCACGTGCACGACCTGCCCGGCGAGGGGCTGCACGCGCTCCGCCGCGCGCACGGCCGCGAGCACGGTCGCCGTCGCGCACGACGCCGGGGCGAGGACGCTCGCGGGGACGTCGTCGGGGACCACGACCAGCGCCGTGCCGGCGAGCACGTGCACGTGCGTCGCGAAGCCGCCGGCCAGCTCCCAGTCGGGAGACCACGCGGAGTGGCCGTACTTGCGCAGGTGGGCGCACTTCTGGCCGATCCCGCGCCGGCACCGGGCGCAGTCGCCGCACGAGGCGGCCACCGACCACACGACGCGCGTCCCCGGGGTGACCTGTGCGCCGTCGGCGGTCCGCGCGTGCGGGCCGGCGGCGACGACGCGGCCGACCTGCTCGTGCCCGAGCACGCTCGGCGCCGGGCCGGATCGGTGGCCGAGCGCCGTGTGCACGTCCGAGCCGCAGACGGTGGCGAGCTCCACGCGCACCAGGACGTCGGCGGCGGCGAGCTCGACCGAGGACACGGGGCGCGCCTCGTGCGGCTCGCCGACGCCCGGCCACACCATCGCGACGGCGTCGACGTCCGTCCGGCTCACGCGCCGGACCGGGCGAGGCCGAGCTGCGCCGGCAGGTCGGCGACGGAGTCGAGCACCACGTGGGCACCCGCGGCGAGCAGGTCGTCGTCGGGCACGCCGCCGGTCCGGACGCCGACGACGAGGCCCGCGCCGGCGGCCGCACCGCTGCGCGCGTCCGACGGCGTGTCCCCGACGACGGCCATCGCGCTCACCGCCGAGGCGCCCGTCCGCAGGAGCGCCGTCAGGGGCATGTCCGGGCTCGGCCTGCCGCGGATGCCCTCGCCTGGGCAGAGGACGACGTCGACGACGCCGCCCCACTCGACGGCGGCGAGGATCGCCTCCTGCGTCGCCGACGAGAACCCGGTGGTCAGCGCCGTCGCGACGCCTGCCTCCCGGAGCGTGCCCAGCACCTCGCGCGCGCCGGGGATCGGCTCGCACGCACCGCCGTCGACGAGGTCGGCGTACGCGCGCTCGAACGCTGCGTTCCCGCGCTGCGCGAGCTCCTCGTCACCCGCGGTGAGGTGGCGGAACACCTCGATCTTCGACTGGCCCATCGTGGCGTGGACGTACGCGAGCGCGGTCGCGAGCCCGGCGTCGTCGTCGGCCAGGCCGCACTCCCGCGCGGCGCGCTCGAACGCCGACGTCACCAGTCCGTCGTCGGCGATCGTCGTCCCCGCCATGTCGAAGACGACGAGCTCGACCTGTTGCTTCATGTGGCGTCCTCCTGCGTGGTGGGCCGCGTCGCGGCGGCCCGCTGGGTCGGGCACGCGGTGAGTGCGCGTCCGGTGATCTGATCCGGGAGCGGCAGGCCCAGGGTCACGAGCGCCTGGGCCGCCACGTCCTCGTGGGTGAGGTCCCGCCGGACGGCGGCCTCGCGGAGTCCCGGCCCGCACGCACGGATCCATGCGGCCCGCTCGTCGTCGCTCCGCCCGCCGTGTCCGCCCTCGGGGCGGTGGCCGTGGTCCGTCAGCGCGATCACCGTCCACTCCTCGCGCCCCCGCGAGGGCCTCGACGCGACGGCGTCGAGCACCCGCCCGACCCGGGCGTCGGTGGTCTCGATCGCCGCACGGTAGGGCTCGCCGGTACCGACGTCGTGCCCGACGGCGTCGACGAGGTGGAAGTACACGAACGCGAACGCCACGTCCTCGGCGGCGAGCCGGTCGCAGGCGTGCCTGGTGACGCGCTCGTCGGCCGCGTCGACCCCGCCCACGTCGCCGGGCCAGTACCCGCCGGTGGCGAACAACGGCCCACCGGAGGCCCCCGTCACCAGAGGTGCCCAGTGCGCGGCGACGAGGGTGCGCAGCCCCGGGTCGGCGTCGCCGAGGATCGTGGCGACGTCCGGGTGCTCGCGGCGCGTGTACCGGCTGAGGTCGTTGTCCCGGACGCCGTGGGTCGCCGAGGGCACGCCGGTCATGGCCGAGGTCCAGATGGGCCCGCTGATCGTCGGCTCGCCCTCGCGGATGCGGATGTCGCGCGCGAACCCGCGGGCCGCGACGCCGTCGAGGTGCGGGGTGGCGCACGTCGCGAGGATGCCGGCGTGGACGCCGTCGAGGGCGAGCACCAGCACGTGCTGACGCACCCTGGCCTCCCCTGCCCGATGCCGGCGACGGCGGGGGTCGACGCACCGCCGTGGCGACCCTATCCGGCGATGCCGGCGAGCGGGGAGGCGCGACGCGCCCGGAACGCCGAACGGGGCGCCCGCTCGGGCGCCCCGTTCATCGGTGGCAGGTGAGGGATTCGAACCCCCGAAGCATGACGCGGCTGATTTACAGTCAGCTCCCTTTGGCCGCTCGGGCAACCTGCCGTGGTCGCATCGGACCGGGAGACAGAGTACCAAGCGGCGCACCGTGGGGATGACCACCGCAGGCGCGCCGCATAGGGTGCTGGCATGGCCAGCGACTCCTCGTTCGACATCGTCAGCAAGCTCGATCGGCAGGAGGTCGACAACGCGCTCAACCAGGCGGCGAAGGAGATCTCGCAGCGGTACGACTTCCGCGGCGTCGGCGCGTCGATCACCTGGAGCGGCGACGACGCGATCGTCATGGTCGCGAACTCCGCCGAGCGGGTCCTCGCCGTCCTGGACGTGTTCCAGACCAAGCTCGTCAAGCGCGGCGTGTCCCTCAAGGCGATCGACACGGGCGACGACGAGCCGAAGCCCTCCGGCAAGGAGTACCGCCTCGCGGCGAGCCTCAAGGAAGGGCTCAGCCAGGAGAACGCCAAGAAGATCACCAAGCTCATCCGCGACGAGGGCCCGAAGGGCGTCAAGACGCAGATCACCGGTGACGAGGTGCGGGCGAGCTCGAAGAGCCGCGACGACCTCCAGGAGGTCATCGCCCTGCTCAAGGGCGCCGACGACATCGACGCCGCCCTGCAGTTCGTCAACTACCGGTAGCCCGTCCGGTCACCCGGGCACGCCCGCAGGCCCGGCGTCGGCGCTCGCGCCGGGCCGCCGCGGCACGCTCGGCAGGCTGCCGAGTGCCAGCGCCGCCCCGAAGATCGCGAACGGCACAGCCGCAGCCGGGACGTAGACGAGCACCCACCCGACGGCCTCGTGCAGCCCCCCGCCGAGCACACCGGCGATCGGGTCGCCGTCGATCGGGTGCACGCCCGCCCGGTAGTAGCGAGACGCCTCGACGACGTACGCGGCGAATCCGAAGAGGCATGTGGCCATCAACGCCCACACCGCGCCCTGGAGTCCCGCACGGATCGACCGGTCGGCCAGGCCCACCCCGAGTGCCGTGAAGAAGAGCGCCGCGACCGGGACCGCGAGCACGTACAGGCCGATGCCCTGGCCGGCGTCGATGTCGTTCAGGCGAGCGGCGACCACCAGGCCGCCGGCGACCGCCACGCCGACCCCGATGCCGACGCGCCTGGCACGGCGGCTCGTGGTGAGCGCCCGCGGCGGGGCGAGCGCCAACCAGGTGCCGAGGGCGAGCACGGCCGCGAGCGTGACGGCCGCGACCGGGTCGAGGACCACCACGCCGTCCGTCCCGAGGAAGTAGCCGATGACGGCGATGCAGGCGACGACGCCGGCTAGTCCCATGATCGTGGTGAGCGGGTCGGCCCTGGGAAGGTGCGGCGTCCGCGACACCCCGACGACAGCCAGCACCCCGAGCAGCGCGGCATAGGTCACCGCGAAGACCTGCAACTCCGGCAGCCCGCGGCCGACGGCGACTCCCGCGCCGACCACCAGCGCCGCCGCCAGCGCGGCGACCGCGAGCGCCGGCACCCCGCGCCCGCGCGGCGGCGCCAGCGCGGCGCGGGCGCAGCCGACCGCGAACCGCCACCGCTCCCGGCGACCGGACACCTGCGCGAGCTCGGCGCGCATCGCGGAGCCCCACTCGCGCCGATCGGCGGGCACCGTCGCCGTTGCCGCGGCGAGCAGGCGAGCCGGGGCATCGAGGCCCACCGTCCGGACGCCGATCCGCCGCCACCACACGATCCAGAGCAGAACGCCGGCGAGTGCCGCCGGCCCCGCGAGCGCGGCGCTCGTGACGAGGTATCCGACGAGGTCCTCGCCCGGCGACGGTGGGCTCGCCAGCCAGAGCAGGAACGCGTACGCCACCTCGACGGCCACGAGCACGCCGGCCACACCCCACCACGCGGACCTGCTCATGCCCCCTCCCACCGCGGACGCAGCCGTGCCGGGCCGGCGGCTGCGCGGCTCGCCTGCTCGGCGAGCTCGGTGGCCAGCGCCACTCCCGGGCCGGTCAACCGGTACATGTGCCGGGGCGGGCGGCCGGCCGGCGAGTCTGTCTCCCAGACGGCGTCGAGGAGGCCGCGGTCGCTGAGCCGCATCAGGATCGGGTACATCGACCCGGCCTTGATGTCGAGCAGGCGGCACAGCTCGTAGCCGTAGCGCCAGGTGGCCGGCGACTCGGCGAGAGCCAGCACCACAGCGACGGTCTGCGCCGAGGGTCGTCGGGATCGAGCCATGCTTAACTCTATATACCTAGAGTTGACTCGGCAAGACCTACCAGGACCAGCCCCGCGCGGCGAGCTCCAGCTCGAGCGTGAACCGATCTGCGGAGTCCGCCGCGTCCTCGTCCAACCCGGCCAGTACGCACGCCTCGTGCAGAGCGCCCTCGTACGCGCCCTGGTAAGCGCGCCAGTGATGCACGCGGGCGTAGAGGTCCGGCGTGTTCTCGATCCGGGTGATCGCGCGGGCGAGCTCCGACAACCGCGTCTGCACGTCGAGCGCGCGGAACGGATCCATCGGCGCCGGGTGCCGGCGCGAGCGCGTGATCACGGAACCCTCCAGGCGGGTGACGCAGCGCGAGAAGGCGCACGTCACGCGCCGCTTTCAGCGTACGCCTGTTCGGACGCCGCCGCCCAGGCCATTCCCGACGTCGGCGCCCGGGCCGCTCCGAACTTCACGCCACGAGGTAGCCCAGGAGAGCAGCTACGAACCACGCCGCTCCGATCCAGACGGACGCCGAGACCGGCCGGCGCGGAACCGCCAGGACATTCGGCTCAGCGGACCCGCGTGCAGCTTCCAGCACCACAGAAGCCCGTCTCGGATCGCGCTCGCCGGGCAGGATCACGGGTGCAAGATCGTCATCAGCACGAAGGACGAGGCAGCCGTCGCCGAAATAGACGACGAGCATGGACTCATCGGCCACGGTTCTCAACACGTCCTGCCAGGGCGCCAGGTCGTCGCGCCACGCGCCGACGACCAGCAGCCCGTCCGGACGGATGACGAGGCCGGGCCGACCTTCTCGGGACCATCGCTCACCGAGCGACCCGGCGACGCTTGCGGCCGCGATGACGCCGATCCACTCCAGATCCGCTGAGAGGACGAACGTCGTGACGAACGCGAGACCGGCCCCGAGGATGGTCACCCACATGGGAGTTCGCCGAGCGAGGCGCAGCGCATGTCGCGCCACCGGATGCAGGTCAGGGGCCGCCGTCGGGTCGTCCGGGCCCGCCCCGTCCCCTCCGACCACCACCGCCACGTGCCGACCGGAGGTCCGTCGGACCCACCAGGAACGCCACAGCCGAGCCGGAGTCCTGTCGTCGGTGGACGGCGGACCCGCGAGGCACCATCGTCCGTCGATCAGCAGGACGGGTCGATCCCCGACGGCGCCGAGCCCGACGACGAGAACGTCCGAACGTTCAGACGCGGCCGCAAGCCGCTCGCCGGCGTCCTGCCATGGCGCGTGCGACGCCCACGCCAGAACCTCTGCATCGGAACTCGACGAGGGCTCCGGTGGAGCGTCGTCGCTGCCATCGTCGCTGGAGTCGCCGGATGGCCCGACCCACCCCAGACGCACGTAGGCCAGCGCTACGCCCGAGCCCGGGTCGATCGACTCGAGGCGGTACGCGGCGCCGTCCGGAATCATCGAGACGGAGGCAGCTGGGCCGCCGCGGGTGAGGAGGACTCGCGCTGCGCGCCTGCGCGAGCGTTCGGTGAGGATCGCGGTTCCAGCGAAGCCCGCTGCCGCCGCAGCCGGTACGACGGCTCCCGCTGGGTCGAACACGTCGTCGACCAGTTCGGCCCGGTCGCCCGTCGGGTCGACGCGTACGGCCACGCTCTGGCCAGGTTCGAGATCGAGGACGAGGACCGGGACACGTAGCTCTCGGCCGTCGACCTCCACCACCGCCGCTCCGCCATCCTCCGTCATCGTGACGACCATCCCGGTCCGCACCTCGGCCCGTGCCCGAAACTCGTTGGCCGCTGCGGCGTCGTACCACCAGATGCCGAGCGCGACAGCACACGCGACAAGCGCAACCCCGCTGACGAGACGTGGACCGAGCCGGGGAGCGAGGAGCTCCCGACGCGTCGCGTCGTCAAGCTCCGGCGCGCGGTTTGGCCCCCATGCCGTAGCAAGGGCACGCTGACGAGTGACCTCCCACGCGTCCAGGAGGATCACGCCGACAACGAGCAGCGCCACAGTCACCCAAACCGGGCGCATACCTTCAGTGGTGGGCAGGACGGCGAGGGTGACGGCTCCGAGCGCACCGAGCCAGGCCGCCCAGCGCGGTCGCCACCAGCCGAGCAACAGAGCAGCGAACACCCACCCTTGTCCCGCGGCGTTCACGGCGCCGTCCCATCCCACGTCCGCAAGTCGGATCGGCGAGGTGTCCCCGCGCTCGAGCACGATCGAGATAACGGCGGCGACGAGGAGAGTCGCCGGAAGACCGATCTGGAGGACGGCAGCCGGAACCCGCGGCCGCCACGCGGCAATATCGGCCCCGCTCAGGAATCCTCGATCGGACATGGCGGGACTCTAGGACTCACCGGGGTGCCCCGGCGCCCGTTTCGTCGAGCCGAGTCCTCAGCGCGGGTAGCCCGCCTGCTGCTCGAGGCGCGCGATGCGCTCCGCCATGGGCGGGTGGGTGGCGAACAGCCGCGCCACACCGGCGGCCCGGAACGGGTTCGCGATCATCAGGTGGGAGACGTTCTCGAGCCGCGTGGTCGGCGCCAACGGTCGAGCCGCCGTGCCGGCCTCGAGCTTCCGCAGGGCCGACGCGAGCGCCAGCGGCTCCCCGGTGAGCCGGGCGCCGTCGGCGTCCGCGTCGTACTCGCGGGTACGCGAGATCGCGAGCCGGATGAGCGCGGCCGCGAACGGGGCGAGCAACGCGGCGAGCAGCGCACCGATGAGAGCGATCGGGTTGCCGCCGCGGTCGGAGCTCGAGCCGCCACCGCCGAAGAAGAGGAAGAACTGCGCCACCGAGGAGATGACCCCGGCGACGGCTGCCGCGACCGACGACGTGAGGATGTCGCGGTTGTACACGTGCATCAGCTCGTGCGCGAGCACGCCCCGCAGCTCACGTTCGTCGAGGATCGCGAGGATCCCCTCGGTGCAGCACACCGCGGCGTTGCGCGGGTTGCGACCCGTCGCGAACGCGTTGGGCGACGCCGTCGGGGAGACGTACAGCCGGGGCATCGGCTGGCGGGCGGCGGTCGAGAGCTCGCGGACGATCCGATACATGGCCGGCGCCTCGGCCTCGCTGACCGGCCGCGCCCGCATCGCAGCGATGGCGATCTTGTCGGACCGCCAATAGCCCACGAACGTCGAGAGCACACCGATCCCGGCGAACAGCCAGATGAACGACGCCTGGCCCGTGCCGTTCGCGATGAGCGCGCCGATCCCCAGGAGGATCGCCCACAGCACACCGAACAACCCGACAGTCTTCAGGCCGTTGAAGTGGCGGCGTACCACGGTCCCTCCATCTCGATCTCTCGTCGACATCGTCGCGCATCTCTACGCTCCCCGTATGACGACGCCGCCCCCGCCACAGTTCCCGGCAGCGCAGGTGCCCGCCCGGAAGAGCAGCCGCGGCGTGCTCGTCGCAGGCGCCGCGCTCGTGGTGCTCGCCGTCGCTGCGGCCGTCGGCGTTGCCGTCATGGTCCTCGCGCCCGGCCGGCAGCTCGACGCCCGGGCACCGATGGGCACGGAGATCACCGTCACGCTGCCCGACGACGACGTCCGCACGCTCTACACGACCCATGAGACGTGGGGCGACTTCACGTGCGACGTCCAGGACGGTGCCGGCGCGGAGGTCCAGCTGCGTCCGGACATGACGTCCCTGCCGCTCCCCGGGAGCACGACCTGGTACCCCCGCGGCGGGATCCTGGCGACCGGCGAGGTGACGGTCCGGTGCGACGGCGACGCCGGCGAGTTCGCCGTCGGCCCCACGCTGGCCTTCGTGGACGTGTGGCGGATCTACCTGGTCGGGTGGCTCGGCGGGACGCTCGGCGTCACCGGGATCCTGTGCCTGGTCGTCGGCGTCGCGAGGCGAGCCGGGGTCCGCGGCGCGTAGCCGCTCAGGCTTCCCCGAAGGACACCGCGGTCATCTCCTCGCGCGGCACGACCTTGATGCGCTCCCGGCCCTCGGCAGCGCCGAGCGACCGCTCGTACGCGTCGAGCAGCTCCCAGCCCTGCCAGGTCGTGTAGCGGACGCCCGCGTCGGCCAGGTTCGAGAGCAGCGCCTCGCCGTCAGCGTCCTCGGCGGCGCCCGGGACGCCGTCGCGCAGGCCCGAACCGCCCTCGAGGTCGGCCGCCAGGTGGCGGATGGTCTCGCTCGCGTCGGACTTCGTGTGGCCGATGAGACCCACCGGGCCGCGCTTGATCCAGCCGGTCGTGTAGACGCCGGGGATGTGCCGGCCGTCGAGGTCGAGCACGCGGCCGCCCTCGTTCGGGATGACCCCGGCCACGTCGTCGAACGGGATGTCCACGAGCGGCGAGCCGAAGTACCCGACGGCGCGGTAGACGGCCTGGACCGGGGTGTCGGCGAAGCGGCCGGTCCCCCGCGCGGTGCCGTCGCCGACGAGCTCGGTGCGCTCCGTGCGCAGCCCGGTGACCCGGTCCGTGCCGAGGATCTCGACAGGCCGGTGCAGGAAGTGCAGGTGGATGCGGCGTGACGCCGTGAGCTCGCTCGGATCGCGCAGCGCCCAGTCCGTGAGCGTCTTGACGACCTGCTTGGTCTGGTTGCTCGTCCGCATCGCCTCCTCGGACCCCTCGTCGAAAGCGAAGTCCTCGGGGTACACCACGATGTCGACGTCGGGCACGTGGCCCAGCTCGCGCAGCTCGAGCGGCGTGAACTTGGCCTGGGCCGGCCCGCGCCGGCCGAAGACATGGACGTCCGTCACCGGCGACGCCTCGAGACCGGCGACGACGTTCGCCGGCACCTCGGTCGGCAGCAGGTCCTTCGGGTGCTTCGCGAGGATCCGCGCGACGTCGAGCGCGACGTTGCCCGCGCCGAGCACGGCGATCTGCTCGGCCTCGAGCGGCCACGTCCGCGGGAAGTCCGGGTGCCCGTCGTACCAGGAGACGAAGTCGGCCGCGCCGTAGCTGCCGGGCAGGTCCGCGCCGGGCAGCGCGAGCGGGGCGTCCCGGATCGCGCCGGTGGCGAAGATCACGGCGTCGTAGTGCTCGCGGAGGTGCTCGAGCTTGAGGTCGACGCCGTAGTCCACGTTCCCGATGAGCCGGATGTCGCCGCGGGCGAGCACCTTGTGCAGCGCCACGATGATCTGCTTGATCCGCGGATGATCGGGTGCGACGCCGTAGCGCACCAGCCCGAACGGCGCCGGAAGCCGTTCGAACAGGTCGATCCGGGCGCCGGGGACGGAGCGGGACAGGATGTCGGCGGCGTAGATGCCGGCAGGGCCGGCACCGACGATCGCGACGTGGGCGGGGTGGGAGCTCACACGCACCTTCTCGAGTGGACAACGCATGGACCGCTGAGCGGCCACCAGTGTACGTCGAGGGTTAGGTAGCCCTCACCCATCGCTCAGACGACGGGGCCGCCGAGCGCCGCCTCGGCGGCGTCAGCGACGGCGAGCGCCGAGGCGAGCCGCCTCTCGCCGTCGACCCGGCCGCGCCCCTCGAGCCCGTACACGGTGACCCGGTCGGCGGAGACGACGACGGCGTCCCTCGTGCCGGCCAGCTGCGCCACGATCGGCGCGATGGCGGGCAGGACCGCCTCGGCTCCGGCGTCGAGCCGCGCCACGAGCCCCGCGGGAAGACCGGGCACCCGGTTCGACTCCGCGACGTTGGCGACCGCGGCCGGCGCCCGCCAGCGCGGCTCCGGCCACTTTCCGTCAGTGACGGCGACGACGGGCAGCCGGCGGCGCGTCGTGACGCTCACGAGCTCGACCGCCGCGTCGAGCACAGCTGCCCCGCCGGCGCGCTGCGGCACCTTGGCGGTGAGGCTCGCGACGACGACGTCGCGTGCGCCGATCCGCCCGAAAAGCACGTCGCGCACCTCGCCCGGCCGTGCGACGTGCGGCAGCACCAGCGTCCCCAGCTCCGACGGCGCCGGAGCGCTCTCCGGGGCGAAGGACCAGCCCTGCTCGCGTGCCCACTCCGGGCGTTCGGCAGTCACGACCGCCTGTTCCGCGGCGCGCGTGCGGGCGACGGACCGCCCGTACGGCACGGCGACGGCGACGAGCACCCCGAGCAGCGCGAGTGCCGTGAGGACTCCCGGCCACGGAGCCGGGACTCCGGCGAGCACGCGGGGCAGGCCGAGGCCGACCACGAGCATCCCCGCGACGAGGGCGACGACGGTCAGCACGCCGCGCCGGCGCAGCACGGCGCCCGGCGCCGAGGGATCCGTCACTGCTCGAGCTCCGCGAGCCGCCGACCCACGGTGTCGCGATACGTCGTCACCAGGGAGGCGCGCAGGGGGTCGCCCTCGTCCAGCTCCCGCTCGGCGAGCGCGTCGACGCGCCGCTGCAGCTCCGCGAGGGCCGCGGCGTGTGCCGCACCGACCGATCGACCGAGCGCGAGCGGGGACGACGCCGGCGCCGCCTCGGTGAACTCGACGTCGCGGATCAGGCCCGCCGAGTCCAGCTCGACGCGGACGTCCCGGCGCGGTGACCAGCCCTCGACGACGGTGCGCTCCAGCTCCGCCTGGACCCGGTCGATCGCCGTGACCCTGCGCCGCGAGATGTCCGCCAGGGCCTCGATGTGGGCGAGGCTCGCCTCGTACCCGTCGCGCCAGGACCCGGCGGGGGGCGCCGCGCTCACGCGTTCGCCCCCTGGGCGCTCGTGTTCCCCTGCTGCAGGGCGGCGTTCGCGGCGTTCACCAGGTCGCTCGCACCCCGCTCGAGGTTCTGCAGGATCGTGCCGATGCGCGGGATCGACTGCGCCAGCGCGTCGTTGATCTCGTCGACCTTCGTACACAGGCTGCTGATGGCGTTCGTGAGCTTCGTGATCCACTCCCGGCACCGCTCGACCCACTGGGCGATCGCCCGTACCGCCTTCGGCACCACCCAGGTGGCACCGACGCCGACCGTCGCCGCCACCTGGGCCGCCCACGAGATGAGCTTGCCCACGAGGTCGGCGATGAGGTCGCGCACGAACTGCCGGACCCCGGCCACGACACCGCTCGCGACGGTCATGGCCCCGGACGTGCCGGCCGCGAGCGCCGCGACCTGGTCCATGAAGGACGCCCCGGCGTCGGCGAACGGACGGTACGAGTCGGCGGCCGGGCCCTCCCAGCCGGTGAGCGCCCGAGAGACCTCGTCCCGGTAGTCCTGCGCGACCTGAGTCACGCGTTCGCTGACGTTCATCCAGGTCCCGGCCTTCGCCGCGACCTCCTGCGGCGAGCCCGCGAGCTCGTCGAGGAACTGCGGCAGCGGCGGCATGTAGTCGAGCAGGAACCCGGCGACGCTCGACGCCATCGACGCGATGGGGTCCAGCACGAACTCCGCGATGTCGGCCGCGGTGCCGACGACCCCGGCGAGCCCGTTCACCGTCGCGAACCCGCCGTCAGCGGAGTCGGTGGCGGCCGTGACTCCTGGGCCGATGATCTTCAGGCTCTTGTACCACTCGTCCAGCCCGGGGCGGTCCGCCGGGGCTTCGATCAGGTCGTTCACAACCCCTCCAGGAATCGACTCAGGCGGCCACCGAGTGCCTCGTCCGTCGCGTCGTACAGCTGCGCCGAGCCCGCGACGACGTCGCGCACCCCGCCCATCGCCGACGCCGTCGCCCCGACGGCGGTCACGGCCGCGGCCTGGACCGGCGTCGTGATCGGGACCAGGAACTGGCACAGGAGGCCGAAGGCCTCGTTCGACATCGCGGTCTCGAGCCCGGCCGCCGTGGCCTCGTCGAGCGAGCTGGCAAGCGCCCCCACGTTGGTGGCGTGCGTCCGCATCGCGTCGGTGTCGACGACGTATCCGTCGCCCATCAGTCCTCCCCGGTTCCGTGTGCCGGACGCTCGCCCCGCAGGATCGCGTCCAACGCGTCGATGATGCTCGTGTCGGTCAGGTCCACCGGCCGCGCGACCGGCGGCGACTCGCCCCGCAGGTCGTCGCGCGCCGCCTGGAGCGCCGCGAGGAACACGGTCCGCAGCTCGGCGGCGTCGAGGTCCGCGATGCCGGCGCTGAACTGCACGTCCGCCAGGAAGCCCTGGTGGTCCACGGCGACGCGAGCCACGCCGTCGTCGGAACGGCCCACTCCCTGTGCCGACGCCGGGACGGTCAGGTCGTCCGAGGCACGAACGGCCTCGGCCAGCTGGTCCTCGATCCGCGCACGCAGCGCCGCGTATTCGTTGGGTCCTGTCACAGCGAGCGACCGTAGCCGACCCACCGGCGGCTCGACCATGGGGAGTTCTCCACCTGCCGGGCCCGTAGGCTGGCCGACGTGCCTCCTGCGTCACCGCCGGACCGGTGGGGCGTCCCGCTCGGCGTCTCCGCCTACGTGCTGTGGGGCGTGCTCCCGCTGTACCTCGCGCTCCTCGAGCCCGCCGGGCCGGTCGAGATCATCGCCCACCGGGTCGTGTGGAGCCTGCTGTTCTGCCTGGTGGGCCTCGCTCTCGCCCGCGGGATGCGCTCGTACCTCACGGTGCTGCGCACGCCCCGGCTGCTGCGCCCGCTCGCGGTGGCCGCCGTCCTCGTCGGCGTGAACTGGACGGTGTTCGTGTTCGCCGTCCAGGCCGGCCACGTGATCGACGCCGCCCTGGGCTACTTCATCAACCCGCTGGTCACGGCGCTGCTCGCCGTCCTCGTCCTGCGCGAGCGGCTCCGCCCCGTGCAGTGGGCGGCCCTCGGGCTCTCCGGCGTCGCCGTCGTCGTCATCACCGTCGGCTACGGCACGCTGCCCTGGGTCGCGCTCGCTCTGGCGGGGTCGTTCGGGCTCTACGGGCTCGTGAAGAACCGCGTCGGTCGCGACGTCGGCGCCCTGCCCGGCCTGGCGGCCGAGACGACCGTCCTCGCGCCTCTCGCGCTGGGCTACCTCGTCTGGCTCGCCCTGACCGGGACGGCCGCTTTCGGTCAGCCGGGAGCGGACGCCACTCCGGTGGGGTACGCCCTCCTGCTCATGGCCGCCGGACCCGCGACCGCGATCCCGCTCCTGCTCTTCGCCGGGGCGGCGCGTCGCCTGCCGCTCGCCTCCATGGCGTCGTTGCAGTACCTGGCGCCGCTCATGCAGTTCGGGCTCGGCGTCGTCGTCTTCGGCGAGGAGATGCCGCTCGCCCGGTGGGTCGGGTTCGTGCTCGTGTGGGTGGCGCTCGCGGCGCTCACCGTCGACGGCCTCCGCGCGGCGCGCGCGACCCGGCTGCTGCGCCGGAAGGCTCAGGAGCCCGCGGAGCCCGACGGCCCCGACGGCCCGGCCGTCAGCGCCGGTTCGCCGACGGCCGACGCGTGAGGAGCACGGCACAGACGACGACGGCGCCCACGCCGAGGACCACCCACAGCGTGACCTCCCGGCCGCGCGTCAGAGGGTCGTCGGGGCGCTCGATGACGGCCGGCGGCGCGGTGGACGGCGCCTCGGACGGACGCTCGTGCGTCGGGCTGTCCGGACCGCGCGCCGTCCCGTCGTCGACGAACGTCAGCGCCGCCCACGGCTGGACGACGCCCCACCCGACCGTGTCGTCATGGGTGTCCGGGTCGAGCCGCGACGCCGTCGCGGTCAGCCGGAACGTCCACTGCGCGGGCGTCTCGTCCGGGTACCGCTCCGCGACGAGCGCGGCGGCCGCCGCGGCGTAACCCGTCGCCCAGCTCGTGGTGCCGCCCTCCTCGCCGAAGTCGCAGTCGATGCCCGCGTGGTGCGTCGTCGGCACCGCGACACCCGGCGCAGCGACGTCGGCGTGCGGGCCGACGTGCTGGTCGGGCACGGGCACGAAGCCCTCCGCCACGCTCCCGACGGCGAGCACCCCCGGGTAGGCGGCGGGGAACCGCTCGCGCTCCGGGGTCGGTGCGTCCTCCGTCACGTTCCCCATGCTCGCGACGACGAGGCTCCCCGCGGCCGTCGCGTCGGCGACGGCCGACGCGATGCCGGGGTCGTCGGTGTACTGGCTGATCGCGACGGCGATGATCTGCGCCCCGGCGTCAGCGGCCGCACGGATCCCGGCGGCGATGCGCGCCGACGTGAGCTGGGTCCCGTCGCGGTCGGCCTGGTCGCCGGTCGCGTAATAGACGCGCACCGGGAGGATCCGCGCCTGCGGGGCGAGCCCGACGACCCCGGACCCGTCCACGCCCTGCGCGGCGATGAAGCCGGCCACGGCCGTGCCGTGCCCGAAGGTGTCCGTGCGAGCGTCGTTCGCGATCCCGACGACGTCGATCCCCGGCAGCACGACGTCGCCCGCGAAGTGCGGGTTGCTCGCCTGCACGCCGGAGTCGACGACGGCGACGGTCACGCCGCGTCCCGTGGCGAGCTCGTGCGCCTCGTCGGCGCCCAGCGCGTCGAGCGCCCACGGCCGATCGGGGAGCAGGATCCCCTCGTCGCACTGCCCCGTGGGCTGCGCCGCCGCCGGAGCCTGGGCCGCCGGGGCGAGCAGCGACCCGCCCACGAGCCCCGCGGCGAGCAACCCGACCGCGGCCAGGCGTGCCGGGGCCCGGGCTGGCCACCGCGGCGTCACTCGTCCTCGCCCGCCGCCGGGATCTCCGTCACGCTGTTCTGCGCCGCCGCCGTCGACAGGTTCGGCCCCGCCGCGAACAGGTCGCCCCACGCGTACGGCACGACGGCGACGTCGTCCGTCGCGTAGCCGAGGCGCGCGAGCGTCCCGGTCTGGTCCTCGCCGGTGATCGCATACATCGTGCCGTTCTCGTCGATGAAGCGGACCGGGCCGGACGTCGTCCCCGGGTCGGCCACGAACCGGGCGAGCGCCCCCGCCCCCGGCGCCATGGCCACCCCCGTCCGCTCGGGCACCGGACCCGCGACGAGGGCGGTGCTCCAGTCCTCCCCGGAGGTCAGCAGCGCGCACGGCGCGGCGCCGTCCTCGACGGGCAGCGGCGTCAGCGTCGGCCACGTCTGCGGCACCGGGCTGTCCGCCTCCGGCGTCGTCGCGATCGACGAGATCTCGTTCGTCGTCACCTCGATCGGCGCACGCTCGCCGCCCGGGCCGATGAGGTACATCGCCCGCGCGAACGGCGTCAGCGGCGCCAGCTCGCCGGCGTCGTCGATGACGAACGCGTCGTCGGTGCCGCTCTCGACGAGCACCGAGCCGACGAGCGCGTCCTGGACGTCCCCCGCCGCGCCGGGTGCGGGCTCCCCCGCGCCCGGCACCGTGAACGGCTCGATCGGCTCGCCCTCGTCGAACAGCTGCAGCCAGCGCGGGTCGACCTCCGGGGCGCCCGCACCGTCGAGCCCGAGCTCGCGGAGCACCCCGCCGACGAACTCCGACTCCGGCACCGGGTAGCGACGGTCGCCCTGCACGAGGACGAGCTGCCCGCCCGCCCGGACGAGGGTCCCGACGCCGTCACCGCCCTCGGCGCCCTGATCGGCCTCGGTCTCCCCCTCGGCCGGCAGGTCCAGCGAGGTCAGGAACGCGCCGTTCCCATCGAGGCACGAGCGCCAGCGGTCGCCCACGAGGTCGGCCGGTTCCGGCAGCGCGTCCGGCGCTCCGACGATCCCGACCCGCTCGCCACGCGGGACGTCGGCCAGGTCGGACTCGCTCACGGTGTACATCGGCGCGTCCTGCGGCGCCACCAGCCGGGCGCTCGCCATGTTCTCCACGGGCAGCAGGACGCCGTCCTGGCTCACGTACCGGGCGCCGTTCTCGCTCACCACGATGATCGCGCCGTTCTCCCAGTCCTCGGGAAGGCCCCTGTTGAACAGCCCGAACGCGAGGCTTCCCCCGATGACGAGCACGCTGAGCACCACGCCCGCCACCACACCGCGCATCGGCTTCGCCGGCTCGAGCTCGCGACCGCCAGGCGCACCTGACGTGAACGCGGTGAGCAGGCGCCGTCGGCTGAACGCCTGAGCCTCGACGAGCTCCTTCTTCGTCGCCATCGCTGACCTACAGCAGCCCGGCAGCGACGACGGCAGCCGGCAGCACGAGCGCCAGCAACAGCAGCTCCGCGGTGTCGGCGAGGCGCGCCAGGCGCAGGTGCCGGCCGGGCGCGACGAGCCCGAGCGCCACGACGATCGCCGCGAGCGCCGCGACGGCGACGGCGAGCGCGGAGCGCCACTCCGGGAACAGTGCGGCGGCGGAGATGCCCGTGACGACGACCCCGACGATGCCTGTCGTCATCACGATGACGACGTCCTGGCGCGAGTACGTCTCGCGGACGCTGAGCAGCACGCTGGAGAACGCGAGACACGCCAGGACGACGCCGAACACCCCGGTGCCGACGGCCCACGGCGTCAGCGCCAGCAGCAGCACGCCGGCCCCGGTCCGCAGAGCGATCTGCAGGCGGTGGCCCCCGCGGTACTGGGAACGCACGTCGTCCGGCTCGACGGGCGGCGGGACGGCGAGGATCTCGGCGTCGTCGCGGGGCGAGAGCACGCGCAGCGGCGTCGAGGCGAGGGCGAGCCACGGCACGCCCACGAACCCGAGCGTGACGACGGCGACGCCGATCGCCGCCGCTGACCCGACGGCGTCGGCCCCGAGCAGTCCGGTCGCGAGCCCGATGCCGAACGCGCCGAGCCCGACGAGCAGCGGGCCGGCCATGACCTCCCGCTCGCGGGGCAGGGCCAGCAGCCCGCAGCCCGCCGCCACGACGGCCCCCGCTCCGGCCCAGGCGAGCGGCCAGCCGGTCGGCGCACCGCCACCCGCGCCCAGGTACCCGGCCAGTGCGCCGTACAGGCTCGCGACCACCCCCAGCGTGCCCGGCGCGGAGCTCGGCGCCCCGGTCCGGCCGACGACCGACGCGGCGACCAGCAGCACCGCGGCCACGACGCCGCACACCGCCGCCGCCGTGACGGCGGCCAGCCCGGCGGCCACGACCAGCACCGCGCCCGTCACGAGCAGCGCCGCGGAGGCGAACACCGCCGTCCGGGCGGCGTCGCCGGACGTCCACGCCTGGTGCTCCGACTCGACCGCGTCGGCGACGGCCTCGACGACGTCGTCGTAGGTGCGCTGCTCCGCCTGGTCGAGCCCGGACTCGATGCTCAGCACCGCGCCGTCCTCGACGCCCTGGGCCTGCAGGCTGCGGTCGGGGTCGAGGACGACGCCGTCCGCCCGGACCAGCCCGTACCCGCCGTAGACCGTCTCCGGATCGAGGAGCCCGAGCCCGCGGGCAAGCCCGGGCACGAGCTCCGCGACCGGGATCGCGCCGGGGGCTCCGACGTCCAGACGCCGGTCGCCCGCCGCGATCGTGACACGGACCAGCTGCCCCGCCATGGTGGGCGGCGGCTGGAGATCGGTCATGCGGGAGCCCCTTGTCTCATCCGTGTCGGCGCGCTGCGCGCCCCAGCATAGGAGCCTGCACCACCCCACGATGGGGAGTGGTCCCCATTCCGGGTGTGGTGGGGGTGGTTCTAGCCTGTGGTTCGTTGCCCGTTTCGGGGGCGACGGCGACGCCGGGTTCGGTGGTCGTAACGGAGGCCGCACAGGCCCGGAAGAGGAGAGGTGACGTATGGCTGGCGAGATCAGCGCCGCCGATGGTGCACTCAAGGCTGGTGCCGACGTCGTGGCGACCACGCGCACGGAGCTGCGCAGCGAGCTGTCCGCGCTCGAGGGCAAGCTGTCCGGCCTCGGCGCACAGTGGCAGGGCCTGGGCGCCGCCGCGTTCACGAACCTGATGAACCGGTGGCGCGAGGACGCGACGAAGATCATCGACGCCCTCAACGAGTTCGAGGCCAAGCTCAACGAGTCCCAGACGGCCTACACCAGCACCGACGACGCCTCGCAGGCCACCATGAGCCGCCTGCAGGGCCGGCTCGGCTGACCGCGAGAACGAGGAAGGAACCCACGACATGGTGGACATGAGGGTCAACTTCGGCGCGATCGCCACGGCCGCCGCCGACATCCAGTCCGGCGCCAACGAGGTCCAGTCGACACTCGACTCGATGGACCAGCAGCTCCAGCCCCTGCGGGCCAACTGGACCGGTGAAGCGTCCCAGGCCTACGAGGCCGCCAAGGCCAAGTGGTCCACAGCGATCACCGACATGAAGACCCTGCTGGCCGACATCGGCCGCGAGGTCCAGACCGGCGGCGAGGACTACCAAGCCACCGAGTCCCGCAACACCGCCCGCTGGTAAACCAGCACACGCACCACATCGACCCGTCGGCATGGTCGACGGTCCGTGTCGAAACCACCACACTTCGACACGAGGCCGCCAGCACGCCGGCACGAACTGAGACCACGGAGGAGACGCAGTGGTGGGCAACGGGGTTGAGCTGACGCCGGAGGTCGTCGCGAAGCGGGTGGAGGTCCTCGAGGACCTCCTCACCGACGTCGACACGCACTACGGCAACCTGCTCGGAGCGCGGCAGCGTCAGGGTGACGCGATCTGGACCGACATCTCGTCGTGCCAGGGCTACGCGTACGCCCTGTCGAGCGCCGTCGGCACCTACGCCGTCGCGCTGGACGGCGCACGCGGGCGCATCGCGTACCTGCAGGAGAGCCTCCAGGAGACGGTCCGCACGATGACCGGCCTGGACGAGTCGATCCAGGAGCGACTGACCACTCTCGCCAACCGGATCGCGGAAGGACCGCCCACGGGTCCGGGCCAGTGCACGATCTACGACATCCCGGGTGCGTACGAGACGCCGACAGTCGAGCAGCCGGGACCGACCGTCGTCCCTGAGGTGCCGGAGGCAGGCGACGAGTCCGCACCGGAGCCGCCGACGCCCGAGCCGTCACCCTCGCCGTCGCCGTCGCCGGAGCCCACCCCGACGCCGTCACCCGAGCCGACGGCCACGCCCAGCCCGACGACGACACCCACACCCACCCCGACGCCGTCGGGCAGCGGGTCGTGGTGACGGCGCTCTGACGAGGAGGAGACACAGATGGGTCAGAACGCCGACGAGCTCGCGAAGACGGCGCAGATCAGCCAGGACGCGGTGGACCAGAGCGAGGAGGACGTCGCGAACCTGCGGACGGCTGCCACGTCGTTGGACCAGATGTCGCAGGACCTCCACCGGATGTCCGCAGACCTCGGTATCGAGGGCGACTCCGCCGACGCGGCCGGCATCGCCTTCCGGGACCTCGCGAGCACCCTCGCGACAAACGCCGACGACCTCGACCGCGCGGTCGGCAGTGCCACGTCCGCCCGGCAGGCCATCGTCACGGCCCGGCAGTCGTTCGCCGAGCTCCCGGGTGGTGACCTCAGCCCCGCACAGAAGGCGGCCATCGCTGCCGGCGGGACGATCGTCATGCCCGGCGTGGGCACCGTCGTCGCCGCCGTGGCCGCGGAGATCTGGGGCAACCAGCGCGAGGAGGAGCGCGAGAGCGCGGCGCAGCAGGCGCTCCTCGCGCTGCAGCAGGACATGTCGAGCGCGCAGGGCCAGCTGTACGGGACCGACGTCGCCGACGGCCGCGAGAACGACCCCACCGACCTCCCCGACCGCCCCGGCCCGGACGGCCCCGGAACGGGTCCGTACACGCCTCCCGGTGGTCCGGGCGGTCCCGGAGCCCCCGGCGGACCGGGCGGCCCCGGCGGACCCGGCATCCCCGGCGGACCGGGCGGCCCCGGCCTGCCGGACGGCCCTGGCGGTCCCGGTGGCCCGGACGGTCCCGGCGGACCCGGCATCCCCGGTGGTCCCGGTGGCCCGGACCTGCCGGAGCTGCCCGACTGCCCGCCCGGCCCCGACGGCCCGCCGGACGACGGCGGCCCCTCCCCCGACGGTGAGATCCCCGGCGGCCCTGCGCTGCCCCCGGGCGGTCCGGGCCTGCCCCCGGGAGGTCCTGGGCTGCCCGGCGGACCCGGGCTTCCCGGTGGACCTGGGATCGGCGGGCCCGGCGGACTGCCCGGCGGCGGGGCGGCCGGCATCGGCGGCCTCGCGGCGGCCGGCGTCGGCGGTCTGGCCGGTCGCGGCGTGGGCTCCCTGGGTGCCGCGGCGCCCGGTGGCCTGAGCGGCGCCGTCCTCGGCAGCAACGCGATGGGCAGCGGTGGTCGCGGACCGGGTGCCGGGGCAGGCGCCGGCGGACGCGGCTCCACCGGACCCGCCGCGATCGGCGCCGGCGGCGCGGGCGGCTCCTCACGGCGCAAGAAGAAGCGCCGCGGTGCGGGTGGACTGCTCGGCCCCGACCTCGACGAGGACGAGAACGAGACGTTCGACCAGGGTGCCGGCGCGAGTGCGGGCGGGCGCGGACAGACCCCCGCCCCGATCGCGTTCGAGTCCGACGAGGACTGGTGACGGCGCCCGCGTTCGTGACGCAGCACCGCCCGCAGCGGCGTACGGGAGCATCCCGTGCGCCGCTGCGGCGTGTCACGGCGGCGCTCGCGGTGCTGACGGGCGTCGCCGTTCCGGCGGGGGCGGCGGCTGCCGCCCCGGACGACCCCTCGCAGGGTGGCCTCTGGTACGTCGACGCGATGCAGCTCGACGAGGTCCACGCACAGGCCACCGGGGCGGACGTGACGGTGGCGGTGATCGACTCGCCGGTCAACCCGGACGTCGCCGACCTGGCGGGCACGGATCTCACGGTGAGCGACGAGAACTTCTGCCAGCCCGGCGCACCGGTCACGGGCACCGACGACCGCGCCTCGCACGGCACGAACATGGCCGCCCGGATCGTCGGCACCGGCGCGGGGATCGCCGACCAGCCGGGAATCCGTGGCGTCGCACCCGATGCCCGGGTCCTGTACTACACGGTCGGCGCGGAGGGCGAGACCTGCGAGGGCACGCTGTTCACGGAGGCCGTCGGGCGCGCGATCGACGACGGCGCCGACGTCATCTCCATGTCGACCGCCGTGGGCTTCCGTCCGGCGCTGGCGGAGGCGCTCGCCGAGGCCCAGCGGGCGGGCGTCGTCCTGGTCGCCGCCGTCGCGAACGAGGGCACGCTCACCCCGGACGACTGGCCCACGTACGCGAACGGCGTCGTCACCGTCGAGGCCGGCGACGTCACTGCCACCGTGCAGCCCCCCCGCCTGACCTCGCCCCTGCTCACGCTCGTCGCCCCGGGTGACGAGCTCCTGTCCGTCTACCCGGACGAGGCCAGCGGGGAGTGGACGCACTACATGCTCGGATCGGGGACGTCGCACGCGACGGCGACGACGGCGGCCGCTCTGGCGGTGGCGTGGTCGGCGCACCCGGACGCCACGGCGAACCAGATGATCCAGGCGCTCGTCCGCAACACCGGCACGGAGCCGAAGGCGGACGAGCTCGCCCGGGACGACGACGTCGGCTACGGGTTCCTGTCCCTGCCGCGCATGCTCGCCGCGGACCCCACGACCTACCCCGACGAGAACCCGCTGATCCGGGACGACGCCGACGCGCTGCCCACCCGCGCCCAGATCGAGGGTGACGCGTCCGGCGAACCCACCGGGGAGGGCGGCGAGACACCGGCGGAGGGCGAGCAGCCGTCGTCGGAGGCCACCGACGCCTCCGACAGCTCCGGCTCCGGCTCCGTCACGTTCGTCGTGATCGCTGTGGTGGCCATCGTGCTGGTCGCCGGCGTCGTCGTCGGCCTCGTCATCCGTTCCCGACGCCGCGCCTGAGCCGATGGGGAGTGGTCCCCATTCCGGGTGTGGTGGGGGTGGTTCTAGCCTGTGGTTCGTTGCCCGTTTCGGGGGCGACGGCGACGCCGGGTTCGGTGGTCGTAACGGAGGCCGCACAGGCCCGGAAGAGGAGAGGTGACGTATGGCTGGCGAGATCAGCGCCGCCGATGGTGCACTCAAGGCTGGTGCCGACGTCGTGGCGACCACGCGCACGGAGCTGCGCAGCGAGCTGTCCGCGCTCGAGGGCAAGCTGTCCGGCCTCGGCGCACAGTGGCAGGGCCTGGGCGCCGCCGCGTTCACGAACCTGATGAACCGGTGGCGCGAGGACGCGACGAAGATCATCGACGCCCTCAACGAGTTCGAGGCCAAGCTCAACGAGTCCCAGACGGCCTACACCAGCACCGACGACGCCTCGCAGGCCACCATGAGCCGCCTGCAGGGCCGGCTCGGCTGACCGCGAGAACGAGGAAGGAACCCACGACATGGTGGACATGAGGGTCAACTTCGGCGCGATCGCCACGGCCGCCGCCGACATCCAGTCCGGCGCCAACGAGGTCCAGTCGACACTCGACTCGATGGACCAGCAGCTCCAGCCCCTGCGGGCCAACTGGACCGGTGAAGCGTCCCAGGCCTACGAGGCCGCCAAGGCCAAGTGGTCCACAGCGATCACCGACATGAAGACCCTGCTGGCCGACATCGGCCGCGAGGTCCAGACCGGCGGCGAGGACTACCAAGCCACCGAGTCCCGCAACACCGCCCGCTGGTAAACCAGCACACGCACCACATCGACCCGTCGGCATGGTCGACGGTCCGTGTCGAAACCACCACACTTCGACACGAGGCCGCCAGCACGCCGGCACGAACCGCCCCGGAGCGGCAGATCCTCAGGCCTGCCAGCGCTCCACGACGATCCGCCGTTCGCCGAGGCGGATCTCCCCGCCGCTGACGACGTCGACGCGGCTCCCCTCGCGCACCTGGGTGGTCGCCCCGTCCGGCGCCGCGACCCACGTGCCGTTCGCCGACCCGGCGTCCTCGACCCAGAAGGACCCGTCCGAGACGCCGAACCGGATGTGCGTCCGCGACAGCGACCGGCCCGGGTCCTCCACCTCGATGACGTGGTCGGCCTTCTCGCCGGAGCGCGGCTGGGGGCGGCGGCCCAGCACGCCGGACCCCGTGATGGTGATCGTGCGGCCGGAGTCGAGGGTGAGCACGTAGACGACAGTCAGCTGGTCGTCAGCCGATGCGGGCTCGTCGGGCACGTCCGCAGGTGCGTCGGCCGGGGGCGACGGCTGCGGCGCGACCGGCGCCGGGGTCGGCGCCACCGGGGCCGGCGCCGGCGGCACGGGGGTCGAGACCGTCGGGATCGGGGCCGTCGGTGGCGGGGCGGTCCGCGGGAGGGGCGACGGTGACGCCGGTGCGGTCGGCTGCCGAGGCTGCTCGACCCGCGGCGCGGGCGTCGAGGGCGGGGGCGGCACCGGCGTCCCCGCGGCCGGCGGCGTCCCGGTGCCGCCCAACCGGGCGGCGTAGGGCGGTGGGGACTGCTGCTGCGGCTGCTGCTGCCCCAGGATGCCGGCGGCGATCCGCCGCGCCTCCTGGCCCGACGTCGTCTCGTGCGGGGCAGGGGTCGGGAACGGCAAGGCTCCCGCCGGGGCCGGCGCCTGGGCGGACGGCGCCTGCGGGATGGCGGGCACCACCGGACCGGGGCGCTGCGGCGCCGGGGCGGAGCCCGGAGGTGGGGGCAGGACGACGGGCCGGTGCGCCGTCGCCGGCGCTCGCCCGGCTGGCACCGGAGCGGTCCGGGCGCGGACACCGGGCCGGACGTCGACGACGCGCGTCCGAGCCACGCGATCGTGCCAGCCGCGTCCGAGCCCTTGCCGGTCGCCGGCCGCGCTGAGGATCAGCACGAGCTGCCCGATCCCTGCCACGAGGTGGCCCAGGGCGAGCAGCGACGCACGGACGAGCTCTCGGCCGAGGCCGGGTGCGTACGGCCGATCGACCTGCGCGGCGCGGATCCCGAGCAGGTGCTTGCCGACGGTCCGCCCCGACCTGGCCTCCCACACGACGAGCGCGACGGCGATCTCGGCGCTGACGACCGCCGCCAGCAGCACGCTGGACGTCGCGAACCACACGCCGAGTCCCGGCACCGCGACGACGAGCGCGTCGACGAGGTAGGCGACGAGGCGCCGTCCGACCCCGCCTGCCGGGACGTAGCCCGCGTCGGGTGGGGCAGCTGCCGCGCTCCGGGCCCGTGGCGGCGCCGGCGGTGCGATCGTCATCACCCGGACGCTAGCAGGCGCATCGCTGCCACGACGCCGGCCGCGACGAGTCCCAGCGGGGCGGCGAGCACGACCGCGGTGCTCTCGAGGATGTCGGCGGTGCGGGACCACCGCACCGACCGCCAGCCGGAGGCGAACGGGCGCACCCACGCGGCTGCGAGCAGGCCGGCCCCGATCATGACGAAGGCGGCCGGCGCGACCGCGACGTCGAGCCCGTCGGACCAGCCGACGGCGATCGCCAGCTCGACGAGCAGGGCGAACGCCGCGAGCCGGGGCGCGACGGTCGGGATGATCCCGCGCGCGGTCCGCGGCCCGAGCGCGAACGCGATCGCCACGGCGGCGACGACGGCGAGCGCGGCGTAGGCGGCGAGGCGGTCGACGAGCGGGGCGCTCGCCGGCGCCGCGGAGCCCGCGAGCGTGACGGCGCCCAGCACCGGAGCGAGCACGGCGACCACGAGCGCCCCGGTGTGGCGGCGGGCCTGAGCGGTGCGCACGGCGTGACGCACCGACGCTGCCCGGACCCGCCCCGGCGGCCTGGCCGCGGGCTCGCGGACCGAACCCGCGGTTCGCTGCACGACGCCGACGTCGAGGAGCAGCGCGTCGGGCACGTCGATCGACAGGCTGGGCAGCGCCCGCAGCACGAGCGGCATGGCCCCCAGCAGCACGGCCGCCGCCGACGCGCCCGGGAAGCCGGCGAGCAGCCCGACGCTCGCGAGCGCGGTGCCCACCAGCGTGAGAGCCAGGACGACGCCCGGCGCGGCGGCCGCATCCGGTCGACGCCGGTAGGTGGTGACGTAGCGCAGAGCGACGGCGAGCGAGGCGCCGAGGAGACCGACGACGACGCCGAGCTGGCCGGCGGCGTACGCGGTCGGGTCGACGGCGAGGCAGCCCGCGGCGAACGCGAGGAGCGGGGCCGCCGCGAGCGCTGCCCCTCCGGCGCGGCCCACGGGCGGGGCGGCGAGCGCCGTCACGAGAGCGGCGAGGAACAGCAGAGCCGCCGCAAGGAGCGCGAGGTCACGCTCCGGCCCGGTGCCGTCCAGCACCGACCAGCCGGCGACACCGGCCGCCACCACGCCGAGCCCCGCGGCGAGCACCCACCACGGCGCGCCTCGGTCGGCTCGGGCCTTCGCGGCGCGTCCACCGTCGCGGCGACCGGACCGGGCCGGCGCGCGGGGGGCAGTCGTCACCACGTGGACGAGCGCACCGGTCGCGACGGCGTCGCCGAGCTCGGCGTCGAGCTCGAGGACCCGACCGTCCGAGGCCACGACGCGCAGTCCCGCCGCGCGGGGGTCGACGCCGATCGCGCCGACGAGCGCCCCGACGGACGCGTGCGGCGCCACGACGACGTCGTGTCGCGTGGCGCCCGCCTGGACGCCGACGCGCAGCGAGTCGACGGGCGGTGCTGTCACGTCGCTCTCCTCCTGCCGGGAGGTCCGCGAGCGGACCGTCGGGAAGCCGCGCTCATACTAGTCTGAGGGGTCGCCGCAGGATCGGCTGACCCGGCCTGGGCGACACGTTTCCCGACGGCAGAGGGGTAGCTGCATGACGGTCGCTGCGACGAGCGCGCCCACGCGGCGGGTCGAACCGCCCCGCCTCCCCAGCGGTCAGGTCACCCTCCAGCCGCCCCCCGAGATCATCAAGCCCGAGGGCGCGAGCAACACCCTGACCACGATCATGCCGATGCTCGGCAGCGTCGGGTCCATCGCGATCATCATGCTCGGCTCGGGCGGGGGCGGCCCGCAGCGCATCATCATGGGCGGGGCGATCCTCGTCGCGTCGCTGGGGTTCGTCGTCGTCAACATCATGCGGCAGCGCTCGCAGCACAAGGCCGACGTCATGGCGAGCCGTCGCGAGTACCTCGCCTACCTCGCGGAGCTGCGGGAGACCGTGCGCAAGGCCGGGCGGATGCAGCGGCGGCACGCGGAGTGGATGCTCCCGGACCCTGCCGCGCTGCCCGTCGTCGCCGAGGAGGGTTCCCGGGTCTGGGAGCGCGGGCCCGGCGACCCGGACGTGCTGCACGTGCGGGTGGGCCGCGCGACTCTGCCTCTCGCGCTCGAGCTCCTGCCCCCGGAGACCCCGCCGCTCGCGCAGCTGGACCCGGTCTCGGCGTCCGCCGCGCACCGCTTCCTCGTGACCCACGAGGAACAGCGCGACCTCCCCCTGCCGCTGGACCTGCAGTCCCTGGCTCGCGTGGAGGTCGCCGGCGGCGAGACCGAGGCTCGCGCGCTCACCCGGGCGATGCTCGCCCACCTGGCCACGTTCGTCTCCCCCGAGAGCCTGCAGATCGCCGTCATCGCGAGCGACGCCGCGCTCGGCGAGTGGGAGTGGGCGAAGTGGCTCCCGCACACGTACTCGACGCGCGAGCGCGACGGTCTCGGCGCCGCCCGGATGATCGCGTCCTCGCTCGCCGGCCTCGACGGCATGCTGCCGAAGGGGCTCGAGGAGCGCGGGCGGTTCTCCGTCGCCGGCGCACAGGCCCTCCCCCACGTCATCGTCGTCGTCGACGGCGGGGACGTCTCGGCGCCGCACCCGATCTTCTCGGCCGACGGCGTGCAGGGCGTCACGGTGATCGAGCTCCCGGAGCGGTGGGACGAGCTCACCGACCCGATGACGGCCCGCCTGCTGCTGCACCCGGCGATCGGCAGCGGTCCACAGGCCGGGCGGACGCCGCTCGAGCTGCTCCGCGTCGGCGCGCCGCCCGTGCAGGGGCTCGCCGACCGGCTGTCCGTGTCCGGCGCGGAGGCCACGGCGCGGCGTCTCACCCCGTTGCACGTGTCCGGCGGCGAGGAGGGCAGCGGCCCTCGGCAGCAGGTGTCGTCGGAGCTCGTCGACCTGCTCGGGATCGGCGACATCCGCGACCTCGACGTCGACGTGACCTGGCGTCCGCGGCTGCCGCGCGACCGGCTCCGCGTCCCGATCGGGCTCACCACGCAGGGACAGCCCATCCACCTGGACATCAAGGAGTCGGCCCAGGGCGGCATGGGCCCGCACGGGCTCATCATCGGCGCCACCGGGTCCGGCAAGTCCGAGGTGCTGCGCACGCTCGTCATGGCGCTGGCCGTCACGCACTCGTCGGAGGACCTCAACTTCGTCCTCGTCGACTTCAAGGGCGGCGCCACGTTCGCCGGCATGGCCGAGATGCCGCACGTCTCCGCCGTGATCACCAACCTCGGCGAGGAGCTCACGCTCGTCGACCGCATGCAGGATGCGCTCAAGGGCGAGATGGTCCGCCGCCAGGAGCTGCTGCGCGCCGCCGGGAACTTCGCGAACGTCAGCGAGTACGAGAAGGCGCGCAAGGGCGGCCGCACCGACCTCGCGCCGCTGCCCGCGCTGCTCATCGTGGCCGACGAGTTCTCCGAGCTCCTCGCCGCCAAGCCGGAGTTCACCGAGCTGTTCGTCGCGATCGGGCGACTCGGGCGGTCGCTGCAGATGCACCTCCTGCTCTCGTCGCAGCGCCTCGAGGAGGGCCGCCTGCGCGGGCTCGAGTCGCACCTGTCGTACCGGATCGGCCTGAGGACGTTCTCCGCGGCGGAGTCGCGCACGGTGCTCGGCGTCCCCGACGCGTACACCCTGCCCGGCGTTCCCGGCATGGGGTACCTCAAGCCCGACACGACGACGATGATCCAGTTCCGTGCGTCCTACGTGTCGGGTCCGCCGCCCGCGCGGCGACGCGCCGTCACCGCGTCCGGCGCCACGGGCGGTGTGCGGATCGAGCCGTTCACCGCCGCACCGGTCCTCCTGCCGGAGAGGCCGGACGAGCCGGAACCCGCCGCGCCCGGCGAACCCGCCGAGACCCGGGCGACGTTCGACATCGCCGTCGAGCTGATGGAGGGCCGGGGACCGGCCGCCCACCAGGTGTGGCTCCCGCCGCTCGTCATCCCCAACACGTACGACGACCTCATGCCGGACCTCGCCGTCGACCCCGTCCTCGGTCTGCACTCGGCGGGCTGGCGCGGCGCCGGCGACCTCGTCGTCCCCCTCGGCATCGTCGACCGTCCTCTCGAGCAGCAGCGGGACACGCTCACCATCTCGCTCGGCGGCGCGGGCGGCCACATGGCGATCGTCGGCGGCCCGCGTACCGGGAAGAGCACGGCGCTGCGCTCCGTCGTGACCGGCCTCGCTCTCACCCGCACGCCGGCCGAGGTGCAGTTCTACGTCCTCGACTTCGGCGGCGGCGCGTTCACCCCGTACGCCGACCTGCCCCACGTGGCCGGCGTCGCGAGCCGCGCCGAGCCCGACGTCGTGCGGCGCATCGTGGCGGAGATCGACGGCCTCATCGACGCCCGCGAGCTGTACTTCCGCGAGCACGGCATCGACTCGATCGAGACGTACCGGCAGCGCCGGGCCGCTGGCCGCGTCGACGACGGGTACGGCGACATCTTCCTCGTCGTCGACGGCTGGTCCACGCTCCGCGCGGAGTTCGACCAGCTCGAGATGGAGATCCAGACCCTTGCTGGCAGGGGGCTCACGTTCGGGCTGCACCTGCTCGTCGCGGCGAGCCGCTGGCTCGACTTCCGCACCCAGATCAAGGACGTGTTCGGGACCCGGCTGGAGCTCCGGCTGGGCGACCCGATGGACTCGGAGTTCGACCGCCGGGTCGCCGCGAACGTGCCGAAGGACCGGCCGGGCCGCGGGCTCATCGCGTCGAAGCACCACGTGCTGACGGCCCTGCCGCGGATCGACGGCGACGGCGACGCCGCCACGCTGGGCGGCGGCGTCGAGCACCTCATCGAGGCGGTCACGAAGTCGTGGACCGGGCCCGCCGGGCCGAAGCTGCGCCTGCTGCCCGAGCGCATCGACCTCGACGCCATCCGCGCGACCGCCGGCCCGGAGGATCGCCGCATCCTGCTCGGGATCGACGAGTCCGCCCTCGCTCCCGTGGGCCTGGACCCGCGTGAGGACGCGCACCTGTACGCGTTCGGCGACGGCGGCTCGGGAAAGTCGGCGCTCTTGCGTGGCGTCGCGTCCGAGGTGCGCCGGCTGTACACCCCGGAGCAGGCGCAGATCTTCGTCGTCGACTACCGGCGGTCACTCCTCGCGGAGATCCCGGACGAGTACCTCGCCGGGTACTTCACGACGAACGACCAGGCGCTCGGCGAGATCGACGGTCTCGCGGGCTACCTGCGTGGCCGTCTGCCAGGCCCCGACGTGACGCCGGCGCAGCTCCGTGCCCGCTCCTGGTGGACGGGCGCCGAGGTGTTCGTGCTCGTGGACGACTACGACCTGGTCGCGACGACGCAGGGCAACCCGATCTCGCCGCTCATCACGCTGCTGGCTCAGGCGGGCGACGTCGGGCTCCACCTCGTCGTGACCCGTCGCACGGGCGGCGCGAGCCGGGCGATGTACGACGGCGTCCTGCAGAACCTGCGCGATCTCGCCGCTCCGGGCCTGGTGCTCTCCGGTGACCCGTCGGAGGGTGCCCTGGTGGGGACGGCGAAGCCGCGGCCCGGCGTCCCCGGGCGCGGCCAGCTCGTCACCCGCGAGCACGGCCTGCAGGTCGTGCAGATGGCGTTCTCGCCCCCGACGACCCTCTGACTCCGGACCGAGAGCGACTCGCTCCCGACCACGGCGAGCCCCCACGAAGGCGCAGAGAACCCCTCGCGCGAAGGCGCACAGAACCTCTCGCGGTGCCGCACACAACCTCTCGCGGTGACACACAGAACCTCTCGCGAAGGTGGGACGACCGCGAGGGGTGCGGGCGTCAGGCGAGGCGGTCGACGACGAGCGAGGCGAAGACGGCGAGCGCGCGCTTCACGGGCGAGTCGGGCAGGCCGTCGAGCTCGGCGACGGCGTCGGCCGCCCACGCCCGCGCGAGGTCGCGCGCCTCGTCGAGGACGTCGTGCGCGCGCAGCTCCGCCAGGACGGCGTCGAGCGCGGCGTCGTCGGACAGGTCGCCGTCGAGGCGCTCCAGGACCGCCCGACCCGCGTCGTCGACGGCGCCCCGGTCCGCGCGGGCGCGCAGCAGCAGCACCGGCATCGTGGCGACGCCCTCGCGCAGGTCGGTGCCCGGAGTCTTGCCGGTCACGTCGGCGTCCGAGAGGAGGTCGATGACGTCGTCGGCGAGCTGGAACGCGACGCCGACCTTCTCGCCGTACCTCACGACGGTGCCGAGCGCGTCCGCGCCCACCCCCGAGAACATCGCGCCGTACTGCGCGGAGGCGGCGATGAGCGACCCCGTCTTGCCCGCGAGGACGTCGAGGTAGTGCTCGACGGCGTCCTCGCCGTCCTGCGGCCCGATCGTCTCGTGCAGCTGGCCGAGGCAGAGCCGCTCGAACGTCTCGGCCTGCACCCGGACGGCGTCCGGGCCGAGCTCGGACACCAGCCGGGACGCCCGCGCGAAGAGCAGGTCGCCCGTGAGGATCGCCACCGAGTTCCCCCACACCTCGTGGGCGCTGGGCGCGCCTCGACGCGTGGGGGCGGAGTCCATGACGTCGTCGTGGTACAGGGTCGCGAGGTGCGTGAGCTCGACGGCGACGGCCGCCTCGAGCACGGCGTCCGACGTCCCGCTCCCGAGCTGCGCGGTCAGCAGGGCCAGCGCCGGGCGCATCCGCTTCCCGCCGGCGTTGACCAGGTGGCGCGACGGGGCGTCGGCCAGGATCTCGGTACTGCTCACAGCGGCGGCCAGGCGTCGCTCGACCTCGACCAGGCCGTCGGCGACGACCCGTTCGAGCGCGGCGTCGCCGAGCGGTAGCGGTGCGGTGGTCACACCACGAACTTAGTGGCCTGCGCGAGCAGGTCGAGCACGGGCGTCGGCCAGACGCCGAGCACGAGCGTCGCCGCCGCGGTGAGCGCGACGGCCACCGCCGTGAAGCCCTGCGAACGGACGACGGTGGTGGACGGCGCGCCCGCCTCCTCCGCCGGCGACGTGAAGAACATCAGCACGATGATGCGGACGTAGAAGAACGCGGCGGCGGCACTGGCGAGGACGCCGACGACGACGAGGGGCCACGCGCCGCCGTCGATCGCCGCGGCGAACGCCACGAACTTCCCGACGAAGCCGGACGTGAGCGGGATCCCCGCGAACGACAGCAGGTACAGGGCGAAGACCGTCGCGACCACGGGGCTGCGGCGGCCGAGGCCCGCCCACTGGGCGAGGTGCGACGCCTCGGCGGTCACGTTGCCCTCGGCGTCCCGCTCCCGCACGAGCGCCACCAGGGCGAACGCCCCGATCGTCGCGAGCCCGTACGCGAGCAGGTAGAAGAACACCGACGAGATGCCCTCCGGCGACATCGCGACCACACCCACGAGGAGGAAGCCCGCGTGAGCCACCGAGGAGTACGCGAGCGTCCGCTTCATGTCGGTCTGCACGATCGCCAGGACCGTCCCGACCACCATCGTGAGGACGGCGACGACCCACAGGAACGGCTGGATGTCCCAGGTCATGGCCGGCGCGACGACGTAGACGACGCGGAGCAGCGCGCCGAACGCCGCGACCTTCGTGCACGCGGCCATGAAGCCGGTGATCGGCGTCGGGGCGCCCTGGTACACGTCCGGCGTCCACGCGTGGAACGGCACGGCGCCCACCTTGAACAGCAGGCCGGAGATGAGCAGCACGAGGCCGACGACGAGCAGGCCGTCCATCCCCGTGGTCGCCTGGGTCGCGGCGTGGATCTCGCCGATCGCCACCGACCCCGAGTACCCGTACAGCAGCGCGATGCCGAACAGCAGCAGGGCTGACGAGAACGCACCCAGCAGGAAGTACTTCATCGACGCCTCCTGCGAGAGGAGCCGACGGCGTCGGGCGAGTCCCGAGAGCAGGTACAGCGGCAGCGAGAGCACCTCGAGCGCGATGAACAGCGTGAGCAGGTCGCCGGCCGCCGGGAACACGAGCATGCCGCCGACCGAGAACAGCACGAGCGGGTAGACCTCGGTCTGCACGAGTCCGGCGCGCCGGGCGCGGTCCTCGTAGTCGGAGCCCGGCACCGACGCCCCCTGCGGGGCGAAGGCGTCCTCGCTGCCCGGGGCGCCACGCCGGCCCCGCTCCGCGATGACGAGGATGCCGACGAAGGCGAGGATCGCGATGATGCCCTGCGCCGCGAGGGCCGGCCCGTCCTCGACGAGCTGCCCGACGACGACGGTGCTCGGGGCGCCGCCGCCGCCACCGATGACCTCCGCCCAGCGCCAGGCGATCGCGCCGAAGGCGCCGGCAGCGGCGAGCAGGGCGAGCGTGACCTGGACCGGGCGACGCACGCGGCGCGGCGCGAACGCCTCGATGAGCACGCCGAGCACGGCGGCGCCGAGCACGATGAGGATCGGAGCCAGCGAAGCCCACTGGATGACCGGCTGGACGAAGTTCATCGGGCGCCTCCCGCCAGAGCGAGCACGTCGGAGATCGGCGTGAGCACGTCGAGTGCCGGGGCCGGGTAGAAGCCGAGCACGAGCATGGCGGCGACGATCGGCACCATGACCCACCGCTCGCGCCCGCCGAGGTCGGGCAGGCTCGCGAGCGGTCCGTCACCCGGTGGCGGCCCGGTGAAGATCCGCTGGTAGGTGAGCAGGACATAGATGGCGGCGATGATCACGCCGGCGGTCGCGACGACGCCGGCCACCGCCGACGCGTCGAACGACCCCAGCAGCACGAGGTACTCCGGCACGAAGCCGGACAGTCCGGGCAGCGCGATCGACGCCAGACCGGAGACGAGGAAGATGCCGGCGATGACGGGTGTGACCTTCTGGAGGCCGCCGTAGTCGTCGATCCGGCGGGACTTCCCGCGGTCCGTGAGGAACCCGCTGACGAGGAACAGCCCGGCGGTCGAGATGCCGTGCGCGAGCATGTAGAGCATCGCGCCCGTCAGCGCCACCGAGGACCCGACGTAGATGCCGAGCACGATGAACCCGAAGTGGGACACGGACGTGAACGCCACGAACCGCATGAGGTCCTGCTGGCCGATCGCGACGAGCCCGCCGTAGATGATCGACACCAGCGCGAGCACGATGATCGCCGGGGCCGCCCACGCGGACGCCTCCGGGAACAGCGGCAGGCAGAGCGCGATCATGCCGAACGTGCCGACCTTGTCGAGCACGCCCACGAGCAGCGTCGACGTCCCCGCCGGCGCCTGAGCCGCGGCGTCGGGCAGCCAGGTGTGGACGGGCCACATCGGCGCCTTGACGGCGAACGCGATGAAGAACGCGGCGAACAGCCACCGCTGCAGCACCGGGTCGGCGACCACGCCGGAGAGGTTCGCGATGAGGAAGCCGTCGGGCCCGCCCGGACCCTGGAAGTACACGGCGATGACGCCCGCGAGCATGATGAGCCCGCCGGCGAGCGAGTACAGCAGGAACTTCACGGCGGCGGCGCGACGGGCCGGCCCGCCGTACAGACCGATCAGGAAGTAGACCGGCAGCAGCATCGCCTCGAAGAGGACGTAGAACAGGAACACGTCCTGCGCGGCGAAGACGGCGATCATCATCGCCTCGAGGGCGAGGACGAGCGCGACCATCCCGGCCTGCCGCCGCAGCGCGGCGCGGCTGCCGGGGGCGCCGACGGCGTCGTCGCGCGCGTCGTTCCACCCCGCCGCCAGCACGAGCGGCACGAGGAACGTCGCGAGCAGCACCATGAGCAGGCCGAGGCCGGTGAGGCCGACGGCGTAGCTGGCGCCGATCGCGGGGATCCAGCTGTGCGTCTCGGTGAACTGCGGGACGGCGGCGTCGGCCACCTCGAACTGCGTGGCCATCGCGATCGCCCCGCCGAGGACGGCGACGGAGACGACGAGCCCGATGATGCGGGAGGCCCGGTGCAGGGCAGGGACCAGCCACACCAGCACGGCGGCGACGAGCGGGACGACGATGAGCGTCGTGATCCAGGGCAGGGTGCTCACGACGTCCCTCTCAGACCCGCGCCGCGAGGAGCGCCGCGGCGGCGATGACGGTTCCGGCCAGGATCAGCGCGGCGTAGGAGCGGACGTAGCCGTTCTGCCAGCGACGCCAGCGCTCGCCCGCGCCGACGGTACCGGACGCGAGCGAGGCCACGGCCCCGTCGACGACGGCGGTGTCCGCGTACACGAGCGAGCGGGTGAGGTACTGGCCCGGCCGCATGAAGATCCCTTCGTTGACCTCGTCCTGGTACAGGTCGCGCCGAGCCGCCCGCGTGAGCACGGATCCGGTGGGCGCGAGCTGCGGCACCGGCGCGGCGCCGTACTGCCGCCAGGCCAGCAGGGCTCCGGCGGCGACCAGCACGAGCGTGGCCGTCATGATCGCCGGCACGGGCAGCACGGGGTCGTGGTGCTCGACGTGCCCGGTCACCGGCTCGAGCCACGTGCTGAACCGGCCCCCGGCCGACAGCACCCAGCCCAGGCCGGCGGAACCGATCGCGAGCACCACCATCGGCGCCGTCATCAGCCACGGCGACTCGTGCGGGTGCCGCAGCGGAAGGGCGGTGCCCGGGTTCGCGGATGCGGCGACGACCTCGCGCTGGTCGGTCCAGCGCGCCTTCCCGTGGAACGTCATGAAGAAGACGCGCGACATGTAGAACGCGGTGATCCCGGCGCCGAGCAGGGTGACGGTGCCGAACACCCACGGCTGCCAGCCGTCGCCCACGAACGCGGACTCGATGATCTTGTCCTTGCTCCAGAACCCCGAGAACGGGGGGACGCCGAGGATCGCGAGCCAGCCGAGGCCGAACGTGGCCCAGGTGACGACCATGACCTTGCGCAGCGCCCCGTACCGGCGCATGTCGGTGTCGTCGTCCATGCCGTGCATGACGGAGCCGGCACCGAGGAACAGCCCGGCCTTGAAGAAGCCGTGCGTCACCAGGTGGAAGATCGCGAACGCGTACCCGATCGGCCCGAGGCCGGCGGCCAGCATCATGTACCCGATCTGCGACATGGTCGACGCCGCGAGAGCCTTCTTGATGTCGTCCTTCGCGCAACCGACGATCGCCCCGAACAGCAGCGTGATCGCGCCGACGATGACGACGACGAGCTGCGCCGTCGGCGACGCCTCGAAGATCGGACCGGACCGTACGACGAGGTACACACCCGCCGTGACCATCGTCGCGGCGTGGATGAGCGCCGAGACCGGCGTCGGGCCTGCCATCGCGTCGCCGAGCCACGCCTGCAACGGGAACTGCGCGGACTTGCCGCACGCGGCGAGGAGCAGCATGAGGCCCATCGCCGTCAGCGCACCCTCGGAGAGACCCGGAGCGGCGTCGAGCACCTCGGAGAAGCCCACCCCGCCCACGTGGTGGAACATCAGCATCATCGCGATGAGCAGTCCGACGTCGCCCACGCGGTTCATGACGAACGCCTTCTTCGCCGCGACCGCGTACTCGGTGTTGTGGTTCCAGAAGCCGATGAGCAGGTACGACGCGAGACCGACGCCCTCCCAGCCGACGAACAGCAGCGCGAACGAGTCGGCGAGCACCAGCAGCAGCATGGCCGCGACGAACAGGTTGAGATACGCGAAGAAGCGGCGGCGAGCGGCGTCGTGCGCCATGTACGCCACCGAGTAGACGTGGATCAGGGTGCCGACGACCGTCACGAGCAGCACGAACGTCACGGACAGCGGGTCGATCCGCAGGCCCGCGTCGACGTCGAGGGCACCCGCCGGGATCCACGAGAACAGGTGGACGTCCTGGACGCGCTCGTCGGCGGGCAGGCCGGCGACCTCGAGCGCCACGAGCACCCCGACGACGGCGGCGGCAGCGGAGGCGGCGAGGCCGAGCCAGTGGCCCCACCGGTCGGCGGCGCGGCCGAGCAGCAGGAGCACGCCCGCCGACGCGAGCGGCAGGGCGACGAGCAGCCAGGCAGAAGCGATCATCGTGTCCTCATCAGTTCTTCAGCAGGCTGAGCTCGTCGACGGAGACGGACCTGCGGGCGCGGTAGATCGACACGATGATCGCGAGACCCACGACCACCTCGGCCGCCGCGACGACCATGACGAAGAACGCCACCACCTCGCCGGTGAGCGTGCCGTGCAGCCGGCCGAAGGCCACGAACGCCAGGTTGGACGCGTTGAGCATGAGCTCGACGCCCATGAACATGATGATCGCGTTGCGGCGCACGAGGACCGTGGCGGCCCCGATCGTGAACAGGAGGCCGGACAGCACGAGGTAGTTCACCAGGGTCATCGCTGCTCCCCCTGCTCGGGTTCCGGTGCGGCTGGGCCGGGTGGTTCGTTGCCCGGGACGTCGATCGTGGCGACGAACGGCCCGGCGGCGATGTCGGCCACGCGGCTGTCGATCTGCTCGGGCGTCAGCTCCTGGCCGCGGATCCGGATGACGCGCGGCACCGACTCCTCGATCGGCCGGCCCTGGGCATCGAGCGCGGGCGCGTCGGCCGCGTTGTGCGTCGCGTACACGCCCGGTGCCGGCAGCGGGGTCAGCACCTTCGAGCCCTCGCCGGCGCCGTAGGCCCGCATCCGCAGGTCGAGCGTCGCCCGCTGGTCACGCTTGCGGCCGAGGCGCTCCCGGTGGGTGAGCGTGATCGCGCCGAGCGCGGCCGTGATGAGGAGCGCGCCGACGAGCTCGAACGCGAACACGAACTGGCCGAAGATCAGGCGCGCGACGCCGACCGGGTTGCCGTCGGTGTTCACCTCGGCGAGACCCTGCGCATCCGGCAGCGTCGCCGTCGCGATGACGCCGATGAGGACGCTCGCCAGGCCGACGCCGAACAGGACGGCGATCCACCGCTGCCCCTGGAGCGTCTCGACCACCGAGTCGGACGCGTCGACCCCGACGAGCATGAGCACGAACACGAACAGCGTCATGACGGCGCCCGTGTACACGACGACCTGGGCGACGCCGAGGAACGGTGCCTCGAGCGCCGTGTAGAGGAACGCGAGGGCGACCATGACGAACACGACGCTGATCGCCGCGTGCACGGCCTTGCGAGCGAAGAGCAGCCCGAGGGCGGCGATGACCATGAGCGGCGCGAGGACCCAGAACAGCACCGCCTCGCCCGTGCTGATCTCCAGGGCGCCGCTCACCGGGCGGCCTTCGCGCGTTCGGCGGTGGCCTCGGCGTCCGCGGCCGCTCGGGCGGCGGGCAACGTCGGGTCGTCGGGGCGCTGCTCGGCGACCCAGTCGACCTGGTCGGTGGTGGGGCCGGTGACCTCACCGCGGTAGTAGTCGTCGTCCACCGTGCCGGCGACCATCGGGTGCGGCGCGGCGAGCTGGCCCTCCCGCAGCGGCGCGAGCAGCTCGTCCTTCGTGAAGATGAGCCCCTCGCGCGTCGGGCCGGCGAGCTCGAAGTCGTTCGTCATCGTCAGGGCCCGGGTCGGGCACGCCTCGATGCACAGCCCGCAGAAGATGCACCGCAGGTAGTTGATCTGGTAGACGCGGCCGTACCGCTCGCCCGGGGAGAACTGGGCGTCGGGCGAGTTGTCGGCGCCCTCCACGTAGATCGCGTCGGCCGGGCAGGCCCACGCGCACAGCTCGCACCCGATGCACTTCTCGAGCCCGTCGGCGTACCGGTTCAGCTGGTGCCGCCCGTGGTAGCGCGGCTGGGTCGGCTTCTTCTCGAACGGGTACTGCTCCGTCATCGACGGCCGGAACATCGACGAGAACGTGACGCCGAACCCGGCGACGGGCGCCAGGAGCTCCCCGAGCCCGCCCTTCTCGCCGGACTCCGGCTCGGGTCGCGCGGGCGCCTGGCGCTTCGCGGGCGGCGCTGCGGGACGACGCCGGGCCGGCGCAGCGCCCTTCGGCTGCGGGCGGCCGGTCGCCGGCCGCTTCTTCGGCTCAGCCATCGCTGACCTCCTCCTCGGTCCCGCCGGGTGCGACGGGGCTGGCGCTCGCCCTGGCCATCGGCCGCCGACGCGAGGCGGGCAGCTCCTGACCGGGCAGCGGCGGCACGGGGTACCCGCCGGCGAACGCGTCGAACGGTTCCTTCCGCGGGCGTCTCGGTTCGGGTGGTGCCTTGCGCTCCGGCCACAGGAACGTCGCCAGGAAGACGGCGGCCAGCGCGACGGCGACCACGATGAGCAACGTCCGCAGGTCGACGTCGAGGAACTGGCGGACGGCCTGCACCACCGACACGGCGACGACCCACACGAGCGCGATCGGGATGAGGATCTTCCACCCGAGGTTCATGAACTGGTCGTAGCGGAACCGCAGCAGCGTGCCGCGCAGCCAGAAGAAGAAGAACATGACGAGCCAGAGCTTCGCCAGGAACCACAGGACGGGCCACCAGCCGGTGTTGAGCACGCCGTCGCCGATGAGGTGCAGCGGCGGCGGCACGCGCCAGCCGCCGAGGAACAGCGTGGTCGCCACGGCCGAGACGTTGATCATGTTGATGTACTCCGCGAGGAAGAACCACGCGAACTTCATCGACGAGTACTCGGTCATGTGTCCGGCGACGAGCTCGCCCTCGGCCTCGGGGAGGTCGAAGGGGAGCCGGTTCGTCTCCCCCACCATCGACACGATGTACACCACGAACGCCGGGATGAGCGCGAGCCCCCACCACAGCTGCGCCTGCGCGTCCACGATCTGCGACGTCGACATCGAGCCCGAGACGATGAACACGCTCACCAGCGACAGGCCCATCGCGAGCTCGTAGCTGATGACCTGCGCCGTCGCCCGGACCGAGCCCAGCAGCGGGTACGTCGAGCCGGACGCCCAGCCGCCGAGCATGATCCCGTACACGCCCACGGCGGTGACGGCGAGGATGTACAGGACGGCGACCGGCAGGTCCGTGAGCTGCAGCGGCGTGATGATGCCGAACAGGTTGACCTCGGGGCCGAACGGGATGACGGCGAACACGAGCAGAGCCGAGAAGACGGCGATCAGCGGGGCGAGCAGGTAGACGAACTTGTCGGCCGCCTTGACGGTGATGTCCTCCTTGAAGAGGAGCTTCATCGCGTCGGCGAGGGACTGCAGCAGACCGAACGGACCGTGCACGTTCGGCCCCGTCCGGGTCTGCATCTTCGCCAGGACCTTGCGCTCGGCCCAGATCGCGAACAGCACCGACACCAGCAGGAAGACGAGGATCGCGACACCCTTGACGACCCAGATCCACCAGACGTCGTTGCTGAAGTCCGCGGCGACACCAGCCAGCTGCGAGTTCACCGGACCACCTCCACGACGTCCCCGGCCCCGGCGCCGAGGTCCGAGTGCACCGAGACTCCGGGTGCGTGCTGCGGGAGCCACACGACGTGCTCGGCCATCGGCACGAGCACCAGGGGCAGCGTGACGGCACCACGCGGACCGCGCACGGTGATCTCCGAGGCGTCGGCCAGGCCGAGCGCCTCCGCGGTGCCCGGGGCCAGCCGCGCCACCGGTCGGTGGGCCGTGCCCGCGAGGTGCGGCTCCCCGTCCTGCCCGCGCCCGGCGTCGAGCAGCAGGCGCCACGTGGCGAGCACGACGTGCCCAGCGGGCGGGGCCACCGGCTCGGGCGCGGGGACGGCGGGCGCGAGAGCACGTGCGCCGGTCCAGGCGGGCCAGACCGGGGCGGGAAGTGCACGCCCCATCGCCGCTGCGAGCTCCGTGAGCACGCCGGCGTCGGAGAACGCCGCCGTGTCGAAGACCGCGCCGAACGACCTGGGTCGTCCCTCCCAGGTGAGGAACGTGCCGGCCTTCTCCACCGGCGGGGCGACGGGGAGGACGACGTCGGCGAAGGGGGTCACCGCCGACCTCCGCACCTCCAGCTGGACGACGACGCCACCGGACGCCCGCACGGCCTCCAGCGCCGCACGGGCCGCGGCGGGGTCGGGCAGGTCCTCGAGGTCGAGCCCACCGACGACGAGCCCGGCGAGCTCGCCGGCCTGCGCTGCGGCGAGGATCCCGGTCAGGTCACGCCCGGGCTCGGAAGGCAGCGACGGCACGCCCCAGCGCGCGGCGGCGTCGGCACGGGCCGCGTCGTCGGCGACCGGACGACCGCCGGGCAGCAGCGTCGGCAGGAGGCCCGCCTCGACGGCGCCGCGGTCGCCGGCCCGCCGCGGCACCCACGCCACGCGGGCACCGGTGCGCTGCGCCAGCCGCGCCACGGCCGAGAGCGCGCCCGGCACGGCGCCGAGCCGCTCGCCGACGAGCACGACGGCGCCCGACGGGTCGTCGCCGAGGTCGGCACCGCTCAGCGCGTCCAGGACCTCCGCCTCGGTGCCCGGCGCCGCCGGGAGCCAGCGGGCGCGCAGCTTGCTGGCACCCCGCGAGACGAGCGGCGCGAGCGTGGCGACCTGCACCCGCCCGGCCAGCACCCCCTTGCGGAGCCGCAGGAAGATCGTGGCCGCCTCCTCCTCGGGCTCGAGCCCCGCGAGCAGGACGAACCCGGCGCGCTCCAGGTCGGCGTACGTCACCCCGACGCCGGCCCCGGCGACGGAGGCGGCCAGGAAGTCCGCCTCCTCCGCGGAGTGCGTCCGGGCGCGGAAGTCGACGTCGTTCGTGCCGAGCACGGTGCGGGCGAACGCCCCCCACGCGTGGGCGTCCTCCACCGTGACGCGACCGCCCGGCAGGGCGGCCACCGGTCCGCGCGCGAGCGCACCGGCGAGCGCCGTGGCGGCGGTGTGGAACGCGTCGGGCCAGCTCGTCGGGATGAGCGCGTCGTCCTCCCGGACGAGGGGCGCCTCCAGCCGGTCCGGCATGGTCTGCCAGCGGAACGCGAACCGGTCCTTGTCGCTGATCCACTCCTCGTTGACCGCCGGGTCGTCGCCGGCCAGGCGACGCAGCACGACGCCGCGGCGGTGGTCGATCCGGATCGCGGAGCCGCACGCGTCGTGCTCGGCGATCGACGGCGTCGAGACCAGGTCGAACGGACGCGACCGGAAGCGGTACGCCGCGCTCGTCAGCGCGCCGACGGGGCAGATCTGGATCGTGTTGCCGGAGAAGTACGACGAGAACGGGCGGCCCGACGTGTCCAGCTGTGCCTCGCCTCGGGGCAGCTCGCCCTCGAACCCGAGCACCTGCTCGTCGAACCGGCCGATCTGCTGTGCCGCGCCCCGCATCTGCAGGTCGATGAAGGGGTCGCCGGCGATCTCCGCCGAGAACCGGGTGCACCGCTGGCAGAGGATGCAGCGCTCCCGGTCGAGCAGGACCTGCGTCGAGATCGCGAGCGGCTTGGCGTACGTCCGCTTGACGTCGTGGAACCGGCTCGTCGCGCGGCCGTTCGACATCGCCTGGTTCTGCAGCGGGCACTCGCCGCCCTTGTCGCAGACCGGGCAGTCGAGCGGGTGGTTGATGAGCAGGAATTCCATGACGCCGTGCTGCGCCGTCTCCGCGACCGGCGACGTCAGCTGGGTCTTCACGACCATCCCCGCCGTGACCTCCATCGTGCAGGAGGCCTGGGGCTTCGGCATCGCCGCCAGGTTGCCGTCGCGGCCCGGCATCGCGACCTCGACGAGGCACTGCCGGCAGGCACCCGCGGGAGCGAGCAGGGGGTGGTCGCAGAACCGCGGGATCGCGATCCCGATCTGCTCGGCCGCCCGGATGATCAACGTGCCCTTGGCGACGTGCGTCGTGACGCCGTCGATCGTCACCTCGACGAGGTCGGCAGGGGCGACGTCGGCCTGGGAGCCGGACTGCGTCGTCGTCATGAGCTCACTCCGGAGAAGACTGTCGACGCCGTGTACGGGAAGAGCTCCCGCGCAGGCGTGTGGGTGCCGGCCTCGAACTCCGAGCGGAAGTACTTCATGCCGCTCTGGATCGGCGTGACGGCGGCGTCGCCGAACGCGCAGAAGCTGCGGCCCGCGATGTTCGCCGTGATCTCGTCGAGCGTGTCGAGGTCCTCGGCCGTGCCGCGGCCCTCCTCGAGCCGGTGCAGGATCTGCTTGAGCCAGTACGTGCCCTCGCGGCACGGGGTGCACTTGCCGCAGGACTCGTGCGCGTAGAAGTCGGTCCACCGCGCGACGGCGCGCACCACCGACGTCGTCTCGTCGAAGATCTGCAGCGCCCGCGTGGCGAGCATCGACCCGGCGCCGGCCACCGACTCGTAGTCGAGCGGGACGTCGAGGTGCTCGTCGGTGAGGATCGGCGTCGAGGAGCCGCCCGGCGTCCAGAACTTCAGCTCGTGGCCGTCGCGGACGCCGCCGGCGAGGTCCAGGAGCTCACGCAGCGTGATGCCGAGCGGGGCCTCGTACTGGCCCGGCCGCGTCACGTGCCCCGACAGCGAGAACAGGCCGAAGCCCGCCGACTTCTCGGTGCCCATCGACGTGAACCACTCCGGCCCGCCGAGCACGATGGACGGGACGCTGGCGATCGACTCCACGTTGTTGACGACGGTCGGCCGCGCGTAGAGACCCGCGACGGCGGGGAACGGCGGCTTGAGGCGAGGCTGCCCCCGGAGGCCCTCGAGGGAGTCGAGCAGCGCCGTCTCCTCACCGCAGATGTACGCGCCGGCTCCGGCGTGGACGGTGATCCGCAGGCCGCCCAGCAGGCCGGCGGCCTCCGCCTCGCGCACCGCTGCGAGCAGCCGCCGGTACACGTGCACGACCTCGCCGCGCAGGTAGATGAACGCGTGGTCGCAGCCGATCGCGTACGACGTGATCGCCGAGCCCTCGATGAGCGCGTGCGGGTTCGCGAGCATGAGCGGGATGTCCTTGCACGTGCCCGGCTCGGACTCGTCGGCGTTCACGACCAGGTAGCGCGGCCCGCCGTCGGGCGGCGGCAGGAAGCTCCACTTGAGACCGGTCGGGAACCCGGCACCGCCGCGGCCACGCAGGCCGGACGCCTTGACGGCGTCGACGATCTCCTCGGGCTTGCGCGAGCGCGCCTCCTCGAGCGCGCGGTATCCGCCGCGCTCGCGGTAGGCCTCGAGCGTCCAGGACCTGGGGGCGTCCCAGATGTCCGACAGGACCGGGGTGAGCGTGGGCATGCCCGGCCGGCTCGGCTGCGTCGTCGGGGCGTCGGCCATCACGCGTCACCTTCCTCGGCGGTCGCGGCCGGTGCGTCGTCCGGCCGCTCGCCCGACGCCTCGCTCGGCGTGGGCGGGGTGTGCTGCGTGCTCGACTGCTGCTCCCCCACCGGCGCGGTGCCGGCCGCCTCGGCCGCCGCGACGTCGGCCGTCCCGGTGTCCTCGGCGGTCGCGGCACCCGGGTACTCCGGTGCCGACCAGCCGTGCTCCCGCGCGATCCGGAGCCCGACCAGCGACGCCTCGCCGGCGCCCGGGCCCTCGTCGGCGCGGCCGTCCTCGAAGCCGGCGAGCACGCGGGACGTGGCACGGAAGTCCTGCACCTGCGCCGCGCCCCGGGTCGGGGTGACCGGCTGGTCCGCCGCGAGCGCCTCGACCAGGTCGACGGCCGACGTCGGTGTCTGGTTGTCGAAGAACTCCCAGTTGACCATGAGCACCGGCGCGTAGTCGCACGCGGCGTTGCACTCGATCCGCTCGAGCGTGATCGCGCCGTCCTGCGTGGTCTCGTCGTGCCCGACGCCGAGGCGCTCGCTCACGCGGTCGAAGATCTCGTCGCCGCCCATGACGGCGCACAGGGTGTTCGTGCACACGCCGACCGTGTAGCGGCCGTTCGGGCGCCGCTTGTACTGCGTGTAGAACGTCGCGACGGCGGAGACCTCGGCGTTCGTCAGGCCGAGCAGGTCGGCGCACAGCGCGATGCCGGCCGGGCTGACGTAGGAGTCCTCCGCCTGCACGAGGTGCAGCAGCGGCAGCAGCGCGGAGCGCTGCTCCGGGTAGCGCTCCAGGATGACGGCGGCGTCGGCGCGCAACCGCTCCTCGACGTCGGGCGCGTAGGTCCGTGCGTGTCCGCTCATCGGTCGACTCCTCCCAGCACCGGATCGAGCGAGGCCACGGCGACGACGACGTCGGCCACCTGGCCGCCCTCGCACATCGCGGCGAGCGCCTGCAGGTTGTTGAACGACGGGTCGCGGAAGTGTGCGCGGTACGGCCGTGTGCCGCCGTCGGACACGAGGTGGACCCCGATGACACCGCGCGGGTGCTCCACCTGCGAGAACACCTGCCCGGCCGGGACGCGGAAGCCCTCCGTCACGAGCTTGAAGTGATGGATGAGCGCCTCCATCGACGTGCCCATGATGGTGCGGATGTGCTCGGCCGAGTTCCCCTGACCGTCGGGGCCGAGCGCGAGCTGCGCGGGCCACGCGATCTTCTTGTCCGCGACCATGACCGGGTGCGAGCCCGTCCGGTCCTGCGCGTCGAGGCGTTCGAGCACCTGCCGGACGATCTTGATCGACTCGCGCGCCTCGTCCAGCCGGAGCACGATCCGCGAGTACGCGTCGGAGTCGGTGGACGTCGGCACGTCGAAGTCGTACGTCTCGTAGCCGCAGTACGGCTGGGCCTTGCGCAGGTCGAACGGGAGGCCCGCCGAGCGGAGCACGGGACCGGTGACGCCGAGCGCCATCGCGGCCGAGAGGGACAGGTAGCCGACGCCGACCTGCCGGGCCTTGAAGATCGGGTTGGCGAGCATGAGCTTCGCCAGCTCGTCGAGGCCCCGCTCGATGCGGGGCAACGCGTCGCGGACGGTGTCGGTGGTGCCGGGCGGGATGTCCTGCGCGACGCCGCCGGGCCGGATGTACGCGTGGTTCATCCGCAGACCCGTGATGAGCTCGAAGATCCGCAGGATCTCCTCGCGCTCACGGAAGCCGATCGTCATGATCGTCGTCGCGCCCAGCTCGTTCCCGCCGGTCGCGATCGCCACGAGGTGCGACGAGATCCGGTTGAGCTCCATGAGCAGCACGCGGATGAGCGTGGCCCGCTCCGGCACCTCGACGCCGAGCAGCTTCTCGACCCCGAGGCAGTACGCGGCCTCCTGGAACAGCGGCGCCACGTAGTCCATCCGGGTGCAGAACGTCACGCCCTGCGTCCAGGTCCGGAACTCCATGTTCTTCTCGATGCCCGTGTGGAGGTACCCGATGCCGGCTCGGGCCTCGACGACGGACTCGCCGTCGATCTCGAGCACGAGCCGCAGCACGCCGTGCGTCGACGGGTGCTGCGGGCCCATGTTGACGACGATCCGCTCCTCGCCGAGGCGCGCCGCCTCTTCGGCGATCTGCGCCCAGTCGCCGCCGCTGGCGGTGAACTCGGGCACGTCGTCGTCGGTGGGCGTGGGTGGGGAGGTCTGCGTGGACATCAGCGGTACTCCCTCCGCTCGTCGGGGGGCGGGATCGTCGCGCCCTTGTACTCGACCGGGATCCCGCCGAGCGGGTAGTCCTTGCGCTGCGGGTGTCCCACCCAGTCGTCGGGCATCTCGATGCGCGCGAGCGCCGGGTGACCGTCGAAGACGATCCCGAAGAAGTCCCACGTCTCGCGCTCGTGCCAGTCGTTCGCCGGGTAGACGGCGGTGGTCGACGGGACGTGCGGGTCGGCGTCGGGCACCGCCACCTCGAGCCGCAGCCTGCGGTTGTGGGTGATCGAGTGCAGGTGGTACACGGCGTGCAGCTCACGGCCGGTGTCGGCCGGGTAGTGCACGCCGCTGACGCCGAGGCTGAGGTCGAACCGCAGGTCGGGGTCGTCCCGCAACGACAGAGCCACCAGCACCAGGTGCTCACGGCGGACGTCGAGCGTGAGCTCGTCACGGTCGACGACGACCTTCTCGACGGCGTCGTCGAACGCCACGCCGGCTTCGTCGAGCACCTCGGTGAGGATGTCGACGACCTCGTCGAAGTAGGAACCGTAGGGGCGCTCGGCCGGCGTCGCCGTGATGACCGTGCGGACGAGGCCGCCGTAGCCGGACGTGTCGCCCGTGTCTTGGGCGCCGAACATGCCGCGGCCGGTGGCCACGACGTCGAGACGACGGCGAACCTCGGCCGGCTCCCCGACCTCCGTGTTCGGTTCCTGAGGCAGATCGCTCACGCCAACAGCCCCGTCATCTCGTGCGTGGGCGTGGCGCGCAGGGCCGCCGCCTCGACGGCGCGGGCGGCCTCGGCACGGTTCGCGCCCAGCGGCTCGGACCGGATCTGCTCGTGCAGCTCGAGGATCGCGTTGAGCAGCATCTCCGGCCGGGGCGGGCAGCCGGGGAGGTAGATGTCGACCGGGAGGATGTGGTCGACGCCCTGCACGACGGCGTAGTTGTTGAACATCCCGCCGCTCGAGGCGCACACGCCCATCGACAGGACCCACTTCGGCTCCGACATCTGGTCGTAGACCTGCCGGACGACGGGCGCCATCTTCTGGCTGACCCGGCCCGAGACGATCATCAGGTCGGCCTGGCGCGGCGACGCCCGGAACACCTCCATGCCGAAGCGCGAGATGTCGAACCGCGGCGTACCGGTCGCCATCATCTCGATGGCGCAGCACGCGAGGCCCATCGTGACCGGCCACAGCGACGACTTGCGGATGAGGCCCACCAGGTCCGAGACCTTGGCGAGCATGAAGCCGGACGGTGCCTTCTCCTCGATGCCCATGGTTGCTCCTCTCAGTCCCAGTCCAGCCCGCCGCGGCGCCACTCGTACACGAACGGCACCGTGATGAGGAACAGGAACGCCATCATCGCGACCAGCCCGAACACCGCGAGCTCGGTGAACGCGACGGCCCAGGGGTACAGGAACACGACCTCGATGTCGAAGATGATGAAGGTCATCGCCACCAGGTAGTAGCGGACGTTGAACCGGCCGTGGCCGACGGCGTGGGGAGTCGGCTGGACGCCGCACTCGTACGCCTCGAGCTTCGCGCGGTTGTACCGCTTCGGCCCGATGATCATGCTCGTCGCGACGCCACCGATCGCCATGACGGCGGCGATCGCCATCATGATGAGGATGGGCACGTAGGGGTTCGTCATGCTGCGGGCACCACTTTCGTGAGCGCGGTGATGAGTCGGTCGATCGCATCGCCGCCGCGGCGGTCGTACGAGTCGGAGAGCAGCTTGAGGGTGAACCGCATGAGCAGCGGCCGCGGGAGCCCGTACTTCGTGCAGATCCGCATGACACGGGGGTGCTCGATCAGTCGGACGAAGTGACGGCCCAGCGTGTAGTAGCCGCCGAGGTCGTCGCGCATGCGGCGCGGGTAGGCGGCGAGCGCGCGCTCGCGGGACGGCGCATCGGGCCGGGCGAGCGCCTGGGCGACGACGTCGGCCGCCACCCGGCCCGCCTGCAGCGCGTAGGCGATCCCCTCCCCGTTGAACGGGGAGACCATGCCGCCGGAGTCGCCGACGAGCAGGAGCCCGCGGGTGTAGTGCGGCGTGCGGTTGAACGCCATGGGCAGGGCGGCGCTGCGCAGGTCGCCGACCTGGTTCTCCGGCGTGAAGCCCCACTCGCCGGGCACGTTCTGCATCCACCGAGAGAAGAGCGACTTGTAGTCCAGCTGGGTGGCGCGCGCCGTCGAGCTCACGCTGCCGAGACCCACGTTCGCGAGGCCGTTGCCGAGGCCGAAGATCCAGCCGTAGCCCGGGAGCAGGTCGGACTTCCCGGGCGGGCCGTCCCACAGCTCGAGGTGCGACTCCATCCAGTCGTCGTCGTGCCGCTCGGTGCGGAAGTAGGTGCGCACGGCGACGCCGAGCGGGCGGTCGGACCGCTTCTCGACACCCATCGCGGTGGCGACCCGGGCGGAGACTCCGCCCGCGTCGACGACGAGCGGCGCCGTGAACGTGCGCTGCGCCTCCCCGGTCGCGCGGCCGCGGGAGTCGACCGGCCGCGCCTGCACGCCGACGATCCGGCCGGCGTCGTCGGTCACGGGCTTCGTGACGGCCATCCCCTCGAGCAGCTTCGCCCCGCTGGCGCGTGCGTGGGAGGCGAGCGTGGAGTCGAGGTCGGAGCGGGCGCGGACGAGCCCGTAGTCCGGGTAGCTGGCGACCTGCGGCCACGGCAGCTCGAGCCGGTGCCCGCCGCCGATGACGCGCAGACCCTTGTTCCGGATCCAGCCGTCCTCGGGGCGGGTGGGAACGCCCATCGTGACGAGCTCGGCGACGGCGCGGGGCGTGAGCCCGTCGCCGCAGACCTTGTCGCGCGGGAACGTCGCCTTCTCGAGCAGGAGCACCTCGAGCCCGTGCTGGGCGAGGTAGTGGGCGGTAGCCGAACCCGCGGGGCCGGCGCCGACGACGATCACATCGGCATCGCCGGTGCGATCCGCGACCATCAGCTCACCCCGCCATCAGTGTGACCCTCGTGTGACCATGCCTGTGACCGTCGGGTGACGGTCGGTGGGGAATCAGGGTTCACGCCATGCCCACAACTCCTCGACGAATCACTCTACAAATCGCCCTCGGGGGTGTCTTGCAAGGCTGCCCTAACCTCGGTCCCTGCGCACGCGCCTCGGTCCTCGGACCAGCCCGGACGCGGGCGAGGGGGCCGGCCTCGGCCGGCCCCCTCGCCCACCCGGAGGAGCGACGACGTCACTCGAGCCGGTTCTTCGCCTTGTCCGCGGCGTCCTTGACCGTGTCCTTCGCGTGCTCGGCCTTCTTGCGGGCCTCGGCCTCGGCCTGCTGCGCCTCGCCCTCGGCCTGGAGCCGCTCGTCGTCGGTCGCCTTCCCGACGCCCTCCTTGACCTTGCCCGCCGCGTCCTCGGCGGCGTTCTTGATCTTGTCGCCCAGTCCCATGTCGACTCCCTTCGAGTGCCCGTCCTCGTGAGACGGGGCCGGCGGAGTCACCGACCGTTCCATGGGAACACCGGGCACCCGAGTCCGCATCCGCACCGGTGCGCCTCCCGCTGGGTGGGTGCGCTCGACGCGTTCGCCCCGAGCTCTAGCCGCGTCCCGCGCTCGTGTTCTCGGTCGCGATCTTCCTCGCTCGGTGCAGCGCCACGATGCCGCCGGTGAGGTTGCGGTACCCGACGCCGCGCCACCCGGCCTCGTGCAGGAGAGCGGCGACGCCGAGCTGGTCCGGCCAGTCCCGGATCGACTCCTCGAGGTAGTCGTAGGCCTCCGGGTTGGAGGACACAGCCTTGGCGAGCGGCGTGAGGAACGTCTGCAGGTAGAACCCGTACAGCGCCTCGAACGGCGCCCAGGGCGGGGTCGAGAACTCCGCGACGACGAGGCGCCCTCCCGGCCGCGTCACCCGGAGCATCTCGCTCAGGCCGGCGACCGCCGGCGAGACGTTGCGGAGCCCGAACGAGATCGTCACGGCGTCGAACGAGCCGTCGGCGAACGGCAGCCGCGTCGCGTCGCCGGCGACGAACGCGAGGTCGGGACGCCGTCGCTTGCCCTCCGCGACCATCCCGGTGGAGAAGTCGCAGCTGACGACGTCGACGCCGTCGTCCGCGAGGTCGGCGCTGGACGTTCCGGTGCCGGCCGCCAGGTCGAGCACGCGCTCGCCCGGCCGCGCCCCGAGCGCGTCGAGGGTCGCGCGGCGCCACAGCCGGTCCATGCCGAGCGAGAGCACGTCGTTCGTGAGGTCGTAGCGGCGAGCGACGTCGTCGAACATGCCGGCGACGTCGTGGGGGTCCTTGTCGAGCTGGGCGCGCGGCATGGGTGTCATCCTCGCCCATCGCGAGTGCGTACGCTGAACGCGATGACCGAGCTCGCACCCTCCGACGTCGCCGATCCGCTCGTCGTCCGGACGGTCGCCGTCCCCGACGTGGGTCCGCTCGCCGACCTCCTCCCGCACGACGACCCGCGCGGGGCGATGTCGTGGATCCGACGCGGTGACGGGCTCGTCGCCTGGGGCGAGGCCGCGCGGACCGACGTCGCCGGCCCCGACCGGATGGCCCGGGCTGACGCGTGGTTCGCCGACCTGGGCCGGCGCGCCGTCGTCCGCGACGAGGTCGGCGTACGCGGGACCGGCGCCGTGGCGTTCGGCTCGTTCTCGTTCTCGCCCGACTCCCCCGCCGGCGGATCGCTCGTCGTGCCGCGCGTCGTCATCGGCCGCCGCGACGGCGTCTCCTGGTTGACGACCATCGAGACGGGAGCCCGGGTCGGCCCTCGCCCGTCGCTCGCCCGGGAGCGCTCCGCCGCTGCGCCCGTGCGCGAGCCGCGCGGGGTGCGCTCGCTCGCCGGCGCGCTGGAGCCGGCGGCGTGGCGGCGCGCCGTCGCCGACGTCGTCGCCCGGATCCGGGCCGGGGAGGCGGCCAAGGTCGTGCTCGCGCGCGACTCCTGGGCGAGCGCCGACGAGCCCGTCGACGTCCGCTCCCTCCTCCGCCGGCTCGCCGGCGACTACGACTCGTGCTGGACGTTCGCCGTCGACGGCCTCGTGGGTGCGACACCGGAGCTGCTCGTGCGGCGCGAACGCGGCCTCGTGGCGTCGCGCGTGCTGGCGGGGACCATCCGTCGCACGGGCGACGACGACGCCGACCTCGCGCGTGCGGCGACCCTCGCGAGGTCGTCGAAGGACCTCGAGGAGCACGAGTTCGCCGTGTCGTCCCTCGCCGCTGCGCTCGCGCCGTTCGCGGCCACCGCGAACGTGCCGGAGGTCCCGTCCGTGCTGCACCTGCCGAACGTCATGCACCTCGCGACCGACGTCACCGCCGTCCTGGACGAGGTGGGCGACGAGGCGCCGTCGAGCCTGGCGCTCGCCGCCGCTCTGCACCCGACGGCTGCCGTGTGCGGCACCCCGACCGACGTCGCCGCGCGCATCATCGCGGAGGCCGAGGGCATGGACCGGGGCCGCTACGCGGGTCCCGTGGGATGGCTCGGGGCCGACGGCGACGGCGAGTGGGGCATCGCGCTGCGGTGCGCCGAGGTCTCGACCGACGACCCGCGGCGGCTGCGGCTGTTCGCCGGCTGCGGCATCGTCGCCGCGTCGGACCCCGTGGCCGAGCTGGCCGAGTCCGAGGCGAAGCTCGTGCCCGTGCGGTCGGCGCTCGGCATCGGCTGAGGGCCTCGCGCCGGCTGGGGAGCTGACGACGCCGGGTACCGGACACGGACGCAAAGGGGGAACGTCCGCGCCGACACCCGGCGCCGCTGCCTGAGGGACGGCGTCAGCCGTCGTCACCCCAGGGCAGACCGGGCAGCTGGGGAAGCTGCCCGGGGTCCTCCGACTCGCCCGAGCCCGGCGAACCGGAGTCGGCCGGCGCCTCGTCCGCGGGCCGTGCCGCGAGCGTCGCCGTGACGTCGATCGCCTCGCCGTCGCGGACGACGGTCAGCGTCACCTCGTCGCCGGCCGCGTACTGCCGGACGAAGCCGGTCAGGGACTCGGCCCCGCCGACGGGCTTGCCGTCGATCCCGACGATGACGTCGCCCGGCTGCAGGCCGGCGTCCGCCGCCGGCGTCCCGTCGGTGACCTCCTGGACCTCCGCGCCCTGGCGGGTCACGCCGTCGACTGTCGACGTCGCGTCGCTCAGCGTCACCCCGAGGAACGCGTGCTCGGCGGTCCCGTCCTCGATGAGCTGCTCGGCGACGTCGCGCACCTGGTTGACCGGGATCGCGAAGCCGAGGCCGATGCTGCCGGAGCTGCCGCCGGCCGCGTTCGGCATGGACGCGATCGAGGAGTTGATCCCGATCACCTCGCCGGCGGCGTTGAACAGCGGTCCGCCCGAGTTGCCCGGGTTGATCGCGGCGTCGATCTGGATCGCGTTCGTCACCACCGCGCTGGCGGCGCTGCCGTCCTCCGACGTCGACACGGGGCGGTCGAGCGCCGAGACGATCCCAGTCGTCACGGTGTTGTCCAGGCCGAGCGGGTTGCCGACGGCCATGACCGCCTCGCCGACGGCGACCGCGCCCGAGTCGCCGAGCGTTGCGGCGGCGAGGTCGTCCGGCGCGTCGACGAGCTCGATCACGGCGATGTCGGTGGTCGGGTCGGTCCCGACGACGTTCGCCTCGTAGAGCCGGCCGTCGGCCAGTCGGACCGTGATCTCGCCGTCTCCGGCCCCCGCCACGACGTGGTTGTTCGTCACGACGTAGCCGCTCGCGTCGATGACGACACCCGATCCGGCCACCTCGCCCTGCGCGCTGCTCACGGCGATCGCGACCACGGAGTCCTGGACGGCCGCCGCGACGGCCTGCCAGTCGACGGACCCGTCGGACTGCGTGGGGACGTCCGCCGAGGGCGCGCTGCCGAGGTCCGAGTACGAGGACGACGGCGTCTCCTCGTTGCTGAAGGCCCCGGTGGCCGCCGCCGTGCCGCCAGCGGCGAGCACGGCCGCCACCAGGGCCGCGGCCGCGACGGCCGGCCACGTGCGCCGCTGCTTCGGGGCCGGGGGCTGCTGCGGGGGCGTCGCCCCGCCGAACGTCCCGCCCGGGGGCGGGGGCACGGGGCCGTGCTGGGTCGCCGGGCCGTGCTGGGTCGCCGGTTCGTACGCGAACCCGAGCGGGCTCACGCCGGGGACGGGCTGAGGTGCGTGGGCCGGGGCCGGGTGTGCCTGGCCCGGCGCCTGGGTCGGGGCCGGGTGCTGACCGGGGTGCGCCGCCGGGTGGGCCTGCGGCCGCGCGGGGTGCGCGGCGACGTGCCCGAGCGGCTGCGGTGCCCCGGCGCCGACGAGCACCGGCTCGCCGGCCGGCTGGCGCGCCGTCTCGTGGGCCGCCGATGCGGCGGGCAGCTCCTGCGTGGGCGCGGCCTCGCGGGCGGGCAGCTCCTGAGTGGGCGCGGCCTCGCGGGCGGGCGGCTCCTGGCGCCCGCCCTGCTGGGCCGACGGGTCGACCGACTGCTCCGCAGGGCCGTCCGGCCGCGGCGCGGGGGTCTGGCCCTCGCTGTCGTGCTGTGCGTTCATCTTCGCCTCCGTGGGAAGTGGTCCGACGATGACGAGAAGTGCACACCGCCGGCCTGGCGGGGACCTGAGCGAAGCCTGAGAGCTACCTGGGAACGACTGCTGGCGCCGCCAGCGGCCGGCCGCCCGGCGTCTGCCGGGGTCTGGGCTCAGGAGCGCGGCCGGGTCGGGACCGAGAGCGCAGCCCGGGTCAGGGCTGTGGAGCGCGCCCACTGCGCGACAGGGCAGCTGTCGCCGCCGCGACGATCCGCGCGTCGAGCTCCTGGACGTCGGCGCGCACCTGATCCCGCGCCACGGGCACCTCGACGAGGCTCCGCCCGGGCGCCGGGGCACGCAGCGCGGACTCCAGCGCACGCCTGTCCTCCACACGCACGTGCTCGACGCCGTACGCGGCCGCGAGCGCCGCCAGGTCGACGCCCTGCGGCGTGCCGAAGACCCGCTCGAACTCCCCCGCGAGGCGCTGCTCACCCTGCTCGAGGGTCGCGAAGATCGCGCCGCCGTCGTCGTGCAGGACCACGAGCTGCACCGCGACCTCCCGCTCGAGCGGCCCGCGGGCGAGTCCGCCGGCGTCGTGCAGCAGGGTGAGGTCGCCGAGCAGCGCACGCACCGTCGTACCGGGGCGTGTTGCGATCGCGAGGCCGACGGCGGTCGACACCGTCCCGTCGATCCCCGCGAGCCCGCGGTTGGCGAGGATCTGGGCGTCCGACGGCGCGGCGGCCGTGTCGAGGTGACGCACGGCCATCGACGACCCGGCGAGCAGCACGTCGCCGGACCGCGCGGCAGCGGCGGCCACGAGGCGGGCCACCCCCGGCCCGGTGAGGGCGGCGCGAGCGGCGACGTCGTCGAGCACGAGACCGGCGGCGTCGGACGCGGCACCCCACCGCGCCAGCCACGCCGGGTCGCCGGGCTCGAGCGCGAGAGCGTCAGCCGGCACGTGGAGCGCCCGGGGTGGCGCGAGCCACGGCATCCCCGCGGGGTCGGCCACGACGACCTCGACGTCCGCCCGCCCCAGCAGCCGCGACACCGGCCGGGAGAGCGTCGGCCGGCCGAGGACGACGACGCGCCGGACGGCGTCACCGAGTCCCGGTACGCCGAGGAGCTGTGCCGGGCTGACGACGGCGTTCGGGCCGCCGCGCGCCCCGGACGACGGTTCCGCGAGCAGCGGCAGGCCCGCGGCCTCGGCCAGCCGGCGGGCGGCAGGGCCGGCGGCGTCGCCAGCGATCACGATCGTGCCGGACCCGGCACCGGGCACCGCCCTCGCCGAGAAGTGCGCCGACGCCGACGCATCGGCCGACACCGGCACCGACGCGGAAGGCTCCGTCGGCACGGGGGCCGGCCGCTCCCCGCCCGCCAGCGGCAGGTCCGGCACGAGCGGCTCCCGGAAGGCGACGTTGACGTGCACCGCCCCCGGAACGCCGTCGAGCTCCCGCGCGGACGCCGCGCCGGGAACGCCGCGAGCCGCCGCCACCGCCCGCGCGACGACGTCCCGCACGTCCGGCTCGTGCCCGGGCTCGCCGGGCTCGGCCGGCTCGGACCCACCCGGAGCCGGCATGTCGACGCTCCACCGCGGCCGCGAGACGTCCGTGCCGACCCCGAACAGGTCGACCTGGTCGGTGGTCTGGTTGGCGCCGGTCCCGCGCAGCTCGAGGGGCCGGTCCGCCGAGAGCACGAGCAGCGGCACGCGCGCGTGCCCGGCCTCGAGCACCGCTGGGTGCAGGTTCGCGACCGCCGTGCCCGACGTCGTCACCACCACCGCCGGCTTCCCCGACGCCTTCGCGATCCCGAGCGCGACGAAGCCGGCGCTGCGCTCGTCGATGCGCACGTGCAGCGCGAGGCGCCCGGCGCGTTCCGCGACCAGCAGGGCGTACGCGAGCGGCGCGCTGCGCGAGCCCGGCGCCAGGACGGCGTGCCGCACGCCGTGCTCGACGAGCGCCTCGACGAGCTCCCGCGCCGTGCGCGTCGACGCGTTCTCGCCTCCCGCCGGGGCGCTCACCCGGCCACCTCCGCGAGTCGCGCCCGCCACCGCCGCGCCGTGGCGTCGTCGGCCCCGAGGCCGGCGCTCGACGCCGCCCGCGGCACGACGCGCCGGACGTCCAGCGCACCGTCCGTCGGCAGGAGCGGGTCGGCGACGGCGTCCCGCTCGAACAGGTGGACGGTGGCCAGACCGCACGCGTAGGGCAGCTCCGGCAGCGCGGCGGCGAGCGCGACGCCGGCGGCGATCCCCACGGAGGACTCGAGCGCCGACGACACCACGACCGGCAGCCCCACCTCCTCGGCCAGCCGCAGGCACGCCCGCACGCCACCGAGGGGCTGCACCTTGAGGACGACGACGTCCGCCGCGTCCGCCCGGCGCACGGCCATCGGGTCCGCGGCCCGCCGGATCGACTCGTCGGCGGCGATCGGCACGTGCTGACGACGGCGCAGCGCGGCGAGGTCGGCGACGGCGGCACAGGGCTGCTCGGCGTACTCGAGGCCCCCCGCGGCGCGGTCGAGGAGCGGGAGCCGGTCCAGGGCGGTGCCGAGGTCCCACGCGGCGTTGGCGTCGATCCGCACGGCGCCCTCGGGGCCCAGGGCGTCCCGCACGGCCTCGAGCCGCGCCTGCTCCTGCGCCACGTCCTGCCCCGGCTCCGCGACCTTGACCTTCGCCGTCCGGCAGCCCCCGGACTCGCGGACCAGGCGCGCGGCGTCGTCCGGCCCGACGGCGGGGATCGTGACGTTCACCGGGACCCGGTCGCGCAGCGGCGTGGGCCACCCGACGTCCGCCGCCTCGCGCGCCGCCGCGAGCCACGGCCGCGAGGTGTCGGCGTCGTAGTCCCAGAACGGGGAGAACTCGCCCCACCCGGCGTCGCCGCGCAGCAGGACGCCGTCGCGCACGTCGATGCCGCGGAACCGCTGCCGCAGCGGGGTCGAGTAGACGAGCAGGTCCGCTGGCACGTCCGTCACGATAGGCGGTCGGTACGCCGCACCCGGACGCGGACGATGCGCCGGCCGTCCGTCTCGACGACCTCGAGCACGTGGTCGCCCGCCGGGACGACGTCGCCCGGCTCCGCGACGCGGCCCAGGCGGTCGAGCACGTACCCGCCGACGGTCTCGTAGTCGCCCTCGTCCGCGAGCTCGAAACCGACCTCGTCGGCGAAGTCCTCGAGGTTGAGGCCGGCGTCGACGACGATGTCGCCGTCGCCGGCCTCGTCCGCGACCACCGCCTCGGCGTCGTGCTCGTCGTGGATCTCGCCGACGAGCTCCTCCACGAGGTCCTCGAGCGTGACGATGCCGTCGGTGCCGCCGTACTCGTCGATGACGACGGCGATGTGGATGCGGGCGCGACGCATCATCGACATCGAGGGCAGCAGCGCGTTCGTCGAGGGCAGCACGACGATCTCGCGCACGAGGTCGCGGACGGTGCGGGCCGGCCCGGCACCGGGGGGCGTCAGCGGCAGGGCACCGGCGTCGTCGTCGCCGGCGTGGGTGCCGACCTCGGCGAGGAAGAGGTCGCGCACGTGCACGAAGCCGAGGACGTCGTCGAAGTCCTCGCCGATGACGGGATAGCGCGAGTACGGCTGGCCGACGACGGACCGCGTGGCCTCGTCGATCGCCAGGTCCGCGTCGAGGAAGACGACCTCGTGCCGCGGCCGCATGACCTCGCTGATCGACCGCTCAGCGGCGTCGAAGACGTCCCGCAGGATCCGACGCTCGTCCTCGGGAAGCCCTTCGTGCGCGATGACGAGGTCACGCAGCTCCTCGTCGGACATCTCCTCGCCGGTCGCCGACGGGTCGCCGCCGAACAGGCGGACCACGGCGTTCGTCGAGACCGACAGCAGCCAGATCACCGGCCGCATGAGCGTCGCGAACCGGTCCAGGGTGGGGGCGACGGTGACCGCCACGGAGGACGAGCGCTGCAGCGCTATCCGCTTCGGCACGAGCTCGCCGAGCACCAGGGAGAGGTACGCGATGACGAGCGTGAGGCCCACGAGGGCGAGGGTGTCGGCAAGCGCGTCCGGCACGCCCCAGCCCGCGAGGACGGGGGCGACGTCGGGCGCGATCGTCGAGGCCCCGTAGGCCGCCGAGAAGAACCCTGCGACCGTGACGCCGATCTGGACGGCGGCGAGGAACCGGTTCGGGTCGCGCGCCACGTCGGCGACGCGCGCACCGCGGGCGCTCTTCTTCTCCAGCTGGTCGATCTGGCTCTCGCGGAGCGAGACCAGCGCGATCTCCGTCCCGGCGAAGACGCCACCGATGAGGATGAAGAGCAGGACGAGGCCGACGTTGGCGAGCGTTCCGCCGTCCATCAGGTCCACGCTCCCGTGCGCTCCCGCGGTCCGACAGGGTCGTGGGGTCTTCGATGCGGAGGGTCGTCCATCGCCCCATCGAAGAGCACCACCGGCTCGGCGTGCAACCGCGCCGCCGGTCCGCCCGGACACGCGCCCGGGCGGACCGACGAGGTCAGGCGCCGGGGGCGGCGGTCCCGGACGTGACGGGCTCCGCCGCGCCGTCGCCGGTCACCGCGCGGCGCTGCACCTCGCGGACGACGCGCTCGACGCGCCCGCCGAGCGTCACGTCGACGCTGCTCCAGTAGGCGAACGCCTTGAGCAGGATCGGCTCGGAGACGCCGGCGAGGAGGTGGCCGGCGATGTTGCCCACGAGCCGGTCGCGGGCGGCGTCGTCGAGGACCTCCCGCACGAGCGTGCCCGCCTGGCCGAAGTCGTCGTCGTCCGGCCGCAGCGTGTACGCCCGTCGGACGAACTCGGCGTCGGCGCTCCACGCGTCCGTCTCGGTCACGGCCGCGGGGTCCGCGTGCGGCCCGCCGAAGCTGTTCGGCGCGTACGTCGGGCGGCTCGGCGGGTAGTTCGTGTGCCGCATCGGCCCGGCCTGCGTGTACGACCTCACCTCGACCTCGGGCGCGTTCACCGGCAGCTGCGCGTAGTTCGCCCCGATCCGGTAGCGGTGCGCGTCGCCGTACGCGAAGACCCGGCCGAGCAGCATCTTGTCCGGGGAGAGGCCGATGCCGGGCACCAGGGTCGACGGCGAGAACGCGGCCTGCTCGATCTCGGCGTGGAAGTCCTCGGGGTTGCGGTCGAGCCGCATCGTGCCGACGTCGATGAGCGGGTAGTCCTTCTGCGACCAGACCTTCGTCAGGTCGAACGGGTTGAACCGGTACGCCGCGGCGTCCGCGTACGGCATGACCTGCACCTTGACGCTCCAGCTCGGGAACTCGCCCCGCTCGATCGCCTCGACGAGGTCGCGCCGGTGCGCGTCGGCGTCGATCCCGGCGGTCGCGTCCGCGTCGTCCTGGGTGAGGAACTCGATGCCCTGGTCCGTCTTGAAGTGGTACTTCACCCAGAACCGCTCGCCGCCGGCGTTGACCCACTGGTACGTGTGCGAGCCGAAGCCGTCCATGTGCCGCCACGTGCGCGGGATGCCCCGGTCGCCCATGAGCCACGTGACCTGGTGCGCGGACGCCGGCACCCGCGTCCAGAAGTCCCACTGCATGTCGTGGTCGCGCAGGCCGGTGTCGCTGCGCCGCTTCTGCGAGTGGATGAAGTCCGGGAACTGGATCGAGTCGCGGATGAAGAACACCGGCGTGTTGTTGCCGACGAGGTCGTAGTTCCCCTCCGACGTGTAGAACTTCAGCGCGAAGCCGCGCGGGTCGCGCCACGTGTCCGGCGAACCCTGCTCGCCCGCGACCGTCGAGAACCTGGCGAGCGCGCGCGTCGTCGTCCCGGGCTGGAACAGCGCCGCCTTGGTGTAGCGGCTGACGTCGTGCGTGATCTCGAGCGTGCCGAACGCGCCGCTGCCCTTCGCGTGCACCACGCGCTCCGGCACGCGCTCGCGGTTGAAGTGCGCGAGCTTCTCGACGAGGTAGTGGTCGTGCAGCACGACTGGTCCGTCGGGTCCCGTCGTGAGCGAGTGCTGGTCGCTGCCGACGGGCGCTCCGAAGTCGTTCGTCGTGGCCGGGTGGTGGGACTGGGCGGTCATGTGATCCTTCCGGTGGGAGGTGGCGTCGACGGGGCGCCGACGTCGGCTGGGTCGGTCGAGGAGCTGGCGTCGGCCTGGCAGGCGGGACAGATCCCCCAGTACGTGACCTCGGACTCGGTGAGCGTGAACCCGTGGTCGAGGGACGGCGTCAGGCAGGCGGTGTGCCCGACGGCGCACGGCACATCGACGACGGCGCCGCACCGGCGGCACACGAGGTGGTGGTGGTTGTCGCGCGTGTCGATCTCGTACCGGGCGGACGTGGCGCCGGCGGGGTCGACCCGCCGGACCAGGCCGCCGTCCGTGAGCACGGCGACGACGTCGTAGACGGCCTGGACCGACACGTGCCCGAGGCGGGCGGCGACGTCGCGCACGAGATCCTCGGCCGAGGCGTGCGGGTGCTCGCGCAGGCTGGCGAGGACGGCCACCCGCGGCCGCGTGACACGCAGCCCGCGGGAGCGCAGGGCCGCGACGTCGGCCACGTCAGCGGTCGCGCCCAGGTCACCGCCGCCGTCCGCCATGCTCGCCACCCTACGGACAGAACTGGAATCATTCCACTTTGACCGACCGCCCGGCCCGCGCTAGATGCCCAGCACCGCCCGCGCCGTGAGGAAGTAGATGATGAGCCCGGTGGCGTCGACGAGCGTCGTGACCATCGGCGCCGACACGACGGCCGGGTCGATGCCGAGACGCCGCGCGAGGAGCGGCATCGTGCCGCCGACCGTCGCCGCCCAGGCGCAGATCAGCACGAGGGCGAGGGCGACGACCGCCGCGATCTGCGGGCCGACGAACAACGTCCCGAGGCCGAACGCGAGGGCAGCGAGCAGCAGGCCCAGGAGCAGCCCGACGCGGCACTCGCGCCAGATCACGGCCACGAGGTCCGAGGTGCGCACCTCCCCGACGGCGAGCGCACGCACGCACGACGTCGCCGCCTGGGCGCCGGTGTTGCCGCCCGTCCCGATGAGCAGCGGGATGAACAGGGCGAGCTGGGTCACCTGCTCGAGCGTGCCCTCGAACACCTGCGTGACGCTGACGGTCAGCGTCGCCGCGACGAGCAGCAGGAGCAGCCAGACGACGCGGTAGCGCGCGAGCCGCCACACGGACGCCGCCATGTAGTGCCCGGTCCACGGCTCGGTGCCGGACTGGCGCGCGACGTCCTCGGTGTCCGCGGCCTCGATGACCTCGAGCGCGTCGTCGATGGTGAGGAGCCCGACGACGCGGTCCTCGCTGTCGACCACCGGGAGGTCGAGCACGTTCGTGTCGC